>NZ_SCWD01000010.1 GCF_004359515.1 Macrococcus carouselicus
AAGGATCAATGTCACGGCCTTTAAAGGACTGTTCAATGAGATGTGCCTGAATGTCTTTGCCTTCGTCCTTTGCTTTGTTGAACGCTTTCCTGACCACACCAAACTCATATTCAGCATTACTCGGATCACAGTTGATACCAGACATCGCAATACACTTCTTTTCGGATGTCTCTTTGTCCTTACCATCACGTCCATATTTAATGGATGCAGTGGCACTTTTAGACGACGCTACTTTAGTTTGTGCCATATCTGATGCACCTCACTCTGTAGCTGTTCGAATTCTTGTTTTAATGCATTGAATTCCTCAGTCAGCTTTTTAACCTCATTCATTTCATGTTGTCCTAAAAAGGTTTCTCTTGATAAGATTTTTAAGGCTCGTGTCGATTGATTCATATTATTGCCGACACGACTGATTTCTCCTGAAAGCCTTGAAAGTGGTGGTAAGATACTTTGAATATCTTCTGACTTCATTAATGGTCGATGTATCTTACCTCCTAATGCGCGCGCCTTTAAATATGATGTGATGTTCAAGTTGGCACTTGAAGCTGTACCAGCGATCACATCATATTCATCTGCGTTCACTCGAAAAGAAATAATCTTTGATTTTTTCTTTGTCTCGCTCACTTGTTCGTCCCTCCATTCTGTAAAAAATAGCTCATGTCCATTCGTTATTTTTTACGCCACTCCGTGACGAAGTGATATGATGTATCGGTTCAGACTGTTCCCTATTCGGTCACAGACATTCACACGATTGTTGTAAATCAAAATGACTCACTATTCGCTCGCATTTTAGATTAACAACAGCCATCACATCACAAGAACACAAAACATTTATGTCCAATTTTTTTATCACTACGTTTATCTCAATTATACCATAAATTGTAAAAAATGTTTTGGTCAAGCAGTGCGAATGTATACATTTGCTTCGCAAATTATCATTCACCTCCTTGTAAGGGGAAAGCTTTTCCCTTAACCCTTTCGTTTTATATCATCGTCTATTTCTTCGAAATACACAGATGATATAAAATACAAAAATCCATCCAAGCATCATATGATATTTGGATGAATTTTTATAGAAAACATCTCCGAATTGATTGGATTAGGATGACTACTTACGTCATCCTAATCCAATCAATTCGATACAAAAGATACTGCATACCAGTATCTTTTGTAAGACTGGTTATCAAATTTTAGCCCTTCGTTCTAAACTTTGATAACCAGTTCGTTAACCCCTTTAAATCATTAATATGCCAGTAGCCTCTTGAATCGTCCATTGCATCCGCAATGGCATTTAAATTCTTTTTTAACTGATTCAGTTCATTCTGAACAGCACTGAACTGATTCTGATCGATCCCTGAATGATCTTTATGTGCAATCATATAATTCTGTTTGAATTCATCCAACGAGATGAATTTACCGTTCTCCTTTCTTGGGAAGTCTTTACCAAAGACTGCTTTTAAGGTCTGAAGTTCTTTCTTATCTTTTTCACGCTTTTCTTTTAAGAGTTGTTTCTTTTTTTCTTCTAATGCCTGAAGTTCTTTTTCATAATCAATATTTGTCATCGTATATCCTCCTGATGTTTATCGTTACCCTTATTATGCCACGTGTTTTTGAGAGATAAAATGGGTAAGGTAAGCACTATAGAAGAAATCATCGTAATTCGATATAATGAGTAAGCCGTCTTCACTTCCATAGGCGAGATCTTATGGAAGGAGGTGATCTCCATGGATTTTTTACTTGTTAACGTAATCGCACCGATTATTGTCGGTGTCATTCTTATGTTGTTTTCTCACTGGTTAGATCAGCGTAAGTCGTAAGACGGCATACCAGCACCTAAAAAAACCCCCTAACTGTTCCCAGCAGTTAGGGGGTTCGGTGTTTCCATGGAATTTCTACTTGTTAACTTTATTATATCTCATTCAATTTTCTTTGTAAAACTAATCAATGACATAGACATACTTTACAGCATGTTTAAAAATCGTTATTTCTCGTCCATCTTCTGTTTCGATAATAATCTCATACTGTGGTGCAAATAAATATGTTCCAGTGATAGCTTTTCCGTCAGTAAAAACAATTTTAATCTTTTCACCTTTGCGATGATAAAAACCAAACTTTCTTTTTACCTCTGTTTTTTCCTCAGACATATAATCACCTCAATCTTTTATTTTTTTAATTATAACTAAGAAATATTACTGAATAAACACATAAATAGGACCGTATAAGAGTAATAAAGCGTTCTGACAAGCCTTTAAACTACTTTAGGACTTTACAACCATTCAAATACATTATCGTTGCTTGTACGTTGTCTGTGCTAAGCTTTAACAAATCATTGGCAAAAACTTGATAAAATAATATAGTATTTGATCAAGTGTTGTCTAACACGTCATGAATAACTTAATAAATAATTGCATTTGATTAAGGTAGATGTATTGATATAATTGTCTTTGAGATACTTAACAAATGATTGTCAAAGGATTAATAAGTTTAGATATAATTAGGCAAACGTTTAACAAACTATTGATAAAGGATTGATAAAATGAAATCGTGTATTGATCTTGCTAATGAATTGAATGTAAGTAAACAAACTGTGTTTAATAATGCTAAAAAATTGGAAATAGAACTGACTAAGCAAGACAATACTTTGTATGTTTCAAGTGCTGATGATGTTGAAGCAATTAAAAATAGAATACTCAATAATAAAGCTAAGTCATTGAATGTAGATGTATCTGAACTAATAAATAATGATAGTAGCTCAAAGCAAGACAATGATACTCAAGATGTATCAAACAATAACAATAAAATAGAACTTCTTAGACAAATGATTGATGATAAAAACAAACAAATACAATCATTGCAAGATGATAAGCAAGACTTGACCTCATTACTTAAGCAACAACAACAGTTGTTACACAATCAACAGTCATTACAATTACAATCGAATGATAAGATAAAGGCTCTTGAATTAGAATTGAATGAGATTAAAGAAGATACTTCTCAAGCTGATACAAATAAAGTTGATAGCTTTTATAAAGATTTAAGAGAAGATAAGCAAGAAAGTAATAGCACGACAAATAAAAAAGGTGGCTTGTTGTCACGTTTCTTTAAGTGATATTAAAAAATTATTGAGTTAAAATAACATTCAAAAATATACTTGAATGTTACTGATGGATATGTTAAGCTTCATTCAAATGAATTTTTGAATGATGTGCTTTTATGTTTCAAACTATTATTACTGCTACTGTTTTATACACAGCAACTGCTGTAGACTTATTAGTTATTTTATTAATTTTCTTTGCTAGAGCTAGCACAAAGAAAGAATATAGAAACATCTATATTGGACAATATCTAGGTTCTATTATTTTAATATTAGTAAGTTTATTTTTAGCTTTCGTATTAAATTATGTTCCAGAGAAATGGATCTTAGGATTGCTAGGTATAATACCAATTTATTTCGGTGTTAAAGTAGCATTATATGACGATTGTGCTGGTGAAAAAAGAGCAAAAAAAGAATTGGATAAAAAAGGATTATCAAAATTAATAGGAACTGTGGCATTAGTGACTATCGCAAGTTGTGGTGCTGATAACATTGGATTGTTTGTTCCATATTTTGTTTCACTTAATATGTCAAATCTAATAGTTACACTTATTACATTTTTAGTGTTGATATTTGTATTAGTTTTTACAGCTCAAAAAATTGCTAATATACCTGGAATTGGTGGTACTATTGAGAAGTATAGTCGTTGGATAATGGCTGTTATTTATATAGGACTAGGAATGTTTATTATCATAGAAAATAAAACAATTCAAACAATTTTAGAATTTTTATTTTAGATAAGGGTGTTGAAATTAAATGAATAAATCTATTACTTGTGACATAGTATGTGTTCATGAAGATAAAGTGGACAAAGCGTTAGATTTTTTAAAAATTGAGAAGTCGCAAAGATTACTTAATATTTTTCAAAAAATATGCGATGAAAAAAAATTAAAAATTGTATTGTCTTTACTGAGTGAAAAAGAACTTTGTGTCTGTGATATTGCTATCATTCTAGATATGAGTGTGGCTTCTACATCTCATCATCTTAGATTATTGTATAAAAATGATGTTCTTGATTTTTATAAAAATGGGAAAATGGTATATTATTTTATCAAAGATGAAGAAATTAAGTTATTTTTTAGTAATAATTAAGCGGTCATATTTCTGTGACTGCTTTTTTTATTTGTCTGAAAATGTAACACAATGGTAATTTTATGTTACTTTGTCGAAAAATGAATTTATTATATGTGTATGATACAATTAATATAAACTTTAGTGGGGTGTTATGATGAAAATAGGAAATTATAAATTTGATTCATTTTGGCTAAGTATGACAATTGGTTTCTTAGCAGTTTCGCTACTTTTTCCATACATTATTTTTTCAGCTATCATAACAACGATATTGGGACTAAAAAAGGTTAATCATTAAATTGATTAGCCTTTTCTTTTATCCTCAATCATGTAACACAATAGGAATTTTGTTACATAACAAAAAGAGCAAAGTATCTAATTAATTTAGAGATACTTTGCTCTTTTACTTTTAGCGTGTAAGTCATGCTAACTTATAATTTGATATATATTTTTTATAATTAAAATTGCCACGATAAGGATTATGGCACTTGATAGTTTATTTAATATAAGAATGAATCTGCCCGATTTGTCAACTTTACCAACAAATTTTCCGATTAGTGCTAGACTGATAAACCATATCCAGGATACAAGAATAGTCGCAATCGTGAATGCTACTTTTTCATCATTAGAATAAATTGATGCACTAGTTCCGATAACACCTATCGTATCCATGATTGCATGAGGATTTAATAGAGAGACAGACATCGCAAAGCCTATCTGTTTTTTTGCAGACATAGGTGGCTGATCAGTTGCATCAGCCGGTTTTTCATTCCACAACGACCATGCCATATATAATAAAAAGAATAAGCCAACAATATATACAATTAGCTGTAAAGATGGATAATGGTTTAAAATCAAAGACACACCTAAAACTGCTAACAAAATCAGCAGGGTATCGCACAATCCCGCAGTTATCACTACTGGAAGAGATTTTTTTAAACTCTTATGATTGGCACCTTGATTAAAAACAAATACATTTTGAGCACCTAATGGCAATATTAGTCCCAATGCTAATAAGAATCCATGTAGAGTTGCTTGAATCATACTAATTGACCTCCCTATTTGGAGTACATATATCTTTTACAACACTATAAAAACCAGGCAATGTTGTTCTAAAAAATCCTGTACAATGATGCGCTTTGCGATATTCTTCATCCTTCATTAATATTATATGTGCTTTTTTGAGATTGTAATGAGGAATAGCTGGAAAAAGGTGATGAACTAGATGATAGTTATCATGATGTGGATGAAATAAAAATATTGTTATAGAATTTCCAAATGTGTTTCTACTAGCTGTTAATTCGGAATCATTATTTAATCCAGAGTGCTCTGCCATTTCAGCCCAATATCTAATAATTTGGAAAGTGGTAAGCATAGGAATGAACCAATATAATATTAAATAGATCCAAAAGTTAAAGATAATAGATGATAAAATAATCAAAAACCACATCAAGTTTCTAATCCATATTTCAGATTTAGGAACTTCTTTAGTATACAAATTAACTTTTATTGTTCCAATTATATACTTTGGTACGTGAAATAGCATGAGTACCTTTATGATATGATCTTTAATAAACTTCTGTGTATTTTCTTGTGGCTTATCTAAGCCTACGAGTCGATACCTTATTGTATCGGGGTCTTCTTTTTCGTCCCACAAGTTTCTGTGATGTTTAAAATGAGAATTACAATATGCGGTGAAACTCGTGAATATAGGGAAGGCAACAAAGATACACGCAACCCACTTATTAATGTATTTATTCTTAAACAATAAACGATGTGATGCATCATGCATTAAATTATCAAATGCTCTCATTCTACTACCTATCAATATTAATGCCAAAATATATAGAATGACATTTTCATACTTAATAGATATAATGGCAGATGAAATTATTATCAACCAATCTGTTAGAATACATAAGACATTTCTAAAATTATTTTTCTGATACAGTGGCTTTAACTCTTGTATTATCTCTTTTGCAAATACTGCTTTTTTAAGCTTTTTATTAGTCATATACAATTCCCCTCCTTAGTTAGAAGGATAAATAACTTTAAATGTTAAGAAATCATCCAAATATAATTTTTAGGCCAACCAGATAGGAGTAATTTATGAATAAGACCAAATATCAGGGCATTATTGATTATATTTTGAAAGAGATTAATGAAGGTCGCCTAGAAGTCGGTATGAAACTACCTTCTCAAAGAATATTAGCCAAAAAATTTGGTGTTAATAGAACAACAATTATCAATGTTCTTGATATCTTAAAAAGTTATGGTGTTCTTGAAAGTAGAGAAAGAAGTGGTATATATGTTGCTAACAGTCGTTGGAATGAGTATGTTCATAATAATTTAAGCTGGCAAAATTATATAGGTAACAGCCCTACCAAGAACAATCAATTTTATATACAAGAAATCAATAGATGTGAGTTTGTAGAAGGAATCATACGTTTGGGAACCGGAGAACTTTCACCTGAATTGATACCCAACAATATATTTAAAGAGATTATTAATAAGGATGTATTTGACCAGTTATCAACCAATTATGAAGCTCCTAAAGGAAATATACTATTACGAGAAGAAGTAAAGAGATTAGCAAATAAAAGAGGAATACATTGTGAAGTAGAGGAGATTTGTATCACGTCAGGAGCGTTACAGGGTTTGAAATTAATATCTGATGGATTATTGATACCTAAATCTAAAATAATAATAGAATCTCCATCGTATATAAACTCAATCAGAACATGGCATAGAATACAATCAAAAATAGTACCATTATCTATTGATTATATAAAAAATAATATCAATTCTATCTTTAAAGAAGATGAAGATTATAGTAACAGTATATTTTACTCTAATCCTACCTTACATAACCCTACTTCTAATAGTTACTCTCTTGCTGAGAAAGAAAGTATATTAAAGCAATGTAAAGCAAAAGGTATCCCTATTGTTGAAGATGATATTTATAGTGAACTTTGGTTTAATGGCGATCCACCTAAATCTTTAAAAGAGTTAGACGAAAGTAATAATGTTTTATATTTAGGCAGTCTTTCTAAAACTGTAAGTCCTGGACTTAGAATAGGGTGGATAATAGGAAATGAGCGAGTTATTACTCATCTTGCAGATTTAAAAATGCAAAATGATTATGGTGCTAGTTCTATCTCTCAGTTTGTAGCGACTCAATGGCTAAAATATTATCACGATAAACATATCGATAAAATTAAAATTGAACTCATTCATAGAAAAGAAATAATGGAAAATGCTTTGAACGAATATTTAGGTGCTTTAGGAAGATGGAATAAAACTGAAGGTTCTTTCTATATATGGTTTAAATTTAATGTAAAAGTCGATATAAAGAAATTATTTCAGTTCAGTATACAGGCAGGATTATTAATACATCCTGGTGAAATTTATTCTGACAAGGAAAAAAACAGCATTAGATTCTCATACTCTTATATTGAGAAAAATAAGATTAACTCTAGTATTAAAAAACTTAGAGAGATAATTGAGAAAGAAAATTTAATTTATTAATAATACTTACACCTTGAATGTAACATAATGGTAATTATGTTACATGATAAACCCCGACATCAAAGGGGTTTATTTTTATGCCTTTAATAAGGTATCATAATGATAACAACAAATACATTATACGTATCATATAGGAGTGATTTTTATGAACAGCGTGGAACCGATTCGCGACGTGAAAAAGATACAGGAAATGAAAGAAGCACTTGCATATTATGGATCAGAACGCGATGTTTTTTTATTTAATTTAGGTATTAACTGTGGTCTAAGAGTGAGTGACATGTTGGGACTGAAGAAAAAAGATATTAAGAACTACATAATAAAATTAAGAGAGCAGAAGACCCGTAAGCAGAAACAAATCCCCCTTTACCATCTAAAGGAGGATATTGATCGTTATATTCAGTTTCTAGAGGACGAAGATTATCTGTTTAAAAGCAATAAACTAGACTCTGATGGCAATAGTAAGCCGATTAGTCGTGTACAAGCCTATAGAATCCTGAATCATTCAGCAAAATCAATCGATTTAAATGAAATCGGCACACACTCGATGCGTAAGACCTTTGGTTACCATTATTACAAAAAAACGAAGGACATCGCTTTATTGATGGATTTATTTAATCATTCTTCTCAATTCGTGACATTAAGGTATATTGGAATTAACCAAGATGTGATGAATGAATCTATTAGTAGTGTGATGAAAAGTTTATACTTTTAATCTAACTGAAATAATAGATTCTAGTTATAATTATCAAATACTAAAAATGCAAGATAGTAGATTTCCCAATCATCTATCATTTTATCAATAATCATTCTTCTATAAACTAAATCATGAACATAAAACTGTAGTGAAAAATTACTGTCATCTTTTATTTCCTTAAGTAAAACTTTATTTGAGATAATACTTGAATCTAAAAGATACTCTTTATCTAATATATTTAATATCATTTTTTCTCTAGATAAATCAAATTTATATTGTAAAGAACCTATTTTTTCTCCATTTTTATAGATTGACCATTTTGTTTTATCTAACAGTCCACCTTTTTTATCTTGTTCAATTTTATACTCATGTTCTGTGGAGATTTTATAGTTTAAGTAGCCATCTCTTTTCTCTATATATGAAAAAATCTTTTGAAAGTTACTATTATAATATCTTTGACAAATTCCCAATTTTCTTTCATTATCATCAGTGATATCATATTCTTTAGTGGATAATATCCATGTTCTTTTTGTTTGTATGTATTGCATTTTTAAAACTCCTTTTTGAATTGAGGTGTACTGTTTTATGGAAAAAGAACCACGTAAATGGTCACTTTTTATTATATTAATAATTATATTATTAATAGGATTCTTTTCAGAAATTTATATATTTTAAAATATATCGGACAACTTGCTGTAGATATTTATTCTTTATTACCTCATTATAAGTATGCTGATATTGTTTCACTTCTATGGGTCTTTTCAAATTTATTGTAATTACATAATCAATTAACACTAGGCAAACAAAAATAGAAAATCTCTATTTTTGTTTGCTATTTTTTTGGAATAGATATACAATTTAATTAACTTAATTGAACGTAAAAAGAACACTCCGCATTAATAACTGCGCCAACAGTTATTAATCGCTTACCGATCGCGTACATCGGCAAACACTTTAGAATGTTCTTTTAACTTTCTCTTATTAAGATTATGTTTTAATCATACCCGATTTTTCAGAGATTTTCAATAAAACAAATCTAAAGAGTAAGTTAAGAGAATATTAAAATTGACATACGTCATAAGAGTGCATGCCATGGAAAAGACCGGCATGTACTCTTTTTTCGTTCCTAAAATCTAAAAAAGGAATGATAGAAATGACTTACATCATGAACGACTTTGAAAACAATTTTGAAACAATCATCGCAATGGATCGTACGGTTGAACGATACAATCGTCATCTTAAAAAGACTGAATACCGCATTTTAAACGTTTTAAAACAACATAGTTTAAAGGTGATTGGTTATTCTCACCTAAAACTTCAGACCATCGCAGATTATCTCGAAATCAGCAAGAAAACCGTCTACCGTGTTTTAAAAAATCTTGATGAACAAGGTTATATCACGAAGATTCATACGGTTAGTGGCAAACGTAAAAATAACGGCGCAAATGTCTATCGCATCAATACGTATACGCAATATGAAATCCTTAAAGAAAAAAATGTCCACGCTAAAATGTCCACGCTTAATCAGATGATTAAGACCGGTAAAGCACTGTCACAACAAGCATTACAACATGTTCGCGCAAAAAAGGAAACTATATATTTTTTAAATCTATTAAATATCTTTTTAAGTAACAGAAAGCGTCTAAATAAAAAACACTCAAAAGTTTTATTTCACAATATCAAACACTCAAATATCCGTATCAAACCGATGGAAGTGCCTGACGAAATCTATCAAGTGGCTAAACCTTTCTTTAGTGATGAGGAAATCATGGCTTTTTATAAAGTGATGCTCAAAGAAACCATCGGTAACAACATCTATAGCACTGAAGCTCACATTGAAATTATGAATTATGCGATACAATCACTTGTTAAGACGAAGAAAAAAGTCTATCACGGACAGAAAGCTGAGATAAAGAGTGACAGAGCGTACTACATCGGGATTCTTCGAGAATATATCGCACAAGATTTCTATGTCTATAACGCTGTCATCTAGTTAGGGTGTGACCGATTGATATTCGAGATCATGTCGTTTCTGTAGCTTCTCAACACGTTCCAGGAAAAACTGTTGTGTTCGTGGTGTCTTAATTTGTTGCTGAATCTGATAACGGACATTGTCATAGTCCTGTGCAGTCAGATTACTATATTCAGAGGTGCTGAGATGTTCCAGTTGAAGCTTTTGGATGAGCCTGTCACCGCTCTGATGTTCATACGTTGATAGATAGTCACTGTGTTTATCCATCAGTACCTTGCGTTTCTTAGGGTCATCAACCTGACTGATTTTTTTCTGTGCGACTGAAAAATGTTGATGTGTGACATGCTTCTTCACGGTCGTATTCAGTAATCCTTTATCCACTAAGCCATCCAGATAGGTCTCAGCTATGTTGGACTGCTGTTGGACTTTCTGTACATGTAGATGCGCCTGATAATAAGGTAACGGTGATAAAGGCGTCCATGTACTGATTGTGAACCCTATGCCGAAGAGCATCACAGATAAAGGCAGTGTGAATCTTAACGATGCGAGATGGTCTTCAAGTTTTGCCATCAATACGAATATTAAATAGAGACACAAAGCAACGATACAGATAGGGATGCCATAATAAAGGAGTGTGAACATCCTAATGCATCCCTGTCATAAGATAATAGATGGTGAATATCACAAAGATCAAACTGATGATGACGGGGATATAGTTCAGGATAAGCTTTGTTCTGAGGTAGCTATGATTCAGCTCCGTCTGATGCATCTCTATTTCAGACTTCATCTCTCTTTTCAGATCCGTTAAGACGTCCCGTCTAAGACTTTCAGCGTTCAAATCCACCACGGTCATGTCGTCTATCTTGTCCTGGCTGTGTTGGATGGTCTTCTGAAGTTCGGTCTTGAGTGTTCGATTTTCGTTGATGACCGTGCGCATCTCCTGTTTGAGTGTCTCGTTGTAGCGTTTCATCTCCTGCATCTCTGATACGAGCGTCAAGTACTTGTCGTGCATACTGTTGAATGCGATCTCTGCTTTCTGGTACTTCAACGTTAGCTGTACGACCTGTTGGGAGAGGTGTGAATCCTGATTGTCGTTTAAATCGTTCATAAGATTCTCGTTCCTGCTCCAATCCGTATTTGATTCCCTCGGCACCATAATCAACTCCTAAATTTTTTTCACGTATGATACGTTTCTTACCATCCCGGTCGATAAAATCGTATGAAAAACGGGTCATCTGTTGCTTCTGATTGAATCTTTCCCTTATGTTGACACCTAGATCGGTTAGATGCGCCTTAAAGCGCTCTAAATCGAAATGAAGGCTATCCTTTGTTTTTTCGAATGCCTGATCGATACGTGCTCTTAAATCATCTTTCCATATATATTCGCCTTTATCTTTGAGTTTCTGCTCTTTAATTGTGACCGATGTGCCACGTTCCTTATGCTTTTCAATGACAGGATAACCATGTTCCTGTACAACCGAATCATTGATGCGTTCGACGATCTTCTTTTCCTGATAACAGTGATATTTGTGGCCATCCTCTAAATTCACAGCATTAAACACAATATGATTATGATAATTGTTCGTATTGCCATGTGTATAGACGACAGCCTGAAAGCCACCACCGAGTTCTTTATTCAGCCGTTCGGCCAGTTTATATCCCATCTGATTCACTTCAAAAGGATCAATGTCACGGCCTTTAAAGGACTGTTCAATGAGATGTGCCTGAATGTCTTTGCCTTCGTCCTTTGCTTTGTTGAACGCTTTCCTGACCACACCAAACTCATATTCAGCATTACTCGGATC
>NZ_SCWD01000011.1 GCF_004359515.1 Macrococcus carouselicus
AAAAAAATAAAGCTGTACCGTTGTATCATATGAAAACTGAAATTGATAAATACATTCAGTTTCTTGATGATGAAGATTATTTATTTAAATCTAATAAACTAGATGAAAATAATCAGCAGAAACCGATCAGCAGAGTACAGGCATACAGAATATTAAACAAGGCTGCTGACTCAATCGGTATTGATTCAATAGGCACTCACTCAATGAGAAAAACGTTTGGCTATCATTACTATAAGAAAACGAATGATATAGCTTTATTAATGCAACTGTTTAATCATTCATCACAATCTGTGACATTACGTTATATCGGTATTAATCAAGACGTTATTAATGAATCAATCAGCACAACAATGAACGGTCTGTACGATTAATAGCACTACTGAATCACAAATATAAAAATCAAAGGGAGATAATCAAAATGACAAAAACAAACTTTACTATCACTTTAAAAGGGCAAAAAGAATTTACAGAAGAAGAACTGTACTTATTGAATGAAAACAACATCGCTGATATTGTCATCATGACACGCTCAAATCAAGGCGAGGGAACTTTAACAATTAAATCAGATCAGTATGATATTCAGATTAATGAAGCAGAATAACAATTAAATAGCTGTCCTACCGTCTATACAGTGATATAGGCGGTTTTTTATGCTTTATTGCTCGCTGATTGCCATTCTAAGAGCGTTTTGTATATCTTCGTGAGTAATCATGCGTTAAACGTTCTATGAGTGGCTGTCTGCGTCTATATAAACGAAAAAAAATCCCCTCTATCAAATTAATGATAAAGGGGATTGAGTGTGTATCAATCAATGTTATGTTGATTCTTGAACTCGATAGAAAAAGTTTTCGGTGTGTACTCATCATATTGTTTATTGAACGCTGTGACTATATCCTCAATTAAATCAGACTTAATTTCTTTTTTAATTTGTTCAATATCGAATACTGATACAACAATGTCATTTTCTAATCTTTCAGCTATTGCTCTATGTTCATGATTTTGTTTTCTTGAACAAGGCTCTAAATTTAGTAAATGGCAATTTTTTCTATTTCTATCCTTGTGATTAATATCAATTTTTTCATCTATATCTCTAATGAGTCCGAATCCAAACGCTACTAATCTATGTACATATCTTTTCTTTTTATTTACTGTTATAAATAAATAACCGTTGCCATTATCATGTGGATTGATAATCTTTATAGAATTATTCTTTTTAGATTTTCCGTAAAGTGTACCGCTGATAGCAGCATAGATATAATAACCTTTTGATTCATCAACTTTACGAATACAATCCAATTCTAATAACATTAAAAATTCTGCTCTTAATTGATTTTGTTCTTTACGTTTTAAATCTGTGCTTTTTAAGTTTGTCATAATAAATTCTTCTTTCTGTAATTAAAATTTTCATAGTTATTTCTCTCCTTTGATAATTTCTTTTAAATTATTTTCCCCAAAATAACTTTTTCATATGGCTGTGCGACATTGCGATTATATATGTAAACGTCTGATCTGTAAGAAAATCAAGACGGAATTTTAATGCTGAAAAATTTAGATACAAAAAGACAAGCTGAAAAATAACAGCCTGTCTTGAAAGTTAGTAAATATTGAATTATTAATAATTAGCACTTATAATAAAAAGCGACCAAACTTATATTAATAAGTGCTAATGTAATTAAATATTTTCTTCATTATCCTTATTGCTTGAGAAGTCATTGCTTAAATCTATGTCCAGTAGAATTTTTTCTAATGACTTCTTAACCTTTGGGGTTGAAGAAAAAGAAACGTTCGGATTAATCACTAATCTGAACTCTTTTCTTTTTTTAGAGTCTTTTATACTTGCTGGGCGTACCGCTATTTCAACTTCATAAATCAAATGTGTTCCTGATGCTTCAAAGTAAACATCATTCATCTTCATTATTGACTCTTGAAACGTTCCGTAATTCCTATTCTTTAATTTCTGATTACGTTTTCCAAGTGCTTCAGCTAGTGAATCATAATCATGATATACAAACCTCTTTAATTCTTCGTTATATTCTTTCATCACTAGAGTGTTATCCTGCTTATAAATAAACGGAATCAGTGAGAAGAACAAGCCTACGTGCTTCGCTGTCGCTGGTTTACCCTCTTGAACAAATAAATCATATAATTCTTGAACAGGTTTTTTAAATACTCTGTATGACTTATGATGATCCAGAAGATAACCTCTATTCATGACATCATTATTTAAGTACATTCCGTTGTCATCTTCTAATAATACTTCAGTAGCTAATAACTTCTTTTTGTAGTTCTGAACGAACTGATAATAGCTAATCTTTAATATTTTAGCTATGTCTTTATTTGTCGCTGGTTTTCGATTGTACATGATGTAGTTCTTATCGACATAATCAGTAGTAAATCGAGCATAAGTACATAGCTGTAATACTAGTCCCGCTTCAGTTTCAGTTAAATCATAGTACTGAAAAATGTTTGTTTGAAATTCAGTCATCAAATTAAAGAATTGAGGATCAGAACTTTTCTTAGGTTTTGCTTTGTCGTCTGGGTGCTGGTGTACTGTGATTTGACCTGTGATAACTTCGCCATGTTCATTTGTTGCTATTTGTGGCTCTTGCTTTTTTGCTTGTTTCTGTATAAATCTTTTTCTTTCTTCATTCATCAAGTGTTTTTCCTTTCTAAATATTTGCATTATTTAAAAATGCTATCTTCAATTTTATACTGCTGAAATGTAAAAATAAAGCTATATCAAGTGATTAGAACAACTGTATATTTATATGCAAAGTGCAAGCGGATCTTGAAACTACACTAAATTTATCTTGAAACTACACTAAAATTTTTTTGAAAAAATACTTGAACACTTACTCTCCCAACGGTTTCAGCGTTTCAGCGGAAATTTTGAAACATATAAGATACGTCCAAGTTTACTCAAATCTTAATCATTTAGTGTTATCTGCTCATCAATTAAACTAATTTTAAAATCTAAAATTCTAATTTAAAGTATTACTTTTGCAATAATACCCCTCATGCTATTACACCCTTTGAATATTTCATAATAAATCTACGGAGTCCCACTTCAATATTATAAACTCCCAATATAAAATGAAATTTTGCAGGAGTCACAATAATAGAACGCTCTTTGTTCTATTTTGTGGCGACCAAGTTTAGTAACAAAGCGGTTTTTGCTTTGCTTACTGAACGCTATACATTTAATTATATGTAATATTGCTTACTTGCTGATCAATCTATCAACACGTTTCAATAATTCATCTGACATGTTACGTTTGCCATTTTTCCAATGATTAAAGTAACTTTCAGTAATATTCAACTGTTCCGCAACAATCTTAAGTTGTGGCTTCATGTTAGACTCATGCCATTCAACAAACTTAATTCTCATATTTTCATTATTCATAAATCAAGTGTTCTCCTTTCTAAATGTCTGTCTATTCAAATTGTACTCATGTAGAAAAAAAGTAGGTGCTATCAGCTGAAAAGAGATATAAATAGCTGATAGTCCCAATAAATAAAGAACAGATGAATTAGATAGAACATTTAATATTGTACTGCTTACACATAAACAATATAGTTATGCGTATTCCTTTTGATTAATTTAACATCACATGACAATATTAATTTAATTCACTATTACCAGCTGAAGAACAGACGTTCATCTTTTTGTGTTTGTTAATAAGTAGCCTTAGAAGTTACTTATAGTAAGCAGATCATAAATTTATAAAACTAATCATTGTAATAGGTCTGTATGCTTATTAATGAATACAAATAAGTGAACGTGCAACAAACGGTAGTGCGTTAGCTTATACTCATGTATGAACAGCAGAAGTACTTATAATAGCTATTGTGTGGTTTGCACTAAATAAACTAATTGAACTGTATAACGTTATGAGGATATGTAAATAGAAAAATTTGTAACTTATGTATTTGGCTGTATTTAATTATTCAATTGTCAATGTGCTGGCAGAGATTGTTAAGTTGATTCAGAATGTAGTAATTAAATCTCTTTGTGAAGATGATGAGATACTATGAACTATTAGAAGTATAGGTTATGTATGCTGGCGATAAGCCTTACAGTCAAAACAGAACATGCGTTCTCTATTTGCTGTATTAATATCATAGCAAGTTTTTTAAAATATTACAATATTATTATTGACATTTGTTTTTAACTATGCTTATGGTAACTAGTAAATTATACTTAAAAACAAGCAAAATATGAACTAAAATTCTCAGAAATAAATTTATTATGTAAACTACTATTTATTGGTTTTTACTTTAAAATAGCTATGCGTACTCACACAACTGTATATATAATCTGCTAAATCACGCTATTAATATAATCTTAAACTATCCCTCCCACCTTGTATTAAATAGCATAATTAAAAAGGGACTTAATATTTAGTCTTGATGGATCAATAGACGACATACAGCGGAGATATATTAGCTAGTTGCTCAATAAACAGGCTTTTAACACTAGTAGAATCAAGTTTAAATGAATCTTTTAAACTTATTAGAGAACACTATCAAATCATCAGAAAAGGCTGGTATATAAGAATAAAGAGAAGCGGTCTGCTATTATACTAAAATTTTAAATCTCATTTTGAATAGTTGCTATGTCAGATTTATCTACGTTTAGAGTACTTTAAAGAACAATCTTAGGGAAAATTTACACTAAATTGCATTTTATCGCAATCAGAAAAGTATGGTTTCACAAGTCTTTCATAAATGTGTTGTGTGATATTATTTTAGAAATTTCAAATTGCTATATGACATAAACTCATCATACAAATGTTTAATTTTGCTTAAATATCTTGTTTTCATAGCATTTTCATCAATCTGATAAAACTAAATCAGCAACTTTTCAAATCTTGAATTTCATAAATCCCTTAAATATAAGACAAAATCCGCTTCCTATTTCGTGATAAAATCCGACTTTTATTAATTATTAATATACATGCCCTATTTAAGCAGGACACTCTCTATTTAAGTCGTTTAGCGTCTATATTACCTTTACTACTATTTGCTGCTGGCGTGTCTGTATGAGCGTTTAAATGCTTAGTACAGTTGTGTGATGATTACTCATTTAGAATCAATTCTATGTCTGATTCATAGACTATAAACAATAGATACAGACTAAATAAAGCGTGCTGTTAATCTATATCAAATTCTTTTATATACATTTTTGCTTTATCAGTCAGCTTAAACTTACGTAACGATCCATGCTTAAAGAAAACGATTTTATCATCTGAAGATTTATACAAGTAATTGTCATTCAATAATGAGTGAATCAGTCGATTAGTCTGACCGTCTTTGATACCAAAGTTTTTAGGGTTAATGTTATCACGAATACATTTCAGAACGATTAGTTTATTATCAGATGTCATAAATTCCCCTTTTACCTGTATTTGTTAAGTTCATTATACTTGTAAAGCTGTTGTTAATTGATGAAGTTATCGTAAAGTTATTGTTAATTTTCTTGATGAAGTTTATTCATTTAACAGTAGAAGTACTGATATAATAATACTTGACGATTGATAAATTAATTGACAAGCAAAGGATTGATACTTGATGAAAGCAGTCAAAGAGATAGCTGAAATGTGTAATGTCAGTAAGCAAGCTGTATTCAATCAGATCAAGGCTCATGATATTAAAATAGCTAAAGTTAAGAATGTAGCTTATGTAGTGCATGATGAAGCGATTGAAACACTTTTAAATCATTTCAATAAGAATCATCAAGCAGAAGATAAAGCACTTGATGAAGTTAAGACAGAAACAACTAAAAAAGACAATGCTATCAAGCAACATGAACAGGTTGATAAAGAAGTTGTCAACTTGATAAGCAATGATAAAGCTAGTAGTAGCAATAAGGAATTAGACCAGCTTAAAGCAGAAATCAAGCTGTTATCAAGTCAATTAGATTCAGAACGTCAATTGACAAGTATCTTGATGAAGCAGTCTGAAATAGATAATAAACAGATAGATACTAAAGACGCACAAATAAAGCAATTGAACAACACACTTGATGAACAACAACGCTTATTACATAATCAGCAGTCTTTAGCTTTGCAATCTTCTAATAGAATCAAAGAGTTAGAAACAGAATTAAAAGAGGTCAGATTAAAGCTAGATCAGTCAGAAATTAATAAAGCTGGGGAGTTAGAAGAAGTTAAAACAGTCATAGATGATAAAGAAGTTATTACTAATCCTGTCAAAGAAAATAATAATATTAGTGCTTTCTGGATTGCTTATACTCTATTTAAAAGTTCATTTAAAAGTTCATTTAAAAGGAGAAGAAAATGAAGCATTCAAAACAATTTCTAATTATACAATTCTTTCAGTTAATGGCTTATGCCATTATTTTTAATATAATGGTTTTTAATGATATTAAGCATACTAACGTAATATTTTTAATACTTCCTTTTCTATTTACTTATATTTTTGAGAATATAGCTGTTTTTGTAGATGAAACAGAGTTAAAGATTATCAAAATGATAAATTCAGTGTACTTAATTATTTTAATTAGCACTTACTTGCTTAGATATATTGGAGTATCAAATATAGTCAATTGGATTGATGAAAATAAGTTTTATCTATTATTTGAAATGATCGTAGGCTTAATAATAGTTTTGATAAATACGAGATATAAAAAAAGAGACTAATAAATAGTCCCTTGAATCAGTTCTCTAGTTAATACATTAAAAATCGGCTCTGCTTGTTCTGTCTGTTTGCAGACTAAATACATGATGTTATTTTTCAACTCTAATTCATACGTTAAATTGTTCGTTAGCACTATGCTGACCGCCTTTCTGTTTATTTACTTCTTAATATAACAATGTTCTCGCTGATCCTTACTAATTGGATCAGTTTTTTTATTTTACGAGTTTATTCAATTGTACCTGTCCCCTTGCTATCTTATATTGATCATGTGATTTTCTGCTAGAGATTAAGGGGAACTGATTAGTCTTCAAATTTATTAATGTAACACAATACATATTAAGTTACATGATAAACATTGCTATATTAATGATTGACTTTCTTCGGATAAATAATGTATCATATTGATATAATATATTACATTAAATGATACTAATTGAAAGGTTGATTGCATATGAAAACAGTTGAGCCGATTAGAAATATTGATGACATTAAAGAGATGAAAAAGTCGCTCGCCTACTACGGATCAGAAAGAGATGTATTTTTGTTCGTACTTGGTATAAATTGCGGTTTAAGAGTTGGAGATATGCTGACACTGAAAAAGAAAGATATTAAAGATTATGAATTGAAGATTAAAGAAAGCAAAACGAAAAAAAATAAAGCTGTACCGTTGTATCATATGAAAACTGAAATTGATAAATACATTCAGTTTCTTGATGATGAAGATTATTTATTTAAATCTAATAAACTAGATGAAAATAATCAGCAGAAACCGAT
>NZ_SCWD01000012.1 GCF_004359515.1 Macrococcus carouselicus
TTTTGATTAAGTCTTCGATCGATTAGTATTCGTCAGCTCCACACATTACTGTGCTTCCACCTCGAACCTATTGACCTCATCATCTCTGAGGGATCTTATAACCGAAGTTGGGAAATCTCATCTTGAGGGGGGCTTCATGCTTAGATGCTTTCAGCACTTATCCCGTCCATACATAGCTACCCAGCTATGCCGCTGGCGCGACAACTGGTACACCAGAGGTATGTCCATCCCGGTCCTCTCGTACTAAGGACAGCTCCTCTCAAATTTCCTACGCCCACGACGGATAGGGACCGAACTGTCTCACGACGTTCTGAACCCAGCTCGCGTACCGCTTTAATGGGCGAACAGCCCAACCCTTGGGACCGACTACAGCCCCAGGATGCGATGAGCCGACATCGAGGTGCCAAACCTCCCCGTCGATGTGAACTCTTGGGGGAGATAAGCCTGTTATCCCCGGGGTAGCTTTTATCCGTTGAGCGATGGCCCTTCCATGCGGAACCACCGGATCACTAAGTCCGTCTTTCGACCCTGCTCGACTTGTAGGTCTCGCAGTCAAGCTCCCTTGTGCCTTTACACTCTGCGAATGATTTCCAACCATTCTGAGGGAACCTTTGAGCGCCTCCGTTACTCTTTAGGAGGCGACCGCCCCAGTCAAACTGCCCGCCTGACACTGTCTCCCGCCGTGATAAACGGCGCGGGTTAGAAAGTCAACACAGCCAGGGTAGTATCCCACCAGCGCCTCCACGTAAGCTGACGCTCACGCTTCAAAGGCTCCTACCTATCCTGTACAAGCTGTGCCGAATTTCAATATCAGGCTGCAGTAAAGCTCCACGGGGTCTTTCCGTCCTGTCGCGGGTAACCTGCATCTTCACAGGTACTATGATTTCACCGAGTCTCTCGTTGAGACAGTGCCCAAATCGTTACGCCTTTCGTGCGGGTCGGAACTTACCCGACAAGGAATTTCGCTACCTTAGGACCGTTATAGTTACGGCCGCCGTTTACTGGGGCTTCAATTCGTAGCTTCGCAAGATGCTAACCACTCCTTTTAACCTTCCAGCACCGGGCAGGCGTCAGCCCCTATACGTCACCTTACGGTTTTGCAGAGACCTGTGTTTTTGATAAACAGTCGCTTGGGCCTATTCACTGCGGCTCTTCAGGGCTTGCACCCTAAAAAGCACCCCTTCTCCCGAAGTTACGGGGTCATTTTGCCGAGTTCCTTAACGAGAGTTCGCTCGCTCACCTTAGAATTCTCATCTTGACTACCTGTGTCGGTTTGCGGTACGGGCACCTAATTTCTAACTAGAGGCTTTTCTTGGCAGTGTGAAATCAACGACTTCGCTACTCAATTTCGCTCCCCATCACATCCTGACCTTACGAGTACCGGATTTGCCTGATACTCAGTCTCAATGCTTGGACGTACATAACCAACAGTACGATCGCCTATCCTTCTGCGTCCCCCCATCGTTCAAACAATCTTAGGTGGTACAGGAATATCTACCTGTTATCCATCGCCTACGCCTGTCGGCCTCGGCTTAGGTCCCGACTAACCCAGAGCGGACGAGCCTTCCTCTGGAAACCTTAGTCAATCGGTGGACGGGATTCTCACCCGTCTTTCGCTACTCACTCCGGCATTCTCACTTCCAAGCGCTCCACATGTCCTTACGGTCATGCTTCGACGCCCTTGGAACGCTCTCCTACCATTGTCCTACGGACAATCCACAGCTTCGGTAATATGTTTAGCCCCGGTACATTTTCGGCGCAGCGTCACTCGACTAGTGAGCTATTACGCACTCTTTAAATGATGGCTGCTTCTAAGCCAACATCCTAGTTGTCTGGGCAACGCCACATCCTTTTCCACTTAACATATATTTTGGGACCTTAGCTGGTGGTCTGGGCTGTTTCCCTCTCGACTACGGACCTTATCACCCGCAGTCTGACTCCCGCATTAAATTATCTGGCATTCGGAGTTTGTCTGAATTCGGTAACCCGAGGGGGGCCCCTAGTCCAAACAGTGCTCTACCTCCAGTAATCATCATGCGAGGCTAGCCCTAAAGCTATTTCGGAGAGAACCAGCTATCTCCAGGTTCGATTGGAATTTCTCCGCTACCCACACCTCATCCGCTCACTTTTCAACGTAAGTCGGTTCGGTCCTCCATTCAGTGTTACCTGAACTTCAACCTGGACATGGGTAGATCACCTGGTTTCGGGTCTACGTCCTGATACTCATTCGCCCTGTTCAGACTCGCTTTCGCTGCGGCTCCGCATCCACTGCTTAACCTTGCATCAAAACGTAACTCGCCGGATCATTCTACAAAAGGCACGCCATCACCCATTAACGGGCTCTGACTACTTGTAAGCACACGGTTTCAGGTTCTATTTCACTCCCCTTCCGGGGTGCTTTTCACCTTTCCCTCACGGTACTGGTTCACTATCGGTCACTAGAGAGTATTTAGCCTTGGGAGATGGTCCTCCCGGATTCCGACGGAATTCCACGTGTTCCGCCGTACTCAGGATCCACTCAGGAGAGAATGACTTTTCGACTACAGGACCTTTACCTTCTATGGTTGACTTTTCCAAAGTCATTCGTCTAAATCATTCCTTTGTAACTCCGTGCTGAGTGTCCTACAACCCCAGGATGCAAGCATCCTGGTTTGGGCTCTTCCCGTTTCGCTCGCCGCTACTAAGGGAATCGAGTTTTCTTTCTCTTCCTCCGGGTACTTAGATGTTTCAGTTCTCCGGGTGTGCCTTCTCGCATACTATGTATTCATATGCGGATAACATGACATAACTCATGCTGGGTTTCCCCATTCGGAGATCTCTGGATCAATGCTTACTTACAGCTCCCCAGAGCATATCGTCGTTAGTAACGTCCTTCTTCGGCTTCTAGTGCCAAGGCATCCACCGTGCGCCCTTAATAACTTAATCTGTTATTAATAATGTGATGTCTGTATCAATACAGACGCGCGATTTTTTTGAGAATTCAATCAATGAACTCACTCGGTTTTGCTTGGTAAAATCTTTTTCTTCTTACTTTATCTAGTTTTCAAAGTACAAT
>NZ_SCWD01000013.1 GCF_004359515.1 Macrococcus carouselicus
TGTACTGCACCCCAAAAGTTAGACCTAAAATCTAACGTTTGGGGTGCTTTTATTTGGCTAAATATGATCTGGAATTCAAGATGAAAGTAGTAAATGAATATATCAATGGTCCGGGAGGATATAAGACAGTTGGTGAACGCCATGGAATTGGACATGCAATGGTTCGAAAATGGTATCTAGCTTACTGTGCCTCCGGCATAGAAGGACTGGAACGTAAAAAAACAAGAACGAAATATAGTTTAGAAGATAAAATTGCTATACTGAGATGGATGAGGGAAAATGATGCTTCACTGACCATCACCTCCGCCAAATTCCGCATCAATAATCCGTCTCTTATCGCTGCCTGGAGAATTGCTTTTCGCAGGCATGGTATAGATGGATTGACTGAAAAGAGGAAAGGACGTCCATCGATGAAGAAACCGAAGAAAGTTGATAAGCGCAAAACTGACTATGTCAAAAACCTTGAACACGAGAATGAACTCCTTAGAGCTGAACTGGCCTACATAAAAAAGTTGAAAGCTTCAGGGATAAGTATACCGAGCCGTCTTCTAAAATCGAATCACGGGTCATTAAGGAACTCAGAAAAGAATTCAGATTAAAGGTTATCCTTGAAGCACTTAATTTTCCGAAGGCGACATATATGTACTGGCAGAAACAGTTTGATAAAGAAAATGAAGACCAGGAGATAGAGGATGAGATCAAAAAGATTTTCGAGGAGAATGACGGGAACTATGGGTACAGGAGGATTACAGGCGAGCTGAGAAGGAGAGGCCACCTGATTAACCATAAGAAAGTTCAAAGAATCATGCGTAAATTCAAGCTGAAATCCATCTCATTCACAAGAAAAAGCAGAAGATATTCTTCTTATAAGGGGACGATTGGACGTATCGCTGATAATCTGGTAAACCGCCGGTTTGATACAGGTATCCCCTATCAAAAGATAACGACTGATACATCAGAGTTCAAATACCATTATCTGAATGAAAACGGTAAAGTTTGTATCGGCAAGCTTTACCTCGATCCTTTCATGGATCTGTTTAACAGAGAGATCATCTCATACCGTATATCCAGAAGACCCAATTCCGAAGCCGTCCTGTCAGCTCTTTCTGAGGCAATCGCAGTTACTGATGCATGTGAATTCAGGAGGACCTTTCATAGTGACCAGGGCTGGGCCTATCAGATGGGCGCATATACACGCAAACTCAGTGATAACGGAATATTTCAGAGTATGTCACGCAAGGGCAACTGTCTAGACAATTCTCCTATGGAGAGCTTTTTCAGTGTCCTGAAGCAGGAAATGTTCCATGAAAAAATATACGAAAGCTATGAGCAGCTGGAAGAAGCAATCCACAGCTATATATGGTATTACAATAATAAGCGCATTAAATCTAGACTGAACTGGATGAGCCCGGTAGGGTTCAGAGAGAAAACTCTAAGTTTGAAAACTGCATAAAAAAAGGAATGGATTTCTCCATTCCAAAAAAGTCTAACTTTCGGGGGTCACTTCA
>NZ_SCWD01000015.1 GCF_004359515.1 Macrococcus carouselicus
GTCATGACACATGACACAAGGTACAGTTAAATGGTTTAACGCAGAAAAAGGTTTCGGTTTCATCTCAGTTGAAGGCGGCGACGATGTATTCGCTCACTTCAGTGCTATTCAAGGTGAAGGCTACAAAACTTTAGAAGAAGGCCAGGCAGTTGAATTCGACATCGAAGAAGGTCAACGCGGACCACAAGCTGCTAACATCGTTAAATTATAATTACTAATTCAGAGGAGCAACTGCTCCTCTTTTTTATTTTCATCGAACATTTGTTTGACAAACGAGAAGATCCGTTATATACTTAGAACAAATAACATCACACATACGCATTCAAGTCATCTTCACATATTACAAAAAGTAATTTGGTTGATAAGTTACTTTTTGTAATATGTGAATTTTTCTTTAAAAGGGATATTGATATTATTTAATAATTTTATGGAGGTCATGACACATGACACAAGGTACAGTTAAATGGTTTAACGCAGAAAAAGGTTTCGGTTTCATCTCAGTTGAAGGCGGCGACGATGTATTCGCTCACTTCAGTGCTATTCAAGGTGAAGGCT
>NZ_SCWD01000016.1 GCF_004359515.1 Macrococcus carouselicus
GGTGGAGTAACCTTTTAGGAGCTAGCCGTCGAAGGTGGGACAGATGATTGGGGTGAAGTCGTAACAAGGTAGCCGTATCGGAAGGTGCGGCTGGATCACCTCCTTTCTAAGGATATTACGGAAAAGGAATACTTGATATTCCTTCGGAATCGACATTGACATATTGTATTCAGTTTTGAATGTTCATACATTCAAATGGGCCTATAGCTCAGCTGGTTAGAGCGCACGCCTGATAAGCGTGAGGTCGATGGTTCGAGTCCATTTAGGCCCACCATTAATAGTTTAATTGAATAACCTTTATGGGGGCTTAGCTCAGCTGGGAGAGCGCCTGCTTTGCACGCAGGAGGTCAGCGGTTCGATCCCGCTAGTCTCCACCATTAAATTGTACTTTGAAAACTAGATAAAGTAAGAAGAAAAAGATTTTACCAAGCAAAACCGAGTGAGTTCATTGATTGAATTCTCAAAAAAATCGCGCGTCTGTATTGATACAGACATCACATTATTAA
>NZ_SCWD01000017.1 GCF_004359515.1 Macrococcus carouselicus
TCATGAAGTACTGCTGCAGCATCTTAGTCCTGGCAGTTTTGTCCTTGGACCGGCTCCATGTGCTATCGGAAGAATCAATAATCAGTATAGATTTCAGATTATTATCAAGTTTAAATCTGAACCTGATCTGTTGACTGCCTTGATGTATCTAGATGATTATTACTATGATAAGTTTGTAAAAGATAAATTTTCGTTAAGTATTGACATCAATCCTCAATCCATGATGTAAAGTTGAAAATGGTGACAAAATACACTTTATGTGCTATAGTATTTTAGTAAATAAGTTGAGCTGCTCGCATAACTGCAAGCAGCTGTTTTTATGCTCAATACCTTGCTATAAGTAGCATTTATCCTATATACTATTATGATTGCATATGAATCAAGTACAACAACAAGAAATGAGGATAATGATGGCAATAAAATCATTGATTAATGATAGCAGCCCTTTGCTGCATAGAGA
>NZ_SCWD01000018.1 GCF_004359515.1 Macrococcus carouselicus
GTACTATCGAGGGCTATCATGAACTATGGTGCCCTCTGAGCATAGCTACCCATTACTTCTTCTATGTCATTGAATAATTCATTTCTTAACTCTAAGTATTCTAGTAACTCCATTTCTAATGACTCTGTCGTGAACTTAAATCTAGAAGGATCTTTGATTGAGTTTACTAGTCTTGATAACGCTCTATATGTTTTGAGTGAAGGTTGCATTATAGATGGAAAGTATTTGAAAACCTCTTCATCTCAGTTGAAATTAACTAAAAACTTGTAGTCATCATTTATAAATCTCAAGCATACAGCGTCAAGCTTATCGCCTTTTCTTATTATTATTTCTTTATAGGAAAGATATTTTTCAGAAGATAAGTCCCACATCAAGCGAAAATCTCTCTTTGCGAACGAGTTCGCGTCATCATTGAAAAGAGATGATGTGATGGCTTTGGATAGACCTTCTGTGTTT
>NZ_SCWD01000019.1 GCF_004359515.1 Macrococcus carouselicus
GTATTAATTTGTTCTTCAATTAATCCTCGTAAATCCACTTTTTTCATAATTGTAGATAAGTGAATCGATAATTTTTCAATGATTAAATTTGCTAATTTGCTAGAGAGTTGACCTTCTAAATAATCAACGAATTGAGGCATTAACGTAACCACTGGCTTATTCGCTTGTTTGCTTGCATATGTTGTTACATACACTGATAGATTTTCAGCGATTTCATTAAACTGCGATGCATCTAACAGTTCATTCAATGGTTTATCTTTAAAAGTTTGATATTCATTGGTAATTAACGATGTCACAATTGTTCTTGCTTTAGGATGAGATGTTAAACGTATAAGTTCTTGTTGAATGCGATCTGCAATACTCTCTTTTGTCATAAACATTTGCAACATACCAATTAACTTACCTTTCTCATTGAAAAAAGTATCCAACATATCATTAATAT
>NZ_SCWD01000001.1 GCF_004359515.1 Macrococcus carouselicus
GTCTTATATCCTCCCGGACCATTGATATATTCATTTACTACTTTCATCTTGAATTCCAGATCATATTTAGCCAAATAAAAGCACCCCAAACGTTAGATTTTAGGTCTAACTTTTGGGGTGCAGTACATCAAGTCGCTCTTTTTTTTATGAGAAATAGTGTATAATATAGTTATCTTAATTCGAAAGAGAGATGTCATTATGGGTCGTAAATGGAATAATATTAAAGATAAAAAGGCAGCAAAAGATAAAAACACGAGCCGGATCTATGCGAAATTCGGTCGTGAGATATATGTAGCTGCGAAGTCTGGAGAACCGGACCCAGAATCCAACCAGAATCTGAAGTTCACCCTTGAACGTGCGAAGACATACTCAGTACCGAAACACATCATTGACCGGGCGATTGAGAAAGCAAAGGGTGGCGGCGAGGAGAACTACGACGAGCTGCGCTACGAAGGCTTCGGGCCGGCGGGTTCAATGCTGATTGTGGATGCACTGACGAATAACGTCAACCGTACAGCGAGTGATGTGCGTGCTGCATTCGGTAAGAACGGCGGTAACATGGGGGTCTCCGGTTCAGTTGCCTATATGTTCGATAATACTGCGGTATTCGGCTTTGAAGGCAAGTCAGCTGACGAGACTTTAGAGCTCTTGATGGAAGAGGACATCGACGTACGTGACGTGACTGAAGAAGAAGGACAGACTATTGTCTATGCAGAGCCCGATCAGTTCGCAGCTGTACAGCATGCGCTGAATGAAGCGGGAATCACTGAGTTCACAGTGGCTGAGTTATCGATGCTTGCCCAGAATGAACTGGAGT
Source organism: Macrococcus carouselicus (assembly GCF_004359515.1). Lineage (GTDB taxonomy): Bacteria > Bacillota > Bacilli > Staphylococcales > Staphylococcaceae > Macrococcus > Macrococcus carouselicus. The sequence continues at coordinate 818 of NZ_SCWD01000001.1, forward strand.
TATCTGAGGCGGATCTGGAGACATTCGAGAAATTAGTGGATGCCATTGAAGACCTGGAGGACGTGCAGAGCGTCTATCATAACGTAGAACTGTAAGCCGAGAGAAGCTTGGTTTTTGGTAGGAGGATTGTATGGAGAAAAAGATTCTGAAAGCGCAGCTGATTGAACGTCTGAAGCTGATGCCACACCCTGAAGGCGGCTATTATCACGAGACATATCGCTCTAAGCTGAAGGACAGGGAGGAGAAGGCTCTGTTCTCGAGTATTTATTTTCTGCTTGAGACCGGTAATATCTCACATTTCCACCGGATTGAATCAGATGAACTCTGGTATTTTCAGGGCGGGGATGCATTGACGATTCATATGATAGATGCTGCAGGCAGCTATCAGACGGTTAAGCTGGGACTTGACGTGGCGAACGGTGAAGTGCCGCAGTTCCTGGTGCCGAAGCAGACTATATTTGCTTCAAGTGTGGAAGGTGAAAGTGAATGGAGTCTTGTGGGGTGCATGGTGTCACCGGCATTTACATTTGAAGAATTCAAGCTGTTCAGTCAGGATGAGCTGCTGAGCAAGTATCCGGAACACGAAGAAGTCATCAGGAAATATGCACTGTCATCGGTAGAGCGTCCATCTGAATAGATGGATGTTTTTTTTCGCGTTTCATCAGGTTTTTCATTACAATAGGATTGAGGAGATGATGAGATGATACAGCAGAAAATAGTACCTTTCCTGATGTTCAACGGCCGGGCAGAGGAAGCGGTCGATTTCTATACGACTATTTTTAATGACAGTGAAATTGCGGCAATGAACCGCTACGGAACAGAAGGACCCGGTGCAGAAGGGACAATCAACCATAGTAAGTTCACACTGAACGGCCAGCAGTTCATGGCGATTGATAATGCGAACGGGACAGATGTGCCTTTTACGCCGGCCGTATCATTGGTCGTCAACTGCGACAGTGAAGAGGAAATCAGACACCTGTATGACCGTTTGAAAACTGACGGAGAAGTGCTGATGGAGCTTATGCCGATGCCACCTGTTGCCAGGCAGTTCGCCTGGGTGGCGGATAGATTCGGGCTTAGCTGGCAGCTGAACCTGTCCGTATGATCCGACCGTTTGAAAACTATGATATCGATGCCATTCAAAAGATGAACCGGGAAGAAGGCTGGGATAATCTTGTGGTCCGTCACGCGCAGACACTGAAAAGCTGGCAGAACAGTGTCGCATTTGTCATGGAAGAAAAGGGTGAAGTCATAGGCTGCGTGCGTGCATTGACGGATGGTTCTGTGTCACTCTATATCTGCGAACTGATTGTACGAAAAGATAAACGCGGTAGAGGCTGTGCAAGGCAGCTGTTAGAACATGTGCATGAACAATATCCCACGACGCGGATGGAACTTCTCGCCACGTCAGGTTCCAGGAGTTACTATGAACCATGGTTCAGACCCTTTTACGGCTTTAGAAGAACGTATCATGAAGACTTAAGGCGTGAATGGGATGGAACTCAGGCTGAAGAATAAAGTAGCGGTGATCACAGTGTCCAGTAAAGGAAGCGGCAAATGTCATCGCCTTTCTGGTGTCAGACGCTTCAAGTTATGTCACAGGAACAGCAGTCAATATTGACGGTGGCAGTATTGCAGCTTTATAGGTCGAGAATAGCTGGTCCATCCGCAGAAGCGGATGGACTATTTTTATGGAATCTTTCAGCAGTGAGTTGCCATTCAGCAGGAGCAGAATATCTGGCTGGGGGAACTCATCATAGATATTTTCTGAATGTCTTGATTAATTCTTGCTAAATATCTGTACTAACTGTATTATATTCATTAATACAATTAGTACGACTATAAAAGGAGGTCATCTATTGATTTCAATTGATAACCGAAGCCGTATTCCTCTTTATGAGCAGTTGAGTGAGAACATCAAACTGCAGATCATCAAAGGGGTCATGCAACCAGATGAGCAGCTGCCGTCAGTCAGACAGCTTGCCCAGGAACTGACGATTAATCCGAACACGATTCAAAAAGCATACAGGGAGCTGGAGCGTGAAGGATTCACCTATTCTATTCCAGGGCGTGGTAGTTTTGTTCAGTATACTGAAAATGACATCAATAAGGAGCGGGTGAATGCGTTGACTACAGAACTTGAAAGAATTATTGAAGAGCTTTTATTTCTTGGTCTGACAAAAGAGGAAATTCAGCAGAAAATCGAAGCGATAGCAGGAGGGGAACAGCATGAACGTTAAAGCACAGGCAGTCACAAAATACTTTGACCACCATAAAGCCGTTAGCAGTGCTTCTCTTGAGCTTGAACCAGGGACCATCCATGGGCTGCTCGGCTCTAATGGTGCAGGGAAGACGACATTCCTGAAGCTGATGGCGGGTATTTACCGGCCGGAAGCGGGACAGATTCTCTATGATGGTCAGTCCGTCTATGAAAATACTCAGATTAAAGAACAGATCATTTTTATGCCGGACATTCCTTATTTCTTCAACTATTCCAACCTGATTGAGATGGCAGGCTTCTATAAGGCGTCTTATCCACACTTCAGCAGTACACGTTTCAATCAGCTGGTCAAGCTGATGCAGCTGAATAAAAAGCAGCGGTTCAATCGCATGTCAAAAGGGATGAAACGTCAGGCGGCCTTTATTCTGTCATTATCCTGTTATCCGGATGTGCTTCTGCTTGATGAACCGTTTGACGGCCTGGATCCTGTCATCAGACATACCGTCAAGAACTTATTGATACAGGATGTATCGAACCATCAGATGTCCATCCTGGTGTCGAGCCATAACCTGCGTGAGATGGAGGATTTCTGTGACAGCATTTCTATCATGCATGAGGGCCGGATGCTGATCACCCGTGAACTGGATACACTGAAACGCGAGCACAGCAAAGTTCAGGTCGCATTTGAGACACTGCCACCTGAATCCTTCTACCGCGAACTGAAAGCACTGGACCGCAAGATCAAAGGTCGTGTCGTCACCTGCATCACTGCAGGCAGTGATATGGAGATTGAAGAAGTCATCACGCGGTACAATCCGCTGATGTATGATATTCTGCCGCTGACTCTGGAAGAGATTTTCACTTATGAGATGGGAGGCCATGGTTATGCTATCGAAAACATTATCGTTGAATAAAGGACTATTTCAGCATTTCTTCTTCAATAACCTGATTTTTATGGTGATCAATATTGTTGCAACATTTTTCCTGATTCCGTTTGCCTATATCATCCTGAAATACAACGGACAGGAATATATGCCGACCTCCCATCTGCTGGGAGTGGATCCTGCTGTGATGTCGATCTTTTTCACCGGTGCGTTATTCTACAGTATTCTAAGTGCACTGGGTATGACTTACTTCTGGAAGAATGAAGAGGCATCTGATTTCATGCACAGCCTGCCCTTCACAAGAAGCCGGATTCTTGCTCATATGGTTGGAGCATTTCTGACAGCAGTCTCAGTCAATCTGCTGATTAACGGGACGCTCATCAGTATTTTCTCCATGTATTTTAAGAATATTACACCGGAGAAAATCGGTACATGGATCATACTGACACTGATCATTTCACTCTTCACTTTCATTTTCACATTATTCGTCGGTCAGCTGATCAATCACTACTTCGGCCACCTTCTGCTGACAGGCCTGCTCCTTCTGCTGCCATTGATGTTCCATGACCTGGCGACAGGGTTATACCGTAATCTGTTCCGCGGTGCTGCAGTATCTGACTATGGCATGAATGAGGAAAAGATCTATACGGTAGCCGAGAGACTGACATTCCCGCTCGCGATGATCAATAATATTATGGATGGTATCAACTGGCTGTACTTCGGCTATATCATGGTAGCCACATGTCTCCTGCTTGCAGCGACTTATTATCTCTATCAGCGACGTCGTAACGAAAGAATTGTTCATTCATTTCGAAATCGATGGTTGGAGTGGGCAGTCATCACACTGGTCGTACTGCTCGGTGTTATGGTGGCGGGTGCAGCCTTTACTGCAGGTCTGAAGAATATATGGGTTATCGGTATCATCTATCTGCTGGCATTTATCATCATCTATCTGCTGGCACAGGCGATGAACCAGCGCAGTCCGCGTGTCAAGCTGGATATGAAAGCCCTGATGCTGACTTTTACGGTTGTTGCAATGATTATGATGGCTACATACCTCTACGGTAAATGGCAGGAGGGATATGTACCTGATGTGGATGATATTGAAGCCGTCAGCATGCAGACTGCAGATATGTATGACGGGGCACCGAAGATGACGAGTAGGGTAAGAGATCCGAAATTTATCAGCGAAGTAGTTAAGATGCACCAGGAAATCGTAGATAACGATCAAAAGGGCTCTGCCGGTGCTTTTAAAGTATATTATAAGCTGAAAAATGGTCTGGAGCAGCAACGCTTCTATAATGACCTCGATGAGGAACAGCTGGAAAAAGCAGCTGCTTTACTGACTTCTGCTCAGTTCGGTAAAGCAATAGCTGATGGCTATAACTGGGATGAACTGAAGAAAAGAAATATCTATATCCAGCTGGTGGATTCTGAAAGAATATTGGAGCCTCGGGAAAATGAGGCATTTATCGATGCTTTCAGAAAGGACACAAAATACGCTATTATCGACGACCCGACAGTCAGATTGTCGGCTAATTCAGCAGTTTATATCGATCTGCAGAGAGCGGACGGCATATACGAAGGGTTTAATCTTTCACCTTATCAGAAAAATATAATCGCCTACATGATTGATAAGAACATGATTAATAGACCGAGTGATATTTTCCAGGCCGAGCAGTTTTACCGCCTTGATGTCGCACCCGACTATTTTAGAGGGCAGCTGGTTTTTGAGCAGTCAGACTTCGATAAAATAAGCACAACAAAAATCTCGGGAAAAGCGTTCAACCATGCACTTGACGCAGGACATGCAGATTATAATGGACGCTATATCTATGCTGTTGGCACAGAGGATATATTTGCTATAATTAAGATGAATAAGGAAGTGAAATAAGAAGATGCCTGCATCTTCTTATTCTCTATAACCCGGGAAATGGAGGCGCGTATGACAGAGAAAAAACCAGCGGCAGCAGCGAAGAAGAAAAAACAGAAGAAAGCAGTACCGAAGAAGACACAAAAGAAAACCCTTGCCAGAAAGACTACTTCCAAAAAAGCTGGAGGAAAGAAAAAGAAGCAAAGGAATACAGGCAAGCTGATTCTGGGCGGAATTGTGCTGATTATGGCTGCGGTCACGGTCTGGAATGTCATCAAACCGATGCCTGCAGGACTATCCAAACGTTCTGAACCCAGTCGGACGAACCAGGCTGAGCTTCTTCTGGATAACACGTATGGCAAAAAATATGACCACGAAATCTTCACTCATGTGTTCCAGACGATTGACGAGGCTGAGGATTTCATCATTCTGGATATGTTCCTTTTCAATAAGGCCTATGACGGTAAGGAACAGTTTCCGGACCTGACAGGTGAACTGACCCGTCACCTTGTGAACAAGAAGAAAGAGAATCCTGATGTCCGGATCTATGTACTGACGGACCCGATCAATTCAGTATACGGCAGTTATACACCGCAGCATTATAAAGAGCTGCGTGCCCATGACATCTTTCTATATGAAACGGATTTAACGAAACTCCGTGACTCCAATCCGCTCTATTCAGGTCTATGGCGTTCGACTTTCCGGTTCCTCGGTAACAGTGAGAACGGGCATATCACCAATATCTTCTCAAAGAAAGCACCTGATGTGACGGTCAGAGGAATAGCAGACCTTATCAATTTCAAGGCGAATCATCGTAAGACGCTGGTCACAGAGAAAGCGGCGATTATTGCGAGCAGTAACCCGCATAATCCGAGCGGCCATCATCAGAATATCGCTGTTAAATTGTCCGGGCGTATTCAGGAGGATCTGATCAAGAGTGAATTAGCAGCCATCAATATGAGCGGGGGGCATCTTGAGCGGCGAGACTTCACGATTCAGCACCGTGCATTTGATAATACGATGGACTATGAGACGACGCTGGTCACAGAAGGGAAAATCAAGGAGGCACTGCTTGAGTATCTCGCTAAGACAAATGACCATGATACAGTGAAAATCGGTATGTTCTATCTCTCAGACCGTGACGTCATCGATGCGTTGCTCCGTGCAGCGGACCGGGGTGTCGAGATCAAACTTATTCTGGACGTCAACAAAGAGGCGTTCGGCAAGAAAAAGCCGGGTATTCCGAATAAACCCGTCGCACATGAACTTGTATCTAAGAGTGATGACCGCATCCAGATTAAATGGGCAGTGTCACACGGCGAGCAGTTCCATAACAAATACGTCCTGATCGAGAATAATCAGCAGCATCTCTCGTCCTTATTTGTCGGCAGCGCTAACCTCACAAGACGCAATATTGCAGATTATAATATGGAGACAGATGTGATTCTGACAGGAAGGTCAGAGCTTCCTGTCTTCAAGGAGCTGGATGCCGACTTTGATGCGAAATGGAACAATACGAAGGGTCATGTCACAGACAGCTATGATGTCAAAAAAGAACCATCGTTCTGGAAAACGGTTCTCTATAGAATACAGGAATTCACAGGATTATCGAGCTTCTGAAAAAAGCAGACTTTCAACTGAAAGTCTGCTTTTTACTGTCTATATTGAACGAACTGATAATGCGTTCCGTTGATACCGAGCTGCTGATAGAACTGCGCTAAATAGCGCGCATTGGCAGCTGCCCAGTGAATATCTGTCGCATATTGCGTCTGTCCTGGCGCATCGGGATTCCAGCGCATCTGGTAAAGCGTGTTCTGAGATTCGCTGAGGTAACCTGTCGAGATGAATTCTGCGCCGCCGATAATGGCCTTATCCGGGCTATCCCAGCCTACATTTGCTGCATACTGAGCGCCGTATTTTAAAGCATTCTTATCGAAAGCCCCGATACCGAACATGTTGTAGTAATTCTTCTGACCGGCACCTTTCACTTTCTGGCCTTTGGCGAGCTTACTTGTACCTTCACCCGTCTCAAGAAATGCATGTGAGATGAGATAAATCTCATTGATACCATAACGTTCACTTGCGGTCTTAAACGCCTGACCCCGTCCTTCTAAAATGCCTTTTCCTTGCAGCAGGTAATTAAGCTGATTAACAGATAATCCCTGAGGCTCCGTTAACGTGAGAAACTGATAACGGTTCACTGGATCATTCGCTATTTTACCTGGATTCATGGCGTCAATGACAGCCTGTCTAGGTGCATTTGACCATTTGATACCGTTGGAAACTTGAGGTCTTGGCGTCAGTTTCATCTGCGCGGCCAGTGCTGCCCTGAATGTCGCATTCACTGTGCGAGCACCCGGGACAGGCGTCGTGATGACGGCAGGTTCTGCTTCGGTTTTAGCCACTGCTTTTCGTTCAGGCTGAACAGGGGCTGCGCGTTCAACTGTTTTTTTAGCAGGTGCTGGGGCAGGCTGATCAGCTTTCATCCAGCCGGTTAACCCGGTCGCACGTGTGACCTCATAGTAGAGTGTGCTGCCTACTTTAAGCGCCTGCCTGATTGTAACGGTTTCATTCTTCGGTGCACGGTCAATGACCTGTGATTCAGTTCCGTCAGGCACACTGTAAAGCTTAGTGCTTGAAGTCAGCTGCAGTGTGTCTGTGGAAGGACTGACAGACTTTGAGGACTCAATCGACAGCTCATCTGCCCGCACGTAGCCGATCGCATGATTGATATCAGGGGACGTCTGCACACGGTAGTACGGCTGATTTTCAATCATCACTTTGTCGTTGACATAGAGTGTGTAGTTGACATAGTCACCCGCCACTTTTTTAGTCATCGCATTCATGCTGGTGACGATGATGGAATTCGCATCTTTAATATGACCCATTTTGAGAGGCTTTTCACTTGCCTCAGTCGTAGCATTGAACGCAAGAGACGTTAATAAAGTTAAGGATAATGCTCGCTTGAGATATTTCATAGGTGACCTCCGAAAGATTATTGCCTTTATTATACCGAAAATGAGAATGAAGGAGACTCTCTTTACAAGAACTTAACGATTTGTCTTCAGAATGTTACGATAAACGATATCTGCTACTTCTTCTGAGGACTCAGGACAATCATTCTGCAGCCAGAAGAAAATAATACCGAACTGACCTCCCAGTGTGTAGTTGACGAAATACTCGGCATACTGAATATTCTGGTTCTCAATCATCCGAAGATAATTCACACGCAGCATCTGAATGAATTTCTGAGTGAAATTCTGTGCCGGGTGCACTGTCATCAACGTCTTAAAAAAGACTTTGTTATCATAAATATATTGAAACTGGTCTTTTAGAAATGCCTTGGAAAGTTCATGGCGGTCGCCTTGCTCTTCTAGACCGGTTAAAAATTGAGTGCTCATTTCATTGAGTGCAGATAAATGATGGTCAATCAGACGGTCGAGCAGATCATATTTATCGAGAAAATAGGAATAAAAGGTCGAACGGTTGATATGAGCTTCCTCACAGATCATTTTGATGGTGATCTCTCTGAAACGATGCGCTTCAAGAAGCTTTAAAAAGTGCTGTTCTATTAATGACTGTTTTTCTTTCATAACCACTCGCTTATTCAGTATGACATACTTCAGTATTTTATCACGAATTGCAAAGTTGTGAAAATTAAAAAAATAGATTGACACTTATAGAGTTGAGCTGTAAGATGGCATTAACTTAATAAAACTTATCAAGAGAGATTGAGGGATATGGCCCGATGACATCTCAGCAGCGGACTCGGCAACGAGAACTGTGCTAATTCCATCAAGCTTAGCTTGGCAGATAAAAGGACGTAAAAGACTTTTTGGCTTACAGCTAAAGGGTCTTTTTTTATATTCTAGGAGGTTATGATGGCAATTATCGAGATTGAAGATGTAACGAAACGGTTCGAAACGAAAAAAGGTTCAGTGGAGGCTCTCAGCAATGTCTCACTATCCGTGGAGAAAGGACAGATTTACGGCATAGTCGGTTATTCCGGGGCCGGGAAGTCCACGCTGATCAGGCTCATCAACAAACTGGAGAAGCCGACGTCGGGGAGCATTAGAGTGGAAGGTGAAGATATCACGAAGCTGAAGCCGCAGCTGCTCAGAAAGAGAAGACAGAATATAGGCATGATTTTTCAGCAGTTCAACTTGTTCAAGGCGAAGACGGTCGCTGATAATATCAAATATCCGCTGAAGCTGACTAAGAAGTATACGAAAGAACAGCTCGATGCCCGTGTGGATGAACTGCTGAACTTCGTGGGACTAATCGATAAGAAGCATGATTATCCCGCCCAGCTATCAGGCGGACAGAAACAGCGTATCGGTATTGCGAGAGCGCTCGCCACTAATCCTGAGATATTGTTATGTGACGAAGCCACATCAGCGCTTGACCCGGAGACGACGGACGAAATCCTGAAGTTGTTGAAACGGATCAACCGGGAACTGAATATCACTATTGTACTGATTACACATGAGATGGAAGTGGTCAAGACGATTTGTGATGAAGTCGCTGTGATGGAAAAAGGACGGATTGTTGAACAGAATAAGGTGTTCGATCTCTTTACCAATCCAGTCCATCCGACGACAAAACGGTTCGTCCATTCGGTGCTGAATGATGATATCCCGAACGAAGTGGATACGGCATCCCGTAAGCTGTATCGTTTTATTTTCAATCATCAGCAGATTCTGCAGCCGGTGCTCAGTCAGATCGGGCGCAAGTATGAGGTCGATTTCAATATTTTATACGGCAGTATAACCGAGTTAACTGACCGGTTATTCGGTAATTTGCTGATTGAAGCGGCAGGGCCGGATTACAGAGTACAGCTTGCGCTGATTGAACTGAATCAGTATGGCATTGAAATCAAGGAGGTAGAAGGTTTTGAAGGCTAATTTATCTGAGTTTTATCCCGTTATCTTGCAGGAATTACTGAATACGCTCATCATGGTAGGCATCACGCTGGTGCTGGCAGCCACTATCGGTATTCCACTAGGGATACTGCTGTATGCGACAGGACGCGGTAATGTGCTTGAGAATAAGGCGGTCAATCTTGTACTGAACTTTCTGATCAATACCATCAGACCGATTCCCTTTATCATTTTTCTGGTGGCACTGATTCCAGTGACGCGTTTTCTGATTGGCACGACAATCGGTATATGGGCGGCCATATTCCCGATGACACTTGCGGCATCACTGACGATTGCACGTGTCGTTGAAAACAATATCATCTCAGTTGATAAAGGTGTGATTGAAGCGGCTGAAGCGATGGGTTCAACGAAATTTGAAATCCTGTTCAAGATTCTGGTACCAGAAGCGGCGGGTGCATTGATATTAGGTCTGACCTTCACGACTGTTTCACTGATCGAATTCTCAGCAGTGGCCGGACTTGTCGGAGCCGGAGGGATCGGTTACCTGGCATTTACATATGGTTACCAGCGATTTGATGTCGCGGTGATGTTCATTACGGTTCTGATTCTGATCATACTGGTTCAGATCGTCCAATTTATCGGCAATAAGATTGCAAATATATATACAGGAAGATTATAAGGAGAGATTAAAATGAAAAGATTATTATTTGTTGTATTGAGTTTAGTGGTGTTTTTAGCAGCGTGCGGTAACAGTAAAGACGAGAAGACAGTGAAAATCGGTGTGACCGGTGAGGATAAGACCGTCTGGAACATCATCAAAGAAAAAGCGGCGAAAGATGGCATCAATGTGGAACTGGTGGAATTCCAGGACTATACCATTCCGAACAATGCACTGAATGAAGGAGAAATTGACCTGAATGCATTCCAGCATTTCGCCTTCCTGGAGGAATTCAAAAAAGCGCATAATCTGGATATCACTCCGATCGGGACGACTGTCTTTGCGCCGATGGGTATCTATTCAGAGAAGATTAAAGATATTAAAGAGCTGAAGCAAGGTGATACAGTAGCCATCCCGAATGATCCGACCAACCAGGCACGTGCGCTCCGTTTACTGGAAACAGCTGGTGTTCTTAAGCTGAAAGATAATTTCGGTCTACTGGGAGATCCTTCGAAAATAGCAGAGAATAAATTAGGTCTTAAAATCAGAGCGATTGATGCACAGCAGACACCACGTGTACTGCCTGATGTTGCCGCATCTATTATCAATAACGGTGTGGCAGGTAAAGCAGGATTTGATACGAAGAATGACCCGATCTATCTGGAAGATGCTGATGCAGAAAATGCTAAACCTTACATCAATGTCATTGCAGCAAAAACAGAGAATAAAGATAACCCTGAATATAAAAAAATCGTTGAATACTATCAGACACCAGAAGTGACAAAAGCAATCGAGAAAAATTCAAATGGTGGCGAATTCGTGCATAAACTGACTGCTGACGAAATTAAGGAAGTAGAAAAAGAAGTTCAGAAATAAGAGATGATAGAGGAGTATTTCCGCTTGAGGCGGGGATGCTCTTTTTTTGGAGTCTGCCATCCAAGATACTGAGAACGTGACTGTCAAACAGTCTCACAAATAATAGACGGTTGCTTTATTCTGTCCTTTTTTCTAAAACTCACTATTCAAATATCTGTCTAAGGAGGAGCGACTCACACACTGACGCCTTTCTGGGGCTCCCTGAATATTAAAGGGTAAGACTTTTAAGATGAACAGACCCCTTATTGAATTGTCCTTGAAGCCACAGCCATATCTTAAGCCCTTCATTTTCATTGTAAACTCTGTTCGTATTGAAGGATTGATAGTGAGTGGGAGACACTTTCCTTCATATAGCATCTCACCATTATTATAGAAACTAAATATCAAGTACATACAAATTTTATGTAAGTGTAATCGTTTTCTATTGCTTTCACACTCTGCAATCCGACATTTCTCCTGAAAATGTTGGTTGATAGTAGATTGAAAGAGATTATAATAATATCTATGTGAAAAATATCAGATGGAGGAATCACAATGAAGAAAATAGTTTTAATCAATATCTTAACGTTACTTATTCTCGGAATTGCCGGTGTTGCAGCATTTCATTTCTACGATGAAGCAACGAACTATGTTAAAACAGATAACGCGAAAGTAGACGGTACTCAGCTGACTATTGCAAGTCCTGCTGCCGGTAAATTGACATCATTCGATAAAAAAATCGGTGATGAAATCAACAAAGACGACTCTATCGGTGAAGTGATGGCTCAAGGCCAGGACGGTCAACCGACTAAAATGGCAATCAAAATGCCGCAGGACGGTACAATCGTTAAAACGCAGGCCACTGAAAATGGATTCGTCGGCGCAGGGACACCCATTGCCTATGCTTATGACATGAATGATTTATTCGTTACAGCAAATATCAAAGAAACTGAGCTTGAAGGCATTAAGGAAGGTCAGGACGTTGACATCTATGTCGATGGCTACAAAGATACAACGCTTGACGGTGAAGTAGACCAGATCGGTCTTGCGACAGCATCAAGTTTCTCATTATTACCATCTTCTAATGGTAACGCGAACTTCACTAAAGTCACTCAAGTTGTTCCGGTGAAAATCAGTCTTTCTAAAGACAAATCATTAGACATCTTACCAGGGATGAATGTAACAATACGCATTCATAAAAACTAAGGAGGTTTTCGTATGACCTCATTTATCATTGCATATGTCTTGATTTCATTGGCCGTATTTTTTGTGATCAATCGATTGATTCTGACAAGAGGAAACAGCAGCGCTGATCCTATTGAAGAGACAGTGACAGCTGAGGACAAACCAGCACCTGTCTACCATCACGAAACTGAAAAAGTCACTTATGAACAGCCCGTCAAAACACAGGTTGAACAATATAAACCCGAAGTGATATACAATAGCGCAGCACAGCAGGACGAAAACAGGACTGGTTTCAAAGAAGAAATAGCTGATGAACATGAAGCTATCTACAACAGTGAGGCTCAGAAAGAAGAGGCGGCAGAGTCTCCAAGGGAAGCTGCAGCAGCTTATGGTCCTAAACTTAAATTCGGTAAAAATATCACGATTCCTAAGATCATCACAGTACTGATGATCGGGATGTTTATCGCCATTCTCAATCAGACATTGATCAACGTCGCGTTACCTGTACTGATCAATGATTTCGGCATTTCAACTTCAACAGCTCAGTGGCTGACTACAGGATTCATGCTGGTCAATGGTATTCTTGTACCAATTAGTGCATTTCTGATTCAGCGCTTTACGTATCGCCAGTTATTCCTGACTGCGATGATGTTTTTTACTATCGGTTCACTGATCTGTGCTGTCTCAGCTAATTTCCCGGTGATGATGGCAGGACGTCTGATTCAGGCGGTCGGTGCCGGAATTTTAATGCCACTTGGTACTAATATCTTCATGACTATCTTCCCGCCGGACAAACGCGGTGCGGCGATGGGGATGATGGGGGTTGCCTTTATTTTAGCACCTGCCATCGGGCCGACATTAACAGGTTGGGTCATTCAGAACTATCACTGGAACGTGATGTTCTATGGTATGTTCATTACCGGTGTCCTCGCAGTTCTGATCGGACTGGTCTGGTTTAGAATCGCACAGCCGACAACGAATGCAAAGCTGGATGTCCCGGGAGTCATCTTCAGTACACTTGGTTTCGGTAGTCTGTTGTATGGTTTCAGTGAAGCCGGTAATAAAGGCTGGGATTCTGCAGAAGTTCTGATGACGATGGCAATAGGTCTTATCTTCATCGCTTTATTCGTATATAGAGAATTATCCATGAAAAATCCGATGATGGATTTATCGACACTCAAATATTCAGGTTTCTCCTTCACCACATTCATCAATATCATCGTCACCATGGCGTTATTCGGCGGGATGATTCTGTTGCCGATCTATCTGCAGTCTATACGAGGCTTCTCGCCGCTGGACTCAGGGTTACTGCTCTTACCTGGCTCCCTTCTGATGGGGTTGATGGGCCCTATAGCGGGGCGTCTGTTTGACAAAATCGGGATTAAACCACTCGCTATTTTCGGTCTTGCAGTTATGACTTATGCAACGTGGGAACTGACTAAACTGAATATGGATACACCGTATAGTCAGATTCTCGGTATCTACGTTCTTCGTTCATTCGGTATGTCATTCATCATGATGCCGATCATGACAGCAGGGATGAACTCATTGCCAGGCCGACTGATTCCACATGGTAATGCATTCAGTAATACCATTCGTCAGCTTGCGGGTTCAATCGGAACAGCGATTCTTGTCACAGTGATGACCCAGCAGACCACTGCACATATGGGTGACATCGCTAACTCACTGGACAAAACGAATCCAGCGATCGTGAATCAGATGCAGCAGGCAGGTCAGGCTATAGGAAATGATGTAGCAGGCACGCAGATGATCATGGGTCGCATGCAGCAGCTTGCTACAATCAATGGTATCAACGACGCCTTCTGGGTGGCGACTGTTCTCAGTGCGCTCGCCTTCGTTCTGTCACTCTTCCTGAAAGGGAAGGACCATTATCGTTCCGACGAAGCATAACTAAATCATGAACAAGTTGAAAAAGTATTTCCTTCAACTTGTTTATTTTTATATAATGGAATGTAAGGAGTTGTGCGACTTGAAAACGAAATACATAGATAAACGGTTCTGGCGCAGATTGCAGAAGAAGGAATATAAGGAACTCAGAATAGAAGACGACATCTTTGACGGTATCATCGGCCTTGTAACGATGAAGAAAGTGAAGTCACCGCTGCAGGTTGAAGTGGTAGGCAGACCCATTACAGTAGCAGAAGTAGGCTACCAGTGGCTGCAGCTGTTACCGAAAGATAAACACTACAGCATCACTGCGATGTACAACAAGGCAGGTAAGCCGGTCCAGTACTATATCGACATCAATGAAAGCAACATTTTAGAGATGGGCGAAGCGAGAACGAACGATATGTTCCTCGATATTCTGGTCCTGCCGACAGGGGAATATGAGCTGGTGGACGAAACGGATATCAAACGTGCGCTCAGTAAAGGAGATATCACTCAGGCGCAGTTTGATGCAGCTTACGAAACAGCGAATGAACTGATGCAGTGCATCAGCAGTGATTTCGTATCCTTTGCGGAAAAAGTGGAATATTGCAGACAAAAAATAGCCCCTATCATATAGAAGCCACTGAAAATCTCATGATTTTCATATGAACTCATTCTTTCCAGCAACTTAATAGTGTAAAAAACCCGTCAATTTCCTCGTTATCAGGAAATGACGGGTTCTTTTATCTTATTAACGGAAAATGGCATAGTCGGATGCTGTGCTGCAAAGTACAGGACTGTCATCAGCTTTTTCATCTGACGTGCCCGTTGTTTAAGATGATGCATGATATTCCTTTTTCATGTGGTTATTTGCTCTATCTTATATATAGAAACCAGTAAATAGATATCAAAAAAAGCCCCGATTAAAGGGCTTCAAATGATTAACTGGTAATATAGTCGCCACCATTGATATGGATTGCTTCTCCTGTGATATATGTTGAATCCTGCGAAGCGAGGAAGACATAAGCCGGTGCATTTTCACTAGGCTGTCCACGTCGTTCCATCGCTGTCTCCTGACCGTGTTTCTCTACTTTTTCCGCCGGGAAAGTAGCAGGAATCAGCGGCGTATAGATAGGACCTGGCGCTACACTGTTCACACGAATCCCTTTCGGTGCTAACTGCTGCGATAACGAACGGGTGAAGGCAGTGATCGCGCCTTTAGTTGCCGAGTAGTCAATCAGTGTCTTAGAACCGCGGTAAGCCGTTACACTGCTGGTGTTGATGATGGAGTCCCCTTTAGACATATGAGGCAGAACCGCCTGCGTTAAATACATCATACCGAAGATATTTGTTGCGAATGTCTCATGAATCTGTTCAGGAGTGATATCAAGGAAATCTTCCTGTGGATACTGGACACCACCGTTATTGACGAGAATATTGATTGTCCCAAAGTCAGTGATGACGTCGCTCGCGAGTTTCTTACACTGCTCCACATCTTTTAAATCGAATGGATAGGCTTTCGCTTTAGCACCCAGCTCTTCAAGTCGTTTCACTGTATCATCAGCATCCTGTTTTTCATCGTAGTAACCGATCGCAACGTCAGCACCTTCTTTAGCATACAGAATCGCGACAGCACGACCGATACCTGAGTCCCCACCTGTGATAAGTGCGACTTTACCTTTTAATTTACCGCCTGCTTTATAATCTTCATCCTCAGCAATCGGTTTAGGATCCATTTCATATTCACGACCTGGTTGACCTTCCTGCGTGTAGCCTTTAATTTCTTTATCAATTTTTTCAAACTTATCCATGAGAATACCTCCTGAAATTTGTGATTAACTAGTTATACCTGTATTTGGGTATTTTAAAACATTGTAGCCCCTCTACAGGGAAATGGAGAGTCATCTAATTTGTGATGTGCTATGGACACGTTCAGCATGGGAATAGATAAATATAGGGGACATCCTATTTATGACAGCCATATTCACCTTAGACACGCCGGGTAATTGAACTAACGCCACTTAAGCAGCTGATGGTTGAGACGGATACAGAATTTGACACCAGGGACATTCGACATCAGCTTTCTGCTATAATAGATGTGATTGCAGATATTAAAGGGACGAATGTCAGTCGTCAGCGGCATTTAAATACGCAGTCGTTCTATCAGTTGGAGGTCCAGAATGAAAATAGATGATTACCGTCTGATTGTAACACTAGCAGACGCAGAGACACTTAGAAAGGCGGCTGCCATGCTCTATATCTCACAGCCCGCCGTCAGTCAGCGCCTGAAGTCCATCGAACAGGAATGGGGAACCCCTATCTTCATCCGTACAAAGAAGAAGCTGATTGTGACTACGAATGGTGAAAGTATTATTCAGCATGCCCGCAAGATGCTGAAAGAAGAAGAAACGCTGAAAGAACTGATTCATTCCTCCGAAGGAATTATCAACGGTAAGCTGTCCATTGGCTCCTCATCACTTATCGGCCAGACCATTCTGCCGAGAGTGCTCGGTCAATATATCGAACTGTATCCGGAAGTGAAGATTCAGCTGCAGGTCGGCTCGAGCTCGCAGATCATCAGTAATCATCATGATTTTCATGTATCGATTATCCGTGGTTCTGAAATCATGAATATGACGAATGAAGTCCTGCTGCAGGATAAGCATTATTTCATCTATCCGAAAGCAAAAGCTGATATGCTGGATAAACTCCCCGTTATTGAGTTCCAGGCGGACGCGGCCTATTTGAAGGAAATCGAATTCTGGTACACAGAGCAGTTCAATCAGCTCTATCAGCCACAGATACGGACGGACCAGATTGCAACGTGTAAGGAACTGCTGCTGAATGGTGTAGGCATGACTGTGCTGCCGGAGATTGTAATCGGTGACATCGATCAGGACCGGTTTGCGGTTGAACTCCTCAACGTCGGCCGGCAGAATCTGCTGCGCAGAACATATATGAGCTATGATAGCGACGTCCTTGGACTGCCGCAGGTTGAAGCTTTTATTAAATTAATGAAACAGTATCAGTAGAAGGGGATAGTATGGATTTAAGAACAATATTGAATAGTTTCGGCGCACATGAAGATTACAGACAGATCATTCTTGACTTCAATGATTTTATCAAACTGTATGAGATGGCATTGCTTGAGCTGCGGAGTGATATCGAAATCATTGAGCTTGAATGGCAGACACGCTATGAATATTCACCGTTTGAACATGTGAAGACACGTATGAAGACACCGCAGTCGCTGCAGAGGAAGATAGAACGAAAAGGGGTGCCGTTCACGATTGAAGGCATCAAAGAAAATATCTTTGATATTGTAGGCGTCAGAATTGTCACGAGTTTTGAGGATGACGTCTATAAGATCTATGAGTTATTAAAAAGACGGGATGACCTTAAAATCAGAAGAGTGAAAGATTACATTAACAATCCGAAGCCGAGCGGCTATAAAAGTCTCCATCTTATCGTCGAAACCGAACTGATTCTATCCGAAGGCAGCGTATGGGTACCCGCTGAAATCCAGATTCGTACGCTGGCCATGGATTTCTTCGCTTCGACGGAACATAAGCTGCAGTACAAGTACAACACAAAAGAACTGAGTCAGGATATCAAGGATGAGTTATATGAAGTAGCGCTGGCATCAAGCAGACTGGATGAAAAGATGACGCAGGTCAGAAATACGATACTGATTGATTAAGGAGGGTCTGATGAAGAAGCGCTCATCAGGCAGAAGTAATCAACGGGGTGACTTCACAGTCAGGCCGCGGTGAAACTATGCCATGACAGTATTGAATGGACCCGTTCAGCTGAGTGTGCCAAGTTATAAGGCCGGCGAACAGGTGAAGCGGATTGCCCCGGCCTATAACAAGAAGAAGGACAGTGACCGGATGGCATACTAGATGAAACGGTATCCGGATATGACTGAACGACCGCAGGAAATGAGAGATGGATAAAGCAAAAGAGATGGCCAATCAGCCATTCGGTTACAGCGTGATGAACGGTGTCTATTCCATGCAGCTGATCATCATGGTACACTTGACTATACAGGATTAACACATATACTCGTGACCACTGATGGGTTTTACGATATCAAAAATCTTGGTATGGAACGGTTTGTCAGAGAGGGTATCCAGGATCTGGACCAGTTTCCTGAGAGTATGATGGCATATGAACTGGAGGATAAAGACAAGCGTCTTTACCCCCGCTACAAAGTACATGATGATAAAGCAGCGTTACTGATTATCTTGTAATCTATCCAGCCGCTGCTGAAAAGTCTGACGTTGATCTTCACTCAACGCTGTTACACTGACAGCATGCTTTAGAAGGTCAACGTTTTTCTTGTCGGTATAAAGTAGCGTATTGAACGCCTCTAGCGTAAAATTTGCGGGATCACGTTCTAAAAGGATAAGGTTGCTGTCAGGTTGTACATATCCTTCTTGCAGGACACGGAAATAACAGCCTGTCGCATGACTCATACTCATCATCTTGACGAGTGACGGTACCTTGTATTTCTTCGCGATGGTATTACAAGGACCACGACCTTCAGTGACTTGAATGACAGCTTCACCAAGCTTGAAAATGTCACCGATGGCAATCCGGTCTTTTGTCAGACCGATTGTCGTGATATTTTCTCCGAACATCGCATAGTCAGGCATATCGTGAATATAATCCTGCCATAACGTATAATCAAGCTTATCGTATAGGCAGACCGCTTTATTGATACCCCCGTGACCTTTGTATTCATGTTCATCACCTTCAAATCCCATTTTCGATAAATAGTTCGTTTCAGTGATCGGATATTTATTGACACCTGTTTTTTTCGGCTTACCGTTCAGCATGACTTTTTCGACTTTACCCGTACATATCTTGACGATTTCATAGTTCACAGGCTTCACCTCAAGTTTTATTCCATCATACAATAATATAAGAAAGTGTGTGAGAAAATGTTTCGAGATTTATTGAAAATTAAGAATTATAAACTGTTTCTGCTGGATATGATGCTGCTCGGGATGGCACTTGCGATCACGGTACCGTTCTTTATTCTGTATGCAACCCAGGAACTCGGTATGACGCGTGGGATGTATGGAATTATGATGGCATTATTCGCACTGGCAGGCTTTATGGTCAATACGTTTGTAGCGCGCTTCTCAGATAAAGCAGGCTTCAAGCGGAAGTATATGATCATGTTCAGTCTGACGATGTCCAGTATCGCCTTCAGCAGCTACTTCTTCGTGCATACACCGCACATCTTCATCATGATGTATGTCTTCTTCGCAGGCCTCGGTGCCCCGGCAATGCCGCAGATGTATGCCTCTGCAAGAGAGAGTATCGACGCTTCTACTTCAAGTAAGAACGCTGTATTTGCCAATACCGTTCTGCGGTCCATGTTCAGTTTCGGCTTTCTGTTCGGACCGTTAGTCGGCACTGTGCTGCTGAAAAGCTTTGGTTTCGCAGGCCTCTTCGGCGGAACAATTCTTTGTTATGTAGTCGCCTTACTGACGATACTGCTCTTCTACAAGGATATCGAAAAACCAGTCATTGTAAGAGAAGAAGGTTACGTCGAACCTGCTATACCGAATCTACTGCGTGATATGTATCTGCTTGTGCCATTCCTTGCGTTCGTCTTCTTACATATCGGCCAGTGGATGTATACGCTCAATATGCCGCTCTTTGTCACAGAATACTTAGGTGAATCGGAGTCGAATGTCGGTTATCTTGCAAGTTTATGCGCGGGCCTTGAGGTGCCGTTCATGATAATTCTCGGGATTATGGCATCAAAAATGCAGACGAGAACGCTGCTGATGATTGGTGCTGTCCTCGGTGGCGGCTATTACTTCTCAATCGGTGTCTTTGACAGCGTTATTGCCATGCTGATCGGCCAGCTTGCACTCGCATTCTTTCTGGCCATACTGCTCGGACTCGGTATCAGTTATTTCCAGGATATTCTGCCGGATTTCCCGGGTTATGCTTCAACTCTGTTTTCCAATGCGATGATTGTCGGTCAGCTGCTCGGAAACCTGCTCGGTGGCTTTATGAGCGGCATAGTCGGACTCGGCAATGTCTTCTTCGTCTCAGCAATGTTCATCGCTATCGCATTTGTGTTACTTATTTTCACCAAACCGGTTAAGATGGAGGATATCGTATGATTTTAGGATGGCTGATTATTATAGCAGCTTTTATATTCGCTTTCGTCGGACTTGTGATGCCGATGATTCCAGGCGTTTTAATGATGTGGGTCGGCTTTCTTGTCTATCATTTTCTGATTGATTCCGGCACACTGTCCTGGTTCTTCTGGGTCGTGATGGCGGTGCTGACGATTTTCAGTCTGGTCAGTGATTATATTGCAGGCAGTTACTTCGTGAAACGCTACGGTGGCAGCAGGACAGGGGAGATTACGGCAGCAGTCGGCGTTGTGGTCGGCAGCTTTCTTTTCCCGCCGTTCGGGATCATATTAGTCCCGTTAATTGCTGTACTGATTGTGGAACTGATAGTGTTACGTGACACGATGCGAGCGGTGAAAGCAAGCATCGGCTCACTGTTCGGCTTCCTGACAAGCACGTTCGCGAAGTTTCTGCTTCTGGTCATCATGGTCGTGTGGTTCTTTGTAGACGTGAACTTGAATCTATAAGAAGTGGCCAGTTTGATATAGAAAAGGGACTTTCGAAGTGAAAGTCCCTCTATTTTTATTTATCTGCCTTTTTCGCGCGGTTCTGTCGTCCGATTGCCGAGTTCTTCAGCATAATGTGATTAATTTCACAATTAATTATAAGCATATACGTGAATAGAATCACATTAACAACAATATTGTGCTATTTTCTTAAGAACTCACATATATCAAGCGTTTGACTGTATCAATACAGCTTAAATAATCATAGCTGTTACTATAACAGGTGTAACACATCTGATAAAATCATACATAACATGATAAAATCTAAGCATGCTTAAACCTATCAGCCATAAAGACCCGTTACTACATAAAATCGCTGAAATACATGAAACGATCCCGTCTCATTATAAGGACTGGCCGGTGACAGAATTGGATAAAACGCTGCGTTACGAATCCATGCAGCTGCTGATGCAGCATGAGGGTGACCGTATGCTGGTCATAACTGAGAAGGAGGCGCTTGCTGCATTCATCTGGTACAGTCTCTCTGACCACACGCATATTAAATCACTGTGGGTGCATCCTGCTTATAGAGGGAGAGGTTATGCGGTCATGCTGAAAAATGAAGTGAAAGCTATCAGCGTCATGCATCATATGCCTTATATCGCCGGAACTGTACATCCTGACAACACCAACATGATCGCTATCAATGAAAAACTAGGCTATAATTGGGAAGGGAAAAAGATGATTCTGAATCTATAGAGGTGGAATATGATTAGAACGCTGTATATTGATATTAATAATGAGCTTAAGATATGTGAGTCGCCGTATGAGATGACATCAGAGCCCCGGCTTCTATGGGTGGATATGTCAGAGCCGACGCTGCACGAGAACCTGCTGCTCAGTCAGTTCTTTCACTTCCATCCTCTCTCAATTGAAGATGCGGTGTCAGTCAGACAAAGACCGAAATATAAGGAGTATGATGATTATCTCTTCTACGTCTTTCATGCTATTGACTTGACGACGATGAAACCAGAAGAGATTGATGTCTTCATCAATGATAGACTGATTGTCACTTATCACAAGGAGCATTCAGAAGAAGTGGACAGAGCGTGGAATTCAATCATACAGAAGCCTGACAATTCGAAAGTATCGACTTCTGACATCATGTTTCTGACTTTGGACTCTATCGTTGACAACTATTTTCCTTTCGTCTACGACCTCGAGGATAAGGTGTTCTCATTTGAAGATCGTCATTCCGTTGATATATCGACTGAAGTGCTGATTGAGGAGACATTCGATCTTCGTGAGGACCTACTGCTCATCAGACGGACGGTCTTACCGATGAAAGAACTCGTCTATCGTCTGCTGGAAGGCCGGGTGATGACCTTATCAAAGAAACAGAAAATCTTTCTTCATCATATCAACGATCATTTGGTCAAGCAGGTTGAAATGATCGAGTCATCCCGAGAGATGACGGCAGATATCAGAGATAATTACATTTCACTCAATTCATTCAAGATGAACAATATCATGAAGATTCTGACGATCTACTCAGTGATTTTCATGCCCCTGACTTTGATCGCGGGAATCTACGGTATGAACTTCGATATGATGCCTGAACTTCACTGGCAGTATGGTTACGTTGCTGTCTGGCTCGTGATGATTCTGATTACTTTTGGCATGATTGCTTACTTTAAAAAGAAGAACTGGTTCTAAAAAAGGTCATGTTTCGGTTAGGAAACATGACCTTTACTGATGAGCTGTATTACAATGATAGATATTATGCCATTCCTTGAAGACAGGACCAGTTGCACCTTCGACTGGATCTGTCTCAGGTAGTGCAACATGATTGATGGCACTATTCACTTCTTTAATATCTGCATAACCTGTTTCTGTATCCACTTTATCTTCAGCCGGATAAGCACCGACAATCTTGAAATCAGCTGACTGAGAAAGTCTTTTATGGCCGTAGCCGGCAGGAAGAAGCAGCACATTTCCTTTGCTGACGGTAAGGGTCTGGCCATTCTCACCGCCAATCAGAAGCTCAGCTTCACCTGATTTGACACCGAGCACTTCGTGCGCATTCGGGTGAAAATGATGATAATCAAAGACACCGTTTTCCCAGACCTGATGCCAGTTATTGCGCTTGAACAGGTCTGCCGGGTTTTCCGTTACATCTGAATAGACAATGACCGGTAGAATCATATGGTTAGGTGCAGAGGGAGAAGCAGGCGCATGTATCAGGGAATATCTCATTATTATCCTCCTAAGAGATAGAATAGTGAGTTATTCCCGAAAATAGAAGCTATCAATCATAGAAAGGAAAGTCCGGATGGAAATATTCACGATGCTGTCAAGTTTTATTATCGCCACTATCTTATCAACTATTATTCACTATAAATATCCCAGACTGCCACTTGCCTTTATTCAGATATTTTTAGGGATGCTTATTTTCACGACGCCGCTGCCGATTGTGATGGATTTTGAGCCCGAGATGTTCCTGATCGGTATTATCGCCCCCTTACTGTTTCTGGAGGGCAACCATGTCTCCAGGATCAAACTTGTGAAATATATCAAGCCGGTCTTCCTGATGGCTATCGGTCTTGTCTTCACGACTGTCATCGGTCTCGGCTACATCGTGCATTTGCTCATGCCGGTTATTCCTATTGCAGCCTGCTTTGCCCTGGCAGCCATTATCTGTCCGACAGATGCCGTCGCTGTGCAGGCTATCGCCAAAGGAAAGAAACTGCCGAAAGGGCTGATGACTATTCTGGAAGGAGAATCTCTTCTGAACGATGCAGCTGGGATCCTCAGCTTCAATATCGCTGTTGTCGCACTGACCTCACATATCTTCACAGTCCAGGGCGCGATGCTGCAGTTCTTCACCTCATCAGTCGGCGGTATTATCGTCGGTCTTATTATCGGTACGCTTTTTGTGCAGATCAGAATTCGCCTGCTTGACGGTGGTTTTGAAGAGGAGTATATCTTCAGTCTGATTCAGCTCCTGACGCCCTTTGTGATTTATATGGCTGCAGAAGCTGTCCATGTATCGGGTGTTATTGCTGCTGTTGTTGGCGGGCTTATCCACGGGATAGAACGCGATCGTTTCAGCCAGGCGACAACGAAACTGCAGATGGGCTATAACTATACATGGGGTCTTCTCTCCACCATCCTGAATGGTATGGTGTTCACGATACTCGGTTACATCGTGCCGGAGGTCACACTTGATATCATCGAGAACGAGCCGCAGAATATAGGGAATCTGCTTATCCTGACAGTCGTGATCTCACTTCTGGTCTATCTGTTCCGTTTTATCTGGGTTTTCATCCTATATGATATGTTCTACCTGCCTGAGAACCCGTTTATCAGAATGCTCAATCAACAGAATGCACAAGCACTTGAAGAACGGCCATCCCGTTTCAAGTATGCGTTCATCACGACAGTATGCGGGGTCCACGGCACTATCTCGATGGCGATCGCACTGACACTGCCGCATGAAATATTCAACCACGAACCATTCATCTATAGAAACGATCTGCTGTTCATTGCAGCGGGCGTCGTCATCCTCAGCTTGATCGTTGCACAAGTACTGCTGCCTCTGCTGACCGATACTGAAGCGGATGAACCGACCTCCAAATATTCCTTTAAGGAGGCGCGGGTATACATCATTGAAAAGGGAATCGATTACCTGCAGCGTCATACGACAGAAGATAACATGGCAATCACTGGAAACCTCATCCGTGAGAATACGATGCGTATCAATTTCTATAACCGTATCGCTGATCAGGATGAGAACCCGAAGGAATTAATCAAATTGCAGAATAAAGCACTTGATATCGAAGCAGACGTTTTAGAGGAACTAACTGAAAGCGGGAAAATATCAGAGACCGCATACAAAAACTATGTCGCTTATATCGAACGCACCCGTTTATTTTCCCGTGCTTCCTTCCTGAAGCGTATATACTTTATACTGAAAGTTCGTCATAACCATCGTAGACAGCGTTCACATTTCAATGGAATGAGTCCTGTGACGTTCCGGAGTCACCTGATGGAACTTGAAAAAGTGGCAAGAAAAGTCCACTATGCAGTACTGAAGGGACTGCTGAAGGAGGAGAATGGCCGAAATGGCATGGAGATTGCGATGGTCACCGATATCTATCTGAATCGGGTGGAACAGTTGAAACGTAATATCATAAATGAGAAACTGGAAGACGCTGAGGCATTGATGGCAATCAACGTGATCAGCTTTGAACGTGAAGTGGTGCAGGAACTTGTCATGAAGGGTAAGATATCATCTGAAATTGCCATTGAATTACGTCAGTCTCTGAATTATGATGAAATGATTTTACTTGATAATCACAGCTGATGTTTCCCGTGCCATTTATATGGGAAAAAGGAGTAAGAATATGAGAGTAAAGGATGATGACCATGCACGAAGAGAAGTTTGTACTGATTGAGAATAAAGAGATGACATTGAGAGAGCTCGCAAGTGAGCTTGAAGCCATTACCGGCTATACGGTGCTGGACACTTTTGGTGATATCAGCCGCATCGTTGCGCAGAAGCCGAATTTTGATGATGGCTTCGAATCTTTTCTAGTCACATATGAATTCAATGAGGTTGCTGATATCGTGGATGCGACTGTAACGACGCCCCGAAATCAGAAAGTAGATTTCAAGAAGGATGCAGTGAAAGTGCGCCTCCTGTCATATAAAACAAGATAAAAACAGGCATCTGATTTCCTTTGTGAATCAGATGCTTTTTATATTAATCTGCTGCTTCTGATGATATGATGAAGGACAAAGAATGGTATCTGAAATAGAGGGATAAATATGAAAAAAATGATGATGACACTTGCTGCTATACTTCTTGCCAGCCAGACATACGGGGCGGATGCTGCTGAAAAAGTGAAACCGAACGAGGACATCGTCCATAAAAAGAACCTGCTGCCGACATTTGGTATTCCGGCGTTTAAAGCCCGAGACTATAATGGCAAAGTGATGAAGGAAAATGTTCTTATTGTCATGATGGATTTCACAGACAGCAGAAGGTCGACTTTAAAGCCGGGTAATGGCCAGTTCCTGCCAGGTACAGATGCCAGCAGAAACTATTACAAAACATATAATCAGAGTTATTATCGTGATTTGTTCTTTGCAGACCACTTCAAAGGTTCGGACGGTCGTCAGTATCGTTCAGTCAAAAAATATTTTGAGGAATCATCGGGAAACAGCTTCACTTTAAGTGGCCAGGTATCCGGATGGTACCGGGCGAAGAAGCCACTCAGTTACTACGGGGCTGATGATGACAGCCGGGTCCATGAACTGATTATGGAAGCGGCATATCAGGCGTCAAAGGATCCGAAGATTAATCTGAGCCGTTATGACCGCTTTGATTATTATGACCGGGACAATGACGGCAAAATCAACGAGCCTGATGGGATCATCGATAAAATAGTTGTGGTTTTCAGCGGCATCGGTGAGAGTGAAGGAGGTGGTAGACTCGGGGAGAACTCCATCTGGGAACACGTCAGTCAGGTCGGCTCAAGACCGAAAGCAATTCCCGGGACATATAGCCGCTACTCAAAATATCCTAAACACCGCATGATGATCGGAGAATACGGGGTGATGGCTGAAGATAGTACAGTGGGGACATTCACGCATGAATTCGGACACCTGCTGGGGCTGATTGATGAATACGATACAGCGAGTTCAGCTGCCGGCCACGCAGGTGAACCTGTCCGTTTCTGGTCGTTGATGAGTTACGGCGCAGATGCCGGGAAGAAGACTGGATCAAAGCCGGTCGGTATGAGTCCCTTCGCCAAGTCTGACCTGCAGATGATGTACGGCGGCAACTGGTTGAGAGGTGCAGAAATCAGTTCGACGGCACTCTCTGAACGCGGGAAGACGTATCTGGTGGACCAGGCAAGCATGAAGGGACACAATAATGACGTCATCAAGATCAACTTACCTTCTGTCACCAAGAAACTGAAGAATGGACGTTACAAGAAATGTGAACGCTATTATCTTGTGGAATGGCGTTCACATAAGGGGATAGATGCAGGCCTCAGTGAAATATATGATCCGTTCGGACGTAATTATTACGGTAAAGGCATGCTGATCTGGTACGTCAATGAATATTATGATGACAACTCTAATCTCGTCCGCCATCCAGGCAGGAGTCTTGTCGGGGTCATCGATGCGTCACCGAAGATAATGACATCTCAAACAGGCAATGCCCCGACAACTGATATCCAGGTCTATGATGCGCCGTTCAATACGAAAAGTTATGGTAACTATAATAAGGGTGATAATTACTTCTTTAAGAAAGCGGATACTAAGCCTATCACGACATTTCACGACCGGAACTATACTCAGGCCAGATTGAATCAATCGATGCTGCCGGAGGCGGGTCGCGTGCTGCCTCAGGAAGGCATCAAGATTAAAGTGGTCGGCCAGAATAAAGAAGGTACAGTGGCGAAGATCAAAGTTTATAAATAAGAAAGGAGGCTGCAGTGGCAGTCCCCTTTTTTTATAAATATACATAATTATCATGAAAAATATTATTAAAATAAATAAATCAGAAAATTAAAAATTCTTGTTTACAAATTGTCCAAAATTGGACATAATATATTTAATCAATAAATAGGGGGCTATCATTTGAAAAAGAAGGTTATTTCATCTGTACTGACATTGGGACTCGGCTTATCGTTGACTTCTGGGACAACGTTTGCGCACGAGGGTGATTACTATAAGGGGTCGAACTTCGATGGTGTGATCGCCAATGAAGAGCGGTTGATCAAGATGCTGAAGAAAGAAGGCATTATTTCCAAGGAAGCATCCCGTGCTGAAGCAGAAAAAGCAGTCAAGGCTTATGTGAAAGGTAAGGGCGAGGCGGCTGTCCATAAAGTGAAAAACGAAGGCAAGTTCATCAAAAAACATAAAACAGTAACGGATAAAAAGGAAAATGCAGGTGACAACCGTTATACGAAAGGAAATGGGAATAAGAAAGGGCATTCGAAGGTCCTGAAGCCGTTAACACCAGAAATCTATACGGGAGAAGAACGCACGGATAAAGTTCTCTTACTGGCGATTGATTTCCCGGATTATAAAAACTCAACGATCACCAAGGAAGAAAGTGATATGTTCTACGAGGATTATCCAGTGGACCATTTCCAGCAGATGGTCTTCGGTGAGAAGGGCTTCGAAGGCCCGAACGGTGAGAATCTGGTAAGTATGAAGCAGTTCTATCAGAATCAATCAGGCGGCAGCTATGATATTGAAGGAGAGGTACACGGCTGGTATACGGCGGACCATCCTGCAGCTTATTATGGTGGGAACTATCCGGATGCTGACGGCAGTGATATCCGCCCTAAAGAACTGATCAAAGAAGCACTGGAGAAAGCAGCGAAAGATCCTTCTCTTAACATGGCGGACTATGATCAGTGGGATCGCTATGACCTGGATGGTGATGGTGTATTGAACGAAAAAGATGGTATCGTTGACCACGTCATGATCATCCACTCAGGTCCGGGTGAAGATGCAGGCGGCGGGCGGTTAGGACCGGATGCTATCTGGTCGCACAGATGGAGTCTCGACTTCACTGCTCAAGGTGAACCTCACACAATTCCAGGCACAGCGTCAGGGCAGGATCGTTTCGGCGGGAAGCTTGCAGTCATTGACTATACTATTCAGCCTGAAGACGGCGCAACGGGCGTCTTCGCTCACGAATTCGGTCATGACTTAGGACTTCCTGATGAATATGACACCATCTATTCAGGTAAAGGTGAACCGGTCTCATTCTGGTCAATTATGTCCAGCGGTAGCTGGGCCGGCAAGATTCCAGGTACAGAACCGACTGGGTTTGATGCTTATATGAAAGAGCTGTTACAGAATTATCACGGCGGCAACTGGCAGACAGGCAGCGAGATTGATATCAAGGATGTGACGTCTGCTCCTGCCATATTCACACTTGATGAAGCATCAAGTAAAGGGACCAATGATGATGCCGTGA
Organism: Macrococcus carouselicus; assembly: GCF_004359515.1. Lineage (GTDB taxonomy): Bacteria > Bacillota > Bacilli > Staphylococcales > Staphylococcaceae > Macrococcus > Macrococcus carouselicus. Next base: position 29,882 of record NZ_SCWD01000001.1, read on the forward strand.
AAATCACTTTACCTGATAAAGTGACCCAGATTGTGACACCGGCACAGGGTGCTAAGACTTACTTCAGTGGCTCTGGTGACGATATGCTGAACACGATGACTGCGTCTGTTGATCTGACGGGCAAGCAGGCAGTAGAACTCACATTCAAAGCCTGGTATGATATCGAAAAAGGTTATGACTATGCTTATGTTCAGGCCTCAACTGATGGCAAGAAATGGACAAACTTAAAAGGTAATATTACAAACAACGATAACCCTGAGGGCACAGGTGCGAATGCCGGCAATGGCATCGACGGGTCAAGCAACGGCTGGGTGGATGCGAAATTCGATCTGTCAGCCTATGCAGGACAGAAAGTTCAGCTGCGCTATCAGTATGTCACAGATTCCGGCTACACAGCACCAGGTCTCTATGTAGATAATATTAAAGTGACTGCAGATGGTTCTGTCGTACTTACTGATGACGCTGAAGGCACATCCAAGTTCGAAATGAATGGCTTTTCAGTAACTGATGGTAAGAAATACAGTAAGAACTACTACTTGTTACAATGGAGAAGCCACAATAAAGTAGACCAAGGTCTTGCACATATCAAACGTGCCGGCAATCTGATGAGCTATAATCAGGGACTTAACGTCTTCTACGTGGATGAAAGCTATTCAGATAACCACGTCGGTAAACACCCGGGCTATGGTTATATCGGCATTGTTGATGCCGATCAGAATGCCCTTAAATGGACGGGCGCAACCCCTTCATTTGCATCGACTCAGTATCAGGTGCGCGATGCTGCGTTCAGTATGATTCCGCAGGATTCACTCAGACTGCAGCTGGAAGATGGGTCGGTTCTGGTCGACAGTAACTTGAAATCAAATGCTCTTTTCAGCGATATGGATGACTACTCTAATCCATCACAGCCACATGCAGGTAAAATCTTGCCGAAATACGGTCTGAAAGTGAAAGTAGTAGCTGAATCCAAAGACAAGTCAGTCGGAAAAATTATAGTCTATAAATAAAATGAAAAATGCCACTTTGGTGGCATTTTTCTTTGTTATAATAGGACTGAGGTGAAGAGATGAACTATATTGAGACAGAACGACTGATATTGAGAGACTGGCAGGCAGACGACCTGCTCTTGTTCCAGCAGATGAATGTGGATTCAGAAGTCCGGCGCTATTTTCCTGATCGTCTGAGCTACAGAAGGTCTGAAATTGTCTTTCATCATATGCAGCAGGAGATCAAGACGAATGCTATCGGTCTTTTTGCGACAGAAGTGAAGACATCCGGTGAATTCATCGGATTTATCGGCATGCAGAAAATGGAGAAGAATAAATGGTTCGAACTAGATGAGATGCCGTTCTATGAAATCGGCTGGCGACTGAGAGCTGAAGCATGGGGACAAGGTTATGCGACAGAAGGTGCGAAGGCTGTACTTGATTATGGCCGAAAGCATGTGGACCTGCCCATCTATAGTCTGACAAGCATGAAGAACAAGCCGAGCATCAATGTTATGCAGAAAATCGGTTTAACCGAATATCGTACTTTCAATCATCCCATGATACGCTCAGGTCATCCACTTGAAAAGCATGTGCTCTATAAGGATAATCATGATACTGATCAGTAGCTGCCTGATAGGTGAGAAAGTACGGTATGACGGTAGAGATCAGCTGGATGAGCGGCTCAGACAGATGGTTGAGACAGGTAAAGCGATTGCAGCATGTCCTGAACTGATGGGAGGACTGACAGTGCCACGTGAACCTGCTGAGATAGTAGGTGGAACCGGTGAAGATGTCTGGCAGGGGGATGCCCATGTCCTGACTATATCCGGCCGGGATGTGACAGCTGCCTTTAAAAAAGGTGCACACAGCACGCTCTCCTTATGTCGGGAACTGAATATATCACTTGTCATATTAAAGGAGAACAGTCCAAGCTGCGGCAGTCGGATGATTTATAGCGGTGACTTCAACGGCAGTAGACAGACAGGAATGGGTGTGACCACTGCACTGCTCGAAAGACATGGGATTAAAGTGATCAATGAAAAAGACCCTCTACTGACAGAGGGTCATGGACTCAATCAATAAGTCTGGCTGGTCTTCAAAAGTAGCAAGTGTCAGATAGCGTTCATCAAGAAAGCCCTTATCATGCATCTCAGTCAGCATCTGACGCAATGTCTGATAATAGCCCTCGATATTATAGACGCCGATCGGCTTATTGTGGAGGTTCAGCTGTGCCCAGGTGAAAATCTCGAAGAATTCCTCGAGAGTACCCGCACCACCTGGCATCATAATGAAGCCATCTGACAGATCAGCCATCATTTTCTTACGGTCATGCATAGTACCGACGATATGCAGTTCAGTGAGGCGGTCATGAGCCACCTCTTTATCACAGAGGAACTGAGGGATGACACCGATGACTTCGCCGCCATGCTCGAGTACGCTGTCAGCGATTGTGCCCATCAGCCCGACATTGCCCCCTCCGTAGATGAGCCGGATATGATTTTCTGCGAGGTAACGACCCAGCGACTGAGCCTGATGCGTATAAATTTCTGCGCCAGAACGAGAACCGCAGAATACTGCAACTGATTTCATGGGAAAATTCCTTTCTTTATATGTTATGATTATCTATTGAAAAGAGGTGACTGTATGATCAGAATTATGAAAGTAAGTGACGGAATGGGTATTCCTTTAGGTCACTATTCATTGTCATTTGCTGAGATGAGATTCTCGGGTCATCCGAGTTACATCATCAACAGAAAGAAAGCAGATTATCAGCCTTTCGTTATTTTAAAGGATGATCAGGTAATTGGTGTCTTCGCCCTGGAGACGGGCGCTATTTTGAATAAAATGGGTGCATCAGAGCATGCTATCTACTTAAGAGGGTTATCCATCTCAGCTGAACATCAGGGCAAAGGTTATTTCAGACAGGCGCTTCGTGCCATTGAAAACCAGTGCAGTATGCTCGGGAAAAGTGAACTCTACTTAATGGTCAATGTCAAAAACGATAACGGATACTTTGCCTTTATTAAAACGGGTTTCATTGATCGTAAGCGTATTATTCGTCAAGGCCTGCTGAAACTGAAAGTGTTATCAAAAACCATCCATAATCACTGATTACGGATGGTTTTTTTGAGCTGATTCTTAAAATGCTGTCTGTCAGCCTGAGAAAATGCTTTAGGTCCTTTCGTTCTAAGGCCTGATTTACGCATCTGCTGGGAGATATGCCGCATTTCAAGGAGAAGGTCAATATTAGCATCAGAATAGAGTTTACCGCTCTGATGCAGCACAGTCACATGTTTTTTAAGCAGCAGGCTCGCGAGCCCGTAATCCTGAGTGATGACAATATCATCATGCTTCACAAGCGCTACTATTCTATAGTCTGCACTATCAAGACCGTCATCAACATAGGTGATGCTGACGAAAGGGGGATAATCCCTGCTTGTGAAATGATTGAAGTTCCGGACCAGTCTTACTTCTATCTGATAATGACCTGCCACTTCAATGATTTCTTCAATGACCGGACAGGCATCCGCATCAACCAGGATCATTTAAAATTTTCCACGTTGCGCGATCTGCTCTGCCATCTCTTCGCGCTGCTTTTCGAATAACGGTGCATTGTCATAATCATATTCATCATCAAAAATAGTTTCTGTAGCCGGTGCTGCCATTACTCTAGGAACGTGGACAAAAGGATTGACCGTGTCAGCAAGTGTCGGATGATTGAATCTTTCCGCTTTCTGCTCTTCCGCTAAGTCAGTTCTTCGTTTGTCTTTCGCTTCTTTATCAGCCTGCAGTAACTTCGCCTTCATTTCTTTCTGGCGCTCTTTCAGCAGTTTCTCTTCTTCTTTCTGACGCTGATTGATATCTTTATCAAGCCTTTTGCTCATGTGCTTTGTCTGCTTCGATTTTCTGTTTTCAGCCAGATTCTCCTGAAGGTTCTGAGCAGTAGAGGCAACGAACTGAGAGGCTTCCACGGTTTTATCTTTGACGTTCCTGGAAGTGCTGATGACTTTCTGAGTTGTACCTGCAGTAACATCTTTTGCTTTTTCTGCTGTATGGATTGTTTTATTTCTTATCGCCACATAATCCTGATTCTCTTTCAGACGATGGCGTTCATTGATAAGTGGCACAAGAATCAGTGCACCTACATTGACAGCTGTTTTGATTTTGTCGTTCATCTCAATCTCCCCTTAAGTTCCTATTTTGAATACTTTGATTTACCCTCTATTCTTTCTAAATAAACGGTTGTCAGAATGACAACCGTTCTACTCTTCTAAATTATGGGTGATTTTGTGCGTCAGAAACATCAGACGTCTATATTCTTCCATCGTAAGGGCTGTGTTGCTGAGCATTTTTTCGGGAATATGCTGTATTTCCTTGATCAGGGCAAGGCCTTTATCCGCCATGCTGACCAGTACAATCCGTTCATCTTCAGCCTTACGGTTTCGTTTCACTAGACCTGCCGCCTCCATTTTCTTGATGATAGGCGTAATAGTGCCTGACTGGAAGGCCAGCCTTTCACCGAGTTTCAGGACCGGCATATGATCTGCCTCATTCAGCACCATCAATACAAGATACTGCTGGTAGCTGATATTATAGAGATGCAGAAGGGTCCGGTTGTAATGCCTGATCACTTCACGCTGCGCATGATAGAGCTGATAATTAGTTGTCCGTAACATTTTCATAATAACTCCTTCATGGAAACAAACTGCTTAGATACCCTTGCCGATACCGAAGCCGAAATATAGTACGGCGATGATAGCGACAAGGACAAGGCGATAAATTGCGAACGGGATTAACTTCACACGGTTAATCAATTCCAGGAACAATTTGATTGATAATAAACCAAAAATGAATGCTGCAATAAAACCGGCCACGTAGAACCAGAGTTGGTCAGCATGAATGTACTGGTAGTTACTTAACAAGCTCTTGGCGCTGGCGGCAGCCATAATCGGCACGGCCATGATGAACGTGAAGTCAGATGCTGCCTTATGATCAAGTTTTGACAGAACACCTGCTGAAATAGTTGAACCGGAACGAGAGAAGCCCGGCCATAACGCGAGCACCTGCACCAGACCGATAAAGAGGGCCTGCTTGTAGGAGATGCTGTCCACTGTTTCTGGATGCTTCACTTTTTTAGCATATAAATCCGCAGCTATCATCAGAATGGCACCAAGCGCAAGACCGATCAGCACGGTCGGTACAGAGAACAGATGCTCATCAATGAAATCGTCGAAGAGCAGTCCTGCGATACCTGCAGGGAGTAACCCCAGAATCACATGCGAGAGTTTCAGGCGACGTTCATGACGGTCCGCTTTAAAGCTCAGCATATCAATGAAGCGACGTCTGAAAATCCATGCTGCCGCTAAAATAGAGCCGAGCTGAATAACAATTTTAAACGTATTGGCAGATTCCCTGGAGTTCAGGACATCAACGGAATGCAGCCACATATCATCAACAAGAATCTGGTGACCCGTTGAAGAGACAGGCGCAAATTCTGTCAGGCCTTCCACAATGCCTAATATAATCGCTTTTATAAGTTCGAAAAATTCCATCTATTTACCACCTTAAAGTCTAATTATTACATTTGAAAGTATAACATAAATAATCATTGAAATAATATTCAAAAGTGGAGCGTATCATTTTTGTTTTATGCCACTTTCATTATAATAGAATGGAGGATGTGATAATGTGAAGTATTTAACAAGTCTGACAAGACGTTATTTTTATATACACGTTTTATTACTGATGACTGCAGCGTCACTCGCGGTGATCATCATTCTGCAGAGCATCAATATCGGCCGCCTGATAGACGGAGTCATTCAGCAGCAGATTCCTTATCAGCTGCTGGGCCTGATACTTGCTATATTGATCGGCCGCAGTATACTGCAGTTCCTGCTTAAGTGTCTGGGTGCCGGACTGAGTAATCGCATTAAACATGACATGCGGACCAGTTTGATGAAGGAAAGAAGAGACACTGCTTCAACGCTGAATCTTTCAACAGAAGGAATAGAGGGAATTGACAGCTTCTATGCGGATTATATACCGCAGCTTTATCGTTCAAGCCTGATTCCGCTTGCTATCATTCTGTTTCTGCTCTTCTTCCATCGTAATGCGGCCTTTATCATGATGATCACAGCACCGTTCATTCCCCTTTTCTATATTATCATCGGCATCAATACGGCAAATAAAGCGACTGCTCAGATGACTGCGCTTAATCAGTTCTCCGGTTACTTTCTGGACGCGATCAGAGGAATCGTGACCATTAAACTGTTCAATAATGAGAAACGCGTCAGAAAAGGAATCGCAGACAAATCAGAAGGTTTCAGAGAGAAGACGATGATTATTCTGAAGACTGCCTTTCTGTCTACACTGATGATTGAATTCATCGCCATGCTGTCCATCGGTATTATAGCCCTTGAAGTAGGGCTGGGCCTCATCGTCTTCAAGACTGTCACGTTTTATACGGCTATCGTCGTACTGATGCTTGCGCCTGAATTCTACAACGCCCTGAAAGATCTCGGTGCTGCCTTTCACACTGGCAAGCAGGCAGAAGGTTATGCTGAGCTGCTTGACAACAGCGAAGAGGAAATCATTGACAGACAATACGATACGCAGGCATATATCGATCTGGATTTCACGAAGACATATGAGAACTTCAGCATGAGGGTTCACGACAGACTGCCGCTTCGTCATACAGTGATATTCGGGCCGAGCGGAGCGGGCAAGACGACGTTCACGAAAATACTGGCTGGTATAGACCGGCAAGGTCACGGTAAGCTGGTCATCCCGGCACAGCTCGAGAACAATATCATCTATATGTCTCAGCAACCTTTCGTCATGAGCGATACAATCCGCAATAATATTACGATGTTTGGCGATATAGAGGAGAGTAAGCTGATGGCTGCGGCAAGAAAAGTAGATATGCTGGACCGTATTCAGGCGCTGCCTGACGGTTTCGAAACGATGATTGGGAGTGCCGGTGAACAGCTATCAGGCGGAGAACTGCATCGCATCATGCTGATGCGCGCCATTCTGCATCCCGCTGCACTTGTCATTCTTGATGAACCGACAGCGATGCTTGATGCGAAGACAGCCTCAATTGTCAAAGAAACAATCGCTGAACTGAGTAGAGAGTCAGTGATTTTCACAATCGCACATCAGCGGTCTACAATTTTATCTGCTGACTATCTCATTCTGATGGGCGACGGTCAGCTCAAGCATGGTACAGATGAGGACTTCAGGGAGAATGAATTCTATCAGGCGGTGATGACACATGTTTAACTGGATTGATAAAAAAACATACTGGGCATTAATCATAGCGATTCTGATCGGCACTTTGGGTGGACTCACAGCGATAGGGATGTTCAGCCTGAGCGGGCTGATGCTGTCAAAAAGTGCCTTCGGAGCACCTCTGTATTCGCTGATGATTCTTGTCGTCTCCATAAAGCTGCTAGGTGTCATCAGAGCGATTGCACGTTACTATGAACGTCTGATCAGCCATGATGCAACGTTTCGGATGCTGAAGGAAGTGCGGGTGAATGCATTCGATCAGCTGATGCTGGATTTCGTCAACCTGCCTAGCAAATGGCGGCTGTCAGATCTGCTGCAGCGGACGGTGAACGATATAGAGAAACTGCAGAACGTCTTACTGCGCGTTATCTATCCACCGGTAGTTGTGCTGCTTACGGCACTCGCTGTCTGCCTGATCTATACGGTCTATGATGTTAGGGCTGTTCTCGTGATTGCAGGTGCTATGTTGATCATTCTATTCGTATTACCTGTCGTGACGAGCAGAGTACTGAGCAGACTGACCAGAATTACCAGAGAGAATCAGAAGCAGTTTATGGATAGACTGAGCGACTACACCATGGGACGTGAAGATCTGGCTGTTTTTGATGACCAGCATCATTATGAGACACTGCTGCTCAACGCACAGCTTGATTACGAGAAAAGTATGCTGAGACAGAAACAGCTGATTGCCTTCTATGACTGGCTGCTCAATTTATTCAGTATGCTGGCCATCTGGGGTGTGCTCTATGTCATGCTGGAGGGTACTGTACTGATGTATGCAAGTATCGTTATGGTCACTATCACGCTCTTTGAGATGGCGATTCCGATGACAAACTTTCCTTTCTATTATCAGGAGACGAAACGGGCAGCTGAGCAGTTGCTGTCCTTTGATGTGCCTGAACATGGTAAGAAAGTGATGACTATTCTGCCACTTGAGCTGCAGCACCTGAGCTTTACTTATCCTGGTCAGCAGCGTCCTGTACTGAAAGATATTGATTTAACTATTCAGGAAGGCGACAAAATAGCTATCGTCGGTAACAGCGGTTCAGGTAAATCAACATTGCTGCATTTACTGACCGGTCTCTATCCGAGTGATATCAAAGTAAGCGGACAGCCGATGACAGAGCTTGACCGTGAAAGTTACTTCAGTGACCTGAATATCATGCAGCAGTATAATCATTTCTTTCTGGGTACTGTCCAGGAAAACCTCTTCAGTGAGGACCGTGAGAAAATCAGATTCTATCTGAACGAATTTAATCTGCCGTTTGAGCCGGATAGTATGATCAGCGAATTCGGTAACAACTTGTCCGGAGGTGAGCGCCAGCGCCTGCACTTTATCAGAATGCTGCTACGTAAAAAATCACTCTGGCTGCTTGATGAGCCGTTCAACGGGGTAGATGTCATCAACAGAGAGAAAATGCTCAAATACATGCTGGAACAGCGGACATCCGTTCTTATCAGTCACGAGCTTGAAATATTACGCGACTTTGATATGATTTATATGATGGAAGATGGAAATCTGGTGGAAGCAGGCAATTTTTCTTCATTGATGGATAGAAAAGGGTTCTTCTATGAGAGGTTGATGCTGGAACGCCAGATGGTTAATTAGGAGGTTGTTATGACACGAATTGGATGGTCAGTGGATACTGCAGCAGGAGAAGAGATCGATGACCATGCCCTCTTCGTGGTACCGATGGGGTCATCTTAAAGGGCAGAAGTTATATGGACCAAGTCCTCGTCAGAATTTTATCAGCCGCTTGAAAAATACGGTGAAGGAGTAAAGTCCTCTTAACCTAATTTCCAGGCCGTGCTGGATACATATCAGAGAATCAAGGATGCCGGCTATTGTGCGGTCATCGCCGTGCACCCGACCAGTGAACTGACCGGTTCGTACCAGAACTCATTGACTGCAATCAGGTCAGAAGAAGCGGGCGGCTCAGTGCTTTCTTGCAGGTCGGCTCAGCATTCAGCTGATCTTAAGTCTTGAAGACGTCAGAATTATTCCTTTGGATGAACGAACAAAAATAACCTGAGTACAGGCTCAGGTTATTTTTGTTCGTCGTTCATATTGTGGATGAGTTTGTCGAGGAGCCTTTGCAGGTCATCCGCTTCCTCCTCAGTCAGGACAGCAGCTTCCTGTAAGACTGAATGACTATCCTTAAGGTCTTGCTCCATGTCGCGACTTTTGTCAGTCAGATGGATGAACACTTCACGTTGATCCAGTTCTGATCGTTCACGTCTGATCAGCTCGTTTCCTTCCATACGTTTAAGTAGGGGTGAAATCGTCCCTGTATCAAGCGCAAGTTCATCGACAAGTGTCTTGACATTGACTGGTGAGTTCTGCCAGAGTATGCACAGGACAAGATATTGAGGATAGGTCAGATTATGCTGTTTGAATACTTTATTCGTATAAAAGCGATTCATCTTGCGCTGGGCATTATATAGACTGAAACATAGTTGTTTGTCGAGCTTGAAAATTTCTGACATTCAATTCCCCGCCTTAAGTAATGATCTATATGATGTTGCATTGGAAAGTCATCATTAATACTTAATAACTTTATTACAGATAGGAATTTTATTCAAGGTATTATGAGTTGAAACATATATAAAATAAATGTGAAAGTGCATGATTGTGGAGGTATCTATGACGAAGATAAAATTATATATCATCAGCGGATTTCTTGGAAGCGGCAAAACAACATTACTGAGGGAAATGCTGTCGAAGTGGCAGGACAAGAAAGTGGCAATTCTGATGAATGAATTAGGAGAATTCAATGTAGATTCAACTATTCTCGGAGAAGACACACCGATGAATGAACTGCTGAACGGCTGTATATGCTGTGATCTTAAAAGTGATGTCGAAGTTCAGCTGCATGACCTGAAACATCGGTATCAGCCGGATATCATTATTATCGAGGCCACGGGTGTGGCGCATCCTGTTGAAATATACGATGCCTGTCTTGCGCCGTCTCTCACTTCCTTCATTCAGATTCAGTCCATTATAACGCTCGTGGATGGTCCGCGTTTTCTGGCGCGTTCAAGATATAGCGCCACTACAGTGCAGTTAATGGAAGAACAGGTGCGCTATGCGCATACGATTATTTTCAATAAAACAGACCTGATGCACTCAGAAGAAGTCATGAATGTTCAGCAGCAGATAGAAGCGCTCAATCCAGCAGGGGAAATCATCGCGACGACTCATTCACAGGTAACGGACGATATATTTGATCGGGAAGGCGCTAAACGTAGTGCCCACCTGCACATGCACCACGGCATTCAGTCGATGGTCTACAGTTTCACGTCCCCGGTTGACAGTCGTCAGTTCGTAAGCTGGTTGAGACAGCTGCCGGAATCTGTTCTAAGGATCAAGGGCTACATCAAATTCAAGGAGAATCCGGAGCAGGTCGTGCTCTTCCAGTACTCATACGGTATACCGCAGTATGAGCCGGAAGATATGAAACTGCCGCTGAAACTTGTCATCATAGGAGAACAGCTTGATAAGAACAGACTGCTGGATCAGCTTGATCTGCTGGAGTTCAGTTGAATAATAAAAGGGGTAAGTTCTATGGTCATAGCGCTTACGCCTTTTTTTTGAATGAATTTGAATGTTTTTGATAGAAAATGATTGATTACTGCAAACGGTAACATTATACTAAAAGAGAGATAAGGAGAAGATAGAATGCTGACGATCAAAAGACACGAGAAAATAGTTGAGATGCTTGAGCACCATGAAATAGTGACGTTGCAGCAGCTGACTGAAGTGACCGGCAGCAGTGAATCGACCATCAGACGTGACTTATCGGCCTTGGAAGAAGCGGGACGATTACAGCGGATACACGGCGGGGCGACATGCACACATAATAGACAGGATACAAAGCTTGCCATCAAGAAGACTCAGTTCGTCCGTGAAAAAGACCTGATGGCTCAGCAGGCTGCTGCACTCGTTGATGACAATGATTTCATCTTTCTCGATGCCGGCAGTTCTACACTGGCAATGATTCCTTACATGACTCAGCGCAATCTGACGGTCGTCACGAATGGTCTTACTCATGTACAGCCGTTGATTGAAAATAATATCAGCGTATTTATGGCGGGCGGTTACGTCAAGAATAATACGTATGCAAGTATCGGTGACCAGGCACAGCAGATGGTCAGAAACTTTAACTTCGATAAAGCATTTATTGGGGTGAATGGAGTGGATCTTGATAAAGGGTTGACGACACCGGATCCTGAGGAAGCAGCGCTGAAACGGATGGCTCTCGCGCAGAGTGATCACTGTTATTTCCTTGCGGATGAATCCAAGTTCAGCAGCGTGACTTTCGCCTGTATTACGTCGCTGAGGGAAGACAGCATCATTACACATGCGGACAATCATCATATAGAAGCATATAAAAAATATATAAAGGTGGGATAATATGATTTATACAGTGACACTCAATCCGTCCGTTGATTACGTCGTGTTCAGTTCAGTGGCATTAGGAACGCTGAACCGTGCAGAAAAGACATTCAAATTTGCAGGCGGTAAAGGGATCAATGTCTCGCGCGTCCTGAAAGCACACCAAGTCCCTTCAACTACCCTGGGCTTTATCGGAGGTTTTCCGGGAGACTTCATTAAAGAAGCGTTACTTGAATCAAAGATTGAAAATGACTTGATTGAAATAGAAGATGATACTCGGATTAACATTAAACTGAAAGGAAGTTCGGAGACAGAAATAAATGCCCCTGGACCTGTTATCAAGCAGCAAGATACAGAGAAGTTACTCGAGCAGATTAAACAATTTAAGACTGAGGATACACTTGTGCTGGCAGGCAGTATTCCCGCTTCGATGGAACCTTCCGTCTATCAGCAGATCGCTGAAATCTGTCCGTGCAAACTGGTGGTGGATGCCGAAAAAGAGCTGCTCATGTCAGTGCTGGCAAGTGGTCCTGTTTTCATCAAACCGAATAAAACGGAGCTGGAAGAGATAGTTGACCGTAAACTGGAATCTGATGAAGATATCAAACATGCGGCCCGTGAACTCATTAAACAGGGCGCAAAGAACGTCATGGTCTCTCTTGGGGGAGACGGCGCGATGCTCATCAGTGAAAGTCTGGTCTACAAAGCGGAAGTTCCGGCAGGTAAGGTGGTCAATACAGTCGGTGCAGGTGATTCAACGGTAGCGGGCATGCTCGCCGGGTGCGAACAAGGACTTTCTCTTGCTGATAGTTTCAAGCTGGCTGTCGCGTCAGGGACGGCCACTGCATTCACTGAAGATCTAGCGACTTACGAACAGATTCAGAATATACTACCGGACGTCCGAGTGACGATCGTCTAATATAAGGAGGGTAATAAGATGAGAATTACAGACTTACTTACAAGATCCACCATTGCGATGGATTTAAATGCAGAGACAAAAGACCAGGTCATCGATGAATTAGTTGAGACACTATGGAACGCCGGCAAGCTGAATGACCGCGAGGCATATCGTACTGCGATTCATGCCCGTGAGGCACAGAGCACAACAGGTATCGGTGAAGGTATTGCGATTCCACACGCGAAAACAGATGCAGTGAAAATACCTGCCATCGCTTTCGGTAAATCAAAGCCAGGAGTGGATTACGAATCTCTTGACGGTACACCCGCTCATCTTTTCTTCATGATCGCAGCACCAGCAGGCGGCGCACAGACGCATCTTGATGCTCTGGCTAAATTATCAGGTATCCTGATGAATGAAGCTGTGAGAGCTGAACTGCTGAATGCGAAGTCTAAGGAAGAAGTCCTGTCGATCATCGATCAGCATGATGAGCCGGAAGAAGTGCAGGAAGATGTGGTATCAGCAGCACCTGCTGATGAAGGTCTGATCTTAGCGGTCACAGCTTGTCCGACAGGCATCGCGCACACTTATATGGCAGCAGATGCGCTGAAAAATAAAGCGGCTAAAATGGGTGTACCGTTTAAAGTCGAGACAAACGGCTCCGGTGGGGTCAAAAACAAGTTGACTGATGATGAAATCAGACGTGCTAAAGGCATCATTGTCGCAGCAGATGTCAATGTGGATACAGCTCGTTTCGATGGCAAGAACGTGGTCATGGTCCCTGTGGCTGACGGCATCAAACGCCCTGAAGAACTAATCCATATGGCACAGGACGACTCACGTCCGAAATTCACGGCGACTACAAAAGTGTCGTCAACATCAGGCGAGAAAAAAGGCCTCTACAAACATCTTATGAGCGGTGTATCCAATATGCTGCCGTTTGTTATCGCAGGGGGTATCTTAATTGCCCTCAGCTTCTTCTGGGGTATTAAGTCGGCAGATCCCACTAATGCTCAGTATAACGAATTTGCTGCTGCACTGAATACAATCGGTGGCGGAAACGGTGCATTCGGTCTGATGATTCCAATCTTAGCTGGCTTCATTGCATACAGTATCGCAGATAGACCGGGTCTTGCACCGGGTATGGTCGGCGGTCTGATGGCTGTCCACGGGGGCTCCGGTTTCCTTGGTGGTCTTGTGGCCGGTTTCCTGGCCGGTTACTTGATGGAAGGACTCAAGAAATTATTCAGCGTCTTACCGCAGGCACTTGATGGTATTAAGCCGACACTTCTTTATCCAGTGCTCGGTGTAGGTCTGACGGGATTGATCATGTATTACCTGATCAATCCACCTGCCAGCTGGCTGAACAATTTACTGACGACAACACTGAACAATATGAGCGGCACTAACATCGTTCTGCTCGGTCTTGTCGTCGGTGGTATGATGGCGATTGATATGGGGGGGCCATTCAATAAAGCAGCCTATGCTTTCGGTCTTGCCGCAATTGACGCGGGTAACTACGCACCGATCACAGCAGCGATGGTCGGTGGTATGGTGCCGCCCCTTGCTATCGCACTGGCGATGATTCTCTTCAAACGTAAATTCACAAAAGTGCAGCGTGGATCAACAGTATCAAACGCTGTGATGGGCGCATCGTTCATCACTGAAGGTGCTATTCCGTTTGCAGCAGCGGATCCACTCCGTGTTATCCCTGCGATGATTGCAGGTAGTGCAACTGCAGGCGCGCTCGCTATGGCATTCGGCTGTCGCGTTCCTGCTCCTCATGGCGGCATGTTTGTTATCTGGCTTGATAAAACACACTGGCCGATGTTCTTGCTCGCGCTGGCAGCCGGCACAGTCGTCTCAGCTGTAATCTATGGCCTGATTAAACCGAAACTGACTGAAGAAGAATTGCAAGCTGAAGCTATAACTGAATAATGTGAACGAAAAACATCTGAATGTTCGGATGTTTTTTATCTTTATAACGTTATTTATTGTATTAAAGGGGTAAATTTTATAACATTATAGTTAATGTAAAAAAGAAGGATGAGTCTATGTTATATTACAAAACTTATATAAAGGACGAAACAGCGCCATGGGTCACTTTTATCCATGGCATAGGTGGAAGTTCGACTATCTGGTTTAAACAGATTCGTTACTTCAGACGACATTTCAATATTCTTCTCGTCGATTTAAGAGGTCACGGAAAATCAGTTGAAGATCAGTGGAAAAAAGGAGATTCATTCAACCACCTGGCCACAGAAGTGATTGAAGTCTGTGATTATCTCGATATTCAGGAGACACATGTCATCGGCATGAGTCTTGGCACTATCGTAGCGCAGACATTAGCTGATGTCTATCCGGAACGTGTAAAGTCTCTTGTTCTAGGCGGTGCCATCATAGGTCTCGATATCCGTACGAAGTTCCTGCTGTTTATCGGCCGTTCAATCAAGCGCCTGGTGCCTTTTATGTTTCTCTACAATCTGTTTGCTTATATCATCATGCCCCGTAAAGCACATGAAGAGTCACGTCTTGCATTTGTCAATGAAGCAAAGAAAATGAGCCAGAAGCATTTCATCAAATATTTCAGTCTGACGAGGCTGATTGAACCTTATCTGAATCATCTGCAGGTCTCAACGAAGCAGATTCCCACCATCTTTATTATGGGAGCGGAGGATTACCTCTTCATACCGCCAGTGAAAAAAGTGGCTGAGGAGAACAGTAATTTCAAGGTGGAGATTATCGAAGACTGTGGTCATGTCTGTAATATCGATCAGCCGGAACGGTTCAATGAACTCTCAAGCCAGTTTATTATGCAGCATGCGTAACTTTATGGTGAATTTATGGTAAAATAAAACTATCTATTTGCAGACAGAAGTGACTGTTCAGATGAAGTCGTCTTAGGATCAACTGGCAGTCACACAATTTTTCGGAGGTGAATCCCTAATTCCAGGGAATTAATTGGACATATCAACCTTAATCAAGCTTTTAATTTTTGCATTCTTAATTTTAATGACCGCACTTTTCGTCGGATCGGAGTTCAGTTTAGTCAAAGTAAGACTTTCTCGTATTGATCAACTTGTGTCTGAGGGAAATAAATCGGCCAAAATTGTTCAGCATATGGTCCATGAACTGGATTATTATCTCTCCGCCTGTCAGCTGGGTATCACTGTCACAGCACTGGGACTCGGCTGGGTCGGAGAGTCCACATTTGAAGCGGTAATCCATCCGGTATTACATCTTCTGCACGTGCCGGTGGATCTGGCTAAACCGATTACGATTGCGCTCAGTTTCTTCATCGTGACCTTCCTGCACGTCGTTCTAGGTGAGTTGGCACCGAAGTCACTGGCAATCCAGTATGCAGAACGGATGACCCTGATTTTTGCAAGACCGCTTTACTATTTCGGAATTCTGATGAAACCTCTCATCTGGTCAATGAACGGCACCGCACGTACAATCCTTAGAATCTTCGGTGTGCAGCCGGCCGGGCATGAACAGGCGATGAGTGAGGACGAACTGAAAATCATTATGACTCAAAGTTACCAGAGCGGGGAGATCAACCGCACGGAGCTTGCCTATATGCAGAATATCTTCTCATTCGATGAAAGACTGGCAAAAGACATCATGGTGCCTCGGACACAGATGGTGTCACTGACTCAGCCATTTGACATCAATGAGTTGCTTGAAGTGGTTAATGAACATCAGTTCACCCGCTATCCGATTACTGAGGACGGAGATAAGGATCATATCACCGGCTTTATCAATGTCAAAGAGTTTTTAACTAAATATGCATCAGGAGACCCGGTTCGCATCAAGGAACACATTCATGAGCTGCCACTGATTCACGAAGTCACACGAATCAGTGATGCGTTGATCAAGATGCAGCGTGAACGTGTTCATATCGCCCTCGTTATCGATGAGTACGGGGGTACAGCCGGTATTCTGACTATGGAAGATATATTGGAGGAAATCGTCGGAGAGATCCGCGATGAGTTCGATGATGACGAAGTGAATGATATCATCAGGACCGGTAACGATACTTATCAGATCAATGGCCGTGTGCTGCTCGCTGATATCGAGGAACAGTTCGGCATTGTCTTTCAGGAATCAGATGATATCGATACAATCGGCGGCTGGATGCAGGCGCAGAACCCGGACATCGATAAGGATGATTACGTTGATACTCACTTCGATAAATGGATTGTACTTGATGCGGAGAATCATCAGATCAAGTCCGTTGCGCTGCACAAGAACTTCAATGCCTCGCGTGATGAGCTGGAAGCGGAGGAACTCGACTGATGCAGACCACAACACTCAACAGTCTGTTTCGTTTCTTCGGTTACCTTGAAGGAGGTTCACTCGTGATTCTGTTCTTCATTGCTATGCCGATGAAATATCTGGCTGGTCAACCTGAGGTGGTGACCGTATTCGGTGCTATTCACGGCGCTCTTTTCACCCTTTATATCCTGCTGCTTATCTGGGTGACAATCAGGATGAAATGGAAATGGAAATGGCTCGCTGCCGCTTTTATCGTAGCCTTTATTCCGTTCGGTACCTTTATATTCGATCATTATTATAAACGTTCGCTATACTATAGAAGCTAATAAGGGAGACGCGTGTCTCTCTTTTTTTGGAGGTCAATCAATGAGAATCAATAAATATCTGTCTGAGTCAGGTATCACCTCAAGAAGAGGTGCTGATAAATATATTAATGCAGGTCGTGTGACGATCAACGGCAAGCTTGCTGAACTCGGCAGTCAAGTGGAAGAAGGAGATGTGGTCAAAGTTGATAACAAACCTGTCACACTCGAAAAAAGTTATGTCTACCTGAAGCTGAATAAGCCGCGTGGTATCACTTCAACGACGGAACGACATATTAAAGGCAATATCGTCGATTTTGTCGGTCATGCTGAGCGGATCTTCCATATCGGCCGACTGGACAAGGATTCAGAAGGGTTGATTCTGCTGACGAATGACGGGGATATCGTCAACGAGATCCTGCGGGTAGAGAATAAGCACGAAAAAGAATATGTGGTATCCGTCGATAAGAAGATAACGGATGACTTCATCAGGCAGATGAGTGAAGGGGTGGAGATCCTGGACACGAAGACATTGCCCGCTAAAGTCAGACGTCTGAGCGACCGGACATTCAACATTGTGCTGATGCAGGGCCTGAACCGCCAGATCAGACGGATGTGCGAGGCATTAGGGTATGAAGTCAGACAGCTGAGAAGAATTCGTGTGATGAATATCGTAGTGGATGATCTGAAGCTTGGCGAGTGGAAGGATCTGTCGAAGTCTGAAAGAGAAGAATTATTCAAACAGCTGGATTATACACCTAAAAGATAAAAGGCATGGTCAGAGGACCATGCCTTATTTATTCACCGCCGAGCATATCGAAGAGGCCGCCGAGTGCACTGCCTTCACCATGTCCCGTGTTACGTGCCGGTGCAGCAGCGAAAACGCGGCTTGCCATTCTGGAGAAAGGAAGCGATTGTATGAAGACCGTTCCCGGCCCTTCCAGTCGTGCGAACCAGAGTCCCTCACCACCGAAAAGTTTCGTCTTGATACCTGGAATCGGTTCAATGTCATAACGCACGCTGGACGTCATTCCGACAAGACAGCCGGTATCAACCTGCAGGACCTCGCCAGGCTGCAGGTGACGTTCAATGATTGCACCTCCTGCATGAATGAAGGCCATACCGTCACCTGTCAGACGCTGCATAATGAAACCTTCACCGCCGAAGAAGCCGACACCGATTTTTTTCTGGAAGGCGATATCAACAGCGACACCTTTCGCTGAAGCGAGGAAGGCATCTTTCTGACAGATGAACTCTCCGTTCAGACGGCTTAGGTCAAGCGGAATGATTTTTCCCGGATAAGGTGCAGCCAGGTAGACATGTTCTTTCTGATGTCCGCGGTTCGTGAAAGTCGTCATAAAGAGGCTCTCGCCTGTCAGTGTCCGCTTGCCGGCAGAGAAAAGTTTATCCATGAAGCCGCCTTTAGATGAACCATCACCGAATATAGTCGCAAGTTCAATATTCGGATTGACCATCATCATACTGCCTGCTTCAGATACCACCGTTTCATTCGGATCAAGTTCAATTTCAACGTACTGAATATCATCTCCGTAAATTTTGTAATCAATTTCATGATTGTTCATCCTGTCATTCATCTCCCTTTTTTCTCAAGTATAACGATTCAACTATCACTTTGCCACAAAGTTGTGAAAAAACTCTGTTATCAATACCTCTTTGAGCTAGTGACAGTCTGTATGTTCAGCTTACTCTATTTTCCAGGGACCATTTTCTATGTCAAGACGCGGATACGTGAGAAGAACAGGGACTATAAATGGCTGTCTTTCAGTTACCCTCTGTCACTGGTAATAGCTGACTTCAGTATTCACTGGCTGCTGGGGTTCGCCGTGATACCCAGTTTGATCTGTGTAATCATGTTCTATGGCAAGAACTATAAACCGATGAAAATAGGTATCGTTGAAATAGAGAATGCATGCTTTATCACACTGGGTGTAGTCATTTACTTTATACACTGATAACTTAAAAAAAGATGACGTCAGCCATCTTTTTTTGTATATTTCTCTTTATGTGCTTTTTTCATGGCGAGGTAGTCCTGGTCAGCGCGAATCTTATCCCAGTATGCTTTAAAGATAAGTGCGGACTCTCTTTTTTCCGGTGCCTCGTCATTGAGATAGACTGAACCGTTTTCGGCGTATTTTCTGCCGCTCTTATGATGAGCATAACGCATTGCCCGTGTGTAACCCATCTGAATGAATTTACGTGACATGTCCATACCGACGAAGTCACCTTCTTTTTTATAGTTCAGATACAGGTCATAGATTTTTTCAGCGGAATCCTTGGCGATTTCCGGGGTTTTAAAGCGCCAGTGAGGGAGTATCTCACCTTTATAAGGCTGCACCAGCAGCACACCTTGCTCACCGCGACCTATCTGATAAAGTTCGGGATGTTCACGGAAATCAATCGAATCAAAATCCTGGTCATAGTTAAACTTCATGATTAAAACCTCCTCATCAAAAAAGAGCCGTATAAACGGCCCTATGATTAGTGATTAGACACGACGATTCTTTTTCTTCATCATGTTTAAGATGATTGATGTAAGTGCGATTAAAAGGATAGTACCTACTAAAGCCGGTAAGATATGTACGTTCCAGATTTCCGGACCCCAATTACCAAGTAAAAGACTACCTAACCAGGCCCCGAGTAAACCAGCGATGATGTTACCAAGTTTTCCTCCTGGAATATCAGTACCCATGATCATACCAGCTACCCAGCCGATAAGACCACCCATGATTATCATTAAAATAGTACCCATATGTGTTTCCTCCTGAAAATATAGTTTAAGATATTAAGACTGTATCTCTTATGCTGTATATATACCCAGGGCGGAATGACGTAAACATTTCTAGGTAATTTTCAGACACCTTTTTTGTTGCTCCATATCAGCGTGTGCAGCTGAGGGGTCACATAGACATTATTCATAGTGTCATCAGTCATCACACGGTCAATCAGCTGTTCATAGCGGCTGAGCAGTTTCTCCGTATGCTTGTCAACGGTGTCGTCAAGATAGGGATTGCCGACCTGGACGTAGAATGCAATCGCTGGATACCGGTGATGTATCTGCCGTGCAAACTGATAGTCTGCCTCATCAAAGACCACGACCTTCAGATTGATTTTCTGTGGCATCAGTTCTGCGATTACCGTATCCAGAATATCGAGGTTCTGATTCATATGAGAGGACGGGGGTTTCGGACTGATAGTCAGCTGATCGATGTCGCGCATCCAGTTCTGAAACTTCGAGCCTTGCGTTTCCATTGCTACCTGACAGTTCTCTTTGTGCAGCAGATCGACTAGCACGCCCATATCTTTAATCAATGCGGGATTGCCGCCTGATATTGTCACATGATTGAACGACTGACCACCGATTTCTCTTAATTCATGATAGATTTCTGCCGCACTCATCATGCGGATGTCATCCTTCATCGTGCCGTCCCACGTGAACCTGGAATCACACCAGCTGCAACGGAAGTCACAGCCGGCAGTACGGACAAACATGGTCTTACGGCCGATGACGATGCCTTCACCTTGTATGGTCGGTCCAAATATTTCCATTACCGGAATCATAGCTCACCTCTATAGATGACATAACTTGTCGGTGTCTCACGCAGAAAGACCTGCAGGCATTTCGGTTGATTAGCGAGCGTGTCCAGATGGTCCTGGACAATTGTATGGATAAGTTCTGCCATCTTTTCAGTTGATGGGATAATTCCATCAAGTTCAGGCAGTTCATTCAGCAGCTGATGATCGAAACGACCGTGAATCAGTTTCTTCAGCTCACTGAAGTTGATTAGGAATCCGAGCTCATCCAGTTCGTTGCCGCCGATGGTCAGATTGAGAAAGTAAGTATGACCATGTACACGTGCGCAGGCCCCTGCACGTGCGTCAGGAATATAATGAGCACTCGAGAAGTTCATATCTTTATTCAGTTCAAAACGGTAGGAGTGAGTAACTTG
Organism: Macrococcus carouselicus; assembly: GCF_004359515.1. Lineage (GTDB taxonomy): Bacteria > Bacillota > Bacilli > Staphylococcales > Staphylococcaceae > Macrococcus > Macrococcus carouselicus. The sequence goes on from NZ_SCWD01000001.1 coordinate 51,004, forward strand.
CGGATAGATTTGACCGATCATTTTGTCCCTCTTTCTGCGAGATAGGCTTCTAGGCCCGTCTTTCTTAATTGACAGCTCGGACATTCACCGCAGCCATCTGCGATTATTCCTTTGTAGCACGTCAGCGTATTGTTTCTGATATAATCGAGCTGACCGAGTTCGTCGGCAAGCTGCCAGGTTTCCTTTTTATCCAGCCACATGAGTGGTGTATGGATAACAAAATTCTGATCCATCGCTAGGTTCACGGTCACATTGAGTGACTTGATGAAGATGTCACGACAGTCAGGATAACCTGAGAAATCTGTCTCACAGACGCCCGTGATGATATGTTTCGCTTCAATCTGATAGGCCAGAGCAGCAGCGAAACTCATGAAGAGCAGATTACGTGCAGGTACGAATGTATTAGGGATATCGCCGCCTTCAATTTCCAGCGTATGGTCAGTCAATGCATTCGGGGCGAGCTGAGAGAGCAGGGACATATCAAGAATGTGATGCTTCAATCCTTGCTCGTCTGCGATTTTTTTTGCGACTTCAATCTCCAGCGCATGACGCTGACCGTAGTTGAATGTGACGACCTCCACTTCTTTATAATGCTTCAGTGCATGGAACATGCAGGTTGTACTGTCCTGTCCACCGCTGAAGACAACGAGTGCTTTATCGGGATTTAAATTCATATTGACCACCTTTTCAATAAAAAAAGACACCTTTACCCTAGCAAGATGTCTGACTAGTTTTTTATAGAGGGTGTGTGCTAGGAACCTCTTATTAAATTCGTTACTCATTGTAGCAGAAAAAAGACTATACTGAAAGAGAGAATTTGACGCAGTGGAGTGAGACCATGTTTTTGATGATAGATAATTACGATTCTTTTACTTATAATATTGTTCATTATATAGAGGGAATGGAGGAAGAAATAAAGGTCCGCCAGCCCCACGAGATCACTATAGATGATATCAGTGAGATGAGGCCGGAGGGTATCATCCTGTCACCGGGTCCTGGTCATCCTGAAGAAGCTGTCCTGACGTTACAAGTCATCAGAACTTTTGCGGGTGCTATTCCTCTTCTTGGTATCTGTCTCGGATTCCAGGCAATCGTCACAGCATTTGGCGGCAAGATCGATAAGCGCACGCCAGTACACGGTCATAGTGCTGAAATGGACCATGATGGTAAAGGGCTTTATTCCGGCCTCTTATCACCGATACAAGTGGCACGTTACCACTCATTACAGGCGACCGAGCTGCCCGACTGTCTTGAAGTAACGGCGAGAACTGCTGATGGTGTGATTATGGGTGTCAGACATCGGGACTTTCTGATAGAAGGCGTTCAGTATCATCCGGAGTCCATTCTGACGGACTTCGGTCGTGAGCAGCTTAAACAATTTATTGGGATGTGCAGAAAATGAGAGCATGTATACAGTTCAACGACATGAATGACCTCTATTTTACGGAACCGGTCCATGTTCTGACAGCTGACGCACTTGAAGATGTGAAGTCTGTCATTGAACAGGCGGAAAGATGGAGTATGACCCATTACGTAGTCGGTTATCTGAACTATGAGGCAGCGGAAGCCTTCTCAGCATTTATGGCTGTAAAAGAGACAGACTGCTATGCGAAGTTCTATGTATTTGAAAGTACAGTCTTACCCTTCGATAAGCCCATGCACCAACCTGTCAAATTTGCTTTCACTGAAACAAGGGAGACGATAGAAGAGAATATCCGGGCTATCAAGGAGAGAATCCGGCAGGGTGACACTTATCAGGTGAATTATACGACGAGACTGACAGCACATGCTGATGTTGACGCCTATGCTCTGTACTGTCAGCTGACCGCTCGCAGTAACGGTGGCTACTGTGCCTTTATTGAGGACGGTGAGCATGCGATCATCAGTATTTCGCCGGAGCTGTTCTTTAAGTACGACCGCGATTCACGTATGATAACGACTAAGCCGATGAAAGGAACGCTCGCCCGCCATCATGATACCGCTCAAGATAGAATGAACTTCGAGCAGCTGAGACACTCCGGAAAGGACCAGGCCGAAAATGTAATGATTGTGGATCTGCTTCGGAATGACCTGAGCCGGATTGCTGAGAAGAACTCTGTCCATGTGCCGGCCCTGTTTTCCATCGAAACTTATCCGACAGTCTACCAGATGACCTCAGTCGTTGAAGCGGTGGTTGAGCATGCGAAGTCATTATACGATATGCTGGCCGCTCTGTTTCCATGCGGATCGATCACAGGTGCACCTAAAATCAGCACGATGTCCATCATTGAGTCACTTGAAAAGAGGCGCGGTATTTACTGCGGTACAATCGGCATCCTGACGTCGGACTCGGCAATATTCAATGTGCCGATCCGGACGATTGAAAAACGAGGGAGCGACATGGTGTACGGAGTCGGTGGGGGGATAACGATTGATTCTGATCCGGCGCTTGAATTTGAGGAGATGGTGATGAAGACCCGTATTTTACATCAGCTTGCACCCTACCGTGATTTTCATCTGATTGAGACGATGCGGCTGGATCCGTCCGGCATCCGGCGTGCGTCTTATCATCAGCAGCGTCTGATGCGCAGTCTGCAGCATTTTGGGTTTGTCTATGACCAGACATTGATCGACGCTTTGTTCAGGGAAAAGGGGGAGGGGTGTTACAGGCTGGCGGTACACGATGGTTATATTTCTGCTATGAAGATACCTCTGTCTGCCGTCGCTCAGGCTCAGGCGGTACTGCTCCCTATGGAAGAAACTGAACTGGACTGGCTGCAGCACAAGACATCACACCGCTCTCAGTACCAAACGGCTGACGGTTTTCTCGCTTTATATTATAATAGAGACAATCTTCTTACTGAGTTCAATATCGGTAATTTAGTCTACAGCTATAACGATGCACTGTACACACCTGCTGTCCTGGGGCAGTTACCAGGCTGCATGCAGCAGGAACTCCTCGCAGCCAATCAAGTGACAAGACGCGATCTGCATATTGATGAACTGGCACATGTCGATCAGTTATGGATGATTAATTCACTGCGGGAATGGGTATCGGTTGAAATTTGTAAACAAAACATGGAAATGTTTTGAATAAAAGCGTAAAATAGAAGTCAATCACCTTATTTGAGCGCGATAGGAGAACATTATGATTATCACCTTATTACTTATCATCGGTTTATGTGTCTTAGTTTACTACTGTAATCAGCGCATCATCGCCATGCTGGAAGCAGGTGATGACAAAAATGTCCTGATCTGGCTTTATTCAACTATGATATCTGCAGGACTGATTGTCGGTCTGATCGTTTATAGTATGAGAGAACAGTTAATCGATATTCTTAACGTGTTCTACCGTCAATAGGTAGGGCACTTTTTTGACTTTAAACCTGAGCGGTCATCACCTTATTTCAATTTATAGAGAGAGGTCTAGTTATGATATTTGAACAGGCAGGCTTATACACGACATTTCAGATAGCTAAAAACGATGAGTTATCACATACAATTGCTAATGCTCTCGTCGGCAATGCGCTTGATATGCCGACCTTTGAGATGGCAGTAGTACCCGCGGCCATCATCTTTGAGGAGGATACATTGATCTCACTGACTGGCGCGGATTATCAGGCCTATACATCGGACCGTGAAATTGAAATGTTCAAACCGCACCTGATATTAAAAGGGGAGACGCTTTATTTCAGACGTGCCGCAAAAGGCACAAGAGTCTATCTCGCAGTTGCCGGCGGAATAGAAGAAGATATACTGGGTGAGAAGATTGAGCCGGACACTGTAGTTAAACTGGCACATGATTATACGGATGTGCAGAAGAAACTCATACACAAACTGAGAGCTGACATAACCTGTCCATGGGGCGTTGATTATTATTCTCTTTCAAGAATTTACTATTCAGATATTTTCCACGTTTATCCGACAGCGGACATCAGGATTATAGATGACGAGGTCTACGAAGTCGCAAGCTATCTGAACCGACAGACGTTCACATTAGAGGGACCTGCTATCCATTATGTTGAAAGACCGGCTGAGATGCTGAGACCAGGTACTATACAGGTGACGGCTGATCAGAAACTGAGAATTATCCTTGCTGAAATGGAAGGTCAGCAGGGGATCGCTCAGATTGCGCCGTATCATTTTTCAAAATTGGTGCAGAAAAGACCCGGGTCAAAGCTTATCTTTAAAAATGTCTCTTCGGAAAAGTACGAAGAACGTCAGACTTCTTATGATAACTGGTTGAAAAGTCTGCTGATGCATCTGTCTTATCAGCTTAAAACATATATTGCCTGATTATAGACAAAAATTATTCACATATTACACATAAAATAGCTGATAAGCTATTTTTTGTTTGCTTATGAAGCATAAAAAGGTTAAATTTATATATTGAGGAATTAATTATTAATTTCATTTGAAGAACATAAATATTATGTAAAAAACATAAAGTACCTGCAAGAAGAATGGGGCTGGAATATGAATGTCTAATAAAAAAATATCAATCTTTGTCTTCTTCCTGATGACTGTACTCTCTGTCTCGTTGAAGACTTATTTTGCCTATTATGTCGATCTGTCATTAGGCGTAAAAGGACTCGTGCAGAACTTGATCCTGCTTATGAATCCTTATAGCCTGGTCGCACTGATTTTGAGTGCACTGCTTTTCTTCCAAGGGAAGAAGGCATACTGGCTGGTCTTTACTGGCGGCACACTGCTGACATTGCTTCTATACAGCAATGTCGTCTACTTCAGATTCTTCTCAGACTTTCTGACATTCAGTACACTGAATCAGGTCAGTAACGTGGAATCAATGTCTGGCGCGCTCTGGAGTTCCTTCCAGTGGTACGACTTCTTCTACTTCCTGGATACAATTCTTTATCTCGTACTGCTGACAGTCAAGCGTGAATGGTTATCGGTCAAAACAGTCAAGCGTAAGTTTGTTCCAGTACTGATGGGTGTCTCTATTGCACTCTTTTTCATCAACCTGGCATTTGCAGAGATGGACCGTCCTGAACTGCTGACAAGAACATTTGACCACAAATACTTAGTGAAATATTTAGGGCCATATAATTTCACGGTCTATGATGGTGTGAAGACGATTCAGAACAATCAGCAGAAAGCGATGGCAAGTGCTGATGATCTGACAAGACTTCAGTCCTATACGAAGACAAAATATGCTGAGCCGGATGAACAGTATTTCGGCATCGCTAAAGAAAAAAATATCATTAAGATTCATCTGGAGAGCTTCCAGACAGTCATGATCGGCAAGAAAGTGAACGGTCAGGAAGTGACACCGTTCCTGAACGAGCTGGCAACCGGTAATAACGATTTCATCTACTATAACAACTTCTTCCATTCAACAGGACAGGGCAAGACCTCTGATGCTGAATTGACAATGGATAACAGTATTTACGGTCTACAGCAAGGTTCAGCCTTTTCTCTGAAGAGCGATAACACATTCCAGTCGCTGCCCGCTATCCTGCATCAGAAACAGGGTTATTCTACTTCTGTCATGCATGGTGACTACAAAACATTCTGGAACCGCGATCAGATCTATAAACGATTTGGCATCGATAAGTTCTACGATGCGACTTATTATGACATGAGTGAGAAGAACCTGGAAAACTTAGGTTTAAAGGATAAAGAGTTCTTTAAAGAATCTATACCATATCTCAAAAAAGAGAAACAGCCTTTCTATTCTCATCTCATAACCCTGACCAACCACTATCCGTTTACAGTGACACCGCAGGATGCGACAATTGCATCTCCTGAGACAGGCGACAAAACAGTCGATGGTTACGTGCAGACAGCGCGTTACTTGGATGAATCAGTGAGACAGTTTATCACTGACCTGAAAAATGAAGGTCTTTACGAGGACTCGGTCATTATGATTTACGGTGACCACTATGGTATTTCTGAAAATCATAATGCCGCGATGGGGCAATTACTTGGCGAAGAAATCACACCTGCTAAATTCATGGATTTACAGCGTACGGGTCTCTTCCTGAAAGTGCCAGGCATAAAAGGTCATGTCGATTCCACCTATGCAAGTCAGGTGGATGTGATGCCGACTCTCCTGCATCTGACAGGAATTGATGCCAAGCCATACGTACTCTTCGGTACTGATCTGCTGTCCAAGAAGCATAATCAGACAATCGTCTTCCGTAACGGTGACTTCATTACACCTGAAATCAAATCAATCAACGGTGTCTTCTATGACAACAACACAAACCAGCCGCTCATAGATACTGAACTGACAGCCAAAGCGACACAGATCAAGAACACAGTAGCGACAGAGCTTGAAATGTCCGATAGCCTGCTGAATGGCGACTTGCTGCGCTTCTACAATAATAAGGATTTCAAGGAAATCAATCCAGCTGATTACGATTATCCAAATGGGACGGTCAGTGGGATGAAATAGAAAAAAGACGATTTCAGCTGAAATCGTCTTTTTTTTATCCCAATGAAACATCCAGAATCATCATGATAGTAAACCCGAGCATAAGTCCAAGGGTCGCAAGGTCCGTATTTTCACCCGCCTGTGACTCAGGGATCAGTTCTTCTACTACGACGAAGATCATGGCACCTGCTGCAAATGCAAGTGCATAAGGAAGTAGAGGTGTCACGAGAAGGACAGCAGCAGCACCGATTACGGCGAAGACTGGTTCCACCAGAGCAGAGGCCTGGCCGTAATTGAATGCCTGCCACTTGGACTTGCCATCACCCCGGATAGGCAGACTGAGTGCCGTTCCTTCAGGGATATTCTGAATTCCGATACCGATAGCAAGACCGATGGCAGCCATCAGCGTGCCTCCCCCTGTTGCATGTCCGATAGCACCGAACGCAACACCGAGAGCAAGACCTTCAGGAATATTATGCAGGGTGATCGCCAGCAGTAATAATGTGGACTTCTTCATATTACTCTTACGTCCCTCTGTCTGGTGACCAGGTGAGGCATTGGCATGCATATGAGGGACGACAAGATCAAGTCCGCGGATGAACATGCCGCCGAACAAGAAGCCGACAGCAGCAGGAATCCATGGTATTTGACCTGCTTTCTCACTGAACTCAAGTGCAGGAGCGAGCAGCGACCAGAATGAAGCCGCTATCATGACCCCTGCAGCAAAGCCCTGCATGGTATTAAGTAATTTGTTGTTGACAGACTTCACCATGAATACAAGAGCGGCACCAAGAGCGGTCATACTCCAGGTGAACAGACCGGCAATCAGGGCCTGGTAAACATGTGATAACTGACTAAACCATTCTAACATAGTGCCTCCTTATTGAGAAAAGTGTATAATATATTAATAAAATTTTGACATTATCCATATCATAGCACATATATGAGAAAGAGGTTAACAATGGAAGCATATAAGATAGAGAGTTTGGATAAACAGTACGGAGATAAGACTATATTCGACCAGGTTAACTTAAGTATCGCTGAAGGAGAGAAAATCGCACTTGTCGGTATCAATGGTACCGGGAAAAGTGCGCTATTAAAAACGATTGCAGAAATCGAGCCTCATAACGGTGTAGTCACACATCCGAACGGGTTTAAAATCAGCTACGCGGCCCAGGATCCGGTTCTTGAACTCGGTAAAAATGCCCTGCAGAATGTTCTTGATCCGGAGAGTCCTGTCGTTAGACTGCTGACCGACTATGAACGTGTGCTGCAGCGGATGACGGAGGATATGTCAGAAGGAATAATGAGTGATTTCAATCAGCTGCAGGAACAGATTGAAGCAGTGGACGGTTTCAGCTATCAGGCAGAGGCGAAGACGATTCTGACGAAGCTGGGCATTATGGACCATGACAAACACCTGAATGAGATGAGCGGAGGGCAGCAGAAGCGGGTAGCGCTCGCGAAGACCTTACTTTCCCGCCCTGATCTATTATTGCTGGATGAGCCGACGAACCACCTGGATTTCGAATCCATCGCCTGGCTGATTCAGTTCATCAGAAATTATCCGAAGGCGGTGCTTGTGGTCACTCATGACCGCTACTTCCTGAATGAAGTGACCGACCGGATTGTTGAACTGAGAAACGGTCACCTCCATCCTTATACAGGAAACTATGATGCCTATATCGCTCAGAAAGCAGAGGAAGAACTGACCGCTGAACGTCTGCAGCATAAAGAGAAGCAGCTCTATAAGCAGGAGCTTGCATGGATGCGGAAAGGGGCGAAAGCACGCTCGACGAAGCAGCAGGCCCGTATTGACCGATTCAGAACGATTGAGGAGAAGGTCTTGGAACATCAGACGAAAGACCAGATGACAATCGACCTGAATCATCAGCGACTCGGCAAACAGGTCTTTGAACTGGAGCATATCGGTATGACGCTGGGAGAAAACAGGCTCTTCTCCGGCTTTTCTGCAATTGTCCAGACAACGGACAGAATCGGTATCGTCGGCGAGAATGGTACAGGGAAGTCAACACTGCTGAATATTTTGAGCCAGCAACTGACTGATTATGACGGAACATTGAAGGTCGGGCAGACCGTTAAAATAGGCTATTATCAGCAGTCCTACGCCAAAATGAATGAAGAGATGCGTATCATCGACTTTCTGCGCGAGAAGGCAGAGGAAGCTACGCAGAAAGACGGTACGAAAATCTCGGTGACCCAGCTGCTGGAACGTTTTCTCTTTCCGTCAAGCATGCATGGCACACTGATTCATCGCCTGTCCGGCGGTGAGAAGAAGCGTCTGTACTTACTGAGTATCTTGATAGAAGGTCCGAACGTTCTGCTGCTCGATGAACCGACGAATGATCTGGATACTGAGACACTGACCATTCTTGAACAGTACTTGGCGGAATTCAGCGGTGCTGTCATTACGGTCAGCCACGACCGTTATTTTCTCGACAAAGTTGTGAACAAATACTGGTTCATCAGTCAGCAGGAAATTAAGACCATTCTCGGCGACTTTGATGATTATCTGAATCACAAGAAAGAGACATATGTTGTGCCCGTGAAAGAAACAGCAGCGAAAGCGCCGCGCACACAGTCAAGGGTCAGCTATAAGGATAAACGCCGCTTTGAGGAGCTGGGCGCAGAAATAGAGCAGCTGGAGCACAAGCTTGACGAGACGGATACCCACATAGCAGGGGAAACAACAAACTACGAACGACTGAATAAGCTGACAGCAGAACGGGAAGCATTGAACGTGCGGTACGAAGAAGCATTTTTAGAGTGGAGCGAACTCGCAGAACGGATGGAGTAGAATGAAGCTGGAAGAGATACTGCAGAAATATTATGGTTATCAGAATTTCCGGGAAGGACAGGGTGCACTGATCGATTATGCGGTCGAAGGCAGGTCAGCGCTTGGTATTCTGCCGACAGGCGGCGGAAAATCCATCTGTTATCAGGTGCCCGGTATAGCGCTCGGTGGACTGACCCTGGTCATAAGCCCTCTGATCTCACTGATGAAGGACCAGGTGGATGCCCTGACAGCGGCGGGTATTGAAGCCGCCTATCTGAACAGTCAGCAGAAAGAGGCAGAAGCAAGGGCGATTGAAAGGGGTCTTATAAAGGGTGAATATCGGTTCTTATATGTCGCCCCTGAACGTTTCGATAAAAATGATTTCAGATATCTGCTGTCACGCCTGGATATCAGGCTGATAGCGTTCGACGAGGCGCATTGTATATCGAAATGGGGACATGACTTCAGACCGAGCTACCGACAGGTCGTCGGCCGGGTAATGAGCCTGGGAGCGCCGTGTATGGCTGTAACAGCTACAGCAACAGCCGATGTCAGAAAAGATATACAAAGTCTGCTGCATATTAGTGATGACTGTGTCGTTGAGACGAGCATCAAGCGGGACAATCTTGCCTTCAAGGTCGATCCGACCTTTCAGAAAGATAAGATGGTGCGGCGTTACATCAAGGAACATCCGGATGATTCAGGTATTATCTATGCGACGACCCGTAAACAGGTGGAGGCGTTAAGTGAACAGTTCAGAGACTTTAAGATCAGCCATACGATTTATCATGCGGGGCTGCCGGCTGAAGTGCGTGCAGAGAATCAGACGGCATTCGTCAATGATAACTGCTCTGTTATGATTGCGACGAATGCCTTCGGGATGGGAATTGACAAGTCGAATGTCAGATATGTCATACATTACAACCTGCCGCAGGACCTTGAATCCTATTATCAGGAAGCGGGCCGTGCCGGACGGGATGGTCTCACCAGTGAATGCATCCTGCTGTACAGCGACCAGGATATCCGACTGCAGCAGTTCTTCATCGGTAACACGCAGGACGAAGTCATCCAGGACATGAAAAAGGAAAAGCTCGAAAAGATGGTGCAGTATACGAAGACCACCCAATGTCTGCAAGGAACGCTGATCAACTATTTCAATTCCGAGGAACATCTGGAACCGTGCGGCAAGTGTACGAACTGTCTGATGGAAGCGGATTATGATATGACGACAGAAGCGAAGAAACTGCTGAGCTGTCTCCTCCGGATGAAGACACCTGTCAACCGCAGTGTGCTCACGAAGGTGATCAGAGGAGAAAGCTTTCCTCGTCATGACTTCGAACATCTCAGCACGTTCGGACTGATGAAAGAATACGAGACAAAGGCCATCAACGGCTTTATCGATACGCTGTTATTCAACGGTTATGTGGATGAAATAGACGGCAGATTAAGTGTCCATCCAAGTGCGAAGGAAGTACTGCTGGAAAATATGCAGATCATGACACATTATCATCCTGTCGATTACAATGAGCGCGTCACGATTCATACGCTGGTAACAGTGGACGATGCACTCTTCGATGTACTGAAGAAAGTGCGTAAGACGCTTGCAGAGGAAATGAAGATTCCGCCGTTCACCATATTCTCTGACCGGACACTGACATTATTCGCACAGAAACAGCCGACGACGAAACAGGAGATGTTCCAGATAGAAGGGGTCGGCTCCTATAAACTGAAACATTACTGTCCGCGTTTTATCGAAGCGATAAAAAGTTATCAGACCACAGTTTAACGGGACTTATTCAGGCTATTAAGATACAGAGGTGAAGGCATGATTAAATTTGACAATGTTTCTAAGATGTACGGGGACAAAGCAGCGGTGGATCAGATTTCCTTTGAGGTGCAAGAAGGTGAGTTCTTTGTGCTCATCGGTCCGTCAGGATGTGGCAAGACAACGACGCTCAAGATGATCAACCGGCTGATTCCACTGACCAGCGGCTATATTTATTTCAAGGAGCAGCCCATCAGCAGTTATAAGCTTGATGAGATGCGCTGGAATATCGGTTATGTGCTGCAGCAGATTGCACTCTTTCCGCATATGACGGTGCGCGATAATATCGCGCAGGTCCCACTGATGAAGAAGTGGAAGACAGGTACAATCGATGACCAGGTGAACCGTCTGCTGGATATGGTCGGTCTGCCCCATGCACAGTTCAGAGACCGCTATCCATCTGAACTGTCAGGCGGACAGCAGCAGCGTATCGGTGTGGTCCGTGCACTGGCGGCTGATCCGCCTGTTATTCTGATGGATGAACCGTTCAGTGCACTGGATCCCATCAGCCGTGAGAAACTGCAGGATGATCTGCTGCGGCTGCAGTCTGAAATCAATAAGACCATCATCTTTGTCACGCATGACATCAATGAGGCTTTTAAGCTCGGTGATCGTATTTGCCTGATGAATCAGGGCAGAATCGAACAGATCGGTACACCTAGAGAATTTGTAGAGTCCCCGAAGAGTAAGTTCGTCACGTCCTTTATAGGGAAAACAGATATTGAACGCCTGGCTCGGGACTGTGTGACGAAGCTGCCATTTGACGGGCGCTATCCGACAGTAGATGCAGAGACACCTGTCAGTGCGTTGTACTCTCTGCTCGCCGAACACGAGCAGCTGAACGTAACCGGCGCGGACTATCTCGGTGCTGTGACACGTCCTTCTGTCTTCGAAGTCCTGAGTAAAGGAGGCACCGTCTGATGAAGGCACTTATTTCGACATTTCAGGAACGCCAGAGTGAGCTCTGGTCCGCCTTACTGGAACATATCCAGATTTCGTTTATTGCACTGCTGATAGCGATGCTGATCGCTGTACCGCTTGGTATATTATTGTCGAGATATAACAGAATTGCTGAGCCCATTATCAATGTGACCGCAGTGCTCCAGACGATTCCGTCACTCGCACTCCTCGGCTTGATGATTCCGCTATTCGGAATCGGCCGAGTACCTGCCATCATAGCGCTCGTGATATATGCATTGCTGCCTATCCTGCGTAATACATATACAGGGATTAAAGAAGTCGATCCGTCGTTGACAGAGGCGGCAAGCGGTCTCGGTATGAATCCATTCAGACGTCTGACCCGGGTTGAGCTGCCGCTTGCGATGCCGGTCATTATGGCCGGAATCCGCACTGCAATGGTGCTGATCATCGGGACTGCGACCCTTGCCGCGTTTATCGGTGCGGGCGGTCTCGGAGACCTGATCTTACTCGGTATCGACCGGAACAATATGTCCCTGATTCTGCTGGGTGCGATACCGGCAGCTATTCTTGCCATCTTCTTTGATATCCTGCTGCGCTTCATGCAGCGACTGTCATACCGGAAAATCGGCTTGATATTAGGGCTGATTCTACTGATTGCCCTGCTTATGTCGGTCATACCGCTCTTCAGTAAAGATAAGGGTCAGATCAAACTGGCCGGTAAGCTGGGTACTGAACCGGAAATTATCACGAATATGTACAAACAGCTGATTGAAGAGGAGACGGATGTCTCAGTTGAAATTCAGCCGGGACTCGGTAAGACTTCATTTTTATTCAATGCCCTGAAGGCTGATGAGATCGACGGGTATCTGGAGTTCACAGGTACGGTGCTCGGTGAGCTGGTCAAAGAGACACCTGAAGGCAATACAGAAGAAGAGGTCTATCATCAGGCGAAGAACCGTATCGAAAAGAAATATGACATGGCGCTTCTCAAACCGATGCAATATAACAATACGTATGCACTCGCAGTGAAAAGATCATATGCCGAGCAGCATGATTTAAAAACCATCTCTGATTTACGGAAAGTGAAAGACGATATCAGAGCAGGATTCACCCTTGAATTCAATGACCGGGAGGATGGTTATAAAGGGATTCAGAAAAAATATGGGATTAAGCTTGCTCATATCAGAACAATGGAGCCGAAGATCCGTTATCAGGCTATCCAGAGCAATAAGATTGATCTGATTGATGCTTATTCGACTGATGCTGAGCTGAGAAAATATGATATGGTTATTTTAAAGGACAATCAGCATCTGTTCCCGCCTTATCAAGGTGCACCCTTACTTAAGAAAGAGACCGTCAAAGAGTACCCGGAAGTAGCTGAGGCGTTGAACAGGCTGGCAGGACAGATTTCTGATGAGGAGATGCAGCAGATGAACTATGAAGTCGCCTACGAAAAGAAAAAGGCAGCTGATGTTGCACATGATTACCTGAAGAAAAAACACCTGCTTAAATGAGGAGTGAATATCTATGAAGAAACAGCTCTTATCACTCGCTATCTATTCGCCGGAGAAAACAGCTGAAGCGTGAACTGAACATTGAAGGGGATATGATGATGTGCCAGCAGCTTCCATTCTGCCAGCGGGCACGTCCTTTGCCGGGGTTGTCAGAGTGACAATCGGCTCAACTGAGCAGAATACAGTGATTATCGACAGATTTGAACATTATTTTGAGGAGGAATTATAATGAGAGAGACCATTGCCATTGATATGGACGAAGTATTAGCGGATACACTGAAGAAAGTGATATTTAGATTCAATGAGGAGTCAGGTGAGACAGTGACAGCTGAGGAACTGCAGGGTGTCAAACTGCGCGATCTGCATCCACAGCATGTCGAGCACTTATCAAATCTGCTGCTTGACCGTGATTTCTTCAGAGACCTGGAAGTATTCCCGGACGCAGTGCGCGTGGTCAGACGGCTGACAGAATCTTATGATGTCTATATCGCCACAGCAGCGATGGATGTACCTACGTCATTTGATGCGAAATATGAGTGGCTGCTTGAACATTTCCCGTTCCTGGATCCGCAGAACTTTATCTTCTGCGGCAATAAAGGCGTTGTGGGTACAGATTATCTGATTGATGATAATCCTAAGCAGCTCGCCGCCTTCAAAGGCAAGGGCATCATGTTCAATGCAGCGCATAATATCAATGAAGAAGGCTTTGAGCGCGTTCGCAGCTGGAAAGAAGTGGAATCATACTTCTTTCCAGCAGAATAAAGATAAAGAGGTCTCTGGAATTCCAGAGGCCTCTTTATTCTATATCAGGACCGGCGAACAACCGAAGTCTCTTATTTAAGATTTCTATGGTGACTGGTGTGGTCAAGTCGACTTCACCGTCAACATCAATATCCATTTCATCCTTTGTCGAGATTGTGATGTGCTTACCGCTCAGATGCTCGACATTTTTACTGATGGCATTCCAGTTATCGATGCTTTTCTCCTTGATCATCTCCGTAAAGAGCTTGAGTCCTGCTTCCTTGAAAATAAAGATCTGCATCAGTCCATCATCTGCCCGAAGCTCTGTCAGTGGAATACGATTTCCTCCGACAAACTGTCCGTTCGCCACCACGATCATGGAGGCGTTTCCTGTCTGATTCTGACCGTCAATCGTCAAATCATAGTCAAAAAATGTCGGATCAGCGACTGTCTTCAAAGTGGAGAAGAGATAGCTGAACTTACCCAGCTTGCTTTTGCTTTTGTCAACCACTGCCTCAGAGTTTTCTACAATCAACCCCATCCCTACAAAATTCAGTACATATCGATCATTCGCTTTCATGACATCGATGTGTCTGACATGACTGTCGAGCAGAACCTCCGATGCCTCACGAGGTGTAGGAGGAAGATTCAATGTCTTGGCGAAGTCATTGAATGTACCACCGGGTAGAATACCGATCGGCAGATTCAAGTCAGCTGCGATGACACCATTGATAAGTTCATGAACGGTACCATCGCCACCCAGGATAAAAAGGATATCGTAATTTTCATCTTTAAGGGTCTGACAATATGTTTTGATGTCGCCTTTAGCATCGCTCCGGTAGATGGTCAGCTGCTTGCACATCTTTAATACATTAGTTGTCACTTCTCCAAGTGCCTGATGGACATCACCTTGCCCTGCTGCTTCGTGATAGAATAGTATACCTTTGTTGAAATTGGCCATATGGACACCTCGCTTTTATCTATCATTTACCCATTTTAATCAAAAAAACACGCCCTGTACGGGCGTGTCGTCATTTAATGAATGCCTTCCATTTTTCGTGTGACCCACTTGTTCAGCAGAAGTAAAATCACGAAGAGAAAAAGAGCAAGCCCGCCGATAAAGGCGAAGTAGTTCGTGTAGCCCATCGGCTCAACTAATTTCACGAGCTGGGCGTTGATGGCCTGTGCACTGGCATTGGTCAGGAACCAGAGACTCAGCATCTGTGAGCTGAACGCTTCAGGCGCAAGCTTGACGGAGACAGATGACCCTGTCGGCGATAAGCAGAGTTCTCCGATAACGCAGAGCAGGAACGAGAGAACAAGCCATAACGGATTGTAAAGCTCGCTGCCACTTGTCATTGCCGGAATGATCATCACCAGAAAGGAGATACCCGCAAAGAACAGGCCAAGCGCAAATTTAAGCGGAGTTGAAGGATTATATTTACCCAGTTTCGACCATAAGCTTGAAATAAACGGGGCGAGCAGCACGATGAAGAATGGATTGATTGACTGGAACCATGCAGCCGGTACAGTGAAATCAATACCGAACAGCTGGTTCAGATCAAGCTGTGTCTTTTCTTTGGCAAAGATACTGAGCACGTTTGCACCCTGTTCCTGGATGGACCAGAACATAACCCCGGCAATGAACAACGGGATATAAGCAAGCAGACGATTTTTCTCAGTTGAAGTAACATCCCTGCTTATGTACATCATACGGAAATAGATGATGGGCAGCACGACACCAAGAACTGTGACGAGAATTGAGAATGTACCGAATGTCAGACCGCCTGTCATATAAGTGATGACAAACACTGCAATGAGTGCAATAACGGAAATCGTGATGACTTTTGTATACTTCACCTTTTCATCTGCAGTCAGTGGATGGGAAGGTTCAAGTCCGACGAGTCCGAGAGAGCGTCTCTGGAAGATGATATAGGTGATTAAGGCAAGTGCCATACCGATGGCAGCGGCCAGGAAGCCGGTATGATAGTTGTAGTTTTTCTGCAGAGCGCCAACGATGAACGGTGAAGCGAGAGCACCCATATTAACAGACATGTAGAAGATAACAAAGCCTGCATCCATGCGGTCGTCGCTCTTATGATACAAGCCGCCGACCACGTTTGAGATATTCGGTTTCATCAGTCCGGAACCGACGATGATCAGAAACATGGAGGCAAGAAAAGCGGGTACGCCGAACGGCAGACTCATCGCGATATGGCCTGCCATGATCAGTACGGCACCATACATCAGCGCACGTCTTGACCCGATGACACGGTCAGCCAGCCACCCACCGACAATCCCGGTCATGAAGATGAGGGCACCGTACATCGATGCGATACTTGCTGCGGTCGTCTGCTCCATACCGAGTCCGCCGTTGATAATCTTGTCGTACATGTAATAGACCAGGATGGCGCGCATACCGTAGTAGCTGAAACGCTCCCAGAATTCTACGAAGAAGAGGATACCCAGACCTCTAGGATGTCCGAAGAATCCGGTCTGTGGTACACTGTTGACCATTTCCTCTCTTGTGTGTTTCATAAGTCCAACTCCTGTCTTTTTAGTTACCATTATTGTAGCGATGAATGCTTAAAAGAACAATAGTTATGGGAAAAGTTGGAATATTCTTATAATTATATTTAATAATAAATCTGCATAGAAAAAAGCACTCATAACGAGTGCTTTGTTTTCGTAATCAGTGGATGCCGTGCATCTTACGTTTAATCAGCGGATTGATCAGCATAATTAGAATACCCAGACCGATGGCGATACTGCCGAAATAACCGAAGTAATGCGTAGAATCGATGCTGGTATAGACATTGACAAGACGTGCATTGAGACCTTGGGCCATCGTGTTTGACAGGAACCAGATACTCATCATCTGAGCTGTAAATGCTTCAGGTGCAAGTTTTGTCGTTGTCGATAAGCCGACAGGGGACAAGCAGAGTTCAGCAACGGTCACCAGGAAGAAACTGAGAACGAGCCATAATGGGTTGATCAGTTCATTCCCTGACATAAGGGGCAGAATCATGACTAAGAAACTTGAACCTGCGAGCAGTAAGGCAATACCGAACTTAATGACAGTCGGCGGGTTATAACGGCCGAGTCTGACCCAGAGTGATGCGATAAAGGGTGCAAGCGTCACGATGAAGAGTGGGTTCAATGACTGGAACCATGCGGCTGGTATCGTGAAATCAATCAGACCCTCAGTGACCACACCTAAGTCCAGCTGTGTGCGTTTGTCAGAGAAACTTGCAAGTACGGTGGATCCCTGTTCCTGAATCATCCAGAACATCACTGAAGCAAGGAACAGCGGAATATATGCAAGCAGACGGGATTTCTCGATCTGAGTGGTCTTATGCGAAAGAAACATTATCGCGAAATAGATGACCGGCAGCACAACGCCTAAGATTGAGATCGTTAGGCTGATCACATTGAAGTTGAGTTGACCGAGCGCACTAAGAACGAGCAGGAAAACAACAATCCCTGCAGCAATCAAACTTACAAACATCCAGGTCTTTTTACGGTTTTCAGCTGTAATCGGATTAGGGACATTGAGACCTGACAGTCCCAGTGTCTTTTTAGCTGTCAGGATGTAGATGACCAGACCGATGAACATACCGATGGCAGCTGCTGCGAACCCGGCATGGAAGCCGATGCGTGTCTGCAGCAGACCGACAAGCAGAGGTGACAGGAAAGCCCCTAAGTTGATGGACATGACAAATAGGGTGAAGGCTGCGTCTATTTTCGAGTCATTCTTCAGATAGAGTTCGCCGACGTTCGCCGAGATATTCGGTTTCAGTAAACCTGTACCGATAATCAGAAAGAACAGAGCGAAAAGAAATAGAGTGAAGTTATTGGGTAAAGATAATAAAATATGCCCGACCATAATCAGGATGGCACCGATCAGAATAGAGTGTCTGGTACCGAGTATACGGTCTGCAACCCAGCCGCCGATAATTCCACTCATATAGATGAGTGCACCGTAGATGGAGACAATCTGCAGGGCAGTCCCTTCTTCCAGACCGAAGCCTCCTTTGGAGACTTCATAGTAGAGATAGTAGGCCAGGATGGCTCTCATGCCGTAGTAGCTGAAACGCTCCCAGAATTCCGTGACCATAAGTGTGAAAAGCCCTTCAGGGTGTCCGAAGAAACCGGTCCGAGGCATGCTGTTGACGATTTCTTCGCGTGTATGCTGTGTCAAAGTAGATCTTCCTCTCTCAAAAGAAAAAAATAAAAACAATGTAATCAATATACACTGTTTTTAATTCTCTGACAATTTTATTTTAGCGGTTTGTAATCGTTTCCGGGTATAAATCATGGTTCATGAGCCGATAGTTCGCTATTTCTTCATATTTAGAATCAGGCCGGCCATAGTTTGTGTAAGGATCGATGGAAATACCGCCCCGGGGAGTGAATTTCCCCCACACTTCAATATAATGTGGATCCATCAGCTCAATCAGATCATTCATAATAATATTTATGCAGTCCTCATGAAAGTCACCATGATTACGGAAGCTGAATAAGTAGAGTTTCAGGGATTTGGATTCCACCATCTTGATGTTCGGGATATAGCTGATATAAATAGCCGCGAAGTCAGGCTGTCCTGTAATCGGGCAGAGACTGGTGAATTCCGGGCAGTTGAACTTGACGAAATAGTCGCGCCCTGGGTGTTTATTATCGAAAGACTCGAGAATGGAAGGATCGTATTCATAGAGATATTGGTTGTTCTGATTGCCGAGTAAAGTGATATCCTGTAATTCTTCTTTATTGCGTGACATGACATGTCCTCCTTTATTAATGTTCTGATACTACTATAGAAAGATAGTTTACTCAAGTCTTGTTTTCTGGAACATATAGTAGCTGGCACTGAAGACGATGATATAACCGATGAAGCTCAGCATGTCCGGTGTTTGTCTGAAAAGAACGAAACTGATAATGGCACTGAACAGCACTGTCGCATAGAAGAAGATGGAGATATGCTTAGCGGGTGCGTACTGATAGGCGATGGTGATGCCGAACTGGCCGACTGTCGCGAAGACGCCGGATAACAATAGATAAATAGTCTGCGCCATTGTCATTGCTGCGTAATTGAAAATGACGTAAGGCAGCAGAACAATCGTTGAGAAAAAGGAAAAATAAAATACGGTTGTATAGAACTTCTCACGCTGGCCGAGGACTCGTAGTGTAGTATAGGCACACCCGGCGAAGAAGGCACCGAGCACACCGATGATGGCGATATTCATATCGCTTGAGAAACTGGGCTTGATGATAAAGAGAGAACCAAGGAAAGCCACAGTGATGGCAATGATCTGATATCGTCTGATATTCTCTTTCAGGAAGACTGCACACAGCAGAATAGTGAAGAAGGGACTGAGCTTGTTCAGCATATCTGCATCACTCAGCACCATACGGTCAATCGTGATGTAGTTCAGCACGACGCCGATCAGTCCGAATACACTGCGGGCTATCAATAGAGGCTGATTCTGCAGTCTGCCGAATAGCCGCTCTTTGTTTCTGATGACGAAATAAAGGGGAATCAGCATGCCGACAATGTTTCTGAATAATGTTTTCTGCAGTACCGGAAGATCGCCGGAAAGTTTGACGAAGGCACCCATCAGACTGAAACCGAGTGAGGCGATCAAGAGTGCCAGTATGCCTTTTTGTAAATTATTCATAATAGCCGACCTTTCAAGTAGGATAGTTTATTTTAACACATCGAGAATAGACTGAGAAAATTCCTGTCATTAAAATGTAATAATTTCTGAACCCTATGGGCGGCAACGAGTTAAGAATACCAAGTAAAAGTCAAGCTCTTAAATTAAAAAAATTATGGGTATAATCAATTGAAAGTGCGAACAAACGTGCTATAATATTTCATATATCTTGTGGTCCGTTAAAGAATCAAACACTACATGTAGTGTTTGATTCTTTAACGGATTGCAGAGCCGGAGTTTTACATATGGAGTGATGAAAGTGAAGATAGTCTATTATTCGCTGACGGGAAATGTGAGACGTTTCTTGCAGAAGACAAAGTTTACAGGCGAATCAATGCTTGACCTGCAGACAATTGATCAGTCTTTTGTGATGGTGACAGGAACGATAGGTTTCGGAGAAGTGCCGGATGCCGTCCGACAATTTCTGAATCGGAACTCAAGTCATCTAGTAGGAGTTGCCAGCAGCGGTAATCGCAACTGGGGAGAGAATTTTGCTCGTTCAGGCGAGCTGATCGCAGCAGAATACCATGTCCCGCTTCTCATGAAATTTGAACTTCACGGCAATGCACATGATGTACAACTATTTAATGAAAAGGTGGATGAATTAAATGAAAGTCTTAGACGACAAACAATATAATCACATAGAGCTGAATAACCAGGTAACTAAACGCCGTGCAGATGGCTTTTTTGATTTAGAGAAAGATCAGGAAGCACTCAGGGTCTATCTGGAAGAAATAAATGCCAAGACCATTCATTTTAATTCACCGCTGGAACGTCTTCATTATTTAGTGGATAATCAGTTTTACTATGATCTGTTCGCGCAGTACTCAGATGCTGACTTAGTCGAAATTATCGCTTATGCTGAGAGTCTCCCTTTCAGATTTGCGAGCTATATGTCTGCCAGTAAGTTCTTCAAGGATTACTCGCTGAAAACAAACGACAAGAAGCAGTATCTTGAGGATTATAAGGAACATGTTGTGATTGTCAGCCTCTACCTCGCAAAAGGGAATGTGGAAAAAGCGAAGGAACTGGTCAATGCGATGGTGGAACAGCGTTATCAGCCCGCGACACCGACCTTCCTGAACGCAGGACGTGCGCGTCGCGGTGAACTCGTTTCCTGTTTTCTGCTGGAAGTGGATGATTCACTGAACTCTATCAACTATATCGATTCAACAGCCAAGCAGCTCTCTAAAATCGGCGGCGGTGTGGCCATTAACTTATCGAAACTTCGCGCGCGTGGTGAAGCGATTAAAGGCATCAAAGGGGTTGCTAAAGGAGTGCTGCCTGTTGCAAAAGCACTTGAAGGCGGCTTCGGCTATGCGGATCAGCTCGGCCAGCGTCCGGGAGCAGGTGCTGTATACTTAAATATCTTCCATTATGATGTGCTTGAATTCCTCGATACGAAGAAAGTGAATGCCGATGAGGACTTACGTCTGTCCACGATTTCAACAGGACTGATCGTGCCATCAAAATTCTTTGAACTTGCAAAAGAAGGTAAGGATTTCTATATGTTCGCGCCGCATACAGTTGAAGCTGAATACGGCCAGACATTAGATGATATCAATCTGGATGAGATGTACGATGCGATGGTCGCAAATCCGAACATCATGAAGAAATCAAAAGATGCGCGTGAGATGCTGAATACGATCGCCCAGACACAGCTGCAGTCAGGTTATCCTTACCTGATGTTCAAGGATAATGCGAATAAAGTCCATGCAAACTCAAATATCGGCCAGATCAAGATGAGCAATCTCTGTACGGAGATCTTCCAGCTGCAGGAGACATCTGTTATCAATGATTACGGTACTGAAGATGATATCAAACGCGATATTTCATGTAACTTAGGTTCACTGAATATTGTCAACGTCATGGAATCAGGAAAAGTGAAAGAATCCGTTCATATCGGCATGGATGCCCTGACTACGGTCAGTGACGAGGCAGATATCAAGAATGCACCAGGCGTCGCTAAAGCGAACCGTGAACTGCATTCAGTCGGTCTCGGTGTGATGAACCTGCATGGTTATCTCGCAAAGAATAAGATTGCCTACGAATCAGAAGAAGCGAAAGACTTTGCCAATACATTCTTCATGATGATGAACTTCTATTCAATTGAACGTTCAATGGAAATGGCCAAAGAACGCGGTCAGGTCTATACAGACTTTGAGCAGTCAGATTATGCATCAGGCAAGTATTTCGAGAAATATATCCATATAAGCTTTGCACCGCAGTCAGATCAGGTGAAGGCTTTATTCGACGGTATGCATGTGCCGACTGAAGAAGACTGGCAGGAATTAAGCGAAAAGGTCAAACAACATGGTCTCTTCCATGCTTACCGTCTGGCGATTGCACCGACTCAAAGTATTTCATATGTACAGAACGCGACGAGTTCAGTGATGCCGATTGTCGATCAGATTGAACGCCGTACATACGGTAATGCTGAGACATTCTATCCGATGCCATTCCTGTCACCTGAGACGATGTGGTTCTACAAATCTGCATTCAGCACGGATCAGATGAAACTGATTGATCTCATCTCAACGATCCAGCAGCATATCGACCAGGGAATCTCAACGATTCTCTTCGTGAACTCTGAGATTTCAACACGTGAACTGTCACGTCTTTATGTCTATGCACATCACAAAGGTCTAAAGTCACTTTACTAT
The DNA here is from genome assembly GCF_004359515.1 of Macrococcus carouselicus. GTDB lineage: Bacteria > Bacillota > Bacilli > Staphylococcales > Staphylococcaceae > Macrococcus > Macrococcus carouselicus. The sequence goes on from NZ_SCWD01000001.1 coordinate 73,555, forward strand.
ACACGGAATAAATTACTGAGCGTTGAAGAATGTACGAGCTGTGCGATTTAATTAATTAAAGCAAGGATGGGTTCAGATGAAAGCAGTAAACTGGAATACGCAGGAAGACATGACCAACATGTTCTGGCGTCAGAATATCTCACAGATGTGGGTTGAGACAGAATTCAAGGTATCAAAGGATATTGCGAGCTGGAAAGAGCTGACGGAAGACGAAAAATATACATTCAACCATGCACTGGCGGGTCTGACAGGACTTGACACGCAGCAGGCAGATGACGGTATGCCGCTTATTATGATGCATACAACTGATTTACGTAAAAAAGCAGTCTACTCATTTATGGGTATGATGGAGAATATCCATGCGAAGAGTTATTCACATATCTTCACAACATTGTTGCCGACGCATGAAACAGATGAGTTGCTTAATGAATGGGTGCCGAGTGAACCTCATCTGACGTATAAAGCAAACAGAATTTTAGAGAAATATCATAAATTGTGGTCGCCTGAAGCAAGTATCTACGACCAGTATATGGCACGTGTCGCTTCAGTGTTCCTTGAGACCTTCCTCTTCTACAGCGGCTTCTATTATCCATTGTATCTGGCGGGACAAGGCCGCATGACGACATCAGGTGAGATTATCCGTAAGATTCTGCTCGATGAATCCATTCACGGTGTCTTCACAGGACTTGATGCCCAGAGCCTGCGCAACGAATTATCGGACGATGATAAACTTCGTGCAGACAGAGAAATGTACAAGATGCTGGAAGACCTCTATCGCAACGAAGAATCATATACACGTGAACTGTATGACCGTGTCGGTTTAACAGAAGATGTCCTCAACTATGTCCAGTACAATGGTAATAAAGCACTGGCAAACTTAGGGTTTGAGCCTTACTTTGAAGAGCGCGGCTTCAATCCGATCATCGAGAATGCGCTGAATACCAGCACGAAGAACCACGACTTCTTCAGTGTCAAAGGTGACGGCTATGTGCTTGCACTTAACGTCGAAGCACTGACAGACGAAGACTTCGTATTTGAATAAAATGAACCCATCACAGCAATCGTTGTGATGGGTTTTTCTAGTTGTGACTGAATGAATCGTACTGATGACAGTGAGACGGAACGTCAGGGAAACGGGGTTTGCGTGACGATAGGAGACGTCAAGTCACTCAATATAGAAAGAAACGTCCTGCAAACTGAATTTGCGGGACGTTCACTCTGATATCCTGCTTTACTTTGTTTCTCGGTGTAAAGTATGTTTCTTCAGTCTCGGACAGTATTTCATCAATTCGATTCGTTCAGGATTGTTACGTTTGTTCTTCTTTGTGATATAGTTGCGGTCACCACATTCTGTGCATGCTAATGTTACATTTACTCTCATCATCTTTTCTCCTTTTAATTTAAAATAATATCTGCAGCTGTATCCTCGATGATATAGGCAGGAAGCTTACTGTCATATATGTTCCTGTAATACGAAATCATTACGTTTTATAATTCTAAGGTATTTATCTTTTTTTGTAAAGGATAAATTAAATATGGCAGAATCAGTAATTTTAATCATAATTAAAGTACTGTCACGTTTTTGACATTGAATTATCAAAAAATAAAAAAGATAATGAAAGATGTATAAAAAAAGAGAAGGAGCAATCATATGAAAAAATTAGCATTTGTCTTATCAGCAGGTCTTGTTCTTGCAGCTTGCGGACAGACAGCGGAAAAACATGAAGAACATTCCAAAACAGAGGCGTCAGTTCAGCCTGTAAATGTTGAGCTGACAGTTCCTGAAAAAGCAGAAGCAGGTGAGGAAGTCACATTGAAAGCGAAAGTGACACAAGCTGATAAAGCCATCAATGATGCAGACGAAGTGATGTTCGAAATCGTGAAAGATGGCAAAAAAGAGACATCCATCAAGAAAAAGGTCAAAGAAGCCAAGGACGGCGTATATACCCTTCCTTATACTTTCAAAGAGGACGGCAGCTACGAAGTGACCAGTCACGTCACTGCGGAAAATCAGCATACGATGCCCAATAAAACCATTCTGATCGGCAAGGCTGAAAAACCCGCAGCTGCTCACGACCATCATGACGGTTCAGTCCATGTGATGCCGATTACAGCTGAGAAAGATAAAGCTGTGGAGTTAATGATGCATGTAGAAGGTCAGGACGGGAAAGCAAAAGACGGCGTAATGGCACGACTTGAAGTCAAGCAGCCGGATGGTAAAGTGAAGTGGGTTGATCTTGAAGAGACGAAACCTGGGCAGTACGAAGGACAGGAGACGTTCACGCAGAGTGGCATGTATGATGTGACCGCACACGCAGAGAACAAAGAGGGCTTCCATGTCCATACCGAAACGATGTTCACAGTAAAATAAGAGACAGGCATATGCCCGTCTCTTATTTTATTTGCTCGAAATAGGGATCGTCCAGGTGGTTCGCTTTTAAATGTTCCAGCTGAAGTGTTGTATGATCAAGCTTGTAATCTCTTTCAAGCATTGCAGCTAACTCATTGATGACCTGATAGTTCTCGGCATCATTTCTGTTGTCAACTACGACGTGCGCGGATAAGGTATAGTGACCTGTCGTGATGGCAGATAAATGAAATTCATGAACATCCAGAACGTTAGGATGTTCTTTCATACGAGTGATGATTTCATCTGTATCGAGTTCATCAGGTACTTTAGCCATCAGAATATCCCATGCATTTTTCACAATTTTGTAGCCGCCACGGAATATGATGAGTGAAATCAGAATGCTTAAAATAGGATCGATCAGTACCCAGTGAGTGAAATAGATGACAACGACCGCAACGATAACGCCGACTGAATTGAGCAGGTCACCAATGAAATGCCAGAGGGCGCTCTGGACATTGATATTGTCCTCACCTTTTAATGAGCGGGCCAGAATAATGGTCAGAACAATATTGACGACAAGCCCGATCAGTGAGATGGTGAGCATCAGCTTGACATCGACGGTCTGCGGATGAAGAATACGCATGATTCCTTCGTAACAGATACCGAGTGCGATGACAACAAGTGCAAGTCCGTTCAGTAAGGCAGCCAGTATTTCTAAGCGCAGATAACCGAATGTATACCGTGCTGTCGGTGCTTTTGCGGCGAAATAGATGGCGATCATTGACAGACCTAATGCCAGCACATCACTCAGCATATGAGCTGAGTCTGATAATAAGGCGAGGGAGTTGGATAGGATACCACCGACCACCTCAACTATCGTGAAGAACAGGGTGATCAGAAGGGATGCCCATAATGTTTTTTTCGAACCTTGCTGCTCTTTCAGGTGTTCAACGTGGTGATAATAGGTCGGCTGTGATAAAGTTTTTCTCATTATTATTCTCCTTGAACTGTGTGATCTTGTCATTCCCATATACTATTTTACCACCAAGGTGGCCTGTGTATGCGAAAAATCCGCTCCCTAATAGTGATACTATCAGTACGACAGTTAATAGTTCTTTTCTGTAGAATGAGCTGAAGTGAGTAAATAATTTGATAGCAGCCGCAGCGCTGAACATGATAAGGGCAGTAATTGCCATCTGTTTATGATGAATAAGACCTTCAGATGTTTGAAGCAAGACTTAAGCTGCAAGGGAAAAAGAGATGAGCAACAGGAAGATAGCGGCCGAAAAAATGATACACAGTTTTCTGAGCTGTTTATTCACTGAGCTGATATCCCATATTCCGCACCGTCCTGATTTTAACAGGACTTATTTTTTTACGCAGCCGGCCTATCAGTGCTTCCACAGCATTGTCACTGACCACATCATCTATATGCCACACTTTATCCAGTATGAGGTCTTTAGAAGGGATGCCATTCTGATGATGCAGCAGCTGTGTCATTCTGCCCAGTTTCAGGTCGTCTTCAATCAATAGAATATTCATGATCATCTATAAAAAAAGCAGCAGATTAATCCGCTGCTTTCTCTCCTATAATTCTGACTTCCGGCTGAAGTTCAACTCCAGTGTTCTTAAACACGGTCGTCTGTACGTGTTCAATCATATTTTCGTAATCAGTTGCGGTGCCGTTATCTACGTTGACAATGAATCCGGCATGCTTTGTGGAGACCTCAACGCCACCGATGCGATGTCCCTGCAGGCCTGCCTGCTGAATCAGCTGTCCCGCGAAATGTCCGGGTGGTCGTCTGAAGACACTGCCGCATGAAGGATATTCGAGTGGCTGCTTATCCTCACGTCGCTGAGTCAGATCATCCATCTTAGCCTGAATGACGGTGACGTCACCGCGCTCCAGGTTGAACGTCGCTTCCAGAACAACCAGATGCTGGCTCTGGATGGAACTTGTTCGGTAATCCAATGCCAGCTCATCCTTTGAGAGAGTGTAGATTTCGCCTCTTTCGTCGACGACTTTAGCATGATCGATACAGTCTTTCACTTCGCCGCCATATGCACCGGCGTTCATATAGACTGCGCCACCGACAGAACCTGGGATGCCACATGCAAATTCAAGACCGGTCAGGTGATGATCGCGCGCAATACGTGAGACATCAATGAGGGCAGCGCCACTGCCCGCAATAATCTGATTGTATTCGACCTGCACATCAGTGAAGTTGAGCAGACTAAGTACGATGCCACGTATACCGCCGTCACGGATAATGATATTTGAGCCGTTGCCAAGGAATGTAACGGGAACACCGTATTTTTCAGCGAGCTTCATCACCGTGCTGACTTCTGTATATTTACGCGGAGAAATATAATAGTCTGCATTGCCTCCTGTTTTTGTATATGTATATTTTTTTAAAGGTTCATTGATGCTGATCAACTCATCCGGTAGCAATGCTGTCAGTTCCTGCAGTAAATTATTTTCAATCATGACGTTCGCCCTTTCGTTCTTTCTTCCACTATATTATAGCAACATTAGAGGGGATTTGCGATATTCATTCTGAACCAGTCTGCTTTCTCTGTTTCGTAGTCTTTCTTCGGCAGGTGGCGGATGCGGTCCTTGTAATTCCGGAATGCTCTCAACAGGGACGATGATTGTGACAGCAGGTGGTGACTATGCATATAGCGCACTGCTTTGTCACTGTTTTCTTCCACGATATGCAGCCGGCATTTTTCTTCCAGTGTCGTCATGCTGTGAAACTGGCTGAAGACACATTTCTTCCGGTAAGGGTGGTGCAGACGATAAAATCCGGCCAGATTGAGTCGTTTCTCATCAAGTGTCGTCATTGCATGCAGACTCGGTACAATGACCAGAACATCAATGATGCCGTCATCCCCCAGTGCGGTGCCGCCGATATGAGCGACCTCGGTGACCGGAGAATCGAGCAGGTCAAGCAGCAGTCTGCGTATTTCCAGATATTGATCTTGTAAGTGAGTCATGTCAGAACCTCGGTTATTAATTATTATTTATCTTAGACCCGTGTTTAGGTATAATGGGTGTAGCAAGGAGTAGGTATATGAAAATAAAATTTTACGTTCTGTTGCTGATCGGCCTCATGCTGAGCGCTTGCGGTACCAGTTTGCAATCAGATATTAATGATTATAAGTCTCAGATGAAGGATGTTCAATCTGAAGAAAAGAAATTAGTGAAATATATTGATGAACTCGAACTGGATAAAGTGGATCAGCTGATCGGTTCTGAAGTGACAGACCAGAAAAAACAGAGGCTGCAGGAAAAAGAACGGACAATTGAAGATGATGTGCTCCCGCAGCTTGCTGAATATGAAGAGAAAATGAATAAAGTCAATGTGGACAATCCGGAGATCAAGGAAGTTCATGATATCTATATTAACAACTTTGATGAAAAGAAAACGTTTATAGAGAACATCCATCAGTATATCAAGCTATATAATGCGTCAATTGACTCTAATGAAGAGATACTAGGCTATACTAAAATCTTCGAAAAGAACAAAGAAACCAGTGAGAAATATGCTGAACTCGCTGCCAGCAGTAAATCTGAGCTTTCAGATTATAACAAACTGACTGAGATTATCAACCGGAATAATGAAGAACTCAAAGTGAAGGTAGAGGAACTGATGAATATATCTGAGACAGCTGAACGCATCGAATATATCGATGGGCTACTGGTGCCGATGATCAATAAGCATATACAGTCTCTCAATAAAATGCACATCGCTTCTCCGCATACTTCTCATATGAGACAGGCACAGATCGAAATCTACTATAGTCTGATCAATTATTACAAGGAGAGAAAGAATGCGATGAAAATTGAGGAGCAGCTAAGAAAATTACCTGTCCAGAGCATTCTATCAAAAGCAAAAAGTATCAAGACGGTAGATGACAAGTATTATCAGGCATTAAAAAAACTTGAAGAACAGTAAGCTCTTCAAGTTACTTATTCCGAAACTTCGATAAATAGATATTGCGTGCAATGACGGTGAGAATCCAGATACCGAATGCAATGATGATGATCCAGGACAACGTTGCATTGTTCTGGAAATCGATAATGAAGAGACAGACTGTTATCAAGAGACATGCATTGATGGTATCAAGCATACTCCAGCGTTTTACAGGCAGCTGTGGTTTAGCCATTGGGATGTCCTCCTTTTTTATTAAATTATAGCATGACTAAACAAACGCGTGAGGGGTATTCAGTAAGAAAAGAGTCAACCAAATGAAGAGGTGGAAAAATGGTTATTAAATTAAATAGCATTGAACAATTTGAACAGACGATACAGAAGCATGACAAGGTTTTTATTATGAAGCACTCACTGACATGCCCGATTTCACTTAATGCCTATGATCAGTACAATAACTTTTTATATGAACGTGATATGGATGGCTATTATCTGACTGTACAGGAGTCGCGGGAACTTTCAAATTATATCGCTGAGAAGACAGGTATCAGACATGAATCACCGCAGGTCTTTTATTTTGTTGATCAAAAGGTCGCCTGGCATGGTTCCCATAGCCAGATTACTGTATCTTCATTGTCAGCTGCGGAAGAATAAACTTGAGAGAACGAGCAGCCTAGCTGCTCGCTATTTTATTTGAAGGAGAACTGGATGAATATATTAATTGCAATAGACAGGTTTGAAGATGCGCTGACTTCACAGGAGGCGGCGAGCTATGTGGAAGAAGGCGTGAAAGCTGTGCACAGAACAGCAAATGTCATCAGTGTGCCTCTGTTTGATGGGCAGAAGCATCTGATTGACGGTATATTGGCCTGGCAGCAAGGGACTAAATATACATGGAAGATTCCGGATGCCAATATGAAGCGCCGTGATGTGACAGCAGCGGCGATGAATGACCGTTTCTATATTGACTGCTCAGATCTATACGGTCAGACAGAAAATATGCTGCAGACTTCATCATATGGACTCGGTCAGATGTTGTTGAACGGCCTTGACCTGGATTACCGTGTATTCACGATTGCGCTGGGTGAAACAGCATTATTCGACGGTGGCATGGGGATGCTTGAAAGACTGGGTGCACAGTTTTATGACCTGAATGAAGAGAAGTTAGCAGGTCCTCTGGATTCCGAATCTATCAAGAAGGTGAGACGAATCGACTTATCAGGTCTTGATGACCGCCTAAGTGAAAGTACATTTACAGTCATCAGCGATTATGACTATTATCTCTTCGGCAATAAGAGTCAGATAGCAGCGCAATCACTGCCAGATGAAGCGAAGACGAAGCTGGATAATCAGATCTGGTACCTGAATGAGCAGTTCAAGAAGACGGGGCTATATCTATCACTTGAGAAAGGCGGACATGCAGGCGGCTTAAGAGCACTATTTGAGTCATTGTTTCATGCCCGCACGTTATCCTCTAAGGAGATGATCTTTGAAGAGACAAGTATAGAGGAGCTGCTGAATGAGGCTGATATCATCATCTACGGCGGGGGTAACGTCAAACCTGCAGATAACTCACTTGTGGCACAGGCGCTGACTCAGAAAGTCAGTTCCGACAAACGCTTCATCTATCTTGCTGCCGGCCAGCAGTTCGCACCCCCTGACCATTCAGTCTATTATCTGAATATCTATCCTGACATGACTCCTGAAACTGACAGTATGAAGCTGGGTATTCAGTTACAGAACAGCATTCAGACATTACTTAATATCGCCAGATAAAAAACCTCCTCTGATCATTTCAGAGGAGGTTTGATTATGCGCGCTCTTCGAATTTCCGGATGATACCGACGATATGATGGACTGATTTCTCCATATCATCAATCGATACATATTCATAAGGACCGTGAAAATTCTCTGCCCCTGTGAAGAGGTTAGGTGTCGGCAGCCCCATATAGGAGAGCTGGGAGCCATCTGTACCGCCGCGGATCGGTTCAACGATCGGTTCAATACCGAGGTCTTTCATCACTTCAAGCGGCACATCGATCAGCTCAGGGAATGGCTTGATTTTCTCACCCATGTTGAAGTACTGGTCTTTTATAGTGATTTCGACTGACTCTTCTCCGTATAGTGCTGCAATTTGCTTTGCTGCCTGTTTCATCGTCTCTTTTCGATGATTGAAATTTCCCTTATCATGGTCACGGATGATATAGACCAGTTTCGCCTCTTCAACGGATCCATTCATGTCCAGGAGATGATAGAAGCCTTCGTAATTATCAGTCTGTTCAGGCACTTCCTCAGCCGGCAGTTCAGCATGGAACTGCATCGCTAATTTCTGTGCATTGACCATCTTGTCTTTTGCAGAACCGGGATGGACATTGACACCTCTGAATTTCAGGATGACTTCTGCAGCATTGAAACTTTCATACTGCAGTTCACCGCGGCGGCCCCCATCAATTGTATAGGCATATTCAGCGCCGAAACGTTCCACATCGAAGTGATGGGGTCCGCGGCCGATTTCCTCGTCCGGTGTAAAGGCGAAACGGATCTTACCGTGTCTGATTTCAGGATGGTTCTGCAGATAGATGATTGCTTCCATGATTTCAGTGATACCCGCTTTATTGTCTGCACCGAGAAGAGTAGTGCCGTCAGTTGTCATCAGTGTGTGACCCGCATAATATTTAAGCTCGGGAAACTTGTCCTTTGAGATGACAAGCCCGTTTTTCAGTGTGATATCATCGCCGTCATATGCATCGATTACCTGAGGTGAGACATCTGTACCCGTAAAGTCCGTCGCGGTATCCACGTGAGCAAGAAGGCCCATAACAGGCACGTCTTTATCAGTGTTCGCTGGCAGTGTCGCCATCAAGTAACCTTTTTCGTCAATGGAGACTTCCAGGTCCAGTGCTCTGATTTCTTCTTCAAGCAGTCGCAGCAAATCCCACTGCTTTTTAGTTGAAGGCGTTGTTTCACTTGATGCATCGGATTGTGTATCGATCTGAACGTAACGGCTCAGACGCTCGATTAAAGCTTGTTTCATTACTAATCCCTCCCTTGTCTGTTACATATATTATAACGAATTTTATCTTCTGCGGATATATTTTCTCGCTCTGAAGAATGAATGGAAGATCATCTCTGCGACAATCAGCCCGAAGGCGATGGCGCCGGATATGAGTGTCACCTGTATACCATTCTGCAGGGCTGTACTGTAATCACTGATCACAAGATTCTTCGTGGCATCGTAGGCCAGGCCACCCGGGACGAGAGGGATAATACCTGCTACGTAGAAGATGATGACCGGCTGTCTGTAGTAGCGGCTCATCAGATGGGCCATGACACCGAGACAAAGTGAACCGGCAAATGAGGCGGTGACAGCCGACACATCGTAAGTGTTCAGAACATAATAGACTATCCAGCCGACAGCGCCGACAAGACCGCTCGGTATCAGCAGCTTGCGCGGCGCATTGAAAATGATGGCAAAAAAGGCTGTTGCAAAGAAACTGGTCACAAACTGCAGCAGAAACCAGAGTATTAAAGCAGTATGAGACATACTGCCACCCCCGTTCCAATCGCAAAGGCCGTCAGACTGGCCTCAATCCCTTTGACGACACCTGCCAGCAGATGGGCAGCCATCAGGTCACGGATAGCATTTGTGATCAGCACACCGGGTACAAGCGGCATGACACCTGAGATAATCACCTTATTTAATGATACACCGTTCAGATAGTTGATGAAGAAAAGTGCAGTCAGTGCAATGACGAAAGCCCCGGCGAACTCTGAGAAGAACTTGATACGAGTGTGACGCTGGATGAATTCAGCGACCAGCAAACCTGATCCTCCTGCGATGATGCTGCCCGGCATATCCTGAAAAGAGCCGTTGAACATGATGAGGAATAAACCGCTCACTAAGGCGGCAGCGAGTATCTTAATCCAGAAATTGAACTGGAGGTCGGAGGCATCAAGTTCCTCGAGTGCTTCTTTCGCTGCGTGGATGCTGAGTGTATCAGCGGTAATCGCTCTTGATATCTCATTCGTCTCCGCAATTTTCTGCAGGTCTGTTGTCCTCTCTATCACGCGGAGGAGGCGGGACGGAGAGTCAGCGGAAGCAGAGAACATAATAGCAGTCGGTGTGACGAAGCTATGAGTGGATCTGAGTCCGTAATGTTTAGCAATACGTGCCATCGTATCCTCAACCCGGTATGTCTCGGCACCACTTTCAAGCAGAATCTTGCCGGCAAGCAGGGCAACAGAAAGTACAGTATTTTCATCAGCGTTATTCATAACAGCCTCCTTAATCATAAAAAAAATAACAGAAAGAGAGCTTTCTGCTATTTAATAATGGGATTGAACATCACGGTGTCACGCCCTTGTTCTTTGGCAGCGTGGAGCGTATCATCAGCATCCTTGAATATTTTGCGGTGCGATTTAATATCCTTTTCTTGAAGATAACCAACGCCAATGGAAACAGTCAAGGAAATCGTCTCCTTGGTCGGGAGATGGAAAGAAGAATTTTTAACACCTTTTCTGATGCTTTCAGCCAGTTTGATTGCCGCATCAAGCGTCACGTCCGTCAGAATGACAGAGAACTCCTCACCCCCATTACGATAGGCTTTGATATTCCGAGGAATATAGTTGGTCAGCACCTGACCCATCTGTCTGAGTACAGCATCACCTGCATTATGACCGTATGCATCGTTCACGTCTTTAAAACCATCGATATCAATCAGCAGTAAGGCAATAGTCTGATGTTCCGCCTCATAGCTGAGTTGATTGAGCGACCGGTCAAACTCACGGACATTGCCGAGTCCGGTGAGATAATCCATTGTCTTTTCGTTCTCGTAACGCTGAATCAGCTGCGAAATACGCCAGATATCAACGAACATCAGCGCACTGCAGATGGAGAGGATGTATGAAGACGCTGCAATCAGAAGCATATACATCATCGGGTCCGGAATACCTCTGAAGTAGAGACTCACCCCGGTCAGTATCAGCGAGAGGGTGGTCAGCCACTGGATGCTTGCGAAATGAGACAGCTGGATAAACGGTCCGATCAGACCGGTGACTGCTGAGATGGTGAGCAGAATAATCGCCATATCCATGTCATAGCCCATGAAATTCACAGCGACGACACTAGTGATGATCCCACCGGCCAGTGTATAGATGAAGTTGGTATATCGCGCAAGGAACAGCAGCGGGATATAGGCCAGTACAAAGCTGACATCCAAAAGTCTGAGCGGGTTTGTCAGCAGCAGCACACTGATAGAGGTCATCAGTAATGTGATATAGTTCTTTGAGAAGACAATCTCCTTCTCTTCAAAGAACTGCAGACGGTGGAACAGATAAAAACCACTGATGGTGATCGCGACATTGAATATCAGTGCTTCAATCATGATGAGTCACATCCTTTAATATAAAGCTTTTTTCTTTGGAGAAGCCACGACCGATGATATCGGACGCGCTGAGGAAGATCACGAAGGCGTCTGGATTTTTCTGATTGATGACCTGCTTGAAGTAGACTGCTTCACGCTGCTCCATAACAGAGAAAAGAAGGGTTTTCTGCTCACCTGTATAGCCGCCCATTGAATGGATCTTCGTCAGTCCCCGACCAACGGAATCATAGATGAGACGCGAGACTTCCTCTTCTTTGTCGGTGATGATGAACACCAGTTTATTATCTCCTGACTTGAGTTCGACAAAGTCAATGACCTTACTGGTGACGTAAATTGAGATCAGAGCATAAAGCGCTGATTCGAAACTCAGGACGAATGCACTGAGGAGAACGACAGTGGCGTCAACAATCAGCTGACAGAAACCGCTTGAGAGCGACGTATATTTCTTGACGATCTGTGCCAGGGTCGCCGTGCCGCCTGTCGAACCCTTACCTCGATAGACGAGACCTAAGCCGATACCCAGGACGATTCCGCCGTACAGTGCACCTAAAAATGAGTTGTGGACACCGTAAACCACATAATCTTTACTGATGAAGATGATGAATGGAATCAGAAAAGTAGCGACGGCGGTCTTAATGCTGAAGGACCTGCCAAGAATAAACCAGCCTGCGATAAAAATGGGTACATTGATCAGAAACTGTATCAGATATGGCTGAATACGAAAGATACTATAAAGAATAGTGCTGACGCCTGATATACCGCCTGCTGCTATTTCAGACGGCAGTAAAAAGAAGTTATAACTGATGCCGACCAATATGGAGCCGATGATCATATAGAAATAATCTCTTAAAAGCTGGTTTTTCATGGAGACGCCCTCCCGGCTGAATTGTACTTTTTCATTAACCGTCTTATTATGAGTCATAACTTATAATTCGTCAATGTGCCGTCGAGGCGTAATATTAAATTAATATAATTCCTAGTCTTTTATATCTGTGCTATATTTAATGATAAGATAAACCTCGAGGTGGTCTATGTTTACCTTAAAGCTGATAGTGGTTACCGCTATTATTTCATTCTGTCTGACGCCGGTCTTGATATGGGTCTCACCCTGCATCGGCGCAATGGATAAACCTAACTTTCGTAAAGTGCATAAAAAGCCTGTGTCAATCCTGGGAGGAACCGTCATTCTTATCTCCTTTTTAATAGGAATAAAAATTGCTCAGCCCATTGAGGAGGAGATTGTACCGCTTGTCATCGGTGCGATTCTGATCAATATGCTGGGGCTGGTTGATGATATCTATGATCTGAAACCGATCATCAAACTGGTCGGTCAGATACTGGTCAGTCTGATTGTGGTCTATCATGGTATCACCATCGACCTGATCACACTGCCGTTCGGCTTTATTATAGAGTTCGGGGTGCTCAGCATACCTGTGACCATACTCTGGATTGTCGCCGTGACCAATGCCATCAATCTGGTGGATGGACTTGACGGACTCGCTGCAGGCGTATCGATGATCGCCCTTGGTACTATCGGACTGATCGCCATCTTCCAGGGCAACATCTTTATCATCATGATCTGCAGTGTACTGATCGGTGCACTGCTGGGCTTCATCCGTTACAATTTTTATCCGGCCAGCATTTTTCTCGGTGATAACGGCGCGCTGACACTTGGTTTTATCATCGGTGTACTCAGTCTGCTCGGCTTTAAGAATATCACGCTGATATCACTACTGTTTCCCATCATTATTCTCGGGGTTCCTTTTATTGATATGGTGTTCGCGATGATACGACGATACCTGAAAGGACAGCCGGTGATGCAGGCGGATAAATCGCACCTGCATCATAAGCTGCTTGAGCATGGCTATTCACACCCACAGACGGTCATTCTCATCTATTCCATCGCCATGCTGTTCAGCCTGGCATCAGTCATTCTTTATTTATCAACGAATGTCGGGGCCATTTTGATGACAGCGCTGATTCTTCTGACGATTGAACTGGTTGTGGAGCTGACGGGTCTGATTGATGACAACTACCAGCCAATATTGAAGCTCTGCAGAAAAATAATAAAATAATCAGACGGGAAAAGGAAGCATTAACTCTGCTTCTTTTTTTATTTCTGCCTGACCTTGCGAGGTCTCATTGATAAAGTTCTCGAATGATTCAATATCCTCAGCTTTGACATGAATGCTGTATGCCACTTTATCGGTGTAAGTCTGGTCCACCACTTCAAATGGTTTGTCGGCGATATCATACTCAAAACGACCTGTCTGATCATAACTGAGCGTCACATGATAGAGCAGGGCGTTCTGTATGATCACTTTGCCGGCTGATTTAATGGTGTCGGTCACACCTGACTGATAAGCACGTATCAGTCCACCGGTACCCAGTTTGATACCACCGAAATAGCGGGTCACAATCGCGACGACATTATGAATATCTTCTTTTTTCAGCGTCTCAAGCATCGGTACACCCGCTGTACCGGACGGTTCGCCGTCATCATTCGCTTTCTGGATCTGATGCTGGTCACCGATTGTATAGGCGGAACAGTTGTGATTAGCGGACTTATGCAGTACTTTTATCTCTGCGATACGCGCTTTCGCCTCTTCTTCGTCCTCCACCTTGAATAAGTAAGTAATGAAACGGGACTTACTGATCAGCTGCTCAGTCTCAGCATCATTTTTGATCGTGATATAGTTTTCCAAGTTCACTCACACTTCCTTTTTACTTTCAGTATAGTCAACTTGTCAAATAGCAACAATGCTTTAACTTTATTTTTAGGATAAAAATGGTATGATGAGACTGTGGGGAACTGTAAGGAGGGAATGCATGAAGATTGCAGTATTAACAGATTCAACAGCGAATGTCAGTGAAGAACTACGCAGACGCTATGACATCCATGAAGTCTATCTCAATGTTCTGTTTAACGGGCAGACCTACAGAGAGATGAAGGACATCTCGCCCGATGAGTTCTATAGCAGGATGCGGACTGAGGCTGAGCTGCCGACAACGAGTCAGCCATCTGTAGGTGAATATGTGGACAAACTTGAGGAACTTGTGGTATCAGGCTATACCGATGTGATTGCCATCCACCTGTCCAGCGGTATCAGCGGCACTTATCAGAGTGCCATCACAGCAGGCAGTATGGTTGAGGGGATCACGGTACATGCCGTCGATTCAGAGATATCGCTAACGCCTCAAGCATTTCTTTGTATCAGAGCAGCTCAGATGATTCAAGAAGGTGAATCAGTTGAGTCCATTCTTGACGAGATGGCAAAGATGATTGAAGATATGACCGCTTATTTTATGGTGAACGACCTTAAGAACCTGAAAAAAGGGGGGCGACTGAGTGGTGCACAGGCATTTGTAGGCAGCATGCTGCAGGTGAAACCCATTCTGCATTTTGTCGATAAGAAGATTGTGGCGCTCGATAAGGTCAGAACGAAGAAAAAAGCTTTAAAACGTATCGAAGAGCTGATGGCTGACTTCATGGGTGATGACACGGTCGGCACAGCCTGTATCATTCACGGTCATGCAGAAGCGGAAGCCCTCGCGTGGTTAAAAGAAATCGAACCGCATTATCCGGATGTCAAGTTTGTCATTGAAGAGGTGACGCCAGTGGTCGGTTCGCATCTCGGCGCAGGTTCGCTCGCATTCGGTATGGTCAAGCGCGACTTGAAATTGTAAACAGTTTTATATTTTAAATTTTATATTCTTTGACAGCACACTTATTTAAGTGTGCTTTTTATTTTGGAGGTGAATCATGAGTCTGATTGCAGAAGAAGGACAGGAACTAAGAGGCGTCATTAAAAGAAAGGGCTACTACTGTCAATACTGCATGAATGATGATCAGCAGTTGTTCCATCATCATTTTCATCATCGCTTCGGTAAGGAAGTGGTCTACTGCAGAGCCTGTATCCGTATGACATATTCATCAACAGAGACCTATTATAATCTGGTAGAAATTAAGAATTTGCCTGAACAGGCTGACTATCAGCTGGATTTCGAGCTCACTGCCCAGCAGCAGTTTGCGAGCCGGGAGATCGTGGAAGTCGTGAAGACGGGGGGCAGAAGGTTAGTGCATGCAGTGACGGGAGCCGGTAAGACAGAGATGATTTTAGAAGGTATCAGAACAGCCAGGCAGGAAGGGCTGAATGTCGCGATTGTCTCTCCGCGGGTCGATGTCGTAAAAGAAGTGGCACTCAGAATGAAAGATTATTTCAGCTGCGATATCGATGTTCTGTATCAGGGAGAGACTATTCTGTATGATAGCCGGTTTGTCATCAGTACAGTGCAGCAGCTCGTAAAATACCATCATCATTTCGGTCTTGTTATCGTCGACGAAGTGGATGCATTTCCTCTTCCGATGGATAAGCGGTTGCAGCAGCTCATTAAGCGTGCCGCAACCTTGCATTCTGCCTTGATTTACTTGACCGCTACACCGCCAGCGCGTCTGAAGAAAGAAATGAGAGAAGAGACCCTTGTTCTGCCTGCCCGTTATCACAGACGACCGCTGCCTGTTCCGACCTATCAGTATATGTCCCGGCAGCAGATGAGAAAGGGGAAGATGAAACGTTACTTTGAGCGAGATGCCGGTTCATTCCTGCTTGTTTTCTTCAATGATATCAAAGAGATGGAAGAGGCCGCTGAAATCTACAAGGAATATAAACCTGTAACGGTATATGCTGCAGATGTCAGCCGGCATGACAAAGTAGCAGCTATCCGGTCAGGCGCCTATCCGGTCATTTTTACAACGACGATTCTGGAACGCGGCTTTACGATGGCAAGTCTTGACGTCTTCGTAGTCGATGCGGGTAACTACAGTGCTGAATGTCTTGTGCAGATGGCTGGCCGGGTAGACCGCAAATCCGTACCGTATAAGGGTCAGGTCATTTTTTTTCATGAAGGCGTCACGCGCAGTATGATGCAGGCGGTCAAGGAGATCAAGGAGATGAACAGGCTGGCGCGGATGAAGGGGTGGCTGGATTGAAATGTCTGATCTGTTTTGAAGTAATAAAAGAACCGCTCTTCTTAAGCAATTATTTTTCTGTACCTCCTGTATTGTGTGAGGCCTGCCGGTCTTTACTGCAGGAACTTGAGGGCAGGCGGTGCACGCACTGCTGGAGAAAGCTGCTTGCGGACGAAGCGGACTGCACGGACTGCAGCTTTATGCACCGTCATTTCACGCCGCTTGATACTATACATGTGCTCTATGATTATAATGATTTTATGAAGGAACTGATTCATTGCTATAAGGGACGAGGAGACGTCAGGCTGGCAGCAGTATTTGCTGAGTTACTGAGAGCGCAGCATAAAACAATCGCCAGTTATGACTGCATCATTCCGCTGCCGACGAGTGAGGATAAGCTGAACAGTCGTGGATTCAGCCAGATTGAGGCTATTCTGGAGGAAAGCCGTTATAGTTTCTGTCAGCCGCTGAAGATGGCAGGTCGTACAAAACAGTCTATGCTGACGAAGAGAGAGCGGCTGCAGCAGGAGAATCCCTTTACGGTCATTGCACCGGTAGAGGGACGTGTGTTAATCGTTGATGATATATATACGACCGGTCTGACGGTGCACCGTGCAGCAGAAGTACTGAGACACGAAAACGTCAGTGCTATAGGGGTGTTAGCGTTTGCAAGACCCTAGAAATATGGTAAAATGAAGACAGGAAGAAACACCACAGAATATGTTCGTAAGGAGTCGTTGTTTTATGATCAGATACGAAATCCACGGAGAGAATATCGAAGTAACTGAGGCAATCCGTAATTATATTGAGGAGAAATTGAGTAAACTTGAGCGTTACTTTACGAACGTGCCGGATGCGAATGCACATGTAAAGGTTAAGACTTACCAAGATTCTCGTTCAAAAATCGAGGTCACTATTCCACTCAAGAATGTGACTTTAAGAGCCGAAGAAAGACACGATGATCTGTATGCAGCGATTGATCTGATCGTTGAGAAATTGGAACGTCAGGTCAGAAAACACAAAACAAAGGTTAACCGTAAGTTCCGTGAAAAGGGAATGGAGAAAGACGTCTTCCCCGCTTTCCCTGAAACTGAAAAGGATGAAGAACCGGAAAACGAGATTGAGATCATCCGCTCTAAACAGTTTGATTTAAAACCGATGGACTCAGAAGAAGCAGTTCTGCAGATGAATATGCTGGGGCATGATTTCTATATCTTCAATGATGCAGAAACAAACGGCACAAACATTGTCTATCGCCGTAAAGATGGTAAGTATGGTCTGATTGAAACTTCAGCAGAATAATGTTTCAGCCTCTCCGTTGCGGAGGGGCTTTTTTAATGCCGTTATGTTTCTAAATACGTACGTAACATGTTATTATTAATTGTTGTAGATGGTAACTAAAGGAGAGAAAAACATGGGATTCATTAAGAAAATGTTTGACGGCAATAAACGTGAAGTAAAATCGTTATCCAGAATCGCGGACCAGGTTGATACTTATAAAGATATCATGGCTGCAAAAAGTGATGACGAATTGAAAAACATGACCGTTATTTATCAGAATGACCTGAAACAGATAGATGATTACAGAGAACAGCAGGATTACCTGGATCGCATTTTACCCGAAGCTTTTGCTGTTGTACGTGAAGCTTCTCTGCGCGTCCTGAACCTGTTCCCTCACCCCGTCCAGATGATGGGGGGGACAGTGCTGCATAGGGGTGACATCGCAGAGATGAAGACAGGGGAAGGTAAAACATTGACGGCGACGATGCCGGTCTACTTGAATGCCCTGACGGGTCGCGGTGTCCATGTGGTGACTGTCAATGAATACCTGTCAAGCACACAGGCTGAAGAGATGGGTCAGCTTTATAACTTCCTTGGTCTGACTGTCGGACTTAATCTGAACAGCAAGACGACTGCGGAGAAACGCGAAGCATATGCGGCTGATATCACTTACAGCACGAACAACGAGCTTGGTTTCGATTATCTCCGTGACAATATGGTGACCTACAGCGAGGAACGCGTCATGCGCCCGCTTAACTTTGCTATCATCGATGAGGTCGATTCCATTTTGATCGATGAGGCGAGAACCCCTCTTATTATTTCAGGACAGGCTGAGAAGTCGACAGGCATGTATATTCAGGCGAATGTCTTCGTCAAGATGCTGAAACCAGACATCGACTATAACTATGATGAGAAGACTAAAGGCATCCAGTTATCCGAGTCAGGAATCGACAAGGCAGAGAAAATGTTCAAAGTCGACAACCTTTATGATGTGAAGAACGTCAGTCTGATGCATCACATCAATATCGCACTGAAGGCGCACCGTTCAATGCTGAAAGACGTGGATTATGTGGTTGAAGACGGTGAAATCGTGATTGTCGATCAGTTCACAGGTCGTACGATGCCAGGACGTCGATTCTCTGATGGTGTCCACCAGGCCATTGAAGCAAAAGAAGGTGTGGAGATCCAGAATGAATCAAAGACGATGGCATCCATCACATTCCAGAACTTCTTCCGTATGTATAACAAGCTGTCTGGCATGACGGGGACAGCGAAGACGGAGGAAGAGGAATTCATCAGCATCTATAACATGGTCGTGACACAGATTCCGACGAACAGACCGATTGCGCGTGAAGACAAGGCCGATCTCATCTTTGCATCCGAACGTGGCAAGTTCAATGCGGTTGTTGAAGAAGTCATCGCACGTCATAAAGCAGGACAGCCGGTGCTGCTCGGAACTGTAGCAGTCGAGACAAGTGAATATATCTCGGACTTACTGAAGAAGCGCGGCATCCGTCATAACGTACTGAACGCAAAAAATCATGAACGTGAAGCAGAGATTGTAGCGAATGCAGGCCAGAAAGGTGCCGTCACTATTGCCACTAACATGGCAGGTCGGGGTACAGATATCAAGCTGGGCGAAGGCATCCAGGATCTCGGCGGCCTCGCGGTCATCGGGACAGAACGACATGAGTCACGTCGTATTGACGACCAGCTCCGTGGCCGTTCAGGACGTCAGGGTGACCCAGGTTTCAGTCGATTCTATCTGTCACTGCAGGATGAACTGATGGTCCGCTTCGGATCAGAGCGTATGCAGAATATGATGACACGTCTCGGGATGAATGATGAGGCACCGATTGAGTCCAAGATGGTCTCCCGCGCGGTCGAATCTGCCCAGAAACGTGTTGAAGGTAATAACTATGATAGCCGTAAACGTGTCCTCGAGTATGATGATGTGCTCCGTAAACAGCGTGAAATCATCTATAAGGAACGTAACGACATCCTGGAACAGGAAGACTGTTCAGGCCAGGTCCGTTCAATGATTGAGGAGTCAGTACGCCGCGCTGTGAATGCTCACTTTACAAGTGAAGAAGATCACCCCGACTACGAGACGTTCATCAATTATGTTGAGGATGTCTATATCCCGGAAGGTGACCTGAAGGTTGAGGAGATTGAACGACGTGACAACGACCAGATCTTTGATATTGTCATGCAGCACATTGATGAGCAGTATCATCGTCAGGAAATCCAGCTGGGTGATCAGATGCGTGAATTTGAACGCATGATTCTGCTGCGTACAATTGATATGAAGTGGACAGATCACATCGATACGATGGACCAGCTTCGTACCGGTATCCATCTCCGTTCATACGGTCAGATCAATCCGCTGCGTGAATATCAGAACGAGGGTCTGGCGATGTTCGAGGATATGCTTGATAATATTGAAGACGATGTAGCAAAATATATTCTCAAGTCCATCATTGATAAAGGCGAACAGGTAGAACGTGAGCAGGTTGCGCAGGGCGAAGCAATGGTCGCGAATGATGGTAAGGAGAAAGTAAAGAAACAACCTAAGCAGGCTGAGCCGACAATCGGACGTAATGAACCCTGCCCATGCGGCAGCGGTAAAAAATATAAAAACTGTCATGGAAGAGATGAGAACTAATGGAAGCATTTGAAATCAAGAACACACTTGCAGCAATTGAAGGAAAATTACAGAGTTTCAGGGGGTCTCTTTGACTTAGAAGACAAAGAGACGAACATTCAGGAATACGATGAAATGATGGCTGACCCAGCGTTCTGGGACGATGCGACTCAGGCTCAGGACATCATCAATAAAAGTAATGCACTGAAGGAAGTCGTGAATGGCTATCATCAGGTGGCTGAAGAGAAAGAGAACATCGATGTCATGTTCGAGATGGTCAAGGAAGAAAGCGATGCTGAAATGGAGAATGAACTCGCAGATCAGCTGAAGAAGCTGAATGCAGCAGTTGAACAGTATGAGCTGAAGATGCTGCTTGACGGAGAATACGATGCGAATAATGCAATCCTTGAACTGCATCCAGGTGCGGGTGGCACAGAATCGCAGGACTGGGGTTCCATGCTTCTTCGTATGTACCAGCGCTATGCTGACCAGCAGGGCTTCAAAGTAGAGACACTTGATTATCAGGCAGGCGACGAAGCAGGCATTAAAAGTGTGACAATCCTTGTCAAAGGGCATAATGCCTATGGTTATCTGAAATCCGAGAAGGGAGTACACCGTCTAGTCAGAATATCACCATTCGATTCATCCGGCAGACGTCATACATCGTTCGCATCGTGTGAAGTAATCCCTGAGTTTGATAATGATAAGATTGAAATTGAGATTAATACGGAAGATATCAGTATTGACACGTACCGTGCGACAGGAGCTGGGGGCCAGCATATCAACACCACAGATTCTGCAGTACGTATCACCCATAAACCAACTGGAATCGTCGTGACCTGTCAGAACGAGCGGTCACAGATCAAGAACCGCGAACAGGCGATGAAGATGCTGAAAGCGAAGCTCTATCAGCGCAAGCTTGAGGAGCAGGAGGCGGAAATGCTCGCTATCCGTGGTGAACAGAAAGAAATCGGCTGGGGCTCACAGATCAGGTCGTATGTTTTCCACCCTTATTCTATGGTCAAGGATCATCGTACGAATGCTGAGACAGGTAACACCTCGGCAGTAATGGACGGTGACATCTCACTGTTTATTGATGCCTACTTAAAAAGTCAGCTTTAAATGTTTATTACCTGTATGCTGATGGTAAGGTAAAAAGAAAAAGGGGGAACGTGATATGAAAAAGATGATGATAGGTACAGCACTTGCAGCATCAATGACGCTTGCGGCATGTGGTAACAATACAGAGGAGACAAAGACAGCGGATAACAGCGACCCCGGACTGACAGCTTATCAGAATCATTCTTGTGTAGGCTGTCACGGTAAAAACCTGGAAGGCGCGAGCGGTCCTAACCTGGCAAAGGTGGGTGCAAAATATTCTAAGGAAGAAATTGCAGATATCATCAAGAATGGTAAAGGCAATATGCCATCCGGTCAGGCCCAAGGTGAAGATGTAGAAAAAATCGCAGACTATTTAAGCAAGCAGAAGTAATGTTAAGACTATATTAAGTATGAAGCGATACTATTTCAATATTGATGCCTCTATGCTATATTTATATCAAATTTGTTAAATGTTAATTTGATATAAGGGCTGGGGGAATTTTTAAACAATGAAAAAGATGATATTGTCAGTTTGCTTAGTCTCAACGCTTATAATGACTGAACATTCTGCTGTACATGCAGATGAACCGAAAGAGAAAGTCGAAGCGGGTCACTACCAGGTGAAAAAAGGGGATACATTACTGGAAGTTGCAGATAAATTTGAAATTTCCACCTTACGTCTTAAAAAATGGAATCATTTAACGTCTGATACATTAAAACCGGGTAAGGTACTGGTCGTATCTGCTGATAAAGTGGATGCCGCTCTCTCAGTCAGCGCGATGCTGAAACCTGGAGTAGAAGCAACCAAGCCCAAAGAGGAAATCTCATCGGCATCTGCTCCGTTAGAAGAGGAAAAGACATTCGTTCCGGCAGAAGAAGTGACTGCTGAAGTGGCGTCTATCGAACAACCGGCACCTATCGAACAGGCACCTGATCGTGTAGAACCGGAAGTTTTTTCGCCCGCTGATCCGGCCTTGGACAGAACTGTCACAATGCCTGCTATCCAGAGACATGATGAAGAAGTGAATCAGATTAATATCTCTGATTACGCGGCGCAGGATGTCTCCTCATTGCTGCCGGATGAACAGCCGTCAGTCGTTTTGGTACCTGACAGAACGACTGCAGCGGCGCCATCTGCCCGTTCTGACGTAGCACAGCTCGCACGTCAGGTTGCTGTCGGGAAATCATATGTATACGGTGCGAATTCTGCGACACAGGTTGACTGTTCTTCATTTGCCCAGCAGGTGTTTGCAGCGATGGGTAAGAAGCTGCCAAGAACGACGTATGAGCAGATGGCAGTCGGTAAACGTATCACAGATCCAGAGCCGGGAGATCTTGTGTTCTTTAATGAAGGCAGCCACGTCGGTATTTATATCGGCAACGGTCAGATGATTGATGCGCTAAATCCAAGAGAAGGTATCAAACAGCGTGCGGTCAGCTATATCGATGGCACGGTGACAGGTTATTATAGATATTAAGGAGACAGCCCCCGCTGTCTCTTTTTTTATGGTACAGATATATGTCAAACCGTATATATTTCGTAACAGTTATATTACGCTTAAGTAACAACAATTCTTCTCCCGATTTTCTATGCTATTATCATTTTATCAAGAAAACGTTGGAGGAACAAAAAAAGTGAAAAAAGTAATAGTGTCTATCTTAACTGTCTTAATGTTACTGACTATCTCTACTTCTGTTGAACAACCAACTGCTGATGCTTACACTTATCCAAATCCTATAAAATATAAAGCTGCAAACTACTACAGCTGGGGTAGTTGCGCATATTACGCTTTCAACCGTCGTGCTCAGCTAGGACGTCATGTCTCAAATCAATGGGGTAACGCTAAAAACTGGGCTTATAATGCACAACGTAATGGTTACCTCGTAAGCCGTACACCAGTAAAAGGAGCGGTCATGGTATCTCAAACGGGCTACTATGGTCACGTCGCCGTGGTTGAATATAAATATTCAAACGGCAGTATCAAGATTTCTGAAATGAACTATCCGCGCCAAGGCGTTAAAACTTATCGTTATTTGACAAAAACACAGGCAAGCTACTATCAATATATTTATTAATTTCCTGATGGATAAACTGATGTTTATCCATTTTTTTCTGTTTTCTTGTTATAATAGGGGAAATTGATGGGAGGTCTATTATGAAAAGAATGCTTACGCTGCTCTTAAGCGGCCTCTTTATTATCCTCGCCGGCTATAGTGTATGGCAGGTACTGAATAAGGATACATCAGAACTGAAGGTAGGCGGACAGCCTCATTTCATCAATGATAAGAATATCGGCGAAATGGAAGTGACCACGCTAACTGGTGATCAAGAGAAACTTAAACATAAGCTGACAGCTGATATCAACATCATCAACTTCTGGGCATCGTGGTGTGAACCCTGCAATAAAGAGATGCCGGAGCTGGTCAGATATGATGAAATGAAGCCGAATCATATCAAGCTGATCGGTTTGAATGTCCAGGATAAGAATGAAGGCCGACAGTCGTTTCTGAAGAAATATAAGCCCGATTACCCCATTGTTATCGGCACAGAAGAGATGATCAGAAAGTACAGGATTTATAACATTCCGACTACTGTTTTTGTAGCGAAGGACGGTCAAGTGCTCATGACTTATGTGGGTGAACTTGATGTATATAAAATCGAGACGTTAATTCAGCAGATTGAAAGGAGATAACTATGGGTGTCCATCAGTATTTTAAAAGTTTGTCGGATCTTGAGAAACTGGTCCGCTGTCCTGGCAAATTTAAATATCAGGAACATAATGTAGCGAGCCATTCTTTCAAAGTCACTAAAATTGCGCAATATCTAGGGACGGTTGAAGAATATCATGGCAGTACGGTTGACTGGAAAAGATTGTACGAGAAGGCGCTTAACCATGATTATCCTGAAATCTTCACCGGCGATATCAAGACGCCGGTTAAATATGCCTCCCAAGAACTTAAGCAGCTGTTTAATGATGTGGAGGAAGAGATGATCACGAAGTTCATCGAGGCGGAGTTCCCGGAGCAGTACCGGTCAATCTATCATGAACGGCTGCAGGAGGGTAAAGATGAGACACTCGAAGGCCAGATTCTATCAGTAGCTGATAAAATCGACCTGCTCTATGAATCGTTCGGTGAGATTCAAAAACGTAATCCTGAGCCGCTGTTCTTTGAAATCTATGAACAGAGTCTTCAGACCATTCTTCAGTTTGAACATCTGGAGTGCGTGAAGGATTTCCTCGGCGCCATCCTGCCGGAGATGCTGCAGGAGAAATTTATTCCGAGGTCCGAACTCAAGGAAATCACACAGTCTATTCTGGCAGGTAGAGATTATACATGATCTGGTATATACTTGCTTCCTTTCTGCCTGCTCTCATGGTTGTGATCTTCAGTGCCATCGTCAAAAATAAATATACAGGATTATTGTTAGCAACGATTGTGATAGGGGTATCGGTCTATAAGGGCTTTTTTCATTCAGAGATGATTGTCTTCCTCGATACCATTTCCCTGATTCTGGGTTATTTTGCTGTCGATCAGCTGAAACTATCTGAGTGAAATCAATACATACTGAAATGAAGCACGGTTGTCCCGATTGATGGTGACACCGTGTTTTTTTAGTCATCATAGAGAATGGCTGTACGAACAGATGTTTGTATTTTAAGCATCTAATTTGCTAGAATATATATGTTAAGGAGGGGTTATATGGAGCAGCATCCATTCAAACTACAATCAGAATTCAAGCCAGCAGGGGACCAGCCGGCAGCTATTGAGAAACTAGTGGCAGGTGTTAAAGCGGGTGAGCGTTATCAGACGCTGCTTGGTGCGACAGGAACCGGTAAAACATTTACGATGAGCAATATCATCCAGGCAGTGGGCAAACCGACACTTATCATCGCGCACAATAAGACGCTGGCCGGGCAGCTGTACAGTGAATTCAAGGAATTCTTCCCTGAGAACCGTGTGGAATATTTCGTGAGTTACTACGATTATTATCAGCCGGAAGCATATGTCCCTTCAACCGATACATTTATAGAGAAAGACGCATCGATCAATGATGAGATTGATAAGCTGCGTCATTCAGCGACGAGTGCACTCTTTGAACGCAATGATGTCATCATCATCGCTTCTGTCAGCTGTATATATGGCCTCGGTAATCCAGAAGAGTATAAGGATATGGTCGTCAGTGTGCGCACAGGCATGGAGATGGAACGTAATACGCTGCTCAGAAAGCTGGTGGATATCCAGTATACAAGAAATGATATCGACTTTCAGCGCGGCACCTTCCGCGTACGTGGCGATGTCGTCGAGATCTTTCCGGCATCAAGGGACGAACAATGTGTGCGTGTTGAGTTTTTCGGTGATGAGATTGACCGCATCCGTGAAATCAACTACCTGACAGGGGAGGTGCTGAAGGAACGTGAGCACTTTGCAATTTTTCCTGCCAGTCACTTCGTCACGCGTGAGGAAAAACTTAAGGTTGCCATCGGACGGATTGAGAAGGAGCTGGAAGAACAGCTGAAAGTCTTCCGGGCAGAGAATAAGCTGCTGGAAGCACAGCGGCTTGAACAGCGGACGAATTATGATATCGAGATGATGCGGGAGATGGGTTTCTGCTCGGGCATTGAGAACTATTCAGTCCATCTGACCCTGCGTCCTAAAGGTTCGACACCTTACACTTTACTCGATTACTTCGGTGATGACTGGCTGATCATGGTCGACGAGTCACATGTTAGTCTGCCGCAGATCCGCGGGATGTATAACGGTGACCAGGCACGGAAGAAAGTCCTGGTGGACCATGGTTTCAGGTTACCGAGTGCACTGGATAACCGGCCGCTGAAGTTTGAGGAGTTCGAACAGAAAGCACAGCAGTTCATCTATGTATCCGCTACACCAGGACCTTTTGAGATTGAGCATACTGATGAGATGGTTGAACAGATCATCCGTCCGACCGGTCTGCTTGACCCTGTTATTGAAGTCAGACCGTCACAGCATCAGATTGATGATCTGATGGAAGAAGTACGTATTCGTATTGAACGCAATGAACGCGTACTGATTACGACACTGACGAAGAAGATGAGTGAAGACCTGACAGCTTATCTGAAGGAAGCGGGTATTAAAGTCAACTATCTTCATTCCGAGATTAAGACGCTTGAACGGACTGAGATTATCCGTGACTTACGTCTTGGCGTCTATGACGTACTTATCGGCATCAATCTGCTCCGTGAGGGACTCGATATTCCGGAAGTATCGCTGATCACTATCCTGGATGCTGACAAGGAAGGGTTCCTGCGTTCTGAACGCTCGTTGATTCAGACGATCGGACGAGCGGCCCGTAATGAGAATGGCAGAGTGATCATGTATGCAGATAAAATCACAGACTCGATGCGCACTGCGATAGACGAGACCCAGCGCCGCCGTGATATTCAGGAAGCCTATAACGAGGAACATGGCATCACGCCGACTACGATCAACAAGAAGATACGCGATGCCATCAGTGCAACGGTTGAAACGGATGAAACAGAGAAGGCAAAGCCAAGACCAAAGAAAAAGCTGACGAAAAAAGAACGTGCAGCTCGTGTGGAACAGGTCGAGCACGAAATGAAGGAAGCAGCAAAAGCACTGGATTTCGAACGTGCGACCGAGCTGCGTGATATTTTATTTGAACTGAAAGCAGAAGGGTGAAGACATGAAAAATAAAGAAATTGTTGTAAAAGGTGCAAGATCCCATAATTTAAAAGATGTCGATATCACGATTCCGCGTGACAAACTGGTTGTGATGACCGGTCTGTCAGGATCCGGGAAATCAAGTCTGGCCTTTGATACTATTTATGCTGAAGGACAGCGTCGTTACGTAGAGTCCCTAAGTGCATATGCGAGGCAGTTCCTCGGCCAGATGGATAAACCTGATGTCGATACGATTGAAGGCTTGTCTCCAGCGATTTCTATCGACCAGAAGACGACCAGCAACAATCCGCGTAGTACAGTATCGACTGTCACTGAAATCTATGATTATCTGCGCCTGCTGTTTGCAAGAATCGGGACGCCGTACTGTCCGGTCCATCACATCAAGATTGAGTCGCAGACTGTTCAGCAGATGGTTGACCGTGTGATGGAACTGGAGGAACGGACGAAGATACAGGTCCTGGCACCGATTGTTTCAGGGCGCAAAGGTGAACATAAGAAACTGATGGAAGATATCGGTAGAAAAGGCTATGCCCGACTCCGTATTGACGGAGAGATAGTCGAAATAGGTGACGATATTGATATCAATAAGAATACTAATCATGATATTGATGTCGTTATTGACCGTCTGGTCGTCAAACCTAATATCGAGAGCCGCTTAGCGGATTCTCTGCAGAATGCACTTGAGCTCGCTGAAGGTAATGTTGTTATCGATGTCATCGGTGACAAGGAAATCAAATTCTCTGAACATCATGCATGTCCGAAATGTGGTTTCTCCATTGATGAACTGGAACCGCGTATGTTCTCATTTAACAGCCCGTTCGGCGCTTGTCCGACCTGTGATGGCCTCGGTACCAAGCTGACTGTAGACCTTAGCCTGGTCATTCCAGATGAATCGCTCAGTCTGGCTGATGGCGCGCTGGTTCCATGGCAGCCCATCAGTTCTGAGTATTATCCGTCACTTCTCAGACAGACCGCAAAGCATTTCAGGATTGATATGAAGAAACCCTTCAATAAACTGACGAAAAAAGAATGTGATATTATCCTGTATGGTTCACCTGAGCAGATTACCTATAAGTTCCGCCAGGATAATGGTGTCAGCCGTTCCCGTACCATGGCTTACGAAGGCATCATCAATAATATTGACCGCAGATTTCATGACAGCCCGTCTGACTTCACGCGTGAACAGATGCGTAAGTATATGACTGAGGAAGTATGTGAAGCGTGCGAAGGCTACCGATTGAACGACCAGGCGAAGGCCGTAAAAATCAACGGTGAACATATCGGGCAGGTCGTGAAGCGTTCCATCGGCCAGGCCCTCAATTATTATGAGACTCTTGAACTGACTGAGAAGGAGAAGATGATTTCCAATATGATCATCAAGGAAATTACCTCCCGGCTGTCATTCCTGAATAATGTCGGTCTTGAGTACTTGACGATGGACCGACGCGCCGGGACGTTATCCGGCGGAGAGGCACAGCGTATCCGTCTTGCAACGCAGATCGGTTCCCAGCTGACGGGTGTTCTTTATATTCTGGATGAGCCGTCTATCGGACTTCATCAGCGGGATAACGATCGTCTGATAGCATCACTTGAATCTATGCGGGATCTCGGCAATACACTGATTGTTGTTGAACACGACGAGGATACCATGCTCGCAGCTGATTACCTCATCGATATCGGTCCGGGCGCGGGTGTTCATGGCGGTGAAATTGTTGCGGCTGGCACCCCTAAACAGATTATGAGGAACAGTAAATCACTGACGGGGCAGTATTTAAGCGGTAAGAAGCAGATTGATGTTCCGGATACGAGACGTGAACCCGATGGCCGCTATATTAAAGTGCGGGGCGCCCGCAGCCATAATCTGAAAAATATCGATGTTGATATTCCACTCGGCATGATGACAGTGGTCACTGGGGTCTCAGGTTCCGGTAAAAGTACACTCGTCAACGATGTTCTCTTCAAAGGACTGGCACAGGAACTCTATAAGACAAAAGGTAAGCCGGGTGCTCATGATATTATCGAAGGTGTGGAATTGATCGATAAGATTATCGATATCGACCAGTCACCGATCGGACGGACACCCAGATCCAATCCCGCGACTTATACAAGTGTGTTTGATGATATCCGGGAACTCTTCAGTCAGACGAATGAAGCGAAACTCCGCGGCTATCAGAAAGGCCGCTTCAGCTTCAATGTCAAAGGAGGCCGCTGTGAGGCATGTAAAGGAGACGGTATCATCAAAATAGAAATGCATTTCTTACCTGATGTCTACGTGCCGTGTGAAGTCTGTCATGGTAAGCGCTACAACCGTGAAACGCTTGAAGTGACATACAAAGATAAAAGCATCGCAGATATACTGGATATGACAGTAGAAGATGGCTATCATTTCTTTGAGAACCACCCGAAAATCAGCCGGAAGCTGAAGACGATTGTAGATGTCGGCCTGGGTTATGTGGCGCTTGGCCAGTCAGCGACAACATTGTCCGGTGGGGAGGCGCAGCGTGTCAAACTGGCGTCTGAACTCCATCGCCGCTCTAACGGCAAGACGCTCTATATTCTGGATGAACCGACAACGGGCCTGCACGTGGACGATATCTCCCGCTTGCTGAAAGTGCTGCATCAGCTGGTTGAGAACGGCGACACGGTCATCATCATCGAACACAATCTGGATGTCATCAAGACTGCAGACCATATCATTGACCTCGGACCTGAAGGAGGCGAGGGGGGTGGCATGATCATTGCGGAGGGCACGCCTGAGATGATTATGGAAGTACCGGAATCCTATACCGGCCAGTATCTGAAGAAAGCAATCGGACGAACGAAGAAATAATGGAACAATCCGCATTTTTATGATGCGGATTTTTTGTTTAATTGTATTTCAGCGTTAAGTTCATTAAAATTGAAGTATGGAGGAGACTAATCATGAATAGCGCTGAACTACAGAAACATTTCGATTTCAAACTGATAGCAGGGGATAAAGGACTTGACCGCATCATCAGCAATACAGATATTTCAAGGCCCGGACTTGAGATGGCCGGTTATTTCTCACATTATTCATCTGACCGTATCCAGCTGCTGGGTACAACCGAAACCTCTTTTTTTGAGATGCTGAGTAAAGAGGACAAAGCGGAACGGATGAATAAGCTCTGCCGCAGGGAAACACCCTGTATCATCATCGCGAGAGGCATCACACCGCCTGAAGAACTGATTGATGCCTGTAACCGCAGAGATACACCGCTTTTCAGCTGTGATGATGCGACAACCAACTTGATCAGCCGCCTCACCGACTATCTGGAAAGACAGCTGGCGCCTACTACAAGCCTGCACGGCGTCTTGGTCGATGTCTATGGTATCGGTGTACTGATCACAGGCGATTCGGGTGTAGGTAAGAGTGAAACGGCCCTGGAACTCGTTAAACGAGGACACCGGCTGGTCGCGGATGATAACGTTGAAATCAAGGAAACGTCACGCAATGTCCTGATGGGAAGTCCGCCTAAACTGATCGAGCATCTGCTTGAAATCAGGGGACTGGGCATCATCAATATCATGACTCTGTTTGGCGCGGGTTCTATTCTGTCAGAGAAAAGAATCATGCTGAACATCAACCTTGAGACATGGGACCGCGACAAGATGTATGACCGTGTAGGGTTAGTCGAGGAAACACTGCCGATTCTTGATTCTGAGATTACCAAGAAGACCATTCCTGTCAAACCCGGCCGGAATCTCGCTGTTATCATTGAAGTGGCAGCGATGAATTACCGTCTGAATAAAATGGGTGTCAATACCGCAGAGGAATTTACCCATCGTCTGAATGCACAGATTAAAAGTCAATCACATAAGGAGAACTAATATGTTATATACGATAGATCCAATTGCTTTTCACATGGGTTCGTGGCCCGTCCGCTGGTATGGTATCATCATCGCCACAGGTATTCTGCTCGGATTTCTTGTCGCAAATCGTGAAGCGAAGAAAAAAGGGATGGCAGAAGATGAACTCATTGATCTGATCGTCTGGCCTATCATCATCGGTATCATCTGTGCCCGACTTTATTATGTTGGCTTCGAATGGCCATATTATAAGGACCATCTTGCTGAAATTCCGATGATCATGAACGGCGGCATTGCCATTCACGGTGGCTTGATCGGTGCGCTTATAACGGGTTACTTCCTCGTGAAACGGAAAGGACGCTCGTTCTTCCATATCGCTGATATCGTGGCGCCGAGTATTATTCTGGCACAGTCAATCGGACGCTGGGGTAACTTCATGAACCAGGAGGCTCACGGGGGTCCAGTCTCCCGCTCGTTTCTTGAGAACTTGATGATTCCCGGCTGGATCATCGATCATATGAAGATTGATGGCACCTATTATCATCCGACGTTTCTCTATGAATCGTTGTGGAGTCTGCTGGGGTTTATTATTCTGCTGCTCCTCAGAAAGCATCTGAGAATCGGTCAGACTTTCCTGCTGTATGCTATCTGGTATTCAATCGGTCGGTTCTTTGTGGAAGGACTCAGAACGGATAGTCTGATGCTGACTGAATATTTAAGAATGGCACAGGTCATCTCGATCGTGATCATAGCAGTCAGCCTCTTAGTGTGGATCTATAGAAGTATGAAATATCGGCTGCCGAAGTACGGCATTGTCAACCATGTCCTTCGGAGCAGTGATGAGACGTCTAAAGCGGCATAAGGTGACAGGGCCGAATCCCCTCTGGCACGTCTACCGGATCCTGCCTTTTGGACGTACAGCTTTCAACACTATCATTATCGAGCTCGGGCGGTACTGTCCATCCATGCCCATGAAGAAGAAATTATACGAATTAACAGGGATGACAATCGGTGAAAAAACATCTATTGCCTATAAAGTGACACCAGACATCATGTATCCCGAAAAAATCACGATCGGTTCAAACTGTGTGATCGGCTTCAATTCGACGATACTCTGTCATGAATATCTGATCGATGAATATCGCACTGGAGAAGTCATTATCGGTGATGAGGTGATGATCGGTGCCAATGCACTGGTTCTGCCTGGTGTCATCATCGGTGATCGAGCAGTCATCGGGGCGAATACGGTGGTCACTAAGGATGTCCCTGCGAGTACATTTGCATACGGTAACCCGATGCAGATTAGAGAGTAGGAATGACAATGAACGATAATCTGGTCAGTCTGCCTGTTGATGCCAAGGGTTATGTGCGTATCGCACAGAAAAAAATACGACAACAGCAATACGGAGATGCTATACCGTATTTGCAGAAAGCGATTGACATCAGCAGTGAGCGGGACTATTATATCGATCTTTCCACCTGCCTGATACAAGCAGGTCAGATAGATGAAGGTATTCATCTATTATATGAGCGCATTATCCAGGAAGAGGATTTCGCTGACTACTTTTATCATTTGAGCGAGATCTATACGGAGCTGCGCGATCCGAATAGAGCTTTCCTGTACGGTCTGTATTACGTCCAGCTGACTGATGACCAGGATTATCTGGACACGCTGACGACAACATTTGAAGTGACGTATACGAGTCAGACAGCTGTCGAAGCAGAGAGCACGATTTATGTGGCACAGCAGCTTTTTTCATATTTGTTCGCAAAGGGTCGGATCAATGAATCCATCGACTGGCTGAGCAGCCAGCCGCTTCATATCCAGGAGCGTAAGGAGATGCGTAACTTAAAGGCAATGGCCTATCTCTTTATCAGTAAATATAATGAAGCGGAAGTCATTCTTGAGCAGCTGCTGAGTGAAGACGAGACAGATATTCATGCGCTTTGTCACTACACGCTGCTGCTCTACAATACGCAGCAGCATCAGAAATATACCTTTTTTCTGCAGCGACTGAACAAGCTGCACCCCATCAGCGAGGACGAATCATTTAAGCTGGGCATAGTCCTCAGCTTTCTTAAGCAGTATGAGGGTTCACAGCAGTTACTGCTGCCTATCTATAAGAAACGTCAGATGAATAATGCGCAGCTTTTCCATGCTTTAAGTTTTAACTATTTCGCGCTGGGACAGGAAAAGGAATCCGAGGAGATGTGGCGCAGACTGCAGACACTCTCACAGACGGAATCACCTAGTCCAAAAGAGATCAGTGACTTCAATACCTATATCAGCTCAGAAGTACTGCCGTTACTGAGAAGTGAGGACAGGCACGCACGACTTGCGGGACTCTTCAAGTTATCCCGGCTCCCGCATAAGGAAGCGATTATCACAAAAGAGCTATGGGATGAACTGGAGCAGATGGATGATTACGAGAAACTTTATCTGTCGTATCTTTTCAATGAACTGCAGCTGGTGAAACTGGAGTTCATTCACCAGGGACTGCTGCAGCTCTGGGTGCTGGAACAGTCAACAGACTTATTGCTCAGCTGGATTGATAAGGCGCATGCTCTGATAGAAATGAAGGAAATCAAGGACGTCAGTGCATACGCTGCCGCTTGTTTTTACTTATACCGGAAGTCGACAGAACCCTATTCTCTGAAGAAGGTTGCAGCTGCATTTTCTGTCTCGAAGTACAAGTTGGACAAGGCCCTCACCTTCTTTAAGCAAAATAATATTTAAATAAACGGATATAGTATATTCTTATAGTACTGATTCATCTTTAAGGAGGATATTATGACTGAACAAAAACAATATGATGTAATTATTATCGGTGCGGGTCCTGCAGGGATGACTGCAGGTCTCTATGCAGCTCGTGCCAATCTATCAGTTGTCATGGTTGAACGCGGCATGCCGGGCGGTCAGATGGCCAACACAAATGACGTGGAGAACTTCCCAGGATTCGACCTGATCACGGGTCCGGATCTTTCAACTAAGATGTTCCAGCATGCTCAGAAATTCGGTGCTGAATATGCGTACGGTGATATCAAAGGCATCCGTGTGGAAGGTAAGAACAAAATCGTCTCGCTAGGAGACAAAGAACTCATCGGTAAGGCGGTTATCATCGCAACGGGTGCTGAGTACAAGAAAATCGGTGTACCGGGTGAAACAGAACTCGGTGGCCGGGGCGTTTCCTACTGTGCCGTATGTGACGGTGCATTTTTCAAGCAGAAGAACCTGATTGTCATCGGTGGTGGAGACTCTGCGGTAGAAGAAGGTGTTTATCTGACCAAGTTCGCTGATAAGGTAACGATTGTTCACCGTAGAGATGAACTGCGTGCTCAGAAAATTCTGCAGGAACGTGCATTTAAGAATGAGAAAGTTGACTTCATCTGGAATTCAACATTAAAACAGATCAATGAAAAAGATGGTAAAGTAGGCAGCGTGACACTGATTGATAAAGACGGCGCTGAATCTGAAGTTCAGGCTGACGGTGTCTTCATCTATATCGGTATGCAGCCACTGACTGCACCTTTCCTTGATCTCGGTATTACGAACGAAGCAGGTTATATCGTAGCCAATGATCAGATGGAAACTGCGGTTCCCGGTATCTTTGCAGCAGGCGATGTCCGTGTCAAAACGCTTCGTCAGATCGTGACAGCGACTGGTGACGGCAGTATTGCCGCACAGAATGCTCAGCACTATATTGAAGCACTTGATGACAAATAGTATGACTGAAACGATAATAAAAAATAAGATGCGTCCTTTCGGGCGTGTCTATTTTTATGAATTTGTGTAAAATTAAAGATTAAGGAGGGATTGACTTGAATACTGATGAAGGCATAAAAAAACTGATAGTCGTAACAGGAATGAGCGGAGCAGGTAAGTCTGTCGCCATTCAGAGTTTAGAGGATCTGGGCTACTTCTGCATCGATAACCTGCCGCCCATACTCCTGCCGAAGATAGTGGAACTCATGCAGGAGAATAATGATTCACTATCGAAAGTAGCGATTGGCATTGATTTACGGGGGAAGAGTTTCTTCGATAATCTATCATATGAACTGCAGCAGGTGACCAACCTGACAGATATTATCGTCCAGATTCTTTATCTTGATGCCAAAGACAGAGTGCTTGTGACGCGCTACAAAGAGACGAGAAGGACTCATCCTTTATCTGAAGGAGGTTCACCGCTCACTGCTATTCAGCAGGAAAGACAGCTGCTTGCTGATCTGCGTGGTATGGCCACACACATGATCGATACGACTGAGATGAAACCGAAGGCACTCCGTAGTCATATTATCGAACTATTCAATAACGGTAAGGATCATATCTTCAAGATCAATGTCATGAGCTTCGGCTTCAAACACGGGATCCCGATTGATGCTGACCTGGTGTTCGATGTCAGATTCCTGCCGAATCCGTACTACATTGATACCCTCCGTCCACTGACAGGTCTTGATTCTGCAGTGTATGATTATGTGATGAAGTGGAAAGAGACGACGATTTTCTATAATAAACTGATGGACCTGCTTAAATTTATTATGCCGGGCTATATGCGTGAAGGTAAGTCGCAGGTCGTTATCGCAATTGGCTGTACGGGTGGACAGCACCGCTCTGTTGCATTAGCCGAAAGAATCAGCCACGATCTTAAGGATTTCTTCGATTTTGAGCTTAATACCTCTCACCGCGATGCGCTGATTGAAGGTAAACTGAATGAGAAGGCTTAATATATGCCTGATCGGTGGCGGAACCGGTCTCTCTGTTCTGGCCCGAGGACTGAAAGCTTACCCCGTAGATATTACTGCCATCGTAACAGTGGCTGACGATGGTGGTAGTACGGGAAAGATAAGAAATGAAATGAAGATACCTGCCCCAGGGGATATCAGAAATGTGCTGGCAGCGCTCAGTGATGCAGAACCGCTCTTAGAGAAGCTGTTTCAATATCGTTTTGATTCCGATACGCTAGGCAGACATCCTGTCGGAAACCTCATGCTTGCAGCGATGACTGATATCACGAATGACTTCGGTCATGCAGTACGTGAACTGAGTAAGATACTGAACGTGAAGGGGACTGTCATTCCGTCGACCAATACAAGTCCCGTACTGAATGCGGTCATGGAAGACGGAGAAATTGTTGTAGGTGAATCACTTATTCCCATGAAGCATAAGAAGATTGATCACGTCTTCCTCACACCGCTCAATATCGAACCGATGAATGAAGCGGTGGAAGCCTTATACGAGGCTGATCTGATTGTGCTCGGACCGGGCAGCCTTTATACCAGTATTATTCCGAATGTCCTCTTAATTGAGATTGCTGAAGCACTGATTAAAAGTGAGGCAAAGAAACTTTATGTCTCCAACATCATGACGCAGCCAGGAGAAACAACCGATTATAAAGTTTCTGATCATATCCAGGCGATACATAAGCACGTAGGCGCACCGTTTATCGAATTTGTCATAGCAAATCATAAGATGCCGAATGAAAAGATATCATCCAACTATGCTGAACGAAATTCATCCTTTGTGGAATGTGATGTAGAAGCAGTGGAACAGATGGGAATTGAGATTCTGACGGATGATCAGCTGGTACATGTCAATGAGGATTACGCTGTCCGCCATGATAACAGCGTGCTGGCTGATATGATATATGAGCTTGTACTGTCTGAAGTCAGCACGATTCAGGTGGACGAATAGAAAGGAAGAGTAACGTGTCATTTGCATCGGAAATGAAAAATGAACTGACCAGAATAGAGGCAGATGACTGCTGTCATAAAGCGGAACTCGCTGCACTTATCCGCATGAACGGAAACCTCAGTATTTCCAACAGGGAATGGGTCATCAATGTGCAGTCAGAGAATGCAGCAATCGCGAGACGGGTCTTCACGCTGATCAAGAAAATATTTGGCGTAGAGATTGAGCTGCTGGTCCGCAAGAAAATGAAATTGAAGAAGAATAACGTCTATATCTGCCGCATTAAAACGAAGGCGAAGGAAATCCTCGCAGATCTCAGCATCCTGGTGGACGGAAGTTTCACGCATGAAATTGACAATCAGCTGGTAGCAGATGACTGTTGCAGGAGAAGTTACCTGAGAGGTGCATTTCTGGCGGGAGGATCTGTCAATAATCCGGAGACGTCCTCCTATCACCTTGAAATCTTTTCTTTATACGAAAGTCATTCCCGTGATCTGACGGCACTCATGAATAATTATCAGCTGAACGCGAAGACTTTGGAGCGAAAGAAAGGCTATATCTCCTATATGAAAGAAGCGGAGAAAATCGCTGAGTTTCTGAGCATCATCGGCGGATATCAGGCGCTGCTGAAATTTGAGGATGTACGTATCGTCAGAGATATGCGGAATTCAGTGAACCGACTGGTCAACTGTGAGACAGCTAATCTGAATAAGACTATCAGTGCTGCGATGAGACAGGTCGAGAATATTGAACTGATCAAGCAGGAGATCGGGCTTGAAGAACTGCCGGAGCGACTGCGGGAGATAGCGAAACTACGGGTGCTGCATCAGGACGTGTCGCTGAAGGAACTGGGGGAGATGGTGTCAGCAGGTGTCATCTCGAAGTCCGGTGTTAATCATCGACTGAGAAAGCTTGATGAAATCGCAGATAAACTGAGAACAGGAGAATATATCGACCTAAAAAAATAAGCCGGTGCCGGCTTATTTTTTTGCTTTAAATTGATCGAGCGATAGGAAGTGTTCTTCAGGGATAGTCAGACTTTCCGGCGTTGCATCATTGACTTCATGGATAGCAGTGTGCATCAGCATTTCACGTTTGTAGTCGTACTGACGTGTACCATAATCCTCTGCATATTTGACATAGGCATCATATTCAGGGTCTTCTTTATTCAGAGAATCCAGATATTTCACATCATCTGCGTGCATCTTATAGACTGGATACTGATTATAATGGTCCCCGGTCTTAATGACTTCAACATGTTGTGGATCTGCTGTGATAAACGTACCGTTATCGAGCATATACATCTTTAAATCCTTAAATGTCACATCAAGGATAGCATGAAATTCCTGTCCTTCACCAGCAGGTTTAGTCGGAATACCGTGACCTGTATCTTCTGTGTAGAGAACTGTCTCATTGTCTTTGACCTTAATGGTTTTATCAACCGTTTCTGTTGTCAGCTTAGTCAGAGGGTATGTTTTCTTGACGCCAGGTGCCTTACTTTCTGTATCTTTAAATGCAGTATCCTTGTGATCGTGAATATCTTCTTCCTGTGTTTTCTTTTTTTCAACTTCAGCAGGTTTTTCTGTCGATAGTTGCTCGGTCGTTGGACTTTCGGTAGTCGCTTGTTCAGACGATGTCTGTTCTTTAGTGGGAGTAGAAGCAGTGTCGGATTGCTGTCCGCACCCTGCCAGTACCCCTGCAGCAACTAGTATGTATAAATATTTTTTCATCATAGAACTCCCTTTAATAAAAAAAGCCCCCCTATGACTTCCATAGAGGGCCATTCTTAAATGTAATTATTTGATAAGATTGAAGATATGTTTAGCGTTTTCTGTGTTTTCGATATTGCCTCTCCATAATGAGCTGGCTGGCCCGTAACCATATACGTTTACGTCTTCACCGGTATGTCCACCTGTTGTCCAGCCAGTTAAGCTGCGAGTGTTAACTGGCGCTTCGATAGCATTTTCGATTTTAATTGCATCTTTAGCAGCCACAGCATTTTTGATGGCCTGCATTTCTTCAGCTTTTAATTCGAAACCGACGTTAGCTTTGATGATCTGTTCGACGTCAGCGCCGTCCTTCATTAATTGAGCACGTAAGTATTCCGGCGTATGTTTCATTTGTTTGATAGGCTCAACGAACCAGTTGTAAACACCGTTAGCACCGATTGAGAAACCACCAGTAGAGTGATCAGCTGTAGCGATGACTAATGTGTTACAATCTTTTTTAGCGTAGTCGATAGCTGTCTGGAAGGCAAGGTCAAAGTCCTGCATTTCGCTCATTGCACCCGTGATATCATTAGCATGACCAGCCCAGTCTATCTGAGAACCTTCTACCATTAAGAAGAACCCTTTTTTGTTCGTGCTTAGTTTGTCCAGAGCTGTCTGAGTCATATCCTGAAGAGAAGGCATTGAAGCTGCGCGGTCAATCATCTTAGGCATGCCACCTTTAGAGAAGAGACCGAGCAACTGCTGACCTTCAGCTGCCTGCATTTCCTGTTTGTTAGTGGCGAACTGGTAACCATCTTTTTTGAATGCAGATACTAAGTCTTTATCCTTACGTTCGAAGTAGTCACGTCCACCGCCAAGGATAACGTCTACTTTATGTTTGCCGTTGATCGTTTCGTTGTAGTAGTCATCTGCGATAGCTGCCATGTTCTTACGGGATTCATCGTGAGCACCGTATGCAGCTGGAGTCGCGTGAGTGACTTCAGAAGTCGCAACCAGACCAGTTGATTTTCCGACTTCCTTAGCACGCTCCAATACAGTTTTAACTTCAGTTTTATCGTTGTCGACCGCGATAGCGTTGTTATAAGTTTTAACACCAGCACTCATTGCAGTAGCAGCAGAAGCTGAGTCAGTGATGTTTTCATGCTCGTCTTCAGCAATCGTACGTTGTGTACCTAATAAGTAGTGGTCAAATGATGTGAGTTCCATCTGAGCAGTTGCAGGATTATCAAGCATATAACGATGAGCTGTATTGTAAGAAGGTCCCATACCATCACCGATCATGAAGATGATGTTTTTAGGTGCTTTCACGTTCCCTTTACAAGTGACAGGTTTCTGGCCTGTTGCATGATTCATCTGCGCATGGTAGTTCGCATGAGAATTATTAGCTTTTGCATCTGCAGTCTGGATACCTGCAGTCGGCATAGCTGATAAGAAAAGACCCGCGATTACGGATGAAGCAACAACTTTATTGAATGATTTCACGATAAATCCTCCTAGGTTTTAATTACCCATTAAACTTAACAAGTTTTTGTAAAGTTAAGATGCCTATCATGTAAAGAATATGTAAAATTAATGTAAAAAAATAACCGCTGAGCTTTAGGCTGAGCGGTTAAATAGCTTATTATTATTTTTCATTCTCTGTCGGATGCATGACGTTATCAATCAGACCATACTCTTTCGCTTCTTCAGCGCTTAAGAAATTATCGCGGTCAGTATCTTTCTCGATTTTCTCGATCGGCTGACCTGTGCGTTCAGATAAAATGCGGTTCAATTTCTCACGTGTCTTTAAGATATGACGTGCTGCGATTTCAATTTCAGTCGCCTGTCCTTGAGCACCGCCGAGTGGCTGGTGAATCATCACTTCAGCGTTAGGTAATGCGAAACGTTTACCTTTAGCGCCAGCAGCGAGTAAGAATGAACCCATAGAAGCGGCCATACCGATGCAGATGGTTTGTACATCCGGTTTGATGTGCTGCATAGTATCATAGATTGCCATACCCGCTGTCACACTACCACCAGGAGAGTTGATATAAAGGTAGATATCTTTTTCGGCATCCTGTGCCTGCAGGAATAAAAGCTGTGACACAATAGAGTTTGCCACATTGTCGTCAATCTGAGAACCAAGCATGATAATGCGGTCTTTCAAAAGACGAGAGTAGATGTCATAGGCGCGTTCACCGCGGTTAGTAGATTCAATAACTGTTGGAATTAAGTTCATTGGAAAATCCTCCTTTAAGGTTTGTTAATAATATACTATATAAGGTCAAAAATAGTCAAAAGATAGCACTCAGAACACGAGTTACATCAACTTGTATTTTTTCATATTTAAATATAGAGCAAAGAGAGGTATAATGTTAAGTAATTGCCCTCGTGGTGTAATGGATAACACTTAAGATTCCGGTTCTTAGGCTGGGGGTTCGATTCCCTCCGAGGGCGTTATACAGTTAAAACGTGTGATAACTAAAATATCAGAATGGCTTTAAATCAATGGTTTAAGCTATTTAAGATAGAATAGGTTATCAT
This sequence comes from Macrococcus carouselicus, assembly GCF_004359515.1. Lineage (GTDB taxonomy): Bacteria > Bacillota > Bacilli > Staphylococcales > Staphylococcaceae > Macrococcus > Macrococcus carouselicus. Next base: position 114,671 of record NZ_SCWD01000001.1, read on the forward strand.
ACGTTTTTTATTTTTTATCCCCAAATAATCCCCAAAAGAAAAAGCTGACTACAAAAAATTTGTAATCGGCTTTTTTTACATACTCTCTAAGAACTTTATCGCCTTTTCTTCTTCTTTCTCAAAAGATTGTTCTAATAGATGCGAGTAAACACTCATTGTAACACCTATATTCTTATGTCCCAGACGTTTACTGATGTAATGAATAGAAATACCCTCAGCAATCAAAACAGAGCAGTGAGTGTGTCGCAGGGCGTGACAGGTGACGACTTTATCAAACTTGAAAGGTTTGTTCATCGCCTTTAGATCGTCAATATACTTTTTTAGTTCACCTCTAGCTTCAACTTTATTTTCACTGATTGCCTTTAATTCCTTGCATGCAGCTGCCAGTGTGCCAGCAGTGTGTCTATACCCTCTAAATACAGCTTGAGAGCCTTGTATTGCTCATATTCGAGGTATTTGAGGTTAGCAGCCTTACTTTCCTTTCCGCCCACTGTAACGGCCTTATACGTGGGATTTTTGAGAATCAGACCATCATGTATGGCATCATCCATCACGTCACGCACTGCAGCGTTCAGCTTACGTACTGAATCAGTGGAATGTGTAGCTGCATATTCACTGAGAAACTTCTGATAGATCGGCTTAGTGATGTCTTTCAGCAGATCATAAGGTGAGCAACTGGAACAGAAAGAAGCATCCTAAAGCGTGCTGAGTTTATGCTCAATCCCGACACCAAACGGCAGAACTTAGTTTATAACGAATCAGTAACGATTATCGAAACAGAGCCGAAGCTAAGCGATCAGAACAGGGCTTTAGACTTACTGGGTAAATACCATTCACTATGGACAGAGAATCAGAATGTGCATATGTCATCACCCGTTTTCATAGTAGATGATATACCCGAAACCGATGAAGTATTGAAGTATCATAATGGTAGCGTGTTTACTGACAGCATACTGAAACGAGGGGGAAAGGCTGATGAAGAAACACTATGAACGGATAGGGGATAAGATGGTCATCGTCATTAAAGATGAGATGTTTAAGAACATCAGCAGAGTTGGCCGGTATCTAGTCACTATGCTAGTTGGACACACTGAGTACCTTATGAAGCTCAATGTAAAAGAAGTGGATGACAAGAAAGTGATTTCTGTCTGCTGCCCGTTATGCGATGAACTGGCAACTCAACTATATATGAAGCCTTTCGACAGTACACCCGATTCAAAAAATGTTCCTTTGTGTAAAACGTGCTATAAAGAAAAAGTTTTACCAGCTAAATAGTGAGGTGGCTTCATGCGATTAATTAAAGTAAATCAATGTTACACCTATAAAACATATGGCCGATTATCTGACTGGGAACTATTGAACAAATTCAATCCTTATCTAATCAGCAGCAAGATAGCCATGCTGGAAGAACAGATTGAATCAATGTATGGCCTGAATGTCAGTCATTCTGAATCTACTGTATATGGCTTTATGTCTGTATCATATCCATTAGATAAGCTGGCTATATGGATAATCGAACAAAAGGATGCACTGGAACGCTACCGTAAGAAGTCATCACACCATATGCAGCTACTGAAACAGGTCATGGCCACATATTCACCTAAAGAGCAGCAGCAGATTAAGCGTTACATGCGTTCACAAGGCACATACAGACCGGCAGAGGTCGTCGAACGTTTACAGGTAGATTTATATCAACTGGTGCAGAATGAACGTGTAGAACGCAATAGACAGCGTGAGAATGCAAGACAACGGGCAAGAAATGAACATGTGACCATGATTAAATTAAGCCGCCAGGTGACGACTGTATGAAGTATGACAGAGACTATATCAAGCAGTTCATCAAAGAGTTTCATCATGTGGACTTGATACCGGAATCAGAGTTTGATGAAGAGGACGACTTCTTTTCACTTGATAAAGGCAGCACAATGAACATGGATGATACGGTTAAAGTCATGCAGGCATCGGATGAGGTGGCTTACTATGTGGCCTATTTCAATGAATTGCTAGATCGTGTAGATGTCTTATGTACGGATAGGGAATACTTTGTATTTGTATTGAGGTGTGAGGGCAGGACTTTAGAACGAATTGGTAAGGTGTTTGAACTATCCAGGGAACGAATTAGGCAGATATTGATGAATGTATTGGATAAGATATGTGAGTAAACACGGCTGGTAGAGGTACTAGTGGTGTTTTAATTCGTGAAGAGTTGATTCAAAATGATATAAAAAAATCCATTACTATAATTAAGTAATGGATTACACTTTTTATTAAGCATTCCTATATTTTAGAGGCTTTATAAAAATTGATCTATATTCCTATGTGTGTACTTGCTTTATATATATTACTTACTAATTGTTGCCTCTTAATTAATAATATACTTACTTTTTTTTGCTTTGTCTAGACATTTGAATAGAATAATGTGAAAATTATATTACATATTATGGATTAGGAGAGGTCAAATGCAGCACAATTATAATAATTCAAGAAACCAACCACCTTTGAATAAATTCGCATTCTTAGGTAATTTTAATGATAAATTAATTTATTTATCTAAATTAGCAGAACCGGAAAATTGGTATTATGATAGTCCGAAAATGAATGAAAATGAAAAGGAAACTGGTGTCTTATTTCAGTATATACATCATACATTTTCTAAAGCTTTTGATGATAATTTAATATTAATGAATGATGACTATGCCATTATGAACACAGGCTTATTATCTAAGCAAGGTGAAGAAATATTTATGCTTTTCTCCCGAAATAAATATCCTGATAAACAAGATTGGTTTTTTAAGAGTTTTTACAAGCAATCTTCTCACGATATTCCGGTAGAGTTTAGACATCAATTACCTCAACACATCGATTACTTCAAAAAGACACCTGAAAGTTATTATTTTAATCCGTCTTTAAAAATTCACAGTAACCTTGAACATATTATAGATGATAATTTTGACAGACTACCAAAAGCTATGAGAGAACTACCGGAAGATATTTTAAGCAGTGTTTTATCGGCTCAAATTTCTATTATTGAAAAGAGATTACTGAGAAACAATAGACTTGCAATTCCTCAATACTATAATAAAAAAATAATGTATTTAATTCCCTTAGCATTTGGAGATGAGGTTATAGCACTGGCAATAGAAAAACACGATAATTCATATAGAGTAAATACTGTCTTAACAAAAGAAATGGCATACTGTAATGCTAGACTATTAATGAAGCCAGAGAGCAACTGGTTAACGAATGAGCAGCATTAGTGATATTTATTTTGTAGATTAAGCTATCGTATCATTATGATTGAGTAAATTAGCTTTTCATATACAATTTAAAAATATTAAGGACTGTCTATAATTTCAAATGCTTAGGGTATTGTATTAACATCCCTATTCTAAGCACGTTTTCTACACTCACTCGACCAACTACCCGTAAAGTACTCTTAGAATGGCAATCACAGACCATGTATCTTAATAGATATGTGGTTTTTCTGTATATTTAAGTAAATTAATGTTAAATTTACACTATACAATATAAGGGGAGGCTCATCTCATGAAAAAATCAGAAAAAGATAATCTCACAATTATTGCGTTTGTTAGTGCTGCTATTGGTGCAGTATTAGGATTACTAGCTTATACGCAGAATTGGTTAGGTTAATTTATAAAGTGGACATTATTGATATGTGGAATATTATTATTTTCAGCTATTGAAACATTTTTATCAGTTAGAGTTTATAAAAAGCAAGTGGATGCAGGAACATATCAGCAGAATAAAATGAAAATTATATCATTGCGATTAACAATATACTTTATATTCTATCTTATAGCAGGTATGATTTACGCATTTTCACGGTAAACCATAATTATTAAATTACTATCAAAATAAGTCATCAAAATCAGCACTTTTTAACCTTTTATCCCCACACAGTCCCCAAAAGCCTTATAAATAGCGTGTTTAAAGCACTTCAAACGTCCTCCGAGGGCGTTATAAACAGATTACCTTAAACCCACCAATATCTGGTGGGTTTTTTGTATATTCTTTTTTAAAATGGGGTATATATCAGATAATACATTTTTAGGAGGAGACCAGTATGGAAAAAGATCGGCTGAAATTTATCGTTTTGTATGAGCTGAGAAAGGGGACGGTCCTTGCTAATTTTTTTGGCTGGATTGACGTTGAGCTACTTAAAGATATATTTATTGAGATGAAGGAATCAGAAGTCATTTCGGGTGAGGTTCTTGTGGATGATGTTATCGTTCTGAAGGATATCGAGATCACTGAGAAAGGTCGCCTGCAACTTGAGGAGATGCTAAAGAATCCGGAATACGAAAAAGGCTATCACCTCTGCTGCGAGAACAAGCGTCTTAAGGACTGGGTCTATGGCAGAGAGTAACTATCATCTCATTATTTACACGCAGCCTGGTTGTTCACTGTGTGAAGAAGCAAAGCGACAGCTGAATTTTGTGGATCTCCCTATTACATACGAAGAAATCAATATAACAGATCATGACGAACTGATGATGGAATATCAGATACGTGTACCGGTTATCGTCTATGAGGATCAGGTCATTCAGGAAGGAATCATTGACTTTGTTACTGTAACCGAGCGCCTTGAACAATGTTAATATTGTTCAAGGTTATTTCTTGCAATCAAATATTTATCTTGCTAACATAGAGTTGTAACACAGTTTGTCCCAATCGGGACGTTTTATGTCTCGTTGAATTGGAGGAAGTCTGATGGATCACATTTTTGCCGTTCAGCAGAGACTGATTCCAGATATCATTGAGAAAATGCAGCGTCGTTTTAATGTGCTTTCTTTGATACAGCACCAGCAGCCTATCGGTCGACGGGCACTGGCTGAACGACTCAATATGACGGAACGCATTTTACGCAGTGATGTTGAGAGTCTTAAGGCGGAGCACCTCATCGATATTTTACCTAAAGGCATGATCATCACTGCTGAGGGTGAAGAAGTCCTCGCCGTGCTGTCGCGATATATGTCAGTCTACAATGATTTATCGGCGCTCGGTTCTGAGCTCAGTAAACTGACAGGAATCAGGAAAATCATTGTAGTTAAAGGCGATGCAGACGAAAACACTGAGACGGTGACCCTTCTCGGTATTGAAGCGAGTCGTTATCTGCAGTCCTTGCTCTGTCCTGATATGACAGTGACGGTGACAGGAGGGTCGAGTACAGCGAGTATTGCCAGTCATCTGGCAGAATTACCGTTCGATGTGACTTTCACACCTGCCCGCGGTGGCCTTGGTGAAGATATGATTCACCAGGCGAACTTTATAGTAGCGAAGATGGCAGAATTCACCGGCGGCCATTACGAAACGCTGTATGTTCCGGATCAGGTAAGTGAGAAGACCTATAAGAATCTGATTGAAGAACCTTCTGTGCGTTCTGTTCTTGATCAGATCAAATCAGCAGATATTGTTGTCCATGGAATTGGTGATGCAAGCAAGATGGCAGCCAGAAGAAGGACAGACCCTGAAGTCAGAGCATTATTGAAACAAAATCATGCAGTCGGTGAAGCTTTTGGTTATTATTACGATAAAAAGGGTAATATTGTCTATAAGGTCCGAACTATCGGTCTGCAACGGGAGGATGTCCTTACTAAGGAACATATCATAGCAGTTGCAGGTGGCACGAGTAAGACTGAGGCCATTTCCGCCTACCTTAGAATAGCACCGCCTCAGACCACGCTTATCACTGATGAAGCAGCAGCAAAGCAGTTATTGAAGGCTTTAGCCTTTGACAATAATAAAAATTAGAAGGAGGCCATTATTCATGGCAGTAAAAGTAGCAATCAACGGATTTGGACGTATCGGCCGTTTAGCATTCAGAAGATTACAGGAAGTTAAAGATATCGAAGTTGTAGCGGTTAATGATTTAACAGAAGATGATATGCTTGCACATCTTTTAAAATACGATACAACACAAGGCCGCTTCAAAGAGGAAGTACGTGTCGTTGAAGGTGGTTTCCTTGTAAATGGTCGTGAAATCAAATCATTCGCCAACCCGAAAGCAGAAGAACTTCCATGGGGAGAACTGGGCATCGATGTTGTATTGGAATGTACAGGTTTCTACACTAGTGAAGAAAAAGCACAGGCTCACATTAAAGCAGGTGCTAAAAAAGTATTGATCTCTGCACCAGCAACGGGAGATCTTAAAACAGTTGTTTATAACGTTAACCATGACATTTTAGATGGCTCTGAAGAAATCGTATCAGGTGCATCTTGTACAACAAACTGTTTAGCACCTATGGCTAAAACTCTGAATGATAAATTCGGTATCATCGAAGGTTTAATGATGACTGTTCACGCTTATACAGGTGACCAGAATACACTTGATGCACCACATGCTAAAGGTGACTTCCGCCGTGCGCGTGCAGCAGCTCAGAACATCGTGCCTAACTCAACAGGAGCTGCCAAAGCGATTGGTTTAGTTATCCCTGAATTAAAAGGTAAATTAGATGGTTCAGCACAACGTGTACCAGTCGCGACAGGTTCAATCACTGAGTTAACATGTATCTTAGATAAAGAAGTGACAGTTGAAGAAATCAACCAGGCAATGAGAGAAGCTTCAAATGAATCATTCGGTTATACAGAAGACCAAATCGTCTCTTCTGATATCATCGGTATTACTTACGGTTCATTATTTGATGCGACTCAGACTCGCGTCATGACAGTCGGTGATCATCAGATGGTTAAAACTGTAGCATGGTATGACAATGAAATGAGCTACACTGCTCAGTTAGTGCGTACTTTACAACATTTAGCCGAACAAGCACAGCAAGCTTAATTAAAGTTAAGCGTAAGCAGGAGAAGATACGCTTCTCCTGCTTATTTTTTCTTAATAATTGTTATACTGTTAGTGACACTATTTTAAGGAGGAAATGTAATGGCTAAGAAGATTGTTTCAGATTTAGAATTGAAGGACAAAAAGGTTCTGGTAAGAGCAGATTTTAACGTTCCGATGAAAGACGGTGAAATCACGAATGATAACCGTATCGTTGAAGCATTACCGACAATCAAATACATCATCGAGCAAGGCGGCACCCCAGTTATTTTCTCTCATCTAGGTAAAGTGAAAACAGAAGAAGACAAAGCACAGTTATCACTTCACCCCGTTGCTCGTCGCTTAGCTGAGCTGTTAGGAACTGAGGTCGGGTTCACAGATGCGACGCGGGGCGAGAAATTAGAAGCATCAATCAACAACTTGACACCAGGCGACGTGTTCTTAGTGGAGAACACACGTTTTGAAGATATAGATGGTAAGAAGGAAAGCAAAAATGATCCTGAACTGGGCAAATACTGGGCTTCTCTTGGCGATGTTTTTGTCAATGACGCGTTCGGGACTGCGCATCGTGAGCATGCCTCTAACGTCGGAATTGCTTCTCATTTAGAATCAGCAGCAGGATTCCTGATGGAAAAAGAGATCAAATTCATCGGTGGCGTTGTAGAAAGTCCGGAACGTCCATTCGTAGCGATTTTAGGTGGCGCGAAAGTGTCTGATAAAATCGGCGTGATTGAAAACTTACTGGAAGTCGCTGATAAAGTATTGATCGGCGGTGGAATGGCCTATACATTCTTAAAAGCACAAGGCAAAGAAATTGGTCAGTCATTATTAGAGGAAGATAAGATTGACTTGGCGAAAGATTTACTGGCACGCGGGGAAGGCAAAATTGTCCTGCCGGTCGATGCTAAAGTCACTGAAGAATTCTCAAACGATGGCGAAATCAAAGAATTATCAGTCGATGAAATTCCAGCAGACGAACAGGCACTGGATATCGGTCCTAAAACTGTTGAATTATTCGAAGAACAGCTTCAGGGCGCGAAAACAGTTGTCTGGAATGGACCGATGGGTGTCTTTGAAATGAGCAACTTCGCACAAGGGACAATCGGTGTCTGTGAAGCAATCGCGAATTTAGAGGATGCAACAACGATCATCGGTGGTGGTGATTCAGCTGCAGCAGCGATGGAACTGGGCTTTGCTGATAAATTCACGCATATCTCAACAGGTGGCGGCGCGTCACTTGAATATTTAGAAGGTAAGGAACTACCAGGTATCAAATCGATTTCAGATAAATAGGAGTGTAGACTAATGAGAAAACCAATTATTGCAGGTAACTGGAAGATGAACAAGACAGTAGCAGAAGCAAAACAGTTTGTACAGAACTTACCGACATTACCTTCAACTGAAGAAGTGGACACAGTAATCTGTGCGTCCGCTATTCATCTTGATGCATTAATCAGTGCTGATGTTGAAGGTCTTCATATCGGTGCTCAGAATGCCTATTTTGAAGAGAGTGGTGCATTCACTGGAGAGACAAGCCCTCAGGCACTCAAAGACTTGGGCGTTGAATATGTAGTACTGGGTCATTCAGAACGTCGTGAGTATTTCAGTGAGACAGACGAAGATGTAAACAAAAAAGCGCTTGCCGTCTTCAGAAACGGGATGACTCCTATCATCTGTGTCGGTGAAACATTAGAACAGCGTGACGCAGACGAATTTGAAACGGTGATCGGTCAACAGGTATCTGCTGCACTGCAGGGCTTCACAGAAGAACAGGTGAGGCAGGCTGTCGTTGCCTATGAACCAATCTGGGCAATCGGTACCGGTAAATCTGCGACTTCACAGGATGCACAAGATAGCTGCCAGTTTGTCCGTTCAGTTGTAGAGAAGGACTTCTCGAAAGAAGCGGCAGAAGCCGTCCGTATTCAGTACGGGGGCTCCGTGAAACCTGAAAATATTAAGGAATATATGGCTCAGCCTGATATCGACGGTGCATTAGTCGGCGGTGCTTCTCTTGAAGTGGATTCATTCGTAAAATTGTTAGAAGGTGCTAAGTAATGACAGAACCAACGGCTCTTATTATATTGGACGGGTTCGCTAATCGCGATGAAGTGAAAGGGAATGCAGTCAAACAGGCCCATAAACCCAATTTCGACCGTTATTATAATCAGTTCCCGCATAATCAGCTCAGCGCATGTGGACTGGATGTAGGCCTTCCTGAAGGGCAGATGGGTAACTCAGAAGTGGGACATCTGAATATCGGTGCTGGCCGCATCGTCTATCAGAGTCTGACACGCATCAACAAATCTATCGAGGACGGTGACTTCTTCAAGAATGAAGTGCTGCTTGAGACGATGAAACATGTGACGGAACACGAAAGTGCTCTGCACTTAATGGGTTTACTCTCTGACGGCGGCGTCCACAGCCACTATAAACATCTCTTTGCTTTACTCGAGATGGCGAAAGTTCAGGGTGTTAAACGTGTCTATGTGCATGCATTTCTCGATGGCCGTGACGTCGGTCAGGAAACAGCTCTTCAGTATATCGAAGAGACCGAAGCAAAGTTCAGAGAGCTCGGTATCGGTCAGTTCGCTTCAGTATCAGGTCGTTATTATGCGATGGACCGTGATAAACGCTGGGAACGTGAGCAGATGGCATACGATGCAATGACTTATGGTAAGGGCAAGGAATATCAGACAGCGGCTGAGGGCGTTAAAGCAAGTTACGCTGAGGGTGTAACGGATGAGTTCGTCATTCCTTTTGTTGTTAAAGACCACGAAGCTTACCACGAGAATACAGGTGTCAATGACGGTGATGGCATGATCTTCTTCAATTTCCGCCCTGACCGTGCAGCCCAGCTTTCAGAAGTCTATACAAATGAAGAATTTGTCGGATTTGAGATGGACCGCCGCTTAATCGGTATTAAATTTGTGACTTTCACAAAATACAGCGATACGGTGAAGGCGGATGTGGTTTTCGAAAAAGAGAACTTAGTGAACACAATCGGTGAAGTTGTTGCTGATGAAAACAAGAAGCAGCTGCGTATCGCTGAGACTGAGAAATACCCGCACGTCACTTATTTTATGAGTGGCGGCCGTAACGAAGAGTTCGCAGGTGAACACCGCGTACTGATCAATTCGCCGAAGGTGGCAACATATGACTTGAAGCCTGAAATGAGTGCGTATGAAGTGAAAGACGCTTTAATCACCGAGCTTGATAAGCAAGATCTCGACCTGATCATTCTGAATTTTGCTAATCCTGATATGGTCGGACATAGCGGTATGCTTGAACCGACAATCAAGGCGATTGAAGCGGTAGATGAGTGTCTGGGTGCTGTTGTTGACAAGATTCTTGCACAAGGCGGACGCGCGATCATCACAGCTGATCACGGGAACTCTGACGAAGTGGTCACGATGGACGATAAACCAATGACTGCTCATACCACTAATCCTGTGCCTGTGATTGTGACAGATGAGTCCGTGAAGCTCCGTGATGGCGGCCGTCTTGCTGATTTAGCACCGACGTTACTTGATATGATGGGTATTAAGCAGCCGGTAGAGATGACCGGTGAATCACTTATCATCAAGTAAATGATATTAGTTGATTAAATACAGTGAATACTCAATAATATAAGAGAAAATACATTCAAAGGAGTTTTAACTATGCCAATTATTACAGACGTATACGCACGTGAAGTCCTTGACTCACGTGGTAATCCGACAATCGAAGTAGAAGTATTAACTGAAAGCGGCGCATTCGGTCGTGCACTTGTACCATCAGGTGCATCAACGGGTGAACATGAAGCGGTTGAATTACGTGACGGCGACAAAGAACGCTATTCAGGTAAAGGTGTAGAAAAAGCTGTTGAAAATGTAAACGAAATTATTGCACCAGAAATCATCGAAGGAGAGTTCTCAGTGCTCGAGCAGGTCTCTCTTGATAAGATGATGATTGCTTTGGACGGAACACCTAACAAAGGCAAACTGGGCGCTAATGCCATTCTCGGTGTCTCTATGGCTGTTGCGCGTGCAGCGGCTGACTATTTAGGTCAACCCCTGTATAAATATTTAGGCGGCTTCAACGGCGTACAATTACCAGTGCCGATGATGAATATCGTTAACGGTGGTTCTCACTCAGATGCACCGATCGCATTCCAGGAGTTCATGGTATTACCAGTCGGCGCTGAAACATTCAAGGAAGCATTACGCTGGGGCGCTGAAATCTTCCACAACTTAAAATCAATCCTTAAAGAACGCGGACTTGAAACATCAGTCGGGGACGAAGGTGGATTCGCACCGCGTTTCAAAGGAACTGAAGACGGTGTTGAGACAATCTTGGAAGCTATCAAAAAATCAGGGCTTGAACCGGGTAAAGATGTCTACCTTGGATTTGACTGTGCCGCTTCTGAGTTCTACGAAGACGGCGTATATAACTATGCGAAGTTCGAAGGGGAAGGCGGCGCGAAACGTTCTTCTGCTGAACAGGTTGATTACTTGGAAGAGTTAGTAAACAAATATCCGATCATCTCCATTGAAGATGGTATGGACGAAAACGACTGGGACGGCTGGAAGCTCCTTACTGACCGCCTGGGCGATAAAGTTCAGCTTGTCGGTGATGATCTGTTCGTTACAAATACTGAAATTCTGGCACGTGGAATCGAACAGGGGGTCGGTAACTCGATTCTGATCAAAGTCAACCAGATCGGTACCCTGACAGAAACATTCGAAGCCATCGAAATGGCTAAAAAAGCTGGTTACACTGCTGTTGTCTCTCACCGTTCAGGTGAGACAGAGGACACGACAATTGCTGACATCGCTGTTGCGACAAATGCAGGCCAGATCAAAACAGGTTCATTATCAAGAACTGACCGTATTGCGAAATACAACCAGTTACTTCGTATTGAAGATGAGTTATATGAAACAGCTAAGTTTGAAGGACTCAAATCTTTCTACAACTTAAATAAATAGTTGATAAGCTGAGGACACGGGACGCCGTGTCTTCTTTTTGTTGTTGTTTCTTTTTTCTCTCATTCGTGGTAAAATGGAACGAGTCATTATTAGTAGGAGGACCCTCTATGCATACAGCCCTTACGGTTTTACTCGTCATCGTCTGCATCGGATTGATTACGGTTGTTTTACTGCAGGAAGGTAAAAGTAATGGATTATCCGGCGCTATCAGTGGTGGTGCGGAAACTTTATTCGGCAAACAGAAGACACGCGGTGTTGATCTGATTTTACTGCGTACAACCATTGTGCTGTCAGTGTTATTCTTCTTAATTATGCTGGCGCTAACTTATTTCAACATGTAAACGATAAGTCCGGTGGGTTCACCGGACTTTTTTATTTTGAATCGGCGCCAAAAACACATACAATAGAAGTAATACATTAAAAGGAGTTATCACCATGAAAATTCGATTACCTGAACCCTTTTTCTTTGAGGAAGGGCCAAGAGCAGTGCTCCTGCTGCACGGATTCACCGGCAATTCTTCTGACGTCAGACAGCTGGCGCGTTTTCTGCAGAAGAAAGGGTATACGTCTTATGCACCGCATTATGAGGGGCACGGGGTACCGCCGGAAGAACTGCTGAACTCAAGTCCGCATGTCTGGTGGGGACAGGTTCTCGAGGCATACGATTTCCTGCAAGACAAAGGGTACAGTGAGATTTCAGTTGCCGGTCTGTCACTCGGTGGAGATTTCGCGCTCAGACTCAGTCAGAATCGTGATGTGAACAGTGTTGCGACGATGTGTTCACCGATGTATATCAAGACAACTGGCAATATGTTTGAAGGTGTACTGGAATATGCACGAGAATTCAAGAAACGTGAAGGTAAAGATGGTGCTCAGATTGAGCGTGAGATGGCGGCGTTTCAACCCACTGAGCTGCTCGAAGATCTGCAGCAGACGATCAAGAAAGTAAGAGAGTCCGTTGATAATGTCTTCGCACCGCTGTTTGTAGCACAGGGTAGACTTGACACGATGATCAACCCGGACTCAGCGAATATCATTTACGAAGAATCCTCAAGTGACAAGAAGGAAATTCACTGGTATGAGCAATCAGGCCATGTCATCACTATAGATAAGGAAAAAGAACAGCTCTTTGCAGATTATTTTGCATTTTTAGAAGGGCTGGAATGGTCTCACTAAAGAGAGGAGAAGACTATGACATTAACGAATAATTTATTAAATATATTTCAGGCAAGAAAACAGGAGGCACTGTCAATCAGTGAGATTGAACAGGCACTGAATCTGACATCAGCTGATGAGTTTAAAGCACTGGTCAAAGAACTTGTTGAACTGGAGCAGAAGGCTAAGATCAGACGCACGAAAGAGGACCGCTATATCCTGAATGATTCTGACCTTGTTGAAGGGATTGTCAGTCAGAACAAAAAAGGATTCGCATTTGTAAGACCCACTACTGAAGGTATCGAGGATATCTTTATCCCGCCGAACGCCATCAATCAGGCGATGGACGGTGATACGGTTATCGTCAAAGTCTCAAAAGGACGTGACGGCCGCGAGGAAGGCGTGATCAAGGAGATCAAGAAACGTGCCATCACCCAGGTGGTCGGGACTTATACGGAAGCGAAGCATTTCGGCTTTGTACTGCCGGATGACAAACGTATCACACAGGATATCTTCATTCCGAAGAACCGCAATCTGGGCGCCGTGGAAGGTCATAAAGTACTGGTTGAGCTGACGGCTTACCCTGACGGCACAAGCAATCCGGAAGGGCATGTGACAGCAATCCTCGGGCATAAGAACGACCCGGGCGTGGATATTCTGTCCATCATCTATCAGCATGGCATCAATATTGACTTTGCACCGGATGCCATTAAGGAGGCGGAGCAGGTACCGGATGAAATCAGTGAATCTGAGATCAGAGGACGCCGTGACCTGAGAAACAAGCTGACGATCACGATCGACGGTGCAGATGCGAAGGACCTGGATGATGCGATCAGCATTGAACGTAAGGGTGAAAACTATGTGCTGACGGTCAGTATCGCTGACGTCAGTCATTATGTGACTGAAGGCTCAGCCCTTGACAGAGAAGCTTATGAGCGCGGAACAAGCGTCTACCTGGTTGACCGCGTGATTCCGATGATTCCGCACCGCCTGTCAAATGGTATCTGTTCGCTTAATCCGCATGCAGACCGTCTGACGATGAGCTGTGAGATGGAGATCGATCCGTCAGGTCAAGTCATCCGTCATGATATTTATGACAGTGTGATCTATTCCGATGAACGGATGACCTATCGTGACGTCAATGCGATTTTAGACGGCGATAAGGAACTTCGCGATAAGTATGCGCATATCGTGCCGATGATTGAGGACGCGCAGGCACTGAATACCGTTTTAGTGGCTATGCGTAAGCGTCGCGGCGAAGTCGACTTCGACTTCAAGGAAGCAAAAATTCTCGTGAACGAAGACGGTGTCCCTTATGATGTCGCCATCCGTGAACGCGGTAAAGGTGAACGTCTCATTGAGTCATTCATGCTGGCGGCCAATGAGACAATCGCAGAACACTTCAGTAAGATGAAAGTCCCGTTCATCTACCGAATCCACGAGGAACCGAAAGCTGATAAGATTAAACGGTTCTTCGAGTTCATCGCGAACTTCGGTATATTAGTGCGCGGGGGAACAGAGAACATCCATCCGAAGACTCTGCAGTCTATCGCGAAGGAGATCAAAGGGAAACCAGAAGAGATGGTCATTTCAACGCTTATGCTTCGCAGCATGCAGCAGGCGAAATACTCTGAGCAGTCTCTCGGTCACTTCGGTCTGTCCGCTGAATACTATACGCACTTCACATCACCGATCCGACGTTACCCTGACCTCATTGTCCATCGACTGATCCGTAAATACCTTATTGAGAAATCGATGGATGAACAGGCGCAAGATAAATGGGAAGAGATGCTGGTCGAAATCAGCGACCATACATCCAAACGTGAACGCCGCGCAGTTGATGCAGAGCGCGATACGGATGATCTGAAGAAAGCGGAATATATGCTGCAGCATGTCGGAGAGGAATTCGAGGGCATCATTTCATCAGTTGCGAACTTCGGTATGTTCGTCGAGCTTGAGAATACGATTGAAGGCATGGTTCACAATTCGAATATGACCGATGATTACTACAACTTCGACGAGCGCCAGATGGCACTGATCGGCGAGCGTGGCGGCAAGGTCTTCCGTATCGGCGATAAAGTGAAGATCAAGGTGCTCAGCGTCAATATCGACGAGCGCATGATTGACTTCAGTATCGTCGGCATGGAACCGCGACAAGTCGAACGTAAATCCCGTGGTACTGTCATCCGCACCGAGAAAAAGGATGGCGGGGACGACCGTAAGCCCCGTGGTAAAGGACGCGGCAAAGGTAGAAGTAATAGTCGTGGCAGCAGCGACAATAAAAAACCGTTCTATAAATCAAAAGCGGTGAAGAATGCAGGGCGCGGCAAGAAGAAATAGAGGTGAGATAAATGCCAAAAGGTGACGGTAAAACACTCGCACAGAACAGAAAGGCGAGTCATGACTATACGATAGAAGAGACGATAGAAGCGGGCATTGAGCTGAAAGGAACAGAAATCAAATCCATCAGACGCGGCAGTGCGAATCTCCGTGATTCATACGCCCGTGTCTATCAAGATGAGATGTATGTCTACAATATGCATATCGCGCCCTACGAAGAAGGGAACCGTTTCAACCATGATCCGCTTAGAACACGTAAACTTCTGCTTAAACGCAAGCAGATTGACAAACTCTTCGGAGAATCACGGGAAAAAGGCTATGCCCTTATTCCACTGAAACTCTACATCAAGAATGGCTACTGCAAGATGCTCTTAGGTCTCGCCAAAGGTAAGAAGGACTATGACAAACGTCATACCTTAAAAGCGAAGGAAGCCAAACGTGAGATGGACCGTGCGATGAAAGGGAAATACTAGATGGACCGCGGTGCAGAACAGTTGCACCGCAGTTCCTTATTTGTTATATTATATGTTGCTAGTTAAAAATAATGATTACTTATCCAGGGGACGTTACGGATTCGACAGGGGTCACTTGGGTTGGTATAGCGTGCCGGAGGGTTGTCTCCGTATCAACACAACAGTTATAATAACTGGCAAAACAAACAACTTCGCAGTAGCTGCCTAATCGCACTCTGCACCTCTCTCAAGCATCGCCTATGTGCCTGATGCAGAGGTTCAACCTTAAGTAGGATACGACTGACACTTCCGCCTGGAGTCTGTCAGTAAGAGGTCAATCGGGCTAGTCATTAAGTAGGTTGTCCATTGTCAGCTTAATGATGAAACCTTAACAATGCGACTACGCACGTAGAAGTATCAATTGCAGGATCTTTGGACGCGGGTTCGACTCCCGCCGTCTCCATACATACAGCAGCCGCTCATTTCGAGCGGCTGTTTTTTATATTACCCCATACGAAAAATGACGATATACTTGACGTATACGACAAAAGAAATGGTGATGGATCAGCTGGACAATCTGTCTCAGCCCCTTATCATATGATTGGTGGAATAGGTAATGAATATTCAGTTGACCCGATAAATGACGTCAATCAGCAAGCATTGTCTGGCGTCTGGAACATTGTTCCGGACTCTTCTTTTATCCGTTTACTTCCTGTCTTTGAATGGTATATATTTATAATGAGGACGGAGGGAACGTTATGGAAAATGTAAATGTAAAACCGAAGATTGTAGTCACACTGTCCGCGGCCAAGAATCAGTGGGACGACCTGTACAAGAAAATAGAGGATAATGAGCTGTATATCGATATCATTGAATACAGAGCTGACTTATGTGACAGCCAGGAGGTGCCTGATTATGTAGAGGATATCAAGGCGTTGAAAGAGAAGTTCAACAGACTGCCGCTTATCTTCACCTATCGTACACGCGGTGAGGGTGGTCAAGGGAGTAAAGAACCCAATGACTATTATGAGCTCAATAAAGCGATAATCGAAGAGGAATGCATTGATATCATTGATATTGAGATGCTGCTCTACGAAGATCTGCGCGATGAACTGATTCAGCTGGCACGTGCTAAGGGGATACAGGTTCTGGTCTCTCATCATGAGATGGAGCATACGCCGAGCTTAAAAGAATTAAAGGCACTCTACCAGCATATGCAGCAACTGAATGTGGATTACAGTAAACTTGCCGTCATGCCGGAAGACGGCCGTGATGTGCTGAAGCTCCTGACGGCAGTCTACGAAACAAAGCAGGATTCCCATCATCATATCGTCGGAATTGCCATGGGTGAACAAGGCAAACTCAGCCGTCTCGCAGGTGGCGCATTCGGTTCGGACCTGACTTATGGCCATATCGGACAGGAAGCAGCACCGGGTCAACTTCATGTACAGCAGCTGAAGTCCTTGATGGAAATCTATCAATAAACATTTTACAAAACGTCAAGCCTTCCCTATAATTGATAATAGTTATCAATTGGGAGGGTTTATTTTAATGGACTTTAATGAGCTGGTTAAGAATAGAAGAAGTATAAAGAAGTTTGAAGAGGATTATAAAGTAGATGATGCTGTCATTCAGGAGGCGATCGAACTGGCAGCTTATACACCTAATCATGGGATGCGTGAACCGTGGCGCGTCATCTGGGTGAAGAAAGAGCGTCTTGCTGATTATGGACGTCTGTTCGCTGAAGTGAACTTTAAAAATGATGTCATTAAAATGCAGAACTATATTGAAATGGTACAACGACTCGGCGGGATTCTTATTATCGCAGGACCTGTTGACCGCAGACAGAAGCAGCGTTTTGAAGATGTTCTGGCAGTCGGTGGCTATATGCAGACCTTATCACTCGCGCTCTTCAGCAGCGGGGTCGGTAGCTGTATCAAAACACCCGCGACTATCTTTGAGCCTGCATTCAACGACGGCCTGAACATTCATGCAGGTGAAATGGTATATGGCATGGTCTACCTCACGGCCTTACCAGCAGAAACCGAAGTAAAAGTGCGTCAGAATACTGATCTGATAAGTGAGTTCTAATGCAGATAAACGATACCATATAAAAAAGCCGGCATAGCCGGCTTCAATTATTTCTGGATATGTTCTGCAAGGAATGCTTTGACTTCTTCAGGCGTCTTAGCATTTGCTGAATGAAGATGCGCCTGTTTCTCACCATTCCTGAAAATCAGTAAACTTGGAATACCCATGACATCATTTTCAGTTGCTGCTTCTGGTACTTGATCACGATTGATTTTATACCAGGTGATATCATGATATTCGTCAACAATCGGATCGATCCAGTAGTCCATACGTGAGCAGTCCGGGCACCAGTCTGCAAAAAACTTAACGATAATCTGTTCGTCCTGATTGATGATTTCCTCAAATTCTGCATATTGACTTATTGTTCTCATAGTCATACTCCTCTTTTTATATTTATAAGTATTATATACCATCATATAGAGAAAAATAAACGAAGAGTACCTTATAACTATTTGTCGTATTGTCAAAATATTGGTACTATTGAATTATATCAATTATGGAGGACGAGTATGCTTAAATTTTATCAGTTACCGAATTGTTCAACCTGCAAAAAGGCAGCACAGTTTCTGACAGAGCACGGCGTCAGTTTTGAGCCGATTAATATTGTAGAACTTACACCGACTGCTGACGCCCTGAAAAAGTTTGTCGCAGATACAGGTGTTGATATCAATCAGTTATTTAACCGTCAGGGAGTGAAGTTCCGCGAGCTTGAATTGAAAGACAGACTGGAAACGTTATCAGAGACAGAGAAGTTCGAACTTCTTGCTTCTGACGGCATGCTGATCAAAAGACCGCTTGCTGTGAATGGCAAGCAGCTGACGCTTGGTTTTAAGGAAGATGAATATCGCAGTACCTGGTTATAAAAAAGTTGAATAAGCGCGGTTGCTATGTCATTATTAGAGGGTAATCATTATTAGGAGGGGATTTTTGTGGCAACTCTTGAAGGCTTAAAATATTCTAAAGATCATGAATGGGTAAAATCAGAAGGAAACGTAAAAACAATCGGTATCACAGACTTCGCACAATCAGAACTTGGCGATATCGTATTCGTTGAACTTCCAGAAGTAGGCGACGAAATTTCAGCAGGTCAGCCCTTCGGTAGCGTAGAGTCAGTTAAAACTGTTTCAGAATTATATGCGCCGCTTAGCGGTAAAGTCGTAGAAGTGAACAGTGAACTCGAAGATTCTCCAGAATTCGTGAATGAATCTCCATATGAAAATGCCTGGATGATCAAAGTAGAAACTGAAAATGACGACGAAGTAAATGAGTTACTTGACCAAGCTCAATATGATGAAATGATTAACGCTTAAGTGCTATAATTTCCTTGATAATACATTTATCAGGGAATTTTTTTATGACTGCATATGAAAAGGTGATGAAAATGTCTGTAATCAGTAAGGTCATAGTTGTGGAAGGCAAGTCTGACAAGATGAAGTTACAACAAGTTTTATCTGAACCTGTACATATCATCTGCACGAACGGTACGATGGGTATCGGCAAGATGGATGCGCTGCTCGATGAACTGGCAGGTCATACTGTGTATGTCATGACCGATGCGGACAAAGCGGGTAAGAAGATCCGCAGCTGGTTCAAGCGCCATCTCAGTGAAAGCAAACATATCTACATCGATCCGACATACGGTGAAGTCGGTCGCTGTCCGGTCGATTACCTGGCCAAGAAGTTAAATAAACACGAGTTTGAAGTGAAGGGTCTGGATAATGAAGATGAACATCAGAAAGTATTTGCCTTCAGCCCCGTCTGGTGATTTCATTGTCTTCGGCTACACACCGCTTTGTGGCACATGTAAGGTAGCTGAACGCATGGTGGATATCCTGCCTGGTCTGACAGGCCTTGAAGTGATGAAGATTAATCTGAACTACGAAGAAGCATTGACTCAGGCCTACCAGCTGATGAGTGTGCCGGTCCTGCTGATTATCCGAGAAGGCCAAGTGGTTGAAATCGTCTACAGGTTTGAATCGGTGACGAATATTTATGAAATTATCCGGAAAGTGTTGACGATTCAGTCTATGTAGTCTAATATGAAAAACAATTGAATATAACTCTTATCAAGAGAGGTGGAGGGATGTGCCCGATGAAGCCCGGCAACCGTCGTATGACATGGTGCCAATTCACATAAAGCGGATGCTTTAGAAGATGAGAGACGAATATACGTGTGCGTCTTTCTCTTTTACCGGGAAAGACGCTTTATTCATTTAAAGGAGGTATGTAATCAAGTGATTACGTTAAATCAAGTTGTCAAACAGTTCGCAACTAAAAAAGGGACTCTGACCGCCGTTGATCATGTTAATATGACGATTAACGAGGGTGATATATATGGGGTCATCGGATTCTCCGGTGCAGGTAAAAGTACGCTGATTCGTATGTTCAATGGTCTTGAGAAACCTACGTCCGGTGATGTGATAGTTGGCGGAGACCATATCGCTTCTCTCAGTCCGAATGACTTAAGGAAGAAACGGCAGAAAATCGGTATGATCTTCCAGCACTTCAATCTGCTGTGGTCACGTACAGTCTTCGATAATATCGCTTTTCCTCTCGAGATTGCCGGGGTATCAAAGGCAGACCGTACAGCCCGTGTCAACGACCTGATTCGCATGGTCGGTCTTGAGGGTCGTGAGAATGCCTATCCGTCTCAGCTATCAGGTGGTCAGAAGCAGCGGGTTGGTATTGCGCGCGCTCTGGCAAACAGTCCGACTGTCTTGCTATGTGACGAAGCGACAAGTGCACTTGATCCGCAGACGACGGATGAGATTCTCGAGTTACTTGTCAATATTAACAAAGAGCTGAAGCTGACCATCATTCTTATCACCCACGAAATGCAGGTCATCCGCAAAATCTGTCATCAGGTCGCTGTCATGGAGAACGGCCGCGTCGTGGAACAGGGACCTGTGATGCAGGTCTTCGAGAACCCACAGTCATCAGTCACACAGCGTTTCGTCAAAGATGACCTTAAGGATACTGAAGTCGATGCCTCCATCACTGAGATTATGGCAGCCTATCCGACCGGTTCAATTCTAAGACTGAAGTTTGTCGGTTCTACAACAGGTCAGCCGATCGTCAGTAAGATGATCCGCAAATATAATCTGGATATGAATGTGCTGGCCGGTAACATCAAGCATACTCAGAACGGTTCATTCGGTCATCTGCTTGTCCATATACCACAGCTTGATGTGCAGACCGATCTCATGTTCAAGGAATTAGGCGAGCACGGCGTACAGGTGGAGGTAGAAAGACATGGATAACACATTGATGGATACTTTAAGAGAAATGTTCAGCTTTGAGAATGTGGTCTGGCCGGATGTCTGGGTGGCGGTCTATGAAACCCTCTATATGACCATCATTTCAGCTGTCTTCACTTTTATATTTGGACTGATCATCGGCACGGCGCTCTTCCTCGCCTCAAGAAGTAAGTCACGAGGGGCAAAAATTTTCTATAATATCATGGCATTCTTCGTCAACTTGTTCCGAGCGATTCCCTTTATCATCCTGATTCTGCTCCTTATTCCCTTCACGAATGTACTGATGGGCACTATTAGTGGTGTGAAAGGGGCGCTCCCCGCACTTATCATCGGCGCTGCGCCGTTCTATGCACGTCTCGTTGAAATCGGTATGAAAGAAATTGATAAAGGGGTCATTGAAGCCGCTGAGGCTATGGGTGCAAGCAGGTGGACGCTCATCTGGAAAGTGCTCTTAAGAGAGTCCATGCCAGCACTCATTTCAGGTATTACAGTGACGACGATCTCACTTGTCGGGGCAACAGCAATCGCTGGTGTCATCGGTGCAGGGGGTCTCGGTAACCTTGCCTATCTCGTCGGTTTCACCCGCAGTCAGAATGACGTCATTCTCGTATCAACCGTCTTCATTCTGCTCATCGTCTTTGCTATTCAGTTTATCGGTGACTATCTTGCGAAACGCACGGATAAGCGTTAATCAAACATAAAAAGGAGAAATCAAAATGAAAAAATTATTCATCTTAGCTTTAACAGTTTTATTCGCTGTCGTCCTGACAGCATGTGGTTCTGACTCAAAGGACAAAAAATCTGACGACAAAACAATCACTGTCGGTGCATCACCAGCGCCGCACGCTGAGTTACTGGAACAGGTGAAACCGATTCTTGAAAAAGAGGGCTATAAACTCAGCGTGAAGATCATCAATGACTACACGACACCTAACCGCCTACTGAATGATGGAGAGCTGGATGCTAACTTCTTCCAGCATACCCCGTACCTAGACACTGAGAAGAAAGAAAAAGGCTACAAAATCCAGTCAGCAGGGAATGTTCATATCGAACCGATGGCGGTCTACTCAAAAAAATATAAATCACTTGAAGAATTACCTGAGGGTGCTGAAGTATTCGTCTCAAACAACCCGGCAGAAGAAGGACGATTCCTGTCATTTTTCACTGAAGCAGGTCTGATTAAACTGAAAGCGGGCGTTGATCCGGTTAAAGCAACATTCAAGGATATCGCTGAAAATAAAAAGAACATCAAGTTCAACAATAAACAGGCTGCAGAATTCTTGCCTAAAACATACAACAATGATGAAGGTGATGCAGTGATCATCAACTCAAACTTCGCACTTGATAACAAGCTGAACCCGGTTAAAGATTCTATCGCTTTAGAAGATAAAGATTCACCATACGCGAACCTGATCGCGGTGCAGGAAGGTCACAAAGATGACGCTAAAATCAAAGCGCTCGTAAAAGCCCTGCAGTCAGAAGAGGTACAGAAATT
Organism: Macrococcus carouselicus; assembly: GCF_004359515.1. GTDB lineage: Bacteria > Bacillota > Bacilli > Staphylococcales > Staphylococcaceae > Macrococcus > Macrococcus carouselicus. The sequence goes on from NZ_SCWD01000001.1 coordinate 137,224, forward strand.
CATCGAGAAGAACTATGACGGTGCAGTGATTCCAGCTAAATAATGATATGAAAGGATTTTCTGATATCAGAAAATCCTTTTTTGCGTTTGTCGGTCATAGCTTCATCAAGTGGACAGCCGACTCGACATTTCTCATACCTGAAAAATCAATAGAAACACAAATAAGAAGTCACATGTATTCATAATCATTCTCAATTGCGTTATAATAGCTTCAGAAGTTTACTTTAAGGTCTTTGACCTTACTTTAAAGTTATTATAAACTAGAGAAGTATAATTAAATGATAAATATATCTGGAGGGAACACACATGGCATCAGTATTAGAGATTAAAGATTTACACGTTTCAATCGAAGGCAAAGAGATTTTAAAAGGTGTAAACTTAACCATTAAACAAGGCGAAATTCACGCGATCATGGGACCAAATGGTACAGGTAAATCTACTTTATCATCAGCAATCATGGGGCATCCTAAATATGAAGTCACTCAAGGTGAAGTGTTACTTGATGGTGAGAACGTTCTTGAGATGGAAGTCGACGAACGCGCGCAGGCAGGACTCTTCCTGGCGATGCAGTACCCATCTGAAATCTCAGGCGTGACTAACGCTGACTTCTTACGTTCAGCAATCAACTCTCGCCGCGCGGAAGGTCAGGAAATCAACTTGATGCAGTTCATCAAAAAAATGGACAAACAGATGGACTTCCTTGAAATGGATCCGGATATGGCAACGCGTTACTTGAATGAAGGTTTTTCAGGCGGTGAGAAAAAACGTAACGAAATCCTGCAGTTAATGATGCTGGAACCTAAGTTCGCTATTTTAGATGAAATCGACTCAGGCCTTGATATTGATGCACTTAAAGTCGTCTCTAAAGGAATCAACGAAATGCGCGGCGAAAACTTCGGCTGCTTAATCATCACTCACTACCAGCGTCTTCTTAACTACATCACGCCTGACCACGTTCACGTGATGATGCAGGGCCGTGTTGTTAAATCCGGCGGTGAAGAACTTGCTCAGCGTCTTGAAGCTGAAGGTTATGACTGGATCAAACAAGAATTAAACATTCAGGACGAAGCGGCTGAATAGTCTTTATTAAGGAGGAACTGTAATGAGTGACATCAACTTAGATCAAATTAAACAATTTTCACAAGCTAAACAAGAACCCTCATGGATGTCTGCCATCCGTGAAGATGCATTCAATCGTCTTGATATGATTGATATGCCGAAACCTGATAAAACAAGACTTGACCGCTGGAACTTTGAAGTGAACTATCACGAAGCAGCTGGCCAGACTTTTGCGTCTACAGACGAACTGCCAGAAGAAGTGAAGTCAGTCATTGATGTTGAAGCGGTTGAGAACCTATACGTTCAGCACAACAACACGCCTGCTTTCCTGAAAGTGTCGGACAAGCTGGTGGAACAAGGCGTTATCGTCAAAGATATTCATACGGCAATGGCTGAGAACAGTGACCTTGTGCAGCAGTACTTCATGACTGAAGGCGTGAAAGTCGATGAACATCGCCTGACTGCGCTTCACGCTGCACTCATGAACGGGGGACTTTTCATCTATGTACCTAAAAATGTGGCGATTGAGTCTCCGGTCCAGATGGTTGTTCTGCATGATGACAAAGCGGCTAATATCTTCAACCACTTACTTCTTGTGGCGGATACAGGTGCAGAAGTGACATACGTTGAGAACTACTTATCTACTGTGGATGAGGCTGCCGGTCAGCTTAATGTGATTTCAGAAGTCATCGCCAACGATAATGCGAAAATCACATACGGCACGGTTGACTTCCTTGCCAAAGGCTTCACAGGTCATGTCATCCGTCGCGGTATTGCGCATCAGGATGCGACCATTGACTGGTCACTGGGTCTTATGAATGACGGTGATACAATCAATGACAATACAACATACTTGATGGGTGACAACTCAACAAGTAACCTGAAAACGGTTGTTGTCGGCCGCGGTGAGCAGAAACTGAACTTCACGACTCAGATCATCCAGTATGGTAAGAACTCTGCTGGCCATATCCTGAAACACGGTGTGATGAAAGATGCAGCCTCTTCAATCTTCAACGGTATCGGTTACATCAAGCATGGCGCGACAAAAGCAGATGCACAGCAGGAGTCACGTGTACTGATGCTATCTGAGAAATCACGCGGGGATGCGAATCCGATTCTGTTGATTGACGAGGATGATGTAACTGCCGGCCACGCAGCGTCAGCAGGACGTGTGGATCCGATGCAGCTCTTCTATCTGATGAGCCGTGGTATCTCTAAACGCGAAGCTGAACGTCTCGTTATCCACGGGTTCCTGGCACCAGTTGTCAACGAATTACCGATTGAAGCGGTGCGCCGTCAGTTAACTGATGTAATCGAACAGAAAGTGGCAATTAAATAAGAGAAAGGTCCTGATCTAATGGCACCATTCGATATCAATAAAGTAAAAGCGGATTTTCCCATCTTGCAGGAAGTGGTCAATGGACAGTCGCTTATTTACCTTGACTCTTCAGCAACGAGCCAGAAACCGAAACAGGTCATCGATCGAATCAATGACTACTATGAGCATGAGAATGCAAACGTCCACCGCGGTGTCCATACTTTAGGGACTCGTGCAACGGACGGTTATGAGGGTGCGCGTGAAACGGTCAGACGTTTTATCAATGCGCGTTACTTCGAAGAAATCATCTTTACGCGCGGTACGACGACTGCCATCAATACAGTGGCACACAGTTACGGAGACATGGTTGTTGAGGAAGGCGACGAGATTGTCATCACTGAAATGGAGCACCATGCGAACCTCGTACCGTGGCAGCAGCTTGCCAAACGCCGTAAAGCCGTTCTTAAATATATTCCGCTCCAGCAGGACGGCACCCTTGATATGAAAGATGTAGAGGAAACCATCACAGAGAAGACGAAGATCGTCTCAGTGTCGCATGTATCAAACGTACTTGGTACAATCAATGACATCAAAGCCATCGCAGCCGTGGCTCATGCTCACGGTGCTGTGATGGTGGCGGACGGTGCACAGGCGGTTCCGCATATGACAGTGGACGTACAGGATCTGGATGTTGACTTTTATGCATTCAGTGGCCATAAGATGGTCGGTCCGACTGGGATCGGTGTCTTATACGGTCGTAAAGCGCTGCTTAATAAGATGGAACCGATTGAATACGGCGGTGATATGATTGATTTCGTCGGCTTACAGGATTCAACGTGGACAGAACTGCCGACAAAGTTCGAAGCAGGAACACCCCTGATTGCAGAAGCAATCGGTCTCGCAGCAGCCATTGATTATCTTGAAGCAATCGGGCTTGACGAAGTGCTGCAGTATGAACATGAACTGACTTCATATGCTTATGATAAAATGTCACAAATCGAAGGGCTTGAAATCTATGGTCCTGCTCCTGACAAACGTGCCGGGCTGATCACTTTCAATCTGAAAGGCGTGCATCCGCATGACCTTGCAACCGCCCTTGATTCAGACGGAATCGCGATCCGTGCGGGTCACCACTGTGCACAGCCGCTGATGAAATGGCTGAATCAGTCATCGACAGCACGCGCAAGCTTCTACATCTACAACACAAAAGAAGAAATAGACATCCTGGTCGACAGCTTGAACAAGACAAAGGAGTTTTTCAGTTATGAGTTTTAATAATTTAGATCAGCTCTATCGCTCTGTTATTATGGACCACTATAAGAACCCTCGTAACAAAGGGGTGATTGAGGATGGTTCACTGACAATCGATATGAACAACCCGACCTGTGGTGACCGCATCAGACTGACACTTGATGTGGAAGACAACATCGTGAAAGACGCCAAATTCGACGGTGATGGCTGCTCCATCTCAATGTCCAGCGCTTCAATGATGACTGAAGCCATCAAAGGTCATACAATCGAAGAGGCACTCAAGATGGGTGACGAATTCAGCCAGATGATGCTCGGCAATGATTATGAAATCACTGAGGATATGGGTGATATCGAGGCGTTATCTGGGGTGGCGAAATTCCCGGCACGTATTAAATGTGCAACCCTTGCCTGGAAAGCACTTGAAAAAGGAACAAAAAACGAAGAATAAGGAGTGAATCAAATGGCTAAAAAAGCACCAGAAGTGGGCGATTATAAATATGGTTTCCATGATAAAGACGTTTCCATTTTCCGTTCAGAAAGAGGTCTGACTGAAGAAATTGTACGTGAAATCTCTAAAATGAAAGAAGAGCCTGAATGGATGCTCGACTTCCGTCTGAAATCTTTAAAACAGTTCTACAAAATGCCGATGCCGATGTGGGGTGGCGACTTATCAGAACTGAACTTTGATGAGATCACTTACTACGTCAAACCATCTGAACATACAGAGCGTTCATGGGACGAAGTCCCTGAGGAGATTAAACAGACATTCGATAAACTGGGCATTCCTGAAGCAGAACAGAAATACTTAGCAGGTGTATCTGCTCAGTATGAATCTGAAGTTGTGTACCACAACATGCAGGAAGATTTAGAAGAGCAGGGTATTATCTTCAAGGATACAGACTCAGCACTGCGTGAGAACGAGGACATCTTCAAGGAACACTTTGCTTCAGTGATTCCGCCGGCAGACAACAAGTTCGCTGCGCTTAACTCAGCGGTATGGTCAGGCGGCTCATTCATCTATGTACCGAAGAATATAAAGCTTGAGACACCGCTTCAGGCTTACTTCCGTATCAACTCAGAGAACATGGGTCAGTTCGAACGTACACTGATCATCGTGGACGAAGGCGCAAGCGTTCACTACGTAGAAGGCTGTACAGCACCGGTTTATACAACGAACTCACTGCATTCAGCTGTTGTTGAGATTATTGTCAAGAAAGATGCTTACTGCCGTTATACAACAATCCAGAACTGGGCGAACAACGTCTATAACCTGGTGACAAAACGTACATTCGTCTACGAGAACGGGACGATGGAATGGATCGATGGGAACATCGGCTCCAAACTGACGATGAAATATCCGGCATGTTACTTGCTCGGTGAAGGTGCACGTGGTATGACATTATCAATCGCCTTAGCAGGTAAAGGACAGGTTCAGGATGCAGGTGCGAAAATGATTCACAGAGCGCCGAACACATCTTCAACCATTGTCTCTAAATCTATCTCTAAACAAGGCGGTAAAGTGGTTTACCGCGGTATCGTTCACTTCGGCCGTAACGCTGAAGGGGCACGTTCAAACATTGAATGTGATACACTCATCATGGACAACGCATCAACATCTGACACGATTCCTTACAATGAAGTCATGAACGACAATATCTCTTTAGAGCACGAAGCGAAAGTCTCAAAAGTATCTGAAGAACAGTTATTCTATCTGATGAGCCGCGGTATCTCAGAAGAAGAAGCGACTGAAATGATTGTTATGGGCTTCATCGAACCATTCACAAAAGAATTACCGATGGAATATGCAGTTGAAATGAACCGTCTCATCAAGTTCGAGATGGAAGGATCAATTGGTTAATTCACAAATAAAAAAGACGAGTCCATGACTTGTCTTTTTTATTTGTGAAAAAATTTTGGTATCTTTCTCAGCTGATATGCGTTAAGATTTTTAGGGTAAAGACGGCAGAAAGAAAGGAGACATCTGATGATTAATACATATATCAATTCTGATGAAGGTACGATTATCAAAGCCGATAAGTTCCAGCAGAACAACTGGATCAACATGACGCAGCCATCGCGTGAAGAGATGGAAGAAGTAGCGGAGTTCTTCAATATCCCGATAGAGTTCCTGGAAGACCCGCTGGATCCTGAAGAAAGTGCCCGTATTGAATACGATGAGGACACGAACAGCACGTTAATCATCAATGACTTTCCGATCATTGATGAGAATATCAAGCAGACACTCTCGTATATCACCGTGCCGATCGGTATCATACTGAGTAAAGGCTATATCATCACCATCTGTTCCAGAGAGCATGAGATGTTCAACAAGCTGATGAACCGGCGCTTTGATCTGCGTATGAAGTCCAGATTTCTGCTGGAAGTCCTGTTCACTGTTGCGACGATGTACAACAACACACTGAAACGGCTGAACAGAGAGCGTCTCCGTATTGAGAGCAATTTAAGAACGTCTCTTACCAATAAACAGCTCTATGAACTGATGGAGCTTGAGAAGAGTTTAGTCTACTTCCTGACCTCCCTGACCGCGAACGGTGATACCATCAAACGTATTTTCCGCTCACGGTCCATCAAACTGTACGATGAGGACAAGGAACTGCTTGAGGACCTGATGATTGAGAATACCCAGGCGCTAAGTACGACTGAACTCTACACACGAATCCTGGAAAGTATCGCCGGATCCTATTCCTCACTCATCGGTAATGAGATGAACAATATCATGCGGCTCCTGACGCTCGTCACGGTATTCCTGACATTGCCGACACTCGTCTTCAGTTTCTTCGGTATGAACGTCGATCTGCCGGGGCTGACCTGGTCCGGCACTGTATCCGTCGCGCTGTTCTTAATGGGGCTGACGTACATGTTCCTGGTGAAAAAGAATATCTTTAAATGAAAACAGGTCTGAACGTTGAGGTTCAGACCTGTTTTTATGTTCATTTTCCCTGAGGCTCACCGAGATACTGCGCCTCTCACTTAAGAAGCGGTTCAGGAAGAGCAGGGACAGGACCATCGAGTTACCGATGATCATCCCGCTGATCGGAATCATGGCGCTTCAAACGGGATGATATGCAAGCCGAGAAGGTTCCTTTCTGAAGAGAGTGAGGTACATATGATATGATAGGTCTAGGTGATGATTATGATAAATATAGGATTAACCGCCTGGTCGGATCACGATACATTATACCCCGAACTCGCGAACAAAAAAGATAAACTACTTGCATACGGCAGCCATTTTCCGACGGTCGAGCTGGATGCGAGTTATTACGCAATCCAGCCTGAGCGGAATATCCGTAAGTGGATCAACGAGACGCCGTCCCGCTTCAAGTTTGTCGTCAAGATACACCAGGCGCTGACAGGGCATGCTGATGTGGATCAGTATGCTGATACAAGACTGCAGCTGATTGAACAGTTCAATCTGATGGTCGGCCCTTTAATCGAGGAGGACAGGCTGGCGATGGTACTTGTCCAGTTTCCACCGTGGTTTGATTGCACGACTCAGAACATCAATTATATACTATACCTCAAGCAGCACCTGCGCAAGATGCCTGTCGCGATAGAATTTCGGCATGACAGCTGGTTCACACCGGCTATGACAGAGAACACGCTGACCTTTCTGCATGATAACGAGCTGATTCATTCGGTCTGCGACGAACCGCAGAGTGGCCATGGCTCGATTCCGATGGTCAACCGGGTGACGAATCCCATATCGCTCGTCAGACTGCACGGCCGTAATGTGGCAGGCTGGACGAAGAAAGACATGTCGGATCAGGAATGGCGTGATGTCCGTTATCTCTATGAGTACAGTGAACAGGAACTCCAGGCGCTCGCCGTCAAATTCAGGATTCTGGATCAGAAGGCGAAAGAGGTCTTCGTTATCTTCAACAATAACTCCGGCGGTCATGCTGCTGGCAATGCACTGCGTATGAAGGAGATTTTAGGAATTGAGTACGATAATCTGAACGCCAAGCAGCTGACGCTGTTTTAAGGAGGTCATCATGTCTATATTCATACTGATTCTCCTGGGTGTCTGTTCAGCCATCCTTGGTTCGTTAGTGGGTCTTGGCGGCGGGATTATCATCGTGCCTGCCCTGATCTTTCTGGGTGCTTCGGGACTGCTGACGGGTATCACACCGCAGAAAGCGATCGGCACATCTACTGTTATACTAATTGCGACCGGGTTGTCCGCCTCTACCGGATACATAAAAGCGAAGCAGGTGGATGTGAAGTCAGCGCTTCTCTTTACTGTCGGTATTGTACCGGGGGCTCTGGCAGGTGCCTATCTCAGCAATTTCCTCACGCTTAAGAGCTTTAATCTATACTTCGGCTTACTGCTGATTCTGATGAGCATTGTGCTGATGTACAGAGATAAGATCAAGCCGGTCAAGCTGTTTCAGAATCCGCAGCATATGCGCAGCTTCACGGACTCAAAAGGTGAGACATATCATTACAGCATTGCACCTGTACCGGCAATCATCGCAACGTTCTTCGTCGGCTGTCTGACAGGGCTCTTCGGCATCGGAGGCGGCGCTCTGATGACACCACTGATGATCATCGTCTTCCGTTTCCCGCCGCATATTGCTGTCGGCACGAGTATGCTGATGATCTTCTTCTCCAGTCTGTCAGGAGCCACGAGTCATATTGTCCAGGACAACGTCCTCTGGCCGTATGCTATCATCCTGGTTATTTCCAGCTATATCGGTGCTTCGCTTGGTGTACAGATCAACAAGCGCGCCAAATCTGAGACAGTTGTATTGATGCTCAGACTGATCATGCTGGCACTCGGCGTCTATCTGCTCATCAGAAGTCTGACTTAAGGGGGTAAGTTATGGAGATTAAACTGTATCACACGAATGACATACATAGTCATCTGTCGACGTTCAATAAAATCATACGCTACTTAAAGGACCGCCCGACCAATAGTTACTACGTGGACCTCGGTGACCACGTGGACAGAAGCCATCCTTATACGGAAGGGACCCTAGGAAAAGGGAATGTCGCACTTTTGAACGAAGCGGAGGTGAAAGTGGCGACACTCGGCAATAACGAAGGAATCACACTGACGCATGATGATCTGAATACATTATACGATGGAGCGGATTTTCAGGTGACATGCTGCAATCTGTTTGATCTGAAGGGTGAGCTGCCGAGACATATCAAACTGCATGTCATCGATGAATTCAACGGCATCAAGCTGGGCTTTGTAGGTGCGACAGCCGAATTCACGCCGTTCTACAAGGCGCTCGGCTGGCAGGTCACAGAGCCGATAGCTGCCATCAGACAGCAGGTGGAGATTATCAGAGGTGAGTGTGATGTCGTGATTATACTCAGTCATCTCGGTGTGTTCGCTGACCGCCGTATCGCTGAGGAGATTCCGGGCATTGATGTCATTCTCGGTGCACATACGCATCATCATTTTGACCAAGGTGAACGGGTGAACGGCGTGCTGATTGGTGCTGCCGGGCGCTATGGTCAGTATATCGGTGAGATCAGACTGGATTTCGACGAAACAGGACTCCGCCATAAGGAGGCCCGTCTGATTGATACAGATGAGCTGACAGACAGTGAGGACAGCTACTATGAGCAGGGGCGTCTCAGTCTGAGTGAAATGGTCTACAATCAGCCGGTCAATCTGCCGAGAAGATTATACAGTGCATCCTATACGACAGCACTGTTAGCGCGTGAGCTGAGAATCGAACTGGAGGCAGACTGTGCACTGATCAATTCAGGGCTGATTGTTCAGAGTTATACGGGTGACTATCTCACGAGGTATGATCTGCATAAGATGCTGCCCCATCCGATCAATCCCGTGAAAATCACCTTATCTGGGCGAGAACTGAAAGAAGTCATCGCGATGAGTGCGAAGCACGAATACCGCGACGAAATTGTCAAAGGCTTCGGTTTCCGCGGCGATATATTCGGCATGTACGTGCTGGATCATATCGGTTATATTCAGTCAGAGCGTAAGTTCTTTGTCGGTGACAGAGTGATTCAGGACCACGAGACTTATACGCTTGCGACACTTGATATGTATACATTCGGACGCTTCTTCCCGCAGTTTGTCCAGACACAGAAAGAGTACTTTATGCCGGAATTTCTGCGCGACGTGATGCAGGTTGCTTTAAATCGGCGCTTTTCATAGAACTGCCATTTTATTTTACAATATTTTCAGTTATAATTAATGGATATCGGAGGGATGTATTGTGGTGACAAAAAATGAAGAAATTCTAAGAAAACCAGAATGGTTAAAAATAAAGCTTAACACCAACCAGAACTATACAGGACTCAAGAAGATGATGCGTGAGAAGAACCTGCATACAGTCTGTGAGGAAGCAAGATGCCCTAATATTCATGAGTGCTGGGGCGAGCGTCGTACGGCGACATTCATGATTCTCGGCGCAGTCTGTACACGTGCATGCCGTTTCTGCGCGGTCAAGACCGGGCTGCCGAACGAACTGGACTTACAGGAGCCGGAACGCGTGGCTGAGTCCGTGGAACTGATGAACCTGAAACACGTCGTCATCACAGCCGTTGCGCGTGATGATTTAAAGGACGGCGGTTCTGAAGTCTATGCAGAGACAATCCGCAAAGTGCGCGAGCGCAATCCCTATACAACAATCGAAGTACTGCCATCAGATATGGGCGGCAGCTTTGACAACTGGGAACGTCTGATGAATGCACGCCCGGATATCCTGAACCATAATATCGAAACGGTCCGCCGTCTGACACCAAGAGTTCGTGCGCGTGCAACATATGACCGCTCACTAGAAGTGCTCCGCCGTTCTAAGGAGCTGCAGCCGGATATTCCGACTAAATCAAGTCTGATGGTCGGTCTCGGCGAAACATGGGACGAAATCCTGGAAGTAATGGATGATCTCCGTGCGAACGATGTTGATATCATGACAATCGGTCAGTACCTGCAGCCGTCACGTAAGCATATCAAAGTACAGAAATACTATACACCACTTGAATTCGGCAAACTTCGTAAAATCGCGATGGATAAAGGCTTCAAACACTGTCAGGCCGGGCCAATGGTACGGAGTTCCTACCATGCAGATGAACAGGTGAATGAAGCCGCAAAACAACGTCAGGCGCTCGGAGAAGCATAATGGTCGTCAAGACTGGAGATCATTACTTTGAAGTAATGGTTGATTATAAAAATGCTTTTGATCAGGAGCAGTTTGAAGCCCGCTATTCAGAAGTGCTCGATAAGTATCCGGTTATCGTCGGTGATATCGGCTACGATCAGCTTCGTCTGAAAGGTTTCTATGAGGACAAAAATAAAAAGGCTGATGTCAGCCGTAGATTTTCAAGTATTCAGGATTATCTGATGGAGTACTGCAATTTCGGTTGTCCCTATTTTGTGCTGAGCCGACTGACAGCGCATGAAGTCGTCAGACGCTCCGCAGAAAATGCGGACGTTGAAGTGATTCCGGATAAGCAGGCATCTGCTGAAACTGATAGCGCTGAAGTCGAGCATGTAGAAGAACAGAAATCGTCTGATGCTTTACCTAAAACACTCAAACATTTTTTAAAGTAACTGCCTGCTGGCAGTTACTTTTTTTATGCGATGACATCATTCAGGAATTCGATGACTTCATCTGCCTCCGCGTCACTGATGCCGAGCACATGAGCGATATAACCTTCTTCCTCAAGGTCATCCCTGCCGATGATGCCGAACTTATTGGACTGTGTATTGAGCACGATGGTCTTGCCGTAGTGGCGGTCTGTCTGGATGAGTGTCAGGTCGTGACGGATTTCGCCCAGGAAACTGACAAACCGGATATTCGCTTTCTCTGAATCGTCATATAAAAACATATCAATCATGTCTATCCCTCCTCCGGCAAGTATATCAATAATGAAGCATATAAGAAAATTTGTTAAACTAGAGGAGGAGGCGATTGCGATGTATTTTGTGGATAGAGATGAACTGGAACAGAAGCTGAACTATATAACAGGTCTGACAGAAGACTTCAAGGAAGCGGAAGGCTATGCGCTGGAACGCATCTGTCATATGCTGATTGAAAGTACGGTCGATGTCGGTAATATGATGATTGACGGCTTCATTATGCGCGACCCGGGAAGTTATCAGGATGTCATGGATATCATGGAGATGGAGAACGTCATCACGACAGGTGACGCAAAGAAAATCTCAGCGACATTACCATTAAGACAATGGGTGGTGCGTGATTATACGACAGTTGATCACGTTCAGCTTAAACAGATATTTGAAGAGAATCTGGATGCCTATCAGCAGTTCCAGCCCGCAGTGAAGAGATTTATAGAACGCGAGCTCGGACCGGTATCCGCATTCGGAAAAGGAGCGAAAAATGAAGAAGTATAAAGGTTATCTGCTGGATTTAGACGGTACGATGTATGCAGGAACACGTATTATTGAGGGGGCGAAAGAATTCATTGATTACCTGCATGAAGGAAATCTTCCCTATCTGTTTGTCACAAACAATGCATCAAAGACACCTGACGAAGTCGCGAAGAAACTGACGGACATGGGCTTCTACTGTACAGCTGACAATGTCGTGACCTCAGCCATGGCGACAGCGATGTATATCGCGGACGAGCAACCGGGAGCGGATGTCTGCTGCATCGGCGGTAAAGGTATCAGAACTGCACTCTCTGAAGCGGGGCTTAACATCGTAGAGGGTGAGAAAGCAGATTATGTGGTGATCGGTCTCGATACAGCTATCACCTATGATAAATACGCGACGGCAGCACTTGCCATCCGTAACGGTGCGAAGTTCATCTCAACGAACCCTGACCGTACCTTACCGAGTGAGCGCGGACTCCTGCCTGGAAACGGGGCTCTGACCAGCGTTCTGACGGTGGCGACTGACGTGGAGCCGACGTTCATCGGCAAACCGGCAGTGCATATCATGAATAAGGCAGTGGAAATGATCAATCTACCGAAAGAAGACCTCGTGATGATCGGTGACCTCTATATGACAGATATCTTATCAGGCATCAACAGCGGCATTGATACCCTGCACGTTCAGACCGGCGTCTCCACTTATGATGCCGTGATGGCTGAGGAAGTCCCGCCGACGTATTCCGTTAAGAATCTGAATGAAGTCATCGAGATGTATAAGGAGGGCGGCCTATGAAAATCTTAGTGACCAGACAGATTCCGGAGCGATTCATTGATGAACTGAAGGAAGCAGCAGAAGTCGTCATGCATGACGACACGCTGCAACCGATGCCGCGGGACAAATTTATCGAGGAGAGTCGTGATGCAGGCGTGGTCATCACGATGATGAGTGACAAGGTCGACCGGGAATACCTGGATGCATGTGAGAACCTGAAAGCCGTGATCAATCTCGCTGTCGGCTTTGATAATATCGATGTCAGATATGCAAATGAAAATAATATTACAGTCTGCAATACACCTGACGTGCTGACTGAGACAACGGCTGAACTTGCTTTCACATTGATGCTCGTCACGGCAAGACGTATTGTAGAAGCGGCCGAACTTGTTCAGAAGGGTGAGTGGCAGGGCTGGGAACCTTATATGATGGCCGGCAAAGATGTAGCGGGTAAATCAGTCGGTATATTCGGTATGGGATCGATCGGTACAGCCTTTGCACGACGCTGTAAGGCATTTGGTATGGATATCATGTACAACACGCGTTCAAGACACGAGGATGCGGAACGGGAACTGGGTGCCCGTCATGTCGATTTCAGCGAGTTGCTTCAGTCGGATTACGTCGTCTGTACAGCACCGCTGACCGAGGAGACAAAGGAGATCTTCAATAAGGACGCATTCAACCGGATGAAGGGCGATGCCATCTTCATCAATATCGGACGCGGAGGACACGTGGTTGAGGAAGACCTGCTCGCGGCCGTTCAGGCAGGAGAAATCGCAGCAGCAGGACTCGATGTTCTCCGTCAGGAACCGATTCAGGATGATCATCCTTTCCTGGATGAGAAACGTATTGTGGTGCTGCCTCATATCGGCAGTGCGACAGTTGAGACACGTGATGCGATGATTCAGCTCTGTGTGGATAATGCGAAGCAGATCATGAAGGGCGAGGAACCAAAGACACCTGTCAAAGTGAAATAATATGAAAAGAGACCTGGAACTAAGTTCCAGGTCTCTTTCAATTCTATATTATTTTTTCAGCAGCATAGAGCCGATAGTCAGTGCAGTACCTGCTGCAAGACCCAGCATCTTCACTTTAGGGTTGCTGCTCTGTCTTTTTTCACGGCTTGTTTTTGCCGATGCATTTCGGTCTTCTCTCGTTTCAGCGGCTTTACTTGGCAGTTCGACTGCTTTCGCGTTCTGCAGTTCACCAGAATCCGTATGAACCGGATCAACAATGCCCTGTTCCTGTTTCAGCTGCTCAAAGCTCGTACCGAAACCTCTGACGAATTTCGTCAGCACGATGGAGCCTTCAACGAAATCCTTGTTCGTCAGAACGTTCAGCAGGCCCAACCAGCCAAGTGGTTTGTTCTGATTGTATTCTGTGGACAGCTTAAGACCTTTGTTGAACTTCAGGATCATCGGTTCGATTTCAGAGAAGTTGAATTTTCCGAGTCCCTGCACCAGCAGGAGACCGTTACGAATGGCTTTATCTGTCTCGGTCTCGTTGACAGCTTTCAGAACGCGCGTCAGGATGGGGTCACTTTTAGCAAGTGCCGCATTCAGACCATTGATAACTTCATGATCATCCAGTTGATCGAGCAGTCGGAACAGTTTATGCAGGGTGTCTTTATGCATGATGAGCTGATCTTCCAGTTCACGTAATTCCTTTTCGCGGACTGCTGCAACATCAACTGCTGTTTTTCTAATGACTGTAGTCGGCTGTGCCATTATTTTGCACCTCTTCTTTCTTTAACGATATCGCCGGGGAAGACGTAATCACGACGTGCCCATTTATCCTGAACTCTTACGCCCATCTGTGGTACGCGGTGGCCGTAACGGAAGTTCGTCTTAGGAAGAGGGGACTTGCCGCCCTTATCCAGAATGATCATCTTCGCCTTCGTTTCTTTGTAGGCTGGTGTAGAAGTATCTTTATCGGCGATTGAACTTGACAGCAAGTTGATCGCAGCGTCACCGGAATCATTCATCGGCAGATATACCTCGTGACCATAGACGCGGTCTGTGACGATAGCTTTGACATCGACTTTACCGTACGGAGATTGCAGGCGTACAAGTGTCCCGTCTTCAATGCCACGTTCTGCAGCAAGTTCAGGGGAGACTTCAAGGAAGGTTTCCGGTGTTTCCATGACCAGTCCTTCGACTTTATAAGTCATGTTACCTTCATGGAAGTGCTCAAGCAGACGACCGTTGTTGACATGAATGTCATATTCCTCAGGATATTCAGTCGGCTCAGTCCAGTGAACCGGCGCGAATCTTGCTTTCTTATCATCAAACGGGAAGCCGTCTGTGAAAAGAAGTGGTGAATCTGTCCCGTCGGCGTTGACCGGCCACTGTAAGCTGTTGAAGCCTTCTAAGCGATCATAGTTGACACCTGCATAGATCGGTGTGAGTGCCGCGATCTCGTCCATGATTTCACTTGGATGATTGTAGTTCCAGTTGGCACCTAAGCGGTTTGCGATCTCCTGGATGATGATCCAGTCAGGTTTAGCGCCTTCAAGCGGTTCCATCACCTGATACAGACGCTGGATACGGCGCTCGGTGTTGGAGAATGTCCCTGTTTTCTCGAAACTTGGTGCAGCTGGTAAGACGACATCTGCGTATTCAGCGGTCTTAGAGAAGAAGATATCCTGTACGACCATGAACTTCAGTTTCTCGAAGCCGGCACGGACATAATTGACGTTAGAATCGACAATACCCATATCTTCACCTTTCAGGTAAAGAACATCGAGTTCGCCGTCATGCATCGCATCAACCATCTGATGGTTGTTCTGACCTTTTTCCGGATTCAGGTCGCATCCCCATGCTTTACTGAATTTAGCGAGCGCTTCAGCGTCATCAACCTTCTGGTAGCCTGGTAAGTGAGTCGGCATACTGCCCATATCACTCGCACCCTGGACGTTGTTATGACCACGGAGTGGGTAAGCACCTGCACCTGGTTTCATGTAGTTACCTGTGACGAGCAGCATGTTGGAGATCGCTGTAGAAGCATCACTGCCACCGCGCTGCTGTGTGATACCCATCGCCCACATCACGACTGTTGATTTCGCTTCGTGAATCATATTGGCAATTTCAATGATTTCTTCGCGTGTAAGTCCGGTATGTTTAACCGCGTAGTCGATTGTGTAAGGCTTTAGACTTTCGACTAACTCATCAAAGTTGTTGACATGTTTGTCGATGAACGCTTTATCATGCCAGTCATTATCGATGATGTATTTAGAGACTGCATTCAGCCAGACTAAGTCTGAAGCCGGGTTAGGGCGGATGAACATATCGGCGCGTTCAGCGAGCTCATGTTTACGGATATCAGAGACAAGAATCTTAGAGCCGCGTACTTTCTGCGCACTTTTCACACGTGTCGCGATGACCGGATGAGCTTCTGCTGTGTTGGTACCGATACCGATGATCAGTTCAGCACTGCCGATATCCGTGATGGAACCAGAGTCACCCCCGTAACCGACTGTGCGCCATAAGCCCATTGTCGCAGGGGACTGACAGTAACGTGAACAGTTATCGACGTTGTTCGTACCGACGACTGCACGCGCCAGTTTCTGCATCAGATAGGACTCTTCATTTGTACATTTAGATGAAGTGATGAACGCAAGACGCTCAGGTCCGCGTTTTTCAATGGTTTCTTTGAAGTTCTTCGCGATCAGTGAGAAAGCTTCTTCCCATGTTGCTTCACGGAATTCAGCGCCGTCACGGATAAGTGGTGATGTCAGGCGCTCGCCGGAGTTGACGAAGTCCCACCCGAATTTACCTTTGACACAAGTTGAGATCTGGTTTGCCGGTGCATCGGGTGAAGGCTCGACTTTGAGCACTTCACGGCCTTTTGTCCAGACTTCGAAAGAACAGCCGACACCGCAGTACGTACAGACGGTTTTCGTCTTCTTGATTCTGTCCTCCCGCATCTCAGCTTCGATATCAGAGATAGCCATCAATGGTGTGTAACCTGTTTCGACAGCTTTTGTCACATCTACAGCAGGACGGAATGCATCTTTCAGCATGCCTGTCAAGAAACCGGCTTCGCCTTCCATGCCGACCTCCATCATGGCGTTACATGGACAGACGGTTGAACAGTGACCACAGTTGACACATGATGATTCGTCGATCAAAGTAGAGCCGCTGCCGTCCCAGATAACGCGGGGACGTTCAAGTTCCCAGTCGATCATCAGAGTCTCATTGACCTGTACATTCTGACAGGCCTGAACACAGCGTCCGCAGAGGATACACTGGTCAGGATCGTAGCGATAGAATTTACCGCGGTTGACCGGTGCGCCTTTTGGTGACTGGTGCGTCGCCTGATGGTCGATTCTAAGTTTTTTGACAGTGTTATGGATTGTACAGTTACCGTTGTTGAAGTCACAGACTGTACAGTAAAGTTCGTGGTTTCTAAGGACGCGGTCCATCGCGATCATCTGTGCTTCAAATGCATCGCTCGTGCCTGTTGTGACGACATCGCCATCTTTCAGTTCAGTGCTACATGCGCGCACGAGTTCCCCGTTTACTTCAATAATACATGCGTCACACGTTTCAATAGCACCGAGGTCAGGATGGTAGCAGAGAGCAGGCACTTCAATGCCTTTGAATCTCAGATAGTCCAGCAGATTAGCTCTTGCCGGGACTTCCATCGGTGAACCGTTCAAAGTGATTCTGACAGTTTGTGTCATTACTTCGCTCATAAAAAAACCCCTCTATTCAGTATTTAAAACTTTATGCCTATCTTAATTATAAGTTTTCTGAGCATTTATACAATCTTTACCCCATGTAAAATGAAACTTTTATTTCTATTTACTCTTATACAAGAAAAAAGAATGGATTTGTCCATTCTTTTTTAAGCTTCAATCAATGAAGGATCGTTCGTGAAGGCGTTCTGTTCAATTTCAAATCCGAGGTCCTGAATCATTCTATAATCCTCAGCGTTCGGCTGACCATTCGTCACTAAATAATCACCGACAAAGATGGAGTTCGCGATATAAAGGCTCATCGGCTGCAGGGTGCGCAGATTTACTTCACGGCCGCCGGAGACGCGTATTTCCTTGGTCGGATTGACGAATCGGAAGAGGGCGAGGATCTTAAGGCAGCGGTTCGGTGTCAGTTCATCTTTATCTTCGAATTTTGTGCCGGGAATCGCATGCAGGAAATTGACAGGGATACTGTCCGCATCAATTTCTTTCAGAGCGAATGCCATATTGACGATATCCTCATCAGTCTCACCCATGCCGCATATGACACCTGAGCACGGGGAGATATGATGCTCCTTCATGATAGCAATCGTATTGACTCTGTCTTTGTAACTATGTGTCGTCACGACCTCATCGTGATAACGTTCACTCGTATTGATGTTATGGTTATAGCGGTCGACACCTGCTGCCTTCAGCTTCTTTGCCTGTTCATCTGTCGCGAGTCCAAGGCAGGCGCAGATTTTCAGCTCCGGATGCTGCGCCTTGATTTCCCCGACGGCACTGGTGACGCGTTCCACTTCACGGTTGGTCGGTTTACGTCCGCTCATGACAATGCAGTAGGTGCCGATCTGATTATTCACTGCGGCATCCGCTCCTCTGATGAGTGTCTGTTCATCGACAAGCGCATACTGACTGCAGCCTGTATCTGCCTTCGTTGACTGACCGCAGTAACCGCAGTCCTCAGCGCAAAGACCACTCTTTGCATTGAGTATCATATTGAGCTTGACGTTGTTGCCGTAGTAATGATGACGGATCTGGTAGGCATCATCTATTAGCGAAAGCAGTCGATTGTCGGGCGTATGCAGGATCTCGAGTGCCTCTTCTTTCGTCAGTGTGTAGCCGTCTATAATCCGCGGTGCGATACCCATTATTTTTCCTCCTTATAATCGTTAACTAATAACAATAATAGGTTAACAATAACGGTTTAGCAACAGATAGCCTGTAAAAAAAGACCGCTCTGATGAGCGGTCCTTAGAATACTTGTTCAACTTCAACAATGCCGGGCACTTCTTCAAGTAATGCCCGTTCGATGCCGGCTTTTAAAGTGATGGTAGATGAAGGGCATGTCCCGCATGCACCGAGAAGACGTAATTTCACGATGCCGTCCTCTACATCAACGAGCTCACAGTCGCCGCCGTCACGCAGTAAAAACGGACGTAATTTGTCGAGTACCTCGTTGACCTGATCGAATTGTGTCTGCTGTTCAGTCGTCATAATAGACTCCTTTCATTATTTACTTACTGATAGTATAATTACTATAGCATAGATTGATCAATTAATTAAGGGGGATGCATATGGAACAGGTCAAAGTAAATGTATACGGTGCTGACTTAGTCTGTGCAAGCTGTGTCAACGCACCGACATCCAAAGATATATTTGACTGGGTGCAGCCAAACTTGAAACGTAAATTCGGGCAAGTGGATTTTACTTTCAATTATATAGATATCAATGATACAGTCGGCCATTCAGATTACGATCAATCCATTGTTGAACGTATTCAGGATGATGAGCTTTTCTATCCGCTCATCACGATGAATGACGAAATCGTTGCGGATGGTTATATCCAGCTGCCGCAGCTCACTAAATACGTCGAAAAAAACTTTGTATCACAAAAATAAGAAGGGACTTTCGTGGCGAAAGTCCTTTCTTTTTTTAACCGTTATGATATTTGTAAAGCCAGAGCACGCCTGACTTCATCAGTCTGGCCAGTCGGCCTGTCACCGTGCGGTCCATAAGAAAGGCAAATCCTTCTTTGTCGCCGAGGGAACCGAGGAAGCCTTGTACCTTCAGTTCCGGCATCGTCTCTGGTAATGCCTCGCCTTTCCATCCTTTCTTCAGCACATCCACAATCTGTTCTGCCTGTACTTCAGCAAGCTGAGCGCTTGGCGCATGCGGCAGCAGCGCACAGTCACCGACCACATAGACGTTCTGATGCGTTGGGATCTGATGGTACTGATTGACGCGCACGCGGCTGCCTTCACCGAATTCAACCGGCAGATTGCGAACGATTTCAACGGGCTGGATGCCAGCTGTCCATACGCACAGATCAACGTCATATGATACATCATTATTATAAAGTTTACCGGGTTCAACTTTGACAACGTTGGAATGCGGAATGACTTCGACGTTATGCTGATCGAACCAGCGCTTCACATAATTGCTGAGCTTCTCAGGGAAGGCCGGCAGAATACGGGCGCCGCGGTCAAAGAGCTGAATGTTAAGGTCAGGACGTGATTCACGCAGTTCACTGGCAAGCTCGATACCGCTTAAGCCGGCACCGACGATTCCGACCGTGCTGCCTGACGGGAGGTCAGCAATTGCGCTGTAGGTATCACGCGCCTGCATGATGGACTGGATACTGTAAGTGAATTCATCAGCGCCCGGCACATTATGATATTTATCTTCACAGCCGAGTCCGATGATCAGCTCATCATAGTCCACATGTGTTTTACCCATCGTTACAATCTGTTTGTCGAGGTCAATTGCGGTGACCTCACCATAAGCGAAGTTCAGTTTGGCGTCCTTCGGGAAATCGACACGGACATCTTTATCAGATTCTGTTCCTGCAGCAAGTGCATAGAATTCTGTTTTCAGACCATGAAAAGGTGCGCGGTCGATTAATGTCATTGTATATTCATCTGGCAATGCATCTGGAAGCAGGCGCTGCATAATGCGCATATTTCCGTAGCCTCCACCAAGTAAAACAAGATTCTTCATAAGTTATCCCCTTTTTTTACTGAGTCAAAATCCTATTTTTTTCCGTATGCTTAAATTATAATATATTATGCGATTTATTTGTACAGATAACTGGAAATTGAGGTGAGACATGAATCCGATTGTGGAATTCTGCATATCAAATCTGGCTAAAGGCGGACAGACTGTTTTTGATGCGCTTGACAAAGATCCGGACATCGACTGTCTTGAGTATGGCTGTCTCACATACTGCGGACAATGTAACGACGGACTTTATGCGCTGGTCAACGGCGATTTTGTCGAAGGCGGGAGTCCGGACGAATTACTTGCCAACATTTATAAGCACATAGAGGAAACTTGGATTTTTTAGGAGGATGAATATGACGATTACATTAACAGAAGCAGCAGCTTTTGAAGTAAGAGATATGATGACGAAGAATGGCATGCCTGACGGTTACTTGAAGATTTCCGTTAAGGGCGGAGGATGTACAGGTCTCTCATATGGTATGAGTGCCGAGGAAGCACCAGGCGAAAATGACGATATTCTGACATTTCACGGCGTGAACGTGCTTGTTGATAAAACAGATGCCTCGATATTGAAAGGGACTGTTGTCGATTTTAAACAGTCTCTGATGGGCGGGGGCTTTGCGATTGATAATCCGAATGCCATCGCATCGTGTGGCTGCGGCAGTTCCTTCAGAACGCGTGACGTAGCCGGAACACCCGAAAACTGTTAGTTTAAATGTTGAATATTCCTGTTATTAATATTATTATTAAAGTGGAATGATTTAGGTTTAATTTGTGACATAAATCACAATAATATCATAATAAGATGGGTGAATAAAATGGGCTTTGAAAGAAAAAAAGTAGTGGTTCTTGGAGCGGGTTATGCCGGTCTGCAGACCCTCACAAAATTACAGAAAAAAGTATCAGCACAAGACTGTGATATCACACTAATCAATAAAAATGATTATCACTACGAAGCGACATGGTTACATGAAGCATCAGCAGGTACAATGAAATATCAGGATGCTTTATATCCGATCGCAAGTGTCGTTGACGCCTCTAAAGTAGATTTTGTAAAAGCGGAAGTCACTAAAATCAACCGCGACGAAAAAACGGTTGAAACTACAAACGGAACGTTCCATTTCGATATCTTAGTTGTGGCACTTGGCTTCGAATCAGAGACATTTGGAATCAGCGGCATGAAAGAACATGCCTTCCAGATTGAAAACATTCATACATCACGTCGTATCGCAAAACATATCGAAGAACGTTTTGCACATTACGCACAAAGCACGGACAAAGACGATAAAGACCTTGCGATTCTTGTCGGCGGTGCTGGATTCACGGGTATCGAGTTACTGGGTGAGTTAACAGAACGCGTACCGGAATTATGCAAGAAATATGGTATCGACCCATCAAAAGTGAAGATGACATGTGTAGAAGCAGCGCCTAAAATGTTACCGATGTTCTCAGATGAACTGGTTAACTACGTGGTGGATTATCTGGAAGCACGCGGCGTTGAATTCAAGATCGCGACACCGATCGTTGCTGCTAACGAAAATGGTTTCGTCGTGAAAAACGGCGAGCAGGAAGAACAGCTTTACGCTAATACAGTGATCTGGGCTGCGGGTGTACGTGGCAGCCACTTGATGGAAGAGTCATTCGAAGGTGTCAAACGTGGACGTATCGTCGTCCGTGAAGACAACCGTATCGAAGGCTACGATGACATTTTCGTCATCGGTGACTGTTCAGCAGTTATGGGCGGAGAAGGCGACAACAGACGTCCTTATCCGACAACAGCACAGATTGCAATGCAGCAAGGTGAATTCACAGCTGATGCCATCGTTAAATTACTGAATAACCAGCCACTGGGCACATTCGTCTACAGTGAAAAAGGGACAGTTGCTTCACTTGGCTCACATGACGGTGTGGGTGTCGTTATGGGCAAAGAAATCACGGGTAAGAAAGCAGCATTCATGAAAAAATTAATCGATACACGTGCCGTCTTTAAAATCGGTGGTATCGGAGTTGCATTCAAAAAAGGTAAATTCTTATAAGATAAATTGAGCGCAGTATCCTGATGGATACTGCGTTTTTTTGTGGTAGCTGTGAGATGACTTGGATTGTGGCGCGGAAAATGACCTGCAGTCGAGCGGCGAGAATTTCCGGGCGGAATGTCAAGGAAACTGACGATAGGCCCATTCCCATATGTCATTAATGAATCAATTCGAGTCTCATTTTCACTGCCCCCATGTTATAATAGTGCCAATGACTTTTTTTGTAACATGAGGAGGAAATAATGACTGCCTTAGTTCAGTTAATCATCAGTGTTGTATTATTCTTTGTTTTATTTTTCGGTATTGCCTTTATTTTAAATATGCTGCTTAAGTCGACCTGGATTATGACGTTCTTCTATCCGTTCGTGGTCTTTGCGATTGTAGATAAGATCTCAACAGCTGATTATATTTTAAAGCCACACTACGCCTTCAGCCAGCTCTGGCGCGGACTCACGCACCTCCTGCCGGCAGATATCATCATGCTGTCGGCAGGGCTTGTCGGCGCAGTGACTGCCGGCATTGTGATCAGAAATCTTCGTAAGAGCGGTTATACTATGTTTTAGGAGTGATGAATATGACAAACCCACAGGCACATGTAGAGAGAGTCTATATGTGCTTTTTACCGTTTCAGTACACTCAGGTCAGACAAACGGGTATCGACTGGCTGGATGAACGCGTTGTGGATTACTATCATCAGCAGGAGGACACACTGGACGACTTGACCGGCAATAACAGGCTCATCGGTATACCAGCAGGGAACCCGAAACGCTATACATCAGAAGATGAGCTGTTGCTGCATGAGAGACTCTCCTATTACCTTATTGAACAGCCACTGACCATTGATCTGACGACACTTCATTCCTATATCGATGTCTCAGGCCTTTACTGGACGATTAAAGATAAATGGCCGGAATGTGAAGTCATCGGCTATTCAGAAACCATCCCTTCAACTGTGCTTACAGAAACAAAACTGCCTGAACACCAGATGTATCAGCTTCTACCTCTGACCTATAAGACCCATAATATATCTGCATCTGAATGGTCAGCTTCTGAAACGGCTGACAACGTCCTTATCGTCCTGGACCCTGAACTACTGCCCAGCTCACTACTGGCAGCCGGTTCAGCTACAGTTGTTCTGATGATTTACTTCAAGGATTCAGAAACTGACGATGCGCGTATCGCCCGGAATGGTCAGCTTGTTCATTTCAGTTCGTTAAGAGAGGCGATCATCTATGACGCACTGCACTACGGCAGACAATACAAAGTCGAGCCTGTGGTCTTGGGACTTGCACGAGGCGAATCTTCAGTGATGACCCAGTACGGGAATGAACGGCCCTCATCTACAGCTATCAGATATCGCATGCAGAATCCGCATTATCCGCTTTTTCCTTCCAAATATCGGGACCTGAAAAACCTGTCTCTGAATCACTTTGCTGACTCTTATGGCAGCACCTTTACGATTACCGAGTTCAGTCAGCTGTTACCCCTTAAATATCAGGTTGAGCTGATTCAGGAAATGCTGATGGTTGACAACCCATAAGAAATAGATTACTTTAGTATGGTATCACTTTACCAAGATAAAGTAATGGGGTGTCTTTATGAATGCTGTTTTACTCGCTGTTCTTATCATGATTATACTCAGTCTCTGCAGACTGAATATCGTGCTGTCATTATTTATAGGCGCATTAGTGGGGGGGCTGACAGCCGGTATGGGTCTCACGGAAACGATCAGTCACTTTACAGAAGGTATCGGTGACGGCGCTGAGGTGGCACTCAGTTACGCGCTGCTTGGTGGTTTTGCTGCGTTGATCTCCTATAGTGGTATCACGGATTATTTTGTGGGACGGATCATCCGTCTCATCAAACAGGATAGTACAGTGAAGGCGCGGGTCTGGACAAAAGTTCTGATTATCGTCAGTCTCACTCTCTTATCCTGTATGTCACAGAATATGATTCCGATACATATCGCATTTATTCCGATTGTCATTCCGCCGCTGCTCAGTCTGTTCAATGAGCTGAAGCTGGATCGGCGGATGGTGGCAGTCGTTCTGACTTTCGGTCTCTGTTTTCCCTATACACTGCTGCCGTTCGGTTTCGGCCATATCTTCCATGAAATCATCAAAAAAGGGTTTGATCAGGCTCACTATGCCATTCAGTTCGGTGATATCTGGAAGGCGATGCTGATTCCATCAATGGGTTTCATCATCGGTCTTGCACTCGGTATATTCCTGTATCATAAACCACGGGAATACCGTCAGACTGAAGTGGCAGCCTTTCAAGTGAAGGATATCAGCCGCTATACCGTTACCATTACACTTTTAGCTATAATCATGACCTTTGTTGTGCAGCTCCTGACGGAATCCATGATTTTCGGTGCGCTTGCCGGTATCCTTATTTTCTTCGTTTTCCGGGTATATGACTGGAAGACACTGGATGACGAGCTGGTGAACGGCATTAAGGTGATGGCCTATATTGGAGTCGTTCTTCTGACAGCGAATGGTTTCGCGAGTGTGATGAACGAATCCGGACAGGTCAAATCGCTTGTTGAGAATATGGTGACACTGACTCAAGGTGATAAGTCACTCAGCATCATCTTTATGCTGATTGCGGGTCTCGTCATCACACTCGGCATCGGCTCGTCCTTTGCGACGATTCCGATCATTGCCGCACTCTTTATACCATTTGGCCAGCAGATCGGTCTCAGTCCGCTTGCGCTTATCAGCCTCATCGGGACGGCCGGTGCGCTGGGTGATGCGGGCAGTCCTGCCAGTGACTCCACGCTCGGTCCCACCGCAGGACTGAATATAGACGGTCAGCACGACCATATCTGGGACACGTGTGTACCGACTTTTCTGCTCTTTAATATACCGCTCCTCATTTTCGGATATATCGCGGCCATGGTACTATAGACCATGAGGTGATGATGTGAATATCGAGGAATTATTTGAGCGGCAGAATATGCTGTCGAATTTTGAAATGAAGCTGGAAGAACGGTTACCCGGCAAGCTATGCATCAGTATGCCGGTGACGGACAAAGTGCGTCAGCCGTTCGGTTATCTGCACGGCGGGGCAACCATCGCACTCTGTGAGACGGCGGCTTCTCTTGGTTCAGCAGATTTAATCGACCTTAAGACGACGCTTGCATTCGGACTTGAAGTCAATGCCAATCATATCGCGTCAGTCCGGGAGGGCAGGGTCTTTGCACACGCTGTTATCCTTCATGAAGGTCAGTCTACTCATGTCTGGGAAGTACGCGTGATAGCAGAGGATAAGCGACTGCTCTCGATATCCCGCGCTACGATTGCCATCCGTGAGAAACGATAAAAAAACCGATTCGCCGTCATCGAGACGGTGAATCGGTTTTCTGTTATTCTGCATCTTTCAGGTCGTCCCGTATGGTCGAGTCCGTATACTTCACGCCGTTATTATAGGCACTTCGCATGATTAGATGACCGCCGATAGGACCGGTCATGAAGATGAACAGGACAGCGAGCAGGAGTGATGGCTGGAAAACATGGTCTTTCCCTAGGAAGAAGAACATGACACCCACCATAATGAACATGACACCTAGCGTGGATGCCTTACTTGCCGCATGCGCGCGGGTATAGACATCGGGCAGTCTGAACAATCCGATGGCAGACACCAGGCTGAAGAGGGAGCCGACCAGAATAAAGAGAATCGCTAAACCGTTAAGAATCATCTCGCTCATATTCAATGATCTCTCCTTTATCCATAAACTTTGCAAATGACACAGTACCTAGAAATGACAGAACAGCCAGCAGCATGATGATGCTGATGTAATACTGAGTGTTCAGCAGGATGGAGAAGAGGGCGACGACCGCCATCAGTGCAATACCGATCGCATCAAGAGCGACGACACGGTCTGCCATTGACGGTCCTTTGATCGCCCGGTAGAGAAATCCGAGAATACTGATTGAAACAATGATGAGACCAATTGCAGCAACTATTTTCATCGAACGCCCACCTCCTTAATGGCATTCTCGAAAGAGGTCCGAATGCCTTCTATTTCTTCTTCCAGTGTTGAAAAGTCGATGGCATGAATATAAAGGGTCTTCTTGTCATCACTGACAGCAGCGACCACTGTCCCCGGTGTCAAAGTGATCAGTAGCGAAAGGAGTGAAATCTCCCAGTCTTTAGTCAGTTCAGTCGGATAAGCAAAAAATGCCGGCTGAATGTCTATCTTTCTGCCAAGAACAATCTTCAGCACATCGATATTTGCCTTGAATAACTCCGCAAAGAATATCAGGCCCAGTCGTATGGATTTAAACAGGGGACGCAGATAGAAGCGGCCCGGTAGAAAATTTCGCATGATATAAACAGCAAATAATCCGAACAGATAACCGAGTACCATATTACCCAGTGAGAATGACATGGTCAGCAGGCACCATAGTACGGTCAGGAGTATGTTGATCAACGCTTGTATCGCCATTACTTCACCTCCATAATCTGAGTATACTGAGAAGGATCGGTGATAGTCACTGCCGCCTCATGAAACAGTGGGAATAAATAATCCGCATAGATACCGAAAGTGACGGCCAGTAACGTCATGAGGCAGCTGACGACCATCATTTTCGAATAGGGCGCGTGTTTAACAGCTGTACTTGGTTCACCCCAGAAAACATTGATGAAGATCCTTATGACGGAATAGAGCACGATCAGGCTGCTGACAAGCACTATAATCGCTGATAGCACGTGATTTTCACTCAGCAACGCTTTGACGATATAATATTTGCCGTAGAAGCCGCTGAGCGGTGGAATGCCGGCGAGTGATAAAGTAGCGATGAAGAAAGTCCAGCCGAGGACCGGATACTTTTTGATCAGGCCGCCCGAGCGGTCATAAGCTGTCTCACCTGTAATATGGATGATGATCCCGATCAGCATGAAGAGCGCCGCCTTGATGATGATATCATGGAAGATATAGTAAATGGCCCCCAGCATGCTGTCAGTTGTCAGTATGCTGACACCGGCAATGATCACACCGACAGCAATCATGATGTTATAGATGACAATCTTCTTCATATCACGATAAGCGAGCGCACCGATACAGCCGAAAATAATGGTCAGGATCGCAAGCGTGAGCAGAATGTTCTCCACTACTTCTGTTCTGAAGAAGAGCGGATAAGTCCGCATAATCGCATAGATACCGACCTTGGTCAGCAGTGCACCGAACATCGTCAGTATCGGAATCGGTGGTGCGTAGTAAGCATGCGGCAGCCAGAAATAGAGCGGAAACATACCGGCTTTCGTCGCGAAAACGAAGATGAACATCACAGCACATATTGTAATGATAGAGTTGTTCTCGATTTTGGCTAGTTTTAAGCTGATATCAGCCATATTCAGTGAACCCACGACTGAATAAAGCATTGCTATAGCGAGAACAAAGAAAGAAGAAGAAATCACATTCACTAGAATGTATTTAATACTTTCCTGCAGCTGAATTTTTGTACCACCGATAATCATCAGCACATACGAACTCATCAGGAAGACTTCAAAGAACACGAACAGATTGAATATATCACCTGTTGAAAAAGCACCATTCAGACCAGCAAGCATGAACATGACTGAAGCATAATAGTAATAACGCTCACGTTCAATCGAAATGGACTGATAGGAATAAACGATGATCAAGAGCATGATCACTGAAGATGTGAAGACAAAGGCTGCTGACAGAAGGTCTACAGAAAGCGTAATACTGTAGGGGATCTGCCAGCTTCCGAGCTCCAGCATCTGGATGCCGTGCTGCTTGATATTGATCAGGTTGAAAGCAGCACATACTGCTGTAATAAACATGCCGGCAAAGGCAATGATACGTTTGATAACAGGCTGTTTGCCGATGAAAATCAATATAATTGCGATTATCGCAGGGATGACAATCGGCAGGACTAAACTATTGCTCATCATCTGGTACACCTCGCATTTCGGCTAGATTATCAGTGCCAAGTTCCTTATAGCTTCTGAAGGCAAGTACCAGAAAGAAAGCAGTGATCGCAAAACTGATGACAATAGCGGTCAGTATAAGAGCCTGAGGAATCGGATCGACGTAGCGTTTGACTGTCTCACCGTAAATGGGTATCGCCCCTGTCTTAAGACCGCCCATCGATAACAGCAGCAGGTTGACAGCGTGCGTCAGTACTGAAGTACCAATAATCACCCGAAGGAGACTTCTGGACAGAATCAGATAGACTGCTGCAGCGACTAGAATGCCGGCTAATATAATCATGATTATTTCCATTATTCATTCTCTCCAATCGTCAGGATGATGGTCATGCATGTGCCAATAACAGTGAGCATAACACCAATGTCAAATAACATAGCGGTATGCCAGTGAATGGCGCCGAACAGCGGCAGATGAAGATCGCCGTAGTAATGCTTGAAGAACGGCTCGCCTTTAAGAAGGGCGATAAACGGTGTGGCGAAACAGAACGTCAGTCCCCAGGCGATTACAATCTTAAAGTCGATCGGCAGCAGGCGGTTCAATGTCCTGATATCATAAGCGATCAGGATGAGAAGGAGCGCACCTGATACGAGCAGGCCGCCGACAAATCCTCCGCCCGGCGTATAGTGTCCTCCAAGAAAGATGGAGAAACTGAACATGATGATGATGAAGAAGATGACCAGTGTGCTGAACTGGAGAATGACATCATTTCTCTGTTTGTTCATTAGAGTCATCCTTTCTGTAACGTAGTTTAATCAATGTATAGATGCCGATACCGGCAATACCAAGTACAGCCGATTCAAACAAGGTGTCGAATCCGCGGAAGTCGACGAGTATGACGTTGACCATATTTTTACCCGCTGCGAGTTCGTAGACGTTCTTGATGTAATATTCATTGATGGAAGGATAGTAGCGGTGTCCGTAAGCGATAAGCCCGATGACGATAACGCTGAGCCCGGTCAGAATAGCAATAGCTGCGTTATGCAGTTTGAATTTTGCTGTTTCGCCGTATAACGTCAGTTTCGGCAGATGGAAGAAACACATCAGGAAAAGCGCTGTTGAGATCGTTTCTATCGTCAGCTGAGTCAGTGCGATGTCGGGTGCATTGAAGAACACGAAGAAGAGACCGACAGAATAACCGATTGCACTCAGCATGATGATACTGAAGATTCTTGACTTTGCGATGACGACCATATAGGTCGCCACTAAGATGATGATGACGAGTATCAGCTCATAAATACGGATATCAGCCAGCTGCCACTTCCCGAAGCCGGTCGGCGCAAAAAGCAGCGCGAGGGCAGTCAGAACGATGAATGTACCAAAAATCAGTACGAGATGCAGACGACTGCCCCCTGCGATGACTGAATGGTTGATCTTATAGGACAGATGCTCGGAATTCTTCAGCGCTGACTGATACAGTGTGTTGAACGTCCAGTGTTCAGGCTGCAGTTTGTAGACAGACTTCCATTTAGAGAAATAGAGCACCATTAACGTACCGAGCACGAAGATGGTGAGCGTTGTCAGCAGCGCCGGATTGATGCCATGCCAGTGTGCGATATGCAGGTGGTCGACCGGCTTATTCAAGACAGCACTCGATGCTGCCTCAATCATCGGTGCGAGTATATTAGGGATGAGACCTGTAACAACAACGATTGTGATCAGAATCAGTGGAGACGCGAGAAAGGCAAGCGGTGCTTCGTGCGCTTCCTTCGGCAGAGCGTGTCGTTCACCGAGAAAGACATCTTTCAGCAGCTTCACGGAATAAATGAAGGTGAAGATACTGCCGATGATAACCAGTGCGAGCAGTACAAACACCAGCACTGGGTTGAAGAGCGCACTTTCACTTGAATCAAACATGCTGGACAGAAACATCTCCTTAGAGAGGAAGCCGTTGAACGGCGGTACACCCGCCATACTTAACGCGCCGATAACAGCGGCTGTGAAAGTGATGGGCATGACCTGCATCAGGCCGCCCAGTTTGTGCAGGTCCCGTGTACCTGTCTCATGGTCGATGATACCCACCACCATGAAGAGGGCACCTTTGAATGAGGCATGGTTGAAAATATGGAATACACAGGCTGCGATACTCATGTAGAAGATTTCGTCGTGATGATAATGCAGACTGATGCCACCGATACCAAGCAGTGTCATCATCAGTCCAAGCTGACTGACGGTACTATAAGCGAGGACACCTTTTAAGTCCCGCTGTTTGACCGCATTGAACGATGCCCAGAAGAGGGTGACCGCTCCTGCGAATGTCACAGCATAGATCCAGAGCGGTGCCACCGCAAAAACAGGCGTGAACCTTGCTACAAGGTAGATACCCGCTTTAACCATGGTCGCTGAGTGCAGATAAGCACTGACTGGTGTCGGGGCCTCCATCGCATCCGGCAGCCAGATATGGAACGGGAACTGTGCGGACTTCGTGAAAGCAGCGAGCAGAATGAAGACGAGTGCCACTGTAAAGAGCGGTGACCCGGCTATCACATTCGTCATCGTGAGCATCTCACGGATACTGAATGTGTGCGTGATGCTGACAAGTGTCAGTAGTCCTCCGAGCAGCATCAGACCACCGAATACGGTAATCAGCATGGATTTGAGTGCACCCTGTATCGACTTTTCCTTATGGTTCCAAAAAGCAATCAGCAGGAAACTGGAGATACTGGTCAGCTCCCAGAACATGTAGAGGCTGAGCACATTGTCGCTTAAGACGACACCGAGCATCGCACCCATAAAAATAAGCAGGTAACAGTAGAAATGACCGAGCGCCTCACGACGTCCTAAATAATGGACGGAGTAGAAGATGACAAGCGCGCCGATGACCGTGATCAGCATCGTGAATAAAAAGGCGAAGCCATCTAAATTAAAATCAAGATTGAGACCCAGTCTCGGCATCCAGGCGAAATGACTTTCTGCCTGTCCTGATAGTCTTGAAATGATAAGCAGTGCCGCCGCCGCTACTGGAAATATCAGTGCAACAATACCTGGATGAAGACGCTTCATATAGGAATAGAAGACGGGTACCAGAACTGCACCGATAAAGGGCAGCAGGACTGCCAGCTGTAATAAATGCATAATAAACCTCCTTAGCTTAACTATAAGTATAACGAAAAATCCCGTGGCATCAAACCAGGTATGCTATGATGTACCGGAAATCTTAAATAGGAAGAAACGACATAGTTGTTCACAGAAACGTCAAAATTGAATAGAGTGATAGCGATGATATTCGTCTTTCAAATTGCTCAGCGCACGGCGCGCCTGTCTGTTATAGTCGGTATCTTCAGCCTGTAATTTCTCTTCCAGTCGAAGGACTGCAGCTTTCAGCGATTCATTGTAATGCGGCAGTTCCTCGTCAAATGGTTTCAGCAGGTTCGGATGCACAATGCGTTTCTCACGGTAGGCAAGTGCCTTTCTTTCATGGAAGAAGACAGGTGACTCATCCGGCGCATGCAGGTCGCCTTGCTTCGGGTGATGAATCACTGCCAGCACCTGAACTAAAGTGCCATTTGGATGGTCGCCGAGCTGTTCGACCACGTAGCGTCCTGTTTTGAATGGGAGTTGATAATACATATTCATCATCCTTTATGTTAATATATTATGGTACTTATCATATCATGAAGGAGCGCTAATCATGACTCAATTCCCGCAATTAAACACAGAAATTTCAGAAAATGAACGTGCAGTCAACCTTGTGACATCTAAAGGATCGATGAAAATTAAATTATTTCCTGAAGTGGCACCTAAAACAGTTGAGAACTTTATCGGTCTCGCTGAGAAAGGTTATTACGAAGGCATCACTTTCCACCGCGTCATCAACGACTTTATGATCCAGGGGGGCGATCCGACTGGTACAGGTATGGGCGGCGAAAGCATCTACGGTGATTCATTTGAAGATGAATTCTCTACGGAAGCTTTTAATCTTTATGGTGCATTATCAATGGCGAACGCAGGACCTAATACGAACGGTTCTCAGTTCTTCATCGTTCAGATGAAAGAAGTGCCTGCACAGATGCTGTCGCAGCTTAAGCAGGGTGGCTGGCCTGAGGAGATCGTTGAAGCATACGCTGAAAAAGGGGGCACACCATGGCTTGATCAGAAACATACAGTATTCGGTCAGGTGATCGAAGGGCTTGATGTACTGGAAGCCATTGCTGACGTCAAAGTGGGTCCTCAGGATAAACCGGTTGACCCTGTCATTATCGAAAAAGTGGAGATCATCAAGTAATTCTGAGTGAGTCAATAAGTCATGAAATGTTCATGACTTATTGACTTTTTTGCTTTTTCAGCATGCTATAATGCTAGGGATTAGGAGATGATGAATCATGATGGAATTTTTATATTTTCCAGAAAATAAACTGGAATACATCCCTGCTGTCTTTTCTCTTGCTGTCTTTATGCTGCTCGCTTATCTAACATTCCGTTTTTTCAAGAACCATGCTTCTAAAGAAGAAGAGAAGATGAAAGCATTTGAAGAGGACGTCCTGAAACGTCTGGAAGACAAGGACCTGAAGAATGAACGCCGCGTTTAATATCGAACTTTATAAACTGCTTGCATCGTGGAATCCGATGCACTTTGAGGATGCGACGATGGGTGATCAGGAAGTATTTGACTGCATGGATGTGATTCATCAGAAGAAGGACCGTGACGAGACCATCCGTGCGATCCAGTCCATCTACAGCTATTCCTTTGATGCAGCGCCCTCAGCTGAAGAAGTAGAGGCTATCTTAAGTCGAGTGGATCAGCTGAATCAGACATGTGAATTATAGTTTCCCCCCCTGCTCTTTATGATACAATTATGAGTATGAAGTAAAGAGAGAAAGGGGGGAATCGATCATGGTGAAATATCGTAAAGGCCAGTTTGTCAAAGTGAAAGTCACAGGGATTCAGCCTTATGGTGCGTTTGTCGAGACACCGGACCATGTAGAAGGACTGATTCATATCTCGGAAGTGATGAATGACTATATCCATAATCTGAATGTCTTTCTGTCAGTCGGCCAGACGGTAAAGGCAAAGATACTGGACGTCGCGGCAGACGGCAAACTGAATCTGACGCTGAAGGAGAATGATTATTTCAGACGTCAGGAACGTAAAAAAGAAAAGAAATCCGTGCTGGATGAAATCAGTCAGGATCAATCAATCGGCTTTGAATCGCTCAGACAGAAGCTGCCTGAATGGCTGGCGAAAGCTGAACAATTATAAGGACATCATCTGGAAAAAGGGGATGTTCTTTTTTATGATTTCTCCGGAAGGACAGTATAAAAAATTTATGTCTTTTTGTTGCAAAGGACTTGAACTTACGACACTTTTTGTTCATTATTAATGATGTAAGGGTTTTCTATGAACCTAAATTTAGGAGGATACTATAATGATTCCATACAAACACGAACCATTCACTGATTTTACTGCTTCAGAAAATCAGGAAGCAATGAAAAAAGGCCTTGAAACAGTAAACAGCTATTTAGGACAGGACTATCCGCTGATCATCGGTGGCGAACGCATCATGACAGAAGATAAAGTTCGTTCATACAACCCGTCTAAAAAAGATGAAACAATCGGTTTCATTTCAAAAGCAACGCAGGAGCACGCTGAAAAAGCGATGGCTGTTGCGAAAGAAACATTTGAAACCTGGAGAAAATCTACACCTGAATTCCGTGCTGACGTTTTATTCCGTGCTGCTGCGATCATCCGCCGCCGCAAATGGGAGTTCTCAGCCCTGTTGATCAAAGAAGCAGGTAAACCTTGGAATGAGGCAGATGCAGATACAGCGGAAGCAATCGACTTCCTTGAATTCTACGGTCGTGAGATGTTACGCCTCAAAGACGGTGTAAAAGTTGAAAGCCGCCCAGGTGAATTCAACCGTTATGACTACATTCCATTAGGTGTGGGTGTTGTCATCTCACCTTGGAACTTCCCGTTCGCAATCATGGCGGGTACGACAGTTGCGCCCCTTGTGACAGGTAACACAGTCCTGTTAAAACCATCATCAAACACATTAGTCGTAGCTTATAAATTCATGGAAGTGCTGGAAGAAGCGGGTATGCCTAAAGGCGTTGTGAACTTCATTCCGGGTTCTTCACGCGATATCGGTGACTTCATCGTTGACCATGTAGATACACGCTTTATCTCATTCACAGGTTCACGTGATGTCGGTGTCCATATCTACGAGCGTGCAGCTAAAGTACACGAAGGACAGCTGAACCTTAAACGTGTCATCGCTGAAATGGGCGGTAAAGATACAATCGTCGTTGACTCAGAAGCAGACCTTGAGCTTGCAGCTGAATCAATCGTGAAATCTGCATTCGGTTTCTCAGGACAGAAATGTTCAGCATGTTCACGTGTCATCATCGTTGAAGATGTCTACGATGAAGTCGTGGCGAAAGTGAAGGAGAAGACTGAAAAATTAACAGTCGGTAATCCGGAAACAAACGAACACTTCATGGGTCCAGTCATCGACGAGGGTTCTCTTAACAAAATCAAAGAATACATTGAAATCGGTAAGCAGGAAGGAACACTTCTTGTCGGTGGTACAACAGATGAAACAGAAGGCCACTTTGCTCATCCTACTGTATTCGTTGATCTTAAACATGATGACCGCGTCATGCAGGAAGAAATCTTCGGACCGGTTGTCGGTATCGCTAAAGCGAAAGACTTCACTGAAGCGATTCAATTTGCGAATGACACAGACTACGGATTAACAGGCGCTGTTATTACAAATAACCGTGAACATTTAGAAGAAGCACGTCGTGACTTCATGGTTGGTAACCTTTACTTCAACCGTGGCTGTACAGGCGCAATCGTCGGCTACCAGCCATTCGGTGGCTTCAAAATGTCAGGGACAGACTCTAAAGCGGGCGGTCCAGACTACTTAGTCCTTCACATGCAAGGTCGTACGTCATCTGAAATGCTGTAAGGGATATCAAAAAATAAAAAGTAGTGCTTGATAGCACTACTTTTTTACTAAAAGGAGATTATTATGACTAAATCAAGTGAAATTATCGAACAGACCAATCATTACGGGGCACCGAACTATCATCCGCTGCCGATTGTTATCTCTGATGCTGAAGGGGTCTGGGTAACCGATCCTGAAGGCAATAAATATATGGATATGTTATCTGCCTACTCTGCAGTCAATCAGGGGCACCGTCATCCGAAAATCATCCAGGCCTTAAAAGACCAGGCGGATCATGTGACATTGACGTCACGTGCATTCCATAGTGATCAACTCGGTCCTTGGTATGAGAAAATCTGTAAACTGGCGAATAAAGATATGGCATTACCGATGAACACAGGTGCTGAAGCGGTTGAAACAGCCATCAAGGCTGCGCGTCGCTGGGCCTATGGGGTTAAAGGTGTTAGAAAGGACCAGGCAGAGATCATCGCGATGAAAGGGAACTTCCATGGTCGTACAATGGCCGCTGTTTCTTTATCAAGTGAAGCAGAATATCAACGGGGGTATGGTCCGCTGCTCGGTGGCTTCAAACTGGTTGATTTCGGGGATATCGAACAGATTAAAGCTGCTATCACACCGAATACAGCTGCAGTGATGCTTGAGCCGATTCAAGGTGAGGCGGGAATCAATATTCCGGAAGAGGGCTTCCTGAAGCAGGTCCGCGAAGTCTGTGATGAAAACAATGTACTCTTCATCGCTGACGAGATTCAGGCTGGACTCGGCCGTTCAGGTAAATTATTTGCCACTGACTGGGACAATGTTGAACCGGATATGTATATCCTCGGTAAGGCACTAGGCGGCGGCGTTTTCCCGATTTCATGTGTTTTAGCGAACAAAGAGATTCTTGAAGTCTTCAATGCAGGTTCTCATGGTTCTACTTTCGGTGGCAATCCGCTTGCTTGTGCGGTCTCAATCGCTGCACTTGATGTGCTGATCGATGAGAAGTTATCCGAACGTTCACTCGAACTCGGAGAATACTTCAAAGCAGAGTTGCAGAAAATCGATAATCCGATCATCAAAGAAGTAAGGGGCAAAGGTCTCTTCATCGGTGTTGAGCTGACTGAAAACGCACGACCATACTGTGAACAGTTGAAAGAACTGGGTCTGTTATGTAAAGAGACGCATGATACAGTCATCCGTTTTGCACCGCCGCTTATCATTACTAAAGAAGAACTTGACTGGGCACTGGAACGCGTGAAGCAAGTATTCACGAAATAATAATGAGAGCGTTTTCAAAATAATTAAGTTTTCATCTTTAATTGTCTATTAAATGTGTTACAATAGTTGAGAAATAAAGTATTGAAAAAAGAGGCGAAGAGGATATGGCAGAACACGAAAACTTAGTATCATCAACTCAGATCATCATTAAAGATGCTCTGGATAAATTAGGTTTTGATGAGGGAATGTACGAATTAGTAAAGGAACCGATGCGTCTACTCACAGTTCGAATCCCGGTTCGAATGGATGATGGTACTGTGAAAACCTTTACAGGTTACCGCGCGCAGCACAATGACGCTGTTGGTCCGACTAAAGGGGGCGTACGTTTCCACCCTGATGTAGATGAAGATGAAGTAAAAGCATTATCGATGTGGATGACACTGAAATGTGGCATCGTTGACCTGCCATATGGCGGCGGTAAAGGCGGAATCGTCTGTGACCCTCGTCAGATGAGCATTCACGAAGTAGAACGTCTGTCACGTGGTTACGTCCGTGCGATTTCTCAGATTGTAGGACCGACTAAAGACATCCCGGCTCCGGACGTCTTCACCAACTCTCAGATCATGGCATGGATGATGGATGAATACAGTAAGATGGATGAATTCAACTCACCAGGCTTTATCACCGGTAAACCAATCGTCCTCGGTGGTTCACAGGGCCGTGACCGTTCAACAGCACTCGGTGTTGTAATCGCGATTGAAGAGGCAGCGAAACGTCGTGGCAAAATGATCAAAGATTCTCGTGTCGTCATTCAGGGCTTCGGTAACGCCGGCAGCTTCTTAGCAAAATTCTTATACGACGCAGGCGCTAAAGTCATTGCTATTTCAGATGCACACGGTGCACTGCATGACCCTGACGGACTTGATATCGACTATTTGCTGGACCGTCGCGACAGCTTCGGCACAGTCACAAACCTGTTTGAGGACACAATCTCCAATAAAGAGCTATTCGAACTTGACTGTGACATTTTAGTGCCGGCAGCAATCTCTAACCAGATTACAGAAGAAAATGCATATGATATCAAAGCGGAAATCGTTGTAGAAGCGGCGAACGGTCCGACCACGATGGAAGCGACTAAAATTCTTACAGAACGCGGTATCCTGCTTGTACCTGACGTACTTGCTAGTGCTGGCGGTGTGACTGTCTCCTACTTCGAGTGGGTACAGAACAACCAAGGTTACTACTGGACGGAAGAAGAAGTCAACGAAAAATTACGTGAAAAATTAGTGAAAGCATTCGATAATATCTACACACTTGCAGAGACAAGACAAGTAGATATGAGACTTGCAGCATACATCGTCGGTATCAAACGTACAGCAGAAGCTGCACGTTACCGTGGATGGGCATAAGAACGAATTGAAGGAGATCCCATAAGGGATCTCCTCAGATTGAAGACAAACTCATTTTCGAACTGAGTTTGTCTTTTTTCAAAAAATAATAAAAAAGTAAGATGTTTTTTACATATCTTTAGTTACAGAATAAAATCCACCGTTATCTTTTAAATAAAATTGGAGATTAATACTTCTTGTAAGTGGACCAAAAGCAGAGTGGCCTAATCCATTTGCATATGCTGGTTCATAACCTGCATACTTTCTAATAATAGAAAGTTGAAATGATTGAATAGTACCACCGTAATGTTGTCCATACACACTTTTAATATATTTTTGGCCTGAAAGAGGTTTATAAACTCTCACATAATAGCCCATTGATCCCCAAGTTCCACTCGTTGTTACATGTAAAATTCTGTCTGCCTGTAAAATCCCACCAACATCACTTACAGCTTTATTTGGTTCATTTTTGTCTATTACACAAGAAACTGATAATTCTTCAATTTTTTGCTCGATAAAAGAGCCATCTTCAAAAGTTTTGGTGATTTTAGAATTTATATCGCTAGTTACAATATCATTTGTGTCTAGATATTTTTCTGCTTCTGTTTCTATACCTGCATTAATTTTTTCAGCAAGATCAGAAGCTTGGTTAATAGATACTCCATTTTCTGTTAATTCATTAGGAGTTACAGTTTCATCAGTTGCAGCATAAGTTGATAAAGGATAAAAAAGTGAAGAAGATAACACTAAAGCAGCGATCGGCAATTTTTTCTTCATACCAAAACCTTCAATTTTTGTAATTTATTTGAATACAATGTAACATTACCTTAATATTCTGAAAATATAAAGGAGAATATACATGTTTAGTGAAAATTTTTGGGGGATAGCTGTTCCTGTTGGATACTGGTTATTAGAATTTTTATTTATTATTGTATTGATAATGATAATTTTGGCGTTATATAAATATATAAAAAATCACTAGTGTTGCATAAATAAATACAGAATTTTCTGAACTTGTATTTTCTACGAAAATTTAAAAATTGAAAACACCTAAACAGAGGTAGTCATCATCCATTTTTTTACTGAGCTTATTACGCAATAACTAAGCGACATTTTTTAGTGACTATCAGGGGACATTCTTCCTGATTCTACGAATCAGATGGTGTCCTCTGCTCCATACAGAAGCTTTGAGTAACCTGGTGATCTGCAGGATACTCTTTCTACTCTTATTCTTTAATTTAATCAGTACGTTCAGACAGTAGACAATCAAAGCGATATAAACCTGATTGGAGACAGCTGTCTCCGAACAGCCGTAAAATGTTTTGACGTTGAGATACTGTTTGATCCATTTAAAGAACAGTTCAATCGCCCAG
Source organism: Macrococcus carouselicus (assembly GCF_004359515.1). Taxonomy (GTDB): domain Bacteria; phylum Bacillota; class Bacilli; order Staphylococcales; family Staphylococcaceae; genus Macrococcus; species Macrococcus carouselicus. The sequence goes on from NZ_SCWD01000001.1 coordinate 176,525, forward strand.
CGTGATTTGTAGATTTCGCCGATCTCCTCCGGAGATAAGTCAAATCTATTGGTCACTAAGACAAGGTTTTTGCCTTTGTCATCCTGAACAGTCACACGGCGAAAGTAATGCTCTGTCCTGTTAGTCGTTGTTCCAAGAACCACCATCTCATCTGAAATGACGCTGCTCTGTTCGCCGGTAACAAAATCGTGAATGACTCTATGAACCGCATTAATCCGTAATCTGGATACGAAGAAGTAGCCTTCATCAGTCATTTCATCAAATCTGCTGTACTGTACATATCCACGGTCAAAAACGTACATACATTCCTTGTCATCCACTAAAAGCTCCAGATGATTCTGATCATTCTCACAGGCATGGGTAAGGTAAAAATCGTCTGGATATGAATCATGATCTGCCATATGAACCAATCGTAGATGCAGCTTGACACCGGACTTTGTTTTTCTGAACTTTGCCCAACGATAATGATGAAGATTCAGAGGCAGTGTACTTGAGTCAATGATCTTCAGTGGTGTAGTGATCTTTCTCTTCTGATTGAAATGCGTCTCCTTCTGGATCTGGTCTAGAAGCTGATTGAAGATATCCTTGAAAATCTGTGTAGGAACGTCAGATAGTTTTCTACTCAGCTGAGAGTAGCTGATGGAATCAAAACCTAAGGTTTTCTGAAGTTTCTCTGAAAAAACACTATCACTGATAGCACGTAGACTTTCGGTCTCAAACAGCTGTGAATATAACAGGAGTTTAATGAAAGCACAGGTATCCAGCTTTTTTGTATAGTAATCCAGGTTCAGGATTTTCACCTGTTGAGAAACTTTCTTAAAATCTATCGGTGAAATCCATTGTTCAAATGATGATTTTCTAGTACACTTATCCATGATGTGATCCTTTGTATTGGATTTGGATGCGTGTAACTACCTCCAACCATTATAAAGGACTTTTTTTTGTACAGAAAATAAATTTTTAGAATATTCCATTTAAAACCGTAGGTTGGAATACTTTTATGCAACACTAGTGAAAGAAATTATACATTTATTATTATTGATATTAGTTTATTTGGCGAAACTTATAAAGTTGAAAATATATTAGATACTTTTAAAAATAATGATAAAGTTATCATTATAATTTTGGAGTCTTTATTGAAGCTTTCTCAACGAGGAATGGAACTTACAAATGCTGGTAGGAGTAGATGGTATATTCCTAAAAGTAATTTTCTTAAAAAGAATCTAACTGATAGGATAAAACTAGTGAGAGATTTAACCGGTAGCAATATTTCTAATTCTAATGCTCTTCTTTTAAATAGCATTTATTTGCTTGATAACTACAATTACTCTTTTGAAATACAGAAAAATAACAAAGATCTTTATCACAGCATTAAATATACATCTAATAGAATTATTAAAGAAATTTATTATAGTTCCGACAGCCAAGTATCAGAAATAAGTATGCCTTTTATATTTATTGAATTTCATGATACAAGTGAATACTTTTCAGAAATGTTCTTAAAATATTTAAATTCTTATTATTCTCAGTACAATTTATCTATAGATATAAGAGATAGCTTTGGATTTCTAAATATTTCATGTCAATATTTTATAGATAAGATTAATGATCATGCTACTTTTAAAATTGCATGTGGACACTTAAAAGGCTTTAAGTATTTTATAATGCAACAAGCTATATTAGAGACAGATTCTTTTGAATCGATAGAAGATTTTTTGAGTTTTCAATCGAAGGAGCTATAGAAGAATGCAAGAGATTTTTAAATTATTACTTGGACGGATAGCTACAAATATTGGCGATAGTATTATTTTAATAACACTGACATGGTATATTTCTCAAACATATGAAAAAACTGTATATTTGGGTTATTTAGGGTTTATCATAGGTATTATAGAATTATTAATTATTTTCATAGGACCGATAATTGATAGGTATAGTATAAAGGCGATTTTACTTATAGCTACTTTTATTCAAATTATAATAGTTTCTTTTCTAACTTTTTTACTATATTTAGATAATCTAAATTTATTAACAATATATATACTGATATCAATTTCAGTATTATGTAGTTCTATTATTTATCCTGCCGAAAATACAATAATTCCATCTATTGTTAGAAATACTAAAGAAATTTCAAAAGTTAATTCCGTTTTTCAGATATCATATAAAGTGTTAGATTTGTTTCTTAATAGTCTAATAGGTTTCTTATTAGCTATTATCCTATTAAAAACTTTAATGAGTATTACTATTGCAATTTTTATTATAGCTTTATATTTATTTTTGATTTTAAATATACCCAAAAGGTATAAGCAGAATGAAGAACAAAAAAGTACTAGCGTTATATCTAACTATTTTCAAGATTTAAGATTAGGCTTGAAATTTGTAAAAAAACCTCTTCTGTTAAAGTTATTACTTCCACTAACTATAATAAACTTTGCATACGCTGGAGGTATAGTTATATTTCCAAAATTAGGTGAGATATTTGGTGGAAGTATGTACTATGGAATTATCTTATTACTAAATGGGCTAGGTGTTTTAGTAGGTTATTTAGTAGCTCCAAATATTATTGCAAAAGTTAAATTCAATATAATACTACCGGTTGTATTTTTAACTATAGGAATATGTTGGATAGGAATATCCATAAGTTATAATCAAAATACTATATTACCTCTACTTTTTTTATTTCTTTCAAGTATAACACTAGGAATTTTAAACTTAGTTTTTATAACAGCCTTTCAAATTATTCCTCCTGAAAATCTTTTAGGAAGAGTAAATACAACTAACGAAACACTTATAAGCTTATTAGTACCGTTTGGATCTTTATTTGGTAGTATTTTAGCTGATACTTTTTCTACAATATCTTTTAACTTTTTCATTGTTGGACTTGTAAGCTTTGGACTGTTTATATTTTATAGTAGAGACAAAGATATCCAGAAAATATACAATCTGGAAAAAATAGATATATGAGATGAAGGCATGTTTGATGTAGTCATAATCGGTGCAGGACCAGCAGGTTTGTATAGTTCTATAGTATTAAAAAGAGGTATTCCTACACAGTCGTTGGAGGAAAAAGAAATCTCAGTGTGTATTTTGGAAAAAGGACATATAGGAGGATTATCCAGATATGCTCATATTCAAATTAGTAAAAGTTGGTCATTTTCAGGATCTAACTTAGCGAATACTTTATATCAAGAGTGTAAACAATTAAATGTTAATATCTATTCTAAATTGCAATTACAAGTTAGCCACCCTGACAAATCTAGTTCATATAGAATCCTAGGGATTCACTCAGTATGTCCTCATTGATTAGCTCCTTCAAAAAAACTTCCATCGCTGACTGTCCATTTAGTATCTTACGTGGATATCTGTTCATCCATTCCTGGATTCTATGGACGGTAGAAGCTGTTACAGTTGAAATGGGGATACCTTTAGGAATATGCCGGCGAATAAATCTGTGCTGATTTTCTTTCGTCCCTCTCTCCCAAGAGGCATAGGGGTGGGTAAAGTAGACTTCAGATAATCCCTTGAGGCATTCAGAAAGATCGCTGAATTCAGGTCCGTTATCTGATGTAATAGACTTGAATATTTTAGGGAAAGCATCTCCTGTTTCTTTTATCAGATGACGTAGTGCGTTGACTACATGGCAGCTTTGTTTACCATCAATCTTTAAGATAAGTTCATAGCGACTTTTTCTCTCAACCATGGTGAGGAGAACCTGGTCTTCGGCAGACTTCTGTCTGACAACGGTATCTATCTCCCAATGTCCGAAGGTCGTGCGAGTATCCACTGCATGAGGACGTAGTTCGATAGACTGACCCAGTACTTTTTTATTAATACGAGTAAAGCCTGTCGGCTTCTTATTCTTAAGCTTTAACTTCATCAGAAGATTGATATTACGGACTTTATCAGTTTTCTGTCAATCCAGTTATAGAGTGTCTTTATACAGGGTATGAATCTTTCTGGAAAAAGCTTAGCTTTCTCAGCAAGCATAATAACGGAAGCCGGAGACATTTCCTGATGTATCATCAGATGATCGGTCCATTCAACAAAGGGATTATCTGTAATGGGGAGAGGATGACGTCCTGACTTGATACGATTTTCAAAGTATCTATCCTGAGCAAGATCAGGTGAATAGACGCACTTGTAGTAAGTGTAGATTTTATTATTCTGTACCTGCCGGCTCTTTTGTGTGTACATGCCGCGCTTTATCTCATTATTGATGGTCTGTGGCGCTCTACCGAGCTTTCCGGCTATTTGTCTGTTTGAATACCCTTCATTGATCAGCGTCTGTATGATGATTCGTTCATCTCTAGAAAGGTGTTTGCCCTTAACGGTTTTCGTGTTACCATTGATATGCGTCATACGAATTCATTCCTTTATTGTCGGTGTGAGAACTACAATATTAACATGAATTCATCATGGCGTATTTTTTTATAAACAATTAATGTATCTTCCACCTTAGGTGGCTAACTTGATTGTATAACTTACCTCTACAGTCTGAGGAGATCCCATAAGGGGTCTCCTTTTTTGTCACAGTTCTTGACAAGGAAGTGCCGAGAACCGTGATAATGAGCAGATTATTTTAAGCACGACAGAGAACAGGCTAAACTAAGAGTACGAATAAGAGGAGGAGTTACATGAATTCATTTACTTTTTATAATCCGACGCAGCTGGTCTTTGGTAAAGATAGCATCGAAAAGCTGCCGCAGATGATCGCGCAGTTCACAGAAGGTAAGAAAATTCTGATGACATACGGCGGGGGCAGCATGAAGAAATCTGGTCTCCATGACCGCATCATGAACTTGCTGACTGACTTTGAAGTGACGGAATTTGGTGGAATCGAACCCAATCCACGCCTTGAAACAGTAAAGAGAGCCGTTCAAGTTGTAAAAGAAAATGATATCGACTTTATCCTGGCGGTCGGTGGCGGCAGTGTCATCGACGGGACGAAATTAATCTCAGCGGCGAGTACATCTGATCATGATCCGTGGGATATTGTCACGCGTAAAGCAATACCTGAATCCGCGGTTCCGTTCGGCACAATACTGACCATCTCAGCGACGGGTTCAGAGATGAATGCAGGCTCTGTCATCACGAACTGGGAAACAAATGAGAAGCTCGGCTGGGGTTCACCGCTCGTCTTTCCTAAGTTCTCGCTGCTGAATCCTGAAATACTCTATACATTGCCTGAGAATCAGACCGTAAACGGTATCGTCGATTCAATGAGTCATCTGCTTGAACAGTATTTCAACGAAGCGGAAAACAGTGCAATCGGTGACGCGATGATTGCGGGTGTGATGAAACAGATCATGGCAGCAGGGAAAGTGGCACTAAAAGAACCGCAGAACTACGAAGCACGTGAAACACTGATGCTTGGTGCAACAGTGGCGCTGAACGGCTTTATGCGCATGGGTTATAACGGCGACTGGGCTACGCATAACCTTGAACACGCTGTCAGCGCAGTACATGATATCGCACACGGCGCAGGTCTTGCCATTCTGTTCCCGGCGTGGATGAAATATGTCAGTGAAAAGCAGCCGGCACGCTTTGCTCAGTTCGCTGAAGATGTATTTGATGCTGACAGCAGTCTGTCAGAAGAAGAGAAAATACAGACAGGCATTAAAGGTATTGAAGACTACTGGACGTCAATCGGTGCACCAAGCCGCTTAAGTGACTTCAATATCAGTGAGGAAGACTTCGAGACATTTGCAGAGAAGACACTCTTCAACGGTCCATTCGGTAACTTCTGCAAATTGGACCGAGAAGATGTTCTGGCCATCTATCAGTTAGCTCAGTAAATAAAATCAACTCAGAACAGGGAAGCCGCTTATAACAGTGGCTTCCCTTTACGTTGGACTGTCGTCATTTCGCCACATCTGTTGAAGGTGCTTCCGTTGAGAAGTGCGGATTTTTCAAGTAAAATGAGGGATGAATTCAAATACAGGAGGCTATACGATGACACACATCAAGTTTGATTATGAAACGGCTCTTACTTTCCTGGGGCAGCACGAACTGGACCAGATGAGAGACCTCGTAAAAAACACGCACCATACGATTCACGAAGGTTCGGGTGCAGGCAGTGATTATTTAGGCTGGGTCGACCTGCCTGAAGATTATGACAAAGAAGAATTTGTCCGCATAAAAAAATCTGCCGATAAAATCAAGTCCGACAGCGAGATTTTACTCGTCATTGGTATCGGTGGCTCTTATCTAGGCGCACGTGCGGCGATTGAAATGTTATCCAAGACGTTCGATAACTTCGCACCGCAGGAAGGTCGTCCGCAGATCATCTTCGTCGGTCATCATTTATCCTCGACTTATGTCAGTGATCTGATTCACTATATTGAGGGTAAGGATTTCTCTATCAACGTCATCTCCAAATCAGGTACAACGACTGAGCCGGCTGTTGCGTTCAGAATCTTCAAGAAGATCCTTGAAGAGAAGTACGGCAAGGAAGAGGCGAAGTCACGTATCTACGCGACGACTGATAAGGAAAAAGGTGCGCTTAAGTCACTGGCAGACACTGAAGGCTACGAGACCTTTGTCGTGCCTGACGATGTCGGGGGGCGTTATTCCGTGCTGACTGCAGTGGGTCTGCTGCCGATCGCTGCTGCCGGTATCTCAATCGATGAGATGATGCAAGGTGCAGCTGCTGCTCGCAGTGACCTCTCAAGTTCCGAGCTTGAAGACAATATCAGCTATCAGTATGCGGTCATCCGTAATATCCTCTATAACAAAGGCTACACGATTGAAATGCTCATCAACTATGAGCCAAGTCTCATGTATTTCAATGAATGGTGGAAACAGTTATTCGGTGAATCAGAAGGCAAGGACTTCAAAGGCATCTACCCTTCAAGCGCCAACTTCTCTACGGACCTGCACTCACTCGGTCAGTATGTGCAGGAAGGCCGTCGTGATATCTTTGAGACAGTCGTGAAAGTCGCGACGCCTCGCGAAGATATCACGATTGAGAAGGACGAGAACGATCTGGATGGTCTGAACTTCCTGGCCGGTCAGACTCTCGACTTCGTCAATACGAAAGCCTTCCAGGGCACGCTTCTCGCGCATACTGACGGCGGTGTGCCGAATTTAGTCGTCGAAGTGCCTCAGCTTGATGCCTTCACATTCGGCTATCTGGTCTACTTCTTTGAACTCAGCTGTGCGATGAGCGGCTACTTGCTCGGCGTCAATCCGTTCAACCAGCCGGGCGTTGAAGCTTACAAACAGAACATGTTCGCGCTGCTCGGTAAACCTGGCTTCGAAGATAAAAAGCAGGAACTGGAAGCACGTCTCAATAAATAACCGGATGATCAGAGAAAACCGCGTATAGCGGTTTTCTTTTTATTTTCTGAAGGATAGTATAAACTGGTACTAAACACTTAAAAGAAGGTTAGTCGATGTTTCATGAATTATTCACACCTGCAACTCTGCAGCACTGGGTCGAGCAGCATCAGTACCTCGGCTTGCTTCTCGGCTTTCTGCTTCCCTTTATTGAAGCTTTTCTGCCGGTGCTGCCGATCATCGTCTTCGCGGTGGTCAATGTCAATGCGTTCGGACTGCTTCTGGGGTTTCTTCTCACCTGGAGCGGTGCAGTTATCGGCGCCTACGCTGTCTTTCTTCTGGTCAGACGGTACGGTCAGAGCCGATTTGTCGCCAGGCTGAACAGGCATCCTTATGTAGAGAAGCTGATGTGGCGTATTAATGAAAATGGTGCATTTCCGCTCTTTGTGCTGCTCTGTTTCCCGTTCACACCGTCCAGTCTGATCAACATCGTCGGTGCGCTGTCGAACATCAGACAGCACCGTTATCTGATGGCGGTCATGGCGGGGAAGGCAGTGATGCTGATGCTGCTCAGCTATATCGGTGCCGATCTGCAGTCATTTATCAGTCAGCCGCTTAAATCAATTGCTGTTCTCCTTGTGCTCATTGCACTGTGGTTCCTCGGCAAGAAGGTGGAAGACTATTATCACGGACAGGATAGATCCTTATGAAAAGAGGGTTCATCTATTTAAGTTTCCTGCTTATCTTTCTGCTGTTGTTCAGAACCTTTTTATTCAGTTCTTATGTAGTCGAAGGCCGGTCGATGGAACCGGCACTGCATGACGGTGACCGGGCAGTGGTCAGTGTGATGGGGGACCTTCTGCAGCCGCTCGAGTCCCGCGATATGATTTTCTTCAGGATGAATGAAGAGACATTCGTCAAACGGGTGCTCGCAGTACCCGGCGATTATCTCGCTGTTCATCACCGTTATCTCTATGTGAACGGCGAGCGGTATTCGGATACAAAGGCAGATTACCAAGAACTGCTGAATATCAGTGAATCAAACGGGCAAGTTGTACCAGAAAAATGTTATATTGTATTAGGAGACAATCTGCAGGAGAGTGCCGATTCAAGAACGTATGGCTGTATTGCAGAAAATGATATTATCGGTAAAGTCATCGGTCACTTTGACCTGAAATTTAATGAATGAGGTGTCTTGCTTGAAAAAAGAAATATATGAGTGGCTGGTGGCAATCCTCGTTGCTGTAGCGCTTTATTTTATTATTCATCAGTTTTTATTCCTGGTCTATACGGTCAACGGTGATTCTATGCATCCGATACTCAAGAACGGGGAGAAGGTCATCGTCAGTAAAATCAACTATACAGTCGGCGATATTGACAATGGTGACGTCATCGTCTTCCATGCCGACAAGAAAGACGACTACGTCAAGCGTGTTATCGGCATATCGGGTGACAAAGTCATGTATAAGGACGACCAGCTTTATATCAATGACAAAAAGGTCGATGAACCTTATCTTGAAGAGAACAAACTCTCCAAGACCAATGTTCAGCTGACTGAGAATTTCTCGGTGAAAGATATCACAGCACCGTCAGTGGCAACCATTCCGGACGGCAAGCTGCTGGTACTGGGAGATAACCGCGAAGTAAGCAAGGACAGCCGTTACTTCGGGCTGATTGATGAGGACCAGGTGGTCGGCGAAGTAGCACTGCGCTTCTGGCCGTTCAATGTATTCCATTATAATTTCGATCCAGCAAAATAAGCATCAGACACTTTTTATATCCGTATAAAAAGTGTTTTTTGATAAGGAGGATAATATGTCAGTCAAACTATTACTGGGCAGACGCGGCAGCGGTAAGACCTATCACATCATGACATCCATTAAAGAGGAGATCAGAGCGCTTCCGCTCGGTGACCCGATTATTGTCATCACCCCTAAGCAGAGTACGTTCACTTTCGAGCAGCAGCTGGCAAGAGATCCTGAAATCAAGGGGAGTCTCCGTGCCTCCATCTATGGTTTCGACCGTCTCGCATGGCGCATCATGAGCGAGGAGGGCGGGCTGTCTGAGGAGATGATCTCTGGATCGGGGATTGAGATGCTGGTGCATATGATCTTAAAAGAACAGCAGGATAACCTCCAGCTCTTCCGCTCATCTGCACGGTATTACGGCTTCAGCCAGAAGGTGACAGAAGCCATCAAAGACTTCAAGAAGTACGGTGTCGATGCTGAGACACTTCAGATTTTAAGTGCTGATGGTACTCTGCCGGTACGCACGCAGCATAAACTCCACGATATTGCGCTCATCTATGACCTGCTTGAGAAAAGTCTGGCCGGTCATTATACGCAGTCGGAGGATATTCTGCATTTTCTGTATGACCGTATCCCGCATGCAGCATCTATCCGGCACGCCGATATTTATATCGATGGCTTCCATAACTTCACAACGCTTGAATATCAGGTCATTCAGCAGCTGGCCCGTCATGCAAAGTCCATGACGATGACACTGACTGTCGATCTGACCGAGACGAATGAAACATTCCGTAAGACACGGGAGACCTATGACTTACTGATGGAGACACTGAACGGTGCCGGCGTGGAGGTCTCCGTGCAGCAGCTGGCGGATTCAGCACGCTTCAGAAATTCAAGTCTCGCACTGATTGAACGTCAGTTCGATGCGCTGCTGCCCGGGACCGGTGAAGCAGCAGGCGTCACAGTCAGTGAAGCGGAGAGCATGCGTAAGGAGGTCGAACACGTCGTCAGAACGATACATCGTCAGGCGCGGCTGAACCAATACCGTTATGTGGATACAGCTGTCCTCTATCGTGATGACAGCTATATCAGTCTGTTCAAGGAATATTTCGCCAAGTACCATGTGCCGTACTATACTGACAGCAAGGAACAGATGATTCATCATCCGGCTGTTGAACTGATTCGTTCGCTGCTTGACTTCATCAGCCAGCCGTGGCAGACGGAGCATTTGTTCAGAGCGCTGAAGACGGGTCTGTTATCCCGTCGCTTCGATATGCAGCATGATCAGCTGCTGATTGATATGCTGGAGAACACGGTGATAGAACGCGGCCTGTCATTTAACCGCTGGCTTGAGGATTCACGTTTCTTCTATGATAAGCGGAAACCATACGGTGAAGAGGAATGGCTCAGAATGAACCAGTTCAGAACGTATATCACGCCGGTGCTCACAGAACTGATTAACATTCAGGATGTGACAACAGCGCGGGAATTCGCGATGACACTGTACGAATTTCTGACTGCCATGAAGATTCCTGACTACCTTATGGCAGAGAAAGACAGGCTCGTCAAACAGGGACTGAATCATGAGGCGCTGAAAAATGAGCAGGTCTATATGGGTATCATCAATCTGCTCGATGAACTTGTCGAGATGATGGAGAACCAGGTCACGGATTTCCAGACGATGAAGGAGATGCTTGATGTAGGGCTGTCCACTCTCGAGTTCTCAGGCATTCCCCAGGCGCTTGACGAAGTGCAGCTGCTGAATATGGATCTCGCACGTATTGAGAATATACCATGTGTCTTTGTGGTCGGCTTCAATGAGGATGTACTGCCGCGGGCGAACAAGGATAACGCGCTGATCAGCGACCAGGACAAAGCGATGGTCGAAAATGTCTCAGACGTCAGACTGGCACCGTCCAGCATCGCTCTAACAATGGATGAAAGCTTCGTTGCCTATCAGGTGCTGACAAATGCGTCAGAAGAACTGCATATCACTTACAGTCTGATGGATGAAGGCGGAAATGGCCGTCAGCCGTCAAGTTACCTGAACCAGCTGCAAGCGATCTTCCCAGACCTGACTGTCCAGCGGCTCTCTGAGCAGAATTCTCCTGAAGCGCTGATTGAGACCATTGCAGTCGGCGTCAGTCATGCAGTTGAACAGCAGGACGCGCCTGAGTGGCAGTATGTCATCGACTGGTTGAGCCAGTTTGCGGTGTTCCGGGACATCATGAGTCTGAAAGATTATCGCAATGAGACCGTCCAGCTGAATGACAGCCGTTCGCAGAAGATCTACGGCCACGAAATCAAGGCCAGTGTCTCGAGATTTGAGACTTATAACAACTGTCCGTTCAAACATTTTGCGGAGCATGGTCTTAAACTGAATATCAGACAGCCATTCGAGTTCCAGCATTTTGAGCTCGGTAATATCTTCCACCATGCGCTGAAGATTATTTCCGAGGAAATAAAGGACTCCATCGTTACAATGAATAAAAAGGATATCGAACGATATGTCAAAGTGACACTGGAGCGGCTGGTGCCTGATGTGCAGTATCAGGTGCTGTTTTCAACAGCCTATTACCAGTATATGATTGAGCGTATCTCAAACATCCTGACTGAAACGCTGGCGGTTATTCAGACGCAGCAGTCCCGTTCAGCGTTCCGCATGGCACGCTTTGAACAGAACTTCACAGCAGACCCGGTGAATAACCATCAGTTTGAAGCTGCCAGAATCTATACGAAGCAGGGGATACCGATCTCCATCAGAGGTCAGATCGACCGCATCGACCTGCTGCAGGGTACCGACAAGGATTATGTCAGCATCATCGACTATAAGTCATCAGAGCATGACCTGAAGCTGAGCGAGGTTTATTACGGTAAGCAGATGCAGATGCTCACCTATATGGATGTGGTACTGCAGAATGCTGACAAGCTGTCAGCGCGCCCACTTGATCCTGCAGCCATGCTCTATTTCCATGTGCAGCAGCCATTCCTGCGTTATGGCACGCGCGAAGAGACGCTGGAACATGATCAGGCTTATTTTGAGGCCTACCGTCTTAAGGGCTTCGTGCTGGACGATCTTGAGATTGCCCGGAAGCTCGATACCGGACTTGAAGCAGGGACGAAGTCAGGGGTCATCCCGGTCAACCTGACCGCAAAAGGTGTGTTCGACAGCCGCTCCAGACGTCTGACGAAGCGGGAGATTGAAGGCCTGATTGACATCAACCGGAGCAACTATATCAATACGGCGAGCGCCATCATGGACGGCGGAACAAAAGTAGCGCCGCTTGAATTCAATAAGCAGCTGCCGTGCACGTTCTGTGCCTTCAGTTCAACTTGCCATATCGACCCGGTCATCAATGCAGGTGATATCAGACGAGTGGACGAAAAGATAGATGTCAAAGCACTGCTGAAGGAGGAGACAGATGAGGACTAAACCAATAGACACACAGTGGACGGATGCGCAGTGGCAGGCAATCACCGCACAGGGCAGTGATATTCTGGTCGCTGCGGCGGCGGGCAGCGGTAAGACAGCTGTTCTTGTCGAACGTATCATTCAGAAGATCGTCCATGATAATGTGGCACTCGATGAACTGCTGGTCGTGACGTTCACCAATGCCAGCGCCAAGGAAATGAAGGAGCGTATTCATCAGGCCATTAAACGAGAGGTCGTGAATCATCCCACTGATCATCTGAAGGAGCAGCTGGTGAAGATTCATGCGGCTGAGATTTCGACATTGCACCGGTTCTGTCTGAATCTTATCGAGCAGTACTACTATACGATTGACCTGGATCCTGCCTTCAGAACGGCAAGCGACGAAGAAGGAGCGCTTCTTCTGATGCAGTCACTGGATGAAGTGATGGAGAAATACTACCAGGCACCGACCGACAGTTTTCTGCGGACCAATCTGCATCTGTCAAATGACCGCAATGACCAGGCACTTCGCGAGACGGTTCAGAAGCTGTATTACTTCGCTGTCGCGAACCCTGAACCACGGAAATGGCTGGCAGAACTGCCTGACCTCTATAGAAATGTCACGCTGGACCATCCGATCATCGAGACGATGCGGCAGAGGGTCATAGAAGAGATAGAACGCGCACTGGAGCTCTTCCGGGAGGCGACTGCTGAACTGGACAGCCCGGTCTACGAGAAGCAGTACTTGAAGGCCGAGGCCTATATTGCAAGGCTCGAACAGATTTCCGGTGACTTCGAATCACTCTACCATCATCTATCAGCGCTTGAAAAATGGTCGACGCCGACTTTCAGGTTCAAGAAGGAGATGGAAGACATGCGCCTCGATTCTGAATCTGAAGAACGAATCAAGGCCCAGTACCTTCAGGCGAAGGATATACTCATGAATCTGCAGTCTGATTACTTCTTTGCGCCGCCTGATGACCTGATCGCTGACTTGAAGACGATGGCGGATGAGATGGAGCTGCTCGGCCAGCTGACGACTGAAGTCATCGAGACATTCACGAGGAATAAGCGTGAACGTAAAATCCTTGACTTCAGTGATTATGAGCATCTCGCACTTGATATCCTGCTCAATGACGGTGATCCGACACCGATCGCCCTCAGTCTGCGCGATAAATATAATGAGATTCTGGTCGATGAGTATCAGGATACGAACCGAGTACAGGAACGTATTCTGCAGAGTATCAATCACGAACATCTCTTCATGGTGGGAGATGTCAAGCAGTCCATCTATAAGTTCCGTCAGGCGGAGCCCGGTCTCTTCATCGATAAATACAGACGTTTTGACGGTGATATCGGCCAGGTTATCGATCTGTCCCGTAATTTCCGTTCAAGACAGGAAGTCATTGAGGATACAAATAAAGTCTTCCGCGAGATCATGGATGAGTCAGTCGGAGAAGTCGACTACGACGAACGTCAGCAGCTTTACTTCGGGGCTGATTTTGATGATGCGCCGCATGCGACAGAGCTGAATATTCTCGTCAAGGATGAAGCATCTGACCATATGGAAAGTGAATGGATAGCGGCTAAGATCAAGTCGATTGTGACAAACGGTCAGGTATATGACAAAGGGGTCTATCGCCCGGCGACATACCGCGATATCGTCATTCTTCAGCGCCAGGTCTCCGACACGAGCAGCCACCAGCTCGTCTTCAAGAAATATGGCATCCCGTTTCACGTCAACAGCCGTACCGGTTACTTTGAGACAGATGAAATCAGAACGATCATCAGCTTACTCCGTATCATCGACAATCCGCTGCAGGATAATCATCTGGTCGGCGTACTGCGTTCTCTGCTCTATCAGTTTGATGAAGAGGAGCTTGTTGATATTCGGCAGTCAGACAAATACTTCTATCAGGATATGCTGGACTATACAGAGAATTACCGCACGCCGCTCACCCGGAAGATCCAGCAGTTCCTGGAGGCACTGGACACCTACCGTAATATTGCGCGTACGATCAGTGTCAGACAGCTGCTTGAAACACTTTACGATGAGCTCTACATCGTGGAGAAATTCTCGCTTCTGCCAGGAGGCGGCCAGCGCCGGGCGAACCTGCTTGGTCTGCTGTCGAAGGCTGAGGACTTCGAACGCTCAAGCTACCGGGGACTCTTTCAGTTCATCAGATACATCGACAATATGCTCGAGAAGAACAAGGATTTCGGTGAAGTCAATATTCTGTCAGAGGAAGCGGACGTCGTAAGAATAATGACCATCCACTCAAGTAAAGGACTGGAGTTCCCGTACGTCATCTATGCAGAACTCGGCAAGCAGTTCAATCTGCGTGACCTGACGGGTGCTGTGCTGCCGAACCAGAAGCTTGGCGTTGCGATCACTTACTATGATCAGCTCAATCACTTTTCATATCCGACACTCCTCAGTCAGTACTTCAAGAAAGAAGGACGACGGGAGAGTATCTCGGAATCGATGCGTCTGATGTATGTGGCCTTCACCCGTGCCAAAGAACAGCTCATCCTCGTCGGTTCAGCGACCGTTAAAGAACTGGAGAAATGGCAGCAGGCGGATGTGCGGGACGCTGCTTTTCGTCTCGCTGCTTCAAAACCACTGGAACTGATTGTGGCAGCAGATGTGCTGGATACACATATTATCAGAGAAATCGAACCGATGACAGCTGCAGCAGCAGGGGAAGAAGTGAAGGTCCAGGCGCAGTCACCAGACTGGCTCGTTGAGCGAGCGGACTATCACTATCCTTACACGGAGCTGAACAAGCTGCCGACGAAGGAATCTGTTTCCGATATCAAGCGTCAGACGGAGGTGGATGACGACGCGACGACATGGACGCTCGTCAATCAGTATCAGCTGCAGCGGGAGACATTCGAACGACCGAAGTTCATGTCAGAAGTGAAAAAGACAGCTGCTGAACGCGGTACACTGATGCATACCGTGATGCAGCACTTCCCGTATGACGGCAACGTGAAGACGCCTGACGATATAGAGCGTCTGCTGGCGCATCTTATCGCTCAGAAAATCATCTCAGCAGAAGATACGACCGTGCTGAATCGAAACGCACTGATCCGCTTCTCTGAATCTGAGCTCTATCAGGAGATGTCGCAGGCAAAGGAACGCTACACAGAGCTGCCGTTCGTTATCGGCAAGACCTATCTGGTGGATGAATCATTCACTGACTCCACTGTGGAACCGCTTGTGCAGGGGATGATTGACTGTGTCTATCTGTATAATGACCGGTATTATTTCGTCGACTTCAAGACGGACCGTCTGATTGCACGACGCGGCGGCACAGTTCATGATGCCGCCCTGGAAGCACGTTCAAGATATGCCGTCCAGATGAAATATTACAGGAAGGCACTGGAAGAAATGCTGGGTCAGCCTGTAAAAGGATACCTGTATTTCTTCGATTACAAGGAATTAGAGGTTGAATGATGAAATATATATTACTGCTACTCGCACTGACTGCGCTCATTATAGAGAGTAGTATCCGTTATGCGCACCCCTACCGGCTGACAGTGCCGACTGATTATTTCGAACAGCCCGAGCTATCAATTTTTCTGCTGGTGACGTTTCTGACATTCGGAGTCGGACAGGTGATTATTCCGCTTATGCTGCACCGTGAAGAGCTGTCGCTCAGAACGATTCTGCTTATCCTGCTCATCGGTCTCTCAGATAAATGGCTGCTCAGTTCAGACGGCTATATCCTGGCACTCGGCACCGGTTTACTGCTTGCGCATTTTATCAGGAAGAGCTGGGCGGGCTATCTGCTGTTCGCTGTAGGTATTTTCCTGATCGCTGTCCCGCTGCTGATTCTGTACTTCCCGGCAGAGACCTTTATGGCTGCTGCTCATTTTCAGGAAGTGGTGACGCTCTATCAGTCAAATGATTATATGAGCTACATTCAGACCGGTCTGACATCAGGCTATATCTGGATAATGGCCACTGCGCTATTTATTGTGCTGCCGCTTCTGCTGATCGATCTGAACCAGGTGCCTTACCGGTATATGACAGCCATCATGCTGTTTTCAGCAGGGGTCATCCTGAAGACATTTGTCACGCATTCTGAATCTGTACTGGTCTTCAGCTTATTGATGATGCTGGGCGGACTGCTGCAGGGCATCAGCCTTTATCTCATGCTGAGAGGCACAGCGAAGTTCACGGTGATTCCTGTCTTAGCATTCAGTTCCTTGCTGCAGCTTATTACGTTTACAGGTGTCGGCTTCGGAGACTACAGGAATCTGTCAATTGACCAGGTGCTGCTGCGTGCGGCTGTCATAGTGATCAGTGTGATTATCATCTATTTTGTGTCATCACATAAAAAACATGCTAATTATTAAAATATTCTGTATAATGTAAAGCAAACGCAGAAGGAGTGACCGAGATGAAATTTCTTTCATTTGAATATCAAGGTAAGGCAACATATGGCGTCAAAGTAAAACGTGAGGAAGCAGCGTGGATGCTGCCTGCCATCTTTGCGGCATTCGGTTCAGGTGACTATCCGCAGACATTGCTGGAAGGTCTGCAGCAGAACGCCCAGATTGACTTCCAGGAAGCGGTCCGTCAAGTAGTGGCTGAAGCGGAGAAAAGTGATGATAAAGATTCGTACAAAGCACCCTTCAAGGACATTAAATTTCTGCCGCCGGTGACACCGACGAACAACGTCATCGCAGTCGGACGTAACTATAAAGAGCATGCAGAAGAACTCAACAATGAAGTGAACCGTCTCTATGTCTTCACGAAAGCACCATCCAGTCTGATCGGTGACGGCAATGAGATTCCATTACACGCCGATGTGACGTCTCAGCTCGATTATGAAGGTGAACTGGGTATTGTCATCGGTAAATACGGCCATAAGATACCGAAAGGTCTCGCGCTTGATTACGTCTACGGCTATACCATCGTCAATGATATCACAGCGCGTGACCTGCAGAAGGAACACCTGCAGGCATTCCTCAGCAAGAGTCTGATCGGTGGCTGTCCGATGGGGCCTTATATCGTGACAAAAGACGAACTGCCGACACCTGAAAACGTCAGTATCGTCACAAAAGTCAACAATGAGATCCGTCAGGACGGCAGCACATCAGATATGCTGCTGAAGATTGATGACTTGATCGCTGAAGTCTCTAAATATGTCGCACTGCATCCAGGTGATATCATCGCGACAGGTACGCCGAGCGGAGTAGGTGCAGGTCTAAAGCCGCCAGTCTTCCTGAAGACAGGGGATGAGGTCAAGGTTTCTATCGATGGCATCGGTACGCTGGTGAATACTATCGGAGAATAAGGATAAGAACAGAAAAGAGCCATCCGCTCTTTTCTTTTTTTTCGTCTTAATTATGTTAAACTGATAATAAACTACGTGAAAGGAGGATATATATGTTACACTTGCATATTTTAAGCTGGATTTTAGCAATTATTCTGTTCTTCGCAGCTTATGAGAATTTCTCTGACCGCCAGGGACCGAGCCCTTATTTCACGCCGCTTCATATGCTGCTCAGATTATTCATGTTACTGACACTGATCAGCGGCGCAGTGGTCTTTTTCCAGACAATGGGCGGCGACATGGCAGCACAGTATGGGGTCAAATTTTTACTGGGCCTGATCACCATCGGTCTTATGGAGATGACGTTGGCTAAAAAGAAAAAGAAAAAGTCTTCTCGTAATTTCTTCTTCTTAGTTATTTTATTCGCATTACTGACGATCGGTATGGGTATCTGGTTACCTATGGGCCCTCTTACAGCCATGTTCAACTAAGCTGATTCTTCGGAATCAGCTTTTTCTTATGAACTTTTTATGAAATAAGCCACAATATGGCCCTCTTCAAGTATAATTTAAAGTATTAAGCGAATAGAGGGATACTGATGAGAAAAATAATATTACTTTTAATGACGTCGCTCATGCTGGCGGCACCGGTCGCGCAGGCTGACGTCAGACCGCAGCCTAGAATATACAGTCTGGTCGTGGACCGGTTCATGAACGGCACGGAGAAGAATAATGCACATATTATCAATGAGCATAATGACAAGCTGCCATATGGCGGAGATTTTCAGGGGATAGAGTCCAAGCTCGATTACATCAAGGATATGGGCTTTAATATTATCCATATCTCGCCTGTTTTTAAGCATGAAGAGAACGATTATCTCGGCTATAAAATCAGCTCGTATGATCAGATTGACGATGTATACGGTGGTGACAAAGTCTTCAGGGAGCTGATCAGAAAAGTACATGCGAAAGATATGAAGATCATTGTCGATATGCCGATGGTTGCGACAGAAGAATTCACACCTGCAGAAACAACGACGATGAATGAGCTGCAGCAGAAATATTACGGTGACACACCGATCATTGACCTGCAGGACGCAGAAAACCAGCGCCGGTATGAAGAGAAGATGATGGCCTTCACCGAGAAGTATGATGTAGACGGGCTGTCGGTGTATGCCCTCCAGAACAACCTGGATGCCGCAAAAATCATGCCGGATATGCCGATGAATATCGCTATCCTGAATAAAGGCAATCAGGCGAAGAACTTCGATTATATCCAGAAAGAGGAGACGACGCTGAAGCTTGCGAACGGCTTCAAGAATACAGACCAGCAGCTGCCGGAGCAGTTCGAGCAGCATGAACTGCTGGCAGCGGATAATTTCTTCATGCAGCGCTTCACTAAATATGCCGCAGATGAGAATATGTTCCCGGGCACGCGCATCAAGCTCTTAATGAGCTATCTGCTCAGTCAGCAGCAGCCGATCAGCATGACTTATGGCACTGAGATTGCGATGAACGGGGCTCAGATGCCTGAGATGCACCAGCTGCTTGACTTCAGAACGGATAAAGAAGTGGCGGATTATCTGAAGGCGACTTCTGGTGTCTTTGATAAGTACCGTGAAATGTTCGATGGTAAGATGCATGTTCTGATGAACAATCACGGCAATCAGGTCATCCATTATGACACGAATAAAGTCGACTTTGTCTATAACCTGAATAATACAAGCAAATCGACAAGAGTCGAACTCGGAGAAGATGTCGTGCCGCAAGGGAAGATGTTGAGCGGTCTACTTATCGGGGATGCCATACACGAAAAAGACGGCAAGTTTAATCTGATCACAAACCGCGAGGAAGCGGAACTTTATGCGCTTGTCGACGATAGAGGGCTCAATATGGGATATGTCTTTGCTTCAGTCGGCATCATCATCCTGTTCACGCTGTTCATCCTGATCGCATCAAGAAGGTCAAAACGAAATAAATAAAGTAAAGGCACCGCTGATCTTTTATCAGGGTGCCTTTACTTTATTCTGCACGGTAACCGATCATATTGATGATATCTTTCGGTGAGGAGAAGGGAGGGGCATAAGCGATCTCGATATCCTTCAGGTCATCGACAGTCATGTTGTTCATCATGGCGGTTGCGATGACGTCAACGCGTTTATCAACACCCTGCTTGCCGAAGAAGCAGGCGCGCAGAATCTGCCGGTTGTCCCTGCGGTAGTAGACTGAGACGTGCATCGGATGAGACTGCGGCATATATCTCGCGGTCGGGTATTGATCAAATGTGACCTGCAGTGCGTCGTAGTTCCTCACTTCCGCCTCGCTGATACCGACGCTTGCAATCGCATGATCGAAGAGACGGAGGATATTCGTGCCGAGGAGACCCTGGAATGCCTGTTTCTCTCCGGCAAGATGTTCTGCGATCAGACTTGCGGCGCGATGAGCACCCCAGGCAAGGGCGACCGTCGTCCGGTCGCCGGTATGACGGTAGAATGTTTCGATGGCGTCACCGAGTGCGTAGACATCTTCAGCTGTCGTACCGAAATAATGATCTGTCTTAATATAGCCTTTATCGTTCAGTTCGATGCTGCTGTTCTTCAGGAACTCTGTATTCGGAGTGATACCGACGGCTTCAATGATGAGTTCATACTGACCGGTCAGGCCCGATTTAAAAGTCACAGTCCCGTTGTCAATCGTGTCCACTTCATCATTCAGCTGCAGCCGGATTTCATGATCTGTCAGCAGTTTTGTCAAGTGCGGCAGGAACTGGGCATCCATTGTCTTCAGCAGTTGTTCACTGCGATGGAGGAGCGTGATATTCAGTCCACGGTTCTTCAGATTCTCGATCATCTCGATACTGATATAACCGGCACCGATGATCAGCGCATTCTTGACTTCCTTTTTCTCGATATGCTGTTCGATGATGTCCGTATCTTCAAGCGTGCGCACAGGAAATGTGATGTCAGAGTCCGTCAGCTGGGGCAGTCTGACCGCCCTGCCGCCGGGACTGAGTATCAGTTTGTCATAACTGTCAGTTGACGTCTGACCGGTCAGATGGTCCAGCACCGTCACGGTTTTCGCTGCTGTATCGACTGCCGTCACTTCGTGATAGAGTTTGACGCTGATATCTTTCTTCTCCTTGAACGACGCTGCGGAAGCCTGCACCAGGTGATTCCGGCTTTCGATGATATTCCCCAGATAATAGGGCAGACCACAGTTCGCGAAACTCATATCGCGACTCTTCTCGTAGACGATGATCTCGGCATCCGGCAGCACACGTCTTACTTGAGAAGCGACTGTCGCACCACCGGCAACTGCGCCGACCACAATGATTTTCATAGCATTCACTCCTTACAGGTTAAAGTAATCGGCTAAGAATACACCGATACCGTCATCGTTGTTCGACAGCGTCATCACGTCCGCTTTTTCCTTCAAGGCCTGGATGGCATTGTCCATCGCGACACCTATACCGGCGTATTCGATCATTTCAAAATCATTATCCTCGTCTCCGAAGGCAATGATATTCTTCTGTTTGATGTCCAGATATTCCGAGACGTACTGAATACCGACCGCTTTATTGATATCTTTACGGACGAGCTCGATAACCGGATAAGGAGCGCCCCAGCGGCGATGCTCAATCTGTTCAGCATAGACTGCACTTAGATGTTCACGTATAGCAGGTACGTATTCTTCCTCAGCCTGTATCAGAATACTCGTCGGTCCTTCCTGGAGACTGATGCTCAGATCGCCGCTTTTAACGACCGGGTCTCCCATATTGAAGCCTTGGAACAGCAGTTCATCATGATAATGGAAGTAGACGTGATCCTTCACTTCGGCGATGATATTCTGGATATTGAGATTCTCGACCTGCCGGAAAATATCACGGGCGATGTTGAGGTCAAGCGGGGTATGTACAGCTTTAAAAGTATCATCACTCGGATGATGGATAAACGCACCGTTGAAGTTGATGATAGGTGCATCCAGACCGAGTTCCTGGTAATAGATTTCACTTGCGCGGTAAGGCCGGCCTGTCGAGATTATCACCTCATGTCCGTCCTGTTTAAGCTGAGTTAAGATCTGTTTCGTAAAAGATGAAATGGTTTTATCATCTGTCAGTAATGTGCCATCGAGATCGAGGCAGATTAAATGTTTGTCTGTCATTGAGGTCAATCCTTTCTATAGGTATCATATCATTTAATTGGCGTGAGTTAACGAATTTGTTATAGTAGAATCAAGAGACGGAAGGAGTGAACAGAATGGAAGAAGCAATGAAAGACAGTATCCTCGGCGCACTTGAAAATGTCATCGACCCTGAACTTGGAATCGACATCGTCAACTTAGGGCTTGTCTACCACGTGGAGATGGACGAGGACGGGATCGTCACAGTCGATATGACATTAACATCAATGGGCTGTCCGATGGGACCGCAGATCATTGACCAGGTTAAAACAGCACTCGGCGAACTCCCTGAAGTGAAAGGTGTAGAAGTGAACATCGTCTGGAATCCACCATGGAGTAAAGACATGATGAGCCGCTACGCAAAAATCGCATTAGGTGTCAGCTAAGATTCAGATAGAATAAAACCGCAGCATCCTTATTGAGGACACTGCGGTTTTTTCGGTTTAAGCGCGCTGATTAGTAGAGTGCGAGTTCCAGACAGAGTAACCTTGACGATAGCCGGTTGACACCTTCCCGGGTCGTGCCGCACAGGTTAGGGAGGTCATTGTTGGTCATCTCCACATTCAGCAGGACACCTTCTGCTGAATGGACGCCGTAAGTATGACTCAGCCGAATCAGTATGGAGTAAAGTGCACCTTTTTTACCGAGCGTCAAAAGGTCACGCATCTTATAGTCATTCTTATCATTCTCGTTCTGCAGCCATAGCATCCGCTCACTTTTCACCATTATAACACACTGAAAATGGTCTTAAGGCGTCCTCTATGTCATAGTTTCACTTTTGGTCATCAATCTCAAGCATGATGTTTGGCAGTTCACTAAAACGGTTATATAATAATGTTAAAGGTCAAATATAGTCAAATAGTTAATGAGGTGAATGACATGAATGCAGATAAAATGACTTACAATGTTCAGACAGCCATTGAAGTGGCCCAGAATGATGCGATTGAGCGCAAAATGCAGGCGATTGAGCCGGAAAGCGTGATGCTCCACTTCACAGAGAATCCTGACAGCATGCTGTCGACGGTGTTCGAGCGTGCCAACCTTGATATCAAGGTCTATAGAACGAAGCTTGAAGAGAAGCTGGCAGCTATGCCGACAGTCAGCGGCGATAACATGCAGTATGGTCAGTACTTGAGCAACGGACTGAATCAGCTGATGCAGCAGGCGGATAAGATTCAGGCGGAAATGTCAGATGACTATCTGTCTGTCGAGCACCTGATTCTGGCAGCGGTCGTCCAGCATCCTGTAACACGCGACTTTGTCGGCAACAAAGCTGACGTCATCAAGGAAGTCATCACACAAATCAGAGGAGGAAACCACGTGACATCACAGAACCCGGAAGTACAATATGAAGTCCTTAAAAAATATGGCCGTGACTTAGTAGAAGAGGTTCGCAACGGTAAGATGGATCCCGTTATCGGCCGTGACGAAGAAGTCCGTAATGCCATCCGGATCTTAAGCCGCAAAACAAAGAATAACCCGATCCTGATCGGTGAACCCGGTGTCGGTAAGACCGCTATCGTCGAAGGACTGGCGCAGCGTATCGTGCGTAAGGATGTACCGGATTCACTGCTCGGGAAAACCATCTTCGAACTTGACTTGAGTGCGCTTGTTGCAGGCGCTAAATTCCGCGGGGAGTTTGAAGAACGTCTGAAAGCCGTCCTGAAAGAAGTGAAGGAAAGTGATGGTGACATCATTCTTTTCATCGATGAGATTCATATGATGGTCGGAGCCGGTAAGACTGAAGGCGCGATGGATGCCGGCAATATGCTGAAGCCGATGCTTGCCCGGGGCGAACTCCACTGTATCGGTGCGACGACGTTGAATGAATATCGTCAGTATATCGAGAAGGACTCAGCGCTTGAGCGCCGTTTCCAGAAAGTGCTTGTCACTGAACCCGATGTGGAGGATACAGTCTCTATTCTTCGTGGTCTGAAAGAACGTTACGAAGTGTATCATGGTGTCCGCATCCAGGATAGAGCACTGGTCGCAGCAGCGGAACTGTCTGACCGCTATATCACAGACCGTTTCCTGCCGGACAAAGCGATTGATCTGGTCGACCAGGCCTGCGCAACAATCCGGACAGAGATGGGGTCCAATCCGACTGAGCTGGACGCGGTCAATCGTCGCGTGCTGCAGCTCGAAATCGAGGAGAAAGCCTTGAAGAACGAAGAAGACAGCGCGAGCCGTCAGCGTCTGGAAGAACTGCAGAAGGAACTTGCAGACGAAAAAGAGAAACAGCAGATGTTAGCGGCGAAAGTCGATAAAGAAAAATCACAGATTCAGGTCGTCCAGGAGAAACGTTTTGAACTGGATCAGTATCGGACGCAGCTTGAGGAAGCGCAGAACAACTATGACCTTGCGAAAGCATCAGAACTTCAGTACGGCAAGATTCCTGAGATCGAAAAAGAACTCGCACAGCTGGAGGATGACTTCCAGGAAGAGACGAAAGGGACAGACCGTCTGATCCGTGAAGTGGTCACCGATGAGGAAATCGGCTATATTGTCTCACAATGGACGGGTATTCCGGTCAGCAAGCTTGTTGAAACTGAAAAAGAGAAGCTGCTTAAACTCTCTGATATTCTGCACGAACGCGTCGTCGGTCAGGACGAGGCAGTCGACCTTGTAGCGGATGCCGTCGTTCGCGCGCGTGCCGGCATCAAGGATCCGAACCGGCCAATCGGCAGCTTCCTGTTCCTGGGACCGACCGGAGTCGGTAAGACAGAACTTGCAAAAGCACTGGCCAGCACGATGTTTGATTCAGAGAAACATATGATCCGCATCGATATGAGTGAATATATGGAGAAACATGCAGTGGCACGTCTGATTGGTGCCCCTCCAGGTTATGTCGGTTATGAGGAAGGCGGTCAGCTGACTGAAGCGGTCCGTCGACAGCCGTATTCCGTGATTCTGCTGGATGAGGTAGAGAAAGCGCATAGTGATGTCTTCAATGTGCTGCTCCAGCTGCTTGACGAAGGTCGACTGACTGACTCGAAAGGACGCAGTGTCGACTTCAAGAACACGATCATCATCATGACAAGCAACATCGGCTCACAGTCTCTCCTGAATGGTATTGAGAAGGGTGAAATCACTGAGGAGGCGCGTGCTGCGGTTGATACAGCGCTGCACAGCTACTTCAAACCTGAGATTCTGAACCGTATGGATGATATCGTCCTCTTCAAGCCGCTGAGCGCAGACGATATGACCTATATCGTCGACAAGATTGTCGATCAGCTGAATCGCAGACTGATGGATCAGCATATGTCCGTCACGGTCGATCAGTCAGTGAAAGAGTGGGTGGCAGAGGAAGCTTATGAACCTGAATTCGGTGCGCGTCCACTGAAACGTTTTGTTCAGCGCCATATTGAGACACCCCTTGCACGCCTGCTTCTGCGGAATAATCTCGAGGAAGGCGCGGAGATTCACGTGACGATGACAGACGGTAAAGTAGATATGAAACTTCTATAATACAGAAAAACACGGTAGCGGAAGGCTACCGTGTTTTTTAATGATGGTCAGTCGGAACCGGGTCATCAGGAATGAGCGCTGAGATGATGAGTGCAAGCATACCGAACACAACAGCCATGATGTTCGCTGTCATCAGGTTAAGGTCAGTGCCGCCGCCTAAACTCATCAGAACGAAGTTGATCATATGGACGAGGATAAATGCCCATACAAAGGTCATAATATAATGCATGTAATAATCCCCCAATAATTGATATACTGTTCATTATAGAAGAGTTGATAAAAAAAGTATACCCTTACATGAAGAGGTGAGATATGAAAAAATTGAGTCTAGTCGCTGCACTTATTCTGCTGGTGCTGGCTGGCGTGTTTTTTATGAACAGACCCCGACATGAACTGACCAGTATCGGTTTCCTTTTTCCTGATTCGATGTATGATCAGACCTGGGGGACTGAGGGCTACAAAGGCATGCTGGATATTGCCCAGACCTATGACACAGCCTTTTTCTACGAGCAGAATATCAATACGGAGAAAGATATGAAGACAGCAGTCAAAAAGATGGCCGACCGCAATGTACAGCTGCTGGTCGGACAGGGTGCTGAATTCTCAGATGTCTTCAATGAGATAGCCCCTCAGTATCCCCATATTGAGTTTGTCATCTTTAACGGTGAATCAAGGGCAAAGAATGTCACGATCATCAAGATAGACGCCTATTCCATGGGCTACTTCAGCGGAATGGCAGCTGCCCGCGCCTCTGAGACAGGACATATCGGTATCATCGGCTCGTTCCCGACGCAGCCGGAGATCAGAGGATTTATTGACGGTGCGCGTTTCACCAGTAAAGACATCAGTATTCATCAGCAGTATGTCAGAACCTTCAGCTATGACAGCAGAGGACCTGATATGGCGGAAGATATGATCAGCAAGAAAAAAGTGGATGTCCTCTTCCCGGCAGGTGATGGCATCAATGCAGATATCATGTCATATGCCAGGGACAATGACATCAATGTCACCGGCTTTATCAGTGACCAGAGCAATTACGGTCCGCAGGTGCTGATCTCGACGGAGGTCAAGATTGCTGATGCTTATCTGAAAGTGGCGGACCTTTTTACTGAAGGAAAACTGAAAGGCGGCACGATTCGCTGGGGCGTCAAGGAAGAGCTGCTTGGCATGGGTAAATTATCGAACAGACTGGACGCGGCCTTCAGAGAGAAGCTGACTCAGGACTTCAAGACCTATAAGGAGACGAACCGTCTGCCGAACGGGGAGTTCCCACCCCGAAAATATGATGCATACCATCAAGATTGAAAAGAATGCCCATTTATGATAAATTAGTACCTGGTTATAATAATAGGTTATAAGAAGGTGTAAGCTTTTGAATATAGGAATCAGAGGAATCGGCGGCTATGTGCCGGAAAAGCGCATGACGAACAAGGATTTTGAAGCCTTTCTGGAGACTTCAGATGAATGGATAACAAAAATGACAGGAATAAAGGAACGGCGCTTCGCAGCGGATGACCAGGATACAAGTGACCTTGCATTCATAGCGGCGGAACGGGCAATAAAGGATTCAGGACTCAGAAAAGAGGATATCGATATGATTCTGGTCGCGACTGCGACAGGTGACCATAAGTTCCCATCAGTGGCCTGTCAGCTGCAGGAACGTCTCGGACTCAGAAACATTCCGGCGATGGATCAGCTGGCTGCCTGCACAGGGTTCATCTATTCTATGGTCACTGCACAGCAGTTCATCCTGACAGGCGCCTGCCGCCATGTGCTGGTCATCGGGGCAGAGAAGCTGACGAAGATAGCGGACATGACAGATCGCAATACAGCGATACTGTTCGGAGACGGCGCAGCAGCTGTTGTACTTGGTGAAGTGACGGAGGGACATGGTATCATGGATTATCAGCTGGGCAGCGATGGTTCTGGAGGCCAGTATCTGTTCGACCGCAAGGCGGACCAGCTGCTCGCGATGAATGGGCGCGAAGTCTTCAAGTTCGCGGTACGTATTATGGGGGATATGGCTGCTAAGACAGTGGAAGAAGCGGGACTTAGAGCCGAAGATATCGATATGTTCATCCCGCATCAGGCCAACATACGGATTATGGAGTCATCACGCCAGAGACTGGGTATTGATAAGGATAAAATGAGCGTGACAGTGGACCGCTACGGCAATACATCAGCAGCATCGATCCCTCTTTCTCTGCTTCATGAAATTGACAAAGGCACGGTCACGGACGGCAGTAAAATTGTACTCGTAGGATTCGGTGGGGGACTGACGTACGGAGCTATTACACTTATTTACGGAAAATAGGAGGATAATATGAAGAGAAGAGTAGTCATTACAGGTATAGGTGCATTAAGTCCG
Organism: Macrococcus carouselicus; assembly: GCF_004359515.1. Taxonomy (GTDB): domain Bacteria; phylum Bacillota; class Bacilli; order Staphylococcales; family Staphylococcaceae; genus Macrococcus; species Macrococcus carouselicus. The sequence goes on from NZ_SCWD01000001.1 coordinate 204,268, forward strand.
CTCGGAAATGATGCGGCGACAACTTATGAAAATGCGATAAAAGGGGTAAATGGCATTGATTACATCACACGACTTGATGTCACAGATTTCAGTGTCAAAATCGCAGGCGAGCTGAAGAACTTTGATATTGAAGAGCATATGCCGAAGAAAGAAGCGCGTAAGATGGACCGTTTCACGCAGTATGGCATCGTTGCGGCACGTGAAGCACTGAAGGACAGCAGACTTGAGATTACAGATGACAACAGCGACCGCGTCGGTGTCTGGGTAGGGTCGGGTATCGGCGGCATGGAATCATTTGAGAACGCCTATGATCAGATGCTGAAACGTGGACCTAACCGTATCAGTCCGTTCTTCGTACCGATGCTGATTCCTGACATGGCGTCCGGACAGATTTCAATCGACCTTGGTGCTAAAGGACCGAACGGCTGTACAGTGACTGCTTGTGCAACGGGAACGAACAGCATCGGCGACGCATTCCGTATCATCCAGTACGGCGACGCTGATGTCATGATCGCCGGTGGAGCAGAGGCACCGATCACGAAGATGGGGATTGCAGGCTTTATCGCCAATAAAGCATTATCAACAAACAATAATCCGGATGACGCATGTCGTCCATTCCAGGAAGGCCGCGATGGTTTCATCATGGGTGAAGGAGCCGGTGTCGTTATCCTGGAGGAACTTGAACACGCCCTGAGCCGCGGTGCCCATATCTACGCAGAAGTTGTAGGCTATGGTAACAACGGTGACGCGCATCATATCACCGCACCCGCGCCTGAAGGGGAAGGGGGTGCCCGTACGATGAGAATGGCACTGAAAGATGCCGGTATCACACCGGATCAGGTTCAGTATCTGAACGCGCACGGTACAAGCACACCGATCGGGGACCTGTATGAGACAATGGCAATCAAGTCCGTATTCGGTGCAAGTGCCAAAGGCCTGAAGATCTCGTCAACAAAATCAATGACAGGGCATCTGCTCGGTGCGACTGGAGCTATCGAAGCGATTCTGACAGCACTTGCCATTGAAAAAGGAACAGTGCCACCTACAATCCACCAGCACACACCGGATCCGGAATGCGATCTTGACTATATTCCGAATGAGGCAATAGAGCTGGATATTGAATACGCGCTTTCCAACAGCCTGGGCTTCGGTGGACATAACGCCGTCCTCGTCCTGAAGAAATATCAAGCTTAAAATACACAAACCGATTCTCTGACTGTCAGAGAATCGGTTTTTTTATTTGAGTAAATAAGAAAGGATTAAAGCAGTGACCACGCACACGAGTGAAGTCATGATAAGGGGAAGCGTAATCGTATATCGTTCATTCCGGATTCTTACTTCACGACGCGTATAAAGTTCATCATCTGCCATCGTCTCCCTGATGCGTTTCGGCGCCATGACATAATTAAACCGTCTGAATGAATGGCCCATGATACTGAAAGCACCGTCTGAAAAGAGAAGGAGCAGTAAGCCTGCACAGAGCAGAAAAAGTGAAGACATAAACAGCGCATCCAGAAAATGTAGCACTGAAAAACCAGTCACGAATAAAGTGAGCGTACTGATGATCAGTATAAGGGCTAGGACACTGCCATAAATTTTACCACGCATATTAAAACCTCCTGAAGAATGACTCGACCTTATTGTACAGTAAAATAAGTCTGCTGTATAACAGATAAATATTTACTCATTTTTCTATAAGAAAACCGACTGAATGACTCGATTTTAGTGAACTGAAATATAATAAAAAACACATTTTATGAATAATTATCAATACAACAACGCTTTAACGCAATAAAAAAAGGATAATATTATACATATTTATAAGAATTCTGAATAAAAAATGTATTGCAAAAAGTAAGAATTTATCTTTATAATTGTCCTAAGGCTTTTTGCAAGATCAAGTTCAGCAAGAAATAGATCATCGGTTTTCGAGTGTCATATAACAAAGTGGGGATATCGCAGCCAGATTTGTCAGAATAATTATTTTATTTTCTGCTTAAATACTGAAAGTTGTATGAATTTTGTAAAAATTTAGTTATGATGTTGTTAAGGTTAAGTGGCGTTTAAAGTTAAAGAGGAGGAAAAATTTTATGTTGAAGTTTATTCTAAAAAGGTTGGGCTACATGATCATCACGTTGCTGATTGTTACGACAGCAACATTCTTCTTGATGAAACTGATGCCAGGTTCGCCTTATAATGATGAAAAATTATCTGCTGAGCAAAAAGCAATCGTCAATGAGAAATATGGTTTGAATGACCCGGTGGGTGTGCAGTACATCAATTATATGAAGAACGTCGCTCAAGGGGATTTCGGTAACTCATTCCAGTATGATAACCGCGGCGTTACGGGATTAATTCTTCCACGACTAGGCCCTTCTGCTGAAATCGGTACTTATGCGCTTATCTTCGGTACGCTCGTTGGTATCATCCTCGGTATCATCGCAGCCGTCAGACAGAATACATGGGTTGATTATTTAGCGACTGTTTTCTCTGTAATCGCTATCTCGGTCCCTTCATTCGTACTGGCAGCACTTTTACAATATTACTTCACTGTTCAGTGGCAGCTTCTTCCGACAGCAGGCTGGGAAGATATCACATACGCGATTCTGCCGGCACTTGCATTATCAGCAGGGGTCATCGCTACTATTGCCCGTTATATCCGCTCTGAAATGATTGAAGTGTTAAGTTCAGACTATATCACGCTCGCTAAAGCAAAGGGGAACTCCACAAGCAAAGTATTATTCGGCCATGCACTCAGAAATGCATTGATTCCGATCATCACCTTAATCGGCCCGATGGCGGTCGGTATCCTGACAGGTGCCTTAACCATTGAAACCATCTTCGCAATTCCTGGACTCGGTGAACAGTTCGTTCGTTCTATCCAGCAGAATGACTATCCAGTTATCATGGCGTTAACCATCATGATCAGTTTCCTGTTCATCTTAGTATTATTCATTGTAGATATTTTATACGGTATTATCGATCCGCGTATCCGTGTTCAAGGAGGTAAAGATTAATGGTAAACGAAAGAGAAACATACACACATGCTGATTTAGACCAGGAATTATCGACGAATCGTTCACAGCCGTTTCGGCTTGCAAACCGCGATGAGATTTTCGAGGAGAAAATCGAACGTAAAAGCAGAACATTCTGGCAGGATGCCTGGTTACAGCTGAAAAGTAACAAAGCGGCTATTCTCGGTTTAATCGGACTGATTCTCTTAGTGCTGATGGCTTTGATCGGACCTTTAGTCAGTGGTCATACTTTCAGAGAGCAGAACCTCGAACATGCGAACGTACCGCCTAAGATCGGTGCTTTAAAAGATATCAGTTTCCTGCCTTTTGATGGGGTGGATAAAAATGGCTATGATGCCTATAAAGAGCAGAATATCAAGACGAACTACTGGTTCGGCACAGATTCTCTCGGACGTGATTTGTTCACGCGGGTCTGGAAAGGGACGCAGACTTCTATCCTGATCGGTCTAATCGCTGCCTTGCTTGATGTGATCTTCGGTATCACGTATGGTGCGATTTCCGGCTTCTTCGGTGGCTGGGTGGATACCTTGATGCAGCGTATCATTGAAGTCATCGCTTCTATTCCTAACTTAATCGTCATGATTCTTTTTGTGGTCTTCTTCGGACCAAGTATCACTACTATTATCCTTGCGATGTCACTGACAGGCTGGATCGGGATGAGTCGTATCGTCCGAGGTCAGTTCCTGAAACTGAAATCCCAGGAATACGTCATGGCCTCCAAGACGCTCGGTGCGACAAACTGGAGTCTGATCTTCAAGCATATCTTACCGAATACATTAGGGCCTATCATCGTTACAGCGATGTTCTCAGTACCAAGTGCGATTTTCTTCGAAGCCTTCTTGAGCTTTATCGGTTTAGGTGCACCGGCACCAGCCGCTTCTCTTGGTACACTCGTCAATGATGGCCGTAAAATGCTTCTGATTAATCCTTACCAGATGTTTATTCCATCTGCAGTACTCAGCTTGCTGATTCTTTGCTTCTACTTATTCGGTGATGGTGTACGTGATGCCTTCGATCCGAAAATGCGTAAATAATAAAGGAGGAAATATTAATGGCACAAAGAATTCTTGAAGTGAGAAACCTGAAAGTTTCCTTCGACATCCATGCAGGAGAAGTGCAGGCCGTTCGCGGTGTAGACTTTCATTTAGACAAAGCGGAGACTCTCGCCATCGTTGGCGAATCAGGGTCAGGTAAATCAGTGACGACAAAAGCGATCATGCGCCTGTTACCGACGCCACCGAGTCGTATCAAAGAAGGAGAGATTCTCTTTGACGGTAAAGATCTGGCAAAAATTTCTGAGAAGGAAATGCAGAAAGTCCGCGGTAAAGATATTTCAATGATCTTCCAGGATCCGATGACTTCACTGAATCCGACGATGAAAATCGGTAAGCAGGTCATGGAACCGCTGATCAAGCACCAGAAGCTGTCGAAAGCAGATGCGAAGGCACGGGCGCTTGATATTCTGAAACTGGTAGGACTGCCGAATGCGGAAGGCCGCTTCAATAACTACCCTCACCAGTTCTCAGGGGGGCAGCGTCAACGTATCGTCATTGCGACGGCACTTGCCTGTGATCCGAAAGTCCTGATTGCCGATGAGCCGACGACAGCGCTCGATGTGACGATTCAGGCCCAGATCCTGGAGCTGATGAAAGATCTGCAGAAGAAGATTGATACGTCCATCATCTTCATCACCCACGATTTAGGTGTAGTCGCGAACGTTGCTGACCGTGTAGCCGTTATGTATGGTGGACAGATTGTGGAGACAGGCACAGTGGATGAAATCTTCTATGACCCAAAGCATCCTTATACATGGGGGCTTCTATCATCGATGCCGAGTCTTGATACATCACAGGATATGGAACTGAGAGCGATTCCAGGTACACCGCCTGACCTTATCAAACCGCCGGTAGGTGATGCGTTCGCCCGTCGTTCTGATTATGCACTGCAGATTGATTTCGAACAGGAGCCACCTTGGTACCAGGTATCTCAGACTCATTTCGTCAAATCATGGCTGATGGATCCCAAGGCACCGAAAGTAGAGCCGCCTGATATGGTTAAACTGAAGCAGAAAGATCTCCCTGGTCAGTTTGATCAGCCGAGACAAGTAGAGGGGGTAAGCTTCTAATGCGTGAAGAACTTAACAGAGATAAACATCCCGATTCTTTTGAAGAGCATACGATTGAAGAGGGTCCATTAATCGTTGACGATTCTCAGATCACAGAGACAACAGATCAGTATACTGAGAACGAATTAGGCCGTACGATGCTGACTGATGAAGAAATCCGTCAGCTGGGTTATACGACATTCTATGGTGACGGCAAGGAGAAGCTGATTGAAGTCCGAAATTTAAAGCAATACTTCAATGTCGGTAAACCGAATGAAGTAAAGGCGATTGATGATATGTCATTTGACATCTATAAAGGCGAGACGTTAGGACTTGTAGGTGAATCAGGTTGCGGTAAATCAACAACCGGCCGTTCGCTGATCAAGCTTTACAATGCAACAGACGGTAAAGTCTACTTTGAAGGTACTGATATCCAGTCGATTAAACGCAAGAAAGATCTACTGAAATTCAACCGACGTATGCAGATGATCTTCCAGGATCCATATGCGTCACTTAATCCGCGTCTGAAAGTCATGGATATTATTGCTGAGGGGATTGATATCCATAACCTTGCGGCAAATAAACAAGACCGCGCCAACCGTGTATACGAATTACTCGAAACAGTCGGTCTGAACCGAGAACATGCCAACCGTTATCCACATGAATTCTCAGGGGGTCAGCGTCAGCGTATCGGTATCGCCCGTGCTCTGGCCGTTGAACCTGACTTCATCATCGCGGATGAGCCGATCTCAGCACTCGATGTATCAATTCAGGCACAGGTTGTTAACTTGATGCAGAAACTGCAGAAAGAACGCGGTATCACTTTCCTCTTCATTGCGCATGATTTATCGATGGTTAAATATATCTCAGACCGCATTGGTGTCATGTATTTCGGTAAGCTCGTTGAAATAGGACCTGCTGATTCCATCTACAACAATCCACTGCATGAGTATACGAAATCCTTACTTTCCGCGATTCCATTACCGGATCCTGAAAGCGAAAGAACACGTGTCCGCCGTACTTATAATCCGGATGTCCATGCCTATTCTGCAGACGATGTACTGCAGCTGCGTGAAGTGGCACCTGACCACTTCGTCTACTGTTCGCCTGCTGAGTATCAACAGCATAAAGCGAATTATAATCACCGGGCTAACCAGCCATCTGTAGCGGCACAATTATAGAATGAAACCATATCCAGCAGGATATGGTTTTCTCATAAGCGATTATTCTTGTTGCTGTATAATGAGTGTCATATAACCGTTTTCCTAGTAATAACAAACTATTTTACTGAATGAATATAAATTTTAAATTATTCCAAAAAATTTTAAAAAAGTATTGCAACATCCACATTAGTAAAATATAATTAATACAAATCTTCTGAAAATTTAAACAGATTGATTTTCACTAAACAATAGGGGGCAAATTCATGAAGAAACAGAGTTCATTATTCCTGGCATCACTTATCGCAGTATCAGGTTTCACAGCAGCTTGTTCATCAGGCGGCGGGGATAATAAGGATGCAGGCTCAAGCGCCGATTCAAAAAGCGGATCAGGCGGCGGCGAGAAACAGGTATTAAACTTACTTGAAGGTTCAGATATTCCATCTCTTGACTCAGCTCTTGCAACTGACCAAGTATCATTCAACGTCTTCAACCAGGTCTTCGAAGGCCTGTATACACTCGATAAAGATGACAAAGCAATCCCGGGTGTAGCTGAAGGGAATCCGGAAAAATCAGAAGACGGTAAAACATGGACGATCAAGTTACGTGAAGATGCTAAATGGTCTAACGGTGACCCAGTCACTGCGAAGGACTTCGAATACGCTTGGAAACGTGCGTTAGATCCTAAGACGGGTTCAGAATATGCATATATCATGTATGATCTGAAAAATGCAGAAGCTGTCAATGCTGGAAAGATGAAGCCTGATGAGTTAGGCGTCAAAGCAATTGATGACCACACACTTGAAGTTCAGCTGGAAACAAACGTACCATACTTCCAGGAATTACTGGCATTCGGTACTTTCTTACCACAGAATGAAAAGTTTGTTAAAGAAAAAGGCGAAAAATACGGTACGACTAAAGATAATACAGTCTATAATGGTCCTTTCGTCTTGAATGAATGGAAAACTGAAGAGAAATTCCAGTTAATGCCGAACAAAGAATACTGGGATAAAGATAAAGTCAAACTTGAAGAAGTTAACTACACAATCGTTAAAGACCAGCAGACGGGTCTCAACCTTTACACAACAGGTAAAGTGGACCGTGTCGGCTTGACGGCTGAGCAGGTATCTAAATACAAGAAAGATCCTGACTTCCAGACTGAATTACAGTCTTCTGTATACTTCATCCGTATGAACCAGAAGAATAAAGATCTACAGAACAAAAACTTACGCCTTGCTTTAGCGAAATCAATCGATAAAGAAAAGTATGTTAAAACATTACTGAACAATGGTTCAGAAGCCACTGACAGTCTGACTCCGAAGGAATTCCTTAAAAATGAAGCGGGCGAAGACTTCCACGAAGGTATCAAATCTCCGCTGAAGTACGATAAAGCTGAAGCGAAAAAAGCTTACGATGCAGCTAAGAAAGAACTCGGTAAAGATAAATTTGATATCGAGTTATTAACATACGATGCAGATACTTCTAAGAAAGATGCTGAGTACTTCAAGGAACAGATTGAAACGAACCTGCCAGGTGTTAACATCAAAATCAAGCAGCAGCCATTCAAACAGAAACTTGATTTAGAGTCCAAAGGTAACTACGATATCTCATTCGCAGGCTGGGGTCCTGACTATCCGGATGCAATGACATTCCTTGATATGTTCGTGACTGACGGACCACATAACCAGATGAACTACTCTAACAAAGAGTACGACAAAATGATCAAAGATGCTAAAACGACGTTACTTGATGACACTGAAAAACGCTGGAATACAATGCAGGATGCTGAGAACTTATTCTTGGAAGATGCGGCGATTATCCCGATGTATCAACGTGGATCAGCTCGTTTAGTACAACCTTACGTTAAAAATTATGTCACTCACAAATTCTCAGGCGACACAACGCTTAAAGAAACTTACATTGAAGGTAAAAAATAATACTTAAAAAGGAGCAATCAGCTGATTGCTCCTTTACTATTTGTCACGGTTCCGGACTCAATCCGACAAGAACCGTGACTTTTCTCATCTTACTTACGTTTGCGGCCGAGGCCCATGGCGTTTTCCATTTTCTTCAGCATTCTGTTCGCCTTATGGTTCGCTTTTTCTGCACCACGGTCGAGTATTGCATCCAGCTCATCTGATTCCATATAATGATGATATTTATCCTGGAACTGGGTGATGAACGCAGATACCACCTCAGCAAGGTCTGCTTTGAAGTCACCGTAGCCTTTACCTTCGTACTTCGTTTCTAGTGCTTCGATTGTTTCACCGCTGAAGATGGAGTAGATGGTCAGCAGGTTGGAGACACCGGGTTTGTTCTCTTTATCGAATCTGACGACGCCGTCTGAATCGGTCACGGCACTCTTGATTTTCTTTGCGACAGTTGCAGGTGGATCAAGTAATGAGATGAAGCCCTTCGTGTTGCTGTCAGATTTACTCATCTTCTTCGTCGGTTCCTGCAGGCTCATGACGCGGCCGCCGACTTTCGGCATGCGGACTTCCGGCATCGTGAAGATGTCGTTATAGCGCGTGTTGAAGCGTTCTGCAAGGTCCCGTGTCAGCTCCAGGTGCTGCTTCTGATCTTCACCGACCGGTACAATCTTGGTCCCGTATAACAGAATATCTGCTGCCATCAGCGGCGGATAGGTCAGGAGGCCGGCCGGGATACCGTCTTTACGGTTTTTCGCTTTGTCTTTGAACTGTGTCATGCGTTCCAGTTCGCCGATTGTCGCAATGGAAGTCAGCATCCATCCCGCCTGTGCGTGCGCCGGTACTTCCGACTGGATGAAGAGGGTTGATTTCTCCGGATCGATGCCGCTCGCAAGATACAGTGCTGCCAGTGAGCGGATGTTCTGCCGTAATTTCATTCTGTCCTGAGGGACTGTGATCGCATGCTGATCGACGATACAGAAGTAACAGTCGTAGTCATTCTGAATGTCAGCGAACTGTTTCAGCGCGCCGATGTAATTTCCGATCGTCGGTACGCCGCTTGGCTGTATACCAGAAAATAAAGTTTCCATAAGAAAGTCTCCTTTTAGTGCGTTTTGTTTATTGTACCTTATTTGACGGTCAGGTTAAATATGACGACTTTAAGAAAACTTTCTGAAAATGAAAAGTAATTTGTTTTTTCTCATTTAATTTTCATTTTCCTACATTATAATAAAGTCATAGGGTCAGAGATGGAATTCCTGTTTGAGGTTTAACGAATGGACAGCAGGGAATAGAGAACTATTCAAGCCATCACTGATTTGATTTAACTTAATTCAAAAATAAAATATTAGGAGTGTGAGATGTATGGTAACATTATTTACTTCACCTAGTTGCACATCTTGCCGTAAAGCGAAAGCATGGTTACAAGAACATGATATTCCGTATACGGAGCGCAATATTTTCTCAGACAATTTATCAATCGATGAAATAAAAGCTATTTTACGTATGACAGAGGATGGAACAGATGAAATCATCTCTACCCGTTCTAAAACATTCCAGAAATTAAACGTGGATATCGATGCAATGCCGCTGCAGGAACTGTATCAGATTATTCAGGACAATCCCGGTTTACTTCGTCGCCCGATTATTTTAGACGAGAAGCGTCTGCAGGTCGGTTATAATGAAGATGAGATCCGTCGTTTCCTGCCGCGTAAAGTTCGTACATTTCAGCTGCTTGAAGCGCAGCGGATGGTTGACTAAGCTACCTTTTAAGGTAGCTTTTTTCAATCATATTGTTAGTCTTTTACGGGTGGGTATAATACAATATATATACTACTCATCAGTAAGGAGGTTTCGGGATGAGAATAGAACGCGTTAATGATTCGACTATCAAATTTTATCTGACTTATCGCGATATTGAGGAGCGAGGTTTCAGGCAGGATGATCTCTGGATGAACCGGCGCAAAGGTGAAGAGTTCTTCTGGTCCATGATGGAGGAGATCAACGAGGAGGAAGAGTTCGTCGTTGAAGGCCCGCTCTGGATCCAAGTTCATGCTTTCGATAAAGGAATTGAGTTTGTCGTCACGAAATCGAAGTCTGATGACTTTATGCACCTGCCGGAAGAGGAGACGAGTGACCAGCTTGAATATCAGGTCAATGAATATCTGAATAAAGCGCTTGAACATGATCAGGGTGTCTCAGAACTGCTTGGCCGTGCGACTGAAGAGAATAAGCAGAAGACACGACATGATCTGATCGGGGCGTTCAGAGGCCTTGAAGAAGTCATCCAGTACAGCCATGCCCCTTCCATTGAGATTGATATGGAAGACCTGCTCTATATGCATGACGGTAAGTACTATTATTATGTTCATTTCGATGAACGTGCGCCTGAAGAGGAAATGGACAGCTTTGTCGCACAGCTCTTTGAGTATGCAGATCCGACAAAGATGAATCAGATGATGCTTGAGGAATACGGCAAAGTCGTGCTGAGCCATAATGTCCGCCGTCAGGTCAGAAAATATTTCGCACAGTAATTTACACAAACTATATAATCTTTAAAAAGTAAAACAGGCACTCTCTACGATTATTTAGTAGGGGGTGTTTTTCGTGCTGATTGCGGTTACTGAAGACGGTATCTATACACAGGCAGACCAGGCGGATACAAAGCGGTTCTATCGCTGTCCGGTCTGTCTGAAACCGGTCGTGCTGAAAAAGGGACGCTATAAAATCGCCCATTTCTCGCACCAGCGGATCATCGACTGTCATAAGTCGACTTATAAGACAGAGTCACCTGCTCACTTAAAGGGCAAGCATATGCTCTATGATTTAGCTCGGCCCTATAAGGTGGATATGGAATACTACCTGAGCGATATCGAGCAGATACCGGATATCCTCATCAACAGACGTCTTGCGCTGGAGCTGCAGCTGTCCGTCATACCGGTCGATGCGATCGAAAGGCGGAGTGCAGGCTACCGCAAGCTCGGCATCAAGGTCATCTGGATTGCAGATGAGCACGCGCTGAATAAGCAGACGGCCACGCTCAGGCTCACCGCGTTTCAGAAAGCCCTTGTACAGTCAGCACGTATGCAGCTCTATAGTTTTGACAGTGATCTTGAGAAGTTCTACTGCTATCAGCTGACGGATATTCAGTCTGATTTAAGTATAGGGTATGTCAGAACAGAAATTCATGCCATTCGGGACTTTCTGCAGGCGGGACGCATGTCTTCGTCGGCAGCTGTGATGACCGCAGGGCAGAAGTCAGCATATATCAGACAGTGTCTGCAGAAGAAGGATGTCCGTGAACCCACACTGAGCGCACTCTACCAGCTGCGGATTCATCACGGCGGGCTGCCGTCAGCAGTCGGAATCGTCGTGCCGCTGCAGTTCTTTGTCAGGACGCATCCAGTTGCGTGGCAGTGTCAGCTGCTGCTGGAGCTGAAGTCCGGGATATTTGAGATGGCGCGGTTCGCGGAAAAGCTGGAATTCTACGGCATGACTCAGACGAATAATGAACTGACAGCTGAACTGATTAAGCAGTACAGGGAAGCCTATAAGAGATTATGCGTGCAATAATAACTGAAAAATGAGAAAATTATCATAACATAATTTGATGGAGGTAATGGAATGGCAGAACTGATAACAAGAGCAGAACAGAAACTGGAGAACACATGGGATTTAACGACCATCTACAAGGATGACGCCGCTTTTGAGAAAGCGTTCAAAGAAGTGGAGGGTTACATCGGCCGCGAGGAGGAAGTGAAAGGGCATCTAGGTGACAGTGCGGATATCCTATACCAGGCGCTCACACTCGACAGCGAGATTGATGAGAAGCTAGGCAAGGTCTATACATATGCACATCTGAAACATGACCAGGATACATCTGACGCCAAGTATTCAGGAATGGAACAGCGCGCTGCCGCGCTTGCCGCTAAGCTGGCAAGTGCCTGGAGCTTCATGCTGCCGGAGCTGATGACGATTGACGAAGAGACAATCAACGGATTCATCACAGAGAAACCGGCGCTTGAGCGCTACAAGTTTGATCTAGCGCGCATCATGAAAAAGAAAAAACACGTATTATCTGATAAAGAAGAGAAAATCCTCGCTGAAGCAGGGGAAGCATTATCGACACCGAGCAATGTCTTCAGTATGTTTAACAATGCTGACCTGAAGTTCAATGATGTGGAGGACAAGGACGGCAGCAAGCACCCTTTATCACAAGGGACGTACAGCAAATATCTGGAGTCAGAGGACCGCGTCCTGCGCGAGAATGCCTTCAAGGAAGTCTACCGTGCATACGGCCAGTTCAATAACACATTGTCCCAGACGCTCGCCGGCAAGGTGAAATCAGCGCTCTTCTCAAGCAAAGTGCGTCACTATGATTCACCACGTCAGCAGGCACTGATGAATAATGACATCCCTGAGAGCGTCTATGATAATCTGATCAGCACCATCCATGACAACCTGCATCTGCTGCATCGTTATACTGCACTCCGTAAAGAATTGCTCGGCTTAGATGACATGAAGATGTACGATATGTATACACCACTTGTCCAGGACGAGAAGTTTGAGGTGACGTATGATGAGGCGAAGAAATGGATGCTTGACTCACTCAAGCCGATGGGCGAGGAATACACAGCAGTGATCGAGGAGGGGCTGAACAATCGCTGGGTGGATATTTATGAGAACCAGGGTAAGAGAAGCGGCGCATATTCCTCAGGCACTTACGGCACCAACCCGTTCATTCTGATGAACTGGACGGATACAGTCAACAATACATTCACGCTGACGCATGAATTCGGCCATTCAGCGCACAGCTACTTCTCAAGACAGCACCAGCCGTCCAATATGTCCGGCTACTCCATCTTCGTCGCAGAAGTGGCTTCAACGTGCAACGAGGCGTTACTTGCACATCATATGTATGAGAACCTGACGGATGAAAAGAAGAAACTCTACCTCCTCAACCATCAGCTTGAGGGCTTCAAGGGAACCGTCTTCAGACAGACGATGTTCGCCGAGTTCGAGCATCTGATCCATACGCTTTCGCAGAACAACGAACCGCTGACAGGTGAGCGCCTGAATCACGAGTACGCAGAACTGAACCGGAAATATTACGGTGATGCAGTTGAGACAGATGACAACATCGCAAAAGAGTGGAGCCGTATCCCGCACTTCTACTATAACTACTATGTCTACCAGTATGCGACAGGCTACAGTGCAGCAATGGCACTCAGCAATCAGATTCTGACAGAAGGGAAACCCGCTGTCGACCGTTATCTCAATCAGTTCCTGAAAGCGGGCAGCTCAGACTATCCGATCGAAGTTCTGAAGAAGGCGGGTGTTGACATGACGACGAGCGAACCTATAGAACAGGCCTGCAAAGTGTTTGAACAGCGCCTTGATGAGTTTGAAAAATTAATCAGAAAAATGTATAACAGATAAAAAAACGCTTTCAATATGACAAAATTGTGAAAAGAGATACAAATGATTGATAAGCTTAAAAATTCATGATATATTACGAATATGAAATTTATCACATACCAAACATACCCCTTTGTTTGAGTGAAAATTTCTCCCATCCCCTTTGTTTGAAACACCGTGTATACAGACACGGTGTTTTTTTGTGCAGTTTTTCAGCATAAAAAAGCAGCCGGCATCAGTCAGCTGCTTTTCCATCTATTTCTTCTTACGCCAGTACTTTGCGTCGTTATAGGTCACTTCTTCTATCTCACCCTTAAGCTTCAGTTTCTTCAGTTCGCGGTCCAGTATCTTTACCGGCCACTCGTAAATAATCTCAAGCTCACTCTCAGAGACCATCTCATGCTGCGTCAGATAATCAGCGAGCGTCGGCGGCAGTTCTTTCTCAATACCCATCTCTATCAGCTCATTGATAATATACGTATAGATGGCGTAAGGCTGTACACCTTCTACCTTTAAGCCGTCATCCTCGTAGTTCTCATTGAAGAAGACTAAGGTCGGTGACATATTCACTTCCATCTCCCGGGCGATATGCTGGTCAACTTTCAGTGAATTTGTCACATGGGTGCTGCGTATATCGTCAGTATAAGTGTCCAGGTCCAGGTTCGCTTTCTGTGCGGACTGCATCAGCAGATCACGCGTGATGATATCATTCTTTGTCATCGTCTCGTTCTGCAGGAAACGGAGGAACATGGCTGCCTTCTTACGCCCCTGCAGTTCCGCTGCCTTATAGGCGAGCGCGATATTATCATCCTCTGTCGTACTCTGTGCCTGACATTTCGTCAGAATGCGCAGCGTCGGCAGCAGGATATGCTTGATCTCAATATACGGATTATATTCAATCTGCAGTTTACGGAGAAGCGTCTTCAGTTCCCAGCTGTCCTTACAGAATGGATCGAAAAAGGAATAGATCTCGATCTTCTTCACAGGCTGCAGTGGTAGATTGGTCTGGTATTCGACGAGCTGTAACGGTTTCATGCTTTCACCTACACTTATTCTTCAGTATTCACCATATGTGTGGCGGTCATCTCAAGACGTTCCAATATGAATGATCTGAGTTCACTGTCCATGTCGAAATCATTGAGTGCACGGGTCATATCTTCAACCCAGGCATCACGTTCGAATGTCGTGATTTTAAAAGGAAGATGGCGCATTCTGAGCATAGGATGACCATGTTCTTCAGTAAAAAGAGCCGGGCCACCTAGAAACTGTGTCAGAAACTGCTTCTGTTTACGGGCAGTCTCCGTGAAATCACCTGGAAAGAGGTGATTGATTCTCGTATCAGCCTCTACATAATAGTAGAAGCGATCGATGACTGCATCAAGAGTAGCTTGTCCGATTGCTTCATAAGGTGTTGACATCTTCATCTGTCCTTTACATAAATATATCACTTATAGGAGAATATTAAAGTGATTTGCTTGTCAGCATGGCATGACGGGCATAGAAACGCTGTATTTTATTCAGCGGTTTCCTGGAGGTGATGCCCTGCTGATTCAGGAAGGACTCAAATATTTCGAGCCCATGGTCGTAATCAGAGACCTCGTATTCAAGCTCGTAATCTTCCGCATCGAGATAACGGCTGGCATCCAAGACAAGTAAGCCGCCTTTATAAGAGATCTCCCGGCGTTCCGTAGACAGAGCACCGACGATATATAAGGAGTCGACCGGAATACGGCGTTCCTCGAGCTGCTGTCTGATATTGTCAGGGATTTCCGCCGGATCGATCACTTCCTCATCCAGCAGGGCCGGATTGATGGTGCCATGGTATTCCATAGTGCCGACAGTCTGCGGGACTTTCAGCGTCATCATCAGGCTGTCACCTGTATCACGGATGCGCAGTGCTATTCTATGGCTCTGAATAGCATTGTTTTTTGTATCTATATAGAAGTTGGTCTGCGTGATGACCTCTGCTTCCTTGAAGTAAGTGCTGCGCAGACGGTCATACACCGCGTACTCAATTAAATTCTTGAATTCGATCTCTAATTCTTCCACTCTATCCCTCCTAGATATTTTTATTATGGCGGACAATTTAATTGAAGTAAAGTAAGAGCGGTACAGCTATATTCGAGTGTGCTTTTATGATAAAATATGTTTGTTAAAGGAGAGGTTAAAATGAATTTACATGTCAATGAAATCAAACTGGTGGATCAGCAGGTCCACGTCTTCACTGCGGAGGAACCGCTTGAGTTAACAGCAACAGGTCAGATGATCACGGATAGCGACCATTTCCAGTTCGTCTATCAGCTGGATGACGGCGAGCGGTATCAGCATCTGCGCTTTGTCGAGGAAACATGGCCGATGATGCATGACTACAAGGATAAGGAATGGTATCTGTACGGCACGATCAGACTGGATCGTTTCACAGAGGAGTTTGAGCTGCTGCTTGATAATATCAAGGACAATCATAACTACGGCAAAGAATTTACTGAAAAAGTAGAAGAGGTATTCGCTTTATAAAGGGGAGAGCCCATATGAACCAGTGGGATATATTTTTAGCACCATACAAACAGGCAATTGATGAACTGAAGATGAAGCTGAAAGGAATCCGGAAACAGTATCAGAGCGCCGGTATATCGTCGCCGATTGAATTTGTCACCGGTCGCGTCAAACCGATTCCGAGCATTATTGAGAAGGCGGGACAAAGGGGAATTCCGTTCGACAAGCTGTCAGAAGAGATGTACGATATCGCCGGACTGAGAGTGATGTGCCAGTTCGTGGATGACATCGATACGGTCGTGGCGCTGTTACGCAGCCGCAATGACTTTGAGGTGGTGGAGGAACGCGACTACATCAAGGAGACGAAGGAGAGCGGCTACCGTTCCTACCACGTCATCATCCGTTATCCGATTGAGACACTGGACGGCCAGAAGATGATTCTGGCTGAAATCCAGATCCGCACGCTTGCGATGAACTTCTGGGCGACGATAGAGCATACGCTGCGCTATAAGTATGACGGCGTCTATCCCCCGCAGATTCAGACGCGTCTGGAACGTGCGGCGGAAGCGGCCTTTCTGCTTGATCAGGAGATGTCCGAGATCAGAGAAGAGATCAAGGAAGCCCAGAAGTTCTATTCGGAGCAACGAAGTGAACGATAAGGAGAATCAGTATGAAGTTTGCGATATTATCAAAAGGTGATTCAAAGAGCGACGCGTTAAAACAGAAGATGATGAGCTATATGAAGGATTTCGAACTGATTCAGGACGAGCAGGAACCCGATATCGTCATCTCTGTCGGAGGTGACGGGACGCTCCTGCAGGCTTTTCATACTTATAGTCACCGCTTGGATGAAGTGAGTTTCGTCGGTGTGCATACCGGTCATCTCGGCTTCTATGCGGACTGGCTGCCGCATGAAGTGGAGAAGCTCGTGATTGCGATCAAGAATGAGCCGATTCTTCGCATCGAGTATCCGCTCATTGAAGTCATCGTGCGCTATGAGCAGGGCCGCGAAACACGTTTTCTCGCGCTGAACGAGGCGACGATCAAGACGCATAACGGTGCGACGCTCGTCGTCGATGTGGATATCCGCGGTCAGCACTTCGAGCGCTTCAGAGGGGACGGACTCTGTCTGTCGACACCGAGCGGGTCGACGGCCTATAACAAGGCACTCGGCGGAGCACTGATGCATCCATCGCTTGAAGCGATGCAGATGACAGAGATCGCGTCAATCAACAACCGTGTCTTCCGGACGGTCGGCAGTCCGCTCGTCCTGCCGAAGCACCATACCCTGCATGTGACACCGGTCAATAAGGGCAAGTTCCTGCTGACAGTCGATCATATCACAAGTGACCACCAGGGCATCAAGTCCGTGCAGTACCGGGTCGCGGATGAGAAAATACGTTTTGCCCGTTTCAGACCGTTCCCGTTCTGGAAACGCGTGCATGATTCCTTTATTGCGAGTGAGTGACGCCGATGAAACTGAACTATTATGCAACTGCAGCAATGACTTTAAAATCCTTTCTGCTGCAGAACAATATCTCGAAGAAAAGTCTGAGTGCCATCAAACAGAATGGCGCTCTTCTTGTTAACGGGACAGTCCGTACTGTCCGCGCTGAGCTTAGGCCGGGTGACGCGGTGACTGTGGTCCTGCCGCCTGAAACGCCGAGTGCGAGCCTGACGCCGTCAGCTGAGCCTCTGACTATCCTGTATGAGGACGCGGCGCTCTGCATCGTGAATAAGCCGGCCGGTGTATCGACGATGCCGTCACAGCTGCATCCGCATGACAGCCTGGTGGAACGTGTGCTGTATCATTTCATCAGACGCGAGGAGCGGGGCATCCCGCATATCGTGACCCGGCTCGACAGGCAGACGAGCGGGGTCGTCATCTTCGCGAAACATCAGCTGATCCATCACTGGATGACCGGGCGGATTGATAAGCGCTATCTCTGTGCAGTAGCCGGCAGATTACCGTCAAGCGGGACGATAGACCTGCCGATCAGACGGAAGGCAGCGTCCATCATTGAACGTGTGACGGCGCCGGACGGCAAGTCTGCGCTGACGAGCTATCTTGCGCTGCATAGAGGAGATTACTCTATTGCGCTCGTCAGATTACATACCGGCCGCACCCACCAGATCCGTGTCCATTTCAAGGCGATCGGTCATCCGCTCCTCGGCGATACGCTGTACGGTGAGGATACGCGTCTGCCGCGTCAGGCGCTCCATGCCTTTCAGGTGGCCTTCAGCCATCCCGTCACAGGTGAGGCGCTCGCCATCCAGGCACCGCTCCCGTATGATTTAAGTTTTGTGATTCCGATATGATATAATAAATTGATTTTTTAAAATAGGGGGTCCGTTATGGAGCATCATCATATGTTATCGCTGGTCATTATTGTGGTGACCGCACTCATTACACCGATACTGATCAACCGGCTGCACCTGAACTTCATGCCGGTCGTCGTCGCTGAAATTCTGATGGGTCTTCTGATCGGTAAGTCGGTGCTCAATCTTGTTGAGACGAACGAAGTGCTGCAGATATTATCGACGCTCGGCGTTATCTTTCTGATGTTCCTGAGCGGTGTTGAGATTGATTTCTCTGCCTTCAGATCCAGTAAGGATACGAGTAATAAGAACAAGAAGGAACCGAACCGGCTGTTGCTGACGTCCGGTATCTTCTTCGGGATCTTCCTGCTGTCAGTTCTTGCAGCCTATATCCTGAAATGGGTGGGACTCGTTGATGACACTTTGCTCATGGTCATCATCATCTCAACCATTTCACTCGGTGTCGTCGTACCGACATTAAAGGAAATGAACCTGCTGCGGACATCAATCGGTCAGATCATCCTGCTCGTCGCCGTTATCGCTGACCTCGTGACGATGCTGCTGCTGACTGTCTACGGTACACTGCATGCCAAAGGGGATTCGCCTATCTGGCTGATCGGTATCCTGATTGTCTTCACAGCTATCTTCTATTTCATGGGCGGCTACTTCAAGAAATCTGTCTTTATCCATAAGCTGATGGCAGGAACGACGCAGATCGGCATCCGTGCCGTCTTCGCGATGATCATCCTGCTCGTCGCGCTTGCGGAGGGAGTCGGCGCTGAGAATATCCTCGGTGCCTTCCTGGCTGGTGTAGTGGTCAGTCTCCTCGGGCCGGATAAAGATATGATCCATAAGCTTGACTCATTCGGTTACGGCTTCTTCATTCCGATCTTCTTCATTATGGTCGGTGTGGACCTGAACATCCGCGAACTGCTGAAGGATCCGTCAATTCTGCTGATGATTCCGGTGCTGTTCGTCCTGTTCTTCCTGACTAAAGTCATCCCGCTCAGCATCCTGCTCAAATGGTTTGACAAGAAGACGGTACTCGCGTCATCCTTCCTGCTGACGGCAACGCTGTCACTTGTCATCGTTGCGGCAAAGCTCGCCGAACAGCTGGGAGCTATCTCTAACACACTGTCAGGGACGCTGATCTTGAGCGCGATCATCACTTGCGTCATTGTACCGGTCTTCTTCAAGAAGCTGTTCCCGGTCGAACTGAGTGAAGAACGTATCATCAATATCGCATTTATCGGCAAGAACCAGTTATCCGTGCCGATTGCACAGACGTTCAAGACCGATCTGTACAATCCTACCGTCTACTATCTGGAGAACAACGCTTACAAACAGGAAATCACTGACCTCGATGTGATTGAGATTGAAGCCTATACGCCTGAAGTGCTGGAAGAAGTCGGCCTCTTCGATAACGATATCGTCGTCTGCTCAGCGAACGACACACATATCAACGTCAAGGTCGCACTGATGGCGAAGGCGCACGGCGTTGAACGTGTGATCTGCCGTCAGGCCAATGCCGGGGAAGACGAGGCACTGGCAGCAGCAGGTGTCGAGATCTTCAATGAATTCGACAGCACGAAGACACTGCTGAAGAGTATGATTGAGTCACCTAACATGCTCAGCCTGTTATCAAACGTCGAATCCTCACTGTACGAGATCGAGATGCTGAATACACGCTACCACGAGATGACGCTGCGCGAGTTTCCGTTCGGCGGCAATATCATTTTCGTCCGCATCCTGCGTAACAACAACTCCATCGTGCCGCATGGTGATACGGAGCTGCATTTCAAGGACCGTCTTATCGTGACCGGCAGCAGAGAATATGTGGATGAACTGAAACGTGAGCTGGAATTGTTTTAATAGGAACGCCTCTGATCATCAGAGGCGTTTTTTTGTGAGGTGCAGTGGGTGAAGTGTCGCGGTCTGACCCGGAAGTACGGCACTTTCAGATCATTAAACGTGCTTACCCTTGATTTTTGACCGCATAACCGATAGATTAGTAGTAGGTACTAATTTAAGAATGTGAGGGATAGTATGTTAAATTTACAGAATCAGCGTTATGTCATCATGGGTGTGGCCAACAAGCGCAGTATCGGCTACGGGGTGGCACAGGTGCTTGACGAAGCGGGTGCAGAGGTCATTTTCACTTACCGTAAGGAGCGTTCAAAGGATGCTCTGATGAAGCTGCTGCCGGACTTAAAGAACAACAGCGAGGCGCAGGTCATCCAGTGTGACGTTGAAGATGATGACGCGGTTATCAAGGCGTTTGAGGAGATAGGTAAGACAGGTAAGATCAACGGTCTGTATCATTCCATCGCTTTTGCGGATACAGAGGACTTAAGAGGCCGCTTCTCAGAGACGTCACGTGAGGGCTTCCTGCTCGCGCATAACATCAGCTCATACTCACTGACGATTGCAGCGCGTGAGGCGAGCAAGATCATGGCTGAGAACGGGAGCATCGTGACGACGACTTACCTGGGTGGTGAGATTGCGATGCAGAACTATAATGTGATGGGTGTCGCGAAAGCTTCCCTTGAATCAAACGTCCGCTATCTGGCACAGGATCTCGGGGCTGACGGCATCCGTGTCAATGCCATCTCAGCGGGACCGATCCGTACACTGAGTGCGAAAGGTGTCGGTGGGCTGAACACGATTCTGCACGAAGTTGAAGAACGTTCCCCGCTGAAACGTAATGTGGATATCGTCGATGTCGGCAAGACAGCGGCATACTTACTGAGCGACTTATCAAGCGGTGTCACGGGTGAGAATATTCACGTGGATTCCGGCTATCATATCGTCCGCTAAATAGACAGAGGACAGACCTCGTATACGAGATCTGTCCTTTTTAGTTGCTTAATTTAAATGTCTCGTAGACATTCCAGTTGCCATTGTCGAGCTGGTAGCAGAGGCTGATCTTATCGATCGTCTCACTGTAGTTGACGCCCGTCATCTGCAGCTGGCCGTAGATATCCTCGAACTCCTGACTCGACAGGTCCTGTGCGATCGTGAAGTGGGGGACGAATGGATGTACATTCTCACCGAATGCCTCGGTCAGTGCTGCATTCAGCTGAGTGAGTGCATCATTCTTCTCAACCTTGAAATAGATGACATTCTTCGCAGGGGCGAAGCTTGAGACTTTAGTGATCTGGATATCGAATGGCCCGACATTTTCAATCACATTTTCAATCTTTTCGGCCGCTTCTTTGATGTCCTGTCCTTCAAATGTTTCTTTCAACGTTAGATGGGGTGCGATGACCGTATAATGTGAGTCATAGCGTTTACGATATGAATTGATTTTCTCCTGCAGTTCTAAAGTAGGGAAGATAACGATACCTAGTTTCATATGAATGCCTCCTATTCTGTAATAAAACCATTATAACAAATTACTCCCTTAAAAAATACTTCAGAGCGGAAGCGATTTCAGGTTTCCATGCCTTCCATGTATGACCGCCGTCAAGCTCCCTGTATTCAGAGTCGATACCATGTGATTCGAGTGCTTTCCTGAGCTGACGGTTCGGTGACAGAAAGTCAGCCGTCTCGCCGTTCATCAGCTTGAAGGAGATCTCCTCCTTGCCGACCAGCTGATACAGCCGGACAGGGTGCTGCAGGACTGCCAGCGCCTCGAATATCGCCGCTGTCACCATCGGACTGAAGAGCGCTGCCTGACTGAAACGACTGTCACGGAGCGCGATTGATAGCGATATGCTGGCAGCCAGACTGTCACCCATCAGCAATCGTTCGTCTGACACTGCAAAATGGTCACGCAGCCAGTCCTCCAGTTCTACCGTCACAAACTGCTTCATGCTATCTGCAGCGGGACTGTCAGGGTGATACTCCTTTGTCCGGGTCACGATATCCGGATAATGCACGAATATAATGAGCGCGGGTCTGATGTCACCTGTGCTGTAGAGCCGTTCGTACTGACGATGCAGCTGGCCGAGCTGACTGAAATCCTGACCGTCAAACGCGATGATCACCGCATGGTCATTCAGCGCTGAGTAAGCGTCCGGCAGATAGACGCCGAGCCTGACGGTGCGCTCCAGCTTGATACTCTTCAGTTCATACGGTGTAACGAGTCCTCGTTTAAACATCTCATCCCTCTTTTCAAGTCTGTCTATTCTTCTTCAATTTTAGCATATTTCATTTTAAGTCATCATTTTTAGGGTAATAGAGTATAATGAAAATATCATGAATAAGGAGGTCTCTATGTTTAATAAGGTCTGGTTCAGAGTAGCTGTAGTGATGCTGCTCGTCTTTTTAGTAATTAAATACTTTCTTGAAATCAATCACATCTTCTATCCGCTGATTGTCATCTTTAAATCTGTTGCCCTGCCCCTCGTGCTGGGTGGTTTCCTTTATTACATCACGGTACCGTTCCAGAACTACCTCGAACGGAAGAAGAATTTGCCGAGATGGAAGAGTCTGCTCATCATCGTGATGCTGATGGTGATACTGGTGGCCGCTTTTGTGATGGCCCTCGGACCGTTGCTGGCCGGGCAGATCAACAGCTTCATCAAGAACTTCCCGTCGATCCAGAAGGAGTTCCAGTCATATGTCAGCTACGCGCTTGATCAGCGTGACAAAATGCCGGATGATGTCAAGGAAAGAATCAACAATGCGATCTCTCAGTTCAATTCAATGATCGGTCAGGTCATGAAAAACAGCATTCAGTACATCACCACTTTTATTTCGACCCTCTTTCTGCTGATTCTCGTACCGTTCTTCCTGATCTATATGCTGAAGGATCACGATAGATTTGTGCCGTTCGTCGCGACAAAATTCACAGGCCGACGCAAGAAGTTTGTCGCGGACCTGTTATCTGATATCGACAGCACATTAAAGAACTATATCCAGGGTCAGGTGACCGTCAGTATCATTCTCGGTACTCTGCTGCTTATCGGCTATCTGGTCATCGGCCTTGACTATGCGCTTGTCCTTGCATTATGGGGGATGGTGACCAACCTGATTCCGTTCCTCGGCCCCTATCTTGCCATTATACCGGCTCTGATCATCGCGCTGCTGCAGGATCCGCTTATGGTCGTGTACGTGATTGTCATTATGACGATTGCTCAGCAGCTTGAAGGCAATGTCATCACACCGAACATCATGGGTAAATCACTTAATATTCACCCGCTGACTATCATCACGGTCATTCTCGCAGCAGGTAATTTTGGAGGTTTCGTCGCGATTCTCGTCGCCGTGCCGACCTATGCCGTCCTGAAGACAATCGTGACGAATGTCTATCATCACCGTCAGAGCATCGCCCAGCAGGCTAACAAGACAGTGAGAGAGCCACAGAAAAAAGAGCGGCCGTTATCATAACGGCTGCTCTTTTCTGGTCTAGACACTACGATTATTTTTGATGAAGTAGCCGCTGTAGAAGAGGGCGAGCAGCGTGAAGATCAGAGCGGACAAGTAGAGTGTCATATTGACGTCACGCGCCATCTCAGCGACAAAGCCGCCGATAACAGGGCCGAACATGGTCCCGATGCCCTGTAGACTGTTGAAGACGCCCCATGATTCTTCCTTCTTATCCTCATGTACATTCTCAGCGACAAATGTATTCCAGCCGGGCAGCAGCATACCGTAGAATAAGCCGATGATCAGACCGATGACGAGCGCCACCAGGAAGATATGGATCTTGCTTAAGATGAAGATGCTGAGCCCGAAGATGAGAAAGCCTGAGATGATGACGATATGGCTGACGAAGCGTGGCATATCATCCATGAACTTGGAGATAAAGAGCATGGCAAGCGTACAGCCGGCTCCTCCTGCCATCAGCAGATATGTATACTCAAGGGTCGTCACTTCAAGGTGATGGACAGCATAGCTTGGCAGAATCGGTACCAGCATGCCGATAGCGATGCCCTGGAAAAGAATCCCCGGGAACAGGACAAGATGCGCGGTCATCACCTGCTTGATCAGACTGAACTGTGACTTCAGTGATTTCTTCTCGATGAAGGAAACCTCTGTCCTGACGAAGAAATAGAGCAGCCATGCGATCACTGCGACCAGCGCCATCAGAAATGTATAACGCGTCGGGTGGACTTTGAATATCACGTTCATACTGATCATGCCGGCAAGCATACCGACGAGCCAGGCGAAGTAGACGTACCCCATCTGTTTCGCTCGTCGCTCTTCGTTCACCGAACTCAGCATCACGACCCAGATCGGACAGACGGCTACACCGAGAATAATGGCTGCGAGCACGTAGACGACTGCCGAGTGGCTGACGACGATCAGACTGAGCGCGACGACAGCGAGCAGGAAGCAGATATTCAGCACCTTCTTCGTGCCGAAACGTCGCAGCAGAAAGCCTGTCGAGAAGTTCATCAGTGCGTCACTGATGAAGTGCAGCGAGATACAGAGTGACGTGATACCGACCGATATGCCGACTGCCGTGGTCGGCAGGATAGGCAGATAACTCAAGATGAACATCCCTCTGGCGAATTCCATCAGAAACAGGATCACCAGCATCAATGAGAAATCTGTTCCTCTCAGTTTACCGGGCAAAGATTCTCGCATAAAGAGAGGCTTTTGATGAGAGCTGCTGGGTGATGAGGGATGTATTCAGTATAGCGACCAGGTCCTGACAGATGACTTCAGCAGAGCGGGCGCGATAGTCCTGCTCCATATAGGCCTTCATCTGCGCGAGTTCTCCGTCGTCCGTCAGCAGGGTGATCAATGTGTGCAGTGTTTCATCTATGGTATGCGTGATACGTGCATAACCCATACGGCTGAAGTAGAGGGCATTCTCACCTTCCTGACCCGGTGCCGGGTTGAAGAAGACGAGGGGAATAGCCTGACTTAAGCTTTCTGATATCGTGATGCCGCCGGGTTTTGTGAGCATCAGGTCGCAGGCATTCATCCATTCATCCATGTCATGCGTATAGCCGATAATCCTGATGTTCTCATGGTCGCTGAAGATGCTCAGTTCCTTCAGCAGTTTGCGGCTGCTGCCGCAGACGACGACGAACTGGATATCAGCCCGTCTGTTCATATCGGCAAGCATATCGCTGAAACCTTCGACGACACCGAAGGCACCGGCCACCATCAGGAGGGTACGCTTGCTGGGGTCAAGACCGTTCTGTTCAAGCCAAGCCGTCCGGTCGCGGCGAACTTCGAACTTCGGATGGACCGGAATGCCGGTCACCTGAATATCTTCAGTCCGGATACCGATCTCTGTCAGCTGCTGCTTCGTATGGTCTGCAGCAACGTAGTAGCGCTGTGAACCCGGTGTGATCCAGTTCTTGTGCATATTATAGTCCGTCATGACCGTTGCAATCGGAATCTTCAGCTGGAGCTGCTGAGTCAGAAGCGAGACGACAGGTGTCGGGAATGTCAGTAGAATCAGGTCAGGCTTTTCGTTATGGAGAATATTGACCAGGCGATTCAGACCATAATATTTATAGAAGCATTTATCGATTTCATCAGGATTGGAATAGTAGAACGTTTTATACATTGAGCGGAAATATTTATAGCTGTTGATGTACCATTTTTTCAGGGCCGATGTCAAAAGAGGATGCGCTTCAAGAAACAGATCGTGCTGGATAAGGGTCAGGTTAGTCAGATTCATCTGGTTGAACTGATTGACAATGCTGTTCGTAACTGATAGATGTCCGTTACCGAAAGAACCCGTGATAATTAGGATTTTTTTATTCTTTATCAACATAAACACGCTCCAGAAGTATAATTGTACTTAGTTAGTTTATCTCATTATAATGACTTTCAGCAAAGAATTCGAGAAAATTACAAAAAAATTACAATTATAGGGGTCAATCTTAATATTTGAACATGAGTCGGACGGTTATTTTTTTCAGCTCATCACCATGAAAAAGTGTATAATAGAGAATTGAATTAAAGGAGGTTTTCCTGTGAAAGTTGATGAACTGCTTAAACTGATAAAAATCAAAAAAATAAAAGGGCATCTGCCGGCGGAAGTGACGGATATCACGACCGATTCACGCACGGCAGGGCCCGGTAGTGTATTCGTCGCATCAAAAGGCTATACGGTCGACAGCCACCGCTTTATCCCGAATGTGAGGGAGCAGGGCTGCAGGCTTGTCGTCACTGAGCATCCGGTGGACACAGATATTGCACAGATCATCGTGCCGGACACGCTCAGAGTCGCGAGTCTCTTCGCGCATGCGCTCTTCGATTATCCGGCGACCAGGCTGACGACGTTCGGTGTCACCGGCACGAACGGCAAGACAAGTGTCGCGACAATGATCCATCATCTTCACCGCGCGCAGAATATCCATAGTGCCTATCTCGGTACGAACGGTCTGCAGCTGGACGAGGACGTGACAAAAGGCACGAACTCGACACCTGAGACAGTGACCCTGACGAAAAGCATCGTGCGTGCGCTTGACCACGGCGCAGCAGCGATGAGCTTTGAGGTCTCAAGTCATGGGCTGGTGCTCGGCCGGCTGAACGGCGTTGACTTTGACGTGGCCGTCTTCACCAACCTGACGCAGGATCACCTCGATTTCCATGGCACGATGCAGGATTACGGCTATGCGAAATCACTGCTCTTCAGTCAGCTCGGCAATCATCCGTCCTATGCCGTCCTGAATAATGATGATGCGTTCAGTGAGACGCTGAGAACTGTGACGTCACGCGAGATCATCACGTACGGCATCGACAGCGAGTCAGACTTCAGGGCGACGGCGATCGAAGAGACGATTCACGGCACAACGTTCACGCTCGGGTCACCGGCAGGCGACTTCGAGGTCAGGAGTCCGTACCTCGGCCGCTTCAATATCTATAATCTGATGGCGGCGATCGCAGCGCTCTTTGCGGCCGGCCATGACATCGACAAAATCGTTCAGGCTGTCCCTGATATGCCGCCTGTAGAAGGCCGGCTTGAAGTGCTTGACCGCAGCCTGCCGATCGATCTGATCATTGATTATGCCCATACGCCTGACGGGATGAACAAGCTGATCGATGCTATAAAACCATTTGTGAGGGGCAGACTCATTTTCCTGGTCGGTATGGCCGGCGAACGGGACCTCACGAAGACCGCTGAAATGGGCACAATCGCGTGCCGCGCAGATTACGTCATCTTCACACCGGACAATCCGGCGAACGATGATCCGAAGAAACTGACGGATGCGCTGGAGGAGGGGGCGACCCATCAGAACTTCCGCTCATTCACAGACCGCAAGGCAGGGATCATCCATGCGATTGACGTCGCCGAACCAGGCGATATGGTCGTTCTCGCGTCTAAAGGACGAGAGCCCTATCAGATCATGCCGGGCTACGTCAAAGTCCCCCACCGCGATGATCTGATCGGGCTGACAGCGGCTTACGAAAAATTTGGAGGTCACAATGAAAATCAGACAGAGTAACGGTGACACACTGACATGCAAAGTCTATATCCATGAAAACAAGAAAGAGGAGAACTTCATCGTCAGCATCCCTGACATCTTCTTCTCCATTCAGTTTGATTATGAGCTGTACGGTGAGGCGCTCACAGAACACCTTTATTTACATTTATTCAATATGCTGGACGACAAGGAAGCAAATGAACTGGCGATGCGAATCGCGCAGTGGACAAGCGAAGTTTAAGGAGAACATTATGACATTAAAACAGGAAGTAGAAACGAGAAAGACCTTTGCCATCATCTCTCACCCCGATGCCGGTAAAACGACACTGACGGAGAAGTTATTGTTATTCGGTGGTGCCATCCGCGAGGCGGGGACTGTCAAGGGTAAGAAAACAGGTAAGTTCGCGACAAGTGACTGGATGGACGTCGAGAAGGAACGGGGTATCTCGGTGACGAGTTCCGTCATGCAGTTCGATTACGACCACTACAAGATCAATATCCTCGATACACCGGGGCACGAGGACTTCTCAGAGGATACATACAGAACACTGATGGCTGTTGACAGCGCTGTCATGGTCATCGATGCCGCTAAAGGGATAGAGCCGCAGACACTGAAGCTCTTCAAGGTCTGTAAGATGCGCGGTATTCCGATCTTCACCTTCATCAACAAACTGGACCGTGTCGGCAAGGAGCCGTATGACCTGCTGGAGGAGATTGAGAAGACCCTCGAGATCGAGACCTATCCGATGAACTGGCCGATCGGGATGGGGCAGTCATTCTTCGGTATCATCGACCGTAAGCATAAGACAATCGAACCCTTCCGTGACGAGGAGAACGTACTGCATCTGAATGAGGACTTCGAACTGACAGAAGCACATCCGATCCAGAACGATGTGGCATTCGAGACGGCGATCGAGGAACTGATGCTGGTGGACGGTGCCGGTGAAGAGTTCGATGAGGAGAAACTGCTGACAGGCGACCTGACACCGGTCTTCTTCGGATCTGCGCTCGCAAACTTCGGTGTCCAGAACTTCCTGAACGCCTACGTTGATTTCGCACCGATGCCATCCGGCCGCACCACAGCTGAAGGTGACGTCGTCAGTCCGTTCGAGGAGCAGTTCTCAGGCTTTATCTTCAAGATTCAGGCCAATATGAATCCCGCTCACCGCGATAGAATCGCCTTTATGCGGATTGTTTCAGGGGCGTTCGAACGGGGCATGGATGTCACACTGACGCGTACCGGCAAGAAGCTGAAGATCTCCCGCTCAACAACATTTATGGCGGACGACACCCAGACCGTCAATCATGCAGTCAGCGGTGACATCATCGGCCTGTATGACTCAGGCAACTATCAGATCGGCGACACATTGGTCGGTGCGAATCAGAAGTTCCATTTCGAGAAGCTGCCGCAGTTCACGCCGGAGATCTTCATGAAGGTCAGCGCGAAGAACGTCATGAAACAGAAGCACTTCCACAAAGGGATTGAGCAGCTTGTGCAGGAAGGCGCGATTCAGCTCTATAAGACGCTCTATACGAACCAGATCATACTGGGTGCTGTCGGACAGCTGCAGTTCGAAGTGTTCGAGCACCGTATGAAGAACGAGTACAACGTCGACGTCATCATGGAGCCGGTCGGCCGCAAGATCGCCCGCTGGATCGAGAACGAGGGGGCCATCACGGATGCGATGAACTCAAGCCGTTCGATTCTGGTGGATGACCGCTATGACAACAAGGTCTTCCTGTTCGAGAATGAATTTGCGACGCGCTGGTTCCAGGACAAATTCCCTGAGATCAAGCTCTATAGTCTGCTGTAGATTTAGGGGGATGACATTGGGGAAAATCACGATACACAGAAAGTATTACAACAGACCGAGACGTCGCTTCAGACATCACGAGGAAGAAGCGGCTGAAGCGCATACCGTAACAGAATCTGCTCAGACAGAAGGCGAATCGCTGTCAGTAGCGGCGGCACCTGTCATGATTCAGGAACCGGTCACTGCAGAACCAATCGGCAGGGATATGCCGGTCGCGGAGAAGATAGAAGAGACGGCACCTGAGGAGGCGGCACCGAAGCCGCCTGACAGCCGACCCGCTGACAAGCGTTCACGCTTCAGCTGGCTGTTGCTCATTCCGGCCTTTCTGCTCGGTATAGCGGTCATGCTGCTCTGGAACTTATTTCAGACTGCACCGGAACCGAAGCCAGCAGTCATCGACCCGTTGACACCGACGGAGAGAGCGATTCAGAAGACGCACAGAAATGTCGTCAGCGTCGTCAATATGCAGAAGGCAAACAATCTGCTCAATGAAAGCGAGGTACCGGCAGAGGTCGGTATCGGCAGCGGCGTCATCTATAAGCTGACAGAGAAGGAGGCCTATATCGTCACGAACTATCACGTCATCAAGGATGCGACGCGCATTCAGGTGACACTGCCGGATAACCGGAAAGTGACAGCGAAAAGGGTCGGCAGTGACAAGTGGACGGATCTCGCGGTCATCAAAGTCCCTAAAGGGAACATCAGCAGTAAGATTGAGTTTGCAGACAGCGATGACATCATCGTCGGTCAGACAGCGATTGCGATCGGCAGTCCGCTCAGTCAGACATTTGCCGGCAGCGTGTCACAGGGGATCATCTCAGGACTTAACCGTGCTGTACCAGTCGACCTGGACGGTGACGGACTGTACGACTGGGAGTCGAACGTCATTCAGACGGATGCGGCCATCAATCCCGGTAACTCCGGCGGTGCACTGGTCAATGACGACGGTAAACTGATGGGCATCAACGCCATGAAGATTTCGCTTGATAATGTGGAAGGCATCAGCTTTGCAGTCCCGGCCAATGATGTGAAGAAGCTATCAGCTATTCTGGAGACTGAGCACAGAATAGAGCGACCGGCGCTTGGTGTTCAGCTGCAGGATATGAATCATCTTCAGCTTGATGCTCTCAAGCAGCAGCTGGGGCTGCCTGATGATCTCACAGCAGGTGTCATGATCATGGCAGTAGAACCACGCTCTGCAGCTGAAGCGGGCGGACTCCAGCCGCAGGATATCATCACTCAGATTGAGGGTAAGAGGATTGACGGCCTGGTCCAGTTCCGTAAAGCCCTCTACTATGACCACAAAAAAGGCGACACAATGGACATGACTGTCTTCAGGCAGGGTCAAACGAAGCACATGAAAGTGAAGCTAAAATAAGGACGTGAATCCGTTGAAGAAAAGGTTAGGGCGATTAACGCCGCAGCAGTGGATCGTGCTCTATTATCTCATGGCGATGCTCATATCATTTCTGCTGCTGAGACTGCCGGGTGTCCATAGACCGGGCGTACATGTATCGTATATCGATTCACTGTTCCTTGCCGTATCAGGCATCAGTGTCACAGGTCTCACGCCGGTGACCATCATCGATACCTATTCGCTGTTCGGTCAGATCATCATCTTGATCATCCTGAATACCGGCGGACTGGGCGTGATGGCGATGGGCACGCTCGTCTGGGTCATCCTCGGCAAGCGGATAGGGATGCGGGAACGACAGCTGATCATGGTAGATAACAACCAGGAGCAGATGACAGGGGTGGTCAACCTGCTGAGGGAGATCGTCAAGGTGCTGTTCGCGATAGAACTCGTCGGTGCCCTGCTTCTGGCCTTCTATTTCTATAAGGATCTGCATGATGCGAAGGCTGCGCTCTATCAGGGGCTGTTTGCAAGTGTGGCGGCGACCACAAACGGCGGACTGGATATCACCGGTGAGTCGCTTAATCCCTATGCAGATGATTATTTCGTGCAGACGATTGTCATGCTCCAGATTGTACTCGGTGCGATCGGCTTTCCGGTTATCATTGAGGTGAAGAACTACATCATGAACAGAACACCTCACTTCAGGTTCAGTCTGTTCGCCAAACTGACGTTGTCCACCTATGCGCTCCTGCTCACGGTGGGGACGGTCATCATCTATCTGCTGGAAGCAGGAAATGCCTTCAAGGGACTGACCTGGCATAAGGGGTTCTTCTACGCGCTCTTTCAGTCGTCAACGACACGGAGTGCCGGACTGACGACGATAGACCTCAGCGCACTCACTGAGGCCACCCAGTTCTTCATGGGGGGACTGATGTTCATCGGTTCCTCTCCAAGTTCAGTGGGGGGCGGGATAAGAACGACGACTTTCGCCATCCTGATTCTCTTCCTCATCAACTTCAGCAACGGCCGGACGACGATTCAGGTCTTCAACAAGGAGATACATCCCGTCGATCTGAACCGGGCATTCGCTGTGATGATGCTCGCCATCACCATCTGTTTTATCGGTCTCGCCATCATTCTCGGCTTCGAGAACGGCAAGCATCAGTTTCTTGAGATTTACTTCGAGGTCATGAGTGCATTCGGCACATGCGGGCTCTCACTCGGCATCACCCCGGAACTGACAGCGCCCTCTAAGCTGGTCATCATGGCGATGATGTTTATCGGGCGTGTCGGTCTTATCTCATTTGTCATTATGCTGGGGGGTAAGGCGGAACCGGTCAACTATCATTATCCGAAAGAACGGGTGATGATTGGCTGACCGGCAGTCTGATGATGAATGTCGTGCCGACATCGACTGTGCTCAGCACTTCAATCGAACCGCCGGCCAGTTCAATCATATTGCGGGTCACTGGCAGGCCAAGCCCTGTGCCTGTCTCTTTTGTGGTATAGAAAGGTTCGAACAGACGCTTCAGCTCTTTTTCCTCGATGCCTGTGCCATTATCACGTAGCGTGATGACAATATCGTCATGCAGCTGCACCTTGATATCGATAATGCCTCTCCGGCCTTCCGGTATCGCTTCCTTGGCATTCTGCAGCAGATTGATCAGGACCTGCTTCAGCTGATCATGGGACATCGGTGTATACAGTTCAGCATGCTGAAACCTGCTGTACAGGCGCATCTGATGGTGCTCAAAGTCATACATTATAAAATGGGTGGTATCCTTGATGACGGCGATCACATCACTCGGCTCATCGCTCAGTTCAGTCGGCTTGCCGAGCAGAAGAAACTGACCGACGATGTCAGAGATGCGGTCAATCTCACTCATAATGATGGCAAAATGCGGGTCCTGCCCGTTGCGGTCATATTTCAGCTCCAGCAGTTCGACAAATCCTCTGACAGATGTCAGGGGATTTTTGATTTCATGTGCGGTATTCGCTGCAAGCATGCCGATCAGCTCCTTCTTCTGCACATTGATCTCGTCAATCAGATGAAGTTTCTCCTTATGACGCTCATAGATGTTGAAGAAGAGCTGGATGGTCGCGACAATCAATGTGAAGAGCAGAAACAGAATGCCTGTCTTCTTGAAGGATTCCAGCAGGAAGTCACGGGTCGAGATAAGGGTGAGCTTCCAGTCCACATTCTGCAGAGGTGATGTTCTTGTCAATGTTGCATCCTGTGGCTGCGATGAGCTGAAGATATTATTGCTGTTCAG
Organism: Macrococcus carouselicus; assembly: GCF_004359515.1. Taxonomy (GTDB): domain Bacteria; phylum Bacillota; class Bacilli; order Staphylococcales; family Staphylococcaceae; genus Macrococcus; species Macrococcus carouselicus. The sequence goes on from NZ_SCWD01000001.1 coordinate 237,510, forward strand.
GTCTGAGAGTTCGACTTTGAGAGGGCCCTGTATCGCATCGATCGCAGACATCATCGTATTGATATCCATTTCAGCCACCAATGCGACCGTACGTCCCTTATAGCTGATGAGCTTTGAGATATAGATATCATCAATACCGTTCAGTTCCTCCGTATTGAAGTTGATGGAGACATTCTGCGGATTAAGGTTTTTCTTATAGAATGCATAGGGATGCTCAGAAGAACCGACAATGCGCCGGTTGGATGACAGGATGGCTGTCCCGGTCTGGTCGATGATATTGATGGCCTTGTAGCGCGCATCACGGGAGCGGATGCGGCTGAATGAGGTCAGAATTGCCCCGTCATCCGGCGCGACGTCTATAACAGTCGCGAGCGTCTCGACTGAACCGATTGCATCGTCAATGAATGATTCAATCTGCTGCTGATGCAGACTCATATTGCGGGTGATGTTCATCTCCTCTGTCTCCTTCTCATGGCTGTAGATCAGGAAGAAAGACAGCAGGGATAATGACAGCGTGATGACTAAATGGATGATGATAGATCGTTTCAACTGATTCATAGGTACTCCTGTATCAATATTTGGTATAATGAAAAAGGGTGAATCGCATGCATAATCTTGATATACATATTATAGCAACAAATAACATAGAGGGCATGCTCTTCTCGGAGACCAATCTTCTTAAAGCGGCCAGCTATATCAAAAAAGTCCGTCGTAACTCACCGCATCTGCTGGTGCTGAACAACGCCAATACGTTCTGCGGCTCTCCGGACGCTGACTTTATCGCTGAAGAGCGGAACTATAAGCGGAATCCCGTCATGATGGCCATGAACCAGATCGGCTATGATGCAAGCGGCATCAGCGCAGGTGACCTGGCCAAGGGACTCGGCTTCTTCAGTCAGACTCAGGCGATGGCGCAGTTTCCCTTTCTGAGTGCGAATATCCTCCATCCGCGGACAAAGGAGGCGTTCTTCAACACACCTTACATCCTCAGGCAGGTCGGTACGATGAAGGTCGGTATACTCGGTATGACGGCGACGCTTGACTTCCGTAAGCATTACAGCGACGTCTTCTATATGGAGCGCACGATTCATGCGGCACGTCGCTGGATCCGCCATATGCGCGACAAGGAGAATCCTGATTACGTCATCGTCCTGTACTACGGTGATATCGCGAAAGTCTCCTCGTACGACAAGATGCTCCGGGCGACTGAAGGGGTGGATCTGATGCTGTCGAACTCTGACCTGAATGAAGTCATCGACAGCACTTGGCATGTCGGTACGCCGCAGGATATATCCGGCCTGACACACATGCAGCTGCAGTTCAGACAGCGGACGACGACCTATGAGCTCATGGATTTCCGGGCGGAGCATGTGAGCCTGAAGGGCTTCAAAGAAGACCCGTACCTGCAGGACGAGCTGTACTATACATTGAAAGAATGGCAAAAAAAGAACAGCACCCGTTGAAGGTGCTGTCTATGTGTAAAGCAGTATCAGAATGACGACCGATAATATCTGGCCGGTGATCGGTGTGATCAGCCGTCTTGAATACTGGTAGCCTGTCGCCAGGACCAGCTGGAATAGGAATAAGGTCAGGAGCTGCAGCGGACTGAGCGTCCAGATGAAGAGACTGACCGATGCCAGACTGGTCACGACCACGGCAAGAGCGGGATTTGAGATTGTCTCCTGCAGCATCGTTCTGAAGTACAGCTCGTGCAGCGGTACGGTCAGTGCGAGTGACACCATCAGCTGCCAGCGGTAATGCACACCGATATCGATCAGCGTCTTCATGACCGCGGGATAGCGGACAGCAGGGATGAAGTGCTCAGCTATTATATAGACCGCTATCAGTGCAGCTGCTGACAGGAGACCTGTACTGATGGACTGGCCAATTCTTCTTGACGTAAGGTTCCTTTTATATTCAAGGGAGCTGAACGTCGTCAGCAGGAAGATACCAGTGACCATATGCCAGAATACCCGTTCTGTATCTCGCGCCACAAAGATAAGCAGATGAAAGAACAGGAATGACATCAGAAAAAGAGAAGGTCGGCTCAGCCATTTAGTCATTGATGATTTTGTAGCGTTTGTGGTTGATGACTGTTTTTTCCGGCTGATCAAGCTGTTCGAAATTATCCATGATAGTCAGGTCGACGATAACAGAGTTTTCGTTCACCTTTTCCACTTTACCACGTAATCCTTCATGAAATTCCACAACATTGCCTACTTTAGCGATATCCATATTCTAGCCTCCTCTAAATATACTATGCGTCATTATACTAAATTAAGCGTCAGATTAAAATGGCAAATCATTATTTTGTCGCAATTTGTGCTGCGCTTTTTTACGGATATACTTCACCTGAGAAGAGGTGCGCTGCATTCTGCCGGCGATTTCTGTGCTGGAATAACCGGCATCAGTCAGACGGTACCACTCCTTCTCGTCAGGACTCAGCGTCTCCTGACAGAGCGAGTAAGAGTCGGGGGCGCACTGTTCAGGCACCACGTCCTGTTCCATCAGAAGGAAGCGCGCCTGATATTTCATGCGCCGTCTGATCTCATCGATCAGGCAGAACTTCAGCTGAATATAGACATAGTGCGCTTCATTCTTCGTCTGACTGCTATCATAGCTCTGACTGATCTGCCATAATCTGATCAGAGCCAGCTGATAATAATCATCACGGTCATAAGAGATGCGGTACTTGTGCAGCAGATGATGGATCATGCGGTCATACTTCGTGTGCCATTCATCAAACATAAGAGCTCCTGACGCGATCGATCGACTGATGATTTCCGGATAAGTCCATCATAGAGGGCGGAAGCTCAGATGAGAAATCGGTTTTTAAGTCAGATTTGTGGATTTTATTAAGTTATATGTGTATATTGTTAATTTTTAGCTCTAATTATCTCTTTTTGGGACTGAAACCTTATAATGTGCTTATATTGAGTAGGAGGGGTTCTGTTATGAAACAGTTTGTCGGGAGTCATGTTGTTTATATTCGGAGGACTAATGATACAAAAGGAATGACTGAAATTGCTTTTTACGACGGTGAAACTGAGTGGGTCACCCACACGCCTGATCAGCTGCTGAATGAAACACTGCGCATGCTGAACAGCAGTCTGACGGCGAGCCGTGAATCAATGAAATCGATGATGAAATACACGCAGTACGCACCTGTCATCATCGATGCGCCGCTGAATCTGGTCTTCTTCCCCTTGCATACCCGCGATAGCTACGAGATGTGGTATATCAACAGCCAGCACTACCTGCAGGCCATCGACTATGATAGAACGACCATCTACTTTACGAACGGCCGTTCACTGACAGTGGACGAGAAAGCCTCGCACATCATGAAGTGCCAGAACAAAGCGCTTCTGGCGACGGACTTCTACAGCAAAGTAAGAAAACGCTTCCTCTGAGATTATCAGTCAAGCATTTAGATAGTAGGCTACTAATTATAAAATTGTCATGAGAAAGATTGCACAACATTTCCGGTTAGATTATAATTTGAATAACCTGTTATATATTAAGGAGAAACCCTATGGAAGACCAACGTTTAAAAAGATTCGGTCAGCTTATTTACTTCGTCAACGCGAAGATAGATGAGATCACTGCAATCGAACTCGCCGACTACAGCATCTCGAGAGAGCAGATCTATATGCTGGAACTGATCCGGAACGAAGAGAACATGACTCAGAAAAAGCTGATCTTCAAGATGAGTAAGGAACAGACCGCTATTTCGCGCTCCATCAAGAAGCTCACTGAGCACGGATTCATTACGAAAGAACAGAGTATGTATGATTTACGTTCGACTGTTCTTAAAGTGACAGACAAAGGGGAAGGAATCGTGAAGATGGCGGACGACATCAAAGCAAAAGTCGTGCGCAGCTTTTTGAAAGAGTTGAATGCAGAAGAAGCAGAGGCGCTGATCGGAATCCTGGAGAAAATCTATCATTCCTTCAGCATCAGAGACCCCTTTAAATTTCAATAGTAAAAAGTCATGGTTCCGGAGATAATCCTCTGAGAACCGTGACTTTTTCATTAAAAAAACAGCCCGGACCAAAAGTCCGGGCTGTTCGCTGTTTATTTATACTGGTCAATCAGGAAGTTCAGACCAGTCAGTTCGATACGACGGTAGAAGTCAGCTAGACGATAAGCATTTTTTGCTGCCCATTTAATATCAGTTGCATACTGATGAGTAGCAGGGTTCGCCGGATTCCAGCGCATCTGATAAAGCGTCAGCTGCTTATTGCCGAAATAGTTCTGAGCGACGAACTGAGCACCACCGACAATTGCTTTAGCAGGCGTGTCCCAGCCTTGACTATATGCATATGAAGTACCCCCATTGAGCGCATTGTGGTCGACCGCGCCTGTGCCATACATATTGTAATACTTTGTGCCGGTCGTTGTAGTATAAGCTTGTTTTGTAGATGGGTTATATCCCATACCGTTACTCAGCTGGCTCGTACCGTTACCCGTCTCAAGGAGTGCATGACTGATCAGGTAGATTTCATTGATATTATAAAGTTTTGCGGCCTCAGCAAATGCTGTTCCTTGGTTTTCGAGAATGCCCATACCAGTAAGCAGTGCATTAAGCACAGTAGCTGTGATACCTTGAGATTTGTTCAGATTCAGGAACTGATATTTCTGGATACTGTCAGAACTGAACTTCGAAGAATCAATATTTGCACGAACCTCTGCTTCAGTGGCGTTACGAGTCAGTGTACGACCATATTGATCTGCATAGACGACTTTTGGTTTAGAGCTGTCAGGTAATGCCATCTGTTTCGCTACTGCCGCATCTAACGTTGCCGCTGCAGGAACAGCGACTTCGGTTAAACGGCTTAAGAAACGATCTGCAATCCAGCCGTATGTCGTACTGTTTTCAAGTCTTCCTTTATGCCATAAAGCAGTACCTATTTTTTCTGTGCGAATGATATGGAATGGTGTACCCAGTTTATCGCTTAATGGCTCAACTCGCTGATATTTCGTACCGGCTGCAGTATTATACAGATATGAAGCAGGAGTGCTGATCACATAAGTTTTTTTGTTCGTACTGACAATACGTCTTGAAGCCTGCTGAATCTCAGCGTCACTTATCCAGCCGACAGGTCTGCTTAAATGGTCGACAGCGTAGTAATAAACTGTATCGCCTTGCTTGGCCTGGCTTTGTACGAAGTAGTTCATATTATAACTCTTTGTCGCACGCTTCGTCCTAAGATCGTTATCCAAGTAAACCGTTGACCCTTTGATTAATGTCTTGCCCATCATACTGACACGTTTCATCTCCTGGAATACTGAAGACTGTTCTGTGAGGTAGTCAGCTGCTATCCAACCTACAGTATTATTGGATGAGACCACGCCTTTCATCCATAATGATCCACCGATTTTCTCTGTTCTGACAACATTAAAATATTGGTTCTTTAAATTCTTATCTTTAACTAATTGTTGTACACTACCACCAGATGGCATTGTATAAATCTTTGCAGTCGATGCGCTGACTTTATATGGCATCTTAGCAGTGCTAACTAGTTGAGCAGATGTTTGACGAATCTGATTGTCATTAATCCAGCCCATTACCTGAGAAGCTTCATTGAGAACATGATAATAAGTTTCACCATCTGAAGTTCCTTTTTTAGTGATATAAAGCTGACGATAAGGGGTACTGTCTTTATATGAATTAGTCAGAGTGATGTCCTTGTAGACGGTTGCTCCGGAATATAATGTTTTACCGTACATCATTACAGGACTGATATTGCCGAGTGTAGAATCAGGTACACTTAGATGCTTTCCACTGATCCAGCCATCGTAACCATTGATAGAACCAAAATAGTAATCAGTTGAATTGACTGTGACTTTTTTAGTCGGATTAAAGGCCTGATTAACTTGAGAAGCAAGGTCATCATATTTCTGACTATATTTACCCCATGGCATACTATAAATACCTGATATCAGTGAATTGACTTTGAATTTCGATGTCACTGTTTTTTCAGGTGAGAGAGTAGCCTGTGTCAGATTACTTGCTTCAACCCATCCGCGACCTACACCTGTTTCATCCGTCAGCGCATAATATGTCTTACCATTGTAATCTGCCTTTTTATTGACATAGTAAGTGTAGTTTTTCTTCTCGGCAGCAGGTGTTGCAGTGGTATCAGTTACAGCTGAAAATACGGGTGCGGTTGATGTCTTGATACGCGCCAGCTTATACTCATTGCTGACAACAGGAGGCCCAGGAGCAGGGGCAGTCGGTGTCGTCGGCTCTGTTGGAACGGTCGGCTGAGTCGGTACTGTGACAACAGGTCCTGTACCTGCATGAGCCTGTACCTTCTGATTGTATTTAAGTGTCACCAGCGCTGCAAGATCGTCCATTGTGTAGCCGTTTTCCTGGAACCAGCCGTAAGGATCCGTATGGTCAGTTCCTCCGAGATAATTAGAGACCGCTTTATGTGACCACAGTGTTCCCTGTCCATCATATTCAGCAGAGTCGACAGGCAGGCCATAGTAGTGCAGATTCATCGCGATATAGTCAGCGTAATTGTTGATTGCTTTAGCGAAACGATCCTTACCGTAGACGCGTACAAGTTCGACCTGAATGAAACGGGCATTACCCGCTGCACCAGAACCCCACGCTATATAATCAGTGTTCGCAGTCTCGATGATCTCATTATCATCGATGAAGGCATGAACGAAGGCATTCTGCCAGTTATTCTTCATATAAGCCACTTCACCGTAAATCGTGGATGTCGGATTCGCAGTTTCATGGGCCACGACACCTTCAGGCTTAGCAGCACCATTGCGGTAAGCAAGCTGAGGCAACTCAGGAGCGAAATCCTGCTTATAAGTCGGCACGACATAGTTCTGTGACAAGATATAATCATTGATTGACGCAGGAGCAGTCGCTGTTGTAGTTGAGGCTGTCAGTGTCCGCGTTGTGGATGGCGCAGCTAATGAGAATGACCGTGTCGAAAGAGAAGACTTTGACGGTTTTTTAGCGACAGCTACTTCAGTAGTTGAAGCTCTTTTTACCGTAGTTTTTTTTCTTAACACTGACTGAGTGACTGGCAATTCAGTCGTAGTGACTTCAGTTTTGACTACTTTGGTTTCTGCTGCAGGTTTTTCAGTCGTCGGCGCTTCCGTCGTAACAGGTTCAGTTTCGACTTCTTCAGCTTGGACTGCAGGTTTTTCAGTCGTCGGCGTTTCAGTTGTCGCTGCTTCTGTCGTCACAGGTTCAGTTTCAACTTCTTCAGCTTGGACTGCAGGTTTTTCAGTTGTCGGCGTCTCAGTCGTCGCAGCTTCCGTCGTCACAGGTTCAGCTTTGACTTCTTCAGCTTGGCCTGCGGGTTTTTCAGTCGTCGGCGTTTCAGTGGTCGCAGCTTCAGTCGTCACAGGTTCAGCTTTGACTTCTTCAGCATTGACTGCAGGTTTTTCAGTCATCGGTGCCTCAGTCGTCACAGCTTCCGTCATAACAGGTTCAGTTTCGACTTCTTCAGCTTTGACTACAGGTTTTTCAGTCGTCGGCGCTTCAGTGGTAACCGCTTCAGTTTTGACTTCTTCAGTTGATTTTATTTCAAGGTTGTAAGGTTTTGCAGACGCATCTATTGTCTGAGCTACCGGATAAGTGACGGCTTCCGCTTCAGATGGGGATTTTTGATCATTATCTTCACTCTTTTCAGTAGTAACTGAGTCATCAGCAGCATGAGCAGATACAGTGTGACCTGCAAGCAGCATCATCAGGAGGGTTGAAGATTTGTAGTAGAATTTAGAATTCATTGTTTTTCCTCTCATTTACATGGGATTTGAATCTTTTTCAGTATAAAATTTTTACATTGATAAATACAGAGCTGCTTTCATCTTGTAATGATACTTTAATATTGATGTTTAAAAATTTACACAAGTTAAAAGATTTTTATAACATAAACATCTACCTGTCTTATATATCGAAATAAAAGAAGATTTGTGTCTATAAACAAAGAATATACGATATAAATGTTTTGATAAGTGTAGTTTCGAAGTAATGATCGATAACTTCGATTGATTGTCCGTCACCTGTCTTCAATCCACAAAAATACGCCCATCCTCATAATGGATGGGCGTGAATTGTTTTATTGTGCGTCACGTCTGATGATGGCTGTATATTGCCAGAATAGTCTCATCTGGACCAGATTCCAGCTGTTCATACCAAGTGAGTAGCCGGATGGATTGAAGATCTTCACGTCTGATACTTCAAGTGCTGCTGCCAGCATGTACTGGTAGTAGATGTCCAGTTCCTGGAAGGTCGCGCTCAGTTCATTGTTGTCAAAGATAAAGTCAAACGGGACCTCGTAATCAAAGATATTGAGCTGTTCGAATATCTCAGGTATCGCTATCAGGTAACAGGCACCATCAATAAGCGGACTGTCATCTGACTGGTGATAGTAGAGTCTTAGTGATTCATAGTTCATATGATGATGCTCATCTAAAAAGAAGAACTGCTGACGCATATAGGCGAGGTCGCCGCTTTCTACTATCTGATGTTCCAGACGGTTGAACATTTCGTTGATCTGATGATATTTTTCATACGTTTTACGAGTTGTCATATAACCATCCTTTCCTTAAGCTTAGTCACTATCCGTCGCCTCAGTTGTCTGTTCAGCCGTTTCTCCTGTGTGACCGAACTTCTCATTGTAATCTTTATTGACGCCATCAATCTCAAGCGGCATCAGGGGAATCAGGTCACCGTATAGTCTGGTTACTTTATAGCTCAGCAGGTCTTGATCTGATGCTGCAGGCAGATTAAGGTCCTTACGCAGAAGACTAGCTGTTTCTGAGACTTCTGAGAAATCGGGCTTATAATAATAGATTTCATTGTACATATAATGGGTGCCGCCAATCTGTGCACGCTTGAATTCTACGTCACCTTTAGAGTAAGTGGCTGCGAGCGAGGTGATGTCATCAAATGTCATGTTATGCTTCGCATTATTGCCGACAATCTCAACAAGTTCATCGATCTTCGCCAGTGAATCTGTGTTCTTCGCTTTCTTCATTATGGCTTCAATCATCTCGACCTGTCGTCTGCCGCGTCCGAGGTCAGTGTCGACGTGGCGGCTGCGGACGAGTGCGAGTGCCTGATCCCCGTTGATCTTCTGATAGCCTTGCTGGACTTTGATGCGGCCGTGATCATTTTTCGTCGGTTCATTGATATCAAACGGGACGTTGAAGTAGATGCCGCCGAGTTCATCGATAATATCAACGAATGCCTGCATATTGATGCGCACGTAATAGTCGACCGGCACATTGAAGAGCGTCTCAACCGCATTCATGGAAGAAGTCGGACCGCCGTCCGCATGGGCATGAGTGATTTTGTCGTAGTAGCCGACGGATGGGATATAACTCAGCGTATCACGCGGGATGCTGACGAGTCTGACCTGACGTTTGTCACGGTTGAATGTCGCCAGAATCATGGCATCAGTACGTGCTTGCTCTATCGCCTGACCGTTTTCACGACGAGCCGGACTGTCATCGATGCCGAGGAAGAGGATGGAGACATGATTCATCGCCGGATTGACTGTTTCTTCTCTGAGTTTCGACTGACCCGTATTCTTCGTATAGGACTTATCCACCGCATTTTTAGTCTGGGAATAAAGATAGCTGGCATAGGCAGCGGGTGCTATGATGAGACTGAGGCTCAGGAGGATCAGCAGTATTTTTATCGGTTTTTTCACTAGTAGGTCACCTGACTTCTTTTTTTAAATGCTCTTATTATACTTAATAGGGGTAGGAACAACAACTTTTTAATTTTGAGCTATCTGTTATAATAAGGATAACACTTTTTTAGTTGTAATATTCTTTCATATACGTTACCTTTACAGTGTTTCACTATATCTTGATTCTTTAAACGGGATTGATTATAATTATAATGTTTATAAGGGTTATAAAGCCACTCATTTTACCGGCTCTATATCCATCACTATTAAATTGAAGGCGGGATTATTTTGAAATTAACAACAGTAGGACTTGGATACATCGGATTACCGACATCCATCATGTTCGCAAAACATGGTGTGGACGTCGTCGGCGTCGACATCAATCAGAAAGCTGTTGATTCACTGAACAGCGGTAAGATTCATATTGAGGAGCCAGGCCTTCAGGAAGCATTCGAAGAAGTGCTGGCGAGCGGCAGATTCAAAGCGACGACAAAGCCGGAGCCAGCTGACTGTTTCATCATTGCAGTGCCGACACCGAACAATGCTGACCAGTTCAAATCATGTGATATCTCTATGGTCATGACTGCTGTTGAATCCGTGTTACCTTTAGTCGAGAAAGGCAATGTCATCATCGTGGAATCAACAATCGCACCGCGTACGATGGATGACTTTGTGAAACCCCTCGTTGAATCCAAAGGCTTCACGATCGGTGAGGATATCTTCCTCGTCCACTGTCCGGAACGCGTATTACCTGGACAGATCATGCACGAACTTATCTACAACAACCGTATTATCGGTGGCGTGACACAGAACTGTATCGAAGCAGGTAAGAAGGTCTATGGTACATTTGTGCAAGGTGAAATGATCGAAACTGACGCAAAAACAGCTGAGATGAGTAAGTTGATGGAAAATACATATCGTGATGTCAACATCGCGCTTGCGAACGAACTCGCTAAAGTATGTAACCAGCTTGATATCAACGCACTTGATGTCATCGAGATGGCGAACAAGCATCCACGTGTCAACCTGCACCAGCCAGGTCCGGGTGTCGGCGGTCACTGTCTCGCTGTTGACCCGTACTTCATCATCGCGAAAGACCCGATCAACACAGACATTATTCAGGTCGGCCGTAAGATCAATAACCAGATGCCGCATTACGTCGTCAACAAAGCTAAAGAAATCTTAAAAGCAGTAGACGGCAAGAAACTGACAGTCTTCGGCTTAACTTATAAGGGGGACGTGGATGATATCCGCGAATCACCGGCATTCGATATCTATGAGATGCTGAAAGACCTGGACTACGATGTCGTTGCATACGATCCGCACGTAGAACTGGATTTCGTGGAGAAAGATATCAAGACAGCTGTCAAAGACAGTTCACTTGTCCTTGTGTTAAGCGATCATTCTGAGTTCAAACAGTTGACTGACGCGGACTTCGAAGGCATGAAGGATGCGATTATCTTCGATACGAAGAACGTCGTTAAATCAGACTTCGACAACACGAACTATTATAACTTCGGTAACCTTTACACATTCACTAAGTAATAACATCAGAATATAAAATAGAGGTGAAACATTAGCGCCAAATGGATAATGCTTAAACAATCCTGGAGTTAATGTTTCGCTTTTTTATAGGAGTGCCCATGAAAGATTTAATTCAATTATTTAAAGAGCAGCTGACCCATCTGGAACTGATCTATAAGCTCGCTATCTTTAATATCAAGAGTGAATATTCCAATCACTACTTAGGTATCTTCTGGAATATTCTTCAGCCGGCATTACAGGTCGGTCTTTATTACCTTGTATTTGGACTTGGACTGCGGAGTGTCCGTGCCGATGTTGATGGGATTCCCTTTATTATCCACCTGATCAGTGGATTATTCCCTTGGCTCTTTATCTCGCAGTCAATCAACAGAGGGTCGAATGCCATCTTCTCAAAACTGAGTATTGTGACAAAGATGAAATTTCCGTCAAGTACGCTACTGTCGATCAACTTTGTGAATTCACTGATCAATCTGATGATTACGACGACTTTTTTATTTGTGCTGTCAGTCATTCATCATTATGTACCTTGGTGGCATTACTTTATCTTCTTCTATTTTGTGTTTGCGAGTTACGTCTTTATCTTCGGTATCTCACTTATCATGAGTACACTTACAGTACTTGTCAGAGATACGCGTAATCTACTGCAGAACTTCATCCGGATGTGCTTTTTCCTGACACCGATATTCTGGACAGTCGAGCATTCAACCCCGTTGATGCAGAAGATAACGGGACTTAATCCATTCACCTATTTAGTCGGTATTTACCGTAGTGCGTTCACGCATGCGGAGGTCCCGATGTATGGCGCATGGCACGATCACCTTTACTTCTGGTGCTTAAGTCTCCTGATGCTTTATTTCGGTGCTAAAATTCATTTTAAATTCAGAAACAGACTGGTCGATTACTTATAAAAATTACGAGGTGACTTATGAACGCGGACTTTATTAACGATAATTTTCAGTATGTTGAATATATTCTCGTCAACGAAAAGACTGAGAACGAAATCTTTGCTGACAAGGAACTGACGGAGCCGATCGGTAATGTCAGAGACTATAACAATAAGATCGTGAAAGTAGTTTCCCAATATACTGATGGTGATCTGAAACACGTTCTTGTTGAATATAAGGAAGTTCTTGTGGGATGGTTTTTGTTTGAGACCAGCATGCCTTTATTCAACAAAAAGAACGAGAAAATTGAAGTGGAGTACGAATCTTTCTATTCTCCGGAAATCAACAGTCTGATCAATAAGAACGGAGACTATAATCTGTATTTCCAGCGTTACCAAGTCTTCAGCCGATTCTTTGCTTACCATAACGGCCAGCTGCTGGAAGCGATCTTCAGAAAGAATACGTTTGTCGCATTTGCGCCGTCAGAAGTCATTGACCGGCTAAGGGTTGTCAATACGGTAGCTCAACTTAAGCACAAAGACACAGAACTGTATGCGACATCAAAAATGGATGAGAAGATTCTGATGAACAAACTGGATCGAGAGTCAGAAGTCAAGGTCCAGTCCTTTTTCCCGAGATTAAAACGCGCTAAGATCAAGCAAGGGCCTGTAACAGGCTGGGTTAAAACAGAAGACCTTACTGATTTTGATTATAATGAGACAGCTGAGCAGGACTTCAGTCAACAGCATATTCTTCAGCAGCATATTGAAATTAGGTATGCCAACGAACAGACAGAAATCAAGACCATTATGATGAAGCTGCTCAACGAAAATATCGCTCTCGAGAAAAAGCTTCTGAAACAGAGAGAACTGACTAAAAAAGTGACGCAGCGCTATGCTAACCTGCGCAATTCAAAACTTGGCAAGATGCAGCTCCTGATCTGGGATAAACGTGCAAAGCGAGGTAGAAAATAATGATATTCAATCGTGACCATAACTTTCAGGATAAAATCATCTCCCGTCTTCTGAATGAGACACCTGCTGTAGAAAATTCAGCGGCAGAGAACACTGAGGAAAATAAAGTCATCAATGAACGCAATACGAACGTCAATCTGGAAGTACTCGAAACCGAGCGAAAGATTGAACGGTATCAGCAGTTTCAGGATGTTCTGTCAAAAGACTATTCACTCGGTTTATCGCTGCTGAGCAATATGAAGGAAAATGAATCATTTGTGGACTTCATCGAGAAATGGCAGCGGGAAGGGAAGACTGATTTCTTCAGCAAGCTCGAGCCTTACCTTGCCAATGTGCCTGAATCAAATGGCAGCCGTATTTTTACGAGAATCAACAAACGCGTCGGCATTATCTGTGATGAATTCCTGTACAACAGCTACAAAGATGTCATTGATCTGGTCTATATCCCGCACGACTACGAGACGATTGATCTTGATTTTGACTTTGTCATCATTGCGACAGCTTGGACAGGGATTGATAAGAGCTGGGCGGGTCTTGCTTCACTGAATGGTTCAGTGCGTCGTCATGCCATTGAACTGATCTCGCTCCTGAAAGCAAAGCAGATACCTGTGATCTTCTACTCTAAGGAAGATCCGGTCAATTACGATGTATTCAAGGATCTGGCGACACACTGTGATTTCATCTACACATCTGCAGTTGAAATTGAAGATCAGTACCGTGATTATACCGGTAATGACAATGTCAGCACACTGACATTCGGAATTAACCCGCATTATCATAATCCGGTCGGTACACGGACAGACCTCAGCCGCCGCAACAAAGATGAGGTCATCTTCGCGGGCAGCTGGATGGTCAAATATCCAATGCGTAATAAGGAAGCGGGCCGCATTTTTGATGCGGTCAACAAGAATGACACTGAACTGACAATCATTGACCGTAACCTGGAGCTTCAGCGTTCACGGTATTACTTCCCGCTGAAATATATTCCGAACATCACAGGTCCTCTGCCTCACGAGAATCTGCAGAAGATTCACAAAGTCTTTCGCTGGGCCATCAATGTGAACTCGGTTAAATATTCAGATACGATGTTCGCTAATCGTATCTATGAACTGCAGGCATTTGGTAACCTGCTGCTGTCCAACTATTCAGTAGGCGTCAATAACAAGTTCCCGAACGTCTTCATCCTGAATCATAAGACGGATTTTGAGACTATTTTCAACAATCTATCTGAGGATGACCTGAAGTCCATTCAGGCGAAAGGCATCCGTAATGTGATGAGAAGTGAGACGACTTATCATCGTATGCTGCAGATCATGCATGATATCGGCATTGATTATAACGAGACATATGAACTGCCTGTCTATGTGGTTGTCCCTGCTATCACTGATAGCATTCAGTCACAGTTTGATGCTCAGTCATATGGCAATAAACATCTGATGACAGAGACTGACTTCAAGGAAGCGGACATTACTGAAGGGTTTGTGACTTACTTCAATGCGCAGTACTTCTACGAGGAATATTATCTGGAAGATCTCTATTCCGCCTTCAAATATACCGATGTTGATTTTGTGACAAAATCTAATGATGAATCAGAACATCATAACTTCACTACAAATCAGTATGAAGGTCTGACGATGTATGACATCAGTAAGCTCGGTACAAGTGGACTGCAAGGGTATGGTCTTGATAAAGTGGAAGTAACGACCCCTGCAGCACTCGCTGCAAAACAGGTTAACCGTAGCAAGAAAATGAGTGTCATCATCCCGATTCATAATAATGGTACATACTTAGAAGATAAATGTATGTCATCTCTCAAACGTTCAAGCATGTATGATGATATGGAGATCATCTTTGTCAATGACGGCAGCACGGACGAGCTGACTATTCAGATCATTAACCGTCTGCGCAGGCAGAATCCATCAATCGTCTATTATGAGTTCGAGAGCGGCAGCGGCAGTGCCTCACGTCCACGTAATAAAGGGGCGGAACTCGCCTCAACGAAATATATCACGTATCTCGACCCAGATAACGAAGCAATCGGC
The DNA here is from genome assembly GCF_004359515.1 of Macrococcus carouselicus. Lineage (GTDB taxonomy): Bacteria > Bacillota > Bacilli > Staphylococcales > Staphylococcaceae > Macrococcus > Macrococcus carouselicus. The sequence continues at coordinate 252,629 of NZ_SCWD01000001.1, forward strand.
GATGGTTATAAATATCTATATGACCGTCTTGAAGAGAATCCTGAAATAGATATGGTCGTAGGAAATATATTGAAAGAGGACAACAAAAAACGCTCCGAATTCAACTTCTATGTGACAGGGACGAAATACAATAACGGACAGGCGCTTATCACAGACCCTCATGAATTCATGGAGCGCTGTGGACTTCGTGCCCAGAGTATCCAGGCACTTGTCGTGAAATCAGATATCATCAAGAAGAATAACCTGCGCATGGTCGAAGGTGCGGCCGGACAGGATACAATGTTCTTCCAGGAGCTCGTATTAAACTCAAATCAAGTGCTTCTTGTCAAAGAATATATTCACATGTATTATGCAGCTGTTTCAGGATCCGTGACGAACACCATCTCGAAGAAATTCTTCGACAAGTACTATAAACTTGAGACAGAGCGTATTCCGTTCCTGCTTGAGAACAAGCTGATGGATACTTATATGGAGAAACGTTTCAACTTCTATGTCAAGGGCTGGTATATCGTCCGTCTCGACCGTATAGCCCCTGAAGACCGTAAGGAGGCCGTGACACGTTTCCTTGATATTTACAGTCTTTATGATGGTTACAGCCGTCCTGAAGACCGCGACCTGAACGATGTGATAGAAAGCCTGAAAGAAGAAGTCAACTATCTGAAGTAGGTGAGAAGATGTTAGCTGATCAACATTATTTTAAGGGATTCACATTGTCCGAACAGCCTTTGAAGGCTGACCATATTCGTACAATCCAACTAGGCAAATCTATACTATCTTTTGACCGTGAACTGCAGACAGCAGAATATAAGGGGGAGTCGCACCTTGTACTGATTGGCTATGCTGTTCTCGCGGAGGACATCAGTCTGACAGCAGAACAGATTCTGGAGCGGCTGGATGGACTGAGTGTATCTGACCGCCATCATCTGCTGAACAGACTGAACGGACGTTATATCCTCTTGATTGCAGAGGATGAAATCAAGATCTACCCTGATGCGACAACGATGCGCCCGCTCTTCTACTGTGCAGACTATCCGGTAGTCGCGTCTCATAGCGCATTGGCAGCTGAATCCTGCCGCCAGCTATACGGTACAGAACTCAAGTGTTATAGCGGTGAAATCAATGGTTATCTCGACTATTCACGATATGAGGGTGTCTATAAGCTGAATCCGAATACGTATCTCTCCTTCGGCAGCCAGAAGACGACGCGGTTTTTTCCTGATCAACCGTTTGAGACAATGGCACTGTCAGAAGTGCTGAATCAGTCCATTGAATACTTCTCACGCATCAAGGAATGGCTGAAGATGCAGGATACTTATATGACTATCACAGCAGGAATAGATTCGCGTCTGTCACTGGCAGTCATGCATGACCCGGCTATTCCGCTTCTCACCTATAACAGTCTGGGCAAGCTCTCATCATTAGCAAAGCTGACTTATGAGAATGATGTACGCACTGTCCAGTCCATAGTGGATGATCTAGGTCTGAATCATAGACTCATTCATATCGAAAACAACGACAACGTAAGCGATGCAACGAAGACATACAGCAGTCAATTTGAATCCACGCATTCTTTCAGCTTGAGTGAGAAGATGGCTGAAAGTAACCTGAAGGGTAAACTGCACATTAAATCGAATATCTTTGAGCTTGCTAAGCTCCCTGTCGTCACTAAATATTACGAGACGAAAGATTTTCGGTTTATGGCTACCATCGTCAAGAAGAAGCCGAAAGCACTGCACGCATTGTCAGATGACCAGATGGTTGAAGATTATCTGAAACGTGCAGACTTATCACAGGAGAAGGCAAAAGGCCACTATCTGGCAGACCTTTACTACCAGGAGCAGCGGATGGGTAACTGGCATAGCAATGTCACGCAGGAAACCGACAACAGTGTTGATATCTTTATCCTGCTGAATACGCGGGAGATGCTGAGACTCGTGACCAGTGCACCGGTGAATGTCAGAAAGAACAGGGTATTGCACAGGGAATGGATCAACCATTTCTGGCCGGTTCTCAATTTCTATCCGATCAATGATGAAGGGAATCTCTATGAACTCTACAGAGAGCATAATGAGCAGCTGGTGATTACGGGAGAAGGCATCACTTTTGAAGACGGAGAAGTACTGCCGAAGTGGCCGATGACACAGACCGATATTCCGTTCTCCGTGACAAATAAAAGCGCTGATAGACGCATGCTCGACTTCAGAAGTTATTACAGCAATCCGAATGCACTCGGCACGATTAAAATAAAGATAGGATCTGAGACCTACAACTACCAGGACATCGTAGCGGGTCATACTATCAAGCTAGATGCTGGTGATACTGTTCAGTGTGCCATAATCTTCAATAAGTGCTATGACCGTGAATCATGGCAGAAAGCGGCACGACTGACGATAAAATAAGAAGGTGAAACAATGAAGAAAGTGACGATGTTTGTCTGGAATCATTTTACGAACGATGCCCGTGTCAACCGGGAATGTACCGCATTATCTGAGCACTATGATGTCAATCTCATTGCGATTGATGACCCGAAAGACGATTCAGTGAAACGCTATGAAGAAATCAATCCACACTTTCATGTGACGCGTGTCAGACGGTACCCGTTAGTCATCACGTGTTACCAGAAGGATAAGAATAAGTTCCTGATCACTGTCGGAACAGTGACGACTGTAATTGGTGCAGCATTTCTGTACATCAACTGGTCGCTCCTCGTCTATTTTGCATCAGTTATGCTGATGGCAGCAATGATGATCAAAATCCGGAAGTTCCGTAAGAGCTTTGTCAACGGTGCGGTCATACTGAGGATGATCAGAGAAGGTTATGGGCAGCATGCAGATATCTATCATTCCAACGACCTGAATACACTGCCGCAGGGTATCATCTGTTCAAAGCTCAGACTGAAACCGAAGAAACTGATCTATGATTCTCATGAGGTGCAGTCATCACGTACCGGTTATAATCCGCAGAGAATCAAACGGATCGAACGTTTTCTGCTGAACTTTGTCGACGAGATGATGGTGGAAAATCATACACGGGCTGCGCATAATGAGGAAATCTACGGCTTCTATCCAAGGACGCTCTACAACTATTCAGAGCTCTATGATATAAATGAACGGCCAGAAGTCAACTTGCATGAGAAGCTCGGTCTGAAACCTGGTGAGAAAATCCTTCTTTATCAGGGAGGGCTGCAGCAGGGGCGCGGACTTGAACGCCTGATTGAAGCAATGCCCGTGATTCAGGAAGGGACACTTGTCTTTCTGGGTGCCGGTAAGCTTGAGAAGACGCTGAAGGAAATGGCAGCTGCGAGTCCGGCACGTGACCGCATCAAATTCATTCCGAAAGTTCATTTCAAGGAGCTGCCATCCTACACCAGAGAAGCCTATCTCGGTTTTCAGGTGCTGCAGAACATCTGTTACAATCACTACTCTGCATCGTCAAATAAACTATTCGAATATATCATGGCAGATGTACCGGTCGTCAGCTGTTCATTCCCTGAAGTAGAGAAAGTCGTGACAGGCGAGCGCATCGGTATTGCGGTTGACAGCCATCAGACTTCTGAGATAGCGGCTGCCGTCAACAGACTGGTCAGCAATCCGTCACTGAGAGCTGAAATGGCAGAGAACTGCAAAAAGGCCAAGCTTAAATACAACTGGGACGTCGAACGGGCGAAACTGATTGAAACTTATAAGACAGTGGAGAACAAAAAAGCATGTCATATCAGTAAGGACCCTACAAGATTTACGAAAGATGGTGAAGCCCTTGTCTAAAGTGAAAGTCAGCCAGGTGTCTAAAGTCTATGACCTGAACAACAGTAAAAAGGATAAGATCATCCAGCTCTTCACGTTCGGTCTCTTCTATAAGGAGAAGCCCTATTATGCGCTAAGAGATGTCTCATTTGAAGTGGAGGCAGGCGATTCGGTCGGTATCATCGGACTGAATGGTTCAGGGAAATCGACGCTATCCAATATTCTCGGTGAAGTGACACAGCCGACGAGCGGGACAATTGAAATAGAAGGACGCAGCTCATTGATTGCTATCTCCGCGGGTCTGAACAATGATCTGACAGGTGTGGAGAACATCAAGATGAAATGTCTGATGCATGGCATGAGTGAAAAGGAAGTCGACGATAAGTTTGAGGATATCGTTCAGTTCTCTGAACTGGATGATTTCATCTATCAGCCGATCAAATCCTACTCCAGCGGGATGCGTTCCCGCCTGGGGTTTGCCATTGCCATTCATACGGAACCGGACGTGCTCATTGTGGACGAGGCACTGTCAGTCGGAGATGAGACATTCTCCAACAAATGTATTGCTAAGATGCGTGAGTTCCAGGACAAAGGTGTGACGATATTCTTTGTTTCTCACTCGACTTCTCAGATTAAGCAGATGTGTAATAAAGCACTGTGGCTGCAGTTCGGTGAAGTGAAGGATTTTGGAGACTGTGACCGTGTCGCGCATGATTATACGATGTATATGCGCAGCTATAGACAGAAGCCGAAAGAAGAACAGCTTGCCTACAAGAAGGAAATGATTGCGAGACAGCAGGAAAAAGGCGAGCAATTCATCAGCAAACAAAAGGAATCCAGGAATATTCTAGACCCATTGATCGGTGCTGCTCTGCTGGGTGTCACTGCGCTCAGTGCCTGGCTGCAGATAATGGGATAGATTAAAGAGGGAACGGGAGGAATCATCACGATGTCAAGAATCAATTTTGAAGATTTAAACTTGAAATTTCTTCAGGACCATAATGACGAAGCGATCATCATAGATAAAGAGGGAATCGATTTTCATTTCAAGATGAGCCTGAAGCAGGGTAGAAACAAGATGGTGGTCTTCTCGAATGGCGCTGTCGACCCATCCAAGAGAAAGCCGCCAGTATTCATGCGTTCGAACTGGGCGGAAGACATGAACTATCACGCCTTATTCATCGATGACCGGACACTCCATGGCAATAACCTGCGCCTCGGATGGGGGGTAGGCGAACAGGAGCGTCACTATCTGGCTGATTATTCACAGATTGTGCGCAGAATCACAGAACTGCTTGCTGTCAGCTCTTCCGGGACATTCTACTACGGATCATCTGCCGGTGGATTTATGTCGATGGCTTTAGCCTCCATGCATAAAGGAAGCGCGGCGATTGTCAATAATCCTCAGACGTATGTCTTCAAATACTTTGAGTCAGCAGTCAATGCGCTCTATTCAACGGTATTCCCTGGGCAGACACATGCAGAGATCAACAAGAACTACAGCAGCCGTCTGTCGATCACGAATATCTTCCGCCGCTCGAAACACACACCTAAAGTCTTCTACTTCCAGAACAGACTCTGCAGCGGTGATATGGAAAATCATCTGACACCTTTCATCAAAACGATGGAGAAATATCAGTTCAATATGCAGCCCGTCCAGTTCATCCTCTACAATGACAAGAAAGCGGGTCATAACCCGATGTCGAAGGAGAAGACGCTCGAACTGCTGGACCTGATCGTCAACGGTAACGAAGGTGGAGTGAAGGAGATTCAGCAGGCAGTGGACTATGCAGCTGGCAAAGATACTGAACTGAAGCTGACAGATCAGTCTGTATTTCCGCTGCTGCCGTACTCGAATCATACGGTACCGATGGCAGATGCAGCGATAGAGGACCGCATCATTCCATTCCCGACATTCGAAGCGGTGCCATTCAGCGATGCTATCTGGGATATCCAGAAAGGTGCTGATACAGTCAGCTATCAGCTGTACCTGCATTCGTGGCGCGTTGTCAGCGAGCTATTGAACCAGTACACTGCGACAAAGGACAAGAAGTATATCGATAAAGCGACTGAAATCATCCATTCATGGCTGGACAATGCTGAAGCGCGTATGACTACAATGACATGGTATGACCACCCGACAGCAAACCGTACACAGGTGCTGATTGAATATATGCATATCATGAAGACCATTGATCCTGAAGCAGATCTCTCCCGCTATATTGAGCAGCTGAATAAGCACTGTCACTTCCTGATGGACGACACGAACTACCGTCCGAACAATCATGGTCTGATGATGGACCGTACGCTTATGGTAGCAGGCATCGTTCTATCCAATGAGCTGTTCCTGCTGAAAGGGAAGGCACGTGCCCAGCAATCATTCTGGATCAATTACAGTCCGAACGGCGTACATCTTGAGAATTCACCGGAGTACCACCGCATGGTGACACGGATGTACCACTCGATAGAAAACTATCTGAAGAAGAATGATGAGACGCTTGGTACAGAGATCAACCAGCTTCTGACCTTGGCAGATGCATATCTGCCGAAAATCGCCAAGCCGGACAGAAGAATCCCTGCAATCGGTGATTCTTCTGAGATGGGTTCTCCGAGCAAAGTGACGCACTGGGAAAACTTCCAGGATGTATCCGCGGGTATCACCGTGCTGAAAGATAAACCTAACCAGCTGTATCTGGCCTTTATATGCGGATTCTCGACTGCAACGCATAAGCACCCGGATGACCTGAGCATTATTCTGAACTACAAGAATCAGGATTTCTTCATAGATGCCGGAAAGTTCAACTACTCCCGCAGTCCGGGTCGTTCATATGTCGTCTCGCGCCCGGCGCATAGTTCATACCAGCTGCACCGTAACTACAAGCGGACGCATGACAACCGTATCACGCAGGCCATCAAGACAGATCACTTCTTTGATACTGAGGACTACTCAGTCGTCTCCGGCTATCACCATGGTTACGAGGGCGCGAAACTGAGACGTACTATCTATTTCCTGAAGAAACTCCACCTTATCTTCATCGAGGATACGGGGCAGTCAGAGACGGAGGTTGATTTCATCAACCGCTTCAACCTCTGTGAAGGACTGACGATTGACGAGAGACCTGACAGAATCAGACTCTCCAAAAACGATGCGACAATCGAAGTGCTGAACCTGACCGGACAGCCGTATGTCCTGAATGACAAGGCGCATGTCAAAGGCGTGAAGCAACCGTTCAATGCCCGTAAAGTCAATCAGAAACTGGCAACAAAACAGATTGTCATCACAGATAAAGCGAAGACGGAGAATAAGTTCCTGACGATGATCCGACTTGAAGATGCGGTCGATGTGAACATCCATGAAAATGATGCTGAATACATCTTCAGCGATGAAACCATGCAGCTCAAAGTGCCGAAGATTTAACCGCAAATGGCACGGATAAAAAGTGTGAGGAGAAGGAAATGAGAATGGATCATCCACAACCGGCGAAAAAAAAGTTCAGACCGGAAATTGAAGGGTTAAGAGCAGTCGCTGCATTTCTGGTCGCTGTCTATCATATCTGGCTGAACAAAGTGTCAGGCGGCGTCGATGTCTTCTTCGTGGTCTCAGGATTTCTGATCACGACAAGTCTGCTATCAAAAGTCAGACGGAACGGCAAAGTGAATTTCTTTGATTTTATATTCGGACTGCTGAAGAGACTGATGCCCTCAGCGTTCTTTGTCCTACTGACTGTGATCGTGCTCAGCTTCTTTTTCCTGGATCAGAACAGATGGCTGCAGACCATCAGGGAGGTCTTTGCGTCTGCTCTCTATTTTGAGAACTGGCAGCTGGCCATCAGTTCGACTGATTATCTGGACCAGCATAATGCGAAGAGTCCGGTTCAGCATTTCTGGGCGATGAGTATACAGGGTCAGTTCTATATCATCTGGTTTATGATCTTTACGGCAGCAGTGCTGTTCTTTAAGAAACAGATGAAACGTGCACTTCTCATCATCTTCTCAGTTCTGTTTGCAGTGTCATTCATCTATTCGATTTACTTGACAGCTGTCAACCAGCCGTTTGCTTATTTCGATACACGTACACGTGTATGGGAGTTTGCACTCGGTGCGATTCTCTGTCTGACGATCACGAAGCTCAAGTTACCGGCAGTATTTGCCGCAGTACTCGGCTGGACCGGTCTGCTCATGCTGATACTATGTGGGCTGCTCCTGGACGTTTCGACAGCATTTCCAGGATATATCGCACTTATACCGACGTTAGCAGCGGTGTTCATTCTGGTCTCAGGTGAAAACCAATCGGGATTCGGGGCTGAGAAGTTCCTCGGACAGCGCTTCATGGTCAAGCTCGGCGGACTGTCGTATGGCTTCTATCTATGGCACTGGGTCATTCTTGTATTCTATAAGGAAATTATCGGTACAGGTACACCGTCAATTGCGGGTGGTCTGTTCATCATGCTGCTCTCTCTGGTGCTTTCGCGGCTGGTGACAGCGGTGGTCGAACGACCGATCAGAACGATCAAGTTCAGCAATCAGTCCTGGCAGATGGCAGGCTTGCTGCTTATCATCATGTTACCCGTGCTGCTGGCGAACACAGCGTGGCAGCAGTATCTTCATCAGCACGAGAAGCAGGCAGACATGCTGATCGGCTCAGAAAGTTATCCGGGTGCCCAGGCGGCCACTATGGACAACGTGCCTGTCAAACCTTATCTGCCTGATGATGCAGCTGTGGCAACTGATAAAGCGGAACCGTTTCTGGATGGCTGCCAGCAGGCGATCAAATATCAGTCGGTTAAAATCTGTGAATATGGCCAGACTGAAGACTATGAATATACGATTGCTTTAGTAGGTGGCTCTCATTCCACCCATTGGTTCAGTACGCTCGAGGAAATCGCAAAGAAGCATCCGATCCGCATCGTGAATATGACGAAATCAGGGTGCAGGCTGACGACCGAGAAATTCAATTACGCGTTATGCGATGAATGGAACGAATCCATTATCGATGAGATAGCGAAAGTGAAACCGGATCTTGTCTTCGCACCTGCCGAAATCTCCCATTTTAATGTGGAGGAAGTGCCGAAGGGGTATATCGAACAGTTTGAGAAACTGAATGATATCGGCATCCATGTCTTCGGTGTCCGTGACACCCCTTTCTTTGCAGTCAATATACCGGAATGCATAGAAGATTATGGCCGTGACAGCGAGAAATGTACGGTGAAGAAAGACCTTGTCGTACCTGACGTGACCGACTGGTCAAAAGTACGGAATAAGCCGACTAACGTCCATTACTATGACTATACGGATTATATCTGTCCTGACGAATTATGCCGGCCGGTCATCGGGAATGTTGTCGCCTATTTCGATAAGAATCATATGACAGATTCATTCGGACGCACACTGGCACCTGCAGTTGAACAGGATTTAATCCCTTTACTGGAACAGGTGAAGAAATAAGCTCAAGTGAAAATAATCGCTTCATCTCGGGATGGACCGGACTCCGATAAGGACGGCCGTCATGCAGGGAAGAAGCGGTCAGCTGCTTGTATCTGCACATATGGCTATAAGACTACAACTATTAAGGCGCGTATTCTCTATGCAATGAAGAGTGCATATGGACTCAGTGCGACCAGCGAAACGGATGATCCGACCTGCCACAATAATATTATTCCGGCCATTGCAAAAGATAAGTCGGATCTAGTGCTGACACAGGAGAACGGTCCGCTTTTGAAGCGGGCCGTTTTTATATTCTGATGCAGACGGACTATCATGCTATAATAGAAGCACTATATTAAAAGGTGAGAGAAACATGAAGATACTACTCGTGACCCAGAACTTCTATCCGGAGATCGGTTCAGGCGCCAACCGCTTCCGCAATCTATACAAGCATTTATCAGAGACGAATGACGTCACCGTACTGACGACGCATCCCGCTTATCCGAACGAACGGATGTACCAGGACAAGAAGTACTGGTACGATGATGACATCAACACCACTCAGGACGTCAAGCGTATTGAGATGACGACGAGCAAGCAGTCGAAATCAATGGTGATGCGCCTGCTGTACTACTTCGAGCTAGGGCTTAAAGTCAGGAACTATATCAAGAACAATCAGCAGGATTACGATGTCCTGTACGTCACGACACCGAATATCTTCATGCCCTGGGCAGCGTTCTTCGCACAAAGGCATACGACACGGCGCATCCTTGAAGTACGGGACCTATGGCCGGATTCACTGACCGGCATCGACAAGCTGAAATCATTCAAGTTCGTCTTCCCCGTGCTGAAATTCCTGGAGAAACGCATGTACCAGGTGTCAGACACCATCATCATCAACAACGAAGGCTTCAGACCGCATATCGCAAGATTAGCGCCTAAGGTGACCCAGCATTACTTCCCGAATGCCTTCAATGCTGAGGAGATCAGCTTCTCGGAACCATCAGACGACTTCAAGGTCATCTACACCGGCAATATCGGCTTTGCCCAGAGCTATGACCAGCTGATAGAGATTGCCGGAGGACTGGAAGCCCGTCAGATCCATTTCAATGCGGTCGTCTACGGCATGAATGCGCATCAGTTCTTCGACTATATCAAAGACCATGACTTCAAGTATGTCACAGCTTATCACGAGAAAAGCCGGCAGGAATGCCTGCAGATGATCCGCACCCATAATATTCAGCTGTCCATCCTGAAAGAGACCGAGACCTTCCTGAACGTCCTGCCCGGCAAGATCATCGACGGCATCGGCTGCGGGGTACCCGTTGTGACGAACCTCGGCGGCTATGCCAATCAGCTGATCAATGACAATCAGGTCGGCTACGCGAAGGAGAAAGCGACGACAGCGGACGTGCTAGAGGCCATTGAGAACATCAAGAATAACCATGCACTTGAACAGACGATGCGCCGGAATGCAAGAGCGCTGGTGCAGCAGGAGTTTCTGTGGGAGCGGAATATCGAAGCGCTGAACCGGGTGCTTGCCCATAAAAAATAGAAGTGGATTACCATCCACTTCTATTTTTTATGTCTATACTCAGCAATAAGGGTTTCCATGAAAGGAATCAAGTCATCTTTCATGCTGGACCGCATCGCGTATTCAAGCGTGGTGGTAACAAATCCTAGCTTATCACCCACATCATAGCGATTGCCTTCAAAGTCATAGGCATAGACGCTTGTGGCTTCGTTGACTTTCTGGATGGCGTCCGTCAGCTGAATTTCTCCGCCTGTGCCGATTTCCTGTGCGTCCAGATAGTCAAAGATGTCCGGTGTCAGGACGTATCTGCCCATTATGGCGAGCTGTGATTCTGTTGTACCGAGCTTCGGTTTTTCAATCAGGTTATCGACTTTATAGGTGCGGCCGTTCTGTTCTGAGAATTCAATGATGCCGTAGCGTTCTGTCTCTTCTCTGGAGACGGTCTTCGCGCCGATGACGGATGTACCGGTCTGTTCATATATGTCCATCAGTTGTTTAATGCCCGGTACTTCTGCGTCGACGATGTCATCGCCGAGGAGCACGGCGAAGGGTTCGTCGCCGATGAATTGTTTCGCGGTCCAGATGGCATGTCCTAGTCCACGTGGTGCCTTCTGTCTGACGTAGAAGATGTTTGCAAGGTTAGTGGAGTGTTCCACTTTTTCAAGTAGTGCTGTCTTATTCTTTTCCTTCAGGTTCAGTTCCAGTTCCAGCTGGGTGTCGAAGTGGTCTTCAATCGCGCGTTTGTGCTTACCTGTCACAATGATGATATCTTCAATGCCTGCAGCGACCGCTTCTTCTACGATATACTGTATTGTCGGTGTATCCAGAATAGGGAGCATTTCCTTTGGCATCGCTTTAGTGGCGGGTAGGAACCTCGAGCCGAGGCCCGCTGCTGGGATGATGGCTTTCGTTATTTTTTTCATATTCTGACCTCTTTTTCTGTCTTTAATCCTAGTTTATCAAATTTAAGAGCGACTTGTCTTTTTATACCGGAGAGATCTATCTGTTTCTCTCATAATTATGAACGTGATATAGTTAGATGAAGAGTGAATATGGGGAGGAACTTAGATGATAGATATTCATAACCACTTACTGATCGGTGTAGACGATGGTCCGGCTGATGAAGCGGCTACATATCATCTGCTTCTGCAGGCTGTTGATCAGGGGATTACCGATATTCTGATTACGCCGCATCATTACTCAGGTGACTGGCGGACGCCTCAGGATAAGGTGATGACAGAGATTAAGCGTGTCGAGTCCATTATTGCTGAGCATCAGCTGCCGGTTAAAGTCTATCCAGGACAAGAGATTCGGATCAATGACAAGGTGATTGAGGAACTCGCATCCGGGTATAATATGTCTCTTAACGGCTCCCGTTACGTGCTGATTGAGTTTCCTTTCAATGATCTTCCTTTCTATGTCGATAATCTGCTGTATGAACTGCAGCTGAAAGGCTATACACCTCTTATCGCGCATCCTGAACGTTGTAAGCCTATCATCAAGCAGCCTGATAAGTTATTCAATCTAGTGGAGAAAGGCGCCATTGCGCAGGTGACGAGTAGTTCTGTTACGGGGGATTTAGGTGACAACCTGCAGGAGACCAGTCTTGAGATGATCAGAAATCATCTAGTACACATCATTGGCAGTGATGCTCATCATCATGAAGTGCGGCCGTTCAAGCTTGCAGAAGCCTATCAGGTTGTTGAGGACCAATTAGGGCGAGAGTATGTCGATTATCTTAAATTCAATTCTGAAGCGATTCTAAATAATAACGATGTGCGGGTAAAAGCACCGAGACAGATGGAGTCTCATTATACATCAAATAGAAAGAAAACGAAGAAGAAATTCTTTGGTTTGTTTTAAAAAAAACTTTTATTTTTTAAGGTTTTCGTTTGTCAAAATAAGCTAAACAACTTCTCATCTTCGATGAAACTCATAAATGCTTCCAATGGTGTCCTGTAACCAAGAGATTTTCTTGGCCGATTATTGAGGGAATGTGCAACTTGAATAATATAATCGTCTCTAACTGTGTTGAAATACATATCTTTGTCCAGACCGTTTCTTCTAAGCATACCATTTGAATGTTCATTAAGACCACGCTGCGAAGGTGTGCCTGGATCAGCAAAAAAGATAGATATATCGTGTTGGTTACTGATTGACTTCCAGCTGGAAAACTCTTTACCGCAGTCGAATGTAATGGACTTAAAGAGACGATAAGGTAAAGCCGAGAACATACTTTTTAATGCTTTTTCAATGTCGGATGCCTTGCGACCTTCCGGTCGTAGGGTGATGATCATCTTAGAAACACGTTCAACAAGGGTGATGACTGCGCTGCCATGACGACGACCGACAATCGTATCTCCTTCAAGATGACCGAACTCTCTATCAAAGTCAGGAAATTCAACTGTTCTTTCTGAAATGTGGCGTTTGAAAGTCTGACGACCTCTTTTCTCATGATGACCGTTAGGTTTTCTTTTCCCTTTCATCGGAAGTGATTGAACAGGAAGAATATCTTCCCGGAACATTCTGTACAGAGTTTTAACAGAACAGCTGATAGATTCTTCATTTCTGCCTATGATTGTGTCAGGTGTCCAGCCGTCGGCTATCTTTTCGCGAGTATAACTGATCTGATGCTTAGGAAGGACGATCTTACGTCTCCCACAACGGGATTTTCTTTTCTTATAGTTCTGATAGAATTCCAGTGCAGATATACCTGCTTTAAATGTATTAATTACATTATAGACGGTCTGTCTTGAACGCTTAATTCTCCGGCAGATCTCACTGACCGAAATTTTCTGGTAGTAATATGATTCTATGAACGCAAGTTCATCCGTGGTAAGATGTGTATAGGCCATTTGTGCTAACTCCTTATGTTTTCTTTGGTCGGAAATACATATTGAGTTTAGCACAGAAGGCTTTTTTAGTTGTCTAGCTTAATTTTATAATCGGTGTAAGTAAAAGAACCCGTCATTTCCCGATAACGAGAAAATGACGGGTTTTTTTACATTATTCAGTCGTTGGAATTAATAAGTTCATAGAAAATCGTAAGATTTTCAGTGGCTTCTTATCAGTAATAGTGTTTTTTCAGAGAAACTTCAGGAACCTTAGGTTTTGATTCTATCAGCGATTATCAGCTCATTAGAAAACTATTTGATGTTCCCACACAAATTTTTAAGGATATAATTCAGTCAGCTGTTAGACCAAATTCAGAAGGAGACGCACTTTAATCAGAAGAGAAAAGTCCCTACACCATTGAAGATTATTGATTCAAATACACTGCCCCTGACCCTTCATCACTATCGCAGAGCAAAGTTCAGAAAAACAAGGTCAGGTGTCAAGCTTGATTCATATAGAAGATCACGATTCATATCCAGATTATGAAGCAATGCGGTTCATAAAGTCATTCACGATTTCAGTACTGGCGAACAAATTAACTTCATTTCAGATGAGATGGTGGTCCTTGGAACAATGACTAACAGGACAGAGAATTACTTTCGCAGAGTGACCGTTCAGAATAATAAAGGAAGGAACTTTGTCTTAGTGATCAATATATTTGACCTATCTCCGGAGGAGATGAGAGAAATCTACAAATCACGCTGGCCATCGAACTATTCTTTAAATGAATCAAATAATATCTGAACGTCAAAACATTTTACGACTGTTCGGAGACAGCTGTCTCCAATCAGGTTTAATTGTCTATTGTTTGAACATGCTGATTAAGTTGAAGAATAATATTAGAAAGAGAATCCTGCAGATTATAAGATTACTGAAAGCCTCTATCTAGGGCAGGGGACACTAAATAATGCCGCTTAGTTATTATGTAATACCATCAGTAAAAAAATGAACGCTTACTACTTCTATTTAGGTACTTTCAATTTTCAAATTATTTTAGACAACATAGGTTCAGAAAATTTAGATTTATTTTTATAATACTAGTGAGTAAAATGTACACTTTTTCATTATGAAATAGTGTTCATTTTTGTATATATAATACTAAAAAGTGTAATTAATAATTTTAGTACTATCAAAAAAATAAATTGTTAAATATAAGGTAATAATGAATAAAAGATGTATTTAAGTAAAAAAAGAAAATAATTTAAAATTTTAGTGACATTATACTTAAATGAGTTAAAATGAAAAATAAGTGAGTAAAGGAGAGATTAAAATGAAGATGTTAATAACGGGTGGTGCCGGTTTTATCGGCTCCCATGTTTGTGAGTTTTATGCCCAGCGAAACTATGAGATATTTGTTGTCGATAACTTATCATCCAGCAACCTTGAAAACATCATGCATATAGAAAATCTGACGTTCTATCAGAAGGATGTGTCCGATTGTGACTTTATGGAACAACTTATTAAAGAACATGACTTTGATTATGTCATTCATCTTGCTGCGCTAGTTAGTGTAGCTGAGTCTATCGCTCATCCCAAAATCTCCCTTAAAAATAATCTTGAAGCCAGTCTGAATTTATTAATCAATCTTAGAAAGCACAGTAAAAAATTAAAGAAAGCACTATTTGCTTCTTCTGCGGCTGTATACGGTAATCTTGAGAAACTGCCTAAAGCACCAGAAGACCAGGTGCTTCCTCAGTCTCCTTATGCCATTGATAAATATGCAGCAGAAAGAAACTTCATTATATTCAATGAGCTCTTTGGCCTTCCTACTACTGTTCTTCGCTTTTTTAACGTTTATGGTGAAAGACAGAATGATTCTTCTCCTTATTCAGGTGTTATTTCTATTATGTTGCACAAATTTAAACATGATGAAAAATTCATTTTTTTTGGTGACGGTACTCAAACACGTGACTTTGTCTATATAGCAGATGTCATCCAGGCTATTAATTTAGTACTGATGCATGAAGAGGCAACTGGGGAAGTCTATAATGTCGGAACAGGTCATCAGACGTCACTCAAAGAGATATTTGATGTCTTCAGTGAGATCAGTAAAATCGATCTTGAATTCGAACATCAAGATGCACGAAAAGGGGACATCAAATATTCATATGCGGAAATCGATAAATTAAGTCATCTTGGGTATACCCCTCAATTCGATATCCACTCAGGCTTAAATAATCTATATAAAAAAATGCAGTAATAATAATGGTTTCTTTTTACTATGCATGGTGATTCGTTGTCAGATTAACGTGTTTACTAATGTAATAAATACTTTTTGATGCTATATTAAAATTGAATATAAAAAGTAATGGAGGATTGAGATGAGAGAAACATTGAATTTTGAGGAAGTATTAAAAGTCCTTAAAGATAATCTTAAATGGATTATAGGACTATCCTTATTGGGGGCTTTAGTAGCAACATTATTAACTTTTTTCTTGCTTGAACCAAAGTATGAAGAAAGTACCCAAGTCATTGTCAGCCAAAATGAAATAAGTAAGACTTTCACTCAGCAAGATATACAAGCCAGTCTTCAATTAATTAATACATACAGTGAAATTATGCAGAGTCCTTCTATTATAGAAGAAGTCATGAGAAATCTTAATATTAAAGAAGATTTAGAAGATTTCTCAAAAAAGATTGAAGTTTCTCATTCTAATGAATCACAAGTTCTTAATGTATTTGTAAGAGACGAGGATCCTAAACAGGCGGTGGCTATTGCAAACGAAATAGCATCTGTCTTCCAGAAGCGTATTCCTGACATCATGAATGTAGATAATGTATCTATTCTGGCTAAAGCTGAGTTAGATAAAAAACCTCAGCCCGTGTCTCCTATTCCAGCAATCAATATACCGATCGGTTTAATACTGGGTGCGCTGATTGGTTTAGCGATTGCTTTCTTACGTGCATTTTTAGATAAGCGCGTTCAAACAGAAGAAGAAGTCAGTCGAGTTTTGGATATACCTGTTATCGGCAGTGTGGCGCATTTTAAGTAAAAAGGAGACCAATGATGTTTAATAATAAAAGAAATAAAAAATCAAAGTTTATCGCAGAACCTCGTAACTTAATCGTTAAGACTCATCCTAAATCACCGGTCAGTGAACAGTATCGTACGATTCGTACCAATATTATTTATTCAGCCATTGATCATCCTGTACAGAAAGTGATTTTTACATCTGCTGCTCCTGGTGCAGGTAAATCGACTACTGCGGCTAACGTGGCACTTGCTTTTGCTCAGACAGGCAAGCGTACTATCCTGATAGATGCTGATTTAAGACGTCCAACTATTCATTATTCATTTGAGACGACAAATAACACTGGTTTATCCACCTTGATTGTTAGTGATTTATCACTTAATGAAATAGTTAAAAAAACCTCAGATGAAAATCTGGACCTGATTATGGCCGGGCCCATTCCTCCTAATCCTGCAGAATTACTGCAATCCAAAAAAATGCAGAATCTACTGATTCTCTTGGCAGAACATTATGATCACATCATTATTGATACACCTCCCGTCTTGTCTGTAACAGATACTTCCATACTGAGCCGCTTTGTGGATGGAGTTGTTCTGGTTACCAATGTCCAAGCTAACAACCGTGACGAACTGAAAAAGGCAAAAGAAAGTTTAACGAATAGTAAAGCTAATATCATCGGAATTGTTCTTAATAACAAAAAAATAAATACCAACGAAAGCTATTATTACTATTATAATGATCAGAATTGATATAAGTGCCAACGCTTCTTAAATTAATAGTTAAGGATGTGTAACATGAAAAAAGTAAGAAAAGCGATTATTCCTGCAGCGGGTTTAGGTACAAGATTTTTGCCGGCCACGAAGGCCATGCCAAAGGAAATGCTGCCGATTCTTGATAAACCGACTATTCAGTATATTGTCGAAGAAGCAGTTGCATCTGGCATTGAGGACATCATTATAGTGACGGGGAAACATAAGCGTGCGATTGAAGATCATTTCGACAATCAGACGGAACTTGAGATGAATTTGAAAGCGAAAGGTAAGATAGAGTTACTAGAAAGAGTAGAACATTCAACAAATCTTGCCAATATCTTTTATGTCAGACAAAAAGAACCAAAGGGACTGGGGCATGCTATTTATACAGCCAAACAGTTCATTGGAGATGAACCGTTCGCTGTGTTATTAGGAGATGATATCGTAGATTGTGAATTTACACCAGGCATTCAACAGCTGATTCGAGTTTATGAAGAGAAGAAAAGTCCTGTTATCGGTGTGATAGAAGTGCCTCAAGAAGATGTAAAACGCTATGGTATCGTAGAATATAATGAACGGCAAGATAGAATATACAAAGTATGTAATCTCTTTGAGAAGCCACAGAATAATGAGACTGATTCAAGATTGGCTATCATTGGCCGTTACGTCTTAACACCTGATATTTTCGATGAGTTGGAAAAAGAGGAAATTGGTGCTGGAGGGGAAATTCAATTGACGGATGCTATTGAGAAGCTGAACCATTATCGTGAAGTCTATGCGATGGAGTTCGAAGGAATACGTTACGATGTAGGAGATAAACTAGGATTTGTAACGACTACGCTTGAATATGCACTCAAATCACCCTTAAAAGCTGAAGTGTTAACATACATGGAAGAGATGCTAAAAAAATATAGATAGTATTTATAATTAGGATGACTAATATTATTAAAGGTGAATTTATATGAAGAATGACAAAGTTCGTTCACGTGCTCCGATTATTTATACTTCATTCATCTATATGATGTTTAACATTGCATTTATATTAGGTGACTGGAAAGTAGGCCCTATCAGTTTCAGCGATATAATAGTCATCTTGTCTATTATATTTTTAGGATTTTATTTTTTAGATCAGAAAATAAACGTTTTGCCGTTCTGGTATTTTATAATCGCCATCTTCTTTCTGATTTATATTCTGATTAATATAATCGCTAATATTTTTTTGAATCAGACATTTGATTTAATTGCAGCTGCTATCTCCTTTATAAAGCTAAGTATTTATTTAATATATTTAATACTTTTCTGTAGCTTCGTGAAATCAACGCGAAGTTATAATCAATTATTGACTATTGCAATGTATACCAGTGTTATTGTTATGCTGATTGGTTTCTATATCTATTTAGTACTGACTCTTAAACTGCCATTACCGTATGAGTTCTTCTGGACATTCGGCAGACAGGATGAAAATAGTTATACGTATTATAGTATTGGTACAATTCTGATACGTGCACGAAGTATTTTTAATGAGCCTGCTCACTATGGCTTCTATCTAAATATCCTGATGACAACACTATTATTTAGTCGATTTCAACCAAATAAATCTATCATGGCATTACTTTATTTGTCATTAGTTCTAACACTTTCTTATAGCTCATATGCAATCTTTATGATGGTTATACTGCTCTACAATATAAAAAGGTTTAACCTTGGGCGATTGTTTACAGATGTTAGAATATATGGTCTCTTACTTGTCGTTCTTGGCTTTATTTATTTTTTCTGGGATATGATTGAGCACGTTATTGTAGACCGAACGAAGAGTATCACTTCAGGCGCAGATGATTCTTCGTCTTCTCGTTTAGCAGGAAGTTGGGATTACATCCATCTTGACACGCTTTTCACCGGCAATGGTATAGGGAATGCACCTGAGATATTCAATATTTATGCATACTATTTAACTGATCTTGGACTGATCGCTTTTATAGCTTATACCGTCTTTACTTTTTTGTTGCTCTATTACAATCCCTATGTTGGCATCATCTTTATCATGCTGAACTTCCAGAAAGGAGGATATTTAGCGGCCATGTACTGGCTATTTGTGACGCTGTTTATCCTGATGGTCATGGAATATAGATTTAAAGGGACTTTCTCAGAAGAAGCGTCGGTTGAAGAAGAACAATTATTACAATAAAAAATAATTGATTAAAAGAGGTAAAATAATGAAAAATGCAGTATTGGCATTGATGGTGATTACGATCCTATCAAAAATCGCAGGATATTTTCGGGATTTAGTACTTGCTTATTATTATGGTGCCAGTGCTACAAGTGATATTTTTTTAGTGGCGTATACAATTCCAAATTTAGCGTTTGGGATAATCGCAGCGGGAATTGCTACCAGTTATATTCCTATGCTATCAAGAATCGAATTTGAACAAGATAAAAATAGAGGCGTTGTTTTTACAAACCAACTTATAAATATCTTACTCATATTAGTCTCCTTGATGGTCGTCATAGGATTAATATTTACAGGTCCAATTGTCCGTCTGTTCGCCATAGGTTTTGCAGGAGATGTCCTTACAAGAGCCATTCTCTATGCTCGCTTTAGCATATTTGGTCTGTATCTGATTCTCGTTATCAAAATCTTAAGTGAATATCTGAATTATAACAAGCAGTTCAATATTCCTTCACTGATTGGTTTACCTCTTAACCTGATTCTCATTAGTTTTATTTTCTTCAGTTATCGTCTTCAAAGTGATCTTATCCTTGCAAGTGCTGTTCTTATCGCATTGATGGCCCAGCTGATGATAGTTGTTTACTTTGCGGTGCGCAAAGGATTCTATTTCAAATGGACCTTTAGTCTTAAAGATGAATACATCAGAAGAACCTTCAAATTGACACTACCTGTTATTATGGGCGCCAGTGTTTTGGAACTTAATAATCTTATAGATCGGACGTTAGCTTCAAGTGTCACAACAGGTGGGGTATCAGCGCTCAATTATGCAAATACTATCAATGTTTCAGTTATTGGCATACTGGTAGCATCGTTTGTTACTGTTTTCTATCCTGAGATATCAAAGAAAGCTGCTCAGAATGACTACAGCGGCTTAAAAAGCTCGCTTAATCAGATACTTATATCTGTTATGTTACTGATTGTCCCTGCAACAGTAGTATGTGCGTTTTACTCAACAGAACTCATCGGTTTACTATATGGACACGGTGCTTTTGAAGAACAGGCCATTCAGTTAACAGACTCAGCGTTCCTTTATTATTCAATAGGAATGGTGAGTGCAGGACTTAATTTAGTCCTTACACGAGTTTTTTTCGCTCTTCAAGATACTAGAACACCAATGGTTAACAGTGTATATACATTACTGATTAATATATCACTTAGCTTGATACTTGTGCGTTTTTACGGATTAAGTGGAATTACAGTATCAACATCCATCGCCGAAACTATTGCGATTGTATTGCTGTTTATTAAATTAAATAAAAAAATAGGAACTATTGAGATTGGTTCTCTTATCATCAATTTTCTAAAAATATTAGTAGCGATTCTTGTTCCTGTTATAGCAGTTAAATATAGCTTGTCATATACTGGCGGTCCTGACTTTTCGAAATTACTCATTCATCTGATTGTAATAATAATTATTTATATATATACCATAGTTTTATTTAAAGTAAATTATATCGACTATATATTACAGCTAATCAGAAAAAAGTATTTAAAAAGAGGATAGGAGAAAACGTGATGATTAAAAAAAATGTATGTGTATTAGTGTCAACAATGTATCAACGGGATTATTCGATTTTGAAGAAAATGAATATCAGTTCGGCTGCAGTAATTATCAATCAAGATGACATTGAAAAAAGAGAGCATTTCGATTTTAAAGGATATCCTATTAAGTTCATTTCAAAAAAAGAAAGAGGTGTCGGGAAAAGTCGGAATCTTGCTCTAAGTGAAAGTACGGGGAGTATTTCGGTGATTGCTGATGATGATCTAGTATATGTCCAGAACTACGAAGAAATAATTATAAAAGCCTTTGAGGAGTTCCCGGATGCAGATATGATTGTTTTTGAAGTACCAAGCATCAACGATCAGCGTGAAGATAAAGCTATAACGAAGAGAGCACAAGTTAGATGGTATAATTCATTCAGATATCCAGCTTATAAAATGGCTGTAAGAACAGAATCAGTTAAGAAAAATAATTTACAGTTTTCACTTGAGTATGGAGGGGGTGCTCGTTATTCCCATGGAGAGGATTCTATCTTTATAACTGATTTTCTTAAGAAGGGTCTTAAAGTTTATTCATATCCTGTTAAAATTGCTGAAGTTAATCATCAAGAATCCACATGGTTTACAGGGCATGATGAAAGTTTCTTTACTAATAAAGGTGCGCTATTCTATGAAATAAGCACTCAATACTATCAATTACTTGCTTTACAGTTTCTGGCTAGACATCGTTCTCTCTATAAAGAGAATCAATTTACTTTCACTCAAGCTTATAAAATGATGATGAAAGGTGCCGACACGAGAAAACAAGATAAAGAAGGTGGGGAAAATGGATAAAGTCAGTATTATTATGCCTGCGTACAATGCGGAATTATTTATTGAAGATGCGATTAATTCTGTTATCAATCAGACTTACCGCAACTGGGAACTGTTGGTGATTGATGATTGTTCAACTGATTGTTCTGCCGCTATTATAAAAACTTATGTTGAACAGGATAACCGGATTAATTATATAAAAAATATAGTAAATTCCGGTGTATCTGTTACACGTAATAATGGTCTTACAGCGAGTACTGGCCATTTTATCGCATTTTTAGATAGCGATGACATCTGGCAACCGACTAAACTTGAAAAACAGATAGCACTTCTGCAGGCAAAAAAAGGTTCATTCAGCTTCACTAATCTGACTTATATCGACAAGCATAACGAAGTATTAGGACAATCTACATTGAAATTACCTGAAGAGGTTAAATATAAAAAGCTATTGAAACATAACTATATCCCCTGTTCATCAGTAGTAGTTGAGAAAAACTATTTGAAGCCTTTTCATGAAGATGCTTATAATTTCCATGAAGACTATTATCAGTGGCTTAATATACTCAAAACAGGAGTAATAGCCTATGGTATCAATGAACCGCTTCTTCTTTATCGTTTTCAGACGACTTCAAAGTCAGGTAATAAATTGAAATCATTTTTTATGACCTTCTATGTGTTTAAGGAATTAGGCTTTAATTCATTAAGTGCATTTGCCCTTACCTCGCGTCATGTACTTATAGCATTGAAAAAATATAAAAATGTCTTAACAAATAGCGTAAAAACCAAGTGATGGGAATTCAGTTGAAGATATAAGGAGGGATAATTGATGAAAATCAGTGCACTGAATCAGAATAGCATTTCTTTTTCAGATTTAAAGTCTAAATTCACCCAAGTTACTAAACGTTCAGCCGATATAGCTATTAGTTTAACAGCTATTGTAGCATTCACACCTCTACTTGCTTATACGGCATATAAGATTAAACAAGAAGATAAAGGACCTATACTTTTTAAGCAGCAGCGCAGTGGTCTTAATAATATCCCTTTTGAGATTTATAAATTCAGATCGATGAAAGTAAAAAAACAACAACTCCCTAGTGAGAGAGTTGAAGATCTGTATGCTTATTTTGGGCAGCGTGTGCCAGATGATTTTATTTTCAAGACGCTTGAATCCAACAACCCTAATGTTACACAAGTAGGAAGATGGATCAGAAAATATTCTGTAGATGAGTTACCACAGTTATTTAATGTTTTAAAAGGTGAAATGAGTATAGTTGGTCCTCGTCCAGAGATAGTAGCTATCACAAAATATTATGATGCTGAGCAATTGAAGCGTCTCAAAGTAAAACCTGGTATCACAGGCTGGGCGCAAGTTAATGGTAGGAGTGAAATCAATCATGGGCTTAAAATTAAGTATGATATCTACTATGTGAATAATGAGTCCGTCTGGCTTTACTTTAAAATAATAGGAATGACACTTATTCAGGTACTTCAAGGTAAAGGGTCTGTATAAAGAAATTCATAAGCTGAGTAGAGTTACACTCAAGGATGTGAGAATTTGAATCTTAAAAGAAATTTCGAGAAAGTCAACGACTTATTTACTGCACAATTATCACTGCACCTAGACTTTATTAGAGGAATTGCTGCTATACTGGTTTTGATTAGTCACATCAGGAACACTTTCTTTGTCGGTTATGATGATGTCACAAATCAGAATGTGATACAGTTCATTTTATTCTCTATCACAGGTATTGGTCATCAAGCAGTCATTATATTCTTTGTCCTGAGCGGTTTTTTTATCTCAAATAGTGTACTGAAATCTGTTATGACCTGTCGTTTCACTTGGCAAAATTATTTAATTAATCGTCTGACACGACTTTATATTGTGCTGATACCTGCCTTATTAATTGGTGGAATAGTCGATACAATCGGTAAGGCCTATTTCAATTATCATTTTCTTGATTACCAACTTGAATCACGACTGAACATTCAGACCCTGTTGATTAACTTATTATTTCTTCAAAAAGGTATACCAGAGACTTTCGGAACAAATGGGCCTTTATGGAGTCTGAGTTATGAGTTCTGGTACTATATACTTTTTCCATTGTCATTATTTGTCTTGACTTCTGATATCTCAAAAAAGATGAAAAGCATTTATACGACACTTATTATTATGATATTTGCTTTAATTGGCATTAAAATCGGACTTTATTATCTAATTTGGTTACTAGGTTTTCTATTGTTAGTTTTGCCGCCACTACCTATCAGGCGGGTACGTACAAAAAAAATTCTGGTTATTGTATCTTTAATGAGTTTTATATTTAGCTTAATTGTAGGTAGGATGAGTTTAATAGGTGTCGCTTTTTTAGATGATATAATAGTTGCAATCCCTTTTACATTCTTTCTGTATTGCCTGATTCACTGTATGGATTCTACTCATTATTCAAGCAAACTTGTATGCTACTACAATCAAACGGCTAAAATTATTTCTGGCTTCTCTTATACACTCTACTTAATACATTATCCAATTATCATGTTTATGTTTGCAGTTCATTGTTCTTGGGGTGGGGAAAGAATGCAGCCTAGTATGAAATTATATTTAATATCAATTGTATTTTCAATGTGGCTAATGATTCTTGCTTATTTTATTTCATTAGTAACAGAAGAGAAGACAGATGTCGTTAAAGAATGGATGAGAACTATTCTCAAATGAATAGGAGTAGAATAGGAAATCTATCCTGTCAATATAGATTTCCTGTTTTAATGTGACGGTATCTTCTAGAATAAAAGTGTAAGAAATATTTACAATATGAAGAGAGGTTATGATGAAGCGGATAAAATTAATGTATGTGTTAATTGTCTTTCTCTTTTTTATAATCTTCATTATAGGAGAGAGTATCATCTTTCCTGCAGGAGAAAGTGCTGAACCTTCTGATATCATCATCGTTTTAAACGGAGACACAGGGCGATTGGAAGAGGCCGCAAGATTATATCATAAGGGATATGGTGAGAAGGTCCTGTTAACACCTGTAACAGATGATAAGTTCAATAATTTCTTATCAGTTAATAAAGCGACTGAATTAGGCATACCAGAAACAGCACTTATTATTGACTATGAAGCGACCAGCACTTATCAGAATGCTGTAATAGCCAAAAATGTGATGATTGAACATAATTTTAATCGGGCTGTAATAGTGACTAGTGATTATCATGTGAAAAGGACACGGCTCGTATTCAACAGAGTAGTACCTGATCATTTTACTTTATGCTATGTAGGGACTTTGAATAATAAAGGACAAAAATGGTACCAACGAAAAGATAGACAGTTTATCTGGGAACGTGAATTTCTCCGTAATTGGGGTTATCGTTTTGGCCTATATAAGTGGATAGATCTCTAAAAGCTAAGGGGTATCTATATAATATTAAACAGTTCTATTGAGGTTCAGTCTGCTGTTCAAGTTTAAAATGAAGTATCACGTTCAAAGAGACAAGTTAAACAGGGAACGTAAGGTGCACTGACTGATAATGGTAGAGGTAATAGCCACTACATTCAATAACTCAATATAATCGGTTGCTCATATTGATATTTTCAAGTAATAAGAAAACTAAAAATTACCTTTCAAGAAAATTTCTCAACAGGTAAGAATCTTAAACTTAAATTGCCATGAAAAGGAACTAGATGCCTGTGCATTCATTAAACGCCTATTATATTCACAGCTGTTTGAGACCGAAAGTCTACGTGCTGCCAGTGATAGTGTTTTTTTCAGAGAAACTTCAGACAACCTTAGGTTTTGATACTATAAGCTATCCTCAGCTCAGTAGAGAACTATTTGACGTTCTTACATAGATTTTTAAGGATATCTTCAGTCAGCTGTTAGACCAAATCCAGATGGAGACGCACTTTAATCAAAAGAGAAAGATTACTACACCCTGAAGATCATTGACTCAAGTACACTACCCCTGAACCTTCATCACTATCACTAGGCAAAGTTCAGAAAAACAAAGTCAGGTGTCAAGATTGGTTTATATGGAAAATCATGATTCATATCCAGATGATTTTTACCTTACAAATGCCTGTGAGAATAATCAGAATCATCTTAAGCTTTTAATGGGTTCTGTAGGCGAGCGATTTTCTGGGACGATTATTGAGTGAATGAGCCACCTGAATGATATAATTATCAGTTACTGAATTGAAATCTATTTCTTTATCGAGTCCATTTCTTCTGAGCATTCCATTTCAATGTTCATTAAGACCACGCTGTGAAGGTGTGCCTGGATCAGCAAAAGATACATTACATTATTTCATCAATCGTATGAGTAAGCCGGATATACTCATCGTTGATGAGTTAGGTTATTTCTCCTTCGATGAGCTGACTGCCAATAAGTTCTCAGACGTATCTAAACGATATGAACGTGACGCCATGATACTCACCTCAAATAAATCCTATGTCGAATGGGGAAAAGTATTCGGTGATGATGTACTGGCAACAGCTATTCTTTATCGCCTGCTTCATCATTCAGTCACATTCAACATCAAGGGGGAGGCTTTCAGAATGAAAGAGAAAAAACAGGCGGGGATTGTCCCAGTTCAACTTTAGTAATAAATGAGGAATTTTATTCCATGGTTTTTGAGGATTTTTAAGTCGTTATTGACACTGACACCATAGACGTTGAAGCTGCTGTCTACAAGCGGAGAGTCTGAAGCACCTGCTCTGAATTTATCTTTCATGATCAGCTCAGTCTTGTTGGCACTTTGCGCGAGGAACATGGCCTGGTTCCAGTAGCGTTGTGTATAATCATCTGTGCCATGATAAGGGTAGCCCACTGAGTAAAGAGGGGTGCCTTTCTTCAGGCTCATGATTTTCCAGTCAGGGGCCAGCGGAAGCGGTCGGACGTAATTAGACAATTTGACGGTCGTGTGGAGTACTGCAAGATCTGCATAAGGAATCTTAACGATATCCTTGATCTTGAAGTTATAAGGTATATTGGCACCGTCCCGGTTCATCATGAAGCGGACATAACTGACATTTGATTTTGTGCCGTTTTGATTATCGATAACGTGCGCATTGGTCAGAATTGTGTAGTCATCAATCACAAAACCGGTACCCATCGACACAATACCGCGACCGGCCCAGCCGTCTTCATTAGAGATATAACGGACCGCTTTGTAGCGGGGATGTATTGCTGTTCGTTGTCCTTTTCATGATGACTGATGAGTTAGGGGTTGACTTCGCCAGTGTGTAGCCTGTCGCAAGATTGGCAGGCCCTAAGCCGTCGTAATAATAATGGGATTCTACAGCATGGGCTTGACTTGAAAATAGAAGCGTGGGTAGTGCCAGACTTACCGTCAGTTTTTTGATCATAGTATGCCTCACTGTTATATTATTTTTTCATTCTATTATATAGGGTGAAGGAAAAACAGAATAGTGTATTGAGTAGTAATGATTCATGATATTGTGAATGCACATATTTCTGAGACATACTCTACGTCAGGAATCCTCTAGAGGGTTTCTGTTTTTTTATATCTGCTTTTGATGATCAAGGGTCATCTAGCATGTCTGTTCAGTCATTTCAAACGCTTGTAAGAGAGGTGAATCAGCTTGTCGGTCATGAGCTCATTGATTATGATAAGCTACGCCGTCAGATAGAATCACGCGATATACAGGTGGATAACCCCTTCAGTAACGATCCGCAGATTACGGCGATCAATTGCACCCGTCATTTTCTCGGTGACAAATTCATTTGTACGGTCATACCCTACAAGCTTCTGTATAGGCGTCCGCTGATCGCTGTTGAACTCAACGTCATCAGCCGCGAGACATTAGAGGGTATTCAGTCGGACCTTAATCATCAAGTTGCCATCAGAATGGAGAGCTGATTGAGGAATTGTACGCTGCTGGTGAAGTAACAGGTTTCTGGTGTCCACGGCTATGGTGTTTTAGCGGACACTGTTCTCAGCGACTGCATTTTCAGCGGATTGTGAGCGCCAGCAAGGATTGACCAGACAGTCAATAGTAAGAGAAAACAGAGCAATCTCGCTCTGTTTTTTTATGCTCACTTTCGGATTTAAATTGTGACAATTATCATGATTGGATTATGACCAGCAGAAATAGGAGCAGTTCGAAATATGCATCTAATAAAATTGATCTTAATTGTCGTTTTCAGCGAAAGTTAACAAAAAGAGTTAAATGTTAATTTATATTTCGTATTCCGAATGAAATATTAGTGAATAAAGAAAATTATTATAAGTATTGAACAAGGCAGATAATTACTGAAAAATAAATAGTGGAAAGTAACTGGTAAATCTAGAGATTTAATATATGGATATTATTTATATCATATAGTTGTTATACTTGTATAATTTATATTGCGTTAAATTTAGTTAAATAAATAAATTGATGAATAGAGTTTTATTTACTTTAAAAAAATAGTATTGCCATATTGAATTTAAGAATGTTAATATCCTAAATATACATATTATAAAGGGGGAAGCTATGAAAAAAATAGGTGTGATCTATATAATGATTGCCTTGTTGCTGAATATGTCATTATCAACTAGTATCTACAACATAGCATTGGCCAGCACTCAGACCTCCTCCGCTGATCAACCGGAAATAATAGCAGTGCAGGAAAATGGAAAAACGAATGACCGTCTAAACTGGAAGCTTCTATTCAACCAGCAAGGCAGCACGTGGAAAGAACGGGCTGTCAAGCTGAAGCTGGAAGGCGGTCATCAAGTGAACGACAGCGAGCTTAAAGCCCTGTTGACAGCCGAAGGAATTACAGCAGTTAAGTCAGATACTGCGGACAATGAATATACCCTCGAGTTCACGCAGCTGGACAAGCCGGTAGCTGTGGAGATATCTACAGAAATACTGAATGAGGACAAAAACTTCAGACTCACGCTCAGTACGAGTGAAGCGGGTGCTAAGATAACAGCAACTGATACGTTCTATCAACTGACAGAGTTAACAGGTCATATCAGCTATCAGCATGTACCTGACACAATCACAGCACCGCCCACAGTCATCTTACTTATCGATAAGGCAACTGGAACAGTTATTCAGCAGCAGACCATTCAGCCGGAGCAGTCCACTTACCGCTTCAGCGATGTCAGAAAGCTGACTGATGACAATAGACCGATTGAATATGAAGTGAAGACAAAGCCGCTTGGTAACTATAAGACGACGGTCAATCAATTCGATATCGAGCAGACCTACATGACGACTGAAGTCAAAGGGACAGTGACTAATGAGACCGGTAAACCTTTGACGATTGAATTTGTTAATCAGGCGACGAAAGAAGCGGTCGACTCAATGACAGTGGATAAAGATGCTGAAACATATGTTGCCGACCAACTGCCTCTAAATGATGAACAAGGACAGAAAATTGCATACGAAGTAAGCGTTCCAGATGTTGAAGGTTATGATAAAAAGATCAATGACTACAACATAGCGCTGACGAAATTGGAAGAGCCGACGACAGAAGAAGCGACAACAGAAAAAGCGACAACGGAGAAGTCAACGACAGAAGAAACGACAACGGAGAAGTCGACGACAGAAGAAGCGACAACGGAGAAGTCGACGACAGAAGAAGCGACGACGGAAGAGGCAACGACGGAGAAGTCAACGACGGAAGAAGCGACGACGGAAGAGGCAACGACGGAAGAAGCGACGACGGAAGAAGCGACGACAGAAGAAGCAATGACAGAAGAAACGACAACGGAGAAGTCGACGACAGAAGAAGCGACAACGGAGAAGTCGACGACAGAAGAAGCGACGACGGAAGAGGCAACGACGGAGAAGTCAACGACAGAAGAAGCGACAACAGAAGAAGCGACGACCGAAGAAGCAATGACAACAGAAGAAACAGCACCGGTTGAGAAGTCTATTGTCTATACAGCACCTAAGGTCAGCTTATTCCGAAGTATGAGTTTTGCATCAGCACCTGTTATGGCACTGGCAGCAACCAATTATTCAGCAAGTGATTATACGTACACAAGCAATACTTATGAGTATGGTAACTACAAAGGAACATTGGAAGGCGTTATGTCATCAGATCAAAGTAAAATCGACTGGACTTTTACTTTTACTAATCCTACCGGAACTCCTTACAATTCAACTCTTAAAAATCTAGTTGTGACTAATATCTCGCTGCCAACAACAATGGCATACAGTTATTCGAATCCTTCATCCACTGGAAAAATCAGTTACAGCAATGGTACGACTGAAATTTTTAAACTAAACCCTGATGATACCATTCTGAAGTTTTCTACACCCATTACAGCCCTTAATAAACCATCATATTCGTTAACTATGCCTGTATTGACATATTCATCTAATTCTGTATTTGCGAATATATCGATTAATCTGACTGGTACCTTTACACTGAAGGAAAAATCTGCAGCACCTGTTGTGAACCCTGTGTCCATTACATCTACAGCGATATCAGGAACGGCAGCACCAGGGTCTACAATCAATGTGATGAAAGGTACAACACAACTAGCAACGACCATTGCTAATAGTTCAGGTAATTACTCAGTGACAATCCCTAAACAACCGGCAGGGACAATTTTAAGTGTTACTTCAACTGAAACAAACAAACAGGTAAGTGATCCAACAAATATTACCGTCTCTAGTTCAGTGGCTATGACTATAAATAGTGTTTATAGCAATCAAACTTATGTGACGGGTACTGCAGAACCAGGCGCAATGGTTACTCTTAAAAATTCAATGGGAACAGTGCTTGGTAGTACGAAAGTATCTCCTGATGGTTTGTATTTTGTAGAACTATATCGTCCATTAAGTGCAGGAACTGTCATTACTGGTGAAGCAGTTTCTACTATTGGCACGAAAACAGCAACTACAACCGTCCTTGCCGCTACTAGTACAGGGACTCCTGGTACTGGTACAACAATCATTGAACCAAGCCCCACCTATAAGGGCCTTATTTCTGATATGAGCTGGGACGAGCGTGGTCTTTACAGAAATAGAGTACCGCAACCCGTTGAATATAATGAATCATTCCAATGGAAAGCGGCACAGCCTACGAATACATCAAATGAATATGCAATTGATTTGAAAACACAAGGTCGGGAATTTACAAAAGCTACGCCTTTAGACATTGTATTTGTTATTGACAACTCGCAAAGTATGAGTACAACAAACGCTAACGGAGTAAGCCGTTGGACTAACATGAAGCAGAGTGTAGAGAAGTTTATTGATCAGATGACAGTAAGTGGTAATACTAACATTGCAATTGTAAACTATGCATCTAATATAGTGAGCAAATCATCGTTCTCAAATAATGCTGCAACAATCAAATCTAATATTCCTGCAACTTACCAAACTGGCACCGCCCGATTTACCGGAACAGCACATACAAATACTCAAATCGGAATTAATAAAGGGGCAGAAATTTTAAAAGGTTCCCCGAATCCTAATAAAGTGATGATTGTCCTTACAGACGGGGCACCGACATTCAGTTATAAAGGTATAGCCGCTACTGACGCTGAGAATATTACAAGCTTTGACTACAACACTAGAATAGGAGATGGCGCAGTCTATCCATTACAATCTAAGTACGGAAATTATAGCTATACTATCAATAACACGATTAACATTACCAATCATGGACAACCGACTATATCAGAAGCTAAAATCATCAAAAAAGAAAATCCAACATTTAACATTTTCTCGATTGGTTTAGATACTAATAAGGAAACTGATTTTGCTTCGCCTGATGAAATGAATAAAGTTCTTTACAATATTGCATCAAAAGATAGTAATGCATTCATAACCACTGACACAGCTAAAGATTTGCCGAATATTTTGAATAACATTGCTCAGAGAACGGTGAAAAGCATAGATAATGGTGTCGTTACAGATCCTATAGGTCCAATGTACGACTTGAATCTAGGCAGCAATAATGTATTTGATGCTTCAGACTACACATTGACAGCATCTGATCCTGCCTTAATCTCTAATGGCAAAGTAGTCCCAGTATATGATCCAGCAAAACGTACAATTACTATTCCTAATCTGAACTTAGGTAAAGGAGAATGGGTCAATATTAACTATAAAGTCAAATTGCGGGTGACTGATGACAGCTTTATTGAGAATCAGTGGTACCCGATGAATGGAACTACAACATTAAAGCCAACTGCAAATTCCACTGAATTAAGAGAATACCCCGTTCCTGAAGCTAGAGCAGTAAGTCCGGTGTATAGTTTCACTTTCAATAAATTAAGTGATTCTAATACACCACTAGGCGGTGCTACTTTTGAACTGAAAGATTCAACTGGAAAGATTATGACTCAGACTTCCAGTACAAACGGTCTGGTTAAATTCGATAACCTGAAGAAAGGGACGTATACCTTAACCGAGACTGCAGCACCGTCGAACTACAGTAAAGATCCAAAGACATATACGGTTGTTATTGCAAGTAACGGCGACATCAAAGTTGACGGCGTGCTTTACTCAGGCACCAATGTCTTCAAGGTCATCAATAAGAAGGTACTCGGTTCTATTGAGGTCATCAAACATCAGAGTGGTGATGAAAGCAAGGTGCTTGCTGGAGCTACTTTTGAACTGAGAGATTCGGCAGGTAAAGTAGTGACATTGACGACTGGCACAGATGGTAAGGCATTGTTCAGTGCATTGCCGCTTGGTAGTTACACACTTGTAGAAACAAAGGCGCCAGCTGGATACCAGCTGAAAACAACACCTGTGAAGATAGATGTGACATCTGCCACTAAAGTAGTTGTAAAGGTGGCTAACCAAAGTAATTCAGCAGTATTACCAAATACAGGTGGGCCAGGACCTTTATGGTTTTCAATAATTGGCATCTTAGTCATTATAGCGTCACTATTTTCAAGGAAAAAATTTGCACATATGAATTAAGCCGCATCTGCGGATTAAGATAAATTATAAAATTATTAGGAGGCATTTATGTCAAAATTATTTAAGCGTTTGTCCCTGTTTTTAGTATTAGCATTACTAGTAAGTATAGTAGCTCCGTTCGGTAAAGCATTCGCAGCAAGTCCTGCAACTAATTTGACTATTCACAAAGTGACCGGTTCATCAGAAAAAAGAGCAACCTATGATCAGTTAGTCAACGGTACAGCGCCAGCTGGTTCTCAACCAATCTCCAATATTTCATTTACTTACTGGAAAGTCACTCCGGATCAATTAGCAACAATGAAAGCAGCACCTGGCAGCTTTGATACAGAGTCAGAAGTAACAGGATTAGTGGGGGCTAAATTAGGTACAACTGCTAAAACTTCAGCAAATGGTACGACGACAGCTTCAAACTTAGCTGAAGGTTTCTACTGGTTCATTGAAGATGTAAGTACTGCAGTTAAAACATCAAACGCCGTTCCTTTCGGTCTTGAATTACCGATTACAAATGAAGCGGGTAATGGTTACATTACAGATTTACATGTATTCCCGAAAAATACATTACAAGACTTACCGACGATTGATAAAGACGTCAAAGCAGATGGTACTAAATCAGCTTCATTTGCAGTAGGCGAATCTTTCAACTGGATCATCCAACCGTCAGTACCAAAAGGTATCAATGAGTATACTAAGTTTACTGTTACAGATACCATTGATTCAAAATTAACATTTGCAGGAACTGATAAAGTCTATGTAGAAGTAAATGGAACTAAACTTGCAGCAGACAACTACACTGTTTCTAATACCGATGGCAAAGTCGTAATAGATTTCACTGATGCAGGGCGTCAGGCATTAGCTGCTGCTGGAGATTCCGCTAAGCTGAATATCTTCATCCCGACAGTCATCAATGACACAGCAGTCATGGGATTACCTATTCAAAATAATGCTACATTAACATTTGATAACGGTCATGGTACGACGACAGAGCCTGGTGGTCAGAATCCACCAGTGACACCGCCAACAGTACCGTCCACTGATACACCTATCGTTTACACTGGTGGTAAGAAGTTTGTTAAAACAAATGGTTCAGGTACTAATCTTGAAGGAGCTGTATTCGTTGTTAAAAATGCAGCCGGTAAATATTTAGTTCAAGATGCTAAGTTGAATACAACTTGGGTTGACAGCAAAGATGCGGCAACAAAATTCACTTCTAAAAAAGATGGTTCATTCGAAGTGAAAGGACTATCTTACGGTACAGATGGTTCTAACAATAAAGGTGCAACTGACTATACAATTGAAGAGGTAACAGCACCAGCAGGCTATACATTACCGACTAATCCTGAAACATCATTCACAGTAAATGCAACATCTTACTATGCAGATCCTACTGCGGCTCAGTTAACAAGTGCTGCACCACAGGAAGTCATCAACAAAAAGACTGAAATCCCTTATACAGGTGGTATCGGTACAGTGATCTTCACTGTTGTAGGTCTTGCATTAATGGTACTTGCGTTCGTATTATTAAGAAGAAGACAACAAGCTTAATATCATACTATATAATAATAAGGTAGACTTTAGTCTGCCTTATTTTTTATAAGGAGGAGAGTCATTTTGAGCTCCGAGAAAAAACAGAAAAAGAAAAAGAATCATCGTCTTTCTAATTTAATATTTGCCCTTATATTTCTTATTGGTCTTGGTATATTGATCTACCCGATGATCAGCGCTGTGTATTATGATTATGAATCAGGGACTGAAGTGAACGACTTCAATAAAGAAGTGGAGTTATTGTCTGACAAGGAGATTGACGCACGGATCAACAGGGCGAGGGCCTATAATGAATCACTCAGTGGTAACGAAGTGCTGCACGATGCATACAGCAAGGCAGAGGAAGCGGCGGGTAAGCGGCAGTATGCGAAGATGCTGGAAGTCCATGAGAAGATGGGGCACGTTGAGATTCCGAGGATTCATCAGGATCTGCCGCTGTTTGCGGGGACGACTGAACGGGTGCTGCAGGAAGGGCTCGGTCATCTGGAGAACACGTCGCTGCCGGTCGGCGGGGAGTCAACGCATAGCGTCATCACGGGTCACCGCGGTCTGCCGGACAAAAAGCTGTTCACGGATCTTGATAAGATGAAGATTGGCGACATGATCTATGTTCATAATATTAAAGGGGTTCTTGCCTATAAAGTCGACCATATTGACGTGATCGAGCCGAATGACTTCAGCAAGCTGAAGATTGTGAAAGGCAAGGACCAGCTGACACTGCTCACCTGCACGCCGTACATGATCAACTCGCACCGTTTGATTGTCACCGGTCACCGCGTGCCGTATACGCCTGAAGAAGCGAAGAAACATGAGGCGGCACAGGAACCGTGGTGGGGTAAATTCCTGAATGTCTACAAAAATTACTTGATTGGTCTTGCTGTAGCGCTTATCTTATACTTATTGTACCGTCTGTGGAATAAGCGGAAGAAGAAGGTAACGTAATGAACAAGTGGCTTGCTGTCGTGCTGTTTTGTGCAGGGCTCTTTATCTGTCTCTATCCCCTCGCTGCGAAAGTGTACTATAACTATGATATGTCGCAGGAGTCTGAAGCGCTGAATAAACGTTTTCAGGTGGACTCCGACGACCAGA
Source organism: Macrococcus carouselicus (assembly GCF_004359515.1). Taxonomy (GTDB): domain Bacteria; phylum Bacillota; class Bacilli; order Staphylococcales; family Staphylococcaceae; genus Macrococcus; species Macrococcus carouselicus. The sequence continues at coordinate 288,018 of NZ_SCWD01000001.1, forward strand.
AGAATAGATATATGCAGTTTGAGCAGTACAACCGGCAGATGACGATGAATCAGACGATTGAAGCGCCGGCAGTAAAAGTGAAGAAGAATGACAGTGATGATGAACAGATGTTTTCCGATGACGTGATCGCGACTGTGAAGATTCCGACGCTGAACCTGCATTACCCGGTATACGACAAAGCGACGCCGGAAAACTTGAACCGCGGTGTGTCACGTGTTGAAGGCACGAGCTATCCCGTCGGCGGCCGCTCGACAAACAGCGTCCTCGCCGCGCACAGCTATTCCCCTTACCATGAGTGGTTCACGCATATTGACCGTCTGAAAAACGGCGATCAGGTGATCATCAATAACTTTAAAGAGACGTTGTACTATAAAGTGTATGACCGTGTGATTGTGACGCCCGACAAAGTGGAAGCGCTGGCGGTCAGACAAGGGAAAGATGTCCTCACACTTCTCACGTGTACACCGTCAGGAGCAGAGCGCCTGCTCATCTATGCCGAGCGGACTACGAAAGAGGGAAAGAAAATAACGCCGCATCCGGTCCTGCCGCAGCCTATGGACGAGAAATCGATATGGGAGAAGATGAAAGTGCTGTCAGATTCCTGGCTGCTCTTGCTGCTTGTCGCCATCTTGTCACTTCTCTTTATCAGCCGGCTGATTCGTAGTAGAAGCTAGGAGAGGGGCTGCTCAGAATATTGGATATTGAAAAGACACCTGTCTGTCAGACAGGTGTCTTTATGTGTGGGGTGATATCTTTCAGCGTGTACTGATCCAGCACATTGAGATAGGCGAAAAGCGCCTGACCGAGTACTGACTGCAGGCCGCACTTGCCGATGATCGGACAGGTGTTCGTCTCGGGATTGAAACATTCGACCAGATTGAAATGTTCCTCTGTCTTACGGATTAGTGTGCCGATATTGATATCCTCCGGCTTCTTGTTCAGCCTGATGCCGCCGCCGCGTCCTCTGACGGATAATATATAGCCTTCCAGCGCCAGGTTATGAACGACTTTAGTGAGATGATTCTTCGAGATATTATAGAAGCGGGCGATTTCATCGATCTGGGTCAGTTGTGATTGTGAGGCCAGATACATGAGTACGCGGAGCGAATAGTCTGAATACAAGGTCAGTTTCATTTGACAGACCTCCTTTAGTTCTTATTATAAATCACATTCTCATATTATGACGTGACAATTTCGGCAAATGCAAATGTGACAACTTTTCAAAGTTATTTCATTTATATTGGTACACGAGCAGAAATAAGAATAGAATAAAGGTGTATTTAAAATATATCTTTGAGGGGGACTTATTTATGTTATCACAGGAAACCAGAGAAATCATCAAAGCAACAGTGCCTGTCCTTGAGCAGCATGGCACAGAGATTACATCCGTCTTCTATGCCCATATGTTTGAAGAACATCCGGAACTGTTTAATGTCTTCAATAAAGCAAACCAGAAACTCGGTCGTCAGCAGACTGCCCTTGCTCAGACAGTGCTGGCAGCTGCGAAGCATATCGATCATCTGGAAGCAATTATTCCGAACGTCAATCAGATCGCGCATAAGCATCGAGCGCTGGGAATCAAGCCTGAACAGTACCCGATCGTCGGTGAGAACCTGATCTATGCCATCAGAAAAGTGCTGGGTGAAGAAGTGACACCTGAGATCATCAATGCCTGGACTGAGGCCTACGGTGTGATTGCCGATGTCTTTATTCAGATGGAGGCGGCACTCTATCAAGAAGCGGCATGGGAGGGCTTCGAACCATTCAAAGTGGTGCGTATCAAAGAAGAGTCGGCGCATATCAAATCCTTCGTTGTAAAGCCTGTGGACGCTACTCAGTTGAAACCGGTCGTGGCCGGCCAGTATATTACGGTCAAAGTTCATCCGGAAGGTGATCCGAATGATATGCTGCGTCACTATTCAATCTGTCATACCGATGTATCACAAGGAATTGAATTTGCAGTGAAACGTGATGTGCAGGGTGATGTCAAAGGTGCAGTGTCCAACTATCTGCATGACCGTGTGAAAGAAGGGGACGAGATCCTGTTATCAGCACCGGCAGGCGAGTTTGTGGTAGCTGACACTGACAGACCGCTTGCGTTCATCAGCGGCGGCGTCGGTATGACACCTGTCATGGCGATGCTGCACGAGCAGGCGGCAAAAGGCAAGGACATCAAGTTCATCCATTCAGCCTATAACCGCGATGAAGTCCCGTTCAAAGACGAGATTGCCGAGTTCCATCATAAGGAAAACGTCCAGTTCTACTTCAATTACTCAGAAGCGAACGGTCGTCTGACGAAAGAGAAATTAGAGAAAATCTTAAAGGGCAGTGAAGAGATCTATATGTGCGGCAGCGTCGGCTTTATGGAAGGCTTACTTGCGACACTGGATGCAATGGGTATCTCTCGCGGGCAGGTTCACTTTGAGCCGTTCGGTCCTAAGATGAGTATCACCGTTTAATCTGAAAACCCTCAGAACTAAGTTCTGAGGATAGACTGAGTGGATTGAGATAGTCTTCTTAAATTCCAGACATAAAGAATAAAATTAATGTTTATTTCATAAAATTTCCGGTTATATACTCTATATAACCCATACGGTTATAAATTAGACTTCGGTCTTTAAAAAGGGGCGTTCAATATGTCAAATCTTAATCCAGAACAAGCAGTTAACAACATGAGCCAAGATGACAAAGATCAGATCTTAGAAAGCTTCAATCAATTCAAAAGTTATTTAGGCAGCAAAGTAGAAAAAGCTGAGAACTTAGGTTTCAGTGACGAAGCAATTGCGAAAGCGGCTGAAAAAGTAGCTGACCTCTTAGCGAAGAATGAAGAACCGAAGAACCGTGAAGAAAAAGTATTAAATGAATTATGGAACAATGCTGAAGGCGAAGAGAAATCAGCCATTGCCCGTGTATTAGTAAGAATGGTACAGAAAGAAGCATAATCGATGACAGGCTGCATCCGCAGTCTGTCTTTTTTGAATAAAATAAGAGGAGGAATACCATGTTTTTACATGATAAACATCTACAGTTTGAAGCTAAACCCGTTAAGCCGGATCCATTGATGGCGAAACGTGTCCAGGAGTTGATCGGTGGTCAGTACGGTGAGATGAGTGTTGCCATGCAGTACCTGTTCCAGGGCTGGGGTGTCAGAAAAGGTAATGAACAATATAAAGACTTATTGCTCGATATCGGTGCTGAGGAACTGGGTCATATCGAGATGCTGGCAACAATGGTGGGTCGTCTGCTGGACGGTACGTCTATCGAGCATCAGGAAGCAGCGATGAAAGATCCTGCGACTGCAGCGATTCTCAGCGGTATGAACCCGCAGCATGCGATTGTAGCAGGAATGAACGCACGTCCTGCGGATAGTGTCGGCAATCCTTGGAATGGTAGCTATATCATCTCAAGCGGTAACTTACTTGCTGATTTCCGTGCCAATTTAAACGCAGAATCACAAGGGCGTACACAAGCTGTCCGTATTTACGAGATGACAGATGACCCAGGCCTTAAAGATATGCTTGCTGTGCTGATCGCACGTGACTCTTATCACCAGAACCTGTGGCTGCAGGCGATTGCTGAACTTGAAGAAGCAGAAGGGAAGATCACACCAGGTTCATTCGACCGTAAACTGGAACGTGAAGACATCGCATTCTCTCTTTATAACCATTCAGCAAGCTCAGAGGAAAGTGCTGAAGGTTCATGGGCGAAAGGCAAGACACCTGCAGGCGACGGTAAGTTCAAATATGAATCTAAAGTCCATGTCGAAGGTGCCATCCCTGAACTTGAAAATCCGCACCCATCACTCCACTCAACCAAACCAAAGAAATAAATTCAAAGAACCCCGGAAGCTCACTATGAGCTTCCGGGGTTCTTGTGGTTATAAGGACTTTCAAGACTGATGAGGCCAGAAAAGTCAAGGGAAGGCGGATGACTTTATTTGACTGAGCGCTGCGCTGCGAGCAGTGTGTTGTTCAGCACCATGGTGATGGTCAGTGGACCGACGCCGCCCGGGACAGGTGTAATGGCACCTGCGACTTCTGCGACTTCGTCGTATTTCACGTCGCCTGTCAGTTTGCCGTCAACGACTGTGTTACCGACGTCGATGATGACGGCACCCGGCTTGACGTCGTCTTGAGTGACAAGACCCGGCTTGCCGACTGCAGAGACGATGACGTCAGAGCGTTTCAGCGTCTCTTTCATGTTTGTAGAGCGTGAGTGCAGTAACGTCACTGTCGCATTTTCGTCGGTCAGTAATTTCGCTACGGGCTGGCCGACGATGTGTGAGCGTCCGATGACCGCGACTTCTTTACCTGTCAGGTCGATATCCGCATTCTTCAGGATCTCCATGATACCGAGCGGTGTACACGGGATAAAGGTCTCCATTCCAGCGTACAGACGGCCGATGTTCACCGGATTGAAGCCGTCCACGTCTTTTTTAGGGTCGATGGCTTCCAGCACTTTCTCCTCGGAGATCTGCTGTGGCAGGGGGACCTGCACTAGAATGCCGTGAACAGCCGTGTCTTCGTTCAGGCGGCGGATTTCAGTCAGGACTTCCTCCTCTGTTGCCTCCTCGCTCATTTTGACGATCTCTGACGCCATACCGATTTTTTCAGCGGATTTCTTCTTGTTGTTGACATAGCTCTGACTCGCGCCGTCATTACCGACCAGGATGACCGTCAAGTTAGGCGTCACACCGTGTTCTTTTAACTTTTCAACTTCCTGCTGAAGACCTGCACGGTATTCCTGTGCAATCGCTTTCCCGTCCAATACTTTTGCTGTCATGCTGATTCCTCCTGAAAATCGAACATTTTTAATTATGTTTAAAGTAAAATTTCTGAAAGTCGAACTATAATCAGATATTCGCCTTAAAAATAATTAAAATGTTCGTTTATTTATTGAAATTGAATAGCATTCTTGTTATGCTATCACTGTAATCATCTCTCATTATGAAACGGTTTTCAATAGATATGGAGGAATTTTTGATGAAAGTTGCAGTAGTGATGGGCTCGTCTTCAGACTGGCCGACGATGAAGGAAGCATGCATGATTCTGGAAGATTTCGGTATCGAAGTGGAATCATCTGTCGTCTCAGCACACCGGACACCACTCCAGATGGTGGATTTCGCGCGTCAGGCACGCGGCAATGGCATCGACGTCATCATCGCGGGTGCAGGAGGTGCAGCACATCTGCCCGGCATGATCGCCTCCATGACGACACTGCCTGTCATCGGTGTACCGATTGAGACGAAGATACTGAAGGGCATGGATTCACTGTTATCAATCGTTCAGATGCCGGGCGGTATTCCTGTCGCAACGACAGCGATCGGTTCTGCTGGTGCGAAGAATGCAGGTCTTCTTGCTGCACGGATGCTCAGCCTGAAGGATGAATCATTAGCAGGGAAACTAGACGACTACGAAGCGTCACTGATCAAGAAAGTGGAGGCAATGCAGCATGACTTACACTAAGCTTAAATTAGGACAGACAATCGGCATCGTGGGCGGCGGCCAGCTCGGTAAGATGATGGCGCAAAGCGCACAGGAGAGAGGCTTCAAGGTCGCGGTACTGGATCCTGATGATACCTGTCCTGCGCGTTACGTCAGCCAGCACTTCATCCATGCACCTTATAATGATGCGGAGGCCCTGCAGCAGCTCGGCGCAGTGTCAGACGTCATCACATATGAATTCGAGAATATCAGCGGTGAGGAACTGGCGAAGATCACGTCACAGTTCAATGTACCGCAGGGGGCAGAGACAGTTGTGACCCTGCAGAACCGTCTCGCTGAGAAGAATGCGCTGAAAGGGGGCGGTGCTGCGGTTGTACCGTTCGTCTCCGTGACGGATCAGGATGAACTGAAAAAAGCGGCTGATACGTTAGGCTTCCCGTTCATGCTGAAGACGACGTTCGGCGGCTATGACGGTAAAGGCCAGCTTGTCATCAGCAGTGCCGAGGATTTCAAGGCAGCGGACGAACTGCTCGCTGCCCGTCCTTGTGTCGCAGAGCAGCGCATCAACCTGAAGTCTGAGATCTCCATCACAGCGACTGCATCATCTGACGGCAGTGTCGTCTTCTTCCCGGTGCAGGAGAATGAGCACCGCAGCCAGATCCTCTACAAGACGATTGTGACAGGCCGTCACGCGCATGAGGAAGCGGCCATCAATGAAGTGAAGAAGATCATGGCGGCCATCCGCTTCATCGGTACCTTCACGGTCGAGTTCTTCATCGACCAGGCAGATGTGCTGTACGTGAACGAGATCGCACCGCGTCCGCACAATTCCGGCCATTACTCAATCGAAGCCTGCGACTATTCGCAGTTCGATACGCATATCCTGGCGGTAGCCGGCTGGCAGCTGCCGGAGAGAATTGAGCTGCTGAAGCCTGCCGTCATGTTCAACCTGCTCGGTCAGGACCTGGATGTGATGGAGGACGAATTTGCATCGCGACCGGACTGGCACGTGCATGTGTACGGCAAGGCAGTACGCAAGGAGAACCGCAAGATGGGCCATGTGACGATTCTGGATCTGGATAATGACTATGAAGCCATTTATAAGGAGAGAATGTAGATGTTAGTATATGAAGGTAAAGCAAAGCGCGTGTTCGCAACAGACGACGACCAGGTCTACCGCATCGCCTATAAGGATGAGGTCACTGCAGGGAACGGTGCCAAGAAGGATTCAATGGCAGGGAAAGGCCGCCTGAACAATATGATCACCAGCCGCTTCTTCGAGTTACTCGCTGACGCAGGCTACGCGTCACACTTCATCAAGCGTCTGTCAGAGACAGAGCAGCTCGTGAGGAAAGTGGAGATCATTCCGCTTGAAGTCGTGGTCCGCAATATCGCGGCAGGAAGCATCACGAAGCGTCTCGGCTTCACGAAAGGCGAAGCGTTCAAGGCGCCGTTAGTTGAGTTCTACTACAAGAAGGATGAACTGAACGACCCGATCGTCACGGATGACCACGTGAAACTGCTCGGTATCGCTGATGACAAGGATATCAGTGAATTAAAGGACCAGGCGCTGAAGATCAACACCATTCTGATCGATATCATGAACAAGATGAGCCTCGATTTAGTGGACTTCAAGATTGAATTCGGCAAAGATAAAGCGGGTAACATTCTCCTCGCTGACGAGATTTCACCTGATACGTGCCGCATCTGGGACAAAGAGACGAAAGAGAACTTTGATAAGGATGTCTACCGCGAAGACACGGGCTCACTGATTGATACCTATACTCACTTCTACAAAAAAATGGAGGCTTTATAATCATGAAAAACATCGAACTATACATCACATTACAGAAACAGGTATTAGATACACAGGGACAGACACTGACACGTGCAGTACATGACTTAGGCTACAGCCAGGTCAACGATATCCGCGTCGGCAAAGTGTTATACATGACAGTGGACGAGGCAACTGACGAAGCGGTTGACAACGTCGTCCGTACGTTAAGCGAGAAACTGTTCGCGAACACGGTCATCGAAGAATACAGCTACAAAGTCGTGGAGGCGGAATAATGAAGTTCGCTGTCATTGAATTTCCAGGGTCAAACTGTGACCGTGACATGCTGAACGCAGCACTGATCACGGGCATGGAAGCGGAATACGTGGACTACCGCAGGACGTCTCTAGACGGCTTTGACGGTGTGCTGATTCCGGGTGGTTTCTCCTTCGGTGACTACCTGCGCTGCGGCGCGATGGCACGTGTGGCTCCGATCGTGGATGAAGTGAGACGCCTGGCTGCTGAAGGAAAACCGGTGCTCGGTGTCTGCAACGGCTTCCAGATCTTAACGGAGATCGGCTTACTGCCGGGTGCGCTGCTGCATAACGAAAGCCATAAATTCGTCTGCCGTAACGAGCACCTGACGATTCTGAATAACGAGACAAAGTTCACACATCTTTATGAGAAGGACGAGACAGTCGTCTATCCGATTGCTCACGGTGAGGGGTCTTACTACTGCTCACCTGAGACGATGAAGGAACTGCAGGCCAACAAGCAGATCATCCTGTCCTACTCCGAGAATCCGAACGGGTCACTGGAGGACATCGCCGGTATCGTGAACAAGGAAGGCAATGTCTGCGGCATGATGCCTCACCCGGAACGTGCGATGGATACATTACTCGGTTCTGAAGACGGCAGACGCTTATTCCAAGGTATCTTAGAAAGCTGGGGGAAATAACAGATGAAATTTTTAGATCCAACGATCGAAGACATTAAAAATAACAGACTGTATGCGGATATGGGTCTCTCTGACGAAGAATATGACAAAGTCTGTGATATTCTAGGCCGTCAGCCGAACTACACAGAGATCGGTATCTTCTCCGTGATGTGGAGTGAGCACTGTTCATACAAACACTCCAAGCCTTTCCTGAAGCAGTTCCCCGTGACAGGTGAACGCGTCCTGATGGGTCCTGGTGAAGGCGCCGGAGTAGTTGATATCGGTGACAACCAGGCCGTTGTCTTCAAGGTGGAGTCACATAACCATCCGAGTGCGATTGAGCCTTACCAGGGTGCAGCGACAGGTGTCGGCGGTATCGTCCGTGACATCGTCTCCATCGGTGCGCGTCCGGTCCAGCTCTTAAACAGTCTCCGTTTCGGCGAACTGGATTCCAGGCAGAACCAGCGCCTCTTCAGTGGTGTGGTCGCAGGTATCGGCGGCTACGGTAACTGTATCGGCATCCCGGCAGTGGCAGGGGAGATTGAATTCGATTCACAGTACGACGGCAACCCGCTGGTCAATGCGATGTGTGTCGGTATCATCGACCATGACAAGATCCAGAAAGGGACAGCGAAAGGGGCCGGCAACCCGGTCATCTACGTCGGCCTGAAGACAGGTCGAGACGGAATCCACGGTGCGACATTCGCCTCTGAGGAGCTGAACGAGGAATCTGAGTCCAAGCGTCCATCCGTTCAGATCGGTGACCCGTTCGTTGGCAAGAAGCTGATGGAAGCGACACTGGAAGCCATCACTTACCCTGAGCTGGTCGGTATCCAGGACATGGGTGCTGCAGGTCTGACGTCGTCATCGTCAGAGATGGCAGCGAAAGGGAACTCAGGTATTCACCTGCACCTCGAGAAAGTACCGACGCGTGAAGCAGGCATCTCGCCTTACGAGATGATGTTATCAGAGACACAGGAGCGTATGCTGCTCGTCGTTGAAAAAGGCACGGAGCAGAAGTTCCTCGATTTATTCGACCATCATGAACTGGACAGTGCAGTCATCGGTGAAGTGACGGATACTGACCGCTTCGTCCTGACCTACGACGATGAAATCTATGCGGATATTCCGGTACAGCCACTCAGTGACGAAGCGCCGGTCTATGTTTTAGAAGGTAAAGCGGCTGAATACGCTGAAGTGGATCATAACTATGCGGATATCGATGCACAGGCGGTCTTCGAACGTCTCCTGAATCATCCGACCCTCGCTTCAAAGACATGGGCTTACTCACAGTATGACCAGCAGGTCGGTGCGAACACAATCATCAAGCCAGGTCTGTCAGCAGGTGTGACGCGTGTTGAGGGTACAACGAAAGCCATCGCCTCTACGATTGACGGTGAAGCACGCTACGTCTTCAATAACCCGTACGAAGGCGGTAAGATGGTCGTTGCTGAAGCCTACCGTAACCTGATCGCAGTCGGCAGTCTGCCGCTTGCGATGACGGACTGTCTCAACTACGGGAACCCTGAGAAACCTGAGATCTACCAGCAGCTGGCAGATTCTACCCGCGGTATGGCGGAGGCCTGTGCAGCCTTGAATACACCGGTTGTCTCAGGGAACGTTTCACTTTATAACGAAACGAAAGGCGAAGCGATCTTCCCGACGCCAGTCGTCGGTATGGTCGGCTTAATTGAAGATATCGAATTCTTGCGCGACTTCACGCCGACAGAAGGCGAAGCACTGTACTTAGTAGGCGCAACTGACGCGGACTTCAGCGGTTCACAGATCGAGAAATTATTATTCAACGAAGTGGCACACAGAGAAGTGCCGATTGATTTAGAGCAGGAAGTGCAGCGCGGCGAAGCCATCCGCAAGCTGATCACAGACGGCAAGCTGTCACACGTCCAGGCAGTCGGCAAAGGCGGCATCGCGATCAAGCTCGCACAGATGGCTGCTTACTTCGAGACAGGAATCGAAGCGGAACTTGCCCTGCCGGTTGAACAGTTATTCAGTGAAACACAAGGTCGCTACATCGTCATCGCTAAGGAAGACATCGAACTTAAGGATGCCGTTAAAATCGGTACATTCGGCACTCAAGGTTTTAGAGTAGCAGCAGATAACGGTTCAATCGAAGAAGACGTTGACAGCATGATCCGTACTTGGAGAGGAGCAATCAGTCAATGTATGACATCCGCGGTCTAAACGAGGAATGCGGTGTATTCGGTATCTGGAATCACCCGAACGCAGCGGAACTGACATATATGGCACTTCACAGCCTGCAGCACCGGGGTCAGGAAGGCGCAGGAATCGTCTGTTCGAACGGCGAGAACCTGTTCGGTGCTCGCGGTATGGGCCTGCTGCCTGACGCGATCAGTCAGGTGCAGCTCGAGTCACTGAAAGGTTACCGCAGCGCAATCGGTCACGTGCGCTATGCGACAACCGGTGCATCAGAGCTGTCCAATGTCCAGCCCTTTCTATTCAAACATTCGAAAGGGGATCTCGGACTCGCGCATAACGGTAATCTGACGAATGCGCGCCAGATCCGTCTGGCACTGGAGGAGGAGGGCGCGATCTTCCAGACGTCCTCTGACTCAGAGGTGCTCGGTCACTTATTATTCAAGGCGAAGTCACCGAACTTCAAAGCTAACCTGAAAGCAGCGCTCAATCAGATCAAAGGTGCATTCGCTTACCTGGTGCTGCAGAAGGGCAGTCTGACTGCGACACTGGACAGCCACGGTGTGCGTCCGCTCATGCTCGGCAAGGTGGACGGCGCGTACTGTGTAGCGAGTGAATCATGTGCGCTGATGGCAATCGGCGCGGAATATATCCGTGACGTTGAGCCGGGTGAGGTCTTGACGTTCAATGATGATGGCATGGACGAGGATAACTACGCGCTTGAGACGAAGCACCGCATGTGTTCGATGGAATACGTCTACTTCGCGCGTCCCGACTCCGAGTTCAGACATCACTCCATCTACAATGTGCGTAAGGCACTGGGTGAACAGCTTGCCAAAGAGATGGACGTGGCTGCGGATATCGTCATCGGTGTCCCGGATTCATCACTTCAGGCGGCCAAAGGGTTCTCGGCCTATTCAGGGATTCCGAATGAACAGGGCCTCCTCAAGAACCGTTACGTCGGCCGCACATTCATCACGCCTGACCAGAAGATGCGTGAGCGCGCGGTCCGCATGAAGCACGCGCCGATCCGCGACGTCGTCGAAGGGAAACGCGTCATCGTCATCGATGACTCCATCGTCCGCGGCACGACAAGTAAGTATATCGTCAAGGCATTACGCAGTGCCGGTGCGAAGGAAGTCCATATGGGCATCTCATCACCGCCGCTGAAGCATCCTTGTTATTACGGTATCGATGTCTCGACGCATGCGGAACTGATCGCGGCCTACCAGACGGTCGAGGAGATCCGTCAGGAGATTGAAGTCGATTCACTGACTTATCTGTCGGTTGAAGGGATGCACGATGTCTATTCACGCTTTGAGTCAAAAGGTGAATGTGATGCCTGCTTCACCGGCAGCTACCCGATTGAGATCGTGGATCACCTGTTACCAGAAGAAAAAGAGAAGAAGACGAAGGGAGTCTAACCATGTCAGAAGCATATAAATCATCAGGTGTGGATATCCACGCCGGCTACGAGGCAGTCGAACGCATGAAGAAACACGTATCACTGACGATGCGTAAAGAAGTACTGGGAGGTCTCGGCGGGTTCGGCGCGGCATTTGATCTGTCACAGCTGAATATGACAGCACCTGTCCTCGTCTCAGGGACAGACGGTGTCGGCACGAAGCTTCGTCTGGCGATTGATGCAGACCGCCACGACACGATCGGTATCGATGCAGTCGCGATGTGTGTCAATGATATTCTGACGACAGGGGCGCTTCCTCTCTACTTCCTGGATTATCTCGCGCTGAACAAGGTGGATCCCGTTGTCGTTGAGCAGATCGTCAAAGGGGTCGCTGAGGGCTGCGTGCAGTCTGAGTGTGCACTGATCGGCGGTGAGACAGCAGAGATGGGCGACATGTATCACACCGGTGACTACGATATCGCAGGCTTTGCGGTCGGTGCTGTTGAGAAGGCAGATTATGTGACGGGTGAGAACATCAGGTCAGGCGACGTCATGATCGGCCTCACGTCAAGCGGCATTCACTCAAATGGCTACAGTCTGGTCAGAAAGATTATTCGCGATAATCACATCGACTTGAACGCTATGATCGGCGGCAGAACAGTGCTGGATACCATCATCGAACCGACACGTCTCTATGTCAAAGCAGTGAAAGACGTCATCCAGTCCGGGAAAATCCACGGGATGTGTCATATCACAGGCGGCGGTTTCATCGAGAACATTCCGCGCGTCCTGCCGGAAGGTCTGTCAGCGAAGATTGATGTCAGTGCGATTCCTGAGCAGCCGGTCTTCAGCTGGCTCGAGGAACAGGGCAGGCTTGACCGCCTGGAAATGTACAACGTCTTTAATATGGGGATCGGCTTCGTGCTGATCGTCAGCCAGGAGGACGAGCAGGCGGTCATGGGTATGCTGGCAGCAGCCGGTGAACAGGGTATTCTGATGGGGACGATCGAAGAGAACGCTGAGCCGATCACCCTTACAGGTCTCTGATATGAAAAATGTAGCGATCTTTGCGTCAGGCAGTGGCACAAATTTCGAGAAGATAATGGAAAACGTGAAGATCGGTTACCTGGACAATATCCGGGTGACGGGTCTTTATGTTGATAAAGGGGATGCTTATGCCATTGAACGTGCGAAGCATTATGATGTGCCGGTCCATCTTTTTGAAATGAAGCACTTTGCATCGAAGTCAGCGTACGAGGAAGCGATCCTGCGGCAGCTTGAGACAGACCAGGTGGAATGGCTGATCCTGGCAGGCTATATGAAGCTCGTCGGTCCGACGCTCCTTGAGCCTTTTGAAGGTCATATCCTGAATATCCATCCGTCTATCCTGCCGAGCTTTCCGGGGAAGGACGCCGTGCGTCAGGCGCTTGACTACGGCTGCCGTGTCTCAGGCGTCACCGTGCATTACGTGGATGCCGGTATGGATACAGGCACGATCATCGACCAGATGAGCTGTCCGATTCACGAAGATGATACGAAGGAGACACTGCAGTTACGTATCCAGACCCTCGAGTACGAACTTTATCCAAGAGTCATCAAAAAAATCATTTAAGGAGTCTGTCATGAGAAAAGCATTGTTAAGTGTGTCAGATAAAACAGGTATTACTGAATTTGCAGAGCAGTTAATCGAGCAGGGATTCGAAATCTATTCAACAGGCGGTACGAAACAGACACTGGTCGACCACAACATCGCGGTGAAATCGGTCAGTGAGCTGACGCAGTTCCCTGAGATCATGGACGGCCGCGTCAAGACGCTGCATCCGAATATCCACGGGGGTATCCTGGCCAACCGCGCTATCCCGGAACATCTTGCGGCACTGAAGGAGCATGGTATTGAACTGATCGACCTTGTTGCCGTCAACCTGTATCCATTTGAGGAGACAGTAGCGAAACCGGACGTGACGGAAGCAGATGCGATCGAGAACATCGATATCGGCGGACCGACCATGCTCCGTGCGAGTGCGAAGAACTTCAGGCACGTACTGACGGTCGTGGACCCTGCTGACTACACGGCTGTCATTGATAAGCTGAAAAACGATGCAGTGGACGCAGCGTTCCGTAAAGAGCTGATGGTCAAGACATTCAGCCATACAGCGAAATACGATGCAGCCATCGTTGATTTCTTCAGCGAGCAGGCCACAGCGCTCCGCTACGGTGAGAACCCGCAGCAGCAGGCGAAATTCGTCAGGACGTCAAGTGCACCGAATACGATTGCCGGTGCCAAGCAGCTGCATGGCAAGGAACTGAGCTACAACAATATCAAGGATGCGGATGCGACCTTAAGTCTGGTGAAGAAGTTCGACCAGCCGGCAGCAGTGGCCGTGAAACATATGAATCCGTGCGGTGTCGGTGTCGGCGCGACAATCGAGGAAGCCTTCCAGAATGCGTTTGATGCGGACAGCCAGTCTATTTTCGGCGGCATTGTCGCACTGAACCGTCCGGTTGACGAGGCGACAGCTAAGAAACTGGGCAGTATCTTCCTTGAGGTGATTATCGCACCGGGCTTTGAGGACGCAGCTTCAGAGATTCTGACGCAGAAAAAGAACATCCGTCTCCTTGAGGTCGAGATGGACAGTGACGCTGAGACGGAGGAATTCGTCTCAGTCTCAGGCGGCTACTTAGTCCAGGACAAAGATACAAAGATGTTGACGCGTGAAGAAATGACCGTCGTCACTGAAGCGCAGCCGACAGAAGCGCAGTGGCAGGCGATGGAACTCGGCTGGACAGTCGTGAAGAGCGTGAAGAGTAATGCCATTGTCCTCGCGAACGCGAAACAGACAGTCGGTATCGGCGCGGGGCAGATGAACCGTGTCGGCGCGGCGAAGATTGCCATCGAACGTGCCATTGAAATGAACGACAACGTTATTTTAGCGAGTGACGGCTTCTTCCCGATGAGCGATACAGTGGAGACAGCGGCAGAGGCGGGCATCAAATGCATCATCCAGCCGGGTGGTTCCATCAAGGACCAGGACTCGATCGATGCAGCAAATAAACTCGGCATTGCGATGGTCACGACCGGCATGCGCCACTTCAAACACTAGGAGGACATATGAAAGTACTCGTAATCGGTTCAGGCGGCCGTGAGCACGCACTGAGCCACAAACTGAGCAGCTCGCAGCATGTGGAAGAAGTCTTCGTCATTCCAGGAAATGACGCGATGCAGAACGTCGCGACAGTGGTCGGTGACATCAAGGAGACAGAGCATGAAAAAATCGTCCGGTTCGCACAAGAAAACGCAGCTGAATGGGTGGTCATCGGGCCTGAGCAGCCCCTGACTGAAGGACTGGCTGACGCGCTGACTGCGGCAGGTATCAAGGTCTTCGGACCGAACAAGGAAGCGGCACAGATTGAAGGCTCCAAATCGTTTGCTAAGGCCATCATGGCGAAGTACGACATTCCGACAGCAGAATATGCCGTCATCCATACAAAGGAAGCGGCGCTTGACTACTTGATGGATCACCCGGCGCCGATCGTGCTGAAGCAGGACGGACTCGCGGCAGGTAAAGGCGTCATCGTTGCGATGACACATGAGGAGGCCGTCGGTGCGATTGAACGCTTCTACAAGGACGGCGATGCGGAAGTCGTCTTTGAGGAGTTCCTGGCAGGTGAGGAGTTCTCACTGATGGTCTTCGTCAATGATGACTTCATCATTCCGTTCGATGTCATCGCCCAGGACCATAAGCGCGCCTATGACGGCGACAAGGGACCTAATACAGGCGGTATGGGTGCCTACTGTCCTGTCCCGCACATCGGTGAGGATATACTGAAGGTGACGAACGAACGCATCGCCTATCCGATCGCGCAAGCGATGAGCGAGGAGGGTCTGAACTACTTCGGTCTCCTCTATATCGGTGCGATCATCACAGAGGACGGACCGAAAGTCATCGAGTTCAACGCGCGGTTCGGCGACCCGGAATGCCAGGTGCTCTTGACGAAGATGGACAGTGATTTCATCGAAGTGCTGGCAGCGCTGGAGAGAAAGGAAGCCATCGAGCTTGAGTGGTCAGAGGATGCTGTTGTCGGCGTCGTACTGGCAGCGGCCGGTTATCCGGGCAGTTATGACAGAGGTCATAAAGTCTACGGTTACAACGGCGAGCTTGATTATTATATCAGCGGTCTGAAGAAAGAGGATGACTGGGTGACGAACGGCGGACGTGTGATGCTGGCACTGGGCACGGGCCGGTCGATCGAGGAAGCGGTCAAGGCAAGCTACGGGAACGTGGATAAAATCACGAGCGATGGACTCTTCCATCGTCAGGATATCGCGCATAGAGCATTATAATAGAGAAGTGAAGCCCGCGTGAATGGCGGGCTTCTTTTTGCGTCGTCTGGATGCCCTGTAAACCCTCCCGGCGAACATCAAAAAAAGCGGAGCCGCAGCTCCGCTTATCAACCCGGTATTATTCGAATGTATTCTGAACGTCTTCGTGAGTCTCTTCTTGGCCTGTCTCATTACTGTCGTTCTGTTCAATAGGCTCTTTTGCTTGTTCAGCGTCTTCTTTATGCTGTTCGATTTTATCGTTTGTCATGATAAATGCCTCCTTAATGATGATAGTCTGTTATTCCCGCAGAGTCAGCACATTAAACATCTAGTCCTTAAGACTGAAATTTCCATCCAGACGGGACAACCCTCGTTCTTTTCACTATAATAGGCATGAGGTGGTAGTATGAAATGGTTCAGAAACAATGCCGAGGTGCTGACCGGTTATCTCCTCGGTCTGCTGATGATCGGCTTCGGTCTCTTTATTTTCTTCAATGCCGATGAAATCATCAACTTCAAGGAGATCGCCATCAATAAACTTCATATGTCACAGTTGAGTGACTTCATCAATCTCTACAGTTATGCCTTTATTGAGCTGCTCAGTCATTATATTAAAGCCTGGCCTTATCTTTATAGTCTTGTCTTTATTCTGTATGGTCTCGGTCTTTTCTATATCAGTCATATCCTGAAAAAGACGACGTCACATGATACATCGATTTCGATCTTTTACCTGCTGACGGCTGTCTTCTTGTTCATGCTGACAGCGCTCTTCATGTTCAAGGTCTATGACAGCTACGCGCTGTTCTACTTTGCAGCATTTCTGCTGCTGATTTTCTATGCCCTGAACCGTCATAACCTGAACAGTGAGTTCCGCAAGATGCATTACCTGATTCTGATCCTGATCTTCGGTCTCGCCTATATCGTCACGCAGAATCATGTGTATGACCGTCTGGTAAAGGAATCGGTGACACCGCTTGACCTGATGGCGCTGAACTTCTTCTTTATTCTGCTGTCCGGTATGGGCCTGCTCGCACTCGGCAACCACGTCTTCTTGCACCGTGCGAAGAAGGTCAGTGCCGCTGACCATTCACTCAGTCGTGCGAACCGTCGCAAGCGTGATAGAAAGTTCAGCCGCCTGATCAACCATCAGACGAATGATGCCTTCGCCCAGATTTCAAAGCAGTCCATGAAGATTGATGAACGGCTGATGCTGGCATGGAATCAGTTCACACGTGGCATCAGAAACTGGATTGATCTGCAGGATGAGGACATCCCGGGCTGGATGCGTAAGCCGAAATGGTTCAGCTTCTTCCAGGTGGAAATCCTCTTCGGCCTTCTGATGCTCCTGCTGACACTGATTGAACTCAACAACCGGAACGTGCTCTTCAATGTCACGAAGTTCAATGTCGTCAAGATGCAGTACTTCTATGAATGGCTGAGTCTGTTCATTCTGCTGCTTACGGTCATCTGCTACCTGTTCTTCACGGTCATGATCCGTGTCAGAAACCGCGGCTATTTTGGTCAGCTCTTTACGATTTCGATTCTTTTTATCGAGATCATGACGAGTTTTTACCTGCTGCTGTTCAAAGGTGTTTCAGTCGCCTTGTTCATTCCCCCTGTTATAGTACTGCTTGTGATCTTAGTCACACCGCTGTTTGTCAATCATTTGCGTAAAAATTACTAACAGCTATTGTATAACAGCATCGTTTGAACTATAATTGAATATAGCTAGTTATTCGGATACAAATGATGGGAGAATAGCACTTTGGGGAAGGTGCTGTGATAATCACGTACGTCTGAAGAAAGGATACCGCTGGAGGTGTCCTTTTTTGTGTTATAGTGGAGACAAACAATCAATGAGGTGAAAGAGTGAAGAATGTCATACTGAAACATAAACATGATAAGAAATACCGCGACGGCTATCTGGTGCTGGAGGAAGCGGATATATTTGATAGGGATACCATGACAGAAGGCGAGCGTTTCGTCCTGAAGACGTCTGAGGGCGCGGAACTTGGTCTCTTCTATTACGGCCGCCAGAACCGCGGTGCCGGCTACAAGATCGGTGACGACCTGGAGACAAGGCTTGACGTCAGTTATTTCAAGGGGCTCTTCGAAGACGCTAAAGGCGAACGTGAAGCACTCTACAATGCAGAACATACCAATGCGTTCCGTGTCTATAACGGCGAGGGCGACGGACTCGGCGGCTTTACAGTTGACGATTACGACGGCCACTTCCTGATTCAGTGGTACTCAAAAGGCATCTATTATTATAAGGACGAAATTGTCGAGAGTTTAAGGGAGGTCTTCCATTACAAGACACTTCATGAGAAACTGCGCTTCGATAAGAATGTCCCGACTCACCGTATCAGCGAAGAATCGGTTGAGTTCCCGATCATCATCACAGAGAACAACCTGTTCTACACGATCCATTTTGAGGAGGGACCGATGACCGGACTATTCCTCGACCAGCGTGATGTGCGTAATAAGATCATGTCACTCGACCTGGAAGGTCCGATGCTGAATCTCTTTGCTTATTCAGGCGGCTTCAGCGTTGCGGCTGCGAAGAACGGTATGGAGACGGTTTCCGTCGATATCGCGAAGCGCTCACTTGAACTGATCGAGCAGAACTTCGCGCTGAATGAAATCAATGTCGACAAGCAGCTGCTTTATACAATGGATGTCTTTGATATGCTGAAGTACTGTCTGCGCAAGAGAATGAAGTTCGACCTGATTGTCATCGACCCGCCGAGCTTCTCACGCTCAAAGAAAAAACGCTTCAGTGTCAAAGACAACTACAATGAGCTGATCGAAGGGGCCCTGCCGGTTCTGAACCGCGGCGGGTATCTTGTCCTCAGCACGAATGCCAGCAACTATACGCTGCCGCACTTCAAGAAGATGATCAATGAGACGCTTGACGGCAGACGTTTTGAGATCACAGATATCATGGGGCTGCCGAAGGACTTCAGAACGACGACCCACTACAAGCCGTCGAAGTATCTCAAAGTGGTCTTCGTGAAAATACTTGATTAAGACCGACAGTTTTCGGGAATACAACACTAACTTAAATAAAAGGACGTGTAAAGAATGGGCATTTTGGATACAGTGATTAATCTGGCAGGTAAGAAATTAGGTTCACCGGATATCAAAGTCGTTAAAGGATCGCTGCCGACCACGGAAACAGAACTGATCGAACGTCGTCAGGCGGCGGAGAAAATCATTCAGAATAAATCGCTGATGAGTTCAGCGGCGACCGTCATCCCGGTTCCCGGTATCGATGTGGGTGTCGATCTGAAGCTGATGAAGGACATCATCGAAGACATCAACAAGGTGTACGGACTCAGCCATAAGCAGGTCAATGGTATGGCCGATGATATGAAGCAGCAGGTGATGTTCACAGCGGCGAAAAAAGGCAGTGACTTCATCGGTCGCAATATCACGACTAAACTACTGACAGTCGTCCTGAAAGCATTCGCGAAACGCGAGGCGGCTAAACAGGTACGCTGGATTCCGGTTGTCGGTCAGGCAGTGGCGGCAGGTATCAGCTATAAACTGATGAAAAAACTGGGTGAGGACCATGCGGATAAATGTGAGCAGGTAGCGCGCAGCTTCATGTAAGCGTGCAAATATTTGAAGTATCGAGCACGATTTGTTATTCTAGCACTGTATAGACAGTTTTGGTTTATATATAAAACTAGGAAACCTAAAGGAGAAGATCAACGATGGAACAACAAAGCTATGTAATTATCGATGAAACAGGAATTCACGCGCGTCCGGCGACAATGCTCGTACAGACGGCAAGTAAATTCGATTCAGACGTACAATTAGAATACAACGGCAAGAAAGTTAATTTAAAATCTATTATGGGCGTAATGAGTCTAGGTGTCGGCAAAGATGCTGAAATCACTGTATATGCGGAAGGCAGCGATGAAAAAGAAGCGGTTCAGGCAATCAGTGATGTATTAACTAAAGAAGGTCTGACTGCCTAATGTCTATGACTTTAAGCGGTATCGGCGCTTCAGATGGGGTTGCCATTGCGCAAGCCTATCTTTTAGTTGAGCCCGATTTATCATATACCAGTCAAAAGGTGACGGACGCTGAAGCGGAAGTAGCAAAGTTCAAGGCAGCTATCAATGAATCCAAGGTCGAACTGACGCAGATCAGAAACAATGCGGAAGTAGCCTTAGGTCCTGATAAAGCCGCTATCTTTGACGCCCATTTACTTGTGCTTGAGGATCCGGAGCTGATCAACCCGATTGAGGAGAACATCCGCACCAACCAGACCAATGCGCCGAGCGCCTTGATGGAAGTGGCGAATAACTTCATCGCGATCTTTGAATCAATGGATAATGAATACATGAAAGAACGTGCGGCAGATATCCGTGACGTCTCTAAACGTGTCTTAGCGCATCTACTCGGTGTGACATTACCGAACCCGAGCACGATCAATCAGAATGTGGTCATCATCGCTGACGACCTGACACCGTCAGATACTGCCCAGCTGAACAAAGAGTTCGTCAAAGGCTTTGCAACCAATATCGGCGGCCGTACAAGTCACTCAGCTATTATGAGCCGCTCGCTGGAGATCCCGGCTGTCGTGGGAACGAAAGATGTAACCAAAGCCGTGAAGCACGGTGACATGGTGATCATCGATGGTTCTACAGGTGACGTCATCATCAATCCTGATGAGAATGCCGTTCTCGCCTACAAGAACAAACAGGCGAAATTCATTCAGGACAAGGAAGAGCTGAAGCAGCTTGTCAAGGACAAGACAGAGTCTAAAGACGGTGTGCATGTCGAACTGGCAGCGAACATCGGGACACCGGACGATTTAGCAGGTGTGATCAATAACGGCGCTGAAGGAATCGGTCTCTACAGAACAGAATTCCTTTATATGGGCCGCGATAACATGCCGACTGAGGAAGAACAGTACGAAGCATACAGACGTGTACTCTCTGAAATGAAAGGGAAACGTGTCGTTGTGCGTACGCTTGATATCGGTGGAGATAAGGAACTGCCTTATCTGAACCTGCCGCATGAGATGAACCCGTTCCTCGGTTATCGTGCGATTCGTCTCTGCCTGGACCAGCAGGATATCTTCAGAACGCAGTTACGTGCACTGCTGCGTGCATCAACTGCAGGTCGCTTGAGCATCATGTTCCCGATGATTGCGACAATCAATGAGTTCCGTCAGGCGAAAGCGATTCTTGAGGAAGAAAAAGTGAAGCTGCAGGATGAAAAAGTCAAAGTAGCGGACGATATCGAGCTCGGTATCATGGTGGAGATCCCGTCAACTGCTGCTATCGCTGACCTATTTGCTAAGGAAGTGGACTTCTTCAGTATCGGTACAAACGATCTGATTCAGTACACGATGGCAGCAGACCGTATGTCAGAACGCGTCTCTTATCTTTACCAGCCTTATAATCCGGCGATCCTCCGCCTCGTCAAACAGGTCATTGACGCCAGTCATAAAGAGGGCAAATGGACAGGTATGTGCGGTGAGATGGCAGGCGACACGACAGCGATTCCGTTACTCCTCGGTCTTGGACTGGATGAGTTCTCAATGAGTGCGACCAGCATTCTGAAGGCACGTCGCCAGATCAAGAACCTGAACCGCAGCGACATGCAGAAATTAGCTGAGCAGGCTTTGAACTGTGCGACACAGGAAGAAGTCGTGGAACTGGTTAATCGAATCAAATAAGAGAGAAGACCCTATTCCTGTCCAGGAATAGGGTCTTCTTGTGTTAACTGATATGAAGGCAGGTGATCTCCGGCCGGCAGAATAATCTGATCGGCAGGTGAGTGGTACCGAGTCCCGGCGAGACGTGCAGCTTCATGTCACCGACGTTATACATCCCCTGGACATACTTCATGCCGAGTGACGGTTTCACCGGCGCACCGATCAGCGGTATGCGGATCTGCCCGCCGTGTGTATGCCCCGAGAACTGCATATCGACATTGAATTTCCTGACGAAGTCGGCGTAGTCCGGTTCATGCACAATCAGGAAGGTCAGCATATCGTCGTGACGCTGCTTCAGAGTCTGTTCAACATTACCGCCTGAATTGATGATGTCATCCAGACCGCCGATGAAGATCGGCTCACCGTCATAATGAACGACAGTGCCCTGATTCACGAGCAGCCTGATGTCAGACGCTGCCAATAGACGGCTGATCCGTTCTGTCTGATGGATACGCTGATCGTGGTTGCCGTAAGCAAAGAAGACGCCGAGCGTTGCTTTCAGGGTCTTCAAGAGTGGAATGAGATGCTCCGGATTGTGATAATGATCGATATTATCGAACAGGTCACCCGATATGATGATGATATCGGCATGCAGCTGATTGATCAGGGTGATATGGTAGAGCAGATCCTCATAGCTGTAGTTGAAGCCGAGATGCAGGTCAGAGATATGCACCACTGTCAGGGGCGCGTGATGCGCTTCTCTCAGCATCTTCAGCTCCCGGTGTCTGATACGGACGTCTTCTTTCTTCGACTTGAACGGCAGATATCTAAACATGGACCAGCGCTTCGATCCTGTCCATATCGATGGCGTGGAGGATTTCATCATCAATCATGATCAGCGGCGTGCTGAAGGCCTCCATCTCCATCATCTCGCTGCGGTACTGACTGTTCCTTATATTCTTTTCTGTAAATAGGATTTGGTGCTCTCTAAAATAATTTTTGATATACTGACACGGTGGACAGTTATCCTGTGTATACACAGTGATATTCATATTCATCATCTCCAGACTTTAATCTTATATAGAGTAGCGTTTTTTATCAGATTTATCAAATTTCATTGATGATTTTGTTGGCATTTTCATGAGTCAACTATTAGTATTAAGACGTCCAATCTTGTATAATAGGATTATATTATTTGTGATAAATATCACAATGAGGAGGAATTAAATGGATGGTGTTATTATCAGTCGTCTCCTGACAGGGATGACGCTCGCGTTTCATATTATTTTTGCAACTATCGGGGTCGCGCTGCCGTTTATGTTCATGATTGCTGAAGGTCTCGGTCTTTACAAGAAGGACCCTGCCTACCTCGCTATGGCGAAGCGCTGGGCGAAAGGGTTTACGATTACGGTAGCTGTAGGGGTTGTAACCGGTACGATTATCGGTCTGCAGCTGTCACTGCTCTGGCCGTCATTCATGCGTATCGGCGGTCAGGTCATCGCGCTGCCGCTCTTCATGGAGACATTCGCATTCTTCTTTGAGGCGATCTTCCTGAGCATCTATCTCTATACGTGGGACCGCTTCAAGAACCGCTGGCTGCACTGGCTGCTGACCATCCCGATCATCATCGGTTCGACGATGAGTGCACTCTTCATCACAAGTGTGAACTCATTCATGAATACACCACAGGGCTTTGATATGGTCAAAGGCCAGCTGGTCAATATCGATCCGGTCGCTGCCATGCTCAATGATTCATTCTTTGTCCGTGCGTTTCACGTAGTGACGACAGGTGGCATGACCATCGCCTTCATGCTGGCAAGTATCGCAGCAGTGAAACTCTTGCGTAATAGATTTGAGAGCGACCGTGCTTATCATAAGAAAGGGCTGAAAGTCACCATGCTGACCGGTCTTATCTTCAGTCTGTTCGCCATGATGGCAGGTCACGCTTCTGCACAGTTCCTGCACCACGAGCAGCCTGAGAAACTGGCGGCGATGGAGTGGCATTTCGATACAAGCAGCAAGGCTGACTTAGTGCTCTTCGGTATGCTTGACGAAGAGACTCAGGAAGTCAAAGGGGCCGTCAAGATTCCGGGGATGCTGAGCTTCCTCGCAGATAACAGCTTCGATACTGAGATCAAAGGACTGAACGAGATTCCGGCAGATGAGCGTCCGCCGCTTGTCATTCATTACTTCTTTGACCTGATGGTCTTCTTCGGTGTCTTCTCGTTCGCCATTTCTGTTCTGTACTTTATCCTGAAAAAATTCAAGAAGGAGTGGAGTCATCATTCCTTCATGCTCTATATGATTGCTTTAACTGGACCGATGAGCATGCTGGCGATTGAATTCGGCTGGTTCTTAGCTGAAATGGGTCGTCAGCCATGGATTCTGCGCGGCTATATGAAAGTGGCAGAAGGTGTGACACAGGCGAACGGTGTATCGCTGGTTCTCGTTGCATTTGCATTGCTGTATCTTATACTCGGTTTCTCCTGTATCTACGTACTGGTCCGCATCTTCAAGGATAAGCCGGCAGCGATTGAAATTGAGAATAACCGTGCCAATGTAGGAGGAGAAGCTTAATGGACTATCAGCATATAGGGATAACCGTACTATGGACTTTCCTGTATGGTTACATCATCATTGGCGCCATTGATTTTGGCGCCGGATTCTTTATGTTATACGCTAAAATCACCAAGAAAGATCATATTATCAGTGAACTGGTCTCACGCTATCTGAATCCGGTATGGGAAGTGACGAATGTCTTCCTGGTCTTCTTCTTCGTCGGCATTGTCGGCTTCTTTCCGGATACCGCCTATTATTTCGGCACGACGCTGCTGATACCTGCTTCAGTCGCTTTGATTCTGCTGACGATCCGCGGTGCGTTCTATGCATTTGAGACGTACGGTAAGGATACGAAGTTTGCGTGGATCTTCCTATACGGTATGACAGGTTTACTGATACCTGCCTCTTTCTCGACCGTGCTTTCCATCTCTGAGGGCGGTTTTATCGAAAAGACAGCTGACGGCGTCGTGCTGGACTGGTTCGAGCTCCTGATGAGTCCGTATGCCTGGGCAGTGGTCTTTCTGTCCATCATCTCGGTGCTCTATATCTCATCCGCCTTTCTGACTTATTATGCGCATCAAGCAGAAGATAAGCCGGCCTATGAGCTGATGAGAAACTGGTTCCTGATCTGGGCGGGGCCGATGATCATCATCTGCCAGTTCGTCTTCCTGAGTTTGAGACAGCATAATGCTGAACATTTCAGTATGGCAGTCAGTCATTACTGGTGGCTCTTCGGCCTGAGTATTCTGTTCTTTATCGCAGCATTCGTGCTGATCTGGCAGCGCCGCAATCATGGTCTGGCATTTGTTCTGATCATGGTCCAGTTCGCGCTCGCGTTCTTCGGCTACGGCATCAGTAAGCTGCCGTATATTCTCTATCCTTATATCGATCTGAATCATGCGGTCGTTAATGACTCGATGGCACTGGCACTTGTCATTGTCTTTATTGCAGGTTTACTTTTACTGGTTCCTTCTTTACTATTATTACTGAGATTATTCATCTTTGATGCAGATTACGTCTCAGGAAAGCGGAGGTAGCAAATGGGAATGGAAAAGGAATTTGTAGTGATCGGTCTTGGCCGGTTCGGCGGGAGTATCGTCAGAGAACTGAACAGACTGGATATCGATGTCATGGCGATTGACAGCGACGAGGCGAGAGTCAACGAATATGCGGATATCGCCACACATGCGGTCATCGCTGACACGACGGATGAAACCGTACTGAAGAGTCTGGGTATCCGTAACTTCGACCATGTGATTGTCGCGATCGGTGATAACATTCAGGCGAGTATTCTGACGACCCTGATTCTGAAGGATCTGGGGGTCGCCCAGGTGACAGCGAAGGCACAGAATGATTATCATGCGAAAGTGCTGAACAAAATAGGGGCGGACACCGTTGTCCATCCTGAACGTGATATGGGACGACGGATAGCGAACAAGTTATCCAATGCTTCAGTGATGGATTATCTGGAACTTGCTGATGAACATTCGATCGTTGAGATCATCGCGGGACCGACCCTTGAAGGGACGACGATTCTTGACCTCGACCTGCGTGCGAACTACGGGCTGAATATCATCGCCATCAAGCGGGATGACCATATCACGGTCTCACCGGACCCTGAGGAGTATATCGAGCGCGGTGATATGCTGATTGTGATCGGTCATGACAATGACCTGCGCCGTTTCGAAAGTAAACTTGAGAATAACTAGAATACAGACAAAAAAATCGCTGAACGGCTGTTCAGCGATTTTTTTTACTTATTGACATCCATGATCATCGGCAGTATCATCGGGCGTCTTGCCGTCTTATCATAGAGATAAGGGGAGAGACTTTCCGTGATCGCATTTTTGATATGGTGCCATTCAACGTTTTCAGTGTGATTGAGTTTCTCGATGACCGTCTTCTTGATCATGCGCTGTGCGTCATAGATCAGGTGACCGGATTCACGCATATAGACGAAGCCGCGAGAGATGATGTCCGGACCTGACAGGAGCTGTCCTGTCTTGAAGTCGATGCTGACGACCACGATGACGAGGCCGTCCTCAGACAGAATCTTACGGTCTTTGATGACGACGTTACCGATATCACCGATACCGCTGCCGTCGACTAATATATTGCCTGACTGAACCTTGCCTGCATAGCGGGCAGAGTCGTGTGTCAGGGCAAGTACATCCCCGTTCTCATGGATGAAGACATTATCAGGCTTGACGCCGCAGTCCATCCCCAGCTGACCGTGCAGTTTCTGCATGCGGTACTCACCGTGGATCGGCATAAAGAACTTCGGCTTGATCAGGCGGAGCATCAGTTTCTGTTCTTCCTGTGAACCGTGACCTGATGTATGGATGTTTGATAACTTACCGTGGATGACGTCAGCGCCTGCTTTATACAGGGCGTTGATCGTACGGTTGACGCTCTTCGTGTTGCCCGGGATAGGTGAAGAAGAGAAGATCACTGTGTCTTCCGGGATGATGCTGACCTGTCTATGGGTACCGTTTGCGATACGTGACAGTGCCGCCATCGGTTCGCCCTGTGACCCTGTACAGAGGATCAGCAGTTTGTGCTTCGGAATACTGTTGATTTTATTCGCTTCGACAAATGTCTCAGGCGGTACTTTGATATAGCCGAGCTCCGTACCGATCTTGATGTTGTTCTCCATCGACCGGCCGAAGATGACGATCTTACGGTCGAATTTGACGGCGGCCTCGATCGCCTGCTGCACGCGGTAGATATTTGATGCGAATGTCGCGAAGATAATACGGCCGCTGCACTTGCGGAAAATCTGCTCCACACTCTGACCGACCGCACGTTCACTGATGGTGAAGTTCGGGATCTCGGCGTTAGTGGAATCTGATAACAGACAGAGCACGCCTTCCTCACCCAGTGCGGCCATACGAGCGATGTTCGCAGGTTCGCCGACAGGTGTGAAGTCGAACTTGAAGTCTCCGGTATGAACGATCTTCCCTTCCGGAGTATGGACGACAACGCCGTACGCCTCAGGGATTGAGTGTGTCGTCAGATAGAACGTGACCTTCATGTTAGCGAATTCAAAGACGCTGTCTTCTGTGATCGGATTCAGTGATGCAGTGCGGAGGAGATGATGCTCCTCTAGCTTATTGCGGATAAGGCCAAGAGCCAGGGGTCCGCCGTAAATCGGGATATTAAGCTGTTTGAGTAAGAACGGCACACCGCCGATATGGTCTTCGTGACCATGAGTGATGAACAGTCCTTTGATCTTATGCTGGTTCTGCACCAGATAAGTGTAGTCCGGAATGACATAGTCGATTCCGAGCAGTTCATCTTCCGGGAACTTGATGCCCGCATCGATGACGATGATTTCGTCTTTATATTCGACTGCGTAGGTGTTTTTACCGATCTCGCCCATACCACCCAGCGCGAATACGCCGACTTCATTGTTTTGCAGGAGATTCATTAGATAGTCTCCACTTTGAATGCTGGTGATTTCTCTTCGTAAGCGAGATGTGCACCATCAAGTTTCTGAACATATTCAATATTGTAAGGGCGATCAGCTAATGATTTACGGACCTGTTCTTCCGTTTCAGCTTCAATATATTGAACGTGTGTATTTTCGCGAATAATAACTTCGCTTCTGTCTTCCTGATAAAAAACTTTAAAAATTGCCATTTATATAGCCTCCTAATAATAATTAACATAAATAAGGCCCTAGCTGCTCTAGGGCTCTTCACCGTACAGATTGTATGAGTACTTCTATTTTACATGAAGTTAAGTATGAGTGCAAAGTAAAAACTAGAGTTTCGCGGAAAACT
The DNA here is from genome assembly GCF_004359515.1 of Macrococcus carouselicus. Classification (GTDB taxonomy): domain Bacteria; phylum Bacillota; class Bacilli; order Staphylococcales; family Staphylococcaceae; genus Macrococcus; species Macrococcus carouselicus. The sequence continues at coordinate 316,095 of NZ_SCWD01000001.1, forward strand.
GAGATAAGGTAGTAGGGGAGGAGGAATGACCATGACTAAAAAACTAATCTTTTTTGATATCGATGGCACCTTATATGACAGTCATCATCAGATACCGGCAACGACCCATGAAACAATCCGTCAGCTGAAGGCAGCGGGCCATATACTGGCGATTGCGACAGGGCGTGCACCTTATAATATGAAGCAGGTGATGGAAGATACGGAGATCCAGAACTTCGTCGCCTATAACGGTCAGTATGTCGTCTATCATTCAGAGGTCATCTACCGCAACCCGCTGGATACGGAGACGCTATCGACACTGCAGCGGATTGCGCGTGAGCATGATCATCCCATGGTCTTCCTGGGGGAGGAAGAAGCGGTGTCGAATATCATGCATCATGACCATATCGCGGAGAGCATGGGTTCCATCAGACTGGGGCACCCGCGTCATGAGAATGATTACTTCATGGACCATGAGATATTCCAGGCGCTGCTCTTCCATGACGAAGGTACGGACGTCCTCTACGATAATAAACATCCGCTTGTGAAGTTCTACCGCTGGCATGAGTTCAGCCGGGATGTTGTGCCGGCGAACGGCTCTAAGGCGGAGGGGATCAAGAAGTTCGCTGAGAAAATCGGTGTCAGACAGCAGGATGTCATCACGCTCGGTGACGGTAACAACGATTTCGAGATGATTGAATGGGCGGGAACCGGTATCGCAATGGGTAACGCAGTAGAAGGACTCAAGCAAATTGCCGATTTTGTCACGACGGATGTAGATGATAACGGCATCATGCATGCATTCAAGCAGCTGGCACTTATTTAATAAGAAGTATGGCGTTAAGAAAATCAGGGGCGTAACGTCCCGCAAAAGGCGTCAGCGGGACGATACACCAGTGAATATGTAGAAAATGAGGCGTAACGTCCCGCAAAAGGCGTCAGCGGGACGATACACCAGTGAATATGTAGAAATATAAGGCGGAACGTCCCGCAAAAGGTGTCAGCGGGACGATACACCAGTGAATATGTAGAAATATAAGGCGGAACGTCCCGCAAAAGGTGTCAGCGGGACGATACACCAGTGAATATGTAGAAAATGAGGCGTAACGTCCCTCAAAAGGTGTCAGCGGGACGATACACCAGTGAATATGTAGAAAATGAGGCGTAACGTCCCTCAAAAGGTGTAAGCGGGACGTTCCACCAGTGAATATGTAGAAAATGAGGCGTAACGTCCCGCAAAAGGCGTCAGCGGGACGTTCCGCTGATACAGGAACATACGCCCATATAAAAAGAGTTGCCAGCGAAATACCTGGCAACTCTTTTTATTCTACTGCGGTCGCATTCTCTTCAGGTTTGAATGGATCCGCCTGATTGATATGGTCATAGAACATCACCCCGTTCAGGTGGTCGATCTCGTGCTGTGCGACAATAGCAACGAAGCGGTTCAGACGGATTTTAACTTCCTCGCCGTCACGGTTGATGGCTTTGACGGTCACACGCGCATTTCTATGCACAAGTCCCGGGATGTTTTCATCCACGCTCAGGCAGCCTTCTCCTTGCGGCAGATAAGCTTTCTCGACGCTGTGGCTGACGATTCTCGGATTGAAGAGCTGCAGTGTGATGTAATCCTCTTTATCCTGATCGTAGAAATAGATGACAATCAGTCGTTTAGAGATATTGAGCTGAGGGGCTGCAAGTCCGACGCCGCTTCTCAGCTTATACTTCTTTGCAATCTTCTCGTCCTGACTGTTCTTCAGAAACTCAAGCATATCGTCAGCGAGCTGGATATCCTCTTCTGATAAAGGGAGGGTGACGTCCTGTGCTTTCTCTCTTAAAGTCGGATGGCCATCCCGGATGATGTCTTTCATTGTTAACATGTTATTCACTCCTTTTTTATAATATATCAGAGTCGGCAGCGATTAACTATAAACATTGAATCGCCATTTAAAAAAGGCTACTATAAATGAGAACAAGTGAAGGAGAGGTCAAGATGAAGAAAATAGCGATAATGGGTCTATCGGTCCTGATGCTGGCAGGGTGCGGCCATTCGACGGACAAGCTGGCAGCGTTCTATACTCAGATTGATACAGTCAATCAGAAGGAGAAACCAGTCATTGAAGTGAACAAGAATCTGCAGAAGCTCGAGTCTGAAAAAGTGGAGCGCTTCAACAAGATCAGTCAGGCCAAGAAGCAGGACATCAAGATGATCAACAGCAATGCGCAGAAACTGGTTGAAAATACGGAGGCACGCAAACAGGCTATCGACAAGGAGATCAAGGCGTACGATGACTCGGAGACCGCCTACAGAAAAGCGAAGGATCTGGCGAAAGACATTAAAAACAAAGAGCAGAAAAAAGAAGCTGCCGATCTGACAGCGGTAATGGATGAGAAGTACGCGGGACACGATGAGCTGATGGCTTCTTATCAGGATGTGCTCAAAAAAGAAAATGATTTGTTTAAGTATTTAGAGGGTAAAAAACCAGAGACTGAAGAAGTGAACAGCATGATCGAGAAACTCAACAAGTCGACTGAAAGTTTCCAGCAGAAGATGACGTCGTACAACAAGACGATGGAAAAAATCCAGAAAGAATCAGCTGATGTCGTCAAGCTGCTGAACAGCAAGTAGTTGTACTATAACAGTGCTTGTATTTTGAGTAATACAGTATAACAAAACGCTTTGAAATCATGGTTTAAAGTCTATTTCGTGTACCGAATTTTTTTGTTTAACACTAGAACAGTTTTATGTTAGAATGATTCAAGTAAATATAAATAAATCCGAAAGGTTTGGTGAATTGAATGGCTTCGAAGAAACAAGCACCATTCGATGCAGTAGCAGTACTCAATGAAATTGAATCTAAGTTTGAAGTAGTTCAAGTATTAGATTTAGAAGGTAACGTTATCAATGATCAATATATGCCTGACTTAACTGATGAACAGTTAGTTGAATTAATGGAAAGAATGGTATGGACACGTGTCCTTGACCAGCGCTCTATCTCATTAAACCGTCAAGGTCGTCTAGGTTTCTATGCACCTACAGCAGGTCAGGAAGCTTCTCAGTTAGCGTCACAATATGCCCTTGAAAAAGCGGACTGGATTCTGCCAGGTTACCGTGACGTTCCACAATTAATCTGGCATGGTCTTCCGCTGACTAAAGCGTTCTTATGGTCACGTGGTCATTTCGCAGGCAGTCAGTTCCCTGAAGGTATGAACGCATTAGCACCACAGATCATCATCGGTGCGCAGTATGTTCAGACTGCCGGCGTGGCGCTTGGTCTCAAGAAAAAAGGTCTACAGAACGTAGCGATCACTTATACAGGTGACGGCGGTTCTTCTCAAGGTGACTTCTATGAAGGGATCAACTTTGCCGCTGCATTCAAAGCACCTGCAATCTTCGTCATCCAGAACAATAACTATGCGATCTCAACACCGCGTGAAAAACAGACTGCTGCTAAAACATTAGCTCAAAAAGCGGTTGCAGCGGGTATCCCGGGTACTGTTGTTGACGGTATGGATGCACTTGCTGTTTATTTCGTGACTAAACAAGCACGTGAACGCGCTATCGCGGGTGACGGTCCATCATTAATTGAAACAATGACTTACCGTTATGGTCCGCATACAATGGCTGGGGATGACCCGACTCGTTACAGAACTTCAGATGAAGATTCTGAGTGGGTTAAAAAAGATCCATTAGTACGTTTCCGTAAATTCTTAGAAAACAAAGGTCTCTGGACTGAAGAAAAAGAAAACGAAGTAATGGAACGGGCGAAAGAAGAAATCAAAACTGCACTTAAAGAAGCAGATGCGACACCTAAACAGACTGTTTCTCAATTAGCGGAAATCATGTACTCAGGTGAAATGCCTGCTAACTTAAAAGAACAATATGAAATCTACAAAGAGAAGGAGTCGAAGTAAGTCATGGCACAAATGACGATGATCCAGGCAATAACAAATGCACTTCAAACTGAACTTAAAAATGACGAAAATGTCTTAGTATTCGGTGAAGACGTGGGTGTCAACGGTGGTGTATTCCGTGCGACTGAAGGACTTCAGAAAGAATTCGGCGAAGACCGTGTATTCGATACACCACTTGCAGAATCAGGTATCGGTGGTCTTGCTATCGGTTTATCATTAACGGGCTTCCGTCCGGTAATGGAGATCCAGTTCTTCGGATTCGTCTTCGAAGTATTTGACTCAATCGCTGCACAGCTTGCACGTCAGAACTTCCGTTCAGGCGGCACTAAACCAGCACCGGTCGTTATCCGTTCACCATTCGGTGGTGGCGTTCATACCCCTGAACTTCACGCTGACAACTTAGAAGGACTGATGGCACAGACACCGGGTATCAAAGTGGTCATCCCATCAAACCCATATGATGCTAAAGGTCTGTTGATCTCAGCTATCCGTGACGACAATCCTGTTGTCTACTTAGAACATATGAAATTATACCGCTCATTCCGTGCTGAAGTACCTGAAGAGGAGTACACAGTGGAAATCGGTAAAGCTGCCGTCGTGCAGGAAGGGACAGACCTGTCTATCATCACTTACGGTGCGATGGTTCAGGAATCAGTGAAAGCTGCTGAAGAACTTGCTAAAGACGGTCACTCAGTAGAAGTCATCGACTTACGTACTGTACAGCCTCTTGATATCGAGACAATCATCGCTTCAGTTGAGAAAACGGGCCGCGTTGTAGTGGTTCAGGAAGCTCAGAAGCAGGCAGGTGTAGGTGCGAACGTCGTATCTGAAATCTCAGAACGTGCAGTACTCAGCCTCGAAGCACCTATCGCTCGTGTATATGCAGCAGACACGGCTTACCCGTTCACACAGGCGGAAAACGTCTGGTTACCGAACAAAGACGGCATCGTTGAAGCAGCTAAACGCACATTAGAATTCTAATCAGTTTTCAGCCGTGAAAAGTACTTCGGTACTTTTCACTTATCATTAAAAAAGATTATCTAGGAGGAACTTATAGTGGCATTTGAATTTAAGTTACCGGCACTTGGTGAAGGTATTTTCGAAGGTGAGATCGTTAAGTGGTTCTTTAAAGCTGGCGACACTGTTAACGAAGACGATATTTTATGTGAAGTACAGAATGACAAATCTGTCGTTGAGATCCCATCTCCAGTATCAGGTACAGTTGAAGAAGTGGTTGTAGAAGAAGGAACAGTTGCGAACCTTGGTGATGTCATCATCAAAATCGACTCTCCGGATGCACCTGCAGACTCTCATGCAGAAGAGCCTGAAGAAACAAAAGAAGAACCTAAGGCAGAAGAAACGAAGACTGAATCACCTGCAGCTGCAACGCAGACGGCTGACGTTGAAGTGGACGAAAAACGCCGCGTGATTGCGATGCCTTCAGTGCGTAAATTCGCGCGTGACAACAGTGTCAACATCAAAGCAGTTCAAGGTTCAGGCAAAAACGGCCGCGTCCTGAAAGAAGATATCGAATCTTACATGAACGGCGGCGCTGCTCAGGCAACTGAGGAAGTAGCAGAAGCGCCAGCGCAGGCAGCAACTGAACAAGCCGTGTCAAATGCACAACCTGTAGCAGCTCCAGAAGGCGAATTCCCTGAAACTCGTGAAAAAATTCCTGCTATGCGTAAGGCGATCGCTAAAGCGATGGTCAACTCTAAACATACAGCACCTCACGTCACATTAATGGATGAGATCGAAGTGTCTGCACTTTGGGATCACCGTAAAAAATTCAAAGAAGTGGCTGCTGAACAAGGTATCAAATTAACGTTCTTACCATACGTCGTTAAAGCATTGGTATCAGCACTTAAAGCATATCCTGCACTGAACACTTCACTTGATGATGCGACTGAAGAGGTCGTTCACAAACATTACTACAACATCGGTATCGCTGCAGATACTGAACGTGGATTACTGGTACCGGTTGTGAAAAACGCCGACCGTAAATCTATCTTCGCTATCTCAGATGAAATCAACCAGTTAGCTGTTAAAGCACGTGACGGCAAACTTGCCCCTGGCGAAATGAAAGGTGCATCATGTACAATTAGTAATATCGGTTCTGCAGGTGGTCAGTGGTTCACACCAGTCATCAACCATCCAGAAGTTGCAATCTTAGGAATCGGCCGTATCGCTCAGAAACCGATCGTTAAAGACGGCGAAATCGTTGCAGCTCCGGTACTTGCATTATCACTCAGCTTTGACCACCGTCAGATTGATGGCGCTACAGGTCAGAACGCAATGAACCATATCAAACGTTTATTAAATAATCCAGAATTATTATTAATGGAGGGGTAAAGAATGGTAGTTGGAGATTTTCCTATTGAAACAGATACTATTGTCATCGGTGCAGGTCCTGGTGGATATGTTGCTGCGATCCGTGCAGCTCAGCTTGGCCAGAAAGTAACAATCGTTGAGAAAGGCGCTCTTGGTGGTGTCTGTCTTAACGTAGGTTGTATCCCGTCAAAAGCGTTACTCGCGGCTTCTCACCGTTATGAAGTGGCTCAGCACTCTGAAGACATGGGTATCACTGCTGAAGGCGTTAAAGTGGACTTCACTAAAGTTCAGGCGTTCAAAAGCAGCGTTGTCAACAAATTAACAGGTGGTGTCGGTGCATTACTGAAAGGCCGTAAAGTTGAGATCGCGCAAGGCGAAGCTTACTTCGTTGATGCGAACAACTTAAAAGTGATGACGGATAAAGCGTCTCAGACTTACACATTCAAAAACGCGATCATCGCGACAGGTTCTCGTCCAATCGAGATTCCAAACTTTAAATTCGGTAAACGCGTCATCGATTCAACTGGCGCATTAGCGTTAACGGAAGTTCCTAAAAGATTAGTTGTTGTCGGTGGCGGTTATATCGGTTCTGAGCTTGGAACTGCTTATGCTAACTTCGGTACTGAAGTCACTATCTTAGAAGGTGCTAAAGATATCTTAGGCGGCTTCGAGAAACAGATGACTCAGATCGTTAAAAAAGGCTTAAAAGCTAAAGGCGTGGAAATCGTGACTGAAGCAATGGCTAAATCTGCTGAGGAAACTGAAAACGGCGTGACAGTGACTTATGAAGTGAAAGGCGAAACTAAAACAGTTGAAGCTGACTACTGCTTAGTGACTGTAGGACGTCGTCCAAACACGAACGATATCGGTCTTGAAGAACTCGGCGTTAAATTAACTGACCGCGGTTTAATTGAAGTGGATAAACAAGGTCGCACTTCTGTTGACAATATCTTCGCTATCGGTGATATCGTTCCTGGACCTCCTCTTGCCCATAAAGCATCTTATGAAGCGAAAATCGCTGCTGAAGCGATCTCAGGCGAAAAATCAGAAGTGGATTACCTCGGTATCCCGGCTGTATGTTTCACTGAACCTGAACTTGCAACAGTGGGTTACACTGAAGCAATGGCGAAAGAAGAAGGACTTGACATCAAAGCATCTAAATTCCCATTCGCAGCGAACGGCCGTGCGTTATCAATCAACGCAACGGATGGTTTCGTGAAATTAATCTCTCTTAAAGAAGATGGCTTACTGATCGGTGCTCAAGTTGCCGGTGCGGGCGCATCTGATATCATCGCTGAGCTGGGTCTTGCAATCGAAACAGGGATGACAGCTGAGGATATGGCAATGACAATCCACGCTCACCCAACTTTAGGTGAGATTTCAATGGAAGCAGCGGAAGTTGCTTTAGGTCATCCAATCCATACGATGTAATACTTTTCAAGCAGATTCAAAAACGCTATTCTATTTATAGAATAGCGTTTTTTGATGGAGGTAAATATGGAATACAGTTATCCACTTGATTTAAGCTGGACCCCCGACGAGATGGTGGCAGTCGTCGATTTTCTGGCGGCTGTCGAACAGAGCTACGAGAGCAGGATTGATATCACTGAACTGAAAGAGAAGTATGACCGCTTCAAGAAGGTCTGTCCGGGTAAGGCACAGGAGAATAATATCTATAAGGATTTCAGAAAAGCATCAGGATACGATGGTTATCCTGTCGTGAAAAAGATGCGTGAGGAACTGAAGACCGGCGCTAAGCAGATTTCGATGACAAAATAATATATTTATTCCCCCTACTATTGTTTAGTTTACTTATATTTGTTAGATTATAAGTATTAATATTAAACTTATTGTTTATTATTTATAAACAGGAAGGGGGTTTGTCATGGATATCGGCAAAAAAATAAAGGACCTGCGCCGACAGAAGAATCTGACCCAGGAAGAACTCGGTGAACGGACCGATCTGTCAAAAGGCTATATCTCACAGCTGGAACGGAACCTCAGTTCACCGTCCATGGAGACGTTTTTTAATATACTTGAGGTGTTAGGTGTGAAACCTGCGGATTTCTTCAATGAGAAATCTTACCAGCAGCAGATCTACTATCCGCTGTCTGAGCAGACGTTATATGATGAGTATGACAACGGCTATCTGATCAACTGGCTGGTACCGCATTCCAATGATTACGATATGGAGCCGGTGATCATCACGCTGAAACCTGGTGCTGAGTACAAGAAGTTCGAACCGTCAATGTCAGAGAGCTTTATGTATGTCATGGCAGGGAAGGCATCTATCAGGATCGGTCAAAAGATCTATCATGCGGAGCAGCATGAGTGTTTTTATTTTAAGGCGAATGAGTCACACCAGCTGTTCAACAATGAAGAGAAGGAAGCGAAGATATTGATTGTCGCGACTGAATCATATTTATAGGAGGTTAATATGGAGCCATTTATTGCATTCAGCGATGTAACGAAAATATACGACGGCAACCCTGTCTTGAAGGGCGTCAACTTTGAGATCGAGGAAGGAAAGTTCTATACGCTGCTCGGTCCTTCCGGCTGCGGTAAGACGACCATACTCAGACTGATCGCCGGCTTCGAACAGCCGACGTCAGGCGATATCCTGTTCGCCGGTAAGCGAGTCAATGCTGTGCCGGCGAACAGACGTCAGGTCAATACTGTGTTCCAGGACTACGCGCTGTTCCCGCATCTCGATGTCTTTGAGAATATCGCCTTCGGTCTGCGGATTAAAAAGCTGGATAAAATGACGATACAGTCGAAGGTTCAGGAGGCCCTCAGACTTGTGAAGCTTGACGGCTACGAGAAACGCCGTATCGCTGAGATGAGCGGCGGTCAGCGTCAGCGTGTCGCGATTGCGCGTGCCATTGTCAATGAACCTGAGGTGATTCTGCTCGATGAACCGCTCAGCGCGCTTGACCTGAAGCTCCGGACAGAGATGCAGTATGAACTACGTGAACTGCAGCAGCGTCTCGGCATCACCTTTATCTTTGTCACACATGACCAGGAGGAGGCGCTTGCGATGAGTGACTATATCTTTGTCATGCGTGACGGTCATATCGAGCAGAGCGGAACGCCGATTGATATTTACGATGAACCGGTCAACCGCTACGTCGCTGACTTCATCGGAGAGTCAAATATCGTTGCCGGCCGCATGGTGCGTGATTATGTGGTTCAGATCTACGGCAAGGAATACGCCTGTGTGGACAGAGGGTTCAGACAGAACGCGGAAGTCGATGTCGTCATCCGTCCCGAAGACCTTGCCGTGACGCCTGCCGCTGAAGGGAAACTTCAGGCAAGAGTGGAGTCGCAGCTCTTCCGCGGTGTGCACTACGAGATCTGTCTTCTTGACAGTGAAGGCAACGAGTGGATCTGTCACTCCACGACACCTGCACCGGTCGGGGAAGTCGTCGGTCTGACGTTCTCAGAACAGGCGATTCATATCATGCTGCCGGGAGAGACTGAAGACGAATTTGATGCACGGATTGAATCCTATGAGGTAGCGGAATGAGAGAGGCCAGAAAATATTTTCTGATTCCCTATATGATCTGGGTCATTTTCTTTATCATCCTGCCGCTGGTATTGATTTTCTACTCGAGTTTTCTGGATTTTGACGGCAAGTTCACACTGGACAACTACCGTCACTTCCTCACGGGGACTTATCTGCAGATGACACTGACGTCTTTTCTCTATGCCTTTATCATTACGTTCTTCTGCCTGGTCATCGCCTATCCCGTGGCGCTCGCAATCCGGCGTACCCGTAACAAGCAGTTCTGGCTGCTGCTCATTATCCTGCCGACATGGATCAATCTGTTACTGAAGACTTATGCCTTTATCGGGATTCTGAGCAAGGAAGGTACAGTGAACGATGTGCTGTCGTTCCTGCATCTGCCGAATGCACAGCTTCTCTTTACGAGTGCTGCCTTTATCATCGTCTCTATCTATATCTATATTCCGTTTATGATTCTGCCGATCTTCAACAGTATGGACGCGATTCCTGATAATCTGATTCAGGCGTCACGTGACCTGGGTGCAGATCGCTGGACGACCTTCAGAAAGGTCATTATGCCGCTGTCCTTTGAAGGCGTGAAGACGGGTATTCAGATCACCTTTATCCCTGCCTTAAGCCTCTTCATGATCACCCGTCTGATTGCAGGCAACAAGGTCGTCAACCTCGGTACCGCGATTGAGGAGCAGTTCCTCGTGACCCAGAACTACGGAATGGGATCAACGATTGCTGTCTTCCTGATTCTGGCGATGGCGCTGGTGATGATTCTGACCAAACAAAGTGAAAGTGAGGGACGAAGCCGATGAAAGTTCAAGCTAAGATTGTTCTCGCGCTGACGCTGCTCATCCTGTATTTCCCGATCTTCTTCCTGATGTTCTACTCGTTCAATTCGGCGGGCAATATGAATCATTTTGAAGGGTTCACACTTGACCATTACAAGGCTGTATTTGAGAACAAACGTCTGATGGTCATCATCCTGAATACAATTGCAGTCGCGCTGATTGCGGCAAGCATCTCGACTCTGATCGGGGTCTTCGGTGCATTAGGCATTCATTATATGCGCAACAAGCAGCTGAAAATCGGTATGCTGACACTGAACAACATTCTGATGGTGAGCAGTGACGTTGTCATCGGCTCATCATTCCTGATTCTCTTCACGATCATCGGCCATTATACGGGTCTCGGCCTTGGCTTCTGGTCGGTACTCATTTCTCATATCGCGTTCTGCGTGCCGATTGTTGTCCTGATGGTGCTGCCGAAGCTCTATGATATGAATGAGTCGCTGATCAATGCGGCGACCGATCTCGGTGCATCCACTTATCAGACGTTATCAAGAGTGGTGATCCCTCAGCTGATGCCGGGTGCAGTCGCCGGCTTCTTTATGGCACTGACCTATTCCCTTGATGACTTCACGGTCAGCTTCTTCGTGACAGGTAACGGTTTCAGCGTACTGTCAGTCGAAATCTATTCGATGGCCCGTAAAGGCATCTCAATGGAGATCAATGCGTTGTCGACCCTTCTGTTCCTGGTCGTGATGACGATTATCGCCATCTACTACTTCATGACGAATAAACGTGAAAATAGAAGAAGAGGGGTTGTACGATGAAAGGATTATTACAGTTAGTCGGTATCTCCCTTCTCGTGGCCGTGCTGCTGCTCATATCCACACGCTTTATCGATCCACCGCCTGAAGCGGGAAAGGGCAATGTGCTGTACGTCTATAACTGGGGTGAATATATGGACCCGGACCTGATCAGAAAGTTTGAGAAGGAGTCAGGTATCCGTGTGATCTACGAGACATTTGATTCAAATGAGTCGATGCTCGCGAAGATCAAGAACGGTGGCACGCACTATGACATCGCAGTGCCGAGTGAATATGCGATTCAGAAGATGAAGACAGAGGGGCTGCTCGTTCCGGTCGATCACCGGCAGCTGCCGAATCTGAAGAATATCGACCCGGATTTCCTTGATAAGGACTTCGACCCGGGTAACGAATACTCGATTCCGTATTTCTGGGGGACTGTCGGCATTCTCTTCAATCCCGAGACAACAAAAGGCATTGACTTCTCCTCGTGGAACAGTCTGTGGGACAGACGTCTGAAGAATAATGTGCTCGTTGTGGACGGTGCGCGTGAAGGGATGGGCCTGTCGCTGAACAGCATGGGTCGGTCACTGAACGAGAAGGATTCAGCGATACTTGCGAAAGCTGAACAGAAACTGAAGGATATGGGACCGAATGTACGGGGTGTTGTCGGTGATGAGATCAATACGATGATGGTTCAGAAAGAAGCGGATGTCGCTGTCGTCTGGAGCGGTATGGGTGCTGATATCATGACTGAGAATGAGGACCTCGATTTCGTTGTGCCGAAGGAAGGATCGAATCTCTGGTTCGACAATATTGTCATTCCGAAGACCGCTCAGAACGTGGAAGGTGCGCACCAGTTCATCAACTTCCTGCTCGATGCTGAAAACGGCAGGCAGAATACGGAGTGGGTGGGTTATGCGACACCGAACAAGGCGAGTTATGCGCTGCTTGATAAGGAGATGCGCGAGGACGAGCGTTTCTATCCATCGCCTGCCGTCAGACAGAAACTTGAAGTATACGAGGATTTGGGACCCGAAAAAATCGCTGAGTACAACGAACGGTTCCTGCGCTTCAAGATGTCACTTGAATAGCTCCCTCATTAATGATTACAACCAGAACATTAGGGTAATTGATAACTAAATACGGTTAAGGAGATGAAAATGATGGCAAGAAGAGAGTATACACAAACGGTAAAACCGGTCAGCAGAATTGCTGAAAAAATCTTCGGATGGCTGGCATGGCTGTCATTACTGGGTCTTTTAGGCTTTATGCTTTATTCGTTGCTGGTATCTGGCAACGATCCGAACTTTGTAAATGAGATGGAGAGACAGCTGAACCAAAGTAACGAAGCAGCACAATTACGTGACCTGCTGGCGCAGAACAACATGACTATTCAGGAATTTGTAGACTGGATTTTTAAATTTGCATGGGGCTTCCTTGCTTACATGGCAATTCCGCTTATTTTAGGCTTAGTGGGTCTGTTATCGATGAAGAAACGTATCTTAGCAGGCATGATGCTGTTGCTTGCTGGCTTACTGACTTCTCCATTATTTCTGACAGTTGCCCTGTTCTGGATTCCACTATTCTTCCTGATCGCCGCTATCTTACTGTTTGTACGTAAAGATAAGGTCATCAAGAACGAGGATTATTACCACGATCATGACACAGTGTCTTATGACCGTGAACGCACAGAGGCTCCTGTCTATGTGGACCGCGATGAAAATATCGAACGTGAACGCTATACGTATGAACCAGAGACAACAGATGTGAAAGAACGTCGCGAAGAGCCACAGGAACGTACTGTAACAGAAGAGCGTACAGTTGATCGCGTCGATGAAGACGATACTGTGACCTATCACCGCACTGGCGATGACCGTGTGAAATATGTCGACAAAACAGTAGATGCTGCAGAAGAGCGCCGTCAGAACTATAACGACCGCATGAACAACCGCGACTAGAAAAAGAGCTGAAAAGCTCTTTTTTTGCAGGGATTATGAAGAAATTCATGATTGCGGCTCTCGTCATGACCTCAGTGGTGCTGCTCTTCCCGCTGAGATTGATGATCCTCTCGTTCGACCACACATTTGTCATGGAGTTTCTGGGTGGCTGGAACCATCGAATCCGTGAGATGATTCAGGCAGAGCAGATTTCCTATTCACAGGGCATGCTGCTTATCTTCAACGAGGCGATGATGGTCAGTATGCTCAGACGTGTCGTCTATGCACTCAGCGCCTGGCTGCTGGTGTCGATTGCAGTGATTGCAGGGAGTCTGAACGCACGGAACCCTGTCGTCGTGAACTTTCTCCTGCTGCTGGCAATTGTCGTGACAGCGCCCCTGTTAGTGGTGCCGGTATTACTGCTGATCGCGCTTATACTCTATAACAGGACCCGGCGCTCATAAAAAACCTGTCGTATAACTTCTCGTTATACGACAGGTTTTATTGTAGTTCAATCAGCTGCATAAAGACCTCTTCAACTTCCTGCAGAAAAGCCTTGTCAGAGGTCAGAGCGTTATCATCCGGCTTATAGATTCTGCCGAATAGCAGTTCCCCTTTCTTGATGTTCTTCAGACGCCGGAGACCTTCAGCAAGGGTATCCGCTTCAATCTTCTCGCACGCTTCCTTCATATGATCCTTTTTCATGATGAAGTCATCGAGTGACAGGATGATATCCTTTTTCTCAGCTAGTCTGTCAGCTAGACGGGCTTTTTCAGGCGATTCGTAAATGACGCCATACAGCACGAAGACATGTGAGCTGAACAGACCGATCTGAAAATGAGGCAGCATTTTGTAGCCGCGCTTACTGGTTGAGAAGGCGACCCATGTGTCATCAGGCGGATTGGTCGTGCGACGCAAATGTTTCGCGACATGAGGATAGTAGGTCTCACCCGTATGCGTTGTCAGAAAGTCTGCAAAATAGTCGCCGAGATGATTCAGTTTGGGGCGTGTCGTTTCAATCAGAGCAGCCATCCGGTTTTCAAGGCCGTCAATCTGAAAGACATTAAAGTCATCTTGAGTAAAGTGGTACATCATCATCCTCCGTTCGTGTCTACATAGTCCAATTAATTTTGATTGGAAGTTGACTCATGTATAATAGAATTAAATCAAGGAGGAACGCTTATGTCAATATACGAATTCGCAAAATCCATTGCGCTTCTTGCGGGCGAGAGAATAAGAGAAGAGCTGTCGCAGGAACTGATCATAGAAACGAAATCCAATCCAAATGACCTGGTGACCAATATGGACAAGGCGACTGAAGTCTTTCTGGTTGACCGGATTAAAGAGACTTATCCTGACCACCATATCATCGGTGAGGAGGGTCACGGTAAGGACATCACGTCAGCAGACGGCTACCTTTGGATAATCGATCCGATTGACGGTACGTTGAACTTTGTCCATCAGCAGCAGAATTTCGCCATCTCCATCGGCATTTTCCATAACGGCGAGAAATATGCAGGGGTCATCTATGACGTCATGAACGATAAGCTGTATCATGCGGAAGCTGGGAAAGGCGCTTATCTGAATGAGGAGAAGCTGCCGATGCTCAAAAATACCGCGCTCGTCACATCGATTATTTCGATGAATCCGAACTGGCTGACGAAGGACCGTACGCGTGAGATGTATGTGCCGATCATCAGAACCGCCCGCAGTGCAAGAAGCTACGGCTCAGCTGCGCTTGACTTCGCCTATGTGGCCCTCGGCATTATTGACAGCTATATCACACTCAGGCTGCATCCATGGGATTTTGCAGGTGGACTGATCATCGCTGAGGAAGTCGGGGCGGTTGTCAGCAATCAGCTCGGTGAGAAACTTGATCCTCTTCATTCCAATTCGATTCTTGTCGCCAACCAAACGCTCCACCAGGAACTGCTGGCAGACTATCTGCTGCCCTTCGAATCTCATTTAAGGCTGATTCATAGCGGACCGTTCTCACATAGATAATAGGTCCCTTTCGTCTTACCTGCCGGACTGAAATGTTTCTTCAACAGTGAAGCGACTTTAGTGGCAGGTATTTTTTTGTTGCACCACTTGTACATGATGCCTTTTGTCAGACGGCTGTCCGGGAACAGCGACAGATATTCTCTTGCGGCCGTGACGAATGCCTGGTCAAGTGTCGAAATCTGACGGCATTTCTGGCACAGGATGAGGTGATGATGATAATTGAAGTCAGACAGCTGACCGCAGTGGGGACATCTGAGACCGTTCTGGACAGCAGCAGGAATTCTGACCGGTGCCTCCGGTGTATGGCTGAGGCGGGCGGCATAATCATTCATACTGGTATCAGGTGAAGTCATCTGACTGAAATAAGCGGAGAGGTCGTGTATGGTCAGAATCTGCTGCCTGCTGGAATGGAGGTCAAGTTCGAAGTCACGGCTCAGACAGACGCAGCGCAGCTGGATGTTCAGCGAGCGGTCCATGAGATACTGGATGCCAAGCTTCGTGCTCATCAGCTGTGCAAGGTCATCCCGCACTGTGCACGAGAAGAATTCAGTCAGCATGCCCTGATGATTGAGTGTATGAAGTCCGCGGTAATCGTTCAGCTTGAGGAGATGAATCGTTTCTGCTTCAACGAGAATAAGATTCAATGAGATTTCCTGATGATAGTCGGCATATGAGTAATGCCAGATGACATCGACTTTTTCCAGCAGTTCCTGCGGCATGAGTGTCTCGAAGTAATCCTCCAGCTCCTTCTGCTTGATGAGCGCCTGGAGTTCGTGCTGTTCTTTATCGGTTAAGGGAATTCGGTGACGCAGCGCCTCCAGCCGTTCCAGTGCCGGATAGGTCCTTTTTTTAACAATCATGTCAATCGCTCCTTTCGATTACAATTTATAATGAAAGAAGCATTCTGACAAATCGCAGAATTTGATGAAAATAACAGAAAGCACAGCAGTTTCTGATAAACTGCTGTGCTTTCGTCATATTCTGCGTAAAAATAATGAAATTTGAAGAAAAACTACAGCCAGTTATTTTCGCGGTATTTTCTCTTCAGCGTGAAACCGGCCCCGAAAACAGCGATGAAAAGAATGAAACTGATCAGCATGATGAGCAGGCTGTTTTCTGCGATGCCGGCACTGAAACCGACCATGCAGAGGACAGCAAGAACTGCCAGCAGCAGGAAGATAGATTTGCTTTTCTTCATATTAATCCCTTCGTACAGCAATATAGTATAAATCTCTGATATATGCTATAATATCACAGTTACATAATAAACTGTAGATGTGAAAGGGACATACAATGACAAATTACAGAGAAGATGTGCGTAACATTGCCATCATCGCCCACGTTGACCACGGTAAAACAACCCTAGTAGACGAACTATTAAAACAATCCGGTATTTTCCGCGCAAATGAACACGTAGAAGAACGTGCAATGGATTCCAATGACCTTGAAAGAGAACGTGGTATCACTATTTTAGCGAAAAACACTGCAATCGATTATAAAGGAACACGTATCAATATCCTGGACACGCCAGGTCACGCCGATTTCGGCGGAGAAGTTGAACGTATCATGAAAATGGTGGACGGTGTCGTTCTTGTCGTTGATGCTTACGAAGGCACGATGCCTCAGACGCGCTTCGTACTGAAGAAAGCACTTGAACAGAACCTGAAACCTGTAGTTGTCGTCAACAAGATCGACAAACCGTCAGCACGTCCTGAAGCAGTTCTTGACGAAGTCTATGATCTGTTCATCGAGCTTGATGCCAATGATGAGCAGCTTGACTTCCCGGTCGTATACGCAAGTGCGATCAACGGTACTGCAAGTCTCGACGCCAGCCAGCAGGATGAGAACATGCAATGTCTGTATGAAACAATCCTGGAATATGTACCGGCTCCGGTCGATAACCGCGATGAGCCACTCCAGTTCCAGACAGCACTCCTTGACTACAATGACTACGTCGGCCGTATCGGTATCGGCCGTGTCTTCCGCGGTACGATGGAAGTCGGTCAGCAGGTCGCGCTCATCAAAATTGACGGCACAGTCAAAAACTTCCGTGTGACTAAGATCTTCGGTTTCTTCGGATTAGCGCGTGTCGAAATCGACAAAGCTTATCCGGGCGACCTGATCGCTGTATCAGGGATGGAGGATATCAACGTCGGTGAAACAGTGACACCGGTTGACCATCAGGAAGCACTGCCGGTACTGCGCATCGATGAGCCGACCCTGCAGATGACATTCTCAGTGAACAATTCACCGTTCGCAGGTAAAGAAGGGAAATTCGTCACAGCCCGTAACATCCAGGACCGTCTTGAGTCACAGCTTGAAACAGACGTATCATTACGTGTTGAATCAGTTGGACCTGACGCATGGACAGTATCAGGGCGTGGTGAACTTCACTTATCCATCCTGATTGAGAACATGCGCCGTGAGGGCTTTGAACTTCAGGTATCCAAACCGGAAGTCATCATCAAAGAGATTGAAGGCAAGAAATATGAGCCATATGAACGCGTACAGATTGATGTGCCTGAAGAGAACACAGGTTCAGTCATCGAATCACTCGGAACACGTAAAGGTGAAATGGTGGATATGAGCACATCAAACGGTCAGACACGTCTGATCTTCAACGTACCTGCACGTGGCCTGATCGGTTACCGTACAGAGTTCATGTCTATGACACGCGGTTATGGTATCCTGAACCATACATTCGATGAATACCGTCCGTACCTTCGTGGTCGTATCGGTGGCCGTCACAATGGTGTCCTTGTCTCAATGGACAAAGGGGTTGCAAGTACTTATGCGATTCTGGCACTTGAGGACCGCGGTACCAACTTCATGGAACCGGGGACTGAAGTATACGAAGGCATGATTGTCGGCGAAAACTCACGTGACAATGACTTAACTGTCAACATCACAAAAGTGAAAGCGGCAAACAACATCCGTTCAGCGACTAAAGAACAGACCACTACAATGAAAAAACCAAGAATCATGACACTTGAAGAAGCGCTTGAATATATCAATGACGATGAATTACTTGAGGTGACACCTGAGTCCATTCGTCTCAGAAAGAAAACGCTTGATAAAGCACAACGTGAACGTGAGCAGAAGAAAGCAAAAGCTGCGTCATTAGCGGAAGAGGAATAAGATGCTCGGCTTAAGTAAAGGTGTCAGCACGAATCCGTCCGAACGTCTGTCATTTCTTGCGAAGCTCTTTCAGGTGGATACACATCCACAGCAAGGGATGTGGATGCTTCTGATTGCCATCTTTATCTTAAGTGCGATTGTCTATCACTTAGGCTTTGCGCGTAAGCTGAAGCTCTGGCAGAATATCGTCATCTACGTTCTGCTGTTTCTCGGCTGTATCCTGCTGACGTTCCTTGCGGTCTTCCTGCCGGTGGGAGAGAGTCTGATACTCGCTGCCATCGTCTTCGGTCTCTATAGACTGAGACTGCATAACGAACGAAAAGAGAAATAGAATGAAAGGCCCGCACAGCGCTGTGCGGGCCTTTTAATATGGGTTCGGGAACCGTGACAATGATATCGATCAGATCACTTCTATCGCATTGACGTGCTCGATTTTCTGACTGTATTCACCGTCATACAGAAAGGCATCGACCATACCGTCCGCATACAGACGTTTGCCGTCCTTTGAGAACTGGAAGAAGAGTTTACCGACATCCTCCAGTCGGATATCTTCATGCTCGCTGCCGTTTGACAGTCGGATGACTGTCGCATCAGCTGCGGGTTCTGTGATCTTGATGAAAGGTTCGAGGTTGATGACATAGGTGCTTTCCAGCAGCTGCTGTTTCTTATATTTTTTCTCCGAATTCAATGTCGGGGGTTTCGCGCCGCCCTCCAGGATGTCACGGTTCCACGCTTTATTATCCTTGAATGAAATCGGCTCAACCCCTGATATTTTACCGGCTTCCATCTCCTCGATGGTCACTTTGCGGTCATCGAAGATCCATGTGGATGGATCAAGTGTAATTCTGAATCTGACGTTACCTTGTATTTGTATGATCAAGTCATTCACTCCTTCAGCCTTATTCTATCATAGCAGCCCTGAGTCATGTACTTTTGCTTGATTTTTAGGGAGGGCTACTATAAACTTTTAAAGTATAGAAGAAAAAGGGGTGTATGTCTATGGAAACAATTGATTACAAACAACAGGCATATGACCAGCTTAATCAGGATGCAGAAAAAATACTGCAGCTGATCAAAGTTCAGATGGATAACTTAACGATGCCCCAATGCCCGCTTTACGAAGAGGTCCTGGATACCCAGATGTATGGTCTCAGTAAAGAGGTTGAGTTCGCTGCCAAGCTCGGGCTTATTGATAAAGAGTTTGGAAAGACCTTGTTATCCGGCCTGGAAAAAGAGCTTTCCAAGCTGCATGATGCATTTACAAATGTCTAGAGCGTGTGCTTTAGACTATTTTTTATTAGAATTGAGTGGTTGAACTGTGAATCAAGTAAGAAGATTCTTTAAATATATAAGAGATTATTCCAAGTATGTCGACTTCTCACTGCTCATCGCCTATATCGTGCTCTGTCTGATCGGGCTGGTGATGATTTACAGTGCGAGCATGATCGGTGGTCCGAGAGGCATGCTGTCCGGCGCCGGTGCTGTCAGCTCGACCTATTTCTATAAGCGGCAGCTGTTCTCGATCATCCTCAGTTTCGGCATCGTTTTCTTTATGACGTATTTTATGCACATCAACATCATCAAGAATAAGCGGGTGCAACAGGGATCTATCTTCGCCGTACTGGTGCTGCTCGTCCTGACGATGCTCTTCGGTATTGAAGTCAATGGCTCCAAGAGCTGGCTGCCGACAGGCATCATGATGATACAGCCGTCTGAATTCCTGAAGATTGTGACCATCATCTATCTCGCCTACATTTATGACAAGAAGAAGAACCTCAATCAGATGAGTGTTGATCTGGTGTCACCGATTATTCTGATCGGTTTCTGTTCAGGGCTCGTTCTGCTGCAGCCTGACTTCGGGTCGACGATGCTGGTCTTTATGATCGTCATCTGCATCCTGATGTACTCAGGTATTGCGTTCGGCACGATGGTCAAGACGGCGGGCGCGCTGGTGGGTGTGGCCTGTCTCGCGTTCCTCTATAGTTTTGTCACGAACGGCAGCCTGCTGACCCCTCACCAGGTCGCGCGTTTTGAAGTGCTGAAGAATCCGTTCAAGGATGAGAGCGGTATCGGCTATCATCTGTCGAACTCACTCATGGCGATCGGCAACGGCGGACTGTTCGGTCGCGGTCTCGGCAACGGCATTATGAAACTCGGCTATCTGCCGGAACCGCATACGGACTTCATCTTCGCGGTTATCGCAGAGGAACTGGGGCTCGTCGGTGTCATTCTCATCATCGCGCTGCTCTTCTTCATCGTCTACAAAGGCTTCTTGTATGCAGCGCTTGCAACGTCGATGTTCTATCGTCTGATCTGCATCGGTGCGGCGAGCTATATCGGCATCCAGGCGTTTATCAACCTGGGCGGTGTTGTGGGTCTCATACCACTGACGGGTGTACCGCTGCCGTTCCTCAGCTACGGGGGTTCCAGCATGCTCAGTCTGTCGATTGCAATCGGTCTCCTGCTGATGGCTTCCAAGCATGTCAAACAGGAAGCTGAAAATAACAGGCGATAAGTGACCGTCTTATGGCGGGTCGCGTCAATCATCTCGTTCTTATATTAAATTATAATAAACGTGTCAGCAGGGCTGGCATGTTTTTTTAATTAAGGTCAGCCTGCACTGAAGACGCGACCAGGTGATGTCGTCGACTTCAAGGCAGAACTGGAAAGTATAGCAATCCTTGATTCCCGGCTCTTCTTCTACGCAATGGAGAAAATGGATGTCGTCAGCATCACGATCGAAGAAGGTAAGACACTGATATCAGCATCGGTCACGTTCATGCCGATGGTTCCAGGTGGGTCTATCTTGATATGAATGGTACGCCGCGTAAATGATAGGTCAAGGATATCAGTGTAGAGGCGGGCGGTTCAGTCAAGACCGTCTCGTCATAGAAGACTAAAAAGACACCCCGCAGAATATGCGGGGTGTTTCGATTTATTGTCTGAGCTTAGCTCTCGAGATCAGCAAGATGAAGTAGCAGAGAAGTCCGAACAGCAGGGTGATGAATAAGGCATGGAGCAAGGCGATATAAAGATTGAGTTCAGTGAAAACAATCAGTGCACCGCTCATCACCTGCAGGCAGATCAGCATGAATGCAGTCAGATAACCATATTTGATCACTCTGTACTGTGCGTAGTTCTTAACAGCATGATAAGTGATATAAGCCAGCCATATGAAGAGTATACCTGCAAGTGTGCGATGACTCATCTGGACCCATTCATAGAAATTCTGGGGCAGCTGGAACTGTCCCTGCTGGCAGAGTGGCCATGTGGAGCAGGCAAGACTTGCCTTCGTATGGCGGACAAGCGCACCGCTGTATATGACAAAGTAGATATAGCTGGTCAAAGCGACCGTGTGATAGCGCAGTTTATCATGGATGATGATTTTCTTCGCATCGAACTTCTGGTCGATTTCAAATATGAGCAGCATCAGGAGAAAGACAGCACTGAAACTGATCAGCGAAATACCGAAGTGAAGCGCCAGAATAAATTTATTCTGCTGCCAGATGACCGCAGCTGCGCCGATCAGCGCCTGTGCGAAGATAAAGGCGATACTCATGAAACAGAGGAATTTAGTCTCCCTTTTATAGCCGATATATTTCATGCTGAGGATGACGAGCCACGTCACAGAGATCAGCGCAAGACCGGATACACCGCGGTGCGCAAGTTCAATCAATGTTTCCTTCGGGATATGAGTCGGCACGATTTCGCCGTGACAGAGCGGCCAGCTGTTACCGCAGCCATCTGCTGAACCCGTTTTTGTCACCAGCGCGCCGCCGATCTGAACAAACAGCATCAGTATGGTTGTGAAAACTGAAAGCCATTTAAGATTCTTTTCTTTTAACAAAGCATTCACCTCAAAAAATTCTTAGCGGTCATAAAATTCGCAGTCTGCGGACCTTCTATATATGATAAAATAATAATTGGATAACAATGAATCAGTCCTAATCTATAGTATAGCAATGTTTAATCACTGTAAATGTGTCACCTCTGTGAATATTGCGTCTCAATCAATTACAGTAAAATGTTATCATTTAATTTCTGAAATATATAGAATTTGTGTCAATTTTGATTTATTATTGTTATTATATGCGTCAGGTGTGTAAAGGAGGCTGGAAATGCTTAATGAAAATATCATCAATCCCGTTGATGATAGCAGGTTAACAGTGAAGGATATCAAAGCTGTAGTCAAACTGGGACTCGTACAGGGCAACCTGATTCCGACTTTTGCCGGTGGATGGCTCGCGATTGTACTGACAGGTCAGTCGTTTTTCGGCAGTCTGCCTGAACTCCTCGCCATGTTAGCGGGTTCTATTCTGATTATGAGCGGTAGTTGTGCATTAAATAACTTTTACGATCAGGATATAGATGCTCTGATGCCCAGCAAGATGAACCGACCGAGTGTAACAGGTAAGATTGACAGTAAGCAGCTGTTGATCTTAAGTCTGGCACTCATGGTACTGGGTGAGGCACTGCTGTTCTCCGTCAATATGACGACAGGTCTTATCGGCTTTCTCGGCATATTCGGTTATGTGGTCCTCTATTCTGTGTGGTCTAAACGTCATTTAGTGTCAAATACGATAATAGGAAGTTTTCCTGGAGCTATACCCCCGCTGATCGGCTGGGCCAGTATAGATCCCCATTTATCGAAGACGGCATGGCTGTTATTTATTATCATGTTTGCCTGGCAACCCGCTCATTTCTATGCGCTTGCGATCAAGCGTAAGGATGAATACGGCTTAGCTGACATTCCGATGCTGCCCACAGTCAGAGGTTTTGCAAGAACACGTCTTGGCATGCTGTTCTGGGTGCTTGTTCTTCTGCCGACGCCGTTTTTCATGACGGAACTTGGCAATGTCTTCATCACGCTTGCGACGATGCTGAATGTCGGCTGGCTTATACTTACACTTTCAGGCTTCAGAAATGGAGTCAAGGAAGCGAAATGGGCTATGCAGATGTTTATCTATTCTTTGAACTATCTAATGATATTTTTTGTTATGATAGTTGTAGTTACTTTAATTCAAATGATTTGATTATGAATGAGTGAAAGAGGGGTTATTTTTAATGAGCAAATTAAAGAACACTAAATTGTTTGGCTTGTTTTTTGTTCTGGCTATGGCTTTATCAGGCTGTGGTAAACCGTATTTATCAGTGCTTCGTCCGGCAGGGGAAGTAGCACAGGAACAATTTAATCTCATGATGCTTGCTGTTTATATCATGATTGTTGTCATCATTGTTGTTGTCATTATCTTCATACTTGCAGTATTTAAATTCAGACGTGGAAAAGTCGGAGAGAACTTCATGCCGAAACAGGTTTCAGGTAACCATAAGCTTGAAATCATCTGGACAGCTTTTCCGATTCTTTTACTTCTTATCTTAGCGATTCCGACTGTAACACTGACTTTCAAATTAGCCGATACGAAAGCGATGGATAAAGTAGATGAAAAAGGCAAAAACAAGGAAATGATCGTCAATGTAACAGCGAACCAGTACTGGTGGGAATTTGAATATCCTAACCAGCAGATTGTGACTTCTCAGGACCTTGTTGTACCGACTGATACAAAGGTATACTTCAGATTACATGCTGCTGACGTCAAGCACTCATTCTGGATTCCGGCTGTGGGTGGTAAGATGGATACGAACGTTGATAATATCAACAAATTCTACTTGATCTTCGACTCCAAAAAAGCGAAGGATGCAGATAATGTCTTCTACGGCAAATGTGCTGAGTTATGTGGACCTTCTCACGCACTGATGGATTTCAAAGTTAAAGCGATGGATAAAGCTGATTTCGATACTTGGGTCAAAGATATGCAAGGTGTTAAAAAAGCGGTAGCAGCGACAAGTGACTCAGCTAAAGAAGGGGAAAAAGTCTTTAAGCAGTCATGTATCGGTTGTCACGCGGTTACACCGACAGGTAAAGGGGCTAAAGGTCCTAACTTAACGACATTCGGTGAGCGTACTCGCATTGCAGGTGTATTGGAGCATAACGAAGAAAACCTGAAAAAATGGATCAAAGATCCTGACAGCATCAAACCAGGTAACAAAATGACGGGTCAGTATAAAGTATCTGACAGTGATATCGATGCACTTGCTGCTTACTTGATGGAACGTAAAGTCGAGAACTAAAGTTTAAAGGGAGGTTACACAATTGTCTACACAAGCTAAAAGAGGTTTTGGTGCAACAATCAAGGAATATTTAACGACTGTTGACCATAAAAAAATCGCAATTCTTTACTTGATTATGGGTGGTCTGTTCTTCGCACTGGGTGGACTCGAAGCGATGTTCATTCGTCTTCAGCTCGCAGTGCCTGAAAATGATTTCGTGTCAGCAGGACTTTTCAATCAGATCATCACGATGCACGGTACTACAATGATTTTCCTGGCAGCGATGCCATTATTATTCGCATTTATGAATGCGGCTGTTCCACTTCAGATCGGAGCGCGTGACGTCGCGTTCCCATTCCTGAACGCGCTTGGTTTCTGGTTATTCTTCTTCGGGGGAATCTTCCTGAACTTATCATGGCTGATGGGCGGTGCTCCGGATGCCGGCTGGACATCTTATGCATCACTTTCTCTTGCTTCACCAGGTCACGGGATCGATTTCTACGCACTGGGTCTACAGATTTCAGGTGCGGGTACATTGATTGCCGGTATCAATTTCCTGGCAACAATCATCAATATGAGAGCACCAGGGATGACATATATGCGTATGCCGCTGCTGACATGGACAACATTCGTTGCGTCAGCACTGATTGTCTTCGCATTCCCACCGCTTACTATCGGTTTATTCTTACTGATCTTCGATAGAATGTTCGGTACTGGATTCTTCGTTGTCTCTCAAGGTGGTAACACGATCATCTGGGAACACTTATTCTGGATTTTCGGTCACCCTGAAGTTTATATCTTAGTATTACCTGCCTTCGGTATCTTCTCTGAGATTATCCCGACGTTCTCAAGAAAGCGTCTGTTCGGTTACTCAGCGATGGTCTTCGCGACAGTACTGATCGGTTTCTTAGGCTTCATGGTATGGGCTCACCATATGTTCACAGTCGGTCTTGGACCTACAGCGAACGCGATCTTCGCGATTGCGACAATGGCCATTGCCGTACCGACAGGTATCAAAATCTTCAACTGGCTGCTGACCATCTGGGGTGGTAGCATCGAGTTTACGACACCAATGCTTTACGCACTTGCATTCATTCCCTCATTCGTCATGGGTGGGGTAACAGGTGTGATGCAGGCATCAGCACCAGCTGATTATCAGTACCACGATTCTTATTTCATCGTCGCTCACTTCCACTACGTGATCGTCGGTGGTGTGGTGTTCGCATTACTTGCAGCACTTCACTTCTACTGGCCGCTCATGTTCGGTAAGATTCTGAGCGAAAAATTAGGTAAGCTGGCATTCTGGATCTTCTTCACAGGATTCCACTTAACTTTCTTCTTACAGCATTTCCTGGGCTTGATGGGTATGCCTCGTCGTGTATTCACTTACTTACCAGGACAAGGTTACGATACCTTCAACTTGATCTCTACAATCGGTGCACTTTTAATGGCTGTGGCTGTTATCATTACACTGATCAATATCATCATGACAACTGCTAAGGGTCCTAAAGTCGGACGCGATGCATGGGGCGATGGCCGTACACTTGAATGGTCATTACCACAGCCTGTACCGTTCTACAACTTTGCACAGACACCACTTGTTCGCGGTTTAGATGCATTCTGGTTAGAGAAAACAAAGGGTAACGGCGAAATCCTACCGGCTGAATCATTAGGTGAGATTCATATGCCTAACAATTCTATCCTGCCGTTCATCCAGTCACTCGGCTTATTCGTTGCAGCTTTCGGTGCACTTTACTTCGCAGATGGCAAAGAGTGGGCACTGAACGCAGTCAAAGATCTGCCGGTTCAACCTTGGGCGCCATTTGTTCTTGCTTTAGGTCTACTCATTACAGTAGGCGGTATGATCGCTCGTTCGCTGAAAGACGACCATGGTTACCATATCACTAAAGAAGAGTTGATTGAGTACGAAAGAGGTGTGAAATAATGGCACATGTTGAAGAGAAAATGACAGTTGAAAGATGGCCAAGTCACCCTGAGACTGCATCGCTTGAAGGTAAGAATAAATTCGTCGGCTTCTGGATTTTCCTTGGCGGAGAAACTGCACTGTTCGCCTCATTATTCGCGACTTACTTAGCACTGAAAGACCAGGTACCGAGTCAGGATCACCTGACAGCACAGCAGCTTTTCCACTTACCGCTTGCGTTTGTCATGACGATGTTACTTCTGACATCTTCATTGACAAGTGTGTACGCGATGTATCATATGAAAAACTATGACTTCAAGAAAATGATTACATGGATCATCGTGACAATTTTACTTGGTCTCTGTTTCCTGGGACTTGAAATCTATGAGTTTGTCGAATATGTGCATCAAGGCCATACGTTCCGTTCAAGTGCATTCGGTAGTGCCTTCTACTTCTTAGTCGGTACGCACGGTCTGCACGTACTGATCGGTCTGGGCTGGGCCGTTCTGCTTGTCATCCGTAATATGGGTCGTGGTTTATCTGTCTATAACGCAGCGAAGTTCAATACTTTCTCGTTATACTGGCACTTTATCGACGTTGTCTGGGTATTCATCTTTACAGTAGTCTACTTGTTAGGGGTGTTAGGATAATATGACAAACAAAAACGAGCATTACGTTACTGAACACGTCAAAGTGAAAGATGTCGACACTGTTGAGCAAGCTGAAATTCATGAAGAACATATTGTACACACTGAACCAGCATTCAATAAAGCGAAATTTGCTTACGAAAGACGTAACCGCACAGCTGAGATGAGACAGCAGGTCACTACATTCGCTATCATGATCTTCCTGACATTCATCGCGTTCGCTATGGTGGCAGCAGGTCTTGATAAAGCGATTGTACTGCCTATCCTGATTCTACTGGCCTTCATTCAGGTCATCCTGCAGTTCTTCTATTTCATGCACATGAAACATGATGGGCACGATGTACCGAAACTGTTCATGCTTTCCGGAATCTTCATCGCTTTTTCATTTGTCGTCACTGCACTTTATCTCGTGTGGCTCGGCGATCCACTTAAATAATAGATGACACCACTGATCTTCATCAGTGGTGTTTTTTTAAAATGACATAAAACGTTCGTTATTCAGGGCATCCAAGACTTTGAATTTGTCATATAATTGACATAAGATTATATATCTGGAGTGATTATATGAATAATTTGAGTTCCGTCTCAATCTTCGGTTTCTTTGCCAACTGGAGTCCTTTCTATCTGGTGGCTCTGATTTTTGTGACGGTTGTCTACTTTCTTACAGTGACGAAATGGCGCCGTGATATACCGGGTAACAGACCGCTAAAGCGCAATGAAGTGGTGCTGTTCATTCTCAGCATGGTTCTGCTATATATCGTCAAAGGGAGTCCGGTTGATCTGCTCAGTCACATCATCTTCAGTTTCCATATGCTGCAGATGGCGATTCTCTACTTGATGATCGTACCGCTTCTGTTCTTTGCCATCCCTAGTTATCTGATTGATTATGGGGTATCCCGTCCCTATATCAAGCGAGTATTCGGCGCGATGACGAATCCGGTTTTTGCCATCATCTTCTTCAATGGCCTGTTCAGTATCTATCATCTGCCGGTAGTACTGGATTACCTGAAGCAGAGTGCGACGCTGCATTCCCTGTTCACGCTTCTGCTGTTCGTTGCAGCCGTTCTGATGTGGTATCCCGTCTTCAACAGAACGGAGCTGCCAAGAAAACAGATCTCTGGCCTGCAGAAACTCTTCTATATTTTTATGATCGGTGTGCTCTTGACACCGTCATGCGGTCTGATCATCTTCTCGCAGCATCCGATGTATCAGACTTATACAGATCCAAAAGCCTGGCTCAGTGCGATGACACTCTGTGTACCGCAGGGGACGCTGGATAGTATTATGAGCACAACGAATATTTCCGGTCCGCAGTACTTCACGAATATGTCACCGCTTGAAGACCAGCAGACGGGCGGCGTCATCATGAAAGTCATGCAGGAGATATTCTTCGCAGTGATGCTGTTCTATGTCTTCTTCAACTGGCGCTGGTCAGAAGGCCGTGATGAGGAAGCGACGACGCAGAGAAGTCTTGAAGCTCGTCAGAAAGAACAAGCATATTTCAATCAATTCAGATAGGAGTCTACTATGAATTTACCGATTTTACCTACTATCAGTACATCATTCATTGTCATCAGTGCGATTCTCGTCGCGATCGGCTGGTATTTAATCGCCAAAAAGGATTACGAAGGGCATAAGAAAGTGATGCTTGCCGCCGGTGCCAGCGCACTGACGTTCTTCATCATCTACGTATCACGTACATTATTCATCGGCAACACTTCATTTGGCGGGCCAGACAGTATCAAGATTTATTATACGATCTTCCTGATTTTCCATATCACACTTGCGACGACAGGCGGCGGACTCGGACTGACCATGATCTGGTCAGGGCTGAATGACCGTCTGAACATTCATCGTAAATTAGGACCTGCGACTTCTATCATCTGGTTCTTTACGGCCATTACCGGTGTAGCCGTCTATCTGCTGCTCTATGTATTCTACAAAGGTGGCGAGACGACGTCTGTGTTCAAAGCCATCCTGGGTATCTAATGAAAATGCCGTCCTCATGATTGAGAACGGCATTTTTTATATTCTGAAGTTTGTTTTGATGGCACCTGACTCAATGAAGGTCACGATGAGGAGGAGCAGGATCGGTCCGATGAAGAAACCGATGAAGCCCATCAGTTTCAGTCCGATATACATGGAGATCAGTGTCGAGAGCGGGCTGAGACCGACGCCGTTACCCATAATCTTCGGTTCAAGCACTTTACGCTGTACAAGCAGGAAGACGGAGAGCAGTGCCAGCTTGAGAGCCGTGATATTATCACCGGTGATCAGTTCGTAGAGCGTCCAGGGTATGGTGATACCTGTCGCACCGATGATCGGCAGCAGATCGACCACACAGATAATCAGGCTGAGGACAAGCGCATTCTCAGGCATGATGAACAGTAAGCCGATAAATGTGAACACCCAGGTGATGAACGACAGGATGATGGCGGCTCTCAGCATACCGAACATGGAGGTGCTGATTCGTTTCCAGACCAGAAGACCGCGAGTGTAGGTCTTCTCATATGTATGATGACGGATGAACTGTTTCAGTCGAGGTACTTCCAGCATGAAGAGAAAAAGGGCCACCATAAAGACGAGTCCGGAGATGATCAGCTCAGGCAGCATCGAAATGAAGGCGGTGATATTCTGGACACTGAAGTAATCCACAATGCCATCCCGCATGGACAGCAGGAACTTCTGCACCTCACTGTTCAGTGAAGCTGTGATACTGGACGGCAGCACATGGTTGAGTCTTCCTTCAATATTTGACCAGGCGGCAATCAGGCTGTCCGCTTTAGCGGGTAAGTTCCGGGCAAAGTCGATGACGGCTTCTGTCAGTTTGGTCAGTACCAGATAGAGGCCCAGCAGGATCAGCAGCAGAATACCTGAATAGAGCGCGGTGACACTCCACTTACGGCTGCCGAACTTGATTTCCAGCCTTCTGACCACCGGTTCCAGCACAAGCGCCAGTATCAGTGCCGTGACGATCGGGATTGAGATGGGCAGGATGTAATAGAAGAACAGAATCGCCACTATAATGAAGATGAAAACAGTGATATTTCTTTTTGTCAAATAGCGTTTAAACATAGCAGCACCCCACAATAGATAATAAAAAAGACGTGGCTAAATCCACGTCTTAGGCAAGTATTTCATGAAGATCATTGCTGATGCTGATGATTGTACGTTTACAATGTTCAACCACTGCAGGAGGGAAATGTTCGTCCTCACCGTACTCGATGCCTGTCGGATAATAGTGTTTACCCAAGTAAGGATCCATCATCTGAAGCTTTGCATTTCTTGCACCAACATCGCCCTCGACTGCGTATCCTGGAAAACGAAGATAGAAGACACCTTCTTCAACCTGATATTTCAAATCATAAGTAACACGTTCGAAATCCCAGTGTCCACCAAGATTAAGGCCATGTTTATTCATAACGTGCTGAATAATATTCTGATCAGCGACGACGTTCTCTATACCTGAATTGTCGAATACCATTTAATAAACCTCCCTCAATATGCTCAACTCTAATTTTATGACAAAAAGAGCCGAGTTGCAATCAGATATTTATTTATGTGGAAATAATGTATAATATGAATGACTAAGCGTACGGAGATAGCGATGAAGAATTTAGTGATCAAGATGGGTATAGTGTTATTGTTGGTCATCGGTCTTTTAATGTTATTCTACTCGACTGATGATTTTAATGAACTTGAAGAGAAGGAAAATACAGCAACTAGAGAAGTGAAGCCGGTCAACCCGGTGCTGACTGAAGGGGCCGGTTCATATGTCGGTAAGGATATAGATGACTGGACAGAAACTTATGGTTATCCGGAACGTATATATGCTGCTGATAATAAGTATCAGCACTATATATACAGACTGGCGGATGCTTTCTACGATGTCCGGGTGCGGGAGCGTCAGATCGGTATGATCTATGCGACGGGGGTTGAAGCGGATATCGCGCCCTTAAGCGTCAATCAGCGTGCCGCTGAGATTTATCAGGGCACTTCCATCAACACAGAACCCGTGATCAGAACGGCGGACGGTGATTATCATCTGGAACTGTCAGAGGCGGATATGAAGACACAGCTGCTCATCAGGTACGGTAAGGTCTACATGCAGGTCTATATCGACAGACTGTCAGGCAGAGTGATGGCCGCCCGCTTTATGACGCCTGATATGCTGGTGCAGATGCAGCCCTATACAGCGCACTTGAACGGCCGGCCGCTTGAGCGTACAATAAAGAAAGTACGGCCTCTCCTGCAGCAGCTGAACGAACAGGAGACGCTTACAGCCGTCATCAATATGATGCGTGCTAACTATGAGGTCCACAATCTGACTGCAGCTGCCAGCGTTAAGCCGCTGTGTCAGAGTCAGGGAGCTGCGCTCAGCAGCGGTAATGGCTATGATGCAGCGGAAGTGGTGAATGACTGGTTGAACAGCAGTGACCGCGATATGATGCTGAACAGTCAGTACGACAGAATACAGACAGCAGTTAAGGGCTGTTATGCAGTCCGTTATCTGAATGAATAAGTGAGGGCAAGATATGATATATGATGATCAGCTGTTCAATGTGCTGGATAAAGCTGACGAACTTAATAGGCTGATATTAGAGAGCATGCGTTATCAGCAGTATAGAGAAGATCAGCTGGAACTTCAGCAGAACAGGGAAGTGGATGAACTGAGAAGACAGGTGCTCAGACTGAAGGAGCGTTACGATGAAGTGATGCGTTTCGGTCGCTATCATCCGGACTATATGGAGACACTTCTCGCAACGAGACGTGCGAAGAAAGCCTATGACATGCATCCTGTTGTGGCAAAAGCCAAAAAAAGTGAGATGGAGCTGCAGACCTTGCTGGATGAAGTCCTTGTCATTGTCTCACGTGCCATCTCAACGGAAGTGAAAGTGGAAAGTGGAAATCCGTTCTTTACCACTGAACACAGCTGCAGTGGCGGCTGTTCCTGTTCAGCTTAGGAGATGCAGAAGATGGATAAAAAGAAAGAGCGCAAGCTAAGAAAAGACTGGAAGAAACGCTATACCTTTTTTGAGCAACCAGTGGAACAGGTCTATCGTGTCGGGATTATGACCGGTCTTTATTTCAAGCAGTTTTCCCGTTATGCACAGAGCCTTGAAGTGCAGAAAAAGGTGCTCAGCATCGGCTGTTTCAACGGGGCACTGCTGAGTGCAATTGACCGCGAACAGCCGATTAAAGGTTATTATATCGACCAGGCACCGCGGAATATGCAGCAGGCGATTCATCTTTATCCGCACTTCTCCTATAAGCAGCTGAAACGTACACATATTCCTTACAAGGATAAGAAGTTTGACTGTGTGTATGTCAGCATTCCTCTCCATCTTTTCTATGAGCCGGAAGACCTGCTTGCAGAACTGATCCGGACAAGCCGCTCCTTCGTCATCTTTGATCTGAAGCGGTATGACTGGGCGCCTGTAATGATAACGGCCGGCCTGCTGCCTGAAGTGGAGACGGAGCGCGCCATTCGCTACTATAAGGTCAGTCTATAAAAAAGTTGATTATTGTCAGATCATCTGATAAAGTTGATTTATTCTAAGAAGAGGTGCATGAACATGAAGAAACTGATGACACAACTGAATGGTTGGCAACTGTCATAGGACTTATATCCGTCATAGATATAAGTCATCTATGACGGTCTCTTCATGATGATATCGTGAGGCCGTGTAATATACATCGGCTTCTTTTTTTCGGCCTATGTATAGACATAGGCCGTTTTTTTTAGGACAAAAAATAATGGAGGTTTTACTATGGAAAAACGCGCATCATGGAACTCAAAAATTGGATTTATACTGGCCAGTGCCGGCTCAGCTATCGGTCTCGGTGCCATCTGGAAATTTCCATATGTCATAGCGGCCAATGGTGGTGGTGCCTTTTTATTCATCTTTATTATCTTCACGTTACTGATCGGCTTCCCGCTGCTGCTGGCTGAATTCGTGATCGGCCGGCATGGAGAGACGAACAGTACGCAGGCCTTCAGTAAAGTCACGGGCAGAAAAATCTTTGATATCATCGGTCATTTAGGTAATATCGGTGTCTTCCTGCTGCTCAGCTTCTACAGTGTTATCGGCGGCTGGATCCTTCTCTATGTCATCCGGACATTATATGCTCTTCTGCCCGGCAGCGGGACAACTGAGTATGATGAACTGTTCGGCATGCTGATCAGTCAGCCGCTTTATGCGCTTTTGGGGCAGTTTACCTTTATCGCACTGACTGCTCTGATTGTTATGGCTGGAATAGAGAAGGGGATTGAACGCGCATCTAAAGCGATGATGCCGCTCCTCTTCATCTTCTTTATGATCATGATCATCCGCTCAGTGACACTGCCCGGCAGCATGGCGGGTATCAGCTATTTTCTGAAGCCTGATTTCACGTCACTGAACGGAGACAGCATTCTGTTCGCGCTCGGTCAGTCGTTCTTCTCCTTATCCGTCGGCTTCGGCGGTATGCTTACGTATGCATCGTACTTGAAGAAGGATGCGGATTTAGTGCAGTCAGGTATCACGGTCGTCGGTCTGAATATTCTGGTGACGATATTAGCGGGTCTGGCCATCTTCCCGGCGACAGCAGCCCTGGATATCGATAATGCAGAAGGTCCGGGGCTGCTCTTTGTCGTGCTGCCTTATGTCTTTGATCAGCTGCCGCTCGGTCAGCTGTTCTATCTGATTTTCCTGCTGCTCTTTCTGTTTGCGGCGATCACCTCTGCCATCAACCTGATGGAGATCAATGTCTCGAATGCCATGAAAGGGGATGACACGAAACGAAGACGGTCAGTCGTGATCGTATCCTTGCTGCTGTTTATAGTGGGTATCCCTGCTGCCTTATCATTCGGTGTGCTCGCAGATACGAAGTTCCTGGCCGGTACGTTCTTTGATAACACGGATTATCTTGTATCAAATATACTGCTGCCGATCGGTGCCCTGGCATTTTCACTCTTTACAGGATATGTGCTGGACAAACGCATTGCGGAGGACGAAATGGTGATAGACGGGAAGTATCGTGGATTATTCAAGGTATGGACCGCGCTGCTGAGATATGTTATTCCTTTAGTCATCATAGTGGTTATGGGGTCGCTATTGTTTAAATAGAAAGAGGGACGATATCCAGGATTTATCGCTCATAGCGCAGTGACACGCGCCAATACAAAAAAGGCATCGCATGATTGCGATGCCTTCTTATTTCTGGTTGATGGTCTTACCGATTCTGACCAGGTTCCACACCAATGAGGTATAGGTCCGGTAGACGACATAACGTTCATTCCATTCCGGGTTATACTTCTGCTTATATTTTCTTAAGCCCTGGAAGCTGTACAGATTGTTGAAATGAGTGAAGACATGACCCGCGATCCGCTCACGCGCGTAGCCATAGCGGTTCTGTCCGACATTTGATAATGTCGCCATACCCATATTGAAGTAATGGTAACCCTGTTCCTGAGAATAGAGCAGCATATTGAGATAGAGGGCGTCCATCGCCGGTATGTCCAGTTCGGGCAGCCAGCGGATCAGGTCGACGGACAGCGTGCTGTTATAATTTGTCGGCATCAGTGTGCTGAAGGCGACGACACCCGTATGATCACGCAGCACGGCAATCGGTGCGCGTTCCAGGTAATGGCGCTGGAAGGCACCGACAGAGAAGTGCATCTCATGTTTACCGTTCAGCCACTGGTCACTGACCGTCTTCAGTTCAGCAATGAAGTCATCCGAGAACGGCGGCTCCTCGATACTGAAGGTATAGCCTTCCTTATCAAGCTTGTTCATCGTTGCGCGGAAGGCACGCTGTTTCTTGCCGCTGATCGTGAAATCCTGCAGGGGAATCAGTGCCTCTTCGCCGATCTTGAAGAAGTGATTGCCGAACTGATGATAGAGCGACAGATATTTTGACTGGACCTGGTAGAAGATGACGTCACAGCCGATGAAGAATGCCTTGTCGTAAAAATCCATCAGCAGCGCCTCGAAATGTTCTGCGTTACCGACCGGGTCCCCCATGATGATGCAGGCGTTTTTTGTCTTATGGAACATCACAAATGCATCGCGTTCCTCGTTTACGAAAAACTGTTTGTCACCGGTGAACGCGAGGTGGCTGACGTAACTGCCGCCGTATGTACTGATGATATGCTTGATCTCGTCCTCGCTTACGTCCTGATAAAGCAGTTCATTATATTTACGGCCGTAGTAATAGGTGATAGCACCGCTTATTATGAGGAAGAGCAGCAAAGTCAGCCACGTCAGTCTGCCGATCAGTGTCTCGTCAAATTGAGTGGCTGTATGAGGGTAGATTTCAAGCATATCAATCGTCACCCAGTGATTGATGAATAACAGGGCGAATATCAAGGCGAGACTGACGCCCAGTTTAAGGGGTGTCAGGCTGCGTTTGACTGAGGTGGTCCGCTGGTATTTGTAGACCAGCAGTGCAAGAATGGTAGACAGCCAGATATAGGAGATGATCGTACCGTAAGACAGAAATGTCGTCACGAGCAGAATGATTGTCGACAGAATGCTGAGCATCGTCGCCCGCTTAGTGCCATGCATCACACCGTTCGCATTGACAAGCAGCATCAGACTTGCAGCTACGTGAAAGATGATGACGACTGAATAATACGTATGGCGGTTCTCAGCGATTGCATCGTAGACGATCAGAAAATGGTTGAAATAATAGACGAGACTGGTGATGATAGTGAGCAGTGCAGCGATCAGTCCTGAGAACTGATACGACGATGCCTTCTGCAGTGAACGGATAAACGAGCCGGTCATCGCAGCTGAACTGAGTATCTTGTTGTCCTCGATATAGGATTTCGCCGTCTCTCTGTACTCAAAGGCTGCGAGGAACAGGGCGACCAGCATCGGAAAGAAATAATAAATAGTGCGGTACAACAGGAGCACCAGGACACTTTTCTCCTGACTGACACCGAACGACTGCAGGCCGGCCAGCATGACGACATCAAAGGCACCGAGTCCGCCGGGCACCATACTGATGACACCGGATAATGATGCGATGATGAACAGGCCTGCCAGGGCAGTCAGCGGGATATGGATATTCAGCTCAGTCAGAATGAAATAAAAGAGCAGAATGACCGCGAGCCAGTCAATTATGGAGACGAGCGTAAAGCTGATGCCAAGAAAACGTGCGCCTTTCTTGATCGGTCGTATCACCGATGATATCAGAAAGAGTGGGGCATAAATACAGGCGAACAGCACGATCCAGTTGCCATAAGGAATGGCTGTGATATTGATAAAGCTGTAAGCTAGATAGCAGAGGACACTGAGTCCGCTGAGTGTCGATAACAGCAGCAGACTGATTCCCCGCTTCATCGGCTCATATTCAGGCGTTCTCGACTGATACTGAAATAACCGCAGACCGGCACCGAACAGACCGCCGAAGCCGAGAATATTGTTCATAGCGTTCGTAATGAAGCTGATCGGCAGGAGGCGACGCAGCGGGATAGCCACATTCAGGTTACGGGTCAGCACATAATCATAGAGTGACAGCGTCAGCACCGTTAAAAGACCCGCCGCAATCAGCAGCAGGAAGTTCATCGTCGGCATTGCCCGGAATAAACTGATGGTCTCCTTGAAGTCTACATGGGAGAGCTCACGTGACAATAGGATCATCGCCGCCATAAAGAAAAGAAACATAAAAATCGTTTTGACATAGGAGAGTAATCGGGAATTCATTGGACACCTTCTTTTTTGTAGATACAGAGTCTGCCCGGCTCGTCAAAGCTTTTACTATAACGCCGTTTAGTCATCTTCATGATCTGATTGCGGCTCGGGAAGAGAGCCGGCAGCAGGAGAGGGCCGATTTTCATCCACAGAGGATCGATATAGTAATAGAAGTCATCATCATAGCCGATAAGCAGGGTGATATGGATATTGCTGACCCACTGCCGTCTGCCGTCTGAAGTTATGAAATCACGCTTCAATGCAGGGAAACCGAGATGAGTATGATAGACGATCACCGGCTGATCCTGATCAAGCACCGCCTCAAGTTCCGGCAGACTGGCGCCTGTCCCGTCCATCACTGACTGATCGAACTGTTTCAGATAAGGCACGAAGGCGGCCGGGAAGATGGTCTGATGACTGTCCCAGCTGATCTTTGACGGATGACCGACATAGCCCTTCTCGGGATTGGAGTCGTGTTTCGGCCAGTGTTTCATCAGTGCGGCGGCACTGACACCGTTCTGCAGCATCATGCTGGCCGCCACGCCTTCACAGCCCATGATCATCGGTTTCGGATACCACTGACTCTGTGGTTCTACTGGAATTAATTTCATGGAAAACCGCCTCGCTTAATAATATAAATTAAGTGTTAAAAAATTACAAACGACGACTAAAAAATCGTGCAGATCATCTGCACGATTTCAGTCTATTTTCTGTATCTTTCCTTGATCAGGTGATAGGCCAGGTCAGGTCGGTCGGTGACGAGGGTATGTGCCCCTTTCTGCAGCAGGTCATCCATCTCGTCGATACTGTTGATGACCCAGTACCCGGCGGCGATGTT
Organism: Macrococcus carouselicus; assembly: GCF_004359515.1. Taxonomy (GTDB): domain Bacteria; phylum Bacillota; class Bacilli; order Staphylococcales; family Staphylococcaceae; genus Macrococcus; species Macrococcus carouselicus. Next base: position 353,701 of record NZ_SCWD01000001.1, read on the forward strand.
ATGACTTTCCAGAAAGCGCATCCACTTCGCGCTGTCGAGGCGGATGCCCTGGTACTGAACCGGAATCTGGAATGTGCTCGCTGCCGGCTGGTAAAGATGCCCGTAACCACTTATATAAAGAAGATAGGCCTTATAGACTTCATCGACACCTGCACCCACTGCGACACGCTGATTGATATCAGCGAAACGAGCGATCTGAACGTCATGGAAGCTGGTCACGAGCACGCGGTCCGCGGCGTTCAGCTCAGTGATCACTTTGTTTAACAGTGCAGGTACTCGCTCACCTGAAGGGGTGGCCGGTCTGTCTTTGATGTCGATATTGAGACGCATCTCGGGGAATGCCGTGATCAGTTCTCTCAGTGTCACGATTTTCGCATCCTGATGCCCGCGGAAAGGATAGTCGCCGTTGATATCCTTGAAATGATAGCCGAAATCGAGCTGACGTAGTTCGTCAAGTGTAAGGTCTGAGATGAGGCCGGTACCTTCTGACACGCGGTCAACGTAAGCGTCATGGAAGACGACGATCTCATCGTCCTTCGTCACCCGGATATCAATCTCAAAGCCATCGACCTCGAGGTGCGCTGCCTCCTTGAAGGCGGCCATCGTATTTTCCGGTGCCAGCTTCATCCCGCCGCGGTGTGCAAAGACGTACGGCGCACGGCCTGTGAAGTAAGGTCTGATTGCCCGCTTCTCTGTCCGGGTGAGCGCCTTTGAGACCGCGATGCTTGTTGCGTACGCGGCAGCAAGCGTCACGGTGGTTCTGATTATTCTATTCATATTCAGTCCTCCTGATTGTGTTGATACATTTTATTTTAGCAAATATCATGATACTATAAAAGAAACTGGGATAACGAGGTTTTTAAGATGACATTAACGCCAAGAACGAACTTGATCATACATATGAAAAGCAGCAAGAATGAACGGCAGCTCCGCAAATACGGTCATATCGTCTATTTCAATCGTAAAGACCGGTGGCTGTCACTCTATATTGACACAGAGAAACTGGATGAGGTGCTCACCCAGCTGTCACGCCTGAAGTATGTGCTGGACGTGGAGGTCTCACCTTATCAGACGCTTGAACGTCATTACGAATCATGACAATGGTGGCAGCTGTCTCTGCAGTCTGAGGACGCCGGTCAGGTAGTTATAGAAGAGCTCACGCTCGTGGAAGTAATGAATTGCCTTGATTTCATACTCCAGGAACGGCAGCTCATATCGGCCGGCCCACTCTCTGATGAAGTCGAAGCGCTTGTTGGATACCGGATAAGGATAAGGCAGTGACTCAAACGTGGAATAGATGCCCTGAAAATGACCTTGACGGGTCGGATTCATGATGACGAGGATGCTTGTCTTCGGCTCCTGTTCAAGCGTGGTGTGCAGGGCGACAACACTGCGGATGCGTTCATGATTGTAGTGGATGAGTTCCTCGAATTCAAAGAAATCACTGTAGCCGGGTCCGAGTTCGATAAATGATTGTGACATATTCAAATCTCCTTTTAGGTAGGTGTAAGTGTGCGTGTAATAGCAGGTAAATATAAAAAACTGAAGATAGAAGCAGCAGCCGGCATGACCTCCCGGCCGACAACTGATAAGATCAAGGAGAATATCTTCAATATTCTGGGAACGCTTGACGGGACCGGCCTTGATCTCTTCGCCGGCAGCGGGGGCCTCGGCATTGAAGGCCTCAGCCGCGGACTCGACACCGTCATCTTTGTTGACGGGTCAAAGGAAGCGGTGACCGCGATCCGCAGAAATCTGGAGACGGTCGATGAACAAGTAGAAGTATATCGCAATGACGCCTTTCGTGCACTAAAAGCACTAAAGAAGCGGGATATTAAATTTGATGTGATCTTTCTGGATCCGCCCTATCAGAAAGGTCTGCTGAACAAGGCGCTGCAGCTGATTGATGACTATGGCCTGCTGACAGAGGGCGGGGTCATCATGTGTGAGTGCGGCAAGGATGAGACAGTCAATCCATACAGATTTGCTGTCACGAAAGAAGAGATATACGGCACCGTGAAAATCACGATATTGAAAGGAGCTCATCATGACGATTAGACGTGCAGTAGTACCAGGTAGCTTTGATCCGATCACACTGGGTCATCTGGATATCATTGAAAGAAGTGCGAAAATATTCGATGAGGTCCATGTGTCAGTGCTCAATAATTCGAGTAAGGTCGGTCTTTTCACGATGGAGGAGCGGCTTGCACTGATCGGCGAGGTGACAAAGGAATGGCCGAATGTCCAGGTCCATTACTTCTCCGGTCTGCTGATCACGCACTGTGAGAATATCGGTGCGCAGACCATCGTCAGAGGACTGCGCGCTGTCAGCGACTTTGAATATGAGATGCAGCTGACCAGCATGAATAAGAAGCTGAACGATGAAATCGAGACGCTCTATATGATGACGAACAACCGCTATTCATTCATCAGCTCGAGCATCGCTAAAGAAGTGGCGAAATACGGCGCCGATGTCAGTGAGATTGTCCCCCGTGCTGTCGCGGATGCCCTCAGACTGAAGTTTGATAAATAACCGGCGTATTGAAATCATTCTGCGTGACGCCTGAGACGAGATTATAGACCTGCGTCGCCCTCACTTCAAGTGAGAACAGCGCCGCATTCTGCCGGTTGATATTCGTGTGCAGGTGCGGCAGACCCTTGATATACTGCCGGCCGGTATCATTCATAGCGAGTACACGGAGATCTGTGACAGGGTGACTTTGCTGAATGTTCAGCAGGGTACAGGCGAGAAGACGTTGCAGCCGCGTGTAGGTGTAGCGTTTGGTCTTGATGGCAGCCATGAAGCTTCTGAAGTCGTGGTGCGCTTTTACAGCACGCTGCAGCCTGTTCTCAAGGCCTTCTGTCATCATGTAGATCTGTCTCAGCTCAGCAGGGGTTTTCGTCAGCAGCGTATATTTCAGATAGGGAAAGAAGTCATCCCAGGTTACGGCATTTTCCGGCTTCAGCAGGTAAGGGACTGCCTGACTGTAATCGTCACCTTTCAGCAGTGCAGCCCGTATGGCGGTCGCGCTGGCGATATCACCTGTGATGATGCGGTCGTGGTACGCACTCTGCACCCGTTTAATAGGAAGTAATTCGATGTTGTTGGCCTGACAGTGCCGCACATACTGCATCGCGAGTATATTGTTCGGCTGATATAAGGAAGAATCGCCCATCATACGGGCATAGCTCTCGCCGCTGCTGATATCCACTTTCTTGTCACGCCGCAGCTCGGCGGTCAGCTGACTTAAGTCCTCACATTCGGCACCGAACGCGAGTGTATCTGCCCGCAGCAGCTCAGCTGCCCGGATACCGCCCGCCGCAAAATCATCGGCGTAGCTCAGCGCATAGAACTGCGGCAGCTCGACGACAAGGTCACAGTCCAAGAGGGCGCTTTCCGCCCGCCTGAACTTATCGAAGATGGCCGGTTCACCGCGCTGAGTGAACTGGCCGCTCATAATGGCGATGACCACATCGGCCTCTGACTGAGCACGTGCAGTACGTGCATGATACTGGTGGCCATTATGATATGGATTGTATTCGGCGATAATGGCGACTGACTTCATTGAATTTACCTCCCGTAGTCGTTATAATGAACATTGTAGCAGAATTTGCTGTTAAGAAAAAATCTTGACAAAGTATATAGTTTGACGTTAAAATAAATTTTGTGTTTGTAAGAGGTGAAACCTATGAAATGGTCAATAAATCAACTTCGTAAACACCAGGATACGCCACTCAATTTTGAATCTGATGTTGAATTCCCGCATCTTATCGATAATCTTCAGCTGATCGACTTATCACCGATTCACGTGGAAGGTACATTATCAGCTAAGTCCAAGGAAGTCTATGCGGATATCGTCATCACGGGTCATTATGTGATGAGCTGCGCACGGACGCTTGAACCTGTCGAAGTCCCGATTCATATTGAATCGCTTGAGGTCTTTGACATGAATGACTATGAGCTGGATGAGGATGTCAATCGTCATGAGATTATTAACGGCATGATAGACTTAAAGCCCGTTGTTGAGGAATTGGTTGTACTCGAAAAGCCGGTTCGCGTCGTTAAGGAAGACACCGAAATGTCTCTTACGAAGGGCAAAGGCTGGGAAGTTGTTGACGAAGATCAGCTGCAGCAAAAGCCAGCTGTTGATCCGCGTCTCGCTAAATTACAGGATCTTGAGTTAGAGTAGAGGAGGAGAAAAATAATGGCAGTACCAAAAAGAAGAACATCGAAATCAGCAAAAAGAAAACGTCGTACACATTTCAAAATTTCAGTACCAGGCATGGTAGAATGTTCAAGCTGTGGCGAAATGAAATTATCTCACCGCGTATGTCCATCATGTGGCGCATACAACGGTAAAGAAGTAGTCGCTAAGTAATAGTGTCCCTTATTTCTTAAATGAAATAAGGGTTTTTTTATTTTCAGGCAGCTACATTGTATTGTGATACAGATATCTTTATAATGATGAACAGAATAATATGAAGGAGTTCCACTCATGAAGATACTAACAGTTAAAGATGATGCTCAGAGTTTTCTTGGGCGATATGCAGCAGGTGAATTTGACAGTTATGACTATGATCTCTCACAGACGGATATCTATGCACGACGTCAGCAGCTGTCCCCGCATGCCCATACTGAACAGCTCGGCAAAGTCATTGAGAACTATATGTCAGATCTGGAACTGACCGCAGCGCAGACTCGTAGCCTTCATGACCTAAAGTCAGGCAGTCAGGTAGTGATAGGGGGTCAGCAGGCCGGTCTAATGATCAGTCCGCTCTATACTATACATAAAATCATCTCCATCATCGTACTGGCACAAGAACAGAGCAAGGCGCTGGGTACAACCCTTGTTCCGGTGTTCTGGATTGCGGGTGAGGATCACGATTTCAGTGAGGTGAATCATGCTTATCTGTACGATCATGCGAACCGTAAAATGCAGAAATTCAAAGTGGCGACTAAACGTGAAGCTGAAGACTCTGTCTCACATTTCTCCCTGACAGCAGATGAAATGACAGCAACTATCACGCAGTTCGTCAGTCGGCTGCTTGAAACAGAACGCACGAAAGAAATCTATGACAAGCTGACGCAGCTGCCACTGAACTGGACGTCTCATTTCAAGGCGCTGGTTCATGAGTTATTCAAGGATTACGGACTGGTCATGATAGACAGTGCGGATCCAGCATTCAGAGGTCTGCAACGTGATAAGCTGCTATGGATGTTCGATCATCATCATGAAATCGATGATGCCTTTCATGCCGGACAGAAAAAGATGGATTCATACTCGATTGAAACGACGACAAACGTCCATCTCTTTATGTCAGAGGACGGTAAACGTCAGCTGCTGAACTGTGCTGAGGGACGTTATCATCTCGGTAAATCAGCTGTCAGCTATTCTGCAGAGGAGATCCGTGCGCTGATAGCAGCAGAACCTGAACGCTTCAGCAACAACGTCGTGACCCGTCCTCTGATGGAAGAGCTGATGTTCAATACGCTCGCATTTATCGGGGGTCCTGCGGAAGTCAGATACTGGGGTGAGCTTTATGAAGTCTTCAGACTGGCAGAGCGAGAGATGCCGATCGTCATGCCCCGTATGAGAATCACTTATCTGGACAGCCGTATCCGGAAGCTTGTGGAACGCTATCAGCTGCCGCTTGCTGAAGTGGTGACTGAAGGACTGGAGAATCAGACAGACCATTTTCTGAAAGAGGACACCAATGTGCTGCTTGCTTTGGAACTGCAGCAGACGACGGACCAGCTTACGGGGCAGTATCAGAAGATGATACAGCTGGCTGAAAGCGAACAGGTGAAGCGGTTGATTGAGTCTAATCTGGCACATCACTTAAAGCAGGTCGATTATCTGCGGAAAGCCTACAACAAGCAACTACATCAGCGCAATAAAACGATGCTGCAGCATTTCAATGAGATTGAAGCCTATCTTCATCCAAGAGAAGGTCTGCAGGAACGGACCTGGCATCCGCTTGTCATGCTGAATAATTATTCACTCACACTATTTGATGATGTGATTGAAAGCGTTGAATATACTTTAGAACAGCAGATTCTAGAAATTTAATAGCGATGCATAAACCAGTTTACTGCCATGTAAATTGGTTTATTTTTTTAAATAAAAATAGTTGTGGGAATTTATATATAAATTGTGGTGAAATGTGGGGGTCTATGGTAAATTATTAATAAGGCAGGGTGATGACAATGTTCATGGGAGAATATCAGCACCAGATGGACGCAAAGGGACGGCTGATTGTTCCTGTCAAATTTCGTGATGAATTATCAGAACATTTCGTGATTACCCGAGGTCTTGACCGCTGCTTATTCGGTTACACATTGAAGGAATGGCAGAGGATTGAAGAGAAATTAACGGCTCTTCCCATTACAAAAAAAGATGCTCGTAAGTTTATGAGATTATTTTTCTCAGGTGCAGTTGAAGTGGAGGTCGACAAACAAGGTCGTATCAACATCCCTGCCAACCTGAGAGAGTATGCGGGGTTATCCAAGGAATGTGTGGTCGTCGGTGTGTCATCCCGGATAGAAATATGGGATAAAGCTGAGTGGCGGACATTCTATGAGGAAACTGAGCCTCATTATGCAGAAATAGCTGAAGAACTGATTGAAATAGATTTTTAGGAGGTAGAATATGTTCCATCACATCACCGTATTACTGAACGAAACAGTCGATATGCTGGATATTAAGAAAGATGGCATTTATGTCGATTGTACGCTGGGTGGTGCTGGTCATAGTCTCTATCTTGTCAAACAGCTGGCCGATTCAGGCAGACTGATCGCTATCGATCAGGATGATGCAGCTCTGTCTAATGCAAAGGAAGTCCTTAAGGATCATTTACATAAAGTCACACTCGTCAAAAATAACTTTCGTAACCTACGACAAGTTCTCGATGAACTGGATATCGATAAAGTGGACGGCATTCTCTATGACCTCGGCGTGTCGAGTCCCCAGCTTGACGATGCTGAACGTGGGTTCAGCTATCATCAGGACGCGAGACTCGATATGCGCATGGACCGTATGCAAGCGCTCTCGGCTTATGAGGTGGTCAATGAATGGCCCTATGAGAAACTGGTCTCCATCTTCTATCGCTACGGTGAAGAGAAATTTTCCAGACAAATTGCGAGAAACATTGAAAAAACAAGAGAAGTAACACCCATTGAAACGACTGTACAGCTGGTTGAAATTATCAAGGACAGCATTCCTGCACCAGCCAGAAGAAAAGGCGGGCATCCTGCGAAGCGTGTCTTTCAGGCGATCCGGATAGCAGTGAACGATGAACTGGGCGCTTTTGAGACATCGATTGAACAGGCCATCGACTCTGTAAAGCAGGGCGGCAGAATTTCAGTCATCACTTTTCACTCACTTGAAGACCGTATCTGCAAACAGATTTTCCGCGAATATGAAAAGGGACCTGATATCCCTCGAGGATTGCCGGTTATACCAGATGAATTCAGGCCGAAACTGAAACGGGTGAATCGTAAACCTGTTGAATCATCCACCGAAGAACTGACTGCCAACAATAGAGCACGCAGTGCCAAGCTCAGAGTAGTGGAAGTATTAAAATAAGAGGTGACAACATGGCAGCTGAATATGCAAACAGTAATGTCTTTGAACGAACGTATGATACCCCGGTTAAAACTTACACGAAATCACAAACTAAAACCCATGTTGTATCATTAACAAAACTCGAGAAACTGGTCTACCTGATTCTCGTAGCATTAATTGCACTGGTCAGCAGTTATATGCTATCTTTAAAGTATGATGCGTATGATATGAATAGCAAAATTGCAACAACACAGTCTGAAATTATTCACCAGCAAGGTGTCAACGGCGAATTAAAATCTGAAGCAATGAAGCAATCATCTTACGAACGTATCTATAGTAAAGCACAGGGTTACGGCCTCAGCTTGAAAAATGATAACGTAAAGGTCGTGCAAAAAGATGGCAGCAATTAAAATTAAGAAAAATAAAATAGGAGCAGTCCTTCTGGTTTTGTTATTCGGACTGCTCTTTTTTCTATTGATTTTTAGATATTCCTATGTCATGCTGACGGGAACTTCCTCCGGCCAGGATCTCGTGCTGAAGGCCAGCGAGAAATATGCAAGAAATATCATCAATCAGCCGAAGCGAGGCAATATCTATGACCGCAACGGCCAGATACTGGCTCAGGACGTCAACTCCTATAAACTGGTTGCAGTGCTTGATAAGAATATGAAGAATACGGACCAGTCGCCGGCCCATGTCATCGATGCTAAAAAGACGGCGAAGGCACTCGCTGACATCATTGATATGCCGGAAAAAGAGATACTTGCGACACTCAGAACGAAAAAGGTCTTTCAGGTGGAATTCGGTAAGGCAGGACGGGACCTGACCTATGACCAGAAGAAGAAAATTGAAGCGTTGAAGCTGCCTGGTCTGACTTTCTTCACAGAGAAGAAAAGGTTTTATCCGAACGGTAATTTTGCATCCCACACCATCGGGTTCGCCCAGAAAAATCCGGATACGGGATTAATTGAAGGCATGCTTGGGACAGAGAAGGTGTTCAACACCTATCTATCCGGAAAAGCCGGCAAAACGTCATATAAACAGGATATATGGCAGTATGTGCTCCCGAATTCCGGGAACGTCATCCCGGCGGTCGATGGTGATGATGTACACCTGACACTCGACAAGAATATTCAGATATTCGTTGAGGATGCGATGGACACGATGGTCAAACGCTACAAGCCGAAGGATGTTTTCGCGGTAGTTGCAAGCGCCAGGACAGGTGAAATACTCGGCTTCAGTCAGCGGCCGACATTCAATCCGGAGACGCGTGAAGGATTCGGTGAGAAGTGGCAGAATGACCTGTTCCAGAACACGTACGAACCCGGTTCGACATTCAAGACTTATAGTCTGGCAGCGGCTATTCAGGAAGGTAAATTCAAACGTGATACAAAATATATGTCCGGCTCAAGAGATGTGGAAGGTCACGAAATATCTGACTGGAACAACACGGGCTGGGGTAAAATCACAATGAATAAAGGCTTCCAGCTGTCATCCAATACACTGATGATGAAACTGCAGGATGAGGTCGGCACGGATAAGATGAAGGACTATTATGAACGTTTCGGCTTTGGTCAAAAAACGGATGTCCTGTTTGACGGTGAACCCAGCGGCCAGATTTCCTGGGGAGACCCGCTGAGCCAGAAAGTATCCGCTTTCGGTCAGTCAACGACCGTGACACCTGTGCAGATGGTGCAGGCGGAGACCGCCATCTTAAACGGCGGCAAGATGCTTAAGCCTTACTATGTGCAGTCAGTGACGTCGCCGGACCAATCAGTCATCATTAAGGGTGGGAAGAAGATAGTTGGTGAACCGATCACTGCGGATACCGCGAAGAAAACGATGCGGGAACTGAAAGATGTCGTCTATGGTTCAGAGCTGCACGCGTTCAATTATCAGATTGATGATTATCAGATTGCAGGTAAGACCGGGACCGCGCAGGTTGCAGACACGGAAAACGGGGGTTACGTCGAGGGACCGAATCCTTACTTTGTCAGCTTTATGGGTTATGCACCGGCTGATAAACCGGAAGTCATCATCTATATGGGGATGTCCCTCGCACAGAAGAATGATGCAGAAGCCTATAATATCGGTGTCTCTAAAGGCTACAAGCCGCTGATGGAGAATACACTTAAATACCTCGATGTGACGAACACGAAGAAAAAGAAGCAGCCGGTCACTGCTGACATGCCGGATGTCCTGAACCAGAATAAGGATAAAGCTGTGTCGATGCTTGAAGCGAAGCAGCTTGAACCCGTGGTGCTCGGTTCCGGAAACAAAGTGACCGCCGCGCAGCCGGAGACGTCACAGCTGCTGACAGGCAGCAAAGTACTGCTGATGACCGGTGGGGATATCCTGATGCCGGACCTGACAGGCTGGTCGAAGCGTGAGCTGAATGAGCTGATGGATTTGACAGGCATCGCAGTGAAGTTCGATGGCAGCGGCTATGTCATCAAACAGTCCATCAAGGCAGGTACTCAGGTTGCACCGGGAGATAAAGTAGTGGTCAGTATGGACTCGCTTGATCCGCTGAAAACATCACCTGCCTACGATCAGATTATTGATGCTGAACGCAAGGATCAGGAGAATGCTCTCAAAAAAGAAGTAGAAAAAACTCAAAAAGAAAAGGAGAAAGCGGCGAAGAGCCGCTGACACTAAACATGCAGACTATTATTTTCGCACTCTGTGCCTTCATCCTCACCGCCATTCTTGTACCGCTTTTTATTCCGCTCCTCAAGCGTCTGAAATTCGGTCAGTCGATCCGCGAGGAAGGCCCTAAGAGTCATATGAAGAAAAGCGGTACACCGACGATGGGCGGACTGACTTTTCTGCTCAGTACTTTACTGCTCAGTCTGATCGCCCTCTTCTTCGTCGAAGACCGGGGACCGATTATACTGCTGATTCTGGTGACGGTCGGCTTCGGGCTCATTGGTTTTATCGATGACTATATCATCGTGGTCAAAAAGAACAATCAGGGCCTGACATCAAAACAGAAGTTTCTCTTCCAGATTCTGATCGCCGTGCTGTTCTATTCGGTCAGCCGCTTTCTCGGTCTGCTTGATATCAGCACGACCATCAATATTCCGTTCACAGATGCAGGCTTACCGCTCGGCATTCTCTATATCATCTTCATCGTCTTCTGGCAGGTCGGTTTCTCAAATGCGGTCAATCTGACGGACGGTGTGGATGGACTTGCAACCGGACTGTCCATCATTGCGTTCGGCTGTTACGCTTATCTCGCAGCTGTTCAGAATCAGCATGGCATCATGCTCTTTACGCTGATCCTGATCGGCAGCCTGGCAGGATTCCTGCTCTACAACAAGAATAAGGCGAAACTCTTCATGGGAGATACCGGTTCACTGGCACTTGGTGGTATCATCGCGACCGTCTCCATCATGCTGAATCAGGAGCTCACACTGCTCTTCATCGGTCTGATGTTTGTCGCTGAGACACTGTCCGTCATGCTGCAGGTCGCATCGTTCAAGCTGACAGGCAGACGGATATTCCGCATGAGTCCGCTGCATCACCATTTTGAGCTGGGCGGCTGGAGTGAATGGAAGATTGTACTCGTATTCTGGGCGGTCGGACTGCTGAGCGGACTGATCGGCATTTATTTAGGAGTGAACTGATATGAAGGAAATAACAGATTATAGAGAGAAACAGGTGCTTGTTCTTGGACTCGCAAAAAGTGGTTTTGAAGTGGCAAAACTGCTGCTGACACTCGGTGCGAAAGTGATCGTCAATGACGGCAGTCCGCTTGAGGGTAACCCGGATGCTGAGGCACTGGCGGCACAGGGCGTGCAAGTGGTCAGTGGCAGTCATCCGCCTGAACTGCTGGACGGGACGGACCTGATCGTCAAAAACCCGGGGATCCCTTACCGCATCGATATTCTGCAGGCAGCACAGAAGCGGGCGATTCCCATCATCACTGAAGTGGAACTTGCCTATCAGATCAACGAAGGCAGAACAATCGCGATCACCGGGACGAATGGTAAGACAACCGTGACTTCGCTGATCGGTGATATGTTCAAGCACAGTGCTAAGAAGGGCTATATGAGCGGAAATATCGGTTACGTGGCATCAAAAGTGGCACAGACCGTTGACGCAGCAGACTATATGATCACAGAGCTGTCATCGTTCCAGCTGATGGGTATCCAGGAATATCATCCGCATATAGCGGTCATCACCAATATATATTCCGCGCATCTTGATTATCACGGTACACAGGATGAATATGTGAAAGCGAAGATGAATATATTCAGCAATCAGACAGCAGAAGACTATCTCGTCTATAACCTTGACCAGCGTTCGTTACTTGCTGACTATGAAGTCAGCAGCCGGCTGATCTTCTTCTCGACTACTGACAAGACAGATGGCAGTTATATTCTGGACGACAAAGTCTTTTTCCGGGATGAATTCATCATCGATACGGCAGATATCGTTCTGCCGGGTAAGCATAACATGGAGAATGTGCTTGCGAGTGTGGCGGTGGGCAAACTGGCCGGTCTGGATAACGACGCCATCAGAAAGACGCTGACCACTTTCAGCGGCATCAGCCATCGTCTGGAGTTCGTGACAGAGGACAGGGGCATTAAGTACTATAATGATTCCAAGGCAACGAACACGCTGGCAGCCTCGTTCGCTCTTGACGCCTTCCAGCAGCCGACGCACTGGATATGCGGCGGTCTCGACAGAGGCAATGGATTTGAAGACCTGGACGCCCATATCAGTGCTGTCACACGGATGTATGTTGTCGGTGAGACCGCAGAAAAACTGACGGCCTTTGCAGCTGAGCATGGCATTCCTTGCACCCTCTGTCTGGATGTCAAGGATGCAGTGAATCAGACGGCAGCCTATACGAAGTCAGGGGATGTCGTACTGCTCAGTCCGGCATGTGCAAGCTGGGATCAGTATCAGACATTTGAAGTCCGCGGCGATGCGTTCATTCAGCAGGTCGGTGTGCTATGTCGGCAGAACGTCTAAAACAGGGAGGTCGCCAGCAACGAAAACGCAAGCACCGGCTTCAGCTCGGTATCTTCTTAGCTGTCACGCTGGTGGTGACGTTAGTGCTGCTCTACATGTTCACGAGCATCAGTTACGTCAAAGAGGTGTCCATCCGAGGGAACGCGATAGTCACTGATAAAAAGGTTGAAGAAATCCTGAACTTAGGACAGAACAGCAGAATCTATACGCTTCCTATCTCGGAGATGGAACAGAACCTGAAGATGCAGGATGGTGTGAAGCATGTCACCATCAAGCCGCACTTCCCCAACCGTCTTTCAGTCGATATCGATGAATATAAGGTCCGGGCCATTGTAGCTGACGGCAGCGATTACCGGCCGGTGCTGGAGAATGGTCAGATTCTTAAAAATCAGCAGGCTGAGAAGTCAGGCCCCATACTGAATGACTTTGAGGGCAGTGACTTAGTCCGCATGATTGATGTACTGAATAAGACGGACGTGGCGGTCCGGAGTGATATTTCTGAAATCAACTTTATGCCGAACCGGGAAGCGTCAAGCCGCGTGCAGATTTTTATGAACGATGGTCTTGAAGTGATCGGTGACCTCAGAACGCTCGGCGATAAACTGGATTACTATCCAGGTATGGCGAAAGATGTGCCGCGTGATCAGAACGGTAATCTGATCAAACCGGGCATCATCGATCTGGAAGTCGGGGCTGTGTTCATTCCGTATGAATCGAAAAAAGCTGAGGAGAAGCGTCTGGAGATCGAAAGTGAACTGGCGGCGAAAAAAGAAAGAGACAAGAAGAAGCATGACAAGGAAATGAAAGAGCTTCAGAAGAAAGTAGAGCAATCAAAAACGAAAAAAGACGATTAACAGGCGTTATACAATATATTGCAATGAAAACTGTTTTTTTGTTCACAATGCCGGTGTTATCATGTAAACTTAGAATAGTGTAAAAATTAGAAAAAGGGGTGCCTAGTTGATGGAAGAACATTACTATGTGGCCATAGATATTGGCTCAGCGAGTGTGAAGGTGGTTGTCGGCGAGAAGTTCCATAACGGAATTAACGTCATAGGCACAGGACAGACTTTTACAGATGGGATCAAACGTGGTGTCATTGATGACTTTGATGTAGCTAAACAGGCGATCACTGAAGCGGTCAAAAAAGCTCAGATTGCCGCAGGGATAGATATTAAAGAAGTATTCGTCAAAATGCCTGTCATTCATACAGAAATTCTGGATGTTGATAATGCGATTCAGTTCAAGGGTGAATCGACTGAAATCACAGGTCAGCATATCGAAGACGTACTGGATTCAATCCGCGGGAAAAATTCAACAGACAATCTTGAGATTATCGGCGTCTATCCAAAGCTCTTTATCGTGGATGATATCCACGAAGTGAGTGACCCTAAAGAGATGGTGGCGACGCAGAGCCTTGCAGTGGAAGCAGGCGTTATCACCATCAACCGGTCACTGCTCGTCAATACACTTAAATGTGTGGAGGCCTGCGGTGTTGAAGTGCTGGATGTCTTCTCTGACGCTTATAACTATACGCACATTCTGACACCGACTGAAGTCGAACTCGGTGCATGCATCATCGACATCGGTGACCAGCTGACACAGGTCGCTTTCTATGAACGCGGTGCACTGTTTGATGCTGACAGCATTCCCGTGGCGGGCGCACATATCACAAGTGATGTGGCACAGGCGCTGAACACTACCTATGACAAAGCAGAGCGTATCAAGGAGCAGTATGGCCATGCGTTCTACGATAACGCGAGTGAGCAGGATATCTTCCACGTCGCTCAGAACGACAGCGAGGAAGAAACGTCATTCAATCAGAAGGAACTGAGCGACTTTATCGAATCACGCGTTGAGGAGATCTACCAGGAAGTATTTGAACTGCTGCAGGAGATGGGCATTGACAAAGTGAACGGTGGTTTCGTCATTACAGGCGGCACAGCCAATATGCTCGGTATCAAGGATCTGCTGCAGGATATGGTCAATGAAAAAGTCCGTGTTCATATTCCGACACAGATGGGTATCAGAAAGCCTGAGTTCTCATCGGCCATCGCAACAGTTTCAAGTGGTATTAACTTTGATGAACTTCTTGATTATGTTACAATTAATAATCATGAAACACATGTGGAAGAACAGTACACAGTTTCTGAAGAAAAACCGAAACAACATAAGTTTGACGGCTTCTTTAAACGTAAAAATCAAGTAGATGTCGAACAAGGTGAGACAGTGATTGTTGAATCTGACGACAGCGATGGGCAAGACAAGCAGAAAGAAGAACAACCAGGTATGATGAAAAAGATCATGAAATCATTATTTGAATGATGGCCATTACAGTATAGGAGGAAAATTGAATGTTGGAATTTGAACAAGGATTTAATCATCTGGCTACATTAAAAGTCATCGGTGTCGGCGGGGGCGGTAACAACGCTGTCAACCGTATGATTGAACATGGCATGAACAATGTCGAATTTATTGCAATCAATACTGATGGCCAGGCACTGAACTTATCAAAAGCATCTTCAAAGATCCAGATCGGTGAGAAACTGACTCGTGGACTGGGTGCAGGGGCAAACCCTGAAATCGGTAAAAAAGCAGCTGAAGAATCACGTGAACAGATTGAGGATGCGATTCAAGGTGCAGACATGGTATTTGTGACTGCAGGTATGGGCGGTGGTACTGGTACAGGTGCTGCACCAGTAGTCGCTAAGATTGCTAAAGAAATGGGCGCATTGACAGTCGGTGTTGTCACTCGTCCGTTCTCATTTGAAGGTCGCAAACGTCAGACACAGGCAGCTGCCGGTGTTGAAGCGATGAAAGCAGCAGTGGATACACTGATCGTCATTCCGAATGACCGCTTACTCGATATCGTCGATAAATCTACACCGATGATGGAAGCGTTCAAAGAAGCGGATAATGTGCTGCGTCAAGGGGTACAGGGTATCTCTGACCTGATCGCAGTATCCGGTGAAGTCAACCTTGACTTCGCTGACGTGAAGACCATCATGTCGAATCAAGGTTCTGCACTGATGGGTATCGGTGTCGCGTCAGGCGAAAACCGTGCGATGGAAGCGGCTAAAAAAGCGATTTCATCCCCATTACTCGAGACTTCAATTGTCGGCGCTCAAGGCGTGCTGATGAATATCACAGGCGGCGAGTCATTGTCATTATTTGAAGCACAGGAAGCGGCGAACATCGTGCAGGATGCCGCTGATGAAGATGTCAATATGATCTTCGGTACGGTCATCAACCCTGAACTGCAGGATGAGATTGTGGTCACGGTTATCGCGACAGGTTTCAACGATAAACCGGTCACACGTCCTGCACAGAGTCCTGTACGAGAAACGAAACGTGAGGAAAGCTACAGCGCACCTCAATCATCATACACACAGAGCACGCCGTCACCTCAGCCCTCTCAGCCGCAGACAGAATCACGTGACTCTGACCTGGATGTTCCAAGTTTCCTGCGTGACCGCACACGTTCACGCCGTTCAAGAAGATAAGTGAAATAAGCGAATCACCGGTAATGCACTATCAGTTCCTTATTTTGGTCCTATATTCACTCAGGTGATAGTAGGACCTTTTTTGTTAGGAGAGAGGCATGTATATAGAATTAAAAGAAATCAAGAACAAAGTCATCGGTATCACAACGAGACAAGGCGGAGTGAGTTCTTATCCACAGGATTCAATGAATATGGCCCTCTATATCGATGACAAAGCGGATAACGTGCACGAGAATCAGCGGCGACTGGCGGAAGCGATCGGTTTTGAGCGGCAGAAATGGGTATTTCCTATCCAGACGCACGAAAATCATATCGCAGAGGTCGGACATTCCGACCGTGCTACAAATATCGAAGAGCTGACGGATGCGCTGCATGGAATCGACGGACTTTATACGTATGACCGTGATATTCTGCTGACGATGTGTTTCGCAGACTGTGTGCCGGTCTATCTGTATTCTGAGACAGATGACTTCATCGCGCTCGGCCATGCCGGCTGGCGCGGCACGAAAGGTAGAATTGTTGAAGAACTGATCAAAGTCTATCCATATCCGGAGAACCTGCGCTGTGTCATCGGCCCCTCCATCTGTCAGGACTGCTACGAAGTGAATGCCGATATCAGGTCACAGTTCAGTGACCTCGGTCTCGATGAAACGCCCTACTTTAAGCTGAAGGATAACGGCCATTATCAGATTGATCTGCAGGGCCTGAATAAAGCGCTGGCGATAAATGCCGGCGTGCCGGACAGTCGGATAGAGATCAGCGGCATCTGTACAGCAGCTGACGGGCGCTTCTTCTCTTACCGGGCAGAACAGGGTTGTACCGGCCGTATGCTCGCATTTATAGGAACGAGGGATCAATGATGAAAGTAGAGAATAATCTGAGCACCTTATTAGCTGAAATTGATGAAGTGACAACGACTCGTCCAGCTATTATTGCCGTGACGAAATATGTTACAATAGACCGAGCACGGGAAGCTTTTGACGCTGGCCTGATGCATTTCGGCGAGAACAGAATCGAAGGTTTTCTGGAGAAGAAGGCTGCACTGCCGGAGGCGACATTCCATTTCATCGGTTCACTGCAGACCAGAAAAGTCAAAGAGGTCATCAACGAAGTGGATTATCTGCATTCGCTTGACCGTCAGTCACTGGCCGATGAAATACAGAAACGTGCCGATAGAACCGTCAGATGCTTTGTCCAGGTCAATATAGCAGACGAGGAATCGAAGCATGGTCTCAAGGCAGATGAAGTGCTTGACTTTATCAGCGGCATCAAAGATTACGATAAAATTGAAGTTGTCGGCCTCATGACCATGGCCCCGAATATTCAGGATCAGTCGCGTTTACGCCGATATTTTGCTGAGCTGAGAAATCTGCGGCAGCAGGTTCAGGCTATGCTGCAGGACAATGCGCCATGCACAGAACTTTCAATGGGGATGAGTAATGATTACTTGTCGGCTGTACAGGAAGGTTCAACATTTATTAGAATTGGGACTAAATTAGTCGGATAGGAGGCTGTCATGGCGATTAAAGATGTATTCAAAGGATTCTTCGTAGTTGAAGATGAAGAAAACGACAATGTTATTTACAGCAGTGAAGATACGCGTGAAACTAGAATACGCGAACAGGAGACACATCAACCGAAACCCGCACCACAGCCGGTCAGACAGGTGAAGACAACAGAGAAACGAGTCGTCAAACCGAATGTGGTCAATATGAAACCGGAGACATCAGCCATCAACTCGAAAGTCTGTCTCTTTGAACCTCGTGTCTTCTCAGACACGCAGGATATTGCAGATGAACTGAAGAACAGAAGGGCGACACTCGTCAATCTGCAGCGCATCGACAAGATCTCAGCGAAGCGTATCATCGATTTTCTGAGCGGGACGGTCTATGCCATCGGTGGCGATATTCAGCGGATCGGTCAGGATATTTTCCTGTGTACACCTGACAATGTGGAGGTAGCAGGCAGCATCACTGAGATGCTCGATGCACCGGAGGAGGAAGAATGACTATAGCGTACTGGGTTATGAATATTTTAATGTGGCTGATTGATATCTATTCTTATGCCATCATCATCTATATCTTTATGTCCTGGCTGCCAGGTCTCAGAGAGTCAGCGGTCGGACAATTTATCGGCCGCATTGTGGAACCTTATCTGGAGATGTTCAGGAAGATCATTCCGCCGCTCGGGATGTTTGATTTTTCGCCGATTGTGGCCATATTCGCCTTGAATATGTTCAAACTCGGACTTTATCAGATTTTCATCCAGTTCATTGTACCGATGTTTCATTAACTATTTTTAGAAGATAATCTCATGTAAGTGAGATTATTTTTTTATCTGAAAGGAATATGATCATGACTATCATGCAGCATTTCAGGCAGGAGGAGCAGCCGGTCATCAAGAGCGCTATGCAGTTCTGTGACCGGGTGGAAAAGACATATGCACCGGTACTGACACCCTTTCTCGACCCTCGCGAACAGTTCATCTATACTGTTGTCGCAGGACAGCAGGGTGTGAAGGTCAGTTTCTTCGGGGGTGACAAGACGAGTGAGCGGCGACGCGCAATCCTGGCCCCGGATTACTTCGAACCGACTGAAGCAGATTATGAGACCCGGCTGGTGGAGGTCCATTATCCGGACAAGTTTGTGACACTGTCTCATCGTAACTTGCTCGGTTCCATCATGCAGACGGGCATCAAGCGTGAGCAGCTGGGTGATATCCGTATCGGCGCGCGCATTCAGTTCGCTGTGACTGAACAGATGGCCCATTACCTGGAACGGGAGCTGACCCGCATCAAGGGTGCAGCCGTAAAGCTTGAAATAAAATCATTTGATGATATGATACAGACAACAGAACATTATCAGACCATCCAGACGACCATCGCCAGTCTGCGTCTGGATGCTGTCATTCAGGCGTTGACGAAGAAATCGCGTGCAGTCGCACAGAAGATGATCGATGCCGAGCATATCAAGGTCAATCATACGGTGATCACAAAGACCAGTTTTACGGTTGAGGAAAGTGACCTGCTGTCCATCAAAGGATACGGACGGGCGAAGATCGCAATGATTGGTGATAGAACGAAAAAAGATAAAATAAGAGTGACGTTCGAAACGTTGTTCAATTAGAGGTGAAACGATGGAATACATGCCAAGGGATATAGAGAACAAGCAGTTTAATATCGTCCATAAAGGACTGAATGAGAATGAGGTCCGTGACTACTTAAGAGAACTCAGCGATGAGCTTGAGAAACTCCGCAGTGAAAAAGCGATGCTGCAGCGTATTATTGATGACAAAGATGAGAACATCAACCGTTTCCGCGCAGTCGAGAACACCATCGGCGAAGCACTGGTCGTTGCGCAGCGCGCAGGAGATGAGATCAAGGCTTCAGCCGGTATGCAGGCTGATGTCATCATCCAGGACGCGAGAAACTATGCAGACCAGATCGTCAATGATGCGATGCAGAAATCACGTGAGATCACTTATCAGACTGAAGATATGAAGCGGCAGTCCAAAATATTCCGCGCGCGCTTCCAGATGCTGGTACAGGCACAGCTGGATTTACTTCAGAATGAGGACTGGGATTATCTTCTGAACTATGATCTGGAAACGAAACCTATTGAACAAACACCTCCGGATAAGGTAGAATAGAAATCATACTGATAAAGACGGTATACCGCAGACTATATCAAAGCGAGCTGAAGCAGGTGGGAGTTCAGCATATAGTGCGCTATACGGATCACTTTATCCTGAAAATTAATAGACGAATGAGTGAACTCCAGGAGTTAAGCAGGGTGGTACCGCGGAATTTTTTCCGTCCCTGCATAAGACCTGGCGTTTTTTTATTATAAAAAATGGAGATGATCAAATGGACTATAAAGAGACATTACTGATGCCGAAGACTGATTTTCCGATGCGCGGCGGCTTACCGAACAAGGAACCACAGATTCAGGAGAAGTGGAATGAACAGGGCTTATATCAAAAGATGTTAGCGAAAAATGAAGGGAAGCCAAGCTATATTCTGCATGACGGCCCGCCGTACGCGAACGGTCAGATTCATATGGGGCACGCAATGAATAAAATCATCAAGGACTTCATCATTCGCTTCAAGGCGATGACAGGCTTCTATACGCCTTTCGTCCCTGGCTGGGATACGCACGGTCTGCCGATCGAGCAGGCGCTGACAAAAAAAGGGGTCAATCGTAAAGAGATGTCAGTCGCTGAATTCCGTGAGCTGTGCAAAAAGTTCGCATTAGAACAGGTTGAACTGCAGAAGAATGACTTCAGACGTCTAGGTGTCAATGCGGACTGGGACAGACCTTATATCACGCTGCAGGAGAAATTTGAGGCAGAGCAGATCCGTCTCTTCGGTGAAATGGCGAAGAAAGGTTATATCTATAAAGGGAAGAAACCGGTCTACTGGTCACCGTCAAGTGAATCTTCACTTGCAGAGGCAGAGATTGAGTACCAGGATAAAGTCTCTCCTTCCATCTATGTGGCGTTCAGCACGAAGGATGGCAAAGGAAAAGTGGATAGCGGCGTGAAGTTTGTCATCTGGACGACAACACCTTGGACCATACCGGCGAACGTGGCGATCGCACTGAATCCGGAACTGAACTATGTACAGGTTAAAGTGGAGAATGAATCATATATCGTCGCACAGGCCCTGCTTGATTCAGTATGTGAAGCAATCGGCTGGGATAAAGAAGCAGTGACAATCGAAAAAGAATGGAACGGCACGGCGCTTGAACATATTACAGTCCAGCATCCGTTCATCGACCGTGAGTCACTCGTTATTCTAGGTGATCACGTCACGACTGATGCAGGTACAGGCTGTGTCCATACTGCACCGGGACACGGGGAAGACGACTACTCTGCTGCACAGAAGTACGAGCTGCCTGTTATCTCACCGGTTGACGATAAAGGCGTCTTCACTGAAGAAGCGGGTGAATTCGCAGGCGTCTACTATGATAAAGCGAATAAGCTGATCACGGAGAAACTGACGGAAGTCGGCGCGCTCCTCAAACTAGAGTTCTTCACGCACTCCTATCCACATGACTGGCGTACAAAAAAACCGGTCATCTTCCGTGCAACCCCTCAGTGGTTTGCATCGATCAACAAGTTCCGAAAGGATATACTGGATGCGATCGATGAGACGGAGTTCAAAGTCGAATGGGGTAAAACACGTATCTACAACATGATCCGTGACCGCGGCGACTGGGTGATCTCCCGTCAGCGTGCGTGGGGTGTACCACTGCCTGTCTTCTATGCGGAGAACGGTGACATCATTATGGAAGAGGCGACGATTGAACATGTCGCAAGTCTTATTGAGGAACACGGTTCGAACGTCTGGTATGAACGGGAAGCGAAAGACTTATTACCGGCAGGCTATACACACGAAGGCAGCCCGAACGGTGAGTTCACGAAGGAGATGGATATCATGGACGTCTGGTTTGACTCAGGTTCGTCACATCGGGGCGTACTTGAAGCCCGTCCTGAATTATCCTTCCCGGCTGACCTGTATTTTGAGGGTTCTGACCAGTATCGTGGCTGGTTCAACTCATCCATCACGACAGCAGTTGCGACACGCGGAGAGTCTCCGTATAAGAAATTACTGTCACATGGTTTTGTCATGGATGGTCAGGGACGCAAGATGAGTAAATCACTCGGTAACACAGTCGTGCCTGACAAAGTCGTGAAGCAGATGGGTGCAGATATCATCCGTCTCTGGGTGATGTCCGTTGATTATCTGGCAGATGTACGGATCTCTGATGATATCCTCAAACAGGTATCAGAAGTGTACCGTAAGATCCGGAACACATTCCGGTTCCTGCTCGGCAACGTGAATGACTTCGAACCGAAGCATGCCGTTGTGTACGAGGACTTAACGGAAGTCGACCGCTATATGCTGAACCGTCTGTATGACTTCGTGAATAAAGCGCATGCCCATTACGAGAATAATGATTATCTCTTCATGTACCAGGAACTACAGAACTTCATCAACGTTGAACTGAGTAACTTCTATCTGGATTACGGTAAAGATATTCTGTACATCGAAGATCAGGACGCTCATATCAGACGCAGCATGCAGACAGTCCTGTACGAAATTCTTGTATCACTGACGAAGCTGCTCGCTCCGATCATCCCGCATACAGCGGAAGAAATCTGGAGTCATACACCACATGTGACTGAAGAAAGCGTGCATCTGACTGATATGCCTGCAGAACACGATGTGGATAATGACTTAGTTGCGAAGTGGGACCGTTTCCTGACAATACGTGACGATGTACTGAAAGCACTCGAAGAAGCACGTAAAGAGAAAACGATCGGTAAATCACTTGAAGCGAAAGTGACGATATATGTGGACAATGCTGAAGATAAAGCAGTTCTGGCGTCGATGAATAATTTAAATCAGTTATTTATCACGTCACAGGCTGAAGTTACTGACGAGAAAGTCGGCACAGCATATGCAGCAGCCAGTGTGCGGGTGGAAAAAGCAGACGGCGAGAAATGTGTACGCTGCTGGAACTACTCGACAGAGCTGAATGATGATCATCTCTGCCCACGCTGTGCAGCCGTTGTCACAGAGGAATAAATCATGAATTGAAGCAATACCTCATGTCCCGGGGTATTGCTTTTATTATTGTAATCAGATGGAAGAGGAACGGTTATGTTCAAATTTTGAGGAGAAATGAACGTTAGCGATACGACGATTAACCGGGGAAAGTTGGGCAAGAACATGATTTCTTATATATAATAACTTTGTTATGTAAACTTAATAAAATAAGACGTTATCTTCATTCTATGGTAGAATAGTTGAGATTGGATTGGAGTGAAGATATGAATAGCAAATATAACCTTCATATAATGGGTCCGCTTGCGATTTTTCTGATTTTAGCCGATCAGCTGACAAAGTGGATCATTGTTAAGTCGATGAATATCGGTGATTCTGTGCCGGTTATCGGTGATATTCTGGAGATTACCTCACATCGTAATCACGGGGCAGCCTGGGGCATGCTGCAGAATCAGATGGTCTTTTTCTATATCATCACGCTCGTCGTACTCGCTGCACTGATTTATTTCTATCGTAATGAGGCGCCGTTCAAACCGGTGATGCAGCTCGGGCTGACGCTTGTGTCTGCAGGTGCGATCGGTAATTTTATCGACCGTCTGTTCAGAGGGAATGTCGTTGATTTCATCGATACCAGGATTATTAACTATGATTTTCCGATTTTCAATGTGGCTGATGCCTGTCTGACAGTCGGAGTGTTCATTTTGATTTATGAAATACTAGTGAATGAAAGTAAGGAGAAAAAGAATGCAGACATTTAATTATGAGATACAGGAAGAGGAAGTCGGTCAGCGTATTGATAAATATCTGACGGACTCAAACAGTGACTGGTCACGTAACCAGATTCAGGACTGGATCAAGAATGGTCTTGTGGTCGTCAACAATAAAGCGGTAAAAGCGAACTATAAGCTGCGCATGGATGATGAGATCGTCGTGACAGAGAAACCGGTTGAAGAGGTGGATCTGGTTGCTGAAGATCTGGGCATTGAGATTTATTATGAGGACAAAGACGTCGCGATCGTCTATAAACCGAAAGGCATGGTCGTCCATCCCGCGCCGGGTCATCCGAACGGCACGCTTGTGAATGGCCTGATGTATGCGATCAAGGATTTGTCAGGTATCAACGGCGAAATTCGACCAGGTATCGTCCATCGTATTGATAAAGATACATCAGGCTTACTGATGGTCGCTAAGAATGATATCGCACACCGCGGATTGGTGGATCAGCTGGTCAATAAAACAGTGACACGTAAATATACGGCGCTTGTCCATGGTATCATTCCGCATGAATTCGGTACGATTGATGCACCGATCGGCCGTAATCCGAAAGACCGTCAGGAGATGTCGGTTCAGGACGATGGTAAAGTGGCTGTGACCCATTTCAATGTCCTGGAGACATTCGATAAATATTCGCTTGTGGAGTGTCAGCTTGAAACCGGCCGTACGCACCAGATCCGTGTGCATATGAAGCATATCGGCTACCCGCTTGTCGGTGACCCGAAGTATGGTCCGAAGAAAACACTTGATATCGGTGGCCAGGCGCTGCATGCCGGTGTCATCGGTTTTGAGCACCCTGTGACAGGTGAATACATCGAGCGTACAGCAGAACTACCTGAGTATTTCGAGGAACTGGTCCGTAAACTCAGAAAGTAATAAAAGCCAGTGGGACAGTCGTTAAATGACCGTCCCTTTTTTACTGATACGAATCACCAATGATCAGCAGACAGGGTAAAACTTGCATTTGACATCAAATTTCATTGTGGTAAGATGAGATTAACTTAATCACGTTGCTTTTAAGTGAGTCCAGAGAGGCTCATAAGGCGTTGAGCAGGATAACCTCACGTCTATTTGACGTGAGGTTTTTTAGGAGGGTTCAGATGAAACAGCGTATTATTCTTGATGACAAAGCAATTGACCGGACTTTGACTCGTATTTCTCATGAGATTCTCGAGAACAACAAAGGTACTGCGGATTTAGTGTTACTCGGTATTCGTACACGCGGCATCTATTTAGCGCAGCGTATTCAGGCGAAGATCGAAAAGATTGAAGGCGTCACTGTGCCGACAGGTATTCTTGATGTCACTGAATATCGTGATGATGTCACCGACCGTGTCAGCTCTGATGTGCAGGCGTTCAAGATTGATGCGGACTTGAATGGCAAGCATGTCGTGATAGTGGACGATGTGCTGTACACCGGCCGCACCGTGCGCGCGTCTTTAGATGCCATTCTGGATCATGTGCGCCCGAACCGTATCAGTTTAGCGACACTGGTTGACCGGGGTCACCGTGAGCTGCCTATCCGGGCCGACTTCATCGGCAAAAACATTCCGACTGCTTTAAGTGAAGAAATCATCGTCATGCTTGATGAAGTGGACGAGAAAACACAGGTCTATATTAAATAACTCTTTTAAATCGGTACGAGAGACCGGCAAAGGGTAGCTAAGTGAAAACTTAAGCCTCTTTGCGTACGCAAAGAGGCTTTTTTTAAAAGGAGAAAACAATATGCAGATGAATGAAGAGATTTACGAACGAACGGTCGAGCCGATATACGATGTTCACGAAAAACCGAAATCAAGCGAGTGGCTGCTGCTTAGCTCACAGCACCTGTTCGCCATGTTCGGTGCGACAGTGCTGGTTCCGTATCTGACAGGGCTGCCGGTGTCTGCTGCACTGATTGCATCAGGACTTGGCACCCTGCTCTATATCCTGATCACGAAAGGTCAGATACCCGCTTACCTTGGGTCAAGTTTCGCCTTTATCACACCGATTATCGTCGGACTGAAGACACATGATCTGGGTGAGATGCTGGTCGCGCTCTTTATGTCAGGTCTGATGTATGTCATCATCGGCTTCCTGATCAAGCTGTCCGGTACAGACTGGCTGCTGAAGCTGCTGCCGCCGGTTGTCGTCGGGCCGGTCATCATGGTGATTGGTCTTGGACTGGCACCCGTTGCTGTCAATATGGCGATGTACACAGATAGTGGAGCCGCGACCGGTTATAGCGGCAAGTATCTCGTGATTGCGGGCGTCACACTCCTGACTGTGATCGCCTTCAATATATTTGCGAAAGGCTTCTTCTCCATCATCCCGATTCTGATGGGGATTATCGCAGGCTATATCACTGCCATGCTGCTCGGTGTCGTTGATTTCACCGGCATCCAGAAGGCACGCTGGTTTCAGACGCCTGACATCTATATGCCCTACCGGGATTACACGCCGACCTTCGACTGGGTGCTCATCTTAGTGCTGCTGCCCATCGTCTTTGTAACCGTCAGTGAACATATCGGACACCAGGTCGTCATCAATAAGATCGTCGGGCGCAACTTCTTCCGTAATCCTGGTCTGCACCGCAGTCTGATCGGTGACGGCGTCTCCACAATGGTCGCATCTCTGATCGGTGGACCGCCGAGTACGACTTACGGTGAGAACATCGGTGTTCTGGCCATTACCAGAATCTACAGTATCTGGGTCATCGGCGGTGCAGCCGTGCTGGCACTTATCCTTGGCTTTGTCGGCAAATTCACGGCGCTTGTTTCAAGTATTCCGACCCCTGTTATGGGAGGCGTTTCCATCTTACTCTTCGGCATTATCGCCGCAAGCGGTCTGCGTATGCTGGTCGAGTCACGTGTTGATTTCGGTGACAAACGTAACCTGATCATCGCATCGGTCATCCTTGTGCTCGGCATCGGGAAAGCACATATTGATTTCACAGTACAGAATATTCATCTGAACATTGAAGGGATGGCACTTGCAGCACTGGCTGGTATTTTACTCAACCTCATCTTACCTGAAGCAAAAGTACACGAATAGGAGCGGATATAATGGACAACTTATTATCGATTGCAACGCTGACGCAGGACGACATCATGTCAATCATCAAGAAAGCACAGGCCTTCAAGAACGGCAGAACAGAACAGTTCAATGGTTATGCGGCGAACTTGTTCTTTGAGAACTCGACACGGACAAAATGTTCATTCGAGATGGCAGAACGCAGGCTCGGTCTTGACGTCATCCCATTTGAGACTTCAGCTTCATCAGTGACGAAGGGTGAGTCACTGTACGATACAGCGAAGACGCTTGAGAGCATCGGTGTCGATGTCCTTGTCATCCGCCACCCGGAGAACGAGTACTACAAGGAACTTGTCAACCTCGGTATACCGGTCGTGAACGGCGGGGATGGCAGCGGACAGCATCCGAGTCAGTGTCTGCTTGACCTGATGACGATCTACGAGGAGTTCGGTACATTTGAGAATCTTGACATTCTGATCTGCGGCGATATTCTGAATTCCAGAGTCGCGCGCAGCAACCACGAGGCGCTGACACGGCTCGGTGCGAATGTACGCTTTGCAGCCCCTGACTACTGGCAGGACAAGACGATTGATGCGGAATATGTGGCAATTGATGAGGTCATCGAAGACATCGATGTCTGCATGCTGCTCCGTGTGCAGCACGAGCGTCACAATGGGGGCAAGACATTTGAGGAAGCCCATTATCACCATGAATACGGACTGACAGGGGAGCGTTACAACAGACTGAAGGACTGCGCCATCATTATGCACCCTGCACCTGTGAACAGGGGTGTCGAGATTGAGTCTCAGCTCGTTGAATCAAGCAAGTCCCGTATTTTCAGGCAGATGGAGAACGGTGTCTATACACGCATGAGTATCTTGAGTCATATTCTAACTGAGGGAGAGAGATAAGATGAGCACATTATTACGCGGCGGTAAGGTTTTAGTGGAGGGTGAATTAGTAGCGCGCGATATACGCGTGGAAGACGGCAGGATCACAGAGATAGGTGAATGCTTGAATGTCTATAACAGTGATATCATCGACTTGAACGGTCAGTTTGTGTCAGCTGGTTTCATCGATGTCCATGTACATTTACGTGAACCAGGTGGTGAGCATAAAGAGACAATCGAGACAGGAACGAAAGCAGCGGCGCGTGGCGGTTTCACGACAGTCTGCCCGATGCCGAATACGCGACCTGTCCCTGATACAGTTGATAATATTGAAAAGCTGAACAAGACCATTGAAGAGCATGCAGTCGTCCGTGTGCTCCCTTATGCTTCCATCACAGAACGACAGCTCGGCGAGAACTTAGTGGATTTCAAGGCATTGAAAGAACACGGCGCCTTCGCATTCACAGATGACGGCGTCGGTGTACAGACTGCATCCGTGATGTACGAGGCGATGCAGCAGGCAGCGAAACTTGATAGGGCCATCGTCGCACACTGTGAGGATAACTCACTGATCTACGGCGGGGCCATGCACGAAGGTCAAGTATCAAAAGCGCTCGGCATTCCGGGTATCCCTTCAATCTGTGAAGCCGTTCAGATCGCCCGTGATGTGCTGTTAGCTGAAGCTGCTGACTGTCATTACCATGTCTGTCACGTCTCAAGTATTCCGAGTATCAGAGCGATCCGCGATGCGAAGGCTGCAGGTATTAAAGTGACAGCTGAAGTGACGCCGCATCATTTATTGCTGAATGAAAATGTCATCACAGAAGACGATGCGATCCTGAAGATGAATCCACCCCTCCGTTCAAAGGAAGACCAGCAGGCTCTGATCGAAGCGCTCTTAGACGGCACGATCGATTTTATCGCGACGGACCACGCGCCGCACGCGGCTGAAGAGAAAGATCAGCCGATGACGAAAGCGCCGTTCGGTATCGTCGGCAGTGAGACGACATTCCCGCTGCTCTATACGAACTTCGTGAAAAAGGGTGACTGGACACTCAGTCAGCTGGTTGAATACTTGACGACGAAACCGGCAGACGTCTTCAATTTACCGTACGGTCGTCTTGAAATAGGAGGACCCGCTGATATTACCGTGATCAATCTTGACGAAGAATACGAGATCAAAGCAGAGGATTTCTTATCAAAAAGCTCAAATACACCATTTATCGGCGAGAAAGTATATGGGAATGTCACATTGACATTAGCTGAAGGAAAAATTGCATACCAGGAGGATCAACATGCGTAAACAAAGATTTCTAGTACTGGAAGATGGCACGATTTTCAAAGGCTACCGTTTCGGTAGCGAGAAAGAAACACAAGGTGAGATTGTCTTCAATACAGCAATGACAGGCTACCAGGAGACTTTATCTGACCCGTCGTATACAGGACAGATCATCACGTTCACCTATCCGCTGATCGGTAACTACGGTATCAACCGCGATGACTACGAGACACTTAATCCGTCACTGAAAGGAATGGTCGTCCGCGAAGCATGCGAACTGCCGAGCAACTTCCGTAACATGGCGACACTCGATGAGACACTGAAAAATTATGATGTCCCGGGTATTGACGGGATTGATACACGTAAACTGACACGCATCATCCGTCAGCACGGCGTTCTGAAAGCGGCCTTTGTCAATGAGGAGAAAGACATCGATCAGGCGATTGCTGACCTGAAGACGGCTGAATTTCGCACTGATGAAGTGGAACAGGTCTCAACGAAAACGGCCTACGTCTCAACAGGCAATGACTTACGTGTCGTACTGATCGACTTCGGTAAAAAAGAGAATATCGTGCGTGAGCTGAACGCTCGAGGCTGTGATGTCACGGTGATGCCATGGAATACGGCTGCTGAGGAAATCCTGCGTCTTCGTCCTGACGGTGTCATGCTGTCGAACGGTCCTGGGAATCCTGAAGTCGTACAGGACGGCATCGAGATGATCAGGGGTATTCTCGGTAAGATACCGTTCTTCGGCATCTGTCTGGGTCATCAGCTCTTTGCTCTTGCCTGCGGCGCCACCACATTCAAGATGAAATTCGGTCACCGCGGTGCGAATCATCCGGTTAAAAATCTGGCGACCGGCAAGATTGAGATCACTTCACAGAATCATGGTTACTCAGTAGACCCCGAGACAGTTAAAGAAACAGACCTGGTGATCACTCACGTGGCGCTGAATGACGGCACAGTAGAAGGACTGCGTCATAAAGAACTGGCGGCATTCTCCGTGCAGTATCACCCGGAAGCGAGTCCTGGTCCGCACGATCCGAACTATTTATTCGATGATTTTATTCAGATGATGAAGGAAAATAAAGGGAGTGTCATGAATGGCTAAACGTAATGATATTAAGACTATACTGGTAATTGGTTCAGGCCCGATTATTATTGGGCAGGCAGCTGAATTCGACTACGCGGGGACTCAGGCCTGTCTTGCCCTGCGCGAAGAGGGCTACCGCGTTATCCTTGTCAATTCAAATCCAGCGACCATTATGACGGATACAGAAATCGCTGATAAAGTCTATATCGAGCCACTGACGCTTGATTTTGTTGCACGTATCATCCGTAAGGAACAGCCGGATGCCCTGCTGCCGACACTTGGCGGCCAGACAGGTCTGAACATGGCTGTACAGCTGCACGAAGCAGGTATTCTGGAAGAAAATGACGTGACTTTGCTCGGGACGAAATTATCGTCAATCGAACAGGCGGAGGACCGCGATCTCTTCCGTAACTTAATGAATGAACTCGGCGAACCTGTTCCTGAAAGTGATATCGTCAATGATGTGCAGGGCGCGCTGAACTTTGCGAATGACATCGGTTATCCGGTCATCGTCCGCCCGGCCTTCACAATGGGCGGAACAGGCGGCGGTATCTGTCATGACGAACAGGAACTGATCGAGATCGTCACAAATGGTCTCAAATATTCTCCGGTGACGCAGTGTCTGATCGAGAAATCAATCGCCGGTTATAAAGAAATCGAATATGAAGTGATGCGTGACTCAAACGATAATGCAATTGTGGTCTGTAATATGGAGAACATCGACCCTGTCGGTATCCATACGGGTGATTCCATCGTCGTCGCACCGTCACAGACGTTATCTGACCGCGAATATCATATGCTCCGTGATGTTTCCCTGAGAATCATCCGTGCCCTTAAGATTGAAGGGGGCTGTAACGTTCAGCTAGCACTTGACCCGGACTCCTATAACTACTACATCATCGAAGTCAATCCGCGTGTATCCCGCTCATCAGCGCTCGCTTCTAAAGCGACAGGCTACCCGATCGCGAAACTGGCTGCGAAGATTGCGGTCGGCATGACGCTTGACGAGATGCTGAATCCGGTCACGGGAACAAGCTATGCTGCCTTTGAGCCTGCTCTTGACTATGTCGTATCCAAAATCCCTCGTTTTCCATTCGATAAGTTCGAGAAGGGTGAACGTGTACTCGGCACACAGATGAAAGCGACAGGCGAAGTCATGGCAATCGGCCGTACTTACGAAGAATCTCTCCTGAAAGCTATCCGTTCACTTGAATACGGGGTCCACCACCTGGGATTGCCGAACGGCGAAGCGTTCGAACTTGATTTCATCGAAAGACGTATTTTAGCGCAGGATGATGAACGTCTCTTCTTCATCGGTGAAGCACTGCGCCGCGGTGTGACACCTGAACGCATTCATGAACTGACGAAGATTGATATGTTCTTCCTGAACAAGATGCAGCACATCATCGATATCGAACATGACTTAAAGGCCCATCCTGGTGATATCGATCACCTGATCTGGGCGAAGAAGTATGGTTTCAGTGACCGCGTCATTGCTCATCGCTGGAATATGACGGAACGTGAAGTGTATGACCTCCGTCAGGCACACAACATCATCCCGGTTTATAAGATGGTCGATACGTGTGCATCTGAATTTGAGTCTTCAACACCTTATTTCTATGGTACTTATGAAACTGAGAATGAGTCTATCGTCTCTGACAAGAAGAAAGTCGTGGTTCTCGGCTCCGGTCCGATCCGTATCGGTCAGGGGGTGGAATTTGACTATGCAACGGTTCACGCTGTATGGGCCATCCGCGAGGCAGGGTACGAGGCGATCATCATCAACAATAACCCTGAGACAGTTTCAACAGACTTCTCCATCTCAGACAAACTGTACTTCGAGCCGTTGACTGAAGAAGACGTGATGAACATCATCAATCTGGAACAGCCTGAAGGGGTTGTCGTGCAGTTCGGCGGCCAGACGGCAATCAACTTAGCTGAGAAGCTCGTAAAATATGGCGTCAAAGTACTCGGAACATCGCTTGAGAATCTGGATAAAGCAGAAGACCGCAAGGAATTCGAAGCGCTGATGCAGGAGATCGGTATTCCGCAGCCGCTTGGTAAGACAGCAACTTCAGTTGAAGAAGCAGTAGCGAATGCAGATTATATCGGCTATCCTGTACTTGTTCGTCCGTCATACGTTCTCGGTGGACGTGCGATGGAAATCGTCTATGACGAAAAAGAACTCACCAACTATATGACGCAGGCCGTTAAAGCGAGTCCTGAGCACCCGGTACTGATTGACCGCTACTTAACAGGTAAAGAGATTGAAGTCGATGCTATCTGTGACGGTGAGACTGTGGTCATTCCAGGTATCATGGAACACATTGAGCGCGCAGGGGTCCACTCAGGTGACTCAATCGCCGTCTATCCGCCGCAAAGTCTGTCAGCTGAACATATCCAGACACTTGCTGACTATACAGAACGTCTGGCTCGCGGACTTGAGATTGTCGGTCTCCTGAACATCCAGTTTGTCATTGCGGATAATAAGGTCTACGTACTTGAAGTGAACCCGCGTTCAAGCCGTACAGTGCCGTTCTTAAGCAAGATCACTGAAGTCCCTATGGCGAACCTTGCGATGAAGGCTGTACTCGGTGAGAAGCTGACGGATAAAGGCTATTCTGATGGTCTTGTACCGTTCAAAGAAGGCGTCTTTGTCAAAGCACCCGTCTTCAGCTTCAGCAAACTGAAAAATGTCGATATCACGCTCGGACCTGAGATGAAATCAACTGGCGAGGTCATGGGTAAAGACGTGACGCTTGAAAAAGCGTTATACAAAGGACTTGTGGCAAGCGGTCTGCAGGTGAAGGACCACGGGACAGCACTGGTGACAGTCGCCGACAAAGATAAGGCAGAAGCGACAGCACTTGTGAAACGTCTTCATAACGTCGGCTACCGCATCATGGCAACTAAAGGAACCGCTCAGGCACTGAAAGATGAAGGAATCCCAGTCGTTGAAGTCAGCAAAATCGGCGATGAACTGAACCTGCTGGATGTCATCAAGGACGGCCGCGTTCAGCTGGTCATCAATACAATGACCAAAGGTAAGCAGTTCGAACGTGACGGCTTCCAGATCAGACGTGAATCAGTGGACAACGGTGTCCCTTGTCTGACTTCTCTCGATACAGCGCGTGCACTAATCGATGTCATCGAGAGCATGACATTCAATATGAATCAGATGTAGGAGGCTACGATGCAGTTGAAAAACATTCAGGAAAATATGACAGTTGTCAGTCACAATCTGATTGCCAGAAATATTTATGAACTGGTGCTGCGAGGTGAAATTACACGCAATATGAAGACACCGGGTCAGTTCGTTCATATCAGAGTCGGAGATTCTTCTGAGTTCATGCTCAGAAGACCGATCTCTATCTGTGAAGTGAACAGTGATCATGAAACACTGACCTGCCTCTACCGTGCAGATGGTAAGGGCACTCAAGCACTCGCTAAAGCGAAAGCAGGCGATACAATCGATATACTGGCACCGCTGGGTAATGGTTTCCCGGTGGAAGCTGCAGCAGATACAGCACTCCTGGTCGGCGGCGGTATCGGTGTACCCCCGTTATACGAACTATCAAAACAGCTGAACGCAAGAGGCATCAGGACCATCCATGTGCTCGGCTTCAACTCACAAGACGATATCTTCTATGCGGACAAGTTTGCAGCTCTCGGCGAAACACATATCGCGACAGCAGATGGCAGCTACGGCACGAAAGGATTCGTGACGGATGTCATCAAAGCATTACCGAAGACTTATGACACATTCTACACATGCGGGCCGATTGTCATGATCAAGGCGATTCAGGAGGCTTTGCCTGATACTGAAGGATATGTGTCGCTTGAAGAGCGTATGGGCTGCGGCATTGGTGCATGTTATGCATGTGTATGTAAAGTGGACAACGATGAGGGGTACGTTAAAATCTGTAGTGACGGACCGGTCTTCAGGAAAGGAGAGCTTGAACTATGAGGCTGAAAGTACAATTACCTGGCCTTGAGCTTAAGAATCCCGTGATGCCGGCATCCGGCTGCTTTGCATTCGGCAAGGAATATGCACAGTTTATGGACTTGAATAACCTCGGCGCCATTATGATCAAGGCAGCGACTAAAGAACAGCGCTTCGGTAACCCGACGCCGCGTGTTGCAGAGACATCAAGCGGTATGATCAATGCCATCGGACTGCAGAACCCGGGTGTCCACCACATCATCGAACATGAATTGAAGTGGCTGGAGCAGTTTGAGACACCCATCATCGCAAACGTCGCAGGATCCACTGAAGAGGATTACGTCTATGTTGCAGAACATATCTCAAAGTCACCGAACGTCAAGGCGCTTGAGCTGAATATCTCGTGTCCGAACGTCAAGGAAGGCGGCATTCAGTTCGGTACTGACCCTGAGACGGCAGCACGTCTGACGGCGGCGGTCAAAGTGGTGTCAAGCGTACCGGTCTACGTGAAGTTATCGCCGAACGTGACGAATATCGTGCAGATGGCACAGGCTGTCGCACCTCACTGCGATGGTCTGACGATGATCAACACACTGGTCGGCCTCCAGCTGAATAGCAGAACGGGTGCACCGATCATCGCCAATACAATCGGTGGCTTAAGTGGTCCTGCAATCAGACCGGTTGCGCTGCGTATGGTCTATGAAGTCCGTCAGCATCTGGATATTCCAATCATCGCGATGGGTGGCGTGACCCATGCACAGGACGTCATCGACTTTATTTCAGTCGGCGCAGATGCTGTCGCTGTCGGTACGGCTAACTTCCAGAATCCGACAGTCTGTCAGACTATTATCAATGAATTACCGGCACTGCTCGATCAGCTCGGTGTGAATCATATCCACGAACTCAAAGGTCGCACACTTGATATTCTGGGGGTAAAATGATGAATACCAATCCAATTATTGCACTTGATTTCAAGAATATGGAAGATGTTCTCGCTTTTCTGCAGCCGTTTGATGAGCAGCTGTTTGTCAAGATCGGTATGGAACTCTATCTGCAGAACGGTCCAGCTATTGTCAAGGAAGTGCGCGACCTCGGTCATGATATCTTCCTTGACTTGAAGCTGCACGATATTCCGAATACGGTCGGTCAGGCTATGAAAGGTCTCAGCAGGCTTGATATTCAGATGATCAACGTGCATGCAGCAGGCGGCAGCAAAATGATGGAGGCGGCTCTCGCTGGTCTTAAGGAAGGGGGCAGCAGCGCGGCGCTTATCGCAGTCACGCAGCTTACGAGTACATCTGAAAATCTGATGAACAAGGAACAAGGGATTCCGGGCAGTATCAACGACAGCATTCTGAACTATGCACATGTGACGCAGAATGCCGGACTTGCCGGTATTGTCTGTTCGGCTAATGAAAGTGCCATGATCCGTGATGCTCTAGGTGAAGATTTTCTGAAAGTGACGCCGGGTATCCGGACTATGGACGATGCGAAAGGTGACCAGGTCAGAATCGCGACGCCTGAATTTGCCCGTCAGAATGGTTCAACACACATAGTCGTCGGTCGTTCCATCACTCAGGATGCGGATCCTGTTGCGAAATATCATTCTATTAAGAAAGCGTGGGAACTAGGATGTTAAAAGAAGAGATTGCAAGACGTTTACTTGAAATTGAAGCGGTGACATTAAGTCCTGATGACCCTTATACATGGTCGTCAGGTATCAAGAGCCCGATTTACTGTGACAATCGTCTGACGATGTCCTATCCGGCAGTGCGTGATGAAGTGGCAGAAGGACTCGTCACATTGATCAACGACCACTTTGCAGGTGCTGAAGTGATTGCCGGCACAGCGACGGCAGGGATTCCGCATGCCGCGTTCGTCTCCCAGAAGATGAATCTGCCGATGAGTTACGTGCGTTCTTCAAGCAAGAAACATGGCAAGGGCAATCAGATAGAAGGTCGTGTCAGTCCGGGCCAGAAAGTAGTCGTGGTTGAAGACCTTATCTCGACAGGTGGTTCTGCGATTGATGCAGCGGACGCCCTGAAAGAACATGGTGCTGACGTGATAGGTATCGTCGCGATCTTCAGCTATCAGCTGTCTAAAGGGAAGGAACGTCTGGCAGAAGCAGGCTATCCTTACTATACATTAAGCGATTTCGATGCACTGGTTAAAGTCGCTGCTGAGATGAATAAAATAAAAGAAGAAGATATTGAGTCACTTAATCACTTCCGTGATCATCTTTAGTCACTATAAGAAGACCGTTTATTGTATACTACAGTAAACGGTCTTTTGTGGAGGTGACTTATGAGTCGGAAGTGGAACCATATCAATTCTTTTATAGAGACATCATCAACAGCTAAGAAAGTAAGGCATTTCAGTCAGTCGCCTGAGAAAAAATCGAAGTTGAAGGCGCTGGTCATCAGACCGGTTGAGGAATTCGATTATAGAATTGAGTCGTTTCGCAGTTACTTGAAATACACGTTTACAAGACCTCAGATTGTGGCGGACGATATAACAAGTGGACGCTATTTTTTATGGGCGCTGCTGAACATGCTGCTTTATCTGGTCATTGTCTTCTTTATCGGTGCTGCTGATGATAGATTCAACTGGCAGGCAGGTATTCAGTTTGCAGTATCCGGCCTTATCTTTACGCTTGTGCTGGTTGTCTTCACTTTTCTCATACAGGTCATATCCATCAGTTCACATATCACCATCTACAAAGTCTTTGTCGATATATTGAGTTATTATACACTGGTCAGCGTTCTGACATCTATTCAGCTTATTCTGAAACTGCTTCACCCTTCATACAACCATCCATTTGAGATCATCTGTTTTCTTGTCGTCATGAGTATTCCGACCCGTCTTTTTATCTCCTATCATCGTGACCATAAGTTTGAAGTGGATATCTTCAAGATGAATCTGCTGCTGATCATATTGATGGTGATGTATCTGATGTTTACACGCAATATCGAATGGCTCGACTATTTCAGGAACATATAGTACAGACCCCGATGAGAGTTCATCGGGGTCTTTCTGTGTGAGCAGAATACACTCAACTGAAGAAAATATCATTGATCTGCTGAGCGATTCCTTCGATGTCTTCAGTGATGAGTGAGACGTATAATTTAATCTTTGGCTCTGTTCCGGAAGGGCGGAGTGCAATCCAGCCGTCCTCAAAGAAGAACTTGATCACATCTGCCTGCGGAAGTTCGATAGCGTGTGTGCCGGTTGCATCACGGCGTTCCTGTTTCAGATAATCTTCAGTGGCGATCACTTTCAGACCGGCAATTTCAGCCGGTGCATTGTCACGGGCATTCTGCATGATGGTCCGGATTTTGTCTTTACCGCTTTGACCGTCAAATTTATGAGCGAACAGTTTCTCCTGATAATGACCATAATCAACATAAATCTGATTCATCTGATCAACAAGGGTTTTACCTTCATTCTTCAGCTCACTCGCCAGCTTGATGATAAGCGGCACGATCTGTACCGCATCTTTATCTCTGACAAATGGACTGGCCATATAGCCGTAACTTTCCTCGTAACCGAAGATATAATGATAGGAGTCATCAGCTTCGAACGCCGCGATTTTCTCTGCGATAAATTTGAATCCTGTCAGCACATCAAACATTCTGACATCGTTCTTCTCCGCGATGACTTTGCCGAGTTCACTTGTCACAATCGACTTAACTGCTGCTCTGTCAGCGATATCTGCAGTCTGACTGATCCGGTAGTTAAGCAGGAGGCTGCCAAGCTGGTTACCATTGAAGTAATGGTAGTCGCCGTCATGGAGTGCGACGACACCCATGCGGTCAGCATCGGGGTCAGTGGCGATCAGCAGGTCAGCCTGTCCCTTTTTACCCAGTTCAACCGCCATGTCGAATGCCTCGTGATCTTCAGGGTTAGCCGACTTGACGCTTGAGAAGTCAGCATCAGGCTTACACTGCGCTTCGACCAGCTGATAGTTACTGAAACCGACTGCCTCCAGAATTTCCGGCACAATCGGCACACTCGTACCATGCAGACTTGAGAAGACAACTGTAAGCGCCGACTGCGGAATCTCCTTGATCAGATTGATGACTTCATTCTTGTAAGAGGAAATCACTTCAGCTGGAACCGGCACAATCAGCTCTTTCTGCTGAAGTGCTGCTCTATCTTTTACTTCGATATTCAGTTCATCTGTGATCTGACCGATATACTGGCTCACTTTTTTGGAGCCTTCCAAAGCCATCTGACCCCCGTCCGGTCCGTAAATCTTAATGCCGTTGTATTCAGGTGGGTTGTGACTGGCTGTGATCATGACGCCGGCATCTGTCTTAAGGTGACGCACGGCGTATGACAGTTCAGGTGTTGTATGGTAACGGTCATATCTATATGTTTTGATGCCGTTAGAGGCTAATACCACTGCAATCTCGTCACAGAACTCCGGTGAGAGATGACGGGTATCATAGGCGATAACGACTGTCGGATTTTCTTTGATTTCGTTTAGATAACGGCTCAGACCATAGGCGACTTTCTGCACTGTGAAACGGTTCAGACGGTTAGGTCCAAGGCCGATAATTCCGCGGATTCCCGCTGTCCCGAAGGCGAGTTCCCCTTGAAATCCCTCTGCCTTCTTGTCTTCTGATAACTGCTGATATTTTTCTTCTGCTATTAAGCTCTGAGCTATTTTCTGTTCCCATTCTTGTCTTGTTGGCATGATCAACGCTCCTTAGTAAGTTGTTTTTCTGAGTACGATGCATTCATAGGGGGCAAGCAGAAATGAGCCTTTCACCTGGCCGCTTGAATGTGAGTTGCTGAGTTCTATTTTAAATACCCCTTGTCTCGGCATTTCAATCGTATGATTAAGCGCTGTGGGATTGAAATAGATGATAAACTCATCATGATCATCAAACAGCAGCACACCAAGCAGCGGTTGAACAGTCGGGACCTCCATGATTCTTGAAGGATCATTTAACCGGAAGACCTCATATTCCTTTTTCAGCTGGATCGCCTTGCGAATAATTGCTATATCATCATTGTATTTTATTCGTCTGTTCCAGTCGATGCGGTTAATGAAATCACCGAGGTTATAGGTATTGCCGTGTCCATATTTCGTTCTGTAGAACTCCTGACCTGCATGAATAAAAGGAATACCCTGACTCAACAAAGTGAAGAGGGTGATCATCTGATGCTGTTTCAGCACAATCCGCGGATCGCGTGAGGTGTAGGACAGTCTATCGAATAGCGTATGGTTATCATGCACTTCGGTATAATTGATGGTCTGACTGACCGGCAGACCGTATGCGCCGTGAAAGAGCTGATAGATGCGTTCCTGATATCTGCCGCGACCATTGAAGTAACCGGTATCGGCGATATCAAAGTTATTGCCTTTAAGTGAATCCCTGAAATGATCATTGAAGAAATGGATAGCCGGCACTTTGGATGATTGATCATGAGTCGTTTTCATATCGTCAGGTATAGCGGTATTCAGGTGCCACCCTTCACCGAGCAGCAGAATATCAGGATGAAGGGCGGTCAGCATCACTTCAGCCTGTCTCATCGTCTCAGTATCAATGGCACCCATGAGATCAAAGCGGAAGCCATCGACTTGAAAATATTCAGCATAATAGAGGAGAGTATCCAGGATGAATTTCCGGCCCATCAGTCGTTCACTGGCAAAATCATTGCCGACGCCTGTCCCGTTGCTGAGAGACAGGTCATCATAATATCTGAAATAGTAGCCAGGTACCAGCTGTTCGAATGAAGAAGTCGGCTGATCAAAGACATGATTGAAGACAACATCCAGTATCATGCCGATACCAGCCTCATGATAATGCTGAATCACTGACTTAAGTTCAATGATTCTGCTTTCAGGCGCTTCTGGCGCTGTAGAATAACTTCCATCTAGTGTCTGGAAGTACATAGGATCGTAGCCCCAGTTATAGCTTTTCCGGAAATGGATATCATCTACTTTGGCGAAATCATTGACCGGCAGTAATTCGACGTGGGTGACACCTAGCGAACGAATATAGTCAAAACCTGTCGAATAGCCATTATGCGTCGTTGTACCGGCAAGTGAAAGGGCCGTGAATTTGCCCTTCAGCTCATCCGGTATTCCGCTGTTCGGATGCATCGAGAAATCTCTGACATGGACCTCATAGATGATACTGTCAGCAGGCGCATGGACAGGTCTAGTATGATGAGAAAAGCCGGCAGGTGCAACGTCGGTATCGATTACTACACCGGCTGTCGAGTTCAGTGTCAGTCCCTTTGTATAGGGATCTATGACTTTATATTCTTCATGATTGACATGAACTTCGTAATAGTAGGTCGCAAGATGATGGTCTCCTGAGAGAGTGATGGACCAGTCGCCGTCGCAGTAAGTCATCACATGCTGCTCATCATCAAGATGCAGAATAATCTGATGGGCGACAGGGGACCATACTGTGAAAGTTGTTCTGTCAGGCGAATAGACTGCACCGTAATGATCATGTTTTTTTGCATATAAACGTTCAAATTCAGCGGTTCTGACCACTTTTCCTGTCTTGACAGGAAAATATCTGTCTCCACACTCCAGCCACCACTGCTGATTAAGTGCAATAGATTCAGTAGAAGTGAAAGAATAACTGCCGTTTTTGTCCTCTGTTAATTCAAGGGGCACAGTCGATGTGCTGCTTTTAAGATTGAAGGGTGTCTGAACTGACCCGTTGAAGGTAAGAGTTACTGTGTTAAGTGAATCAATGTAGCCACAAGTCATAGAAGACCTCCTAGTCGGAATACTTTTATT
This sequence comes from Macrococcus carouselicus, assembly GCF_004359515.1. Classification (GTDB taxonomy): domain Bacteria; phylum Bacillota; class Bacilli; order Staphylococcales; family Staphylococcaceae; genus Macrococcus; species Macrococcus carouselicus. The sequence continues at coordinate 394,083 of NZ_SCWD01000001.1, forward strand.
ATAGAGTGATTGAAATGATATTTCCTGTATTTTGATGAGTAAAGATTCTTTTTTAAAGAAAGATTTAATTTTCGTTATTTCGATACAGTTTTCTCTTTTACTTTGCGGTTGTCTAAGGGTATAGACTATAATATAACTAAAGGAAGTGAGAGGAAATGAAGATGCAGTCCATTACTGACCTAGATCAATATTTATTTCATCAGGGCACACATTATGAGTCCTATCGATTTCTCGGGTCTCACTACGATCCGGAGACTCAGCAGACAGCTTTTACGGTCTGGGCACCGCATGCCCGGCATGTAGCTGTAGGACTGGACCATAATAACTGGACCGGAAGAGACTATGCATTGACCAGAGTGACGGATGCAGGTCTCTGGTCGGGCGTGTTTGATATCCCGGCTGGTACGACATACAAATATGTACTTGATACGACTGAGGGGAAGCTGCTGAAAGCTGATCCTTATGCACGCTATGCTCAGAAGAGACCCCGGACAGCTTCGATAGTCGAAGCGCCGTCCAGTTATGAGTGGCAGGACGCTGAATGGCTGAAGAAGAGGAGCACCAGAAGTCATTTCAGTTCGCCGGTCAATATTTATGAAGTCCATCTGGGTACATGGCGTAAGCATGAAGTCAGGAAGCAGCCTGACTGGACAGTGGATGACTATACGGATGCGACCTACTATAGCTACCGGGAGATGGCAGACGAACTCGTACCTTACGTCAAAGAGATGGGTTACAGTCACGTTGAGTTTCTGCCTATCACTGAACATCCCTTCGACCTGTCATGGGGCTATCAGGTGACGGGTTACTATGCGCCGACCTCACGTTTCGGTTCACCGGACGACTTTAAGTATCTGATCGACTCATTCCACCAGGCGGGAATCGGCGTCATCATGGACTGGGTGCCGGCTCACTTCTGTAAGGACGCTCACGGTCTCAGATTATTCGACGGCCAGCCGTTATATGAGTATGCAGATGCCAGACGTGCCGATAAAAGAGGATGGGGCACACTGACATTTGACTTCGGCAGACCCGAGATTCAGAGTTTCCTGATTTCGAATGCGATTTACTGGCTGACGGAGTTTCATCTCGATGGTTTAAGAGTGGATGCGGTGCACAGCATGACGGACCTCAACTTCGAGAATCATACACCGGAGACAAAAATCTATAATGATGAAGGCACGAGTGTGCATAAAGAAGCGGTCGCCTTTATACAGAAGCTGAATACCATCGTCTTTCAGTATCATCCGGACGTGCTGATGATGGCAGAGGATTCATCAGATATTCCGATGATAACAGCTCCTGTGGATAAAGGGGGGTTAGGCTTCAACTACAAGTGGGATCTCGGCTTCATGCATGACACACTTGATTATTTCGAACTGTCTCAGGAAGCACGACCTTTCAATCATAGGCATCTGACATTTCCGATGATGTACCGCTATAACGAGAACTATATTCTGCCCTTCTCGCATGATGAAGTGGTGCATGGCAAACGGTCCATGCTGGATAAGATGCCGGGCGATCAGTGGCAGAAATTCGCTAATTTAAGGGCACTGTATGGCTACCAGATGACGCAACCAGGCAAGAAGCTGTTATTCATGGGTAGTGAGCTTGGGCTTTATTCAGAATGGAAGGACAAGGAGCAGATCGACTGGTTCATTCTGAAATACCCTTATCACCGCGGGATGCAGAAATACGTCAGAACGCTGAACCAGTTCTATCTGGCTCATCCGGCGTTATATGAGCTGGATTTTGAGCCGGCGGGTTACGAGTGGATAGATGCGGACAACAACGAGCAGGCTGTCATCAGTTACATCAGACGGAGTGCAGATGAAGAGCTGATTGTCGTCATCAATATGACGGGCCAGGTCTACTACGATTTTCCGGTCGGTGTGCCGGTGGATGCAGGCTACAGGGAGATTTTCAATTCCGATCTCACCGCCTTCGGAGGCAGCGGCCAGCAGGTGACGGATGAACTTTTTGCAGTTGAAAATGATCATCCGGGGTATAAGTATATTATCAGAACAAAATTACCGCCTTTTGGCATGTCAATCTATCAGCAGACAGGTAAAATTAAAAATATGGGGGAATCCAAATGAGTAAAGAAGTAGTAGGAATGTTATTAGCAGGGGGTAAAGGCACGCGTCTCGGTCAGCTGACAAAGAATATTGCCAAGCCTGCTGTACCGTTCGGCGGGAAGTTCAGAATCATCGACTTTACCTTAAGCAATTTATCCAATTCAGAGATTTCCACTGTCGGTGTACTCGTGCAGTACGCACCGCTTCTCCTGAACCGTCATATCGGTATGGGAAAGCCGTGGGGGCTTGATCGTCAGGAAGGCGGTATTTCAGTTCTTGCGCCATTTGCCAATCAGGACGGGGCTTCATGGTTCAACGGTACGGCTGACGCCATCACAAAGAATATTCATTTCATCGATCAGTATGACCCGGAATATCTGCTGATTTTATCCGGTGACCATATCTATCAGATGGATTACCAGCAGATGCTTGCGTTCCATAAAGAGAAGAATGCGGATGCGACTATCTCAGTCATTGAGGTGCCGATGGAGGAAGCATCACGTTTCGGTATTCTGAATACTGAGGAAGATTACAAGATCTATGAATTTGACGAGAAACCTGAGGTGCCGAAGAATAACCTCGCGTCTATGGGTATTTATATTTTCAACTGGAAAGTGCTCCGTGAATATCTGGTGGAAGATGAGAAAGATACCGCTTCTGAACATGACTTTGGAAACGATATCATTCCGAAGATGCTCGCTCATGATAAGCAGCTGTATGCCTATCGCTTCGATGGTTACTGGAAAGACGTGGGTACAATTCAGTCATACTGGGAAGCGAATATGGATCTGCTTGAGAAGGACTTAGCGCAGCTGCTGAACAGTAAGTCGTGGCCGACGTACTCTCACGAACTTAATCTGCCACCTCAATATATCGGCAATTCTGCTGAACTGAAAGATTCACTTGTTTGTCCTGGCTCATTTATCTTCGGCCATGTCAATCACTCAGTTCTTTTCAGTGAAGTGACTATCGGTGAGAATACGACTGTAGAAGATGCGATCATCCACCCACGTACTGTAGTGGGTGCAGATTGTACAATACGTAAAGCGATTGTCATGCATGACCTTGAAATACCGGACGGGGTTACGATTGACGGCTCTGACGAATCCGAACCGATTGTCGTCGGTCCTGAAAATATTGATGATTATACGAATGGAGGCAAATAAGCATGCGTTCTTTAATGGGCTTGATTAACTTGGAAAATGAACATGACTTTTTAGAGGAACTGACGTATTTCCGTAACGGCGCAAGCGTGCCGTTCGCCGGACGTTATCGTCTGATTGATTTCAGTATCTCCAACATGGTGAACTCAGGAGTTGATGAACTTGCACTTTTCGTCAACCAGAAATACCGTTCATTGCTTGACCATCTTGAAAATGGTGAGCATTTCGGTCTGAACGACAAACATTCACGACTTTTCGTGCTGCCCCCGGACTGGCATGACCCGACTGATATCTCACGCGGCGATTTAAGGCATTTTCATAATAACCACGATTTCTTCAGCCGTTCAAAAGCAACGGATGTCATCATCTCAGGATCACAATTTATTGCGAATGTCAATTACAAGGATGCTTACAAGTATCATGTCGAATCGGATGCCGACATCACCCTGATCGCAGAGAATAAAGATCAGCTGCAGGAGATGCACGGTCCTGTACTGCGGATCAATGAAGAGAGCGGCAAAGTGACTTTCCTGAACCATGAACAGAGCAATCAGCACCTTTTCACGGGCGTCTATATCATCAAAAAGGAAAAGCTGATGGATATCATCAGTTTCTGTATCGACAACTATAAAGACACGTTCTTTCTTCATGGCATCCAGGAACGACTGGATGAGCTGAACGTCAGATTCTATGATGTCAGTACGCGTTCGTTCTACATCAATTCACTTAAAACGTTCTATCACAGCAACATGGCGGTTCTTGACCCTGAAATCTATAAAGAGCTGTTCATGCAGGAATGTCGTGTCCGTACGAAGACTTCCAATCAGCCGCCGACAAAATATCTGGATGATTGTGTCGTGAAGAATGCTATTGTCGCAAATGGCTGTGTGATTGACGGCTGCGTTGAGAACAGTATTCTATACCGCGGTGCACAAGTCGCTAAAGGTGCCGTCATCAAGAACTCTATCATCATGACGAACAGCAGGATCGGCGAAAACGTTGTGCTTGAAAATGTTATACTTGATAAAGACGTGACGATTAATGATGGGCAACATCTGAGAGGTTCCGGGGATAAACCCTTTGTTGTTGCTAAACGTCAGACCATATAAAAAGAGGTAAAATGATGAAAAAAGTACTCTTTGTTGCATCGGAATGCACCCCATTCTTCAAATCAGGTGGACTTGCCGACGTCATCGGCAGCCTGCCGCAATATTTAAATGACACGGATGACTGCGAGGTCCGTGTCATTCTGCCGTTATACTCACAGCTGAAATCTGAATATCGGGCCCTGCTGTCTGAGGTCATGATCTATCACACTGAAGTCGGCTGGCGTCAGCAGTATACAGGAATATTTGAAATGATCTATGAAGGCACACACTATTACTTCGTTGATAACGAACAGTATTTCAAGCGTGATAATCTGTATGGCTATGAGGATGACGGCGAACGATTCGTCTACTTCTCAAATGCAGTCATTGAGTTCATCTATCGCGGTGACTATAAGCCGGATGTCCTGCATGGTCATGACTGGCAGGCAGCGGCGGCAGTGGCCATCGCCAAGATCAAGCAGCCGGTACCGGGCATCCGCACCATCTTTACAATTCATAACATTCTCTACCAGGGCTGGATGGAGCACGCCGCTTTCGGTCAGCTGTTCAATCTGGACATGGTTCATTTTTCCGGCTTTGAGTGGGACGGCATGCTGAATCTGATGAAAGCAGCTCTTTTCCATGCTGATAAGATCACGACGGTCTCACCTACTTATGCTGAGGAAATCAGGACTCCTTATTATGGTGAAGGCCTGGAACCGATGCTCAACTATCGAAGCGGCGATCTGCTCGGTATCATCAATGGTATAGACGTCAATGACTACAATTCGATGAAAGATGACAGTATAGAGGTGCCGTTCAAGACCTCTATACCGAAGAAACGTCAGAACAAGAAGCGTCTTCAGAAGGAGTTAGGACTGCCGGTCAGCGATGCGCCGATGTTTTCTATCATTACTCGGATGGTTGAACAGAAGGGTCTGCACCTGATCACCCGCATTCTTGAAGAATTCATTCAGCAGGATGTTCAGGTGGTCATACTGGGTAATGGTCTCTATGAGTTTGAATCCTACTTCAGCTATCTGGCGGCGAAGTACCCCGGTAAAGTCTATACGTACATCGGCTTCAGTGAGTCATTCTCACGTAAGATCTATGCTTCAAGTGATTTCTTCATCATGCCGTCGCTGTTTGAGCCTTGCGGGCTGTCGCAGCTGATTGCCCTGCAGTATAAAGCCATTCCGATTGTCCGTGAGACAGGGGGGCTTAAAGATACTGTCATGCCATTCAATCTTTATACAGGAAAGGGTACAGGACTGACATTTGCCAACTACAATGCACATGAGCTGCTTGACAGACTCAATGATTCTCTTGTTATTTTCAACGATCCTACACTCTACAGAACGATGTTCATGAACATCACGAAAGTCAACCATAGCTGGTCTCAATCTGCACACCAATATCTTGACATATACTAAGGAGAATCGACGTGAAAACATATACTAAAGAGGAATTCAGAGAGCTGCTTGAGAAGAAGGTCAGGGATAAAAGAACGAAAACACTTGAAGAGACGACCGATAAAGATCTGTTCTACGCCATCACATCTATCCTCAAGGATTCAATCAACGAAGCAAATATCGAAACAGAACAGCGCTATATCAACGAACAGAACAGACAGGTCTCGTATCTGTCAATGGAATTTCTGATCGGCCGACTGATTGAAAGTAATCTGATCAATACAGGCTTCAAGCAGGTCTGTGATGAAGTCCTTGAGGACCTGGGACGCAGTCCGCGTGATGTCTACGGCGAGGAACATGATGCGGGTCTCGGTAACGGGGGTCTCGGCCGTCTTGCTGCCTGCTTCCTCGATTCCATCGCAAGTCTCGGTTATGCGGGCAATGGTTTTGGCATTCGGTATCGGTACGGCCTTTTTGAGCAGCGTATCGTTTCAGGCAGTCAGATTGAACTGCCGGATAACTGGCTGCGTGAAGTCTATCCGTGGGAAACACGAAAGATTGATGAAGCCATTCAGGTCAGGTTCGGTGGTGAAGTTGATTTCGTCATTGACAACGATCAGTATCAGTTCAGTTATAAAGACCAGGAAGTCGTGCTTGCCGTGCCATACGACATCGGTATCGTCGGCTATGAGAATGATGTCGTCAATACACTGCGTCTCTGGAGTGCTGAAGTACCTGATGATGCAGTCAGCCCGGAACCTTATATGAATCAGCTCGAATATAAGCAGAGCGTCGAGAAAATATCCGGCTTTCTTTATCCTGATGATTCCAAGGAAGAGGGACGTTTCCTGCGTCTGAAACAGCAGTATTTCCTTGTATCTTCTACAATCCAGACATTGATTCATCGCTTCAAGGCGAATGATGATCTGCCGATTGAAGCGTTCCACAAGAAGAACGTGATTCAGATCAATGATACACATCCGACGTTCGGCATCCCGGAACTGATGCGCATTCTGATGGATGAAGAAGGACTCAGCTGGGATCAGGCATGGGAGATCACGTCACACACATTCGCTTATACAAACCACACCATTATGCAGGAAGCACTTGAGAAATGGCCGGTCGAGCTGGTGAAACGTGTAAATCCAAGGATCTTGATGATCATCGATGAGATCAATGAGCGGTTCTGTAAGTCTATCTTCGATAACCACGAGTCGCTGCGCGACAGAATCAGTGAGATGGCAGTCATCAGTGATGGTGTCGTCCATATGAGTAAGCTTGCTATCGTCGGCAGCTATAGTGTCAACGGCGTCGCAGCGCTGCATTCAGATATCATCAAGAACTATACGTTCAATGATTTCTACCGTCTGACGCCGGAAAAGTTCAATAACAAGACGAACGGCATCACGCATCGTCGCTGGCTGCTGGGCGCCAATCCCCGCCTCGCTGAACTGATCAGTGACAGTATCGGCGACCACTGGGTGAAGTCGCCTGTGGAAATGACTCAGTTACTGCGCTATCAGAATGATGAGAGTTTCCTCAGCAACCTGGCTGAAGTCAAGCTTCATAACAAGAAGGTGCTGCAGGAGGTTATCTATAAGAAGACGGGCATTGAAGTGAATGAACACTCTATCTTTGATGTTCAGGTCAAACGTCTCCATGAATACAAGCGTCAGCTGCTGAACATCTTCCATGTCATTCATCTCTATAACGAAATCAAACGGAATCCAAAGCTGAAGATGGTGCCGCAGACCTTTATCTTCGGTGCCAAGGCAGCACCGAGCTATCATCTGGCGAAAGAGATTATCCGGCTGATTCACGTTGTGGGTGAGATGGTCAACAACGACAGAGATGTAGCTGGCCGCATCAAAGTGGTCTTCCTCGAAAACTATAATGTCACATTAGCTGAGTATATTATGCCGGCTGCTGAAATCTCCGAGCAGATCTCGACTGCCTCAATGGAGGCATCCGGTACCGGCAACATGAAGATGATGATGAACGGCGCGGTGACGCTCGGCACGATGGACGGGGCAAATGTTGAGATTGCTGAACGAGTCGGGCAGGACAATATCCTGATCTTCGGTCTTTCAAGTGAACAGGTCATCAACTACCAGAATAAAGGCGGCTATCAGGCGAAAGATATCTACCAGACTGATGACAGGCTGAAGACGATTTTAAATGGCCTGAAAGATGGCAGCTATGCAAAAGGTGAGACGTTCAGCGATATTTATTACCGCATACTGACGAATAACGATCCTTACTTCATTCTGAAAGATTTCACCTCTTATCTTGAGACGCACATTAAAGCAGTGACGTTGTACGAAGAGCAGAAGCAGTGGAATAAGATGAGTCTCGTCAATATCGCGCAATCTGGTAAGTTCTCAAGTGACCGTACAATCAATGAATATGCAACCGATATCTGGAAACTGATATAAATTGACTAGACAGTCTATGGACTGTCTTTTTTATTAGAGAGGAGGCGGACATGCGAATCTTTTTAGTAATAGTCGGTCTGATCGCAATGGTACTCGGACTCGCCGGGGTCATCCTGCCGCTTCTACCGACAACGCCGTTCCTGCTGCTTGCCGGTGTCTGTTTCGCAAGAAGTTCTGAACGATTTCATGACTGGCTTATTTCAACGAAGGTCTACCAGGCTTACGTGCTTGAATTTCAGAAGAGACGTGGATTTACGCTGAAGCAGAAATTCAGAGTGCTGCTCAGTCTCTATATCATAGTCGGATTTTCCATCTGGATGGTTGATCACCCCTATATCAGATTGGGACTTCTAGTCATGGTCATCTGTCAGACAGTGGTGCTTCTCGGCTGGGTCAGAACTCTGCCGGATGAACGTTAAACAAGCATCTCCTTTATAAAGGAGATGCTTGTTTATATCCTATTTCACTCTCATTTTATCGACCGATGCTTTATCAGGGTCCACAAAGATAGTCGACTGATCAGTATAGGTCACAAAGCCGGGTTTGGCGCCGCTTGGTTTATGAACGTGTTTGATCAGCGTATAATCCACCGGTACGGTCGCTGACTGTCCTGCCTTTGAATAGTAGGCAGCGAGAAGTGCCGCGTCCATCAGGTCCTGGTCAGACGGCTCCTTTGACATGATCACCACGTGAGAGCCGGGTATGTCCTTCGTATGGAACCAGGTGTAGTCCTTACGGGCGACCTTATGGGTCAGATAATCGTTCTGCAGATTATTTTTGCCGACTAGGATCTCTATCCCGTCAGATGACCGGTATTTCTCGAGTGTGATCTTATTCGCTGCTTTATTTCTGTGTTTCTGACGTTTTCTGAGGAGACCTTGCGCCATCAGTTCCTCGCGCATGCCTTCAATATCGTCATAAGTGATATAGGAGAGCTGGCCTTCCAGGTTCTCCAGATAATCGATCTCCCGTTTCGTCTCTTCTATCTGGCTGGCCGCATGGACTTTACGGGTTTTCAGCTTATTATACTGTTTGTAGTAGTACTGTGCATTCTCTGCGGGCGATTTACGTGGATTCAGCGGAATCGTCACATGCTCGTTCGTATAATAGTTGAATGCTTCAAACTCTGACATCCCTGACTTCAGCTGATACATATTTGCAGTGATCAGTTCGCCGAAGAGCCGGGTATCCTCCATCGAATCCGTCTCCTCCAGCTCATTGATCAGTTTCGCGAGCTTCTTTCTGTCCTTCTGCAGCAGCTGTGAGATATGGCGGCTGAGGTCAATACTTCTTGATTTAATCCGTTCACGGTCACCGCGTTCATTGAAGTAATCATCGACCAGGGCGGATAATGTATCGAATGTCTTAACCGGCTCGCCGAGTGTCTCGAGCGGCATGAAGTAGAAATATTCCTTCGGCCCCTGGTTATAGTAGACAGGCGTCACGTCCTCAGCTCTCTGCATGAACTTGCGGAAGGCTTGATCGATATCATCATCTGCTGCGAGCAGTTCGTCTATGGCGAGGGGACTGAAACCTTCAAGCAGGTTCTGCAGCTGCCGTCTGACGGGATGGGCCTCCAGCAGGTCAGAGATGGTCTCCAGCTCATATGGATTCTTTTTCTTTGCTGTCGGCGGTTCCTCATATGTGAAGCCCGGCATGATGGTTCTGGCCGCATTCGTATTGGGCGTCAAGTGCTTCATGCTGTCCAGTATTCTGTTATCATGGTCGGTCAGGATGACGTTGCTGTGCTTACCCATCAGTTCGATGAAGAGGCGACGTTTGACGGGGTCACCGATTTCGTCCGTATTATCGATATCCATTCTGATGATCCGGTCGTTGCCTTTCTGGCTGAAAGCTTTGACGATGCCCCCTTCCAGATGCTTACGCAGGACGCGCAGGAACATGGGCGGTTCGAATGGGTTCGGCGCTTTGTTCTCTGTTAAGTGTATTCTAGCAAAATTCGGGTGGGCAGAAATCAGCAGCTGCTGATTCTTTCTGTTTGCACGGACAGTCAGAATGATGGTCTGTGTATCCGGCTGCGTAATTTTATTGATACGTCCTGAGACGAGAAATTCCAGTTCTTCGAGCATCTTGCCCGTAAATAATCCATCAAAAGCCATGTCATTCACCTCATTATTCTATTTACCTAGTTTAACACTTGAACATCATAATATGAAATGAAGCATGTATTTTTGAAAATATTTGTGTTACTCTTAATAATAATCAATTTAATGTAGAAAGGTCGTAACAATGGATATTGAAAAAGGTTTACTAATCGTTCTATCTGGCCCTTCCGGTGTGGGGAAGGGTACTGTCAGGAAAGCTATATTTGATGACCCGGAAACGGATTTCGAGTATTCTATATCTATGACGACACGCACGATGCGTCCGGGGGAAGTTGATGGACGCGATTATTTCTTCAAAAGCCGGGATGAATTTGAACAGCTGATAACCGATGATGAATTCATCGAATATGCTGAATATGTCGGCAACTACTACGGCACGCCTGTGCAGTACGTCAGACAGACGATGGATGCCGGTAAGGATGTCTTCCTCGAAATAGAGGTGGAAGGTGCAAAACAGGTCCGGAAGAAATTCCCGGAAGCGCTTTTCATCTTCCTTGCGCCGCCGACACTTGCTCATCTTGAAGAGCGTCTGATCGGACGTGGCACTGAATCGAAGGACGTCATCGCTTATCGTATTTCAGAGGCACGTAAGGAAGTGGAGATGATGAATCTCTATGACTATGTAGTAGTCAATGATCAGATTGAGCAGGCGAAGAAACAGATTCAGACGATTGTTGAAGCGGAACACCTGAAACGTGAGCGCATTGAAGCGCGTTTCAGAAAAATGTTACTGGAGGCTAAAAAATAATGTTATATCCACCCCTTGATAAACTTAAGGAACATGTCAATTCAAAATATCTTATCGTGACCCTTGCAGCAAAACGTGCGCGTGAACTTCAGGATTATCCTGATTCTAATTTACTTGAACGCTACGTTTCATACAAACCGGTCGGCCAGGCTTTAGAAGAGGTAGCTGCCGGACGTATCCACATTGAAGAATAAGTCGGCTGCTGCCGGCTTTTTTGTTTGACGAAATTTAAGGTATAATGGAGATATTATTTATTAGGAGGCAATCATGAAGATTCTATTATGTGTAACGGGTGGTATAGCAGCCTATAAAGCAGTCGACCTGACAAGTAAGCTTGTCCAGAGCGGGCATGAAGTGAAAGTAATCATGACGCCTTCTGCCAGAGAATTCATTACACCGCTGCCGTTCCAGGCGCTCAGCCGGAATGAAGTCCACATCGATGTCTTTGATGAGACGAATCCTGCAGTCATCAAGCATATCGACCTTGCAGACTGGGCAGACATCAACATCATCGCCCCGGCGACAGCATCGACCATCGGCAAGCTGGCGGGCGGCATTGCGGACAATATGGTGACGACGACTTTAATCGCTTCAGTGAAGCCGACGTTCATTGCGCCTGCCATGAACAGCAATATGTACCGTCATCCTGCAGTTCAGCGCAATATGCAGCTGTTAAGGGAGATGGGGTATCATTTCATCGATCCGGGCAGGGGTTTCCTGGCATGCGGCTATATTGCTGAGGGCCGAATGGCTGAACCGCTAGAAATCATCGATGTCATTCTGCAGTTTCAAGCAGCTGAACATTATCAGCATGACTTTGCAGGTGAAAAGATTCTTGTCACGGCAGGACCGACGGTTGAGCGTATTGATGCGGTGCGCTATCTGACCAATAACTCAAGCGGCCGCATGGGTTATGCGCTTGCTGAAGCGGCCCAGCTGCGCGGTGCCGACGTGACGCTGATTTCTGGACGTCTTGAGATTGATGTGCCTGAAGGTCTGACGTATGTACCGGTTGAGAGTGCTGCAGAGATGTTTGAGGCGGTGACGTCACGCATGGAAGAGCAGGATATCATCATCAAGGCAGCAGCCGTCGCAGACTATACAACGGAACAGATTGCAGGCAAAATGAAGAAAAAGGACGCTGATCTGACCCTGACTTTAAGCAGGACTCAGGATATTCTGAAATATCTCGGGACGCATAAGACGCACCAGTACCTCGCGGGCTTTGCAGCCGAAACAGATCATGTCGAAATGTATGCGCGCGGGAAACTTGAGAAGAAAAATGCCGACGTCATCATTGCCAACAATGTAGGTGATAAATCGATCGGCTTCAAATCAGAGGACAACGCGGTGGAGATGTTCTTCAAGGACGGTACATCCCACGTCATTCCTAAAATGCCGAAGAAAGAAGTCGCGCATGAGATATTAAGTCAGATTAAGCGTGACCGGCATGTACGCTAGTGTAGTCGTTGATGTCAATGCAAAACGCGTTGACAAGTTGTTTGATTACGAGGTACCCGCTGAGCTCGCTTCGATTATGAAAGTCGGCATGCGAGTCGTTGTGCCTTTCGGTCCCCGTAAGATACAGGGCTATATCATTGAGCTGGTGGACAGGAACCACGAGAAGGCATTGAAACCTATTCTCCATATCCAGGATATGACGCCTGAACTGAATACGGAACTCATCAGGCTCAGTGAATGGATGCAGACGACCCATATCGCCAAACGGATTGCTGTCCTTGATATTATGCTGCCACGCGCCGTGAAGGGCAAGTATCATAAGGTGTACCGGCTGGAGGAGCCTGAGGAGGTCAGTGATGAACTGTATCAGCTGTTCAGCCAGAACAGGGTCCGCATCAGTTCACTGTCAGCTGATCAGCTTGCGGCACTTAAGCCTTATGTGGAAGCGGGCGTCATCACTGAAGACGTGGAGGTCAGACAGCAGCAGAAAGTGAAGACACAAAAAGCAGTGGAACTGTGTGATATCAACCTGGATACAGCGCTTGAAGCTCTGCGCAGCGATAAGCAGAAAGCCTGTTTATTGATGCTCGCAGACGAGGGTGTTCTGACGCTGAAAGAACTGAAGGAACGTGATTTCTCAGCTGCAGTGGTGAACGGCCTCGTCAAGAAGGAACTGGTAAGAAAAATCGATATCGAAGACACCCGCGACCCTTACCAGCACCGTGAATTTCTGCAGGACGGGAAAAAGGTCTTAAGAGACGAGCAGCAGACCGCCTATGATGAAATCAGCGGTGCGGTAGCTGCCGGGAAAAATGAGGTCTTTCTGCTGCACGGTATTACGGGCAGCGGTAAGACGGAAGTCTATCTGCAGACGATTGCGGATGTGCTGGACAATGGGCAGACGGCCCTGATGCTGGTACCTGAGATTGCACTGACACCGCAGATGGTCGAGCGTTTCAAAGCACGTTTCGGTGACCGGGTCGCTGTTATGCATTCAGGTCTTAGTATGGGAGAACGCTACGATGAATGGCGCAAGATCAGAAAAGGCGAAGCACGTGTCTGTGTCGGTGCCCGCTCCAGTGTCTTTGCGCCGTTTGAGAATCTCGGCCTGATCATCATCGACGAGGAACATGAGGCAAGCTACAAGCAGGAGGATTACCCCCGCTATCACGCCAGGGACATTGCAATGTGGCGCGGCGAATATAACAGCTGCCCGGTTATCCTGGGGAGTGCAACACCGTCACTCGAGAGTTATGCCCGCGCAGAAAAAGGGGTCTATCGACTGTTGACCCTGTCCAGACGTGCCAATCAGTTTCCGGTGCCTTCTGTCAATGTCGTCAATATGCGTGATGAACTGGCAGCGGGCAACCGTTCCATGTTCTCAGCGGAACTCACGCAGGCGATCAATGACCGGATACAGAAAGGGGAGCAGATTGTGCTGTTTCTGAACAGACGGGGGCATGCTCAGTTCCTGCTCTGCCGTGACTGTGGTCATGTGCCGAACTGTCCGAACTGTGATATCAGTCTGACCTATCATAAAGTCACTGATGAACTGAAGTGCCACTACTGCGGGCATAAGGAATATAAACCGGTCACCTGTCCGAACTGTGACAGCGAGCATATTCGTGAGATGGGGGTCGGTACGCAGAAAGTAGAGGAACTGATCTATCAGCACTTCGACGGCGCGAAGGTCATCCGTATGGATAATGACACAACGTCTCGCAAGGGTGCCCACGAGCAGCTCCTGGATAAGTTCAGGGATCAGGAGGCGAATATTCTCCTCGGTACACAGATGATCGCCAAAGGACTGGACTTCCCGAATATCACACTTGTCGGGGTACTGAATGCGGACACGATGCTGAACCTGCCTGACTTCAGAAGCAGCGAGCGGACGTTCCAGCTGCTGACACAGGTTGCGGGCCGTGCGGGACGGGCTGACAAAGAAGGACACGTCATCATCCAGACCTATAACCCTGAGCATTATGCCATACAGTACGCGAAGAACAACGATTACACCGGTTTCTATAAGGAAGAGATGAACTACAGAAGAATCGGTAAATATCCGCCTTACTATTATCTCGTCAATCTGATCTTCAGTCATACAGATATGAAGGAGGTACTGCTGGAGAGCAAGCATATTCATCAGACGCTGCTCCATCATCTGTCCCCCTCCAGCTATGTTCTCGGTCCGGCACCGTGCGCCATAGCAAGAATCAACAACCAGTACCGGTTCCAGATCATCATCAAGTTCAAGAGTGAGCCCGAACTGCTGCAGGCACTCACTTATCTGGATGACTATTATTATGAGAAGTTCGTCAAAAATAAATTCAATTTAAGCATCGATATCAATCCTCAGATGCTGATGTAAGAATGCCTTGTTCATAGAACAAGGTGTTTTTGTTTACTTGCTATCGTGCTGCACTTTACCTTATACTAATATGATGCATATATAACGGTAGGAGGTCATAAGATGACTATTAAAAAAATGATCGATCAGAATCATCAATTACTGCACCGGGAAGTGAAGGATGTCACGAAATTTGATCACTCTCTTCGTCAGCTGATCACAGATCTGGAAGACACGATGTTCGATAAGGACGGTGTAGGGATTGCAGCGCCTCAGATCGGTGTCGACCTGAAAGTGGCGCTTGTTGATATGGAGGAGGACGGCATTCTGCAGCTGGTGAATCCGGTCATCACTTTCTACTCAGAGGAGATGGAGACGGACATTGAGGGTTGTCTCAGCCTGCCTGATGTTTTCGGAGAAGTACCGAGAAGTGTTAAAATAGAAGTGAGAGCAAATGATCTGCATGGCAACATAGTGGAAATGACGGCATTCGATGATATCGCCCGTGTGATTCAGCACGAGGTCGACCATCTGTATGGACACCTGTTCACGGAGAAAATGACCCGCACCGTCAGTCTTGAGGAACTGGAGGAGATGTATAATGACTAGAATCGTCTTTATGGGAACACCTGATTTTTCATGTCCGATACTTGAAGCAGTAGCACGTGCCTATGAGGTGACAGCCGTTGTGACACAGCCTGATAAACCCGTGGGCCGCAAAAAAATCATGACGCCGCCGCCGGTCAAGCAGACAGCTGAGAAGCTTGGTCTTGAAGTACTGCAGCCGGTGAAACTGAATGGTTCAGAGGAGATGGAACGGATTATCGCCTTGCAGCCTGACCTGATTATTACAGCTGCTTACGGACAGCTGCTGCCGGAACGGCTTCTGGAGGCGCCTGAACTCGGCTGTATCAATGTTCATGCGAGTCTGCTGCCGAAATACCGCGGCGGGGCACCGATTCATTACTCCATCATACAGGGAGAAGAGGAGACCGGCGTCTCCATCATGTATATGGCGAAAAAACTGGATGCAGGCGACGTCATCAGTCAGCGTGCTATTCCGATTGAAGAAAAAGATAATGTCGGGACGATGCATGATAAACTGTCATCTTTAGGTGTTGAGCTGCTGCTTGAGACATTACCGAGTATTAAAGACGGCACAAACGAACGTACAGAGCAGGATGACAGTCAGGCTACATTTGCGTCCAACATCAGCCGTGCCGATGAACGGGTGACATTCGACCGTCCCACAGCCGTTGTTCATAACCACATCCGAGGACTGTCACCGTGGCCGGTCGGTTATGCAAAGCTGTGCGGCCAGAATATGAAATTCTGGGCGGCAGAGCGGGCAGAGGGACACGGAGAACCGGGTGTCATTCTTGAAGCGAATAAAGAAGGACTGCTCGTTGCAACAAGCGACGGCGCTGTGCGGCTGACGGAGATTCAGCCCGCCGGTAAGAAGCGGATGCGTGCCGGAGATTTTGCTGCCGGCCGCCAGGACCTGAGAGGAATGGTGTTCAATGGATAAGAACGTCAGATATGTCGCACTGGAGATTCTGGATGATGTCCTGACAGAAGGCGGCTACAGCAATCTGCTGATCAACGATGCCATCAAGCATGACAAAGTGGAGGAGAAGGATAGAGCTCTGCTCACTGAACTGGTCTACGGCACGCTGCAGCACAAACTGACACTTGAATACTATATCGAACCGTTCATCAAAGCGAATGTGAAAGGATGGATGAGACGACTGCTGATGATGAGCGTCTATCAGGCCATCTTCCTCACTAAAATTCCGGACCATGCGATCATCAACGAAGCGGTGGAGATCACAAAAAGACGGGGCAGTGTCACGGGTGCGAAGACGATGAACGCAATTCTGCGCAACTTTCAGCGCAGTGAGCTGCGTCCGCTGAGTGATATCAAGGATGACTTGAAACGCCTCAGCATTGAGACGAGTACACCGCTCTGGCTGGTCAAGCACTGGAAGACGCATTTCGGTCTGGAAGTGACCGAGAAGATCTGTCGTAATCTGCTGGAACGTCCTGATACAAGTGTCCGCGTCAATACGACCCGGCTGTCAGTGGACGATGCCATCAATCGTCTTGAAGCTGATGGCTACCAGGTGACACAATCCGCTGTCGTTCCTGAATGTCTCTTTATCGAGGGACCGCCGATTGTCCAGACGAGACTGTTCAAAGATGGTCTCGTGTCGATCCAGGATGCATCGAGTATGCTTGTGGCCCATATCATGGCGCCTGAGCCGGGAGACGAGATTCTTGATACCTGCAGCGCACCGGGCGGTAAGACCTGTCATATGGCGGAGAAGCTGAATGGCACCGGCCATATCGATGCGCATGATATACATGAACATAAGCTGGATCTGATCGACTTCAATCTGCGCAAGCTGCGTCTTTATAATGTCGATATCTCGCTGCATGATGCAAGGGCGCCGTTTGAAAAGGTGTACGACAAAGTCCTGGTCGATGCACCGTGCTCCGGCCTCGGCGTCGCGAAACGCAAACCTGAGATCAAATATGAGAAAACAGCGAAGGATATCGATAATCTGTGGCCGCTGCAGCTGGATATTCTGAAAAATGCAGCTGCAGCAGTTAAACCAGGTGGCCTGCTTATCTATTCGACGTGTACAATAGAACAGATGGAAAATGAAAATGTCGTCTACTCATTCATTAAGGAAAACAAGGACTTTGAAATAGAACCGATCGAGCTCGGAGGAGAAACGCATAAGACGCTGCAGATATTGCCGCATGACTTCAATGCTGATGGTTTCTTTATCGCGAAGCTCAGAAGAAAGGACGTGTCATAATGGCATTGCTTGAAAAAAAGAAAAATAAGTTTTTACCGAATTTTGAAAAACCGTCCATCTACTCTCTGCAGCTGGGTGAGCTGAAAGACTGGCTCGCTGATCACAGCCAGCAGGGCTTCCGTGCGAAGCAGATCTTTGACTGGCTTTACGTCAAACGTGTCTCTTCATTTGAAGAGATGACGAACTTATCAAAGGAACTGCGTGAATTACTGGCGGACAACTTCGTGATGACAACACTGAAAACTGTCGTCAAACAGGAAAGTAAGGACGGGACGATTAAATTCCTGTTCGAATTACAGGATGGTTATACGATTGAGACCGTACTTATGCGCCATGACTACGGGAACTCAGTCTGTGTGACGACTCAGGTCGGCTGCCGTATCGGCTGTACATTCTGCGCAAGTACGCTAGGGGGACTGAAACGTAACCTGGAAGCGGGGGAAATCGTCGCGCAGGTCCTGAAAGTGCAGATGGCACTTGACGAGACAGAAGAACGTGTCAGCCATGTCGTCATCATGGGTATCGGCGAACCTTTTGAGAACTACGATGAGATGATGGACTTTCTGAAGATCATCAATCATGATAACGGGCTGAATATCGGGGCACGTCATATCACTGTATCGACTTCAGGTGTCGTACCGCGTATCTATGACTTCGCTGATGAGGAGCTGCAGATCAACTTTGCTCTCAGCCTGCATGCAGCGGATAACGATGTGCGTTCAAGACTGATGCCGATCAACCGTGCCTATGACCTGGATAAGCTGATGCCTGCCATTGAGTACTATACTGAGAAGACCGGCCGCCGTATCACATTTGAATACGGTCTGTTCGGCGGTGTCAATGACCAGGTGCATCACGCCCGTGAACTTGCGAAGCTGATTAAACATCTCAACTGTCACGTCAATCTGATTCCGGTCAACCATGTACCCGAACGTGATTATGTCCGTACACCGAAGGAAGATATATTCAAGTTTGAGAAAGAACTGAAGCGTCACGGTATCAATGCAACCATCCGACGTGAGCATGGATCAGATATCGATGCAGCATGTGGACAGTTAAGAGCGAAAGAACGTCAGGAAGAAACGAGGTAGAGAGGATGGAGGCACGCTTTTTTACAGAGCTCGGATATGCACGTGACCGCAATGAAGATGCAGGGGGTGTCTTCATCAATCATACGGGTCAGAAAATGCTCGTCATCTGTGATGGGATGGGCGGTCATAACAGCGGCGATATTGCGAGTCAGTTTGTTGCCGCGCGACTGAAGCAACATTTTGAAAGTGAGAATCTGATTGAGTTTCCTCAGGCAGAGGATTGGCTGAAACGGCATATCGCAGACATCAACCGTGAGCTGTTTGACCAGGCGCATCGTCAGGATGAGAATAAGGGTATGGGGACGACACTTGTGGCTGCCCTGCTCTTTGATGATCATGTCGTTATCGCGAATATCGGTGATTCCCGTAGTTATCTGATCAATGAGCGCGAAATGCGACAGATCACCATCGATCACACCTTCGTGCAGCATCTGGTGATGGCCGGAGAACTGACAAAAGAAGAAGCGGCCGCACATCCACAGCGCAACATCATCACTAAAGTGATGGGCACAGACCGCCATGTGATCCCGGATATCTTTACCTTCTCCCTTAGACGCTATAACTATCTGCTGTTATCGTCAGACGGTCTGACGGACTACGCCCCTGAGAAACCGCTGCATCAGCTGCTGATGCATGATATGCCTATCAATGATAAAGGACAGGCACTGATTGATTTCGCACTGAACAGTCAAGTAAAAGACAATGTCTCTTTTGTGCTTTGTGAACTGGGAGGTCGTTATTGATGCTTGGACAGATCATTGGTGAACGCTATCATCTTATCCAGCTGATCGGCGGCGGTGGGATGAGTCAGGTCTATCTGGCTGAAGATATGATTCTGAAGCAGCAGGTCGCTGTCAAAGTCATCTCAATTCCTGTGCATGACCGTGAACGCACGATTCAGCGATTCGAGCGTGAAGTTGAGAATGCGACGACGCTCAGTCATCCGAATATTGTCAAGGTGCTGGATGTGGAAGAGGATGACCGTCATTACTACTTGGTCATGGAATATATTAACGGACCGACTCTATCTGAGTATATACGCAAACAAGGACGGCTCACTGTTGAGGAAGCGATTCTCTTCACGAAACAGATATTAAGAGGAATCGGTCATGCGCATCAGCATATGATCATTCACCGCGATATCAAACCGCAGAATATACTGATGACGGAAGATAAGGTGCTCAAAGTCACTGATTTCGGTATTGCCCGTGCACTGAGTGAGACAGCGATGACCCAGACGAATCATATTATGGGTTCAGTCCATTATCTGTCTCCCGAACAGGCGAAGGGCAGAGATATTGATGAGTCTTCAGATATCTATGCGATCGGTGTCGTCGTGTATGAGATGCTGACCGGCAGCCCGCCGTTTGAAGGCGAGTCAGCAGTCAGCATCGCCATCAAACAGATTCAGGAGCCGGTGCCGCTTGTCACTGAATTGCGTGATGACGTGCCGCAGAGTCTTGAGAATGTCATCATCAAGGCAACGATGAAAGAGAAATACAGCAGATATCGTACGACAGACGAGATGTACAGTGATCTTGCGACAGTGCTGGACACGAAACGTCAGCAGGAAGAGCGCTTTAAAGTTGTTGAAGATCATACGATGGAGATACCTGTCGTCAAGACGCCGGTAACTGTCAGAGCGGCGCCTTCTGTTGCCGAACCGGTGAAGAAAGAGCCCAAAAAGAAAAATAGATTCCTGCTGCTCTTGCTGCCGCTCCTCACGCTCCTCTTACTGATGGGCGGTATTGTTGCCTATATGATGACACCGAAATCCAGCTTCATTCCTGAGGTCAGCGGAAAAACGGTTGCTGAAGGTGTATCTATGCTTGAAGAGGAGAACCTGAGAAAAGGCCGTGTAACAAGAGAATTCTCTGAGCAGTTTGCTGACGGCACGATCATCTCAACCACACCATCCGTCGGAGAAAAGGTCAAGGAATATACGAAAATCAATCTTACCGTATCCAAAGGCAAAGAGACGTATGTCATCAAAGACTATAAAGGCCAGTATATAGAAGCTGTCAAAGAAAGTCTCTATAAAGCAGGTTTCAGTAAGGTGGTTGTTAAAGAAGAGACAAGCGACAAAAAGCCAGGTACGATTCTCAGTCAGGATGTGCCTGAAGGTCAGGAAGTGGAACCTGAGGACACGTCGATTGAATTCAAGGTCTCTAAAGAGCCTGAGGATGTCTATATCGGCGATTTCGTAGGCCAGAACTACCGGACAGTCAAAAGTCAGCTGGAAGGACAGGGATTCAGTGTCAGCATGAGTGGCTCATATTATGACGATGATATTGCAGCGGGCAATATTATCAGTCAGAGTGCCGGCAATACGAAGATGCAGAAGGGATCAGCCTTGAGCTTCGTCGTGTCTAAAGGTGTGAATCCTGAAAGTTCAACTGAGGAACCGGCAACAGAAGCACCCGCAACAGAAGTGCCGGAGACAGAGAAGCCGGCAACAGAAGCACCGGCAACCGAGAAACCGGTGACTGAGGCACCATCAGGTACTGTGAAAAATTATTCATCAACCGTTGTGGTACCGTACGGAGGCACATATGGCCAGACCTCAAAAAAAGGGAAACAGCAAGTCAGAATTTTTGTCGATGATAGAGATCACAGCAAGAATGAGGTCTTTCAATCATTTAACACGGCTGAAGACCGTACTGTAACAATACCCATGGTCATTAAAGAAGGTGAACAAGCTTCTTACCTCATCGAAGTGGACGGCAAAGTATTCCAGAGTGAAACAATCAGATATGAAGATATATAAAAAATGGCTGTCAGCTGACAGCCATTTTTTTAATATTCATCGGGATGGACTTCGGTCTCTGCAGGCACAAAAAATGAAATGATGAAGTAGAGAAAGAATGTCGGAATATGCACTGTTAAAAATGAGACAAGTAGGAAAATGACGCGGACCATTGAAGAATCCATATTCAGATAACGGGCCGTTCCACCAAGCAGGCCGGTCAGGTAACGGTCAGATGTTGAGCGGGTCAGTCTTTTCTTCATTCGTAATCCCTCCTTTTTGTTTAGTTTAGATCAAATAGATTGATTTTGCGAATGTTTACTATTTTTCAGAAAGATAGCGAAATGGATGTATGATAACGCGGACATTAGGGTAGTAGTTTATAGATATAAAGTAGGTACTATAGGGGAGGTCAGCTATGCAGCAATATCTAGCTATTTTTAAAGAAGTGAGATATATTCTGGCAGAACAAGGTTTAAAGGATGAGGCGATCAGTGACAATTATCAGTCTGTGTTCAGCAAACTCAATCCGAATCCTTTTACCTTTCAGCAGGTCATGGTCGATTATCTCGCAGAGTTCAGTGTGAAGTCCCTCGACTTTGTCGACCAGCATTTCTGGTCAAATGGCATCCGTGTCAGACGATGCGGTGATGAACTGATGGTGACTTCAGTGACGGCAGATATGAGATTCGTAGTGGGGGATAGAATCACCCATCTCTCCGGCGATGCAGTCAGCGCCCTGGCTGAACGCTACAGAAAGCTTCTATTTAACGAGCCGCCTGACAGACAGGACTGGCATCCGATTCTGAAAAAACAGCACCAGGCAGTAGTCAGGCGAGGTGAGGAGACGTACGAGTTTGATCTTAAGGCATTTGAAGAGAACGGTGAAACTGAGCCGTTTTGCCGCGGTGCTTACAGTGAAGTCATCGTGCAGCATGTCAGAGGTCTTTTTCACTACTTGAACGAGGCAGAAGGACCCCAGCTCATTGATATCAGAGACGCGTACGGTGTGATTCCTGAGGATAGGATTGACGGGATGGTACAGAATCTGCCGGCCGGGTCCGTCGTGCTGATTGATGCTCTGACTAAGGGCAGCGCAGAACGGTTTGCTTCGAAACTGAATCCCGCGCAGCTTGTCGGACAGGAAACGTACGGTCAGGCTGAACCATTGACTAAGAAACCACTTGGTGAACAGTTCTTCATCTATTCATCAGGTAAAGATTCGACGGTAATACCCGGTACTATGGTAAAATTAAAGGGCGAAGCAGATGTTGTGAGAGAGACAGGTATTGAGTTACTGAATAATCTTGGGGAGGAAATTTAAATGTCAAAAAGTATACCAAAAGAACAAGGACTTGATCAGACACTTAATATATTGAAAGAAGGTTACGAGTTTATTCCTAACCGTACTAAAAAGTTTAATTCCAATGTCTTTGAGATACGCGTCTTAGGCGGCAAACGTGCTATTGTCATCAGTGGTAAAGAAGCGGCGGAACTCTTCTATGACAACGAAAAAATTGAACGTGCCGGCACACTGCCAAAGCGTCTCGTCAATACTTTATTCGGTAAAGGCGCTATTCATACTACAACGGGTGCCACTCATAAAGATAGAAAATCATTGTTCATGTCTCTGATGACAGAAAATAATCTCGAATATCTGCGTAAACTAACCCGTAACTACTGGTACACAGATACAGAACGTCTGCAGATGAAGGAGCAGACTAACGTCTATCTTGAATCTACACTCGTGCTTCTTAAAATTGGTTTCCGTTTCGCGGATGTGCCGTTTGATACACCGGAAAGAATGGAACAGTATGCGAAGGATATGAATGCAATGGTGAATTCATTCGGTTCAATCGGCACTGTATACAGCGGCTATAAAAAAGCGCTCGATGCACGTTCTCGTGTAGAAGACTACTTAGAGAAGCAGATCAAATTGACGCGTAAAGGTAAACTGAATCCTGAAGCAGGTTCAGGTCTGTATGAGTTCAGTCACTGGAAAGATATGAACGGCAACCACATGGATGCAAGACTTGCAGCTGTTGACCTGATGAATACTATTCGGCCACTTGTCGCTATCAACCGCTTCATCTCATTCGGTGTCCTTGCGATGCATGAATATCCGGGTGAACGCGCGAAAGTAGCGAAAGATGAAAACAGCTATGCCTATAAATTCGCTCAGGAAGTACGTCGTTATTATCCGTTCGTACCCTTCCTGCCAGGTAAAGCGAAAACTGACTTCACTTTTGAGGGCTACAAGTTTGACAAAGAGACAATGATCATCCTGGATATCTTCGGCACATTGCACAGTGAATCATTATGGAACAATGCTGAACAGTTCTATCCAGAACGTTTTGAACATTGGGATGGCAGCCCGTTCGACCTGATTCCTCAAGGTGGCGGTGATTATTATACAAACCATCGCTGTGCAGGTGAGTGGATGACGATCATCATCATGGAAGAAACGATGAAATATTTCGCTCGTGAAATCCAGTATGATGTTCCGGCTCAGGACTTCACAGTTGACCGTACGAAGTTACCGGGTCAGGTTAAAAGCGGCATGATCATAGAAAACATACGCAATAACTTCGACCGCCGACAGTAAAAAATGAGAAACACCGCTGATATGTCAATCAGCGGTGTTTTTTAATTCAGTCTTCCACTTCACCATGCCAGTTGTTCATGCCGCCTTCAACATTCGTAACATCATATCCTAGATCATGAAGGTAGTTCGCTGCTTTTTCTGAGCGTCTGCCTGCCTGACAGATGATATAGTAGCTGCTATCCTTCTTGAGATTGCCCGTCAGTTCTTCCAGTTCTGACAGGGGATAGTTAAAGGCTTCCTTGATATGACCTGCTGCATATTCATCTTTTTCACGGACATCCAGAACGACATCATCTGTACCAACCTGCAGTGTCTCCTGCAGTGCATCTGTAGTAACTGTTTTTAAAGTCATTGTTTTCACCTCTTCATTTTATATGGTGCTGCTACAAGTATACATAAATGTGTTTATCATTATCAAAAAAGGGGATTGAACATTGTTTAGGACAGGCGTATGATATGTAAAGTACTTTAAAACGAATAGAAGAAGGTTTGACATGAAGACTGAAAGTAAAAGTAATCGATTCAAATTAGCGATGATGCTGATTGCCATCGGTATTGTTTACGGTGATATCGGTACATCGCCTTTATACGTCATGAAAGCGGTCGTGGAAACGAACGGCGGAATGGAGGCGATAAGTGAGACTTATATCATCGGCTGCCTGTCGCTCATCATCTGGACAATCACACTGCTGACAACCGTCAAGTATGTTCTGATTGCGATGCGTGCTGATAACCACGGTGAAGGCGGAATCTTCAGTCTGTACACCCTCGTCAGGAAGAGAAGAAGCTGGCTTCTTGTCCCTGCCATCATCGGCGGGGCAGCACTTCTGGCGGATGGTATTCTGACACCGGCCGTTACTGTGACATCTGCCATAGAAGGGATTCAGGAGATTCCCGGTCTTAAAGAGAGTTTTCTTGCTCAGCAGAACTATATTCTGCTCATCGTTATTACGATTATCTCCCTGATTTTCTTTGCTCAGCGTTTCGGGACAGGCAGTATCGGCAAGATTTTCGGACCCTTTATGATGATCTGGTTCAGTATGCTGGGTATTTTCGGCCTGATGAATCTTGTTACGGATGTCAGCGTGCTACGTGCCTTCAATCCGCTCTATGGGATTGAGATACTCTTTGATGACAGCAACAAGGCAGGTCTGATGATTCTAGGGACTGTCTTCTTATCGACAACAGGTGCTGAGGCACTTTACTCAGATATGGGTCATGTCGGCAAGGGTGCCATCTATAAGACATGGCCATTCGTCAAAGTGATGCTGCTGCTCAACTACTTCGGTCAGTGCGCATGGCTTATTGGACGCATCAGAAACAGAGACTTTGTTCCGGGTGAACCCATCAATCCGTTCTTCCAGATCATGCCCGACTCATTTGTTGTGGTCGGTGTCATCATTGCAACAGGGGCAGCGATTATCGCATCTCAGGCGCTGATATCCGGTTCATATACACTTGTCTCTGAAGCCATCCACTTGCGGCTGATGCCGAAAGTGGACATCAAATATCCTTCAACGGTCAAGGGTCAGATGTATATTCCATCAGTGACATTCCTGATCTGGCTGTTATGTATATTCGTCGTGCTGTACTTCCGTACTTCCGTCAATATGGAGGCGGCATACGGTTTAAGTATTACGGTGACTATGATGATGTCAACCATCCTGTTATGGCATTATCTAATCAGCCGAAAACACAGTGCGGTACTCGTCACGCTCGTCATCGGCTTCTTCCTGCTGCTTGAGGCGGCTTTCTTTATCTCCAGTCTTGCGAAATTCATGCACGGCGGTTATATCGCCGTCATTATCTCACTTGCCATCGCGCTTCTGATGGTCATCTGGTACAAAGGTTATCAGATCAAGGACCGCAGAGCATACGATATCAATATCGATCTCTATAAGAACCAGCTGCGGGAGCTGTCTCAGGATAAACGCTTTCCGAAATATGCGACTAATCTTGTCTATCTCTCTACTACTTCTGATATGAGGATGGCGGAGAAACAGATCTTCAAATCCATTCTTGATGGCCGGCCGAAGCGTGCTGATGTGTACTGGCTGGTCAACGTCAGAGTATCGGACCAGCCCTTCCAGGTCAATTATCAGATAGAGGACTTTGGCACAGACAATGTTTTCAAGGTGCAGCTTGTTCTCGGCTTCCGGATTCATCAGAACGTCAACCTCTACATCAAGCAGATTGCAGAGACCATGCTGCAGAAAGGCTGTATCGCAGAACAGAAGCGGACATATGGCACGAATCCGGCGATGAAAGTCGCGGATTTCACCTATATCATTCTGCAGGATGAGCTGCCGATTGATGCGAAGATTGCCTGGCGTGACCGTCTTATCGTCGAAGCGAAGATATTCATCAAGCGTTTCACCGCATCACCGATACGCTGGTTTGAACTGCCATCCAACGAAGTCCACTATGAGGTTATCCCGATTTCAATGCCGACCTATAAGACGCCGCCGATCAAGCAGATCAGACATATGAAAAAATAGCAAAAGAGATATCCAGCAGGCTGGATATCTCTTTTTAGTTGAAGGAATGAATCTGATCGGTCTGATCAGTCAGTTTACCGTCATCAAGCATGAACAGACGGTCTGCTTTCGGGAAAAGGCGCTGGTCGTGAGTGATCATGATGCACACGGTGTCTGCCGATTTGACACGTTTCTTCAGCATGTCTACGACTTCCAGTGCCCGTGCCTTATCAAGACTTGCTGTCGGCTCATCGGCCAGAATCATCTTCGGTGAGTTCATGAATGCCCGTGCAATCGCTGTTCGCTGTCTTTCACCGCCCGACAGACGGTTCGGATAGGCCTGTGCCCGGTGACTAAGTCCAAAGTCAGCGAGCAGGGCATCTGCTTGTTCAGATGCCGTCCTCTTATTCATACCGTTTTCAGTTGCGACTTCTGTCAGCTGATCTTTGACATTTAAGTACGGGAGCAGGTGAGCGGACTGGAAGATGAAACCGATATCGCTGAGCCGCATCGCTGTCATCTTGCTATCCGACAAATCACTCCATGAGCGGCCGTCCAGGACAATCTCCCCTGATGACGGGGTCAGGAGTCCGCCGATGATGGTGAGCAGGGTACTTTTTCCTGAACCGGAAGGACCGTAGAGCATGACGATTTCACCATCGTTCACGTCGAGATTGATTCCCTTTAAGACTTCTGTTGCCTGTTCTCCTGAACCAAATGTTTTTTTGATATCCTTGATTTCCAGCATATTATTCGCCTCCTAAAGCAAGTTGCGGGTCGATGCGGATGACTTTGATGAGTGACAGCAGTGCGCCGATCAGACCGACGACGAAGAAGAGACCCGCCAGTAATGTGATGAGCTGTGTACTTAAGTAGAATGGCATCGAGACCGGCAGCTGGCCTGCTAGCAGGAATGTCAGTCCGATGGCAGCGGCAACACCGATTGTCGTGATAATCAGGATCTCAATCAGGATCATACCGGCAATCTTGCTGTTCTTGAAGCCGATTGCCTTTAAGATACCGTACTCAGTCGTTTTCTGGATGGTGATGACATAGAAGAAGGCAGCGATGACGATCGCTGAGATGACGAACAGGAAGATGACCATCAGATTGAGAGGCATCTGTTCTGCACCGTAGCTTGCGATGCCATTTTTCAGGTCATCAGATGTGATGACTTCTGCGTCTGTCAGACCGTTAACATGATCCGCTTCCACGAGACCGACATTCGGTCCGATCTGCATGTTGAGACGTTTGATGCCGTCTTCTGTCATATAGCCGACCGCAGTATGGGCATACATATTGTCCTCTACATAACCTGTTACTTTATATTCGATGTCTTTGTTTTTGACTTTGATCGTATCACCGATTTTCATATCTTCCTGCAGATAGTCATCGATGGCGACCTCGTTTTTATTCTCCGGCATACGGCCTTCAGTGATAGTGGGTTCCGCATCTTTCATATAGACGGCGGCAAGTGCCTTATTGTTATCAAACGATGCCATCTGCATGGAGAGGAGCGGAATATTTCTGTCTTTCAGTGTCTCAACATCTGCATCAGTCAGCCGGGACGCAGTGAGTGACTGTTCTGCGTCGCTGTTGATGACATAGTGGCTTGCGTTCAGATCATCAATCAACGAGATATTATCTTTTGCAAGTCCTTGTGCTAAACTTGAGACAAAGAGGACGAGAAATGCGAGCAGGAAGAGAATAGCGGTAATCATCGCATATTTGAATTTGTAGTATTTGAGTTCCTGTAGTGCGAGCTTCATAATAAGAACATCCTTTCGTTTATGGTATACACTGATTATAGAATGCTAATATGAACGGAATATGAACAGGAGGAAAAAGATGAAAAGGATTCTGGTGGTCGATGATGAGCGGGCGATCCGTGAGATGGTGGCGCGTGGTCTCAAAACGTATGATGTGACTCTCGCGGCAGATGCAGAGGAAGCGATTCAGGTGCTGGATCATGACAGGATCGATCTCTGCATCGTTGACGTCATGATGCCCGGCATGGATGGCTTCACGTTATGTGACCACATCAAGTCCTATTACGAGAAACCCGTTATCATGCTGACGGCGCGCAGCGAGCTGAGCGATAAACGGTCAGCATTTGAAGCGGGGACGGACGATTATGTGACGAAACCATTTCTTGTGGAAGAGCTGGTCTTCAGAGTGAACGCAGTCCTGAGCCGTTATCAGCAGCAGTCAGCACTTACTTTCGGCCGTATGCACCTGGGCGTGGACAGCTACGAAGTGACGGTCGATGACAAGACGCTCTATCTGCCGAGAAAAGAATTTGAGCTGCTTGTCGAACTGGTCAGAATAGCACCGAAGGTCGGTACCCGTGAACAGTTGATCGAGAAAATCTGGGGATTTGATTTTGACGGAGATGAGCGGACGGTGGATGTCCATATCAAGCGGCTGAGAAAACGCCTCTCGATTTATCCTGAGATGGAGATCTCGACAGTCCGAGGTGTCGGCTATAAGGTGAACCATGTTTAAGCGTCTGTCGACACATTTTGTCGTCTCAACGCTTGGTGCACTCTGTATCAGTGCACTCCTCAGTTTTATCGTGGCGAACGTCTACTATCATCTCTTCCTGAAGCCGGCCAATGACGCACGTATCACCCATATCGTCACTGAGCAGAAGACCTTTATTGAGAACCATCCGGAGATTCAGGCAGATGCATTCTTCAGACAGCTTGCGACGCTGAACTTTCAGGTGCTGACCGTCCATAACGGTGTAACGAACTATTACGGCACCCCTTTTCGTCTGGAGAATCTGGAGGATGAGGGGCATGCAGTCTATCACGGTATCAAGGAACGGCCGTTCAGTCTCTTCATCACCGGTTTCTTTGATAACGAGACGCGCAATACCGTCGGGATGGATATGACGGTGAATGGTGAGAAATACAGAGTCTACATGCGTCCTGACGTCGGGCAGAGCATGGGGGAGTTCAGGATATTTCTCGCGATCCTGCTTGTCTATATTCTGATTTTCACCGTCTTTCTCATACTGCTAAGTGCAGGTTATCTTGTTACGCCGGTCAGAAAGCTGCAGCAGTTCGCCAACAGAATACGCCGCGGTGACTACAGCGATCAGTCCTCCATCAAGAGACACGATGAAATCGGTGTCCTCGCCCGTGAGATGGAGGAGATGTCGCGTGCTATCCGCCATCATCAGGCCACAAATGAGCGGTTTGTGGCGAATGTCAGCCATGAGATTCAGTCACCGATCACCAACCTGATCGGTCTGACGGATCAGCTTGAAACCCATGTAACCGATGAGACCATCCAGGCAATCCGGCATCAGTCAAGACGGCTCAGCGGTCTGACGAAGCAGCTGCTGACACTGGCGTCCATCGAGAATGAGGGTCATAAGCTGGTGACGGAGACATTCAGCGGCAAGGAGATGCTGAAAGAAGTCATCCAGACGTTTATGTATCAGCTGGACGAGAAGGAACTGCTTCTTGTGACACACTTTGATGGTAGTCAGCTGACAGCTCACCGTGCCCTGCTGATGCAGCTGGTGACCAATCTGCTGTCCAATGCCATCAAGTATTCGAGACAGGAAGATGAAATCCACCTGACTCTGAAAGAAAGTGTGATAACGGTGGAGGATCAGGGTATCGGCATGGATGAAAAGACTCAGGAGCATCTATTTGAACGCTTCTATAAATCAAAGGCTAAAGAAGATGATACACCGTCAAATGGTCTTGGCATGGCCATCGTCAAGGAGATAGCGGACCTGCACGGTATGACGATCGAAGTGGAAAGTCGCATGAATCAAGGGACGAAGATCAGTGTTGTATGTTAAAATAGGACTAATCTAGTAAAGAGGTGACTATGTGAGAGAAGGATTAATATATAAGGCGTTAAGCGGGTTTTATTATGTAGAGAGTGAAGGCATGAGTTTTCAGTGCCGGGCACGCGGTGTGTTCAGAAAGAGAGGCTTGACGCCGCTTGTCGGTGACCGTGTCAGATTTCAGATTGAAAACGAGACGGATGGCTATATCACAGAACTGCTGCCAAGAAAAAATGAGCTGGTCCGGCCGCCTGTCGCAAACATCGATCAGGTGCTGGTCGTCATGAGCGCGAAGGAACCTGAATTCAGTCTGAACCTGATTGATAAGTTTCTGGTGATTGTGGAGAGCTACGACATCACACCGAGCCTCGTCGTCACTAAGAAGGATCTGCTGACCCCTGACGAAATCAGCTTCCTGGAGAATAAACTGGATTACTATCGGTCTATCGGTTATCAGACTCACTTGATCTCCAACCTTGAGGATCAGCGGGTGATGCTGGATACACTGGTAACCGGTATCAATGTCCTGAGCGGTCAATCGGGTGTCGGCAAGTCGTCACTCATCAATGCGGCCAGGCCCGATATGAACCTTGAGACAGGTGTCATCTCGAATGCGCTGAACCGCGGGAAGCATACGACCCGTCACGTCGAACTGATCAGAAACGGCAAGGCCTATATTGCTGATACACCCGGCTTCAGTTCGCTTGAATATGCGCATATCGATAAGTATATGCTGAAGAACTGTTTCCCTGAGTTTGTGGCCGTCGAGCAGAACTGTAAGTATCGTGAATGCCTGCATGTCAATGAACCGAAGTGTGCGGTCAAAGAAGCGGTGGGTGACACGATTCTTGAGACACGCTACGACCATTATCTGCAGATGATGAACGAAATTGAGACGAGAAAGGTGAGATACTGATGAAAATTGCACCGAGCCTGTTATCATGTGATTTTACGGAGCTGAAAGAAGAAGTAAGGAAACTGGAAGCAGCAGGTGTGGATTATCTCCACTTTGATGTGATGGATGGTCGATTCGTGCCGAATATATCATTCGGGCTGCCGGTCCTGCAGCAGTTACGAAAGATAACGGACCTGACGATCGACAGCCATCTGATGATAGAGGAACCTGAGAAATATGTGGAGGCCTTCGCGGAAGCGGGTAGCGATATCATCACCGTACACGTGGAATCAACGCGGCATCTGCATCGTGTCATCCAGCAGATCAGATCGACCGGCAGAAAAGCGGGCGTCACGCTCAACCCCGGCACAAATATCCAGCAGCTGATACCAGTTCTGAGCGATGTTGATCTCGTACTGGTCATGACGGTCAATCCGGGATTCGGCGGGCAGTCATTTATCGCGAAGATGGTGGATAAAATCAAGTTTTTGGATAACTACAGAACGCAGCACAAGCTGAATTTCGAAGTCGAAGTGGACGGCGGCGTCAATAGTGAGACGGCAGTCTTATGCCGGGCAGCTGGCGCAGATGTGCTGGTTGCGGGCTCCTACTTCTTCAAACATACTGATTATGCTGAACCGACAGCAATCTTAAGAGGTGAATAACGATGGACCTACACTTATTATGCACATCACATCAGTTTAATACGGATAAGCTGGAGGTTCTCCGCGATGCAGACTGGATCGGTATCGATTACGGCACACTGATGCTTGTCGAAGCAGGTATCACGCCGATTGCGGCATTCGGTGATTTTGACTCTCTGACGCCAGAAGAACTGGAAAGAATTCAGTCGACCCTTGAAGTGGATGTCCTGCCTGCAGAAAAAAATGAGACGGACCTTGAAGTGGGGGTGCAGTATGCGCTGACACTCGACTATGACCGGGTCTTTATCCACGGTGCGACAGGCGGCCGGATGGATCATTTTCTCGGCAACCTGCAGACTTTGCTGAATGAGGATATCCTGTTGTCACCGATGGAATTCTATATCGTGGATGAGATGAATATCATTCAGGTGCTGCCGACGGGTACCCATATTATTGCCAGGAATGCTGAAATGAAATATGTCTCGTTCATTCCAGTAGAAGCGGGTGTCATCCTGACGATTGAAGACCTGAAGTATACGCTGCCGAGAACGCAGCTTGCGATGGGAACGACCCGTACGGTCTCAAATGAATTCGTGACAGACCGGGCAGAAGTGACCGTTGAGAACGGCATGGTCTACATGATTCAGAGTAAAGACGCATAAAAAAAAGACCTTCCACACAAAGGTCTTTTTTTTGTATCTATATATTCATTAAACGCGAGTGACTTTACCTGATTTAAGTGCACGGGCAGAAACCCATACACGTTTAGGTTTACCGTCAACAAGGATTCTAACTTTCTGTAAGTTAGCGTTCCAGCGACGTTTGTTCGCATTAAGAGCGTGTGAACGGTTATTACCCGTCACAGCTTTACGACCCGTAACGTGACATACTTTAGCCATGTTATTTCCTCCTTTAATGACATATAGAGATACACTTATCTTTCCACACCATAGTAATTTAACACAATGATGAGAGAAATGCAAATCATTTTTCAGGTCATTCTAATAAGTTGTCACTTTCGCTACAATGCTTGTATATTATTCTGTTTATTGCGTATAATAACATGATGAATCAATTAATGGAGGAGGTTTATTATGACTTTAGAAATTAATAATGAATTCGGCAGCATCGACATTTCAAATGATGTCATCGCGATCATTGCAGGTGGAGCCGCTGTTGAGTGCTATGGTATCATTGGTATGGCGAGTAAACACCAGGTAAGAGATAATATCGCTGATATCTTAAGAAGAGATAATTATTCAAAAGGCGTAATCGTCACGCAGAGTGACGGGACACTTGATGTCGACATGTATATCATCGTGGCTTACGGCACGAAAATCTCTGAGATTGCAAGCAACGTTCAGAGCGTTGTCAAATATACGTTAGAGAAAACATTAAACTTAAAAATAAATTCAGTGAATATTTATATCCAGGGTGTTCGTGTCATTAAACTGGATGAGGAAGAATAAGGAGGATCATTGGAATGAACAAAATAGATGGCAAGCTATTTGCTGAAATGATTGCTGCGGGGGCAAATAACTTATCACAGAATGCAGAGTATGTTGATTCTCTGAATGTCTTCCCGGTACCGGATGGTGATACGGGGACGAATATGAATCTGTCGATGTCGTCAGGTGCAAAAGAAACAAAGGCGCATGTTGAGGCGCATATCGGTAACGTCGGCAAAGCGTTCTCTAAAGGACTGTTAATGGGTGCGCGCGGTAATTCCGGCGTAATTCTGTCACAGCTGTTCCGAGGTTTCTCCAAATCAGTTGAAAACTATGACGAGATTGATGCGAAGCGATTCGCAAAAGCCTTTGATTCTGGTGTCAAAACGGCGTATAAGGCGGTTATGAAACCGGTTGAAGGAACAATCCTGACTGTCGCACGTGAGGCGAGTGCATATGCGAGCGAAGTCGCGCAGTCGACTGATGATGTGATCACAGTAATGGAAGCAATCGTTGAAGCGGGGAATGCCTCACTGCAGCGTACACCGGACCTGCTGCCGGTTCTAAAAGAGGTCGGAGTAGTGGATAGCGGCGGACAGGGTCTTGTCTATGTCTACGAAGGATTCCTTGCGGTAATGAAAGGTGAGAAGATCGCTGAACCCGTCAATGTGAAGATGGATGATTCATTCATCAATGACGATCATGATTTCGGTGATGTCGTCAAGACTGAGGATATTGTGCCTGGTTTCTGTACGGAATTTATGGTGCGTTTCAAACCGGGCATGAAGTCTTTCAATGAAGATGACTTCAGAAATGATATGTCTGAATTCGGTGATTCACTGCTTGTTATCTCCGATGATGAGATCGTCAAGACACATGTTCATTCAGAAACACCGGGGGAAGCCCTAACTTACGCGAGCCAGTACGGTGAAATCATCAAGATCAAAGTGGAGAATATGCGTGAGCAGCACCGCGAAGTCCTGCGTAAACGTGGCAATAAGCAGCAGGCGAAAGAAGTAGAAAAAGCAGTTATCACGATTTCAATGGGCGATGGAATCACCAAACTCTTTGAATCTATCGGCGCCACGCATATCATCAGCGGGGGCCAGACGATGAACCCTTCAACTGAAGATATCGTTAAAGTCATTGAATCCTCTAAATGTAAGGAAGCCATCATTCTGCCGAATAATAAGAACATCATCATGGCAGCGGAACAGGCAGCCTCAGTCGTGAATATCCCCGTCATCGTCATTCCGACGAAGACCATTCCGCAGGGGATGACAGCACTACTGAGTTATACGCCTGAAGCTGAACTGAGTGACAACAAAGAAGAGATGACTGAAGCGATTCAGCATGTGAAGTCTGGTTCTGTGACTTATGCGGTCCGGGATACATCTATTGAAGGTGTTGAGATTGAAAAAGGGGCGTATATGGGACTCTTCGAAAGCAAGATCAAAGTCTCTGACCGTGACCAGCTGACAGTCTGCACTTCTTTACTGGATGCGATGATTGACGAAGACAGCGAAATTGTGACCATCATCGCCGGTGAGGAAGCAGATGCCCAGCAGGTGGAGACACTGACCGCTTATCTTGAAGAGCATTACGAAGATGTAGAAGTAGAAGTACAGGAAGGGCAACAACCGATCTACAGTTTTATCTTCGCTGTAGAATAATCCTAGCGCTGTTTCGATCTGAAACAGCGCTATTATACTATTTAAAGAGGGATGGCATGAACAGACAGCATTTAATAGAAACAGAGCAGCCGCTCACGGAGCTGAAAGGGGTCGGGCCACAGACCGTGCTCAAGCTGAATGATCTCGGGCTCTTCACGATGAGCGATATCATCCTGCATCTGCCGTATCGCTATGAGGATGAGACGGTCGTCAATATCAACGATGCGACTGACGGTGAGAAGATAACGGTCAGCGGTGAGATATACAGTACGCCCCGGATCAGCTACTTCGGCCGCAGTAAATCCAAGATTATGTTCCATATGCTCGTCGATGGCGTGGCGATACGTGTGGAATATTTCAACCAGCCTTATCTCAAGCACCAGGTGGTCATGGGGGAGACGGCGACAGTGACCGGCAAATGGCAGCGTTCAAAACAGATCATCCAGGGAGTGAAGTTCCATAAGGAGGTCAGTTCTGACGACATCGCCCTCGTACCGCAGTACAGTCTGAAAGGGCTGATCAAGCCGCGTCAGTTCCAGAAGTTCGTCGAGCAGGCCATGCAGTCTACAGAAATCACGCCGATGATTCCGAAGTATCTGGCTGATAAGTATAAGCTCTGGGATCTGAAGGAGTCACTGGAAGTGCTGCATTTTCCAGCTGATCCGCATGCGCTCAGACAGGCGAAGCGGACATTCGCTTTCTGTGAGCTCTTCTTATTTCAGCTGAAGATGTGTATGCTGAACCAGACCGAACATCAGGCCGGCCTTGCTGTCAGTATCGATTATGATATCGATGCGGTCAAAGCATTCATAGAGACGCTGCCGTTCGAACTGACGGCTGCCCAGAAGCAGGTGGTCAATGAGATATTCCGGGACATCAAGCTGCCGATGCGTATGAACCGTCTTCTGCAGGGCGATGTGGGTTCCGGTAAGACAGTCGTCGCGGCCATTGCAATGTATGCGCTGAAGACAGCAGGCTACCAGAGTGCCCTGATGGTACCGACCGAGATTCTGGCAGAGCAGCATGCTGAAAGTCTGGCCGGTCTCTACGGTAATCAGGTCCGGGTAGCCCTTCTGACCAGTTCAGTGAAAGGGAAAAGACGCCGGCTGTTACTGGAGCAGCTTGCCGCCGGTGAAATTGATATCATGGTCGGTACGCATGCCCTGATACAGGAGGAGGTCATCTTCCATCAGCTTGGGCTTGTGATTACAGATGAGCAGCATCGCTTCGGCGTCAACCAGCGCAAAAGACTGCGCGAGAAAGGTGACGATGCGAATGTGCTGTTCATGACGGCGACACCGATTCCGAGAACGCTTGCTATATCAGTCTTCGGTGAAATGGATGTCTCCAGCATCAAGGAGCTGCCGAAAGGGCGTAAACCGATTGAGACGAGCTGGGCGAAGCATGAAGAGATGGGCACCGTACTGGCAAAGACTAAAGGGGAGATCACGAAAGGGCGCCAGGCTTATGTCATCTGTCCTTTGATTGAAGCATCTGAAAAGCTCGATGTTCAGAATGCGGTGGAAGTATATGAGACATTCAAGGCTCACTTCGGTGAACGTGTCGGACTTCTCCATGGGCGTATGTCCTCAGAAGACAAAGATCATGTGATGGAGCAGTTCAGCAGCCATGAACTGGATGTTCTCGTCTCAACGACAGTCGTTGAAGTGGGTGTCAACGTACCGAATGCGACGATGATGATCATCATCGATGCGGAACGTTTCGGCTTATCGACACTGCATCAGCTGAGAGGACGGGTCGGCCGAAGCGCCCATCAGAGTTACTGTATCCTGATCAGCGGCCCATCAACGGAAAGTGGCATCGAACGGATGCAGATCATGTGTCAGACGACGGACGGGTTCCTGTTATCGGAGAAAGACCTTGAGATGCGTGGACCCGGAGACTTCTTCGGCGTCAAGCAGAGTGGTCTGCCGGACTTCAAGGTGGCGAATATCGTTGAGGATTATCGCATGCTTGAAGTCGCACGGGACGAGGCCAGTGAAATCATATTAAGCGGGAAAATTGATGAGCCGGAGAATATCTGGCTGAAAAAGCGTATGCTGCTTGAAGTCAGCACGCTTGAAATCGATTAAGGAGTGGAGCGATGAGAATCATCTTAAGATTACTGGGCGTCCTGTTGATCCTGGCAGCTGCCGTGCTGTTCTTCTGGCAGGATATCCGGGCGTATATGACAGACCAGGTGAATGCAAAGGTTATTCAGGCTTACGAAAAGAAAGAGGAGACACCGACAGTCAATGAGCTGGAGAAGTGGATCACAAAGACGGAACCTGATAAGCTGCAGCTGAAGGACGATATGCTCGGCTACCTGAAGATTCCGGCAGCAGATATCAATGAACCCCTGCTGAACGGTCCGGCCACGCAGGCCAACTTGAAGAACGGTGTCTCGCTTGTGGAGGCCGGTGAGGAGCTGACCGAGCAGAATATAGCGATTGCAGGTCACCGGGTGGAGGGCGCAGGCATCAGATTCAATTATCTGGACCGCGCGAAAAAAGGGGATATCGTCACGCTTGTCACTAGAAGCGGTGCGCAAGATTATAAGATCTATGATATCTTCACTGTCAATCCGTCACAGGTGGACGTTTTACGTGAGCAGCAAGGAAAGCCGCAGGAGCTGACACTGATTACCTGTGAAAGCTATAATCCCGAGACCTTACTTTTTGAAGAAAGAATGATTGTAAAAGCCAGAATCCTAAAAGCAGGATAAGTGTCAAAAAGGGCGCTTTTTAGTTATTGATTAACAAGACACAAGGTTGTATGATAAACTAGTTAGTACCAACTACTAAAAGGATGTACTAGGATGAAGAAGTTGATTAAAAATGATCGGCAGCTGCAGCTGGCAGCTAAGCTGCGGGAGAATCCGTTTCTGACTGATGAAGATCTAAGTGATTTATTCAACGTCAGCATCCAGACGATTCGCCTGGACCGTCTGGAACAGAATATACCCGAGCTGCGTGAGCGTATACGTGATGTCGCAGCACAGAACCATGATGAAGTGAAGGCGCTGCCGCTTGATGAGGTCATCGGTGAGATCATCGAGCTGCAGCTGGATAAAGTGGCTATCTCGCTTCTTGAAATCAAGGAGGAGCACGTCTTTTATCGCAATAAGATCGCCCGTGGCCACTTCCTGTTCGCACAGGCGAACTCACTATGCGTTGCGCTGCTGGATGATGAACTGGCGCTGACCGTAAGCAGCGAAGTCAAGTTCATCAGACCGGTTAAGGAAGGTGATAGAGTCGTGACGAAAGCTGTATTGAAAGAGAAACGAAAGAAACGTGCCACAATCGAAGTGACGAGCATGGTTCAGCAGCAGGAAGTCTTCAAAGGCAAGTTTGTAATGTATTATTTTGGTGAGGGGGAAGAAGCATGATAAAAATAGCAGTCGACTTGATGGGTGGCGATAATGCACCTGAAATCGTCATAGATGGCGTCAGAATGTTGCTTGAAAAAGACGCGGATGTTGAGATTCTCCTGTTCGGAGACGAGAAATACAAGTTTGAACATGAGCGCGTGACTTTCCAGCACTGTACGGAAGCGATCACGATGGAGGATGAACCGGTCCGTTCCATCCGCCGCAAGAAGGATGCATCTATGGTCCGCATGGCTGAAGCCGTCAAATATGGCGAGGCTGACGCCTGCGTTTCAGCGGGTAATACCGGTGCACTGATGTCAGCAGGCCTGTTTATTGTCGGTCGTCTGCCGGGTGTGGAACGTCCTGCTCTGGCACTGACACTGCCGACAGTGGATGATAAAGGATTCGTCCTGCTCGATATGGGAGCGAATGCAGATGCAAAACCTGAACATCTTGAGCAGTATGCAGTGATGGGCAATATCTATGCGAAGGCCATCCGTAAAATCGACAAGCCGACTATCGGGCTTCTCAACATCGGTACTGAGGACAAAAAAGGGAATGCGCTCACGCGTGAGGCTTTCACCTTGCTGTCTCAGCACAAGGCGCTGAACTTCATCGGTAACATTGAATCAAAAGGTCTGCTGTCATCAGTGGCAGATGTGGTGGTGACTGACGGCTATACAGGCAATATGGTGCTGAAGACGCTGGAAGGTTCTGCTCATAACATCTTTAAGATGCTGAAAGCTGAAATGACCAAAAACACAAAGAATAAACTAGCGGCAGCTGTGCTGAATAAAGACCTGAAAAATATTAAGAACAAGATGGATTATTCAGAGTACGGCGGCGCGGTTCTCTTCGGTCTGAGCGGCATCGTGATCAAGGCCCATGGTTCATCGGACGGTGTTGCCTACTACAACGCGCTCCGCCAGGCAAAGGAATCGGTAAAAGAAAATGTCATCGCTGCGATGAGAGAAGAGATTGCCCATGACTAAACGTGTACTGATGTTTCCGGGACAAGGCTCACAGAAGGTCGGCATGGCAGCAGATTTAACGGAACAGGTGCAGGAACTGACAGCGGGTCTGGCATTCGATGTGCCAGAAATTATGGCGCAGGACGAAGCCAGGCTGAACCTTACACAGTATACGCAGCCTGCGATCGTCAGTCACAGTGCAGCACTCTTCTCTGAATTCAGGGGTGACTTCGACTATACGATCGGTCATAGTTTAGGTGAATATGCCGCACTCGTCGCAAGCGGCGTACTGAAGCCTGAAGATGCAGTGAAGATTGTTGCCAAGCGCGGTGCGCTGATGGCCTCTGCATTTCCTGAAGGTGTCGGTTCCATGGCAGCTGTACTCGGCTTGACCTTGGAGGAAGTTGAAGCGATCTGTCATGAAATTTCGACTGAAGACGCTGTGATAGAACCTGCCAACATCAACTGTCCCGGACAGATTGTGGTCTCAGGCCATAAGACGAAGATTGATGAGCTGGTGACAAACGGCAAGTCACTCGGTGCCAAACGGGTATTGCCTCTGAATGTCTCAGGACCGTTTCATTCATCAATGATGCAGGTGATTGCTGATGAGTTCAGTGACTATATCGATCAGTTTGACTTCAGTGATGCTAAGGTTCCGGTCATACAGAATGTGTCAGCCAGCCCTGAAACTGCAGCTGATACCATCAAGGAGCAGCTGATCAGACAGCTGTATTCACCGGTCCGTTTTGAGCAGTCAGTCAGAAACCTGATGGATGCGGGCGTGTCAGAATTTGTTGAAGTCGGACCCGGCAAGGTGCTGGGCGGATTAGTAAAAAAAATCAGCCGTGATGTGACAATCACGTCTATTGAAACACTGGAAGATATCGAAGGGTGGAATAAATAATGGCAACAGCTCTAGTAACAGGTGCATCGCGCGGTATTGGTCGCGCCATCGCACTGCAGCTCGCTGCAGATGGCTATGATATCGTTGTGAACTATGCAGGCAGCAAAGACAAAGCGGAGGAAGTCGTCTCCTTAATTGAAGAGTCAGGCCGTAAAGCCATCGCCGTTCAGGCGAATGTCTCTGATAAAGAAGCGGTCAAGACGATGATCAATCAGGCGATTGAAACATTCGGCTCAATCGACGTCGTGATCAATAATGCCGGCATCACACGTGATAATCTGATGATGCGGATGAAGGAGAACGAATGGCAGGACGTCATCGATACCAATCTGACAGGTGTCTTCAACGTTGTGCAGGGTGTCACGAGACAGCTCCTGAAGCAGCGTTCCGGTACAATCATCAATATCTCAAGTATCGTCGGCTCAATCGGTAATGCGGGGCAGGCCAATTATGTCGCAGCTAAGGCAGGTGTCGAAGGGCTGACGAAGACCTTTGCCCGTGAGCTTGCTTCCCGGGGTATCACCGTCAATTCGATCGCACCCGGTTTTATCGTCTCCGATATGACGGATGAACTGAACGCAGATATCCAGGCGGCGATGAAGGCGCAGATTCCGCTGGCCAGGTTCGGGGAAGTAGCTGACATTGCACATGCTGCTAGCTTTTTAGCGTCTGATAAGGCAAAATATATTACAGGACAGACCATTCATGTCAATGGCGGCATGTTCATGCAGTAATCATTTCAAGGAGGTGAAAACAATGGCAAATTTCGATAAAGTAAAAGACATCATCGTAGACCGTTTAGGTGTGGATGCTGATAAAGTAACACCTGAAGCTTCTTTCAAAGATGACTTAGGTGCTGACTCTTTAGACATCGCGGAACTCGTGATGGAACTTGAAGATGAATTCGGTATGGAGATTCCGGACGAAGAAGCTGAAAAAATCAACACAGTTGGTGACGCAGTTAATTTCATCGAATCTTTAAACAAATAAGACGAAGTGGTCTCAGTCGAGACCACTTTTTCTTTTTTTTCGTCTCTTTTTAACGTAAAATAGTATAGATAACGTCAAGGAGGACATTTATGAACAAAAAGCATGCGATCTTATATCAGTTTCATCAGAAATTCGATAACAAAATGAAGGAGCTATCAATTATACCTCGCAACCCGAAAATCTATGAGCAGGCATTCTCCCATTCAAGTTTTATCAATGACTTTAAAATGAACAAGATCACGGATAATGAACGTCTCGAGTTTTTAGGTGATGCGGTGTTAGAATTGGTGGTTTCTCAATATCTTTACAGAGAACATAGCGATATGTCAGAAGGACAGCTGACAAAATTACGGGCGTCTATCGTCTGTGAACCATCACTTGTGACATTTGCCTCACATCTGAATTTTGCTGATCTCATCCTGTTAGGGAAGGGAGAGGAAAAGACAGGCGGAAGAACCCGGCCATCACTGATTGCAGACGTCTTTGAAGCCTTTATCGGTGCACTGTATCTGGACCTCGGCTTTGATGCGGCGGTCACTTTTGCCGAAAAAGCCATCTTTCCTTATATCGCTGATGAACTATTGACGGGAACGCTTGACTTCAAGACTTATCTGCAGGAATATATGCATAAAAACGGAAGAGGACAGATTACTTACCGGCTGATCAATGAGAGCGGTCCCGCTCATTTCAAGGAGTTCACTTCTGAAGTACTTGCAGGCACGGCTGTCATTGGTGTCGGTACAGGCCGGACTAAGAAAGAGTCAGAGCAGCAGGCTGCACGTCTTGCGCTTGAAACCGTGCAGTTAGGAGAATAAGATGGTTTATTTAAAGGCAGTAGACGCATATGGATTCAAATCATTTGCTGACCGTACAACGGTTGAATTCGACAAAGGACTGACGGCGATTGTCGGACCGAACGGATCAGGTAAAAGTAACATCACGGATGCTATCCGCTGGGTGCTGGGGGAACAGTCTGCCAAGAGTCTGCGCGGCGCACGCATGGAAGACGTCATTTTCTCAGGTACTGAGAAGCGGCAGCCGCTCAATTATGCGGAGGTCACTTTGAAGCTTGAGGATGCATTCGTCAGTGACAGTAAGCTCAATATCACCAGAAGACTTTACCGTTCCGGAGAAAGTGAATATTTTATCAATGGGACGAAAAGCAGGCTGAAGGATATTACGGAGCTGTTCCTGGATACGGGTCTCGGCAAGGAATCGTTCAGTATGATCTCACAGGGTAAAGTCGATGAGATACTGAACGCCAAGCCGGAGGACAGACGTCATCTGATAGAAGAGGCAGCAGGTGTTCTGAAATACAAGAAGCGTAAGAAAGAAACAGCATCAAAGCTGGAGGAGACGATGCTGAATCTATCACGTGTCAATGACATCATCTTCGATCTGGAAGCACGTGTTGAACCGCTTCAGATGGAAGCCGCTGCTGCTGAGGAATATAAGGCGCTCACACAGGAGATGAAAGAGGCGGATATCCAGGTCACAGTGACGGATATCAGAGAGCTGAAGACAGAATACACACGTCTCGGGCAGGAGATCAAAGAGTTCACTGAAATGATTGAACTGAAGCAGGCGCGAGCGGGCAGACTGGAGACAGAGTTAAGTGAGATGAATCATGACCGTGACCGTCTGACCGCAAGTCAGGAGGAACTGAACCGTCGGCAGCTTGAATTGTCGACAGGACTCGAACGACGTCAGGGCCGGTTATCTGTACTGTATGAAAAACAGGACAATCTCGCACAATCAGAAGCGCGTCAGCAGAAAGAACTTGAGAAGCTGACTGCTGAATTAGCAACCGTCAATCAGGCAGCAGAAAAGCTGGCATCAGAGCAGACAGAACTGCAGACGGAACTGAGAGACCTTCGTCAGGAAGAACGTGCATATGTACGTAAGCTGTCTGATCTGAACAGTGACGTCGTATCACTGATTGAAACAGCACGCGACAGTTACTATCAGATTCTCAGTGAGCAGACTGCCGCAAGAAACGAACTGAAATATATTGAAAAAGAGCTCGCTCAGCTAGCGCAGTATTTTTCAAAAGAGAGCGCGGAGGATGCTGAGGCTTACGATCAGACGGTAGCTGAACAGGCTGATATGAAAGACCGACTGACAGCGCTTGAGCGCACGCTTGCTACCTGCCGGAAGGATTATAAAGAGTCTCTTGAAACCATCCGCAGTCAGCGCAGCCGTTATCATGAACTAGATGAGCAGCTGCGTCAGGCCAACCGCTATATCGACAGACTGAAAGCGAAGCATCAGAGTCTGACAGCGATGCAGGCAGAATATCAGGGCTATTATCAGGGGGTCAGACTCGTACTGAAAGAACAGCTGGATGGTGTCCACGGTGCTATCGCTGAGCTTATCTCGATAGAACCTCGATTTCAGACAGCGCTTGATATAGCGCTAGGTGGTCAGCTGCAGAGCATCGTGACAAGCGATGAGAAGAGTGCTCGGACAGCAATCCAGTTCCTGAAGAAACAAAAAGGAGGCAGAGCGACATTTCTACCTCTGACAACGATTCAGCCGAGAAGTATGGCTGAAAGCATCCGGACCCGACTGGAAGATGAGAATGGCTATATCGGTATTCTCAGTGATCTGGTTCAGACTGAGAAACGTTATACTTCCATCATCAGCAATCTGACAGGACGCGTCATCATTGCCGCTGATATGGAGGCGGCGAACCGCCTGGCACAGCTCATCAGTTATAAATTCCGTATCGTCACGCTTGATGGTAATGTCGTGAACCCGGGCGGCTCCATGACAGGCGGCAGCGTGAATCAGTCGTCTGCACTGCTCAAGCAGAAAGAGGAGATCACTCAGCTGGCCGGTCAGATCGAGGTATATACCGCTCAGCTGACAGAGCTGGAGGCAGCCTTCGCTGCTCTCAAGAGCGAACTGACAGAGACAGAACTCAGGTCTCAGAAGCTTCGCAACGAAGGTGAGGCGCTGGCAGAGGAAGAAAGAGAGCTGAAGTCAGCGCGCGACGCTCAGAATGCCAGACTCTCTGAACTGAAAGCACGTCAGCAGCAGCACGCTGCC
This sequence comes from Macrococcus carouselicus, assembly GCF_004359515.1. Classification (GTDB taxonomy): domain Bacteria; phylum Bacillota; class Bacilli; order Staphylococcales; family Staphylococcaceae; genus Macrococcus; species Macrococcus carouselicus. The sequence goes on from NZ_SCWD01000001.1 coordinate 438,442, forward strand.
CGTGTCACTCAGAAGAAAGAGCTCACCACTACCCGCCAGCAGCTGACTGCAGCTGTCGCTGATAAAGAGAAGGAATTAAAGGAGATAGAGAGCCGAATCTCGGATTACCAGCAGCTTCAGACAGATGCCCAGTCAATTGAGCGGGAGACGACAGCAGCTCTGACAGAGGTTCGTCAGCAGCGGATGATACTGGAAGAGCGACAGAAGTATCAGCACGACAGAGAAAAGGAGAACTCTAAGCGGAGAACCCAGCTTGAGACGGCGATGAACGATATTGAATCAGCTGACAGCATAGAGAACCTGGAAGAGGCCATTAAAGCGCTGAAAGCTGAGATCAGCAGTGACCAGGGTGAACTGGATAGTGTCTCAGCACAGCTGGATCAAGCTAAAGCAGCAGGCGACGACATCACTGCCGCACTCGCTGACAGACAGGAGACCTATCACGAACTGATGCGGCAGATCAGCGGTCTTGAGAATGGTACCGGTGATATGAAGGGCAGATATGCCCGTATAGATGTACAGCTTGAAAACCTGATCTATCATCTGACGGAAGACTATCATATGACGTATGAGTCAGCTGAAGAGCAGTATAGTGAGCCACATGATATAGAATCACTTCGCCAGCGCGTCAAGCTGACGAAACGGGCAATAGATGAACTGGGACCCGTCAATCCCGGCGCCATCGAGCAGTATAAGGATGTCAAGGAACGCTATGATTTCCTGACAGAGCAGGAGACCGATCTGCTTGCTGCCAAGGAGACACTGGAAACCATCATCAGAGAGATGGATGATGAGGTGACGACCCGTTTCAATGACACGTTCAGCAAGGTGCAGTCGAACTTCGGGGAGGTCTTCCGGGAACTTTTCGGCGGCGGCAGCGGTGAACTGAAGCTGAACAACGACGATAGCCTGACCGCAGGCATCGACATCATGATTGAACCACCGGGCAAGAAGCGCCAGCACCTGACATTACTGTCAGGCGGGGAACGTGCCCTGACAGCGGTCGCCCTGTTATTCGCCATCCTGAAGGTGCGGACCGCGCCGTTTGTGATACTGGACGAAGTGGAGGCAGCACTGGACGAGGCGAATGTCATCCGTTTCGGCAGCTATGTGAAATCACTGAGTGACGATACACAATTCATTGTCATTACCCACAGAAAAGGTACAATGGAAGCAGCGGACCGCCTGTACGGGGTAACCATGCAGAACTCAGGTATCACCCAGATGGTCAGCGTGGACTTGAATCAATTAAATCATAATGACATAAAGGAGCTAACAGAATGAGTTTTTTTAAGAGACTGAAAGATAGATTTGCGCCGACTGAAGACAGACGTGAAGAATTGCCGCTAGACGAACTGGAACCACAGGAACATGACGATCAGCCTGCAGAGACCTATTCACAGCCAGCACCGAAGAATGATGACTGGTCATTTGACTTCGATGATGATGACCTGATGTCGATTGAAGAATTTGAGGAGCTTGAGGCACAGCAGATCGGTGCGAAGTTCCGCCAGGGTCTGGAGAAGTCACGTGAGAACTTCCAGAACCGGCTGAACGATCTGCTTGCTCATTATCGTACGGTCGATGAGGACTTCTTCGAGGCACTTGAAGAGATGCTGATTCAGGCAGACGTCGGCTTCAACACAGTGATGGAACTGGTGGAATCCCTTCGTTTCGAGGCGAAACGCCAGAATATCACTGAGACCGCAGATCTCCGTGAAGTCATCGTCGAGAAGATCGTTGAAATCTACGAGCAGGAAGACGACGAACTGCAGGCGATGAATATCCAGGAAGATGATCTGACGGTCATCCTGATGGTCGGAGTCAACGGTGTCGGTAAAACGACGACCATCGGTAAGCTCGCACACCGTTACCGTCAGCAGGGCAAGCACGTGATGCTGGCAGCAGGGGATACATTCCGTGCCGGCGCCATCGAACAGCTGCAGGTATGGGGAGACCGCGTCGGTGTCGAAGTCGTGACGCAGGCTGAAGGGTCGGACCCCGCAGCTGTTATGTATGACGCCATCAATGCCGCTAAAAATAAAGGGGCGGATATTCTGATCTGTGACACAGCAGGCCGTCTGCAGAATAAGGCGAACTTGATGAACGAACTGCAGAAAGTGAAGAAAGTTCTATCAAAAGCCGTGCCGGGCGCGCCGCATGAAGTTCTGCTCGCACTGGATGCAACGACAGGGCAGAACGCACTCGTTCAGGCTAAAGCTTTCAAGGAAGTGACAGATGTGACAGGTATCGTCCTGACGAAACTGGATGGTACAGCGAAGGGTGGTATTGTCCTTGCTATCCGTAACGAACTGCATATCCCGGTTAAATTTGTCGGACTCGGTGAGAAACTGGACGACCTGCAGCCATTCGATGCAGAAAGTTATGTCTACGGTTTATTCGCTGACATGATTGAGAACAGCGGCGTTGAAACAACTGACGAAGATACAGAAGAGAGCAACCATGCAGGATAATATCGATAAGACGATGCGGATGAACTATCTGTTCGATTTCTATCAGGGACTGCTGACGGATAAGCAGCGCAACTACCTTGAGCGCTATTATCTGGAGGATGAGTCACTGTCAGAGATTGCAGAGGCTTTTCTCGTGTCGAGACAGGCCGTTTATGATAATATTAAACGGACTGACGAACTGCTGGAGGACTACGAGGTCAAGCTCGGACTGTACCGTAAGTTCGAGGAGAGACAGCAGCTCATTACAGAGATGAAGGACATGACAGACAGTGAAGCCTTAATCGAAAAATTAGAACAGTTAGAAATGATTGAATAGGGGGTCATAGCGTGGCATTTGAAGGATTATCAGACAGACTCCAGGCGACCATGCAGAAAATCAAAGGTAAAGGGAAGGTAACAGAAGCGGACATCAAAGTGATGATGCGCGAAGTGCGGCTGGCACTTCTTGAGGCCGATGTTAACTTCAAAGTCGTGAAGCAGTTTGTGGCGACAGTTTCAGAACGTGCGCTCGGCAGTGATGTCATGACGTCACTGACACCGGGACAGCAGGTCATCAAGATTGTTCAGGATGAACTGACCCAGCTGATGGGCGGCGAGAACACACAGATCAATATGAGTAAGAAGCCACCGACAGTCGTGATGATGGTCGGTCTGCAGGGGGCAGGTAAAACCACCACTGCCGGGAAACTGGCGCTCCTTATGCGGAAGAAATTCAACAAGAAACCACTTCTCGTGGCATGTGATATCTATCGTCCCGCTGCGATTCAGCAGCTGCAGACGGTCGGTAAACAGATCGATATCCCGGTCTTCACGTTAGGCGACCAGGTCAAACCGGAAGAGATCACGCGTCAGGCGCTTGCACACGCGAAAGAAGAACATCTGGATTTCGTCATCATTGATACGGCAGGTCGACTGCATATTGATGAGGCGCTCATGAATGAACTGGTTGATGTCAAGGAAGTATCCAAACCGGACGAAATCATGCTCGTCGTCGATGCCATGACCGGCCAGGATGCGGTCAACGTAGCGGAGAGCTTCGACAACCAGCTTGACGTCACAGGTGTCACACTGACGAAACTGGACGGCGACACTCGTGGGGGTGCCGCACTCTCAATCCGTAGCGTGACGCAGAAACCGATCAAGTTCGTCGGTATGAGCGAGAAGATGGACGGACTTGAGCCGTTCCATCCGGAGCGTATGGCTTCACGTATCCTTGGCATGGGTGATGTGCTCAGCTTGATTGAGAAAGCACAGGCATCTGTTGACGAGACGAAAGCGAAAGAGCTTGAGCAGAAGATGAAGACTTCTTCATTCACATTCGATGACTTCCTGGAACAGCTGGATCAGGTCAGAAACTTAGGACCGCTGGATGACCTGCTGAAAATGATTCCAGGTGCGAATAAAATGAAGAACGTCCAGTCGCTGAACATGAACCCGAAACAGATTGACCACGTCGAGGCGATCATCCGCTCGATGACAGCGAAAGAACGGAAAGATCCATCGATCATCAACGTCTCACGCAAGAAACGTATCGCAGCAGGCTCAGGCCGCAGTATGGCAGAAGTCAACAGGCTGATCAAGCAGTTCGATGAGATGAAGAAAATGATGAAACAGTTCTCAGGAATGAAAAAAGGCAAAAAAGGCCGTAACCCGTTCCAGGGCATGAACCTACCGTTTTAAATTATGAGAAAGACTACTTTATTATAAAAATAGTCTCAGATTGAAGACAAACTCATTTTTATACTGAGTTTGTCTTTTTTTCTTTGAAAAAATATAAAAAAAGTAATAATAGAATCCTTTATTATAAAAGTAGTCTTTTTTAATGCCTAATAAAGCTACCAATAATTTCTATGAATTCGCTTGCATGAGAGGAACTTGCAAATTATACTAGAAAAGGGAAGGAAATTTTTATTAAAATTGTATTTTGTTATTTATTTTCAGGGAGAAAATGAGGTATAAACTATGAAGCTGATTGCTCATATTGATCAAAATCTGAACAAAGTACAATTATTAGAAGAACACTTGATAAATGTAGCTAAAAATGCTTCGCTTGAAGCTGATAAAGTAGGATTAAAACATTCATTGTTCTTGCTTGGACTTCTCCATGATGCCGGAAAATCAGATCGATTATTTCAACATAAACTTAAGGTGGAGCCATCTCTTCATGTCAATCATTCTTCAGCAGGAGCTAAGTATTTATTGGAATACATAAATAGAGAGAAGGCAGTCTGGCCAGAAGAGGCTGATTTCAAACTATTTCAAGAATACTTTGATGTCCTATTGTATGTCATCACTGCTCACCATGGGCTTTATGATATTTTACGGACCGATAGTCGGTGTAACTTCCTGGAGAAACGAGTCTTCTACGACACGAATGATGAGCATGAACCTAGTATCAAATCACTTAAAAATAAGATAAAAGATTATCATTATTCTGAGGATGTTCAAACCTTCGTGAATAGTCTTTTAAAGAGGTATCAGATTGATTTAACATTATGCATAAAAAAATCATTCGAAGAATATAAGAAGTTCAGTAAAACACTGGAAACTGAAGATGTCAAAGAAGCGGCTTTTTATAGTAGTCTAAAAGTGAGACTGATGCTATCATACCTGAAAAACGCTGATATTGAAGACACCATAAATGCGTACGGCAAAGTGATAGAGCCATTGAAAAAAGAAGCTATTGATGAAAAGAAGCTTACCTACTTAAATGCAGTTGAAACGCACTACAGAATGTTCGGTAAGCCGACATCAGAAATTAATAAGATTCGTAGTAGCTTAGCAGAAAACGCCTTTATCCGAGGACGAAGTGATCAGAAAGGTATTTATCAGCTTAATTTACCTACCGGTGCCGGCAAGACTCTTATTTCATTGAGATATGGAATGCAACAGTTAGTCCATCAGAATAAAGATCGCTTTATTTATATTACGCCTTTTCTATCAGTACTTGAACAGAATGCGGCTGAAATTAAGAATATATTAAAAGATAAGGATATTACTGAGCATCATTCTAACGTCATCCAAACAAAAGATAATGACACTGATGAAAAAGATGAAATTTTAAAACAGTATCTTCAAGATACGTGGTCAAGTCCTGTTATATTAAGCACAATGGTTCAGTTCTTTCAGACTCTTTTTACAGGTAAATCAAATAATATAAGACGATTCTCCTCACTGGCTAATAGTGTCATTATTCTGGATGAGGTTCAGTCGTTGCCAGCTGAAACGGTGCATTTATTTAATATGACACTTAATTTTATAGCTTATACTATGCAATCGACTATTATCCTTTGTACCGCTACACAGCCTCTCTACAATTCACAGTATATTCAGTATAAAATCAGGTATCAGGACGAATCAATTAAAAATATTGTTCACTTAACCGGTGAAGAGAGACAGATTTTTGACCGTACAGAAGTGCATAACTTAAATCAAGGAGAACCCATAGATGAATCAGTGATAATTGATTACGTCAAAAGATATGAAAATGACAGTATTCTGGTGATTCTGAATACAAAAAAAGCAGTAAAAAAAGTGATAGATGCACTTGAAGGAACTGAACGTCCGCTATACTACCTGTCGACCAATTTGTGCCCGAAACACCGGCAGAATATTATAGCGCAAGTTCAGTCGGATTTAAATCAGCAACGACCTGTTATCTGTGTGAGTACACAGCTGATTGAAGCGGGAGTAGATGTTGATTTCCAAAGATTAATCAGATCTTATGCCGGAATCGATTCTATAGTACAGTCAATGGGACGCTGTAATCGAAACGGTAATTACTCTAAAGGATATGTACAACTGGCAAAAACAGTGGAAAGTTTTGAAAATCTAGAGTCGAGTGCACTTAGAACCATTCGGGACAAAGTCCAGATAACAGAACGACTAATTGGTGACTATACTGGGGCAATAGATATGGCAAGGTTCAACGATGTCTTCTACGAATATTATTACGCGAATCACCAGTCACTTATGGACTTTCCGCTCGGTAAAGACCAGCGGACAGGCGTATCTCTATTATCTACAAATGAAAATCTAAGTCAGAAAAGCAAGATTTTAAATGGTCTAAGACAATCTTTTCAAACAGCTGGATCTAAAATCAGGCTTATTAACAATCAAACTACCGGTATTATTGTTTATTATCAGAATAGTAAAGAGTTGATAGAAGATTTGATTAGAGCAATTGAACTCTATGAACAAGGTTATGATTCAAGCAAACTAGTTCAGATTAAAAATCTGCTCAATCAGCTTCAACCATATACCATCAGTGTATATGATTTCAATGCTGTCAGGGACAAGACAATGTCATTTCTGGATGATCAGGTATATATTCTTACAGAAGGTTATTATAACGATGAAGTTGGTCTTGTCGAAATTAATGATGACTTTATTTTTTAGGAGGGAAAAGAATGTCATTTCAATCAAAATCATTTTACTTTAAGGTGAGCGGAGACTATGCCCTCTGGACATCTGTTGAATCAAAAGGGGGAGGAGAAAGGTTTAGTTATTCCGTTCCGACTCGTCAAGGCTTACACGGTATAGTAGATGCTATATATTTTAAACCTACATTCACTAACATAGTTGAAGAAGTAAAAGTGATGAAACCCATTTTAACAGACACAAAAGGAGTTCGTGCAATGGTTGGTAAAGGCAAAGCGGATTTAAATTATGTCACCTATCTTGAGGACGTAGAGTACTTGGTTAAATATCATTTTATATGGAATGTAAACAGGGAGGACTTAAGCTACGACCGCAATGCGAGGAAGCATGAAGCGATAATGGAACGTTCAATTCTAAAAGGGGGGCGACGTGACATTTTTTTAGGAACTAGAGAATGTTTAGCACATGTCGAAGCAATAACTGAAGAAATGTATGAAGAAGCGGAGAGTTATTACAGCAATCAGACCATCTCGCTTGGTATTATGTTTCACTCATTTAAATTTCCATCAGTCACAGCCGGACGACTTGAGTCATACTTTGCAAACACCATTATGAAAAATGGTGTGATTAAGTTTAAGACTCAAGAGGAATGCGAGTTTAAGAACGAACTGTCTTCTTACATAGTTAAAACACCCAAAGAAATAAAGGACGTTGCGACAGAACTGATGGAGTACGAAAGAAAGGAGTGAAAATATGAGTTTTATGACTGCGTTGCTTAAAGCATACGAAACAGCTGAGAATTTAGGCATTGCTGGAGAATATGATCCAAACAAAACAATACTTTTACCGCTTTATCATAGTAGTATGAAGTCCAAAAATAAAAATATCATCTGTATTTATCTGAGTAAAGAAGGGCAATTCAAGACAGCTGAGTATCTCCCAGATGATGAAGTGATCATTTTCCCGGTTACTGAGCAATCTGTTTCCCGTTCTGGATCAAATCCACCCCCGCATCCCCTGTCTGATAAAATGCAATATATAATACCTGACTTCACCGTTAAACATGAATCGTATCTAAGAGGACTTAATCAGTTTTATGAAAATGCTGAAACGGAAGAAAGTCGTATCTTTCTTAATGCAGTTCTTTGTCTTCTAAAAAACGACAATCTAATGAAGTTGGTTATCGATGAGTTATATCTTGGGATGAACGCCGAAGTAGAGGACTCAGTAATTAAGTTTTATGATGAAAAAGGAAAAGCGCAAAAAATAGAAATGGCCAGTGTATTCGTCACATTTGCTGTGGTTGACTTCCGAGGAGAAAAGACAGCAACTGTATCAAATTTAAGTCCGCTTCACAATGATTATGTTCAATATGCAGATTCACTTTTACCTTCTAACGGAATCTGCAATATTAGTGGTAAAGAAGACTATATGACTCAGAAACATCGAGGTTTGCTGGGGAATGCTAAACTTATTTCTGTCAGTAATAATAAAGAAACTTATATAGGTCGTTTCAAAGAGAAATCTGACATTGTGCGTATTGGCTACCGGACAACAGAAAAAGTTCATCTGATGCTGAAATATCTATTGGAAAATGACAATAGTCATAAATGGCTTGGTGAGCAGCAGTATTTAATCAACTGGTTTTCGGATGATATATCTAATAAGCGGAACGTGAATATTACACAGCAGGGCGGAGGTATTCTGGCTCTGATGAACCAGCATTTAGAAAATGAAACTCTCAGTCAGCCGGTCACTGAACATAATCGTCAGATTGGCAAAAGTTTTATTAGAGGAAATGTCAAGTTATCTGAAACTGAAAATTATTATGTAGCCATTATTGATAAGGCGAGTAATGGGCGAATATCTTTAAAATATTTTAAAGAACTTAAAGTCTCACAACTGCTGGCAAATCTAGAAAAGTGGCAAGCCACAAATTCATGGTGGCGCTTTAAGAAAGAAGCGGATGGAACTATTCTTCAGACGCCAGATATCTATAATATGATGATAACAACTTTTGGAGTTGAACGTGAAAATCAAATGGTAATGGATAACGGTAGTTTCAAAAAGATGCAGATCAGAAATTTAGTGACCTCTATTATAGATGGTAAAGTCTTACCGACCAATTACTTTCTCACTGCCGATCTTAATTGTCGCAATAGGCTGCGCTATAAAAATACATGGTCTAACCAGTTATTTGTTTCACTAGCGATACTAAATAATCAAAAGGAGACTTTCAGTGAAATGGTAAACAAAGAAAAGACAGATCGATCATACTTATATGGACGTCTACTAGCTGTATATGAACGAATTGAGGCCAGTACTTTCGACTCTGAGACAAAAAGAGTTACTAATGCAGAGAAATTCTGGACATCCTATACAAATAATCCTGCAACGATTATGCAAACTTTAGAAAGCAAGCTTAAAAGCTATGAGAAAAAGCTCAATCAAACTAAGCCAGGTATCTATCACACACTCATTAAAGAAAAGAATGAAATCATTAATATGCTACACGATAGCTCAAGCGAAGATCTTAACAGTCAGTTAAATTATGAATTTATTTTTGGCTATTATGCTGAAATTAAATATATATTCACTAAAAAAACAGAACCGGGGGAATTAGAAAATGCTGAATAATAAAATTGATTTCATCGTTACAGTTACAGTTAATAATGCCAATCCTAATGGTGATCCACTAGCAGGTAATATGCCTAGAACAGATTCAAAAGGATTCGGTGAAATCAGTGATGTCTGTATTAAACGAAAAATACGTAATCGTATGCAGGATCAGGGCTATTCTATATTCGTGCAGTCACGCGATCGTATCGATGATGAGAAGAATTCACTTGAGGAGCGTTACACGGATGCAATCGGTGCAAAAGTAACAGATGAAGCGGCCGAAAAAGAAGCAAATGAAAAATGGTTGGATGTCCGCTCATTTGGTCAAGTCATCACTTACAATAGCAAGTCAATCGGTATTAGAGGACCTGTCTCTATTGGTATTGCGAAATCGCTGGATCCTATTGAAATCACTTCAATGCAGATTACTAGAAGCACGAATGGAATGAAACCAAAAGGAGATAAAACACGGTCATCTGATACTATGGGAACGAAACATTTTGTAGAGTTTGGTACCTACATTATATACGGAGCGGTCAATTGTTTTTATGCAGAAAAAACAGGGTTTAGTAAAAAAGATTTAGCCGTGATCAAAGAATCACTCAGAACGTTATTTATCAATGATTCATCTTCTGCAAGACCGGAAGGTTCAATGGAAGTCAAAGATATTTATTGGTTTACGCATTCTTCAAAAATAGGAGATGTATCCAGTGCGAAAATTAAATCTCTAATCAGTTATAATAGCGATAATTCAATGAAATCAACATATGAAGATTACGCTATGGGACTCAATGAGGAAAAATTAAATGAATATAAGCAGTTAGGTCTTCAGGTCGAGCATTTCGCAGGCATATAATTATGTATGCTGAAAATGATTATCTTATGCTCAGTGGAATCCAGCATTTTTATTTTTGTAAAAGACAGTGGAGTTTGATACACGTTGAGCAGCAGTGGGAAGAGAATCGTTGGACAGTTGAAGGTCAACTTATTCATGAGAAAGCAGATAATCCATATATTAAAGAGAAAAGAAAAAATTATTTTATTTCGAGAGCAATGCCAGTATCCTCAGCAACGCTGGGGTTATCCGGTATTCTTGATGTGGTTGAATTCGAAAAGAGTGAAAAGGGTATTCACGTTGAAGGAAAAAGAGGAAAATGGCAGCCGACGATTGTTGAATTCAAACGAGGAAAAGAAAAGAAAGATAACCGGGATGTTGTTCAATTGATTGCTCAGGTCATCTGTCTTGAAGAAACACTTAATATTAAAATATCTTACGCTTATCTATACTATAATCAGACTAATAAGAAGAAAAAGATAGAAATAACCACTGAATTAAAAGACGAAGTAAAGTTTCTTGCGGATCAGATGCATAAGATATACCAAGCGGGCGTTACAATGGAAGCAGAAATGTATAAGAACTGCCAGGAATGTTCATTAATAAACATCTGCATGCCACGCCTGACTAAAAAGAAAGTCAGTATCAGCAATTATATGTCTAATCACTTAGATGAGGACTTAGTATGAGAAAACTATTGAATACCCTATACATTACAAACGAAAATTTCTATTTATCCAGAGAACGTGAGAATTTCGTAATAAAAGAAGACGGAAAAGTTTTTAAAAGATTTCCTGCGCATATAATTGAAAGTATTGTTTGTTTTAGTTATATCGGTGCTAGTCCTTCAGCTATCGAACTTGCGAATACAAATCAAATATCGCTTACATTTCTGACGCCAGAAGGAAGGTTTTGCGGAAGATATATTGGCACCACAAACGGGAATGTGCTGCTTAGAAGAGAACAATACAGGATAGCAGACGATGGAAGGTCGCTGCAGATTGCTAAAAGATGTATTGAAGCTAAAATTATCAATAGCCGTAAAGTATTGCTGAGAACTTTAAGAGATCATCGAGATAAAGTGAATGCTACTCGTCTGGAAGTAGCTGAAACTTATCTCAAAAAACAGTTATTTCTCTGTAAGCAAGTAGATAACAAAGATAGCTTGCGTGGCATTGAAGGTGATGCTGCTAGAATGTACTTTCAATGTTTTGATGATATCATTTTATATCAGAAAGAAGATTTTGTTTTTGTGACAAGAAGCAAAAGGCCCCCTTTAAACAGAGTTAACGCAATCTTATCTTATTTATATACACTTCTAACTTATGAAGTCCAATCAGCACTGGAATCTGTAGGATTAGATAGTTATGTGGGATTCTTCCACACGGACCGACCAGGAAGGGCAAGTCTTGCACTTGATATGATAGAAGAACTGAGACCTTATCTCGTTGATCGATTCGTTATCACTTTGATCAATCGAAAACAAATAGCACCTCAAGATTTTGAAATAAAAGAAAATGGAGCGGTCTTATTGAATAAAAAAGGACGCGATAAAGTTCTGACATTATGGCAAAAACGAAAGCATTCTGAAATTATACATCCATTCATAGGAGAAAAAGTGCCGATAGGACTTATACCCTATGTACAAGCTCAGTTACTTAGTAGACACATAAGAAAAGACCTTGAAAGTTATCCACCATTTCTGTCATAAGGAGAATATTATGCTTGTATTGGTTACCTATGATGTAAGTACGATTGAGAAAAGTGGCAGAAAGCGACTCAGGCAAGTTGCTAAAAAATGTACAGACTATGGTCAAAGAGTTCAGAATTCAGTGTTTGAGTGCAGCGTAGAACCAGATCAATATGTAAGAGTCAAGGCTGAATTAGAAAAAATTATAGATAATGAAACAGATTCATTACGATTCTATCTATTAGGGAAAAACTGGGTGAGACGAGTGGAAAATATAGGTAAAAGTGATGCGTATAATCCAGATACAGATGTCTTCATTCTATAAAGAGCGAACCGTGGTCACTCATAAAAAGTAGGAGTAGTCGCACATTTTATAGTTAAATAAGAACGATTTTAAATCAAAAGTAGGTGTAATATTTCGCTTATGTATTACTCTGCATTTTTATTTGCTCTAAAATAAGCAGTCGCACCTCACATAGGTGCGTGGATTGAAATTGACTCATCGGATTTTCGGTGTTATTGTGATGCGTCGCACCTCACATAGGTGCGTGGATTGAAATCTCCTATGATTTTAAAATTAAATGCCCATCAGCCGTGTCGCACCTCACATAGGTGCGTGGATTGAAATAGCTGTCATGACCCCTGTCGTATAGCCGATAACCGTCGCACCTCACATAGGTGCGTGGATTGAAATTTTGCAATTTATATTGAGAGGAGGTGAAACTAATGTCGCACCTCACATAGGTGCGTGGATTGAAATTTATAAGCGCGGTTCAGGTCAGATTTAGATGCTGCGTCGCACCTCACATAGGTGCGTGGATTGAAATAGATAGCTGCCTTCAGAAAACCCTTTTTCTACTCGTCGCACCTCACATAGGTGCGTGGATTGAAATATCGTCGCTGCATCTAACACAATCCAGACTCAAAGTCGCACCTCACATAGGTGCGTGGATTGAAATACGGTATGAAAAATAATGCTATGGATGGCATTGGCGCGTCGCACCTCACATAGGTGCGTGGATTGAAATTTAAACTGAGTTCTAATTGAGTTAGGATGCGGAGGGTCGCACCTCACATAGGTGCGTGGATTGAAATTCACGTAATTGTCTGCCTTGTCTTCCAGGGCTTCGGTCGCACCTCACATAGGTGCGTGGATTGAAATTTTTCAGCCGGTTTAGGGTTATCAATCCTACCACCGTCGCACCTCACATAGGTGCGTGGATTGAAATGATATCTTTCAGGAATACATTATCTACACTGGCGTCGCACCTCACATAGGTGCGTGGATTGAAATAGAAGGGGGATCGTGTTACTGCAGGTCAGATTGTCGTCGCACCTCACATAGGTGCGTGGATTGAAATTTATCTGTCATGAGGTATCGTCTGAGCCGTATGCGTCGCACCTCACATAGGTGCGTGGATTGAAATGTTAACACCTTTGTCGCAAAGAGTCTAAAGTTTGTCGCACCTCACATAGGTGCGTGGATTGAAATCTGAGAAGCGGTTGCTATTATTTTTACGCTGCTCCGTCGCACCTCACATAGGTGCGTGGATTGAAATTGATGACACCGTGCATGGTCTCGCGGTCAATGTCAGTCGCACCTCACATAGGTGCGTGGATTGAAATTTAGTATCATTAGAGGACAGGATATTAGGGAAGTAGTCGCACCTCACATAGGTGCGTGGATTGAAATAAGTCATACTTTTTAAACTTATCACTAACTCGAGGTCGCACCTCACATAGGTGCGTGGATTGAAATCTTTCGCACGTATTTTTCGAATTTTTCTTTCACGTCGCACCTCACATAGGTGCGTGGATTGAAATTGTTTTAACGATCTGTCTTTCTTCTTCCAGCATCTGTCGCACCTCACATAGGTGCGTGGATTGAAATAGTTGCCTTCTGAAACTCTTTACCAGTTAGATTAGTCGCACCTCACATAGGTGCGTGGATTGAAATCCTTTATCTGAAGAAGAAGGTACAGGATAAGCTGTGTCGCACCTCACATAGGTGCGTGGATTGAAATAGATTGACTTTACTATTATCAATCTCCTCCTGCGGTCGCACCTCACATAGGTGCGTGGATTGAAATTATTTGATTCTTTCTCTTATTCTGATGATGTCATTGTCGCACCTCACATAGGTGCGTGGATTGAAATAGATGTCGGAATCGTTTTAGTCGGAATAATAGCGTCGCACCTCACATAGGTGCGTGGATTGAAATGGCTGTGGCAGCTCCATACCATCGCTGACAGTCGTCGCACCTCACATAGGTGCGTGGATTGAAATTTTGTAGCCTGTCTTTGTTTCCTTGACGTCTCCTTGTCGCACCTCACATAGGTGCGTGGATTGAAATATTCAGCTGTTTGAATACCGCCTGACGAGATGCAGTCGCACCTCACATAGGTGCGTGGATTGAAATATAAGTCAACCTCCTTGATTAAGATGTTTTGCCTGTCGCACCTCACATAGGTGCGTGGATTGAAATATTGATTAAGAATCCGAAATGTTTTTTTAGTTCAATCGCACCTCACATAGGTGCGTGGATTGAAATAATACTATCCGTACAGGCATCCAACTTGCTGCAGGTCGCACCTCACATAGGTGCGTGGATTGAAATGTACTGCTTACGCATCTTTGCGAGCGCTCTTGTACGTCGCACCTCACATAGGTGCGTGGATTGAAATAGTGATTATTACAGTCTTATCCATTCTCCACTCGTCGCACCTCACATAGGTGCGTGGATTGAAATAGAAATGCTGTTAATACATTCGTTTCTGGATGGCTTGTCGCACCTCACATAGGTGCGTGGATTGAAATCTCGGACGCCTGAAAGATGGCTTTCTGTATATCGTCGCACCTCACATAGGTGCGTGGATTGAAATCTCGGACGCCTGAAAGATGGCTTTCTGTATATCGTCGCACCTCACATAGGTGCGTGGATTGAAATACAAATCTGTATAAAGGTACAAACACAATCTTTACGTCGCACCTCACATAGGTGCGTGGATTGAAATGAGTACAGGTGCTAGCTTCATAAAAATGCCCATCGTCGCACCTCACATAGGTGCGTGGATTGAAATAATTCATTGAATGCATAACCCTTATCTGATTTAGTCGCACCTCACATAGGTGCGTGGATTGAAATTACTAAGAACATCAATCATATTTTCTGTACTAACCGTCGCACCTCACATAGGTGCGTGGATTGAAATAAATCATCATGTCTGTACTACTGCCGATTCTGGGTCGCACCTCACATAGGTGCGTGGATTGAAATAATCAGCTCGATGACTTTCGTCTTGAGCGTCTCTGTCGCACCTCACATAGGTGCGTGGATTGAAATACCAACTGGATCTTGAGAAATAACACGGTAAGCGAATGTCGCACCTCACATAGGTGCATGGATTGAAATTTAGGCTCGACTACTTTAGGTGGTGCGATAACAATCGTCGCACCTCACATAGGTGCGTGGATTGAAATGATGTCGTCGAGTGTGAAGGAGTAGTGGTCGAGGTCGCACCTCACATAGGTGCGTGGATTGAAATAATGACTACGATGTCAATCTGTTTGCCTGCGTCCGTCGCACCTCACATAGGTGCGTGGATTGAAATTTGATGTCATCAGTAAAACCTTTAAGTATCGGCGTCGCACCTCACATAGGTGCGTGGATTGAAATTGCACTGACATGAAGGCCGTCTCATAAGTTAGAGTCGCACCTCACATAGGTGCGTGGATTGAAATAGAAGATAGCCTATGACCGCCATAACGCGTACAGAGTCGCACCTCACATAGGTGCGTGGATTGAAATACCTTGCGGTACGCCGTTACGAATAACAACGTTTACGTCGCACCTCACATAGGTGCGTGGATTGAAATGATAAAAGATAAATTAGTTATCTCTTTTTTAACGGGTCGCACCTCACATAGGTGCGTGGATTGAAATAATAGTAACGTAGCCGTAATTAATACAGTTGTTTTGGTCGCACCTCACGTAGGTGCGTGGATTGAAATATAAAACATGTTTTCCACCTCTTCTTTTTCTTCTTGTCGCACCTCACGTAGGTGCGTGGATTGAAATCTTCAGGTGTATATAATCCGATGATAAACATTTCGTCGCACCTCACGTAGGTGCGTGGATTAAAATTGTTGTCGTCTGTGATTAAAAAGGATTACCTGTGATGATGAGCGGACGTCGTCCTGATCTGATATGATTTTTCATAATATCTGTCCTGTGCCATATCGGGTGATTAAACAGTTTGATAGTAAGTATAACTCTGATTGTTCTGTACTTGTTGATTCTTTCTTGTCTAGAATCCACGCTTTATCTCATTGTAGATTGTCTGAGGAGCTCTGCCCAGTTTTCTGGTGATTTGTCTGTTAGAATAGTGCTCATTAATCAGGGTCTGAATAATGATTCGTTCATCCCTGGAAAGATGTTTGCCCTTGAGTAATATCGTGGTACCATTGATATGCGTCATGCGAATTCATTCCTTATTGTTGGTATGAGAGCTTCAATATTAAAATGACTTCGTCATGGCATTTTTTCGTATCATTGTGTAGGAAGGGTGATGAATTTAATTCATGCCCTTTCTACAAATCATTCAAGCGATAGCGCGGAAAGATAGAAAGCGAATTTATTTTTCACCAGAGATGACTAACTTGATTGTAAAAATTACCTAAATAAAATTGTGCTTAAATAAAATACACTGAATATTCAAGCATTTAATTTGCTATTTCTTCCATTCTTTTTTTATAATTGAATGAGCACATAAGAGGAGGAATGAGAATTGACTAACAATGTAATTGATGATTCTTACAGCTTATTTATCAACGGTGAGTTTGTTGAGGCAGAGAACGGTGAAACGTTAGAAGTAACCAATCCTGCGAACAGTGAAGTGTTAGGAAAGATCGCTAAGGCTGCTGAAAAAGATGTGGACAAAGCAGTTCAGGCAGCTAAAGAGGCATTTAAGACATGGCGCTATACTTCTCCGACTGAGCGCGCTGAATATTTGAATAAAATTGCGGATGCGATTATGGCGCATAAAGATGAGATCGCTCAGATTGAATCACTGAATACAGGTAAGGCATTACGTGAGTCTTCAATGATCGATATTCCGACAGCAGCTGATCATTACCGCTACTTCGCGAGTGTCATCCGTCTTGACGAAGGAACGGTTCAGGATATGGATGCGAAGACGATGAGTATTATCCGTCATGAACCGATCGGTGTCGTCGGTGCAGTTGTTGCCTGGAACTTCCCGTTCCTGCTTGCTGCATGGAAGCTTGCACCTGCTCTGGCAGCGGGTAACACAGTCGTGATTCAGCCGTCTTCTTCAACACCATACAGCGTACTGAAACTCGCTGAAATCATGCAGGATATTCTGCCGGCTGGTGTGGTGAACGTCTTAACCGGCAAAGGATCAGAATCGGGTAATGCTATTTTCAACCACGAGGATGTCGCTAAGTTATCATTTACAGGTTCAACTGAAGTCGGTTACTCCGTTGCTGAAGCCGGGGCTAAACGTCTAGTGCCTGCAACGCTTGAACTGGGGGGTAAAAGTGCCAACATCATCTTTGCGGACTGTAATATCGATCAGGCGATTGAAGGTGTGCAGCTTGGTATTCTCTTCAACCAGGGCGAGGTCTGCAGTGCCGGTTCAAGATTGTTTGTAGAGGATAAGTTCTATGATGACTTCATCGGCAGACTGAAGACAGCATTTGAAGCTGTAAAAGTAGGCGATCCGATGGACATGGAGACACAGATGGGTTCTCAGACCGGCCAGGCTCAGATTGATAAGATTGAAAGCTATATCAAACTGGCAAAAGAAGAAGGGCAGAACATTGTCACAGGTGGTAACCGCATCACTGAGAACGGTCTTGATAAAGGTCACTTCTTCCAGCCGACTATCATCGAAATCAATTCGAATGACAGCCGTCTCGCGCAGGAAGAAATCTTTGGCCCTGTCCTGGTCGTTCAGAAGTTCAGCGATGTGGAAGAGGTCATTCGTCTTGCCAATGATTCACAGTACGGCTTAGGTGGCGGTGTCTTCACGAAAGATATCAACCGTGCCCTGAATATTGCGAACCGTATCGATACAGGCCGCGTCTGGATCAACACTTACAACCAGATTCCGGCAGGTTCTCCGTTCGGCGGCTACAAGAAATCAGGTATCGGCCGCGAGACGTACAGAGAAACCATTCGCAACTATCAGCAGGTCAAAGGGATCTATATTGATTTAACTGATGATGTCAAAGGCTTATATTAATAGTGAAGAGTCTGTTCTGATGAACAGGCTTTTTGATTTGTCTTAAAGTTTCCTTAAAAGTTTGTGTGCAGGCTGTCTATCTCCTATGACTTTGCTTATAATGAGTAGGTAACTACTCAACTAAAGGGGAAATGATATGAAGAAACTTCTGTTACCGATTATTGCAGGTGCAATGATCACAACTGCTTCACCTGTGATGAATCCTCAGGCAGAGGCCGCGACTTATTCAATGACTTCAGCAGTAAGTCCGGCACTTACAACGTCGGATATCAGTGCCATGAAAAAGGGGACCTACGCGTTTAAAGGGGTCAGGTTAGGTACTACATTTGGGTCTGTACAGAAATTATGGGGCGTATCAGGTTCAGAGAATGTCTATCGTGATGCAGATGGAACAATGGTGGACTGGTGGTACGGTAAGCATGATGACATTACCTTATCCGGCTATCATTCCAAGCGCAGTGCCAGCGTCTCAGGCACAAAAGTATCTACAATAGACTTCACTTATGACACCAAACTGCCGCAACTGACGTCAACACTGAGTAAAGCTCTCGGTAAACCCACTTATTCAGAGACAACAGAACCGGGCTGGATCTCGCGGGAATATGGCCGTTATATATCAATGGAACTGGTCAAAGAGAATAACAAATGGTATGTCTTTGAGCTGACATACGGCAAGCATGACTAAGAGCAAAGTAAGTGACCTGTTTTTTTAATGGGCACAGAAAAATAGTCAGACTCTCGAAAAACTATACGATGGCTGAATCCTTATATAAGTGTCAGGAAGACAAAAGCGCAGAAACTAGTTCTGCGCTTTTTTAAATTTTATTATGTTCACTGTAAAATTTAATCGAGTAACAGTATTGTTAAAATCTTAATTATCTGTAAAATGATAATGAATAGAGGTATTAAAAATATCAGAATATAAAGGGTGTTTAAATGGCCGGTCAGGTTCTGCCGATCATACTCGGTGCTAATATCAATGCTTATGCAGTTGCCGCAAGTTTCCACGCGAATTATCATATAAAACCTGTCATTGTGGCTGGAGGGTTCCTTCCCTTTACGCAGTACTCCATCATCATGAAGGAAATCATTTCTGATGAGGAGATCTATGACAATCGTCATTTTCTGGCACGATTAGCGGCTGTCAAGAACAAATATAAAGGTCATACCTTACTACTTATCGGCACCACTGATGAATACGTACAGCTGATCATCAGAAATAAGGTACATCTGGAGAAGGATTTTCTGTTCAATTATCCTGAAGAGGACTTGTTTGAACAGCTTTATTATAAACATAACTTCTATCAGATCTGTGAGCAGTTCGGTCTGGATATTCCAGCTACCTTCACCATTGATGCAGCAGACTATCAGGAGCCTTTTAAGGAGGATATTCAGTTTCCGGTAATACTGAAAGCTGACGACGGGACAGCTTATTTTGACATCCATTTCGAAGGCAAGCAGAAAATATATCATCTGAACAGTTATCAGGAAGTTGATCAGACGATCAGACAAATCAAGCATGCAGGTTACGAGGCTGACCTCATTATCCAGGAATATGTGGCGGGACCGGACCAGAATATGTGGGATATCGTTTATTACGGCGATACGTCAGGTAAAGGACAGTTAGTGACCTTGGCGCAGGTACTGCTGCAGGAGCCGCAACTGACAGCTGTAGGGAATTATACGTCATTGATTACAAGGTTCAACTCAGAACTGATGAATAAGGTCGTGCATATGATGGAGACACTTCACTATACGGGCTTCGCTAACTTTGACCTGAAATACGATGCACGTGACGATAAGTTCAAATTCTTTGAAGTCAATACACGTGTCGGACGTTCCAGTTCCTATATCAAGGAGAGCGGTTATTCAATAGCGAGATGTTATATGGATGATTTAGTGAATAAGCAGCAGCATGAACTCGTCTATTTAAAAGAAGAGCATTTATTCAGTGTGATACCTAATCGTCTGCTGCTGAGTCAGCTGGATGCTGGCGCGTTAAAAGAGGAAACGAAGAAGCTGATTGCAAAAAGAGATGTCTTCAATCCGCTGAAGTACAGACTGGATACGCATTGTAGAAGAAAAGGTTACTTGATGTTAAGGGATCTGAATTACTATGTGAAATTCAATCAGAATGAATGGAAGAATGCTGCTAAAGATAAGTAAGCGGCGCAGACTGAATAAGGCTATCTTCAGCAGTGACGGTCCTGTCTCCAGATGACCCGGTCCCTGTCTATCAGCGTTTCGCGACGCTCGGCACTATCTGACAGCCGAGCGGAGAGCATGGCTGAATGACGACAATCAGCTTTACGATGAGAAACTCTATCTGCTGATACAGATCAACAGGAATGACGGCGAAATGGTAAAACCGATTGTCGATGAATATTTCAGAGATAAATAGTATGTCCTATAAACGGGGAATAAGGGACCTCCTGCCTATTCCATCCGGACCAGGACCCACCAGAAAAGCAGCCTACCTATACGGTAAGCTGCTTATTTTAGTCTTCCATCGTACTTAAGTCACCTGTCGGCAGATCCAGTTCCCATGCCTTCAGAACGCGGCGCATGATTTTACCGGAACGGGTCTTCGGCAGTTTATCCTTGAACTCGATTTCGCGGGGTGCTGCATGAGCGGCGAGTCCGTTCTTGACAAAGACGCGGATCTCTTCTTTCAGTTCATCCGTCGGTTCACAGCCTTCGCGCAGTGCAATAAAGGCTTTGATGATTTCTCCGCGGATCGGATCCGGTTTGCCGATGACACCGGCCTCGGCGACTGCCGGGTGTTCAACGAGCTTCGATTCGACTTCGAACGGACCGACACGTTCACCAGCTGTCATGATGACGTCATCCACGCGGCCCTGGAACCAGAAGTAGCCGTCCTCATCCATATAGGCAGAGTCACCTGAGATATACCAGTCACCGGGCAGGAAGTATGACTCATATTTCGCCTCGTTATTCCAGATGGTGCGCATCATAGACGGCCATCCTTTTTTCATCGCCAGGTTACCCATGCGGTTCGGGGGCAGCTCGTTGCCGTCATTGTCGACGATAGCAGCGACAACGCCCGGCAATGGTTTGCCCATTGAACCTGACTTGATCTTCATGCTCGGGAAGTTGACAATCATATGAGCGCCTGTCTCAGTCATCCACCAGGTATCATGAATCCGTTTGCCGAAGACTTTGTAGCCCCATTTGATGACTTCAGGATTCAGTGGCTCACCGACTGACAGAATATGACGGAGACTGGATAGATCATGGTTCTTGATCATCTCATCACCGGCACTCATCAGCATCCGGAAAGCGGTAGGGGCAGAGTACCAGATGGTCACCTTGAAGTCTTCGATCGTCTTGTACCAGCTCTCAGGTGAGAAGCGGCCGCCTGCGATGACGTTAGTCACCCCGTTCAGCCACGGCGCAAAGACACCGTAACTTGTGCCTGTGACCCAGCCTGGATCAGCCGTGCACCAGTAGACGTCATCTTCTTGCAGGTCAAGTACGTAACGGCCGGAAATATAGTGCTGGATCATGGCGTTCTGTACATGCAGCACTCCTTTAGGCTGTCCTGTAGAGCCTGATGTATAATGCAGGATCAGTCCGTCTTCACGGTCCAGCCATTCGATATCGAACTGTTCGTCTGCTTTATCATATAAAGCATGGAAGTCGATATGACCTTCTTCGACATCCTCATCAACGATAAAGATATGCCTTAAGTGCGGCAGTTCATCGACCGGGATCCGTCCGACCAGGCTCTTTGTCGTCACGATGACGCTTGCTTCACTGTTCTCAAGTCGGTCCTTCACTGCCTTTTCCATGAAGGCTTCAAATAATGGGCCGACGATTGCACCGATTTTAAGCGTGCCCAGCAGCACGAAGTAAAGCTCCGGTGAACGTGGCATGAAGATGAAGACACGGTCCCCTTTTTTGACGTCCGCCGCTTCTTTCAGCACGTTCGCTGCTTTATTCGAATTTATTTTCATGTCATGGAAAGTGTACTGTTCATTACGGTCCTTGTCCTTATAGTAGAGTGCGACTCTATCCCCTTTGCCGTCATCCACATGACGGTCGATGCATTCATAAGCCATGTTGACCCGGCCTGTCTGATGCCACGAAAATGCCTGTTCAACTTCTTCCCAGTTGAAATCTGCATAAGTCTGGTCATAATCCTCAAGATGATATTGCCCCGGTTCCACTTCATAGATTTCAGTTTTCATTCAAACATCCCCTTTGTATGCGTTTTCATATTTCATTGACTATTATATAATAAAAAAGAGTGAGTTTTCAAAAAAATTAAAAAATTGATGAAGGAGTTGTATATGGAACATAAAAAAAGGTATTTCAGACATGACTATCATCAAAATGACAGACATATTATTGTTGAGGGACCTCTGAATGGAGAAACACTGGCTGCGTTTACGTTTGACGAGGGGCTCACTGCTTTCAGACGGCCTGATGAACAATTTGAAGCGATCAAGGAGATCGCCGACCTGCCGGAGGGACGCATCATCATCTGTCGTGACGGCCAGCACATCATCGGCTACGTGACATTCCTTTATCCTGACCCGCTGGAGAGATGGAGCGCAGGAAACCTGCCTTTTCTGATCGAGCTCGGTGCGATAGAGGTCTCGCTCGACTACAGAAGTCTCGGACTCGGCAAGGAGATGCTGAAGCTTGCGATGCTGGATGACCAGGTGGAAGACTACATCATTATCACGACAGAATATTACTGGCACTGGGATCTGAAGAACAGCGGGCTTAATGTCTATGAGTATAAGGAGATCATGAAGAAGATGATGGAAGCAGGGGGGATGGAGGAGTTTCAGACCAATGACCCTGAGATCACGAGCCATCCGGCCAACAGCCTGATGGCGCGCATCGGCAGCCGTATCACGAATGAACAGATTGATCAGTTTGATAAGATCAGATTTATGAACCGATTCTTTATATAGGGGTGAATGTATGTTAGTTGAACGTATTATGACCAGTCCTTGCATTACTATACACGAAGAAAAGACGATTGATGACGCCTTTACATTGATGACAGAGGAAGACATCCGACATCTGCCGGTGGTGGACGACAGAATGGTCGTGAAAGGTATCATCTCTGACCGTGACGTCAATCTGGCGCTGCCGTCCATGCTGGGGGAGAACGCGGTGAAGCTGAACGCATCGGTGACTGAGATTATGAGCCGGAATGTCATGACCTGTCATCCGCTTGATTTCGTGGAGGATATCGCCGTGGATTTCTATGAACTTGCGATCGGCTCCATTCCTGTTGTCAGAAACGGCCGGTGTGTCGGCATCGTCACGCAGAAAGATATGCTGAACACATTCCTTGAGCTGACAGGGGTGATGACACCGGGCTCGGTTATTGAGGTTGCCGTTCCTGATGTGGCAGGAATCATGCATGAAGTCACGAAAGTCTTCCAGGTGCACCAGACCAGTATTGAAAGTATTCTGGTCTACCGTGACAAGGAGAATAAGGATCAGAAACTCGTCCTGGTCCGCATGCAGTCCATGAATCCCGGTCCAATCATCGATGCCCTGGATGCGGCAGGATACAAAGTCAGAACACCCCTGGATATGCGCCTATGAGCGGTTATGTCTATTCAGGCGAATTACTGAAATACCGGTTCTCAGATCAGCATCCATTCAACCAGATGCGCTTTCTGCTGACGACGGATCTGCTGAAGAAAATGGGTGTGCTGACCGAAGATGAGATAGTACCGGGAAGAAAGGCGACAGATGAGGAGCTGGCACTCATCCATCATCAGGATTATATAGAAGCGGTCAAGCTCGCAGGACAGAATCAGCTCCCTACGGATAAATGTGAAAGTTATGGACTGAACTCTCCGGACACACCGAACTTCAGCGGGATGCATGACAGTGCCGCCTGGCTGGTCGGCAGTACACTGACGGCCTGTGATATCGTGATGACAGGCGCAGCTGCGCGTGCCTGCAATATCGGCGGCGGACTCCATCACGGATTCAGGGGTCGTGCTTCCGGCTTCTGTATTTATAATGACAGTGCGGTCGCCATCCAGTATATGAAGCAGAAATACGGTGCACGTGTCCTATATGTCGATACGGATGCCCATCACGGGGACGGTGTCCAGTTCTCCTTCTATGATGATCAGGATGTCTTTACCTATTCTATTCACGAGACTGGCCGCTATCTGTTCCCGGGAACGGGCAATATCAATGAGAAGGGTGAGGGTGAGGGTTATCTCTGCAGTATGAATCTGCCGGTTGATGCCTATACAGAAGACGAATCATTTCTCGAATGTTTTCAGCAGAGTCTCGCAGTCGCGTGCAGGTTCTTCAAACCTGACGTGATTCTCAGCCAGAACGGCGCAGATGCGCATTACCTGGATCCACTGACGCATCTGCACTGCACGCATCGCATCTTTGAGCAGATTCCGCGCATCGTCAAATCTCTGGCCGATGAATACTGCGGCGGCAGGTGGGTGGCAGTCGGGGGAGGGGGCTACAATATCTTTCAGGTTGCACCGCTTGCCTGGAGTCAGGTCTGGCTTGCGATGAAAGAAATTGATATACCGACAGGTGAACTGCCGGCTGACTGGATTGAAAAGTGGCAGCCCGAGACGAAACTCGAACTGCCACTGACATGGGATGCTGATTTAAGGGGTTATCAGGAGATCCCGAGAAGAGCAGAGATCACGGAGAAGAATCAGGTGATGCTTGAGCGGGTGATTCAGCATTATGAATAGGATGATTCCGCTGTCGGCTGTGTGATCTGAAGGTTTCTGACAAAGAGAGGGCCTGATAGAGACCGTTTATATCCTGCGACCATCGGAATCGCCTGCAGCGGCAGGGCGCCGAAACTGATAGCTGCTTTTTATTCTGCCCATCCATGTTTTCAGACGGAATGTTCAGCATGAAATGCTTCAGCGCTCGATTCAGCCCTGTCAGATTCGGTTCCTTGAGTTGATAGTGCCTTCTATCTTCTCTTGTCTTGATCAAAGTCATCACGATTCTTTCAGTTGACGCCATTACAGATGATACTTTCCTGAAAGAAAACGAAGCCTCTTTAATGTTGATTTGGTAATTTACAAATTTAATATAACTTTTACACAAAGGCTTTTCTTTTCTGAAATTACTGTTATAATTAATTTATTGCTTGAGCGGTCGTGGCGGAATGGCAGACGCGCTAGCTTCAGGCGCTAGTGCCCGCAAGGGCGTGGAGGTTCAACTCCTCTCGGCCGCATACCAGAGCTTCTGATTTTTCAGAAGCTCTTTTTTTATTACTGATTCCTGATGAGCCGACCCGCTATCTTGATGTTGAGATGCAGCTCTGAAGGCACTCGCTATTGTGATGATGGTGCTGCCTGAAATCGTGCTGAATCGTATATCAATACTGGCTCTTTTCGGGCTGCTCTTCTGCTCAGCGGGCTACCTGCTGAAGCCGCACTTTGAACTGGTCAAGCTGAGAATGATTCGAATATCAGGGGAGAGCACTATCGTAGATTAGGAGAAACCGGACTACACGGCGTAGTCCGGTTTTTTTGATGAGCAGAACGATAGAATGTGACTCAAATATATATTACTATGAATAAGTAAAGTCGAAAGGAGGCGCCTATGCTTAAGGTGGAACCGCTTAAGGATGTGCTTGTGATCGAGCGGCTGAAGGTACATCTGAGGCGACGTCACATCAAATACTATCTTCTCTTTGCGGTCGGTATCAATGCGCCGCTGAAGACTGAGGAGCTTGTCCGGCTGACGGTCCGGGATGTCAAGCCGCCGGTCTTTCGTGCTGTCAATGGTTTTCAGATTGTGCTCCCGGATTATCTGAGGGCGGAACTGGATGCATTT
This sequence comes from Macrococcus carouselicus, assembly GCF_004359515.1. GTDB lineage: Bacteria > Bacillota > Bacilli > Staphylococcales > Staphylococcaceae > Macrococcus > Macrococcus carouselicus. The sequence goes on from NZ_SCWD01000001.1 coordinate 464,537, forward strand.
ATTCAGTCGGAGAACCTGCAGCAGGGTGACCATCTGTTCACATCGGACCGTACAGGCAAGCCCTATACCCGTCAGCAGCTGCACCGCACGTTATCTGAGGCTGCTCAGGCGCTGGATATTCGGCTGAATATCGGCATGCAGTCCCTGAAGAAAACTTTTGCTTATCATCTCTATGAAAGTGGTATGGATATAACTGATCTGCAGCACCTCCTCGGTCATCAGTCCAAAAAGATGACCTATCATTTCATTGATGTACCGCAGCTGCCATCATCTTGCATTACATTGAATCTATAAGGAAGTGAATTATGTTAGCTTTATTTCTGCTGACCGGATTTGTCATCATGGGACTTATCTGGCTGCATCATCATTCTGTGAAACGGGTGCCGCTCGGCGTGACAGCCGCTCTCTATCCCTTGATGGGGTCAGCACTCAGTCTCTATGCTCTTGCAACCAGGCAGACGTTCAGGCAGACTGTGCCGTGGATTCCTGCCCTCGATGTCAATTTTTCGTTCAGGCTCGACAGCCTGAGCCTGATTTTCTTTGCATTGATCTCGTTCATCGGTGTTCTTGTCGTTATCTATTCCGTCTTCTATTTGTCGAAGCACGAGAATCTCCCTAAGTTCTACAGTTACCTGCTGCTCTTCATGACGGCGATGTACGGGGTGGTCCTGTCGACAAACTCCATTGTTCTCTACGTCTTCTGGGAACTGACTAGTATCTCCTCATTTTTACTCATCAGTTTCTGGTATAAGAAGAAGGCGGCCCGTTCAGGTGCCCTGAAGTCCTTTCTGATCACAGTCTTCGGCGGTATGATGATGCTGATGGGCTTTATTGCGCTCTATATCATCACAGGGACCAACGACATCATGCAGATTGCCGCCCGGCTCGACGGGCAGGGGAAATCCTCCCTCTATTATTTCGCAATGGGGGCCATTCTGCTTGGTGCATTGACAAAATCAGCGCAGTTCCCGTTCCATATCTGGCTGCCGGATGCGATGGAGGCGCCGACGCCGGTCAGTGCCTATCTCCACTCGGCGACGATGGTTAAAGCGGGAATCTATCTTCTTTTGAGATTGTTTCCTATCTTCAGCGGTGAACCGGTCTTTCAGTGGATTCTCATCATTGACGGCCTGCTCACAATGCTGGTCGGCAGTCTCTTCGCAGTCAGACAGAGTGATCTGAAAGGCCTGCTTGCCTATTCCACGATCAGTCAGCTCGGCATGATTGTCTCCATGATCGGTCTCTCTGCCTTTGACGGGTCCCGTGAGGCGCTGAGACCTTTCATAGTCATCACGCTGACCGGTGCACTGCTGCACATCATCAATCACGCGCTTTTTAAGGCGGCTCTTTTCATGGGAGCGGGCATTGTCGATCACATCACTCATACACGCGACCTTTCAAAGCTCGGAGGTCTGAGGCAGCTGCTGCCTGTCACATTCACGGTCATGACCATCGGTGCGCTGTCGATGGCGGGGCTGCCTTTCTTGAACGGCTTCCTCACTAAGGAGATGTTCCTGACCGCGCTCGTTGACTTCGAAGGGCGTTACGCAGTGTGGCTGACTTCAGCGGGTGTCATCGCCAGTATCGGGACCTTTGTCTACAGTCTGATTGCCATTGTCCGGACCTTCTTCGGTGAGCGTTCAGTTGAAGTGGATCACGAGGAGTCGCGGGGCATCCTGATTTCACCGGTCATTCTGGCGGCGCTTGTGATCCTGTTCTTCTTTGTGCCGAATGTGCTGCTCTATGCCCTTATCGCACCGGCCCTCGGTGTCGTGCTGATGTTTGATCCGGCGGCCTACATAAAGCCGGTCCATGCCTGGCACGGCTTCAATGTGACGCTTCTTCTGACCGTCATCATCGTCGGCAGCGGTGGGCTGATCGTCGCAAGTGGCGTCTACCGCAGGCTCTTTCCGAAATATAAGGAGATGCCGCTGAATATACTCTACCATAAGAGTATGAAAGGGCTGGATGCCGTCAGCCAGAAAGTCATCAGACGGATTATGACGGACCGCTTGAACCACTATCTGATGTTTCTGTTCGCGTTCATCCTGCTGACCAGCCTGCCGCTCAGTCTCGCGGTCATGTACGATGTCTATCCGGCATTCGAACTGTCCGAGATGGATTACTATACGACATTACTGGCAGGCTTCATTGTCGCTGCTTCCTATGCCATGATGAAGGTGCAGTCGAGGATGACGGCCACCTTGCTCACCGGTGCAATCGGCTACGGCACCTCAATGATCTATATCCTGATGTTTGCGCCTGACCTCGCGCTGACTCAGTTCGTCATTGAGACGATCACGACTGTACTCTTTCTCAGCTGTTTCTATCATCTGCCTAACCTTGAGCGGGAGAATAAAAGCAGGCTGAACAGAGTCGTCAGCATGACGATTGCAGGGGGGATGACCTTGCTCGTCCTCTCGATGATGGTCATCTCGCAGTCAGCGGAACTCTACAGCTCAATCTCTGAATACTACGAGAAGGCCTATGATCTGACAGGCGGAAAAAATATCGTCAATGCGATACTCGGTGACTTCCGGGCATTTGATACCTTGCTGGAAGGGGTTGTCCTTATGATCACGGGACTCGGTATCTACGCATTGATCACACGAAAAGGAGGGGCGGAGCATGAGAGAAAATGACGTCATGCTTGAGACGATCTCAAAGATCGTCATCCTGATTATTCTGACGTTCGGTTTCTATATCTTCTTCAGCGGTCATAACGGGCCGGGCGGAGGCTTCATCGGCGGTCTGGTGTTCGCCTCCGCCTTCATTCTGATGTTCCTGACATTCGATGCCGAGAAAATCAGGCAGATATTGCCGTTTGACTTCACTTATCTCATTGTCGGCGGTATCCTGATCTCACTATCGACACTCTTTCTGCCGCTTTTCTTCGGTGATGACTGGCTGACGCAGTACGATCAATATTTCAGGCTGCCCTTGATCGGCAAACTGCATATAACAACGGTCACGATTTTTGAGTTCGGCATTCTTCTGACCGTCCTCGGCGTCGTGATGACGATACTTCTAACGATTAGTGGTGATACGAAGTGAATTTACTGATAATGATAATAACAGGGACGCTGACTTTCACAGGTGTCTATCTCGTCCTGTCAAAGAACCTGATACGGATTGTACTCGGCACAAGTCTTCTCAGCCATGCTTCGAATCTGTTCCTTCTCTCCATGAGCCGGGCAGGACAGAACGTGCCGATCATCGGTAACGGCGATGAGTATGTGGATGCGGTACCGCAGGCGCTGATACTGACGGCGATCGTCATCAGTTTCGCAATCACTGCTTTCCTGCTCGTCATCGTCTACCGCACATACCGTCATACGAAGCACAATCATATCGATGCACTGGGAGGTCATGATGAGTAATTTAATTATTCTTCCTATGCTTCTGCCGCTGCTTGCGGGTGTACTGACGGTCATCATCAGGCAGTATAGAAGGGAGATTGCGATCAGCGCGACCGCTGTTGCGTCTGTCATCGCTTTCACACTTGCCTATTTCTCGACGGAGCAGATCTTCGTCATCAACTTCGGCGGCTGGCGCCCACCTTACGGCATACAGTTCGCCGGTGATTTTCTGAGTCTCTCGTTATCGGGCATCAGTCTCATGCTGACCTCGCTGATTCTTCTATTCGGTCTGCACCGGCCGGCCGCTGAGAGTATCAAGCTGCCATTTGTGCTTTTTCTGCTCGTCGGTGTCAACGGCTCATTTCTGACGGCTGATGTCTTCAATCTCTTCGTCCAGTTCGAAGTCATGCTCCTTGCTTCCTTCGTTCTGATGGCTATCGGCAACAGGGCAGTGCAGTTCAAGGCTACTGTGCCGTATGTTGTCATCAATGTAGTCGGCTCCTGGCTTTTCCTCGTGGCGATTGCGATGACCTACAGCCTGTACGGCACACTCAACTTTGCGCATCTTTCGCTCAGAGTGCAGGATCACGGGATGACGAGTCATGCACTGCTCATTGCGGTGCTCTATCTGCTCGTCTTCGCCTTGAAGTCAGCGCTGATTCTGTTTATGTGGCTGCCGAAGTCCTATGCTGTACTCTCGACAGAGAACTCGGCTATCTTCAGCGCCTTACTGACGAAAGTCGGCGTCTATGCGATGATCCGCTTTGCGACGGTCATCTTTTCTGTTCATGCGCCCATCACCCACAATCTGATCATCTCAGGCAGTATCTTCACGATGCTGATCGGCTGTATCGGGGTTGTCGCTTACCGCAGTATCAAATATATGATCTGCTATCAGATCATTCTTTCAATCGGCATCGTCATCTTCGGCCTGGCGACAGATACACAGGCAGGGCTGCAGGGTGCAGTGCTCTATCTGATGAATGATATGGTCATCAAGAGTCTGCTCTTCCTGCTGTCAGGTGTCATCATCCGTGAGCTCCATATCCGTTCCATCAATCAGAACCATGGTCTGATCAAGCATTATCCGGCACTTGGCATCCTTTTTCTGCTGGTCACGCTGACCATCGGAGGTGTACCGCCGTTCGGTGGGTTCGCAGGGAAGCTGATGATCATCAAGGGCGGACTGCAGGACGAGGCGTATATCGGTACGGTTATTCTGGTGCTGTCCAGTCTCGTCGCCATGTATGCTTTGCTTCGCATGTTCCTCCGGGTCTTCTTCGGTGAACCGTTGTCTGAGAAGCGGAAGCAGGTCCATATGCATCAGTACCTGGCGATGACGTTGCTCTTTGTGCTGTCACTTCTTGTCTCACTGGCTGCACAGCCGCTTCTTGACATGATTTCTCATCTGAATGTCGCTGATTATATCGAGACATTGATGAACGGGGGTGAACGTTAATGGCACAGTTCCTGCTGAATATTGTCATCGCCTTTCTCTGGATGCTCTTCGGTGATCAAGAACGTTTCTATTTTTCGACATTTATCAGAGGTTATATCATCGGTCTCATCATCGTCTGGCTCGTCCATCAATTTTTCGGCGGCAAGTTCTATCTTTATAAGCTCTGGGCCATCTTCAAGCTCTTCGTGGTCTTTAATGTGGAGCTCGTGACGTCCAGTTTCACGACGAGTGACTATATTCTGTTCAGACCGGAGGAGGTCAACCCGGGTGTGGTCTGCTACGAGACGAACCTGCAGGTGGGCTGGCAGGTCACATTGCTGACCATGCTGATCATACTGACACCAGGTTCAGTCGTGCTGAAGATTTCAGACGACAACCGGCTGCTCTTTATTCATGCGCTTAACCAGACGGAGAATGAGAATATGAAGCTGCTCAAATCGATAGAGAACTATGAACGACTGATCAAGGAGGTTGTGTATTCATGAGTATGCTGATCATTAAACTGGCACTGATTATATACGGCATCGCGATGAGTCTCGCACTCTACCGTCTGCTGAGCGGTCCGTCTCTACCGGACCGGGTCGTCGCCTTCGATACCATCGGCGTCATCATCATGTCATCGGTCGCTATTATCGGCGTCCTCTTTCACACACAGGTCTATCTAGAGGCTGTGATCATCATCGGGGTCCTTGCCTTCATCAGCACGATAGCGACTTCGCGCTTCATTGAGAGGGGGATCATCTTTGAACGTAAGCGAAATAAGTAACCTGATTGCGGCTCTTATCATTCTGCTCGGCAGCCTGATGGCACTCATCAGCTCAATCGGTCTCGTCAGGTTTCAGGATGTCTACACGAGAAGTCATGCGGCGACCAAGAGCTCGACGCTCGGTGTCCTATTGACGTTGACAGGCGTCTTCATCTTCTTTTTTGTCAATGATAATTATTTTAGTGTCAGGGTCATACTCGGCATTGTGTTCCTCTATATCACAAGTCCTGTCGCAGGTCACTTGATTACACGTGCCGCCTATAATTCAGGCGTCAAGATGTATACAAAACAGAAGGGGAAAAAAGGGAAACGATTGAACTGACAGAAAAAGGTTCTCCGTCTTTAGACGGGGAACCTTTTTTCGTCTGTTCAGCTGTACCCGTTCCTAGTTAAAGCGGTGCATCACGCCATGCTTAATAGTCATGATGACGTTGCAGTCATCATCAAGGACCACCAGATCTGCATCCTTACCTTCAGTAATGCTGCCTTTTCTATCCTCTATCCCTAGTGCCTCGGCCTGGTTGAGGCTGGTGACCGGCCATAATTCTTCAAGCGTACGACCTGTATACTGCATCATATTTCTCAGGCCCTGATTCATCCTGAGAATACTGCCGGCAAGTGTCCCGTCCTTCAGGCGGGCTGTGTTATGGGTGACAGTGACATCCTGACCGCCTAAATCATAGATGCCGCTTCTCATGCCCTTAGCACGCATCGCATCCGTTATCAGGAATAAACGGTCACGTCCTTTGATGCGGTAAGCAATATCAACGGCTGCGGGATGTGAATGGATACCATCGACAATGATCTCAGCAGCCAGGTCATCATTCGTCCAGGCAGCCCCGAACGCACCGGGCTGACGATGTTCAAATGGCGTCGCTGCATTATAGAGGTGGGTGATGTGCTTCGCGCCTCTTGCTGCCGCCTCGTTGATATCGTCAAACGTGGCCCCTGTATGTCCCATTGAGAAGATGATGGAGTCATGTAACTGGTCCAGCACTTCATCTGCACCGTCGACTTCGGGGGCGAAGGTAATGATTTTGATCAGATGATCTGCTTGCGCCTGAAACTTCTCAATACGTGCGCGACTAGGTCGCTCCACAAACATCGGATTTTGGGCACCGACCTTATGTTCAGAGATAAAGGGACCTTCAAGGTGGATACCGAGCATCTCAGCACCTTCAGAGGATTGATGGTGATGATAGTCCCTTAAAGTCGATAGTGCGGTCATGATAGCGGATTCTGACTGTGTCATGGTTGTGGCGAGGTAACTCGTCGTCCCTTCCGTCAGCAATGACCGGGAAAGGTGCTGCAGGCCGGTTAGATCGGCATCCATAAAGTCCTGACCGTAACCGCCGTGTATATGGATATCGATAAAGCCGGGGAGGATATGCTGCTTGTGCATATCATGGCATTCGAGCGCGCCGCGGTAATGACCGGCTTCGACACATTTGATTTTTTGATTCTCTACTATTATATAGCCGTGCTCAACTTTGTCCTCCGTATAAATCAGACAGTTGGTCAATACATATTCCATTTTGTCACACCCTTATCAGAATGAGGCTATTATAGCATAGAAAAGCATTGATAAAGACGATGAAAACGGTTAAAGTGATTAAGTAAAATGATTAACAATATTTTCAGAGGAGGTTTTTATATGCTGAATTTCTTTCAGCGACTCGGTCGCTCGCTCATGCTGCCGGTTGCCATATTACCTGCAGCGGCTATTATAGTGGGGGTGGCCAACGCACTTGAGGCGATGACGGGGGAAAAGACGATCGTCAGCCAGTTCTTTTTTACAGCAGGCATGAGCATCCTGTCATTGATGGGACTGCTCTTTGCAATCGGGACTGCGCTCGGGATGTCGAAGAAAAATGACGGTGCAGCGGCACTGTCAGCTGTCGTCGGCTTCTTTATGGTGACGACTATCCTGAAGCCGGAGAATGTTGCAGTCTTCAGTGGTGTCCCTCTTGAGACGGTTAATGCCGGCTTCGCCAAAATCGACAATTCCAACGTGTTCATCGGAATTATAGTCGGTCTGATCGCCGCTTATTTGTTCAACCGCTTCTCAGAGACAGAGTTACCGATGGCGCTTTCCTTCTTCAGCGGCAAACGCCTGGTGCCGATCATGACAGCCTTCGCTGCGATGCTGCTGGCACTGATTCTGCTCTTCATGTGGCCCTTCATCTATTCGGGTCTGGTGACATTTGGTGAGTGGATTTTAGGGATGGGGCCTGTCGGAGCCGGTCTATACGGTTTCTTCAACCGTCTGTTGATACCGCTCGGCCTTCATCACGCGCTCAATTCAGTCTTCTGGTTCGATGTCGCCAACGTGAACGATGTCGTCAACTTCCAGCAGGGCACCGGTCAGCAAGGCATCACCGGGCGTTATATGGCCGGCTTCTTCCCGGTCATGATGTTCGGTATGCCGGCTGCAGCACTTGCCATGTATCACACTGCTGAACCCAGACATAAGAAACGTGTCGCAGGTCTCATGCTGGCCGGTGCGATATCCGCATTCTTCGTCGGTATCACTGAACCCATTGAATTTGCCTTTATGTTCGCGGCACCGGGCCTGTTCCTGATCCATGCCGTTCTGACCGGCTTATCATTATTGATTGCAGCGCTCTTCCAGTGGACAGCAGGTTTCGCCTTCAGTGCAGGTCTTATCGATTTTGCCCTTTCATTATTTAATCCGATGGCCAATCATCCGCTCATGCTGATGGTGCAGGGGCTCGTCTTCTTTGCTCTCTATTATGTCGTGTTCAGAGTGGCGATCAAGACATTTGATATGAAGACGCCGGGGCGCGGCGATGAAGCCGTGCAGGAATCCTCAGCTGCTGAAGGCGAAAGGAAATACAGTGCTATGGCAAGCCAGGTGATCGCTGGACTGGGCGGCCGCAGTAATATCGTCAGTCTGGCCCACTGCGCGACGAGACTCCGTCTAGAAGTCAAGGATAATACGTTGATCGATGACACCACGATCAAAAAGGCCGGTGCAGTAGGTGTCGCAAGAAGCGGCCGTACGCAGGCACAAGTGATCATCGGCACACACGTTCAGCAGGTCGCAGACGAAGTCGAAAAACAGCTTGAAGATTAGAGGGATCTCTCTCACCTTTCCCTGATTCCGGGAAGCTCAATCGACCGCAACGAAAGACAAGAATCCTGGGCTGTCACCCTATCGCACAGACCTCAGAAATAAATGATAAACTGTAAAGAAAAAATACTTTACAGTGAATTTATTATCTGTTATAGTAAGTACTTGAGAAAAGAACTAAAGGAGAGAATTAAATTATGGCAGTTAAAATTCGTTTAACACGTATGGGTTCTAAAAGAAACCCTTTCTATCGTATCGTTGTAGCTGACGCTCGTGCGCCACGTGATGGTCGTATCATCGAATCGATCGGGACTTACAACCCAGTTGCGAAACCAGCAGCAGAAATCAAGGTTGACGAAGCGTTAGCTTTAAAATGGTTAGCTGACGGTGCGAAACCGACTGATACAGTACGTAATATCTTGTCTGCACAAGGTATCATGGAGAAATTCCATAACCAAAAAATCGCGAAGTAATTGCGATGGAACAATTATTACAAACGATTATTGAACCACTCGTTGATTTTCCGGAAGATATCAGTATATCGAAAGAAGACCATCATTCAAGTGTCACTTATCATATAAGCGTCAACAAAGAAGATGCGGGTAAGGTGATCGGTAAGCAGGGCCGCCTGATCAAGGCGATTCGTACGCTGACGGTTGCTGGCCAGCACGAGTCAGGTAAGAAAGTGTTTGTAGAAATTGATTAAGGGTGCCTGCCGGTGCCCTTTTTTTATTAGGAGGCGATTAAATGTCAGTCAATGTAGGTAAGATTGTCAATATGCATGGGATTAAAGGTGAGGTGCGCGTGCTGTCGGCTTCAGATTTTACTGAGGAACGCTTCAAGCCGGGGAATGAAGTCATCATCAAGCAGGGCAGCACTGAAACGCCTGTCAAGATAAAAAGCTACCGTACGCATAAGAACTTCCATCTACTGCAGTTTGAGGGCATGGAGAATATCAACTTTGTCGAGAAGTTCAAGGGTGCTGATGTCCATCAGGAAGTGGATGAAATTGCGATACCGCTTGAGGAGAATGAATATTACTATCACGATATCATCGGCTGTACGGTCTTTAACGACGGTAAACCGCTCGGGCGCGTTAAAGACATCTTTGAGACGGGTGCGAATGATGTCTGGGTGGTCAAAGGGGACAAGGAGTATCTGATTCCCTATATCGAGGACGTCGTCAAGAAAGTGGACGTCGCAAACAAGACGATTGAGATTGAAGCGATGGATGGTCTCTTATCGTGAGAATCGACTATCTGACACTATTTCCGGAGATGTTTGAATCGCTCAATCATTCCATCATGAAGCGCTCGCAGGATAAAGGGATTGTGACGGTGAACACCGTGAACTTCAGAGTGTTCTCGAATAACAAGCACAGTCAGGTGGATGATTATCCGTACGGCGGCGGCCAGGGGATGGTGCTGAAGCCTGAACCGGTCTTCAATGCGATCGACTCGCTTGAGACGACGCCTGACACACGGGTTATTCTGATGTGCCCGCAAGGTGCGACGTTCAATCAGGCGAAAGCTGAGGAACTCGCGCACGCAGAACATCTCGTCTTTATCTGCGGCCATTACGAAGGCTATGATGAACGGATCCGTACGGAACTTGTGACGGACGAGATTTCAATCGGCGACTTTGTCCTGACAGGCGGGGAGCTTGCGGCCATGACGATGACCGATGCGATTGTCCGGCTCATTCCTGATGTGCTTGGTAATGAAGTGTCCCATGAGGATGATTCATTCTCATCAGGACTCCTGGAGCATCCGCAGTATACAAGACCTGCTGATTATAACGGCTTGCAGGTGCCGGATGTGCTGCTCAGCGGCAATCACAAGAGAATCGAGGAATGGCGTCATCAGGAGAGCCTGAAGCGCACATATGAACGACGACCGGACCTGCTTGAGCGTTATCCGCTGACAGAAGCGGATATCAACTATCTGAAGACACTCGGCTATACCGAATAAGTTTTTAAACTGTCAAGATTTTTTCTTGTCAGAGGGACTTATATGTGATACTATACTAAGAGTGTGAAAACACATAATCACTATGGTCCGCTGAAACAACCTTTCAAGAACATAGGAAGAAGGAGAAGAAAACATGAATAATATTTTAATCGATGCAATTACAAAAGAACAATTGCGTACAGATTTACCATCATTTCGTCCTGGTGACACATTGAAAGTACACGTACGTATCGTTGAGGGAACTCGCGAACGTATCCAGGTATTTGAAGGTGTTGTCATCAAACGTCGTGGCGGCGGTATCTCTGAGACTTTCACGGTTCGTAAGATCTCTTACGGTGTGGGTGTAGAACGTACTTTCCCGTTACACACGCCAAAAATCGAGAAAATCGAAGTGTTACGTCGTGGTAAAGTACGTCGTGCGAAACTTTACTACTTACGTAGCTTACGTGGTAAAGCTGCGCGTATTAAAGAAATTCGCTAATAGAAGCGTGAAGCATCCTGAGTATTCAGGATGCTTTTTTTGTTATCCAACATTTCCGGCAGGATTGTTCATTGACTCAACCAGACGTACACTATATGATTTACCAAGTAATGAAAAAGAAATGAATAGGAGTGAAAAAATGCTATATATTTTCAGATATTTAAAAGCCTTCATGCTTCCGCTCTTACTAGCCGTCGTCTTTCTATTTGTACAGGCATTCAGTGATCTGAGTCTGCCGAACTATATGTCAGACATTGTTGATAACGGTATACAGCAGCATGGTGTGACGGATGAGGCACCAGAAGCCATCAGTCAGGACGGCATGAAACTGATGCAGACCTTTATGACAGATAGTCAGAAAGAAAAGGTCAAAGCTTCGTACAAACTCGTCGACGCTGATCAGTACAAAGATACATACAAAAAAGCAGAAGGGCAGTTTTATCTCAGACAGGATGTATCAAGTAGTAAGCTGAAAGATTTAAACAGCACATTCCACAAATCAAGTCTTGGACTGTTCAATGCTCTCAGCGATGCTCCAAAATCCCAGAAACAATCTTCGCAACCAGCTGGGAAGAAGCTGGATGTGACTCAGCTCTACAAGATTCAGCCAGTTCTTGATCAATTGCCTGAAACGAAAAAAGCAGCATATCGCAACCAGCAAGCAGATAATGATATCATGACGAAACAGCTAGGTGTCAGTCTGACGCAGTCTTTTTATCATGAACTGGGTCTTGATCTTACCAAAATACAGACCGCTTACATCATTAAAATGGGTCTTGTAATGCTCGGGGCTGCGCTGATCGGGGGTCTCGCAACGATCCTTGTGAGCTTACTCTCGTCGCGAATTGCGGCCGGTCTTACGCGTGACCTGCGCCGTGACGTCTTCAGAAAAATCGAAAGTTTTTCATTCAAAGAGATTGATAACTTCTCAACAGCTTCGTTGATCACACGTTCTACAAATGATATGACGCAGATTCAGCAGTTCTTTATGATAGGCATCCGTATGATCTGTTATGCACCGATCATGGGGGCAGGCGGTGTCATTATGGCGATCAACAAATCAAACTCTATGAGCTGGATTATCGTGATTGCTGTTGTCATTTTGCTGGCCTTTATCGGCATTATCATGGCGCTTGCCATTCCAAAGTTTAAAATCATTCAGCAACTGGTGGATAAGGTCAACCTCGTATCCCGTGAATTTTTAAGTGGTTTAATGGTGGTCCGGGCATTCGGGACAGGAGAGCACGAGAAAAAACGTTTTAATGTTGCCAACAAAGATCTGACAGACACTAACCTGTTTATCGGTAGAGTGATGTCACTCATGTCGCCTGTAATGACACTCATTATGAATGGTGTCTCACTTGTTATTGTCTGGGTAGGTGCACACCGTATTGCCGATGCTTCTATGCAGGTCGGTGATATGATGGCTTTTATTCAGTATACGACACAGATCATCATGGCTTTTCTGATGTTATCATTTACCTTTATCCTGATTCCGCGTGCTGCTGTCTCAGCTGGGCGTATCAAGGAAATACTGGAGACAGATTTATCAATAGCAGACCACCAGAACACGAAAGAATTTATCAATCACTCTGGTCTGGTTGAATTCAGAAACGTCAGCTTTAAGCATGACGGCGCGAAGGAATATGCGCTGAAAGATATCGATATAGTGGCAAGACCAGGAGAGATGACTGCGGTCATCGGCTCAACAGGCGCTGGAAAATCGACCCTGATTAATCTGCTGCTCAGATTCTATGATACGACGCACGGGGAAGTGCTGTTAGACGGCGTCAATGTCAGGGATGTCAAGCTGCAGAGCCTGCGAGATCGTATTGCACTTGTTCCGCAGAAAGCAGCACTCCTGAAAGGCACTGTTCGTTCTAATCTACGGGTCGGTAAAGAAGACGCCACTGATGAAGAGATGCTTGAAGCGCTTGAGATCGCTCAGGCAACGGAATTTATTGCACAGATGGACGGACTTGATACAGAAATCTCACAGAACGGCAGTAACTTATCCGGTGGTCAGAAGCAGCGTCTCGCCATCGCACGTGCCGTACTCCGTGATGCTGAAGTTCTGATCTTTGATGACAGTTTCAGCGCACTGGATGCAAGAACAGAGAAACAGCTCAGACTGGCCCTCTTTAATCAGCATAAAAGGAAGACGATTATTGTGATCGGCCAGCGTGTCACATCTATCATGGGGGCTGAACAGATCATTGTTCTGGATAAAGGCGAAGTGGTTGGCAGAGGGACACACGATGAACTGCTGAGAACAAACGAGGAATATTTTGAGATTGCATCATCACAATTATCTGAGGAGGAGCTGGCATGAAACAGGACAAACCGACTAATATGAAGCAAGCGCTTATGCGACTCTTCAGCTATATCGCCACCTATCGTCTGATGATTCTGCTGGTGATTGTTTTAGCGATGGTCTCAACAGTCTTTATGATTTTTGGACCGAAGATTCTCGGTAACGGAATTGATATCCTCTTTAAAGGCGTCATCGCTCAGACAAACGGCACCGGCAGGATTGATTTCGGTGAGATAGAGCGCGTCTTACTTTTACTGACAGTATTTTATCTGGTCAGTGCACTCTTCAATTATCTGCAAGGATATGTTATGTCTGGTGTCACCGCTAAAATAACCTATTCTTTAAGAGAGGATATCAATAAGAAACTCCATAAGCTGCCGCTGAGATTCTATGATAAAACTTCACAAGGTGATGTCTTGAGTCGTATTACCAATGACATCGATACTATCAGCCAGACGTTAAATCAAAGTCTAGCGCAGATTATTACGTCCATCACGATGCTGGTCGGTATCTCTATTATGATGTTCACCATCAGCTGGCAGCTGACTCTGGTTGCCCTGTTGACACTGCCGCTGTCGATGATTGCAGTTGTCATGATTATGAAGAATTCACAGATTCATTTTAAGAATCAGCAGGAGTCACTCGGACTGGTCAATGGGCATGTTGAGGAAATGCTTGGCAATCATACCGTGATTAAAGCATTCAACCGCGAGACAGAATCAGGCAGCACATTTGAGGCATACAATGATACGCTTTACAAATCAGCCTGGAAAGCGAACTTCCTGTCCAGTCTGATCATGCCGATTACGATGTTTATCGGAAATATTACTTATGTCGTCATCTGTATACTCGGCGGCTACTTTGCGGTCAAAGGGACGATGACTGTCGGCGGTATCCAGGCCTTTATCCAGTATATCCGTCAGTTCAATCAGCCGATCTCTCAGATTGCGAGTATCAGTAATACGCTACAGCTGACTGCAGCTGCGACAGAACGGGTCTTTGCGATTATCGATGGGCCAGAAGAAGTGAAAGATGATGAGCATGCATTATCAGTCGTTGATAGCCGGACAGATGTAGACAGAGATCATGTCTATATCGAAGGGGCAGTTGACTTTGAAGGCGTGTACTTCGGTTATAACGCAGATAAAACAATCATCAATGATTTTTCAACACACGTGAAACCGGGGCAGAAAGTCGCCATTGTCGGGCCGACAGGCGCCGGAAAATCAACCATCGTCAAGCTCTTGATGCGTTTTTATGATGTGAACAGCGGTGCGATTAAAATAGATGGCATCAATATCCAGGACTTTAAACGAGATGAGCTGCGTAAACTGTTCGGCATTGTCCTGCAGGATACATGGCTATTCAACGGCACGATTCGTGAAAACATCCGCTACGGGAAACTGGACGCCACAGATTTAGAAGTAGAGCAGGCAGCACGTGACGCGCAGGTCGATCACTTCATCAGGACATGGCCGCATGCGTACGACATGATCTTAAATGAGGAGACGAGCAATGTCTCACAAGGTCAGAAACAATTATTGACCATTGCCCGAGCGATTCTCTCGGACCCTAAGATTCTGATTCTCGACGAGGCAACAAGTAACGTCGACACCCGGACGGAAGTCCTGATCCAGAAAGCGATGGATAAGCTGATGGAAGGACGGACCAGCTTTGTCATCGCGCACCGTCTCTCAACTATCCGGAATGCGGACCTGATACTCGTCATGAAGAACGGGGACATCATCGAGCAGGGTACACATGATGAACTGCTGAAGCAGGACGGCTTCTATAAAGGCTTATATGACAGCCAGTTTGACGAGGCAGTTTAAAAAATCCCGTTATATCTTTTGAGATATAACGGGATTTTTCTATTCCGCAGGCGGTGCAATGGTGTCGATTTCTTCTTGATTAGTGACGGTACTGCGTTTTCCGCGGCTCACTTTTTGTATATACCAGATAGCGGTGGCTAAACCGATAAGGCTGATGAGCTGCATCAGATGGAAGTAGGGCGGTGTGTAGGTGAGTTCTATTTTTCTGGCATTTTTGTCTACTTTGACAGCGGTCATTAAGTAGTTGCCTTCAGAAACTTCAGCTTTCTTGCCGTCCACTTTAGCAGACATCCCGTTTAAATAAGGCGTCGGGATTACAGCGTAACCTGTATCATGCGGACTCAGTGTCGCGACGAGTTTACCACCTGCCTGAGTCAGCTGATGCTTCTGCTGCTGTGTAGCTGATTCAAGTGTCGTATAATCTTCACCGTAGATGCCGTTGATGTGATACGTATAAGTACCCGACATAAGCTTCAGCTGAATCAAATCACTCGCTTTGATCCGCAACGTGATAGTCGGATTGAAACGGCGGTAGTCATCATCGAGCGGTTTCCGGGACTGATAGATCTCATTGATCCAGACGTAATGATAGCGGCTCGGCGTTTTCAGTTCGATACTTAAATCCACATATAAATCTTTATAGCGGTCAGCCAGACGTTTAGGGAGACGATAGGTGATGCCGCCCTGATCCTGACTGACGATGAGCTGTTGACCGTCATATGTCGCATTATTCAGTGACATCGTAGTCTGAGGCAGGAGATTTTCAGCTGGCGTCACTTTTGAGTTGGATGGACTGTCCAGCACAACACCCTCAAGCATCGCGTGCTCGCGGTCAATCGGTGTTTTCAGCTCTTGTGGATTGAACACTTTATCCGTGACTCTGACCAGCGGCAGTTCATGGGTATTGCGGTAGACAGAGTAGCGTTTCTCCTTGCCCTGTCTCTGATCGGTCAGTTCAAAACCATAGGGCAGTGTCGCGATATTATCGGTCCGGATGGAATGGTTGACATTAAAGAGACTATAGAGATTCGCCCGTTCACCCAGCCGGTAGTAGATACTGTTGCTGTCTGTGTCCATCGTGATATTCAGTTCCTTATCATAGAACTGATAGATATCTTTGTCAAAGATACTTGAGTAAAGCTTGATGCCGTTGAAATGCTGATAAAGCGGTGTGTTATGTGTGGCCGAAGTCTGCCAGTCAATCCGGGCTGCAGGTGATTCTATTGTGATATTCTTGATGATTGACCGCTGCGTCTCACTGTTATATTTATCCGACTGGACAAATGCCAGGTCATGTTCATAGAAGGGGTGGAGTGTATCCATCTGTTCACGGATGTAGTCATAAACAAAATAGAGATTCATGATGACAACCGTCACAGTGAGGAACTGAAAAGTGATCACTTGTGGTCTGTATACATAAAGCATGATAATAACAGCTACAACCGGAATGAAGATCAGCCAGGTGAGCGATTTGCCACTGCCGATAACCGACAGGCTATAGATGATTGAGACAGGTAGCAAGGAAATGACGATATCCTTCAAGGTCAGGTTCTTCAGATGATGCAGGTAGACCGCGATCAGACCGGCCGCAGAGAATGCGAGCATATAGACCCAGCGTCTCTGATCGACAGAGAAGCCGTTGAAGAAACTATCAAATAAGGGGGACAATGAACCCGCCATGAAGAGCCAGGTAATGACGGCGAACAGTCTGAAGGTATAGTTTCTGTATAGCTTGAACGTAAAAAGTGCCATCACCGCAACAAATGGTATAACGATATAGTAGCCGTCATAGAAGAGGTTATAATGGCTGATAAAATCAATGAACGGCTTCAGCTTGAGCGGCGGGAGCGTCCGGTCATTCAGCAGATAACTGGTGACACCTGTAGAGAAACCGACTGCACTGATGAGTAAGCTGATCACTGCAGCTGATACGATTACCCATAGTTTTGTCTGCCATCCCACCACGTCACTCTTCTTCGGATAAACAGTGCGGTAAATAAAGTAGAACAGCACGAAGATGAACTGATAGTAGCTGAAATAAAAGTTCGAGTGTAGCGTCAGGGCGATTCCCAGGATGAAGATACCGATCTTTCTTTCCGAGAAGAAACGTTCCATCCCGAGTATCGTGAGCGGCAAGTAGAACATGACGTCACTGAAGAAACTCCATGTGAATGTGAAAAAGAAATAGACCGTCGAATAGCCGTACAGAAATGCACTTGCCATACTGGCATACTGATTGATGCCAAGCAGCCGGAATAAGCGGTACGTCACATACAGAATCGCCGTCAGCTTGAAGAATGAGACGATGAACTGATTGACGAACCAGAAATCCGGACTGCCCGTGTTCAGCGGCACGAACAGGTCAAGAATATAGATGATACCGAAATTAACATAGGCAATCGGTGAGGTGGAATAGTAGTAGGCGAGACTTCTGAAGAAATCGCCTCCGATGCCGAAACCCATATCATAGAAGAAGTTGAATTTCGAGAACTGTTCATATAAATAGAGCTGGAAAGGGACCATCTGCGCGAGGCTGTCTCCTTTGCCGGAGAAAAGGATGCCTTGTGTGATGAATCTGTAGATGACGACACTATGAGCAGCAAGTGCAAGTAACAGACAGGTCGCCCATGTTTTTAGTTTCATTTTCTATGCTTCCTTTTCACAGGTTTTAGGTAAATAATTGTCAATAAGAGAGACAGGATGGATATCGCAGTGACCGGATAGAAGTAAGGCGGCATATATTTGAACTGCACTTCTTCAGCGCCTGCCGGCACTTTAACGGCGGCCATCAGGTAGTTGCCGCGTTCCACTTCTGCCTTCTGACCATCTACCTTAGCAGTGAGTCCATCGCGATAGATAATCGGCGTGACCAGGTAGCCGGCCTGGTTGTCACTGAGCCTGACGGTCATCCGGTTGCCGTCTTCCGAGAATCTAATGTCGTTTTGGCGGGCTGCCTCTCTCAGTGTCTGGTGGTCTTCACCGTAGATGCCTTTGATCTTGAAGCGGTAGGTGCCCTGGGTCAGTCCGATGAGGATTTTGCCGTTCTTGGGTTTAGCGACCCGGTAGAGCAAGTCATCCTGATGTGTCCGGTACTTACTGGATCTGAACAATCTGTTATTGGCGTAGCCGTTGACATTGATCTGAATGTTGCTTTCCTGTGAGATCAGCTCAGCATGAAGCTCAACGTAAAAATCATTATATTGACTAAGCGCCTCTTCTGGCAGATTGATGATGACACCGCCGCTCGGTGGGTTGACGACTAATGTGTCATTGTGCTGCTCAAATTCGGCACCTGAGGCGATGATCTGGCTGTCAGGCAGAAGGTTCTGAACCTGCGGCACCTGTGCGGTCGGCTGATGACGCTCCGTGACCATCCCCGTGATCATCGCCTGTTCACGCTGCAGTGGATTCAGCAGGTCCTTCTTCTGATAGAGGGTATCGGTGACTTTTGCCACGGGAAGCGGCAGCATGTTCTCATAGATGCGGTACTTGCCTTTTGAGTCAATCAGTCTGAAATTCGCCGGAATATCAGTCTGGTAATCTTTTCTGACCAGGTAACGCACATTGAAGAGTGACTCCAGATTGCTTCTTGACTGGAAGGTGGAATACCGGCTGATGGATTCCTCCTTCAGATTGATCATCAGGTCATTGTAATAGAAATCAATCAGCGAGCCGTCAAAGATACTGGAATACAGACTCACACCCGGAAAGTTCTGATAGAGCGGTGTATTGTCCTGTTCAAGGACGCGCCAGTCGATCCGTTCGCCGGGTTTCAGTTTCTTCTTCAGTTCATCGATGATCTGCTGCTGGAGTTCTGAATTATAGACACTCGATTCTATATAGGACATCTTCGCACGTTCTTCTATCCCGGGGTTATAGTTATCGTAAAGATTATGTTCCTTGACGACATGCCAGTTGAGCAGCAGGATGGCAGCAATCTGTGCATAATAGAAATACTGATGAAGCGGTCTGTTCTTAGTCAGCAGGACAAGCAGTCCGATCAGAGCGATGAGCGGCAGATACCAGATCCACTCGACCTTTTTGTCGATATAACGATAGCTTAAGCCGACGATAATAAAGCCTGGAAGCAGTGAATACAGGTAATTCTGAATAGAGATCTGTCTGAATCTGGTGATGTACATCGCAATCAGCCCGCTTGAGAAGAACGTCAGCAGATAATGCCAGCGTTTCTGTGGTGCTGAGAAACCATTGAAGACCGAGTCGATGAACGGCATGAAGCTCAAGTAGATCAGAGCGATGGTCATCAGGGCAAAGAAACGGTAGAAATACTGTTGATAGAATTTAAAGGTGAAGAGTGCCTGCAGGGTGATATACAGGACAATCACCAGATAATTATCATAGAAGATATTGGCATGCTGATCAAACGTATTGAAGAGCTTCATACTATCTTCATAAGGGGCGCGGTCATTCTCCATGAATCCTTTGACCCCGTAGAAGAAACTGAAGAATGATATGCCGGTCCCGAGGAGCGTCATCGTCAAAAAGGCCTGCCACTGTTCCTTTCTTGCTGCACGGTCAGACTCAGAACGAAAGGCCATACGGAGCACGAAATAGATGACGCCGAAAAGCATCTGGTAATAGGCGAAATAAAAGTTGTTGATAAGTGATAAGGTGACAGCAGAAATGAACCAGATTTTTTTCTTATCCTGAATGTACTTCTCTATACCGAGCAGCAGCAGCGGCAGGAAGATAAAGACATCCGAGAAGAACGACCAGTAAAGCGTAAAGCGGAAATAGATGGCTGATGT
This sequence comes from Macrococcus carouselicus, assembly GCF_004359515.1. Taxonomy (GTDB): domain Bacteria; phylum Bacillota; class Bacilli; order Staphylococcales; family Staphylococcaceae; genus Macrococcus; species Macrococcus carouselicus. The sequence goes on from NZ_SCWD01000001.1 coordinate 484,581, forward strand.
CAGGAACAAAAAGGCACCGAGCATCGCCGGAATCCGCTTCACCTTCAGATAAGTCAGATAGCGATAGGTGATATACATCGCGACAGCTGACTTGGCGATGGAGATATAGAAGGCGTTGACTGCCCAGAACTGGATGGTATCTGTCTTAAAATGAAACAGCAGGTTCAGCCACCAGACCGCTACCATATTCACATAAAAGACGACGGATGTTGAATAATAGTAGGCGAGATCGGTATAGTAATCACCGCCAAGGCCGAAGTTCATATCATAGAAGAACTGACCATGCGACCATTTTTCGTATAGGAACAGCTGGAAGGGCAGCATCTGTTCAAGACCGTCGTTCGGTCCTGTGAAGAGGGTACCATCCTTCATAAAGCGGTAAATATAGAAACTATGACCGAGCGCAGCGAGCAATATAAAGATGAGGGGATAGAATAATTTTTTATGATTTTTCATGGTTCTCCTCGACAAAAATATATTTGGCGATCACATATGTAATGGGCACCGTGATGAGCAGCGCCGGAAAGGGGGCCAGCTGCTCATTGATGCCTATCCTGACAAACAGCATGAGCAGCAACGTCTGCAGCCCCATGTTGATGACCTGGGTGAGCGGAAATTTCAGAAACGTTGAAATCTTCGGTTTGACGTGATAGACGAAATAACAGTTTAAATAGTAGGAACAGATAAAAGACCATAGGAATGCAGTGATATGACTGACCATGTAGGGTGCGATGTTCAGCAGCAGCAGATACATGATATAATAGTTGATTGTGTTGATGACACCGACGATGACAAAGCGGATGAACGGAGAACTGAACAGTTTAGTCATGCTTCAGTCCCTCCACATTCGTCTGCTCAACGATGAAGTGCGGACGTCTCTTGCTTTCGTAGTAGATGCGGCCGATGTATTCACCGATGACGCCCAGGCTGAATAACTGCACGCCCCCTAAAAAGAGGATGGACGAGATGATAGTGAAATAACCCGGTTCGTCGATACCTTGAAAGATGATCTGGATGAGTGTCGTCAGTATATAGAGCAGACAGATGAATAAGGTCAGCGCGCCGAAATAGAAGCAGACACGGAGCGGCTTATTGTTATAGCTTAAGATACCGTCGATGGCATAGTCGAGCAGCGACAGGAAGTTGAAGGAAGACTGGCCCGCCTTCCGCTGCACATTCTTGAAGGGAATGGTCTTCTTGCTGTAGCCGACCCAGTCAAATATCCCTTTTGAGAAGCGGTTATATTCATCAAGAGAGAGGATGGAATCGATGACGACTCTCGAGATCAGTCTGAAGTCGCCTTCACCGTCGACCAGTTCGACATCGACTGCCCGGTTGATGAGCCTGTAAAAAAGCTGACTCGGAATTTTCCGTATCATATTTTCACCGTCCCGGTCGCGACGGGCGACTACCTGATCGTAACCCTCGTAGTAAGCCTCAACAAACTGCGGAATCAGTTCAGGCGGATGCTGAAGGTCCGCATCCAGAATGATGGCTGCCTCCCCCCGTGCAGATTTAAGGCCGGCAAGCATCGCTGACTCCTTGCCGAAGTTACGGGAGAATGAGACATAACGGATATGTGCGTCCTGTTTACTGAGCGCTTCAATCATCTGGATGGAACGGTCACTTGAGCCGTCATTGATCAGAATCAGCTCATAATCATAATGATTTTCTGTCATGATTTGTGTGATAGAATGATGAAGACGACTGATATTTTTTTCTTCATTATATATAGGAATGATAAGTGATAATTTCATGTTGACTCCTTTGAATGCTGAATATAGTACCATTCATAATCATAACACGAAACAATAAAAGAATAATGAAAGAAGGTAAACAGAATGACGATACAATGGTTCCCCGGCCATATGGCCAAAGCAAGAAGAGAAGTAACAGAGCAGCTGAAGATGGTGGACTGTGTGTTTGAGCTGCTGGACGCACGAATTCCTTATTCATCGAGCAATCCGATGATCAGTGATATCATCAAGGATAAACCCCGCGTCGTGCTGCTGAACAAGATGGATATGGCAGATCCGGGAGAGACGAAGAAGTGGCTGCAGCACTTCGAGGCAGAAGGCGTCTATCCCGTTATGCTGGATGCGAAAAATGGCAAGAACCTGAATATGGTGGTCAAGGCAGCGGAAGCAGTGACGAAGGAGAAGTTCGAACGACTTGCCGCGAAAGGACTCCGTCCAAGAGCCATCCGCGCGATGATCGTCGGGATTCCGAACGTCGGCAAATCCACGCTGATCAATCGCTTAGCGAAGAAATCAATCGCCAAGACAGGTAATACACCGGGTGTGACCAAAAAACAGCAGTGGATCAAGGTCGGCAAGACACTTGAACTGCTGGATACACCGGGGATTCTCTGGCCGAAATTCGAGGACCAGGTCGTCGGCAAGAAACTGAGTCTGACCGGTGCCATCAAGGACAGCATCATTCATCTTGATGAAGTGGCGATATACGGTCTTGAGTTTATTCAGCAGTATGAGCTTGAGACACTGAACAAGCATTACAATATCCAGGTGGAAGCGGACAGCCCCTATATTGATATCTTCGACGCGATCGGTATGAGCCGCGGCATGAAGAATAAGGGGAACGAAATCGACTATGAATCCGTTGTGGAACTCGTGGTCAGAGAAATCCGTAATGCTAAGGTCGGCCGCTATACATTCGACAGAGTCAAGGAGCTTGAATCTACAGATGAAGCTGAGTGAGCTGAAGTCTCTTCTTGAGACGTATACTGATGCTGAAGATATCAGGCTCGACTTCGGCGGAGATGCCAGAACGGGTGCCCAGAAAATGGTGGCCGCCCGACTCAGGCAGCTGGAACTGGAAGCGAAGCTGAAAGAGAATTATCTTGTCGCTTCTGAATTCGAAATACGTTATCCGGGAGAAGTCATATGCGGGATCGACGAAGTGGGGCGTGGACCGCTTGCCGGTCCTGTTGTCGCCTGTGCAGTCATTCTGGAAGAAGACCATTATTATCCGGGTCTGACCGATTCAAAGAAACTGTCAGCCAAGAAGCGGCAGAGTCTGGAGGCGCTGCTGCTTGAACGGGTACGCGATTATTCTATCGGCGTGGCGACGGTCGAAGAGATTGATGCTATCAATATATATGAGGCGTCAAAACGTGCGATGTTAAGAGCGGTGCAGGGACTGACAGTAAAGCCGACCGTGCTCTTGATCGATGCGATGACGCTGAATACCGGACTGATTGAAGAAGCCATCATCAAGGGCGATATGCGCAGCGTTTCCATCGGTGCTGCCAGTATACTCGCAAAAGAATATCGGGACCGGCTCATGGCAGAGTATGATCAGAAGTATCCGGGCTATGACTTTAAGCAGAATGCCGGTTACGGAACGAAGAAACATCTTGAGGGACTGGAAGCACACGGCATCACACCGATTCACCGCCGGACTTTTGAGCCGGTGAAGTCCATTATCAGAAATGTATAACAATTTTCGTTTACAATAACGCTTACATTTCCTATAATTGAACCGTAAGCAGAATTTAACCCGTAATTTAGGAGGATGGAAAATGAATATCCATGAGTATCAAGGAAAAGAAATTTTTCGCTCAATGGGTGTAGCTGTACCTGATGGTTCAGTTGCTTATACACCTGAAGAAGCAGTAGAAGTGGCAAAGGGGCTCAAAGAAGGCGTCTATGTCGTCAAGGCACAGATTCATGCCGGAGGCCGTGGTAAGGCCGGCGGTGTTAAAATTGCTAAAAACTTGGATGAAGTTAAAGCTTACGCTGAAGAACTTCTAGGGAAAATTCTGGTGACTCATCAGACAGGTCCTGAAGGGAAAGAAGTGAAGCGTCTACTCATCGAAGAAGGCTGCGATATTCAGAAGGAATACTACCTCGGCTTCGTACTTGACCGCGCGACAGATTCAGTTGTCTTAATGGGGTCTGAAGAAGGCGGTACTGAAATTGAGGAAGTAGCGGAATCAAATCCTGAGAAAATCTTCAAAGAAGTCATTGACCCTGTGACCGGCTTGATGCCATTCCAGGCAAGGCGTCTTGCGTTCAATATCAACATCCCGAAAGAATCCGTGAACAAAGCCGTTAAAATCATGATGGGTCTGTATGATGTCTTTATCCAGAAAGATGCTTCTATCATTGAGATCAACCCGCTTGTCACTACAGGTGCTGGCGATGTATTAGCACTTGATGCGAAAATCAACTTTGATGCGAACGCATTATTCCGTCATAAAGATATCGTTGAACTGCGCGACTTGGAAGAAGAAGATCCAAAAGAGATCGAAGCTTCTAAATATGACCTTGCTTATATCGCGCTTGACGGCAATATCGGCTGTATGGTCAACGGAGCAGGTCTTGCGATGGCAACGATGGATACCATCAACCACTTCGGCGGCAATCCCGCGAACTTCCTGGACGTAGGGGGCGGTGCAACGAAAGAGAAAGTAACAGAAGCGTTCAAGATCATCTTAGGCGATGACAAAGTTGAAGGGATCTTCGTCAATATTTTCGGCGGCATCATGAAATGTGACGTAATCGCTGAAGGTGTCGTTGCAGCTGCGAAAGAACTTGAACTGACGATTCCGCTCGTTGTACGTTTAGAAGGTACGAACGTCGACCAGGGTAAAGAGATCTTAGGTAATTCTGGATTAGCCATCACGCCAGCAGGAACGATGGCTGAAGGCGCTCAGAAAATCGTTGAATTAGTCAAACAAGCTAAATAGGAAGCGGGGAGAAATTCGTGGGAGTATTTATTGATAAAGATACGAAAGTATTAGTACAGGGAATCACGGGCTCAACAGCTCTTTTCCATACAAAACAGATGATTGAATACGGCACACAGATTGTTGCCGGTGTGACACCTGGTAAAGGTGGCATGGAAGTCGAAGGCGTTCCTGTCTTCAATACAGTGGAAGAAGCGGTTCAGGCGACAGGCGCTACTGTGTCAGTTATCTATGTGCCGGCACCTTTTGCAGCTGATGCGATCGTAGAATGTGTCGATGCTGAACTGGACCTTGCGATCTGTATCACTGAGCATATTCCTGTGCTTGATATGGTCAAAGTGAAACGCTATATGAAAGGCAAGAAGACACGTCTCGTCGGACCTAACTGTCCAGGTGTCATCACTGCTGACGAATGTAAGATCGGCATCATGCCGGGCTACATCCATAAAAAAGGGCATGTCGGCGTCGTATCACGTTCCGGCACATTGACTTACGAAGCGGTTCATCAGCTGACTCAGCTCGGTATTGGTCAGACAACAGCTGTCGGTATCGGCGGGGACCCGGTCAATGGTACTGACTTCATCGACTGTCTGGAAGCATTCAATAATGATCCTGAAACTTTAGCAGTAGTTATGATCGGTGAAATCGGTGGTACAGCTGAAGAAGAAGCGGCTGAATGGGTGAAAGCGAACATGACGAAGCCTGTTGTCGGCTTTATCGGCGGACAGACTGCCCCTCCAGGCAAGCGTATGGGCCATGCGGGTGCAATTATCTCCGGTGGTAAAGGAACGGCTGCGGAGAAAATCAAAGCGATGAACGCTGCAGGCATCAAAACGGCTGCGACACCTTCTGATATCGGTTCTACATTAGTGGAACGGATCAAAGAGGAAGACGGACTATACGAGAAATGTCTGACAGTGAAGTAACGGATTTTAAGGTAGACTGCGGTCTACCTTTTTTTGGTATAAAGAGATTTAAAACTGAGATATTTCTACGATATATTTACATTGTCAAGCTGAAAACTTACAGAATATCCAATTCTATTTCATAAATGCGCTTTATGATGAGATAGAGGTGATGATAATGAAAGAACAGATCTTAAAACTGATATTCGCCGGTTTCTCCACCAGACAGCTGCATCAGTATTACAGACAGTTCGGCTGTTTTGATTTTGTATCGGCCAAATACGAGATGCTCTTACGTGATAAGCAGCATAATAGTCTGAATACCAAGCTGAATCGACTGAAGGACATCGATAGCAGTCAGATCAGATATAACCTGGAAAGAGATCTCATTAAAACAATGTTCTATGATGAGGAAGACTATCCTGCATTACTCAAAGAAATATATGATTTCCCTTTTGTTCTCTTCTACCGGGGTGACAGCCGGCTGTTTAAGCAGCCGGCTCTTGCTGTGGTGGGGGGGCGCGAACGCACCAGCTATACGACTGCTGTCCTTGAGCGCCTTATGCCAGAACTCGTTCCAGACTTAACCGTTGTCAGCGGCCTGGCAAAGGGGACTGATGCAGATGCACATCTCGCTGCTATGAAGCACGGGGGTTCAACAATCGGTGTCCTCGGCTTCGGTCATCTGCACCATTACCCGGAGGAGACGGCCTTACTCAGACGACATATGGAGACGCATCAGCTTGTCGTCAGCGAATATCCGCCCTATGCAGGCCCGAAGTCCTGGCAGTTTCCTGAACGGAACAGACTGATCAGCGGACTTGCGCAGGGTGTTCTTGTTATAGAATCGAAAAAGAGAAGCGGCAGTCTCATCACGCTTGACCAGGCACTCGATGTCGGAAAATTTATTACTATACAAAACTCTTGATAATCTCAATGTTATCAAGGGTTTTCTTATATATTGAAATATGCTGAATAATGTGAGAAAAGAAATATGCTGTTATGAGTATAGTATAAAAGTTGTCTATGATTGTAATTATTAATATAATTTAGTTATATTATAATTTCGATTACAAAGGGGATAGAGATTATGTTTTCACAAGATGATACTACATATGAATTAAAACTAAATAGTTCTTATACTGTTAATCAATTAAGAGATTACTTTAATAGAAATAAAAACTTATTGTACTTATCTGATGATTTTGAAACATTGAATGAACTTTATCAGAAGAATATTAATGATGAAATTATTGTTGCAGATATACTTAAAGCCTTCAATGATAGTATGGTAAGTAATATTGTATCTTATGGAGTTGTATCTAATAATTCTACTGACATTTATATTTTGAAATTGAAAAAATAATGAACAACGACAACAAACTCATCATTTTAAATTGTATCAAGAATAATATCAATCCTAGAGATTATAATCTTAAAGATAATGAAACAAGAAAAGTTATTAAGCTGCTTTTAGAATGTGGATTCATCATTAAGAATAGTGATGATAAATCTGTGCTATTTCAAAATGGATCATTAAAAAAATTTAAATTAACTGAAGCTGGTGAAGAATATCTGAATGAGAAAAGGGGATAAAGATATGTTCTATAGCAATCTTAAAGTTGATAGAAGATTAAAATCAATTCTATCACTCATAGCAACACAGTAATATCACATTTCAGAACAACTTTTGTTCAGATGACTCATTCTTCACATTTATAATTAGCGTTCGTTCTGTACAGTCTATTGCGTAAATACAGATTAATAATCAGATGTAATCAGATGATCTATATGATTTTTTGTTTTAAAAATTTAGAAAACGCAGATTTGCGTTCTCTAGTAATATCAAGCACAAATTTTAATATCCTCAAATGTGAGTGCATTAATTTTTGAGAATGAATATAAGGACTCAAAAGTTGGCGAACAGTTGCCAAAGATGTAGCTGACATTTTAGGATACAAAGATTCCAACAGAGCTATTAACCAATTAATTGATAATGAAGACCGTAAACCGTTGAGCTTCAAGGCTTCGGGCGATACATACGTAAGCTCTAACTTAAAGCACATTTGAAGAGCCACTATTTTTAGCGAAGGATGTGGCTCGTATGGGTGTTAATGCAGTCTCGCAAACTGATAGCTATTTCACTCACAATTAATATGAGGGATCTTTTTTTAATAATAATATTTTAAAAATGATTTGAATATTATCACTTGTTTCGACAATCTAATTAGAAGCGTTAAAATGTAGTAAGTGTGGAGAAGTTAAATTAGCTGTGGATGATAGATATTTTAGAAAGAATTCCAGTAGTAAAGATGGATTGCGTTCCATTTGTAAAGCATGCCAATCGGAAAAATAAGTGTATTTTGGTCGAGTATTCAATAATTCCTTTGGTTAAACCGTAATCTATATAGAACAACTTAATGTAGAAAATGTGAAAATAGTTAAATCCGCACTTTTGTTGGTATTTCAAAGGTTAAAAATGCAATTCTATATGAGACACCTTGTATGTCGAAATAAATAAAATGTGCAATCTATTGGTATTTTAAGACCCCCAAAAACTAACAAGAGGTTGAAATTTGATTTTGCTATTTTTAATAAAAATAAAGAATTAATTTTATTGATTGAATATGATGGAATACAACACTTTCAAGAAGTTGGTTTTTTTGGTGGGCAAGATGAATTAAAAATAAGACAGTATAGAGATGAAATTAAAAATAATTATTGTTTAAACAACCAAATTCCTTTAGTAAGAATTCCTTATTATGAAGAAGATAACATAGAAAGTATATTAAAAAACAATGATATTTTAAAAACTCTTTGATTTTTAAGTCCTTCATCCGTAATCTATTTAGAAGGATATAAAATATCGCTTTTACATCAAAAAAAGGACTACTCACATTCATATAGTATATGAGTAGGTTATTTCTTTCCTTCATTTTTATAATTTGTTTTTCGATTTCATATTTACAAAACCTCCTTATATTTTATTTTTCATTTGAAGCACTGTTATATGTGCTTCTTTTTTTTGAATTATAAAAGTGTAAAGGAGTACTTACATATCAAGCATAACAAAAGATATATAAATTTCAGAAAGGAGATTCAGAATGATTAAATTAGATTACAATGCAGCAGTTAGAAAGCAGATGAATCAATTTATTAAAGACAACTTTAGTCCATCACTGAAAGTTATTGCAAAGGAGATATCAATTAACTATACAATGTTTGCTGATTGGTATCGAGGTGATCGTAATGTTGGAGATGCTACATTAAAGAAAATTGAAAAGTTTTTAAGAAATCACACAAAATAAAACAGGAGTTGTTCTAAATGAAAAGTAAAAAATATGAAATGACAAATAAAGCATTAGAATCATTTGAGAGAATGAAGCAAGAAATGAATAAAGTAGAAAGTATTTCAAACGAGATGTTAGTTCAACTAGAAGAAATGAGAAGTAGTTTTAAAAGTTCACAAAACTGTCACAAATATGACGTTTATTTAGAGTCAACAAATACATACTAGCAAATTATAAGAATATCGGCACAAGCAAAGCAAAGAACGCTTTGTTGCACCTCTTATTGATTCACAAGTGAGCAAAGGACGCTCATTGTTCATCAAGAAAACAAATAAAAATTTTTCATTGAAACTGACAGCTTGCTGGAAGTTGAAATGCAGAGTTAGTTTGTGAGCGGTCTTTGCGAACAAATCTAACGATATAAGGAAAAAATGATTCCCACCCCTAGTTTACCTAATAATATCTATATTTAAAAAGGTTTTATTAGGTAGAAGGGGGGTGGGAATTAAAACATTAAAATATAAGGAAGATATGCAATAGGGTACGAAGTTGGTTTTATAGTTATATATATATTATTAATAAAGCCAACTTTGTACCCTATTAAAAACATTAAAATATAAGGAGTTTTTATATGACAATTGTAATTATTAAAATCAAACGTAGAGAAGTACTAGTAGATATAGAAAAGGTAAAAGAGTTAGAAGGTCAAAAGGATGTCACTTTTAATGAAATTTGTAGAGTGTTCGATAATCATACATATGAAACGAAAGTAGTATTAAATAAAAAAGTTAATACAAACATCAGAGCTTCTATTTGGACAACTTATTATCAATTTTTTGAGAGTGTTGAAGAGTATAAGAATCCAAAGAATAAAAAGCAGTTATTATATAAAATAGGTAAGTTACATAATCCAGATGGGCAACCGTTGGTTAGAATTGAAAACAAAAATGGACAACCACTCAGCGATTTTACAGCTCACTTAGAAGCATTAGTGTTATTGAGTCTAGAATACAACTTGTTACCCGCTGAAGAAAAAACAATCAACAAATGGGTTGAGCATTTTGGATTAGTTAACGAGAATCAAATTAAGAATTATAATACATTAAAGTACAATGGTAACGAATATACAATTCTTAAAGCTGTAAGAAAAAATGTGGATACAATGATTGAAGTGATTGATTTTGATGGTGAATTAATTAAAAGACAATTATCAGACGATGAAATTTTAGCTAAGGTTAGTGAGATGTTTTACTCAATTGATACAGTAGCAGCAAGATTATCTGGTGTTTTAGATCGTTTAGATAAACATAAGTTGATAGAACATCATAAAGGTTACACATACGCTGTGATTAAAGCTAAGACTGAAAAAAAGAAAAAGTTAACTAAGGAAGAGCAAGAATTAGAACAATACTATAAAGAAGAAAAAGAAAAATGGTTAGCTGATTTGAGTTCTGATGAAAGATATGAAATTGAACAACAAGAGTTGAAGAAAAATAAGAATCAAATATTTAAATTAGATTCAACTGAAAAATCAAACTTAACAGCTTTGAAATTGGACGTTAAAAAAGAAATTGAATTAATGAAAGAACACGAACAAAAAGTTAATAGATTCACAAGTGTTCAATTAACATCCAATAAATTAAAAGTAGAAGGGTTAGTAAATGAAAAAGGTGAAACGAATTATTATGATTATACTTTCGAGACAAGTACTATTAATAGATTCTTCACTAATAAAGAGTTAAACAGATATTTAGACAAGCATAAAGATGTTAAACAAGTTTATGAGCAAGGAGTAGAAGAAGTAGTCAACAAGTATAATGATTTGAGGTTAGAACATCTAGTCAAGTGGTTTGAAAAGAAGTGTTTAAATAATTTGAGTAATATTGAAGAGTTAAAATTTAATGAATCAACAGCATTTGGAAGTCAAGAAGCGATTGAATTATTGAAATTAAATCATGAATTCAACAAGATGAAGATCATAAAATTGCAAGAAGAATACTTAGAATTCGGTAAAAGATTAGCAGAAGTAATGTTGCTTGATAAGTATCGAGTTAGCGTTAATATAAATAAAATAGCTACAAATTAATCTATACATACTGAGCAGATTATAAAACGTCTGCTTATAATTTTTTGAGTATAACTTATAAAGAACATCATACTTACGCCATTATTATTTAATACTATTATAACATTAGACACATGATTTATCAATTATTAAGTACAAATATAAAAATAAATTTAAGGACGGTAATTAATTATGAAAAACAATACAGAAATCAAATCACAAGCACAGAAAGAATTAGAAATGTTAGTAAGCAGAAATGAAGCAACTATCTATCATCGAGCAAAGATGACTGATATTTATATCACAATGTATGGAGCTGTATATAGTCATCATCGAGGTACAGGAAGAGTAAAGAAACGAGCATTAACGCTGCATAAAAAGTCAGGATATTACAGAATTACGATTGATAACAAGCCGATTGAAATTCACCGCATGGTTGCTGAGAAGTTCGTACTTAATACAAATCCTGAAAAATTTAATGTGGTCGATCATATTAGTGCTAACTATGCTGAAACATCTGAAGAAGCTTTTGAATGTAGAAAAAATAATGATTACAGAAATTTACGCTGGACAGACGCCACAGGGAACATGAAATTTGCACATGAGAATGGACTGACAGATAAGCTTGTGAACATTAATAGATTATTAACAATTGAGCAAGCATTAGAAGTTAGAGCTAAATATGCGACAGGAGATTATACTCAAGCAGAGTTAGCAAAAGAATATGGTGTACGCAGTAATGTGATGAGTAATCTTTTGAATAACAAAACATACCAAAATATAGGTTGATTTAATAATACTAAATTAAATACTTAAAAATAAAAAATAAAATATAAGGACGGAATAACATTGAATACAAATCATAAAAATATTGAAGAATTAGTTGAATATCATTTTGAAATAGTGAAGAAACCTTTCAAAGCTGGCAAGACAGGGGAAGAATCAGTAGCTGGTGTACTGGAGCTGAAAGGTGAAAAATTATTAAAAGAAGATAGAAATAGCAAAGATAGAAGAGCAAGTTTAGCTAAGTTTTATTTAAAGTTAAAAAAGAAGTATGCTTTTAAGATGGACTATCCAGAAGACTTCATTCAAGTATTTAGTATGCTGTTTGTTGAAGCATGTTATCAACTTGATAAGCTAGAAGCATTAGATGAGCTATTAGCTGATGATATATTGTATAACACGAGAATGAAGTATATTAGAGATCACATTGAACGTTATGTGATTGTTGAAGTCAATCCTCATGCTAAGAGAGTTATGATTGGTACTGATGATAATAATAAAGCAATAGTTAAAACGATTGAAATAGAGTACGCTAGTGTTAATAGTTTAGTACAGAATGAAGAAGGTCATAAGAGTGAGCTAGTTGATAGTTTGAACGAAGAGAATCAATTATTTAAAAGTGGAAGACAAGCTACATACAATCATTTTCTTCAGTACTTTTTAGAGAATAAAGAAGATGTACTGACTCAGAAACAATTAGATAAGTATGATAGCTTGAAGAATATTTACACACCACTTTACGATAATAGTAATCAAAGTAGAGCAGAAAAAGCTGAAATGTATGAGCAAGCTGATATTAGTAAATCTGACTTCAATAAATTCAAGAATAATGTAAAAAGACGTGTCACTAAAAAGTATGAAGAAGAATTTGGTACTAATAACAAATGTGGATTTAATACAAAGAATAGAGAGACTACGAGAAGTATATTTGAAGAGTATATTCGATTAGCAGATGATACAGAATGGACTTCAGCAAATGAAAGACAGGTTGCTATGAGTCGATATGTTACTCAATATTATGATAGCAGAGAAGAGTTTGAAGTCGTTATTACTGCTAATCTTAGCTTAGATGAGAAAAAGGAAGTAGTAAGAGCTGTAAAAGGTAAAGACTTATTGAGTCATCGTGTTATCAGACTGATTAAAAGTAATATAGTTGAACATTTAGAAGCATTTAAGGATATGGAGATTACACCAGCTAAACAAATTTGGGAAGGTTATACTGAATCAACATATGCTGGACTGAAAGATAGTAATGCTAAAGCGTTCAATCTGAATACGCATGGAGAACTGATTGCAAAAGAATCGGAAGATAAGAAGTTAATGAGAGAACAGAAAGCTAAATATATGGAAGACAGCAAAGGCAGTGAGTGTAAAACTTACTGTCTTCTTTGTTATCAAGAAAAAGGTGAGCTGAATCTGAAGGTTGATAAAGTATGTACAGTATGTAATAGGAGCGTTAAAAATGGCATTATACAAGAAATGTAGTAAAGCTGGATGTAGAGAGTATATAGAGAAGCATTTAGATTATTGTAGTAATCATCAAAATGATAAGACAAGTGACATATATAATCGTGACAGATATAAATATAACAAGGAATATGTAAATTTTTATTCAAGTAGTCAATGGAGAAAGTTAAGGAAACGAGCATTGATTAGAGATGATTATTGTTGCGTTAGTTGTAAACGACAAGGGATTATTCAAGTTGGTGAGGTAGCCGATCATATTCTTCCGACCGAATTTTTCTGGGATAAAAGGTTGGACATTAATAATATCCAGATTCTTTGTAAAGCTTGTCATAATGTTAAGACACGAGAAGATGAGAAAAAATATAAAAAGAAATAACCTACTAATTTATTTGAAGTAGGTGAACAAGTTGCAAGAATTAAATAAAGAACAGATACAACGCATTAAACATTTGATAGAAGAGCTACATAGTGATGAAGCTATATCAGATGAAGAGTATGATGAACTGTTTGAATATTACAAGAAAGAAATGCTGAATGGATATTTGGATCAGTATTAATAAGGAGAATGATTAGATGAAATATAATATTGAAGAGTTGAGTAAAGAATATGATAAAGCAGTTGCTAATGATTATGTGATTGATACAAGTGAAGGATTACTATTAAGAGTAGTGTTAGATGATAGAGTATATTTAGTAGATAGAGTTTAAGGATAGAGTGAGCAAGATGAAAACTTATGCTGATTATTTAGCAAAATAAAAAAGAGCTAATTGTTAGCTCTCGATAATTTTAGTAATTGGTTTTGGTAAACTGTGATTATCTATAGGTTCATCTAATATTTCATCAACACTAAATGTGTAATTAAATTCTTTTATCTTTGATGAAGTAACTTTGAAATGTAATGTAACTTTATCTTCAAGAACGTTAAATAGTGGATTTTTAAATAACGGATCAATAGGAACAGCGACTGATAAGGTGTTTTTAGAGTTTGCCTTGACTATAAAAACTTTTTCAAATTTGTTATCTTTATACAAGGTTGTATATGGTTTTGTATAAATTTCATTATATGAATAAGCATAATCATCATAAAAAGCTGATCTTGAAACTTGAGAAAGTGTTTTATCATTTATTTTTAAATCAATATCTGAAAGTGTTAAGTCAGTGCTAGAAGTATTATGAATATCAAACTCTGAAATGAAAAATATTCCATATGTAGATGAAAGATCTGGTAGAGTATTTTTTATTCCGAAAACTTCTTTTGTTAAATATGGTTTATTTTTAATTATAACTATTAATTTCTTTTGCTCGTTTTTTAATTTTAAAAGATATTTAATGAGTCCGACTATACCTGTAACTATTAGTGGAATTATTATTCCTAATAAAGAGAGCCAATCAGATATAGTGAAGTTAGAAAAGAACATTTAATCATCTGCTTTCTCTTTTGATTTTGAGTTAACTAAATTCAAAAAACGAGTAATTAATTGTAAGTACATGAAACTTCCAAACATTAACCACATTAATATAATAAAGAGTTTTTTGAAATTGATATCTAAACCTAAATTAAAGAATGAATATATTATAGATGCAAGTATAATCAGAACATTTATAAGTTTAATATCATTTTGTTCTTTAAGGATAATTTCATTAGATAATCTAAATCTAAACGAAAGAAAAGAATATAAATTATCAGCAGCATAAGTAACTATTAGTGGAATAGCAAAGATTGCAAAAGAGTTAATAGCTTTAACTTCAAACGAAATCGTAAGTACTATATAGCTAAGAGCTTGTACAAAAGCAGTGATAAGGAATGGAATGGTAAAGCCATTTAAATGTTTAATATTCATGTATGCTCCAAATAATGTTATTAATTAATTATATAACAAATAACACTATAAATGTATATATCAATTAGAGAAGCGAACAAACGTTTCTCTTTTTTATTATGAGAAAATTAAAATTAAAAATTTATTTGTAAATAATTGTAAAAATAAATAATAATTTGTTTCACATGAAACCCCCCGATGAGTTTTAGCCTTAATATATTTTGAATGGATTTGACGATGCCCCGTCTTCTTTTTCAAATGTCCCTATATAAAACGAAATTTCAATTATTGCCAACAATTACCATATTATTCCCAAAATATTATAAAACGAAAGGAGTCCTATTTACATGACAGCAGGACGTAAAGCACAACCACTATCAAATACTTCAAAGAACTGGACTAAAGCAGAAATAGAAGCGAAAGAAGCGGCAGAGAAAAAGTTAGATTCATTTGAATCACTATCTGCTACACCTCCTTCTTCACTCACAAAAGAAGGCAAAAAAGAATATAAAAGAGTCTATAAATTACTCGAAACATTACCACTATCAAATTTGGATCAACAGGTATTTGTACAATATTGTGACTTGGTAGCGACATCACAGCAACTTAAATATGAGATTAATCTATTGCAGACAGAAGTAACTGAATCACTTGAATCTAAGAATTTGAATATTGCATTAGATAAACAGTTAACCACCAAACGGAATCAGCTATCAAACTATTATAAAGAGATTAAATCACATGCTTCACTCATAGGCTTAACAATGGAATCAAGAATGAGACTTGTACCTGATAAAGCAGTTGATGACGAAGATGAATTCTTGAAAGCATTTGGAAGTGATGATGTTTGATTAAATATGATATAGATGAATTGATTAAAACTGATAAAGCTACATTATATGCTTATAAAGTCGTTAGCGGTGAGATACTAGCTAGTAAGAAGAATATAGCTAGCTGTAAGCGACACTTAAATGATTTAGAGAATGGTATTGAAGGCTATGAGTATAGACAAGACTTAGCAGATAAAGTAGCACGTTATTTAGGTACACTACCAGATATTAAAAGTGGTGTACCTTTACCTTTGCTACTATTTCAATATTTTGTGTATGGGTCACTATATGGCTGGGTACACGAAGGTACAAACATGAGAAGATTCACTAAAGCATATATAAGCACAGCAAGGAAACAATCGAAAAGTATGACTTCAGCAGGCATAGCACAATATGAAATGTTATTTGGTACATCACCTGAGCGACAGCGTGAAATATACATAAGTAGTAATGCTTATAAGCAATCGAGAATTATATTTGAAATGGCTACCAGTCAGATTAATCTATTGAAGAAATCAAGTAAGTATCTAGCTAAGAATATTAAGACGTTAGATAAAGAAATTAAATATCTCAAGGATGAATCAATCATCAAAGCTCTCACAAATTCGCCAGACAGTGCAGATGGTACTAATCCATCTTGTATTATTCTTGATGAGTTTGGTGAAATGAAAGATACAGTTATGTATGAACGATTGAAAACAGGTATGAGTCAACAGTCTAATCCATTGACATTGATTGTTTCCACTGCTGGATCAAACCTCAATAATCCTATGTATGCAGAAGAATATCAATATATCACTAAGCTATTAAACGGTGAAATACAAGATGATAACTATTTTGTATATTGTGCTGAATTAGATAATGAACGTGAGATGGAAGATGAGAGTAAATGGATTAAAGCTATGCCATTACTTGAATCTGAATCAAAGCGTGATATTATTCTTAGGAATATCAAGACAGATATTAAAGAGCAACGTGAAAAAGGTAAGATGACTGCTATCAAGATTAAAAACTTTAATCTATGGCAGAACAATTCTGATTTAGATGATGCATTTGTAAGTATTAAGAAGTGGGAACAGAATGTAATAAACAAGCCTGATATTACAGGAACAGATACATGGATTGGTGTAGATTTGAGTAGATTACATGATATATCAGCAGTAAGTATGGCTCATGCTATTGATAATAATAAGGTTTGGGTAGATACTCATGGATTCTTTGGGTATGAAGGATCAATAGAGTTGAAAAGTACTAGAGATAAGATTGATTATAATAAACTGATTGATTTAGGTTATGGTACATTAACTAACTCAGATTCAGGTGTAATTGACTATCAACAGATTACAGACTTCATTATCAAATATGCTACTGATAATCAGTTAAATATTAAAGGTGTCTTCTATGATAGAAACTTAGCTAATGAATGGATTACAGATATGAATAAACGTTGTCCTCATTTTAAGTTAATTGAAGTAGCACAGAGTATGATGGGACTGTCTGAAACGATTAAACAGTTTAGATATGATGTATTACAATCTAAAGTCGTTCATAGCAATAATGAGCTACTTAATATAGCTGTAAGAAACGCTGTAATCAAGACAGTGAATGATAATATATTAATAAATAAGACTAAGGCACGTAATAAGATTGATTCTATTGTAGCGTTGATGAACGCTTATACTGAAGCACAATATTATAAATCTCCTAAACAATCGTTATCAGAAAAAATTAAGAATGGAAGAGGTATTCAAATACTATGACAACATTTAATACAATTAAATCAATAGTTCAATTGATATGGTTTCAGACGGTTAGCATAGTAAATATGTTAATCGTTTTTTTATTGATTGATTTTAGGCACGTAACACTATTTTTACTAGGCTCACTACTGTTATTTGGAGCATTATCAACGTTTGGAATACAAATATTTATTTTAGGCAGTGGATTATATCTAATTTTACTAGCATTTCTAGTGAAAAATTAGTACTAGGTACTAATAGTAAGTAATAAAATAGAATATTTGTAAATATATAGTATAGAAAAGAGATGGATGACTGTCTCTTTTTTTGTCTTTTTTAGGCTTTCAATAATGAAGGAAGGAGGCAAACATGAGTTTTTTCAAGAGAAATATTACAGTTGAGCAACCATTTATTCCTGATTCGACAGAGCATGTAGTTAATATGCTTAATTTAGCATCTGTTAATGACTGGAATGACACATATTTTAGCGGATTAGATGTATTAACTAATGCTGATGTAATGAGTGCAGTTAATATGATTGCATCTGATGTAGCCGGACTTAGACTAACTAGTAAAGATATTGAAGCAGATAAAGACTTGCTTAAACTATTGAATGTAAGACCTAATGCGACTATGACAGCTTACAATTTAAAATTTGCTATTATATTGAATTTGATTATTTACGGTAACAGTTATGTAGAAATTGTTAGGAATGAAGCAGGTAGAGCGATTGAGCTTTACTTTATTCGGAATAGCGATGTAACAATCAAGAAGATGAGAGATAGCTTTAGAGTCAAAGAGATTATTTATGAAGTGAAAAGCTTAGATAGTAAATCAATCAAAAAAGTTAAATCAAACGACATGCTTCATTATAAGTTGATGAGTACCGATGGAATCGTAGGACAGTCATTATTAAAAGCATTACAGAATGAGTTAAGCGTCAGTAAGAATAGTAAACAATTTTTAGATTCATTTTTCAGACATGGTACACATTCTGGTGGCATGATTAAGACAGATGAAGATTTATCTCCTGAAGATGTGAAGATTCTTCAAGATCAGTTTCAACAAGTTAATGCTGGTATGAGTAATGCTAACAAAGTAATGATACTACCAAATGGCTTAGATTATGATGCTATTAAAGTTGATACAGAGCTTATCAAGATGATTAACAGCAACAATAGTTCTAAAGCAACAATTGCTTCAGTGCTAGGGATTCCACTGCACAAGATGGGATTATCTACTAGCAATATGGACTTAGCACAATTAAATCAAGATTATCTAATTAGTACATTAAAAGCTTATTTAGATATTATTCTGTCTGAATTATACAAACTGGATGAACAGATTGAAGTAGAGTTTGATTTTAATACAGATGATTATACCAATATTGATACTAAGCAGCTTCATGAGAATTTGAAGATTGAACGTGAACTAGGCTTCATTAATGTTGATGAAGGTAGAGCAAGACTTGGACTTAAACCACTTGGTAATGAAATTGGTACTCAATATATTACTAATCTAAATTATGTAGACAGTGAAATTGCTAATGAGTATCAGCTAAATAAAGCTACCTCTAAAGGTGGTGAAATGACTAATGAGTAAAGAAATTAGAACACTTGGTACAGGACTAGAAGTTAGAAAGCTAGAAGATGTAAATGAGATGATCGTTGAAGGCTATGCTTTAAGATTTAACACTTGGAGCGAGGATTTAGGACGATTTATTGAAACGATTACACCTGAAGCTTTGAAGAATACTGAATTAGATGATGTACGCTTACTTTTCAATCATGATTGGTCAAACGTATTAGGCAGACAATCAGCACAGACATTAGACCTAGAAGTAGATGAAGTAGGACTTAGATTTAAAGCTAAATTACCTAACACTACTTTAGGACGTGATGTATATGAGCAGATTAAAGCTAATAATATCAATCAATGTAGTTTTGAATTTACATTAGCTGAAAATGGCGAAGAGATGAGATATGACAGCAAGGATAGTATATACAAACGTACTATTAAAGCTATCAAACGTATCAGAGAAATCAGTATTGTTTCACTTCCAGCATATAAATCAAGTGATGTAAGTATTGCACTTAGAAGTTTAGAAGAGACAAAGCAGAAGAGACAACTAGATTTAGTTCAAGTAGAACTAGATTTATTAAATTTAAAGAATCATAAGTAATACTTTATTTAATAGTATTACAGAAAGGATTGAATTATGACGCAAGAAGAAATCAAACAAGCAATCGAAGCTAAACAAGCTGAATTAGAAGCTAAGACTGCTGAAGTTGAACAAGCTGTAGCAGATGAAAATGTAGAGTTATCTCAGTCTTTAATGAATGAAGCTAAAGCTATTCAAGCTGAGATTGATGAATTGAAAGCACAAATTGAAGTTGAAACTAAAAATGAATCTAATAACTTTGTTGCTAATGAAGAACGATCTGAAGTAGAAGCTGATTCAACAACAGTAGAAGCTACAGATGTTAAACCAGAAGATGAGGTTGTTGAAGAAGCGGCCGACAACAAAGATGTAATTATTGCAGATTTAGAAGCTCAAATTGAAGAGCTTAAAAATAAAAATACTCAAAATGAGAACGGAGAAAAAAGATCAATGACAAACTTAGTAGAAGAAGTAGTTTTAGATAATCAATCAGAAGTACGTGATGCGTTTACTCACTATATTCAAACAGGTGAAAAACGTGTTGGACTTACAACAGAATCAGGTGCAGTAGTTGTACCAACTGAAGTAGCTAAAGAAGTTGTAGATTATACAAATGATGTGACAGCACTTGCTAACTTAGTACAAGTTAAGAAAGTTTCAAATGGTCAAGGTGAAATTGCTTTCTTTGATGGGACAGCAGTACCAGCTCTACCAGCAGTTGCAGAATTAGAACAAAACCCAATGCTTGGTATTCAACCAATCAAAAAGAAACAATTTAAAGTTGAAACATATCGTGGTTACTTCCCAGTCTCTAAAGAAGCTATTGAAGATGGTATTGGTGCTATCGAATTAGTTAAGTCATTACTTAATGAATCAGTAGTAGCTACTCAAAATAAATTGATTCTTGATATTATGAACGCTAAGGAAGCAGTATCAGTAACAGATGCGGACGGACTTAAAAAGATTCTTAATGTCGATTTAGCTCCTAAATATCGTAAACATTTAGTAGTATCACAATCAGCTTACAACAATCTTGATACACTTAAAGATGGTAATGGTCGTTACTTACTTCAAGATTCAATTACAGCTCAGTCAGGTAAACAATTATTTGGTATGCAGGTAACCGTAGTAGAAGATGCAATCATCGGTGAGAATACTATGTATGTTGGAGATTTGGCAGCAGCAGTAGGTTTAGTAGATCGTTCACGCTATGAAGCTCAATGGACAAGCTACATGCAGTTTGCAGAATGTTTAATGGTAGCAGTACGCTTAGATGCGATTGAACTGAATCCTAAAGCAGCGGTAAAAGTTACATTTGCTCCAACTGTATAAAGTAATACTTTAGTATTAAATATAATTGAATAGGAGTTGGATAGTACATGGCTAAAGTTAAGATTAATGTACTTCAAAATTTCAATGGTAAAAAAGAGAACATGTTGTTTGAAAAAGATAAACAATATGATATGGATCAAGCTAGGGTCAATGAGATTCTAGCTTTTTCTAAATCTCTCATTGAAGTTATTGAAGACAATAAAGAAGATAAACCAGTACGTAAACCTAGAGCTAAAAAGGTAGTTAAAGAAACAGCTAAAGATGGTGAATAAGTATGAACTTAGACACTATCAAGAAGCACATGAAAGTTACATTTGATTTTGATGACGAGATTATTAATGAATATTTAAAGTGGGCTGAAGCTGAGATTAAAGACAGTGTATCAACTGATCCTAAGAGAGATGAATCATTCTTTTATGATAATTCTATTTATGATAGAGCAGTGGTACTCCTAGTGACTCATTTCTATGAGAATAGAAAAGCGATTACTGATAAACCTCAATTTAATCTTATTTATGGCGTTAAGAGTGCTGTATTAAAGCTTAGATTAGCATATCAAAGAGAGATGAATACTAATGAAGTTTGATTTAAATAGAATGAATCAGCTTATTCGTATAGTAGAAACAACTACTAAGAATGTCGGTGGACGTGCTACTAAAGAAGAGACAACACTTTATACGTTATATGCTTTTTTTGATACAGTTTGGGCGAAGGATTATCAGACAGCAGTATCTAATAATACTCAATATCAAATCAGAATTGTAACACGTCAAGTACCTACTGAAATTGATACGAACAAGTGTTCTATTATTCATGATGATAAGCAGTATAAGATTAAGCAGATTATGCCTGATTTTCAGGATTCAGCGTATATGACTATTATTGCTGAAAAGATTGGTTAATTATGGCTAATAGATCAGGTGTAGAAGTAAATGGTACTGATGAGATACTACAAAAGATTGAGCTACTAGGGTTAAATGTTAAAAAGGTTACAGCACAAGCATTAAAGAATGGTGCTGAAATAGTTGTTGAAGAATTGGAAAAACAATCACCTTATGATTCTGAAGGTAACATACACATGAAAGAGCATGTTGTAATGTCTAGTGTTAAAACAGATAAAGAGACAGATGCTAAGTATATTACAGTTGGATATCCAAAAGGGATTAAGCATAGGGTACACGTTGTTGAATTTGGAACAATTAATCAATCACCTCAGCATTTTATGAAAGATACAATTGAAATTACTAAAGATAAAGTTAAAGACGAGATAATGAAGACATTGAAAGGGGCACTGAAGTAAATGAGTGAAATCTTTACTAGAGATATATTAAATGAAGTTTATGAAGCATTAGTAAATGATGAACGGTTCAATGCTTTAGTACCAACTGAAAATGTTTGGACTACTTTCATTCCTGAAGGTGAAAGAAGTAAATCACCAGTAGTAAGAATCAATCAGATTGACTGGAGACCTTCAGAATATTCATCTGATAAGCAGATACAATATCAATGTGAATTCCAGATTGATGTATGGATGAAACAGGAAGATGGCAGTCCTTTTATTATTGGTCAAACGATACAACAGATAATGGCTGAGAACTTATTACAGCAAACTACACCAGCATTTGACTATGATCCTGATACAGAGATGTTAAGGGATGGTAGAAGATACGCTGGTTATATAAATTTTTAATTAAAACTAAAGGAGCAATTTATAATGGCAACTACAAATACAGTAAAATTACCAACAGGGGTACGTGCATTACGTTTAGCTAAAATTACAGCAGATAATCGTGATACTTTAACAGTTGGTACAGTAATTGATTCGGCACAAGATGCTTTGCAGAAATTCAGTATTCAACCTGAATCTAGCTCAGAGCGAGTATATGCTTCAAATAAAACAATCGCTACAATCAATTCTAAAAATGGTGGTAAGTGTTCAATTGAATTGGCTTATCTTCCGAAAGATTTAGAAAAAGAATTGCAAGGTGTAACGGTTGGTGAAGATGGTATTTTAGTTTTCACTGAAGAAGATCGTACTTATGACTTTGCAGTTTCAGCAGAAATTACTTATGAAGATGGCACATATGCTTTAGTCGGTTTAGGTAAAGTTAACTTCCAATTAGTAGATGAAGATGCTGACACTAAAGAAGATAAAGCTAAACCTCAGTCCATTAAACTTGAAGGTGAAATTCTTTCACGTATTAATGATAATTTCTACAAACTTAAATCTTATTCAGATGATGCTGGATTTGATAAAGCTAAGTTTGATACTAAATTATTTAAAGCAGCGACAGTTTAATAACACATGAAGAGTAGAGGGTTAGTAGCCTTTACTCTTTTTATTTTATATTATTCAACGATTATTCAGACACGTAACAACAAATATTATTCAGATAGGATTGAATTTAAAATGGCAAAAACAATTAAATTATATACAGACTTAGAGAACGGTAAAACTAAAGAATATAAAGCGAAGAAATTAAGCTCATTATATATCATGCAAGCTATGCGTCTAGGTGCTAAGTTAGAAAAAGCTGGTGAAGACTTTGATATTTCTATGATTGAAGATTTATTAGATTTAATTGTAGATGTATATAACGAACAGTTCACTAAAGATGAATTACTAGCTGGTATTGCTTCAGAAGATTTTATGACAGTATTAGAACAACAATTAGTTATGATCGCTTCTCCTGAAGTTGATAGTGCGGAAACTAAAGATTTTTTAGCGAAGAAGGAGAACTAAGTAATACTTCATTCTCCTTTGTTCAACAATATGAATATCTTCTTGAATTCTATGATTTCATGTTAAGCAGAGAAGACGGTAAACATTACAAAAAGAATGAGTTAGATGAGCTTAATATCTTTGAACTGATGGAGCATGAATACAGAATCATAGCTAGAAAAGAAAAAGAAGAGAAGCAAAAAGAATTGAATCAATTGGAGGGATGGTTTTAGTTAACCGTTTCTCCAATTTTTTTTGATTTTTCATATATAGAAGGAGATGAAATTTATTTATGGCAATAGGTTCAACACCTCTAGGTAGTATGGCAATAGAAGTTAACATTGATGATTCAAGACTGAGACCAACAGCAAACAATATGAAAGCCTTAATGAAATCTGTTAATGCTGAATTTGTAGCTAATATGTCAGCAGTTAAACGTACTGGATCAGAAATGGATATTCTAGCTACACGTACTGAAGGGTTAAACAAGAAGTTTGAAGTACAGAAAAAGACTGTACAAAGTTTAGAAGAAGCTTATGAGAAAGCACGTAAAGAAGCTGAGAAACAGGGTGCTAGTCAACAACAGATTAGAGCTGCTGAAGCTAAACGTACTGCACTGAATAGAGAAAAAGCTAGTTTAAATGATTTAGAAGGTGCTTTACAACAGGCACAAAAAGAACAGAATGAAATGATTGCTAATAATAAACGTTTAGAATCTTCATTCGGAAAATTAGACAGTCAGATTAAGAATACTGGAGATAAATTAAAAGGTATTGGTGGTAGCTTAACAGGTATTGGTCAGAACATGACTATGGCAGTATCTGCTCCAATATTAGGTTTAGGTGCTGCTTCAGTTAAAGCGGCTGGAGATGCTCAGGCTGCTAATGCACAGTTTAAAACAGTATTCGGTGATTTAGAAAGTCAAGCTGATAGTTCATTAAATAGTATTGCTGAACAGACAGGATTATTACCTAACAGTTTAAAAGGTGCTTATACACAAATTGCAGCTTTTGCTAAAACAAGTGGATCAGACACTAAACAAGCTTTAGATATTACAAGCAGAGCAACAATGGCAGCGGCTGATAGTGCAGCTTTCTATGATAAGTCTATAGAAGAAGTAACAGAATCACTTCAATCATATCTTAAAGGTAACTTTGAAAATGATGCAGCTTTAGGTATAAGTTCAACTGAAACAACACGTAATGCTAAAGCAAATGAATTGTATAAGAAATCATTTAATGATTTATCTGAATCACAGAAGCAATTAACATTATTGGCAATGGTTGAAGATGGTAATAAATTAGCTGGT
Organism: Macrococcus carouselicus; assembly: GCF_004359515.1. Lineage (GTDB taxonomy): Bacteria > Bacillota > Bacilli > Staphylococcales > Staphylococcaceae > Macrococcus > Macrococcus carouselicus. The sequence goes on from NZ_SCWD01000001.1 coordinate 509,716, forward strand.
GCATTAGGTCAAGCAGCTAGAGAATCAGATACCTTATCAACTCAGACCTCAAATGTCAAAACAGCATTTAAAGACTTTATGGCTGAAATTGGTAAACCTTTACTTCCTATTGCAGTTAATCTACTTAAATCTATGTCAGGTGTAGCTAAAGACTTGAGCAGTAGATTTAGTAATATGAGTGGATTTGGACAGAAATTAGTTCTAGGATTGGGAGCTTTAGTTGCAGTATTACCACCTATCTTAGTTGGTATTGGACTAATGGCAACAGGGTTAGGATCAATTATGGCTTTAGGCGCTCCTTTAAGTTTAACTGTATTAGGTGTAGTTGGTGGATTAGCATTATTAGCTACAGGATTAACACTAGCATATAAAAACAGTGAAACCTTCAGGAGTGTAGTGAATGGTGCGTTTAACGGTATAGCTAACACAGCAAAAAAAGTAATTGGCACTATTAAAGGTGTTTTTCAGCTATTTAAAGGTAACGGTACTCAAGGTGTTATTACATTAAGTAAATTTTTACCATCTAGTTTAGTAGTTGGAATCACTAAAACAGTTGATACTATTAAATCTACTTTTAAATCAATGGCTACAGCAGTTATTAAAGTTTTTAAGGATATTGGAAAATATTTAACTACTTTCTGGAATGAAAATGGAAAAATGATTGTTCAAGCCTTAAAAAATGTGATGAAAATAGTAAGTCCAATATTAAAAGTATTGGGTGCAATTTTTAAGGGTGGCTTTGGTGCTATTAAAATTATTGTATCTGAAGTATTTAAATCAGTAGTTGGTGTGATCAAAGGTGCAATAAAGATTATCACTGGTATTATGAAAGTCTTTGCTGGTTTATTTACTGGCAACTGGAAGAAGATGTTTAGTGGTATTTGGGACATTACTAAAGGTTTAATTCAAGTTATCTGGAATGGAATTAACTTGACTTTCTTTGGAAAAGCAATCAAAGGTGGATTAGCCTTTGCTAAGTCGTTTACTAAAATTTTTCCTGCTTTATGGAAGGGAATAACTGAAGTATTTTCTAAAAGTATAAAGGCTATTATAAAATTTGTATCTGAAAAATGGACTTCTTTAAATACAAACACATCTAAAACACTTAGTTCTTTATTAAAGCAAATTGGTGAAATTTTAAAGAAAGTATCTAAAGTATTCACCGATATTTTTAAGGCTGTATATAAAAAAGTTAAAGATACATTTGACGATATTCTGGAATCTGCTCCAAAATTACTTGAAAAAGCTAGAGCAGCAGTTGCTAAGATATTGTCTAACTTATATAAAAATTTCAAATCAATCATGAAGGACACCTACGACAAAATAAAAGATACTTTTTCTGATATTTTAAAATATGCTCCTGAATCATTTGAGAAAGCTAGAGTGGCAATAGCAAAAGTTTTATCTAACTTGTACAAAGGCTTTAAAACAGTTATGAAAGATACATACGATAAAGTCAAAGACACATTTTCTGACATGTTAGATTATGCTCCTAAAACAATTGGGAAAACTAAAGATGGTGTCATAAAAGGTTTAGAAAAAATGCGTGATGGTTTATCTAGTCTAATGAAAGATATGCGTAAAAATATATCTGAGGGCTTTGATGATATGGTCGACGGAGCAAAAGCTTTACCTAAGCGTTTAGGAGACGGTATTTCTAATGGTAAAGATAAAGCAGTTCAAGGTGTTAAAACTCTTGGTAATTCTTTAATTGGAAAACTTGGTGGTGTCGTAAATGGTACTATCGGTGGTATCAATACTGTTACAAGTAAATTAGGTATTGATAAGAAAATATCTGATTGGAAAATTCCTAAATTCAGTACTGGTACTAAAAATGGTGCATTAGCCCAGAATTCATTAATCACAGTCGGAGATAAAGGTAAAGGCAACTGGAAAGGTACTAGAGAGTTAGTTCAATTTCCTAACGGGAAGATGAGCTTATTCAACAAAGAAACTACATTCCATGCACCAAAAGGGACTAAAGTATTCAGTAACTATGAGACTGAACATATGATAGGCACAGCTTACAAGTTTAGTACAGGTACAGGTGTTGGTGGATTCTTTGGTAGCTTAGGTAAAAATATTATTAATGGCTTTGGCGATGTTATGGATTGGATTGCTAAACCGACTGAATTTGTTAATAAAATGATAAAAGGTGTTATAGATAAAACTGGATTTGGCAATCTAAAAGGATTTGGCTTAGATTTAGCTAAAGGTGGATTTGGACTTATTAAGAACGCTGTAATGGAATTTATTACAGGAGCTTTTAATGAATCAGGCACAGGTGATGGTGGTGTCTTGGATATTTCTAAGCTTTCCTATCACTATGGTAAAGATCCAGCTTATATTGCTGAAACAGGTCGCTCATCACATGAAGGTGTCGATTTTAGTTATGTATATGACAAAGTAGGTTCTACACATAGCGGTATTGCTCATGTACCACCTTTTATGGCTAACGGCTACGGTAAATGGATTAAGATTGTTCAAGGTGCTTTAAGTGTTATTTATGGTCACATGAGTAAAATCTTTGTAAAAGACGGACAAAAAGTTAAAGTTGGACAAGCACTTGGGATTACGGGTGATACTGGTTTTAGTACTGGTCCTCACTTACACTATGAAATGAGAAAAAACGGTCAACACTTTGATCCAGAGCCATTCCTTAGAAAACAAGCCACTACCGCTGGAGCAAGTGGGGGTAACTGGTCAGGTACTGTTATGAAAGCATTAGCTTTAGCAGGGTTACCTACTACAAGCGCTTATAAAAATGCTTGGTTAAGTCAGATTCAATCTGAATCAGGTGGTAATCCTAAAGCTGTACAACATGGATATGTCGATGTTAATACAGGTGGCAATGAAGCTAGAGGTTTGGTACAGGTCATTCCACCTACATTCAATGCGTTTAAATTAGCTGGTCACAATAATATTATGAATCCATTAGATAATTTAATAGCTGGTATGAGATATGCTAAATCACGTTACGGCTCAAGTCTATTGTCAGTTATTGGTAAGGGACATGGCTATAGAACAGGTGGCTTAGTGTTTGGTAAACAGTTAGCTTGGCTTGATGAAGATAATAAAGGTGAAGCAGTTATACCATTTGACCCAGCTAGAAGAGCAGATGCTATGAAGTTATTAGCTTATACAGCTATGAAAATTATGCCTAGAGAAAAAGGTGGTCAAGGTTATAGACCTAATTCTTTACCTAATGTAAATCTTGGAAAGAATAATAATGATTCAGAATTAATGAAAATGATGATGACAATGATTGAGAATCAAGATAAACAACTCAAACTTCAGCAACAACAAATTGAAGCGATTCAAGAAGATAGATATACAGTTGTTGAAGCTAATGGTCGAGCTATTGCTGAAGTGACTCATTCACATCATGAGAATATGAAGCAAAGAAAACAACAGTTTAAGCCTTCACTGGCTTAGACTGTTTTATTTATTGATGAGGTGATTACAGTTCATGAGAACTATTATTATAAATGAAAAAAAACTAGACCATTTGTATCTAGGTAAAGATTTTGATATTCCTTCTTTTCCGATTGATATTGAGAGTGTAGAAGTATCTGGAAGAGCTGGAGCAGTATTTACCAATAGGAAAATAAAAACCATTGATTTAGAAATACCAGTTGTCTATCAAAATGTTCATAACTTACCTTCAAAAGAAGTAAACGATTTAATGATTAACTTCTTTAATTATGATGATGAAATTTCAATACAGATTGAAGATGAGGATTGGTATTGGCTAGGTTATATCACTGGAGAATTTAAAGTATCTATTGATACACAACCTTTCTATAACTTTAATATCAAAATAACACTTCTTAATCCTTATAAATACAGCATTGAAGAGTATTCTAATATTGCTGTAAAGGATCAAGTAGCAATTAATAATACTGGTACAGTTGAACTATATCCGATTATTGAAGCAAAGGCTTTAAAAGATACTTCATATTTCATGGTAGCTAAAAATAATGATGACTACATTATGTTAGGAGAAGCTCCTACAGCAAATAAGAAATCTAAGAAGATTAATCCATCTGTATTAAGAGATGATTTAGAAACAACTACTGGTTGGTCGTATGTATCAAATCCTAGTATGTCGTTTGCTGATAATGAAACAGGTGGTATGTTAGGCGCTCACATACATTCTACTGGTTATGGTTTTGGTGTTGATCCTAATACTTATCCTAACTATATTGATAGATGGAATGGTGGAGCGGTTAAGAAGCCTTTTTCACGCAACATACAAAATTTTGAACATAAATGTATTGTTAAGGTAACTGATATTAATCAGACGGTTAACAAGTTTGGGACAGGTAAAGTATTTACTCATTTGTGGGATGAAGCTGGTAATCTTGTTGCTGCTATAGGTTTAGTTGATGCTAGTTACACTACTAATGATTTAACGGTTATCGCAAAATTATTTGATGAGACTGGTAGCCCTTATAAAGTATTTTCATTTAAGCAGAAATATGATGCTTATTTAGATGACTTTGTTCATATGTCAATTAAGCGTGAGGGGAATAAGTGGGAGTTTAGAACGAATACTATTAAATATGTAAAAACAATTACTAAAGCTGAAAAAGCAAGATACGGATTGACAAGAGAATTGATGAATAATAGACATGTTGAACATTATACAGATAAGTCACGTAAGTACATGAAGCCTATTAGAACAGCGAGTATCTACATCGCTCAATTCAATTGGGAAAATAAAAGCGCTATTGAGTTTAAACAATTTAGAGCTAATGCTTATTTCATATCAACAAATGAATTATTTCCTAAGACTGATACTGAAGTAGATGAGTTTATTGAAAAAGGCGATAAAATCATTATTGATAATTATAATCAAAAAATGATTATGAATAAAAAAGATGTTACTAAATATAAAGATTTTGGTTCAAACTATTTCAGTCTGGAAAAAGGACAGCACGAACTACTTATCTACCCGACCAAAGCATTTAATGTAACAGTAAGGTGGGAGATAGTAGATTATTAAAAGAAGGTGTAAGGACATTGACAAACAAAGGTATTCATATTTTAGACAATGAAACTGAAGATATTCTGCTTTATCTAACAAATACTTCCAGAGAGCGAATGGTATTAGATAATAATCATACTAGAAATGCTGAAGATCATTCAGAAACATTTGATTTTTCTATTCCATATAAATACACAAAACATCTAGCTAATCAGAATCGTGTATTGATTCCAGATGATATTAATAACAAGTATCGAGAATTTGTAATTAAGACGGTTGAGACAGATAACAATATTATATTTGTTCAATCAGATGCGGCTTGGCTAGATGATTTAAGCAGAAATGTTAAACCTTTAGCTCCTATGAATCGTCAAAATATTACAGTAGATGAAGCAATTGATATCGCATTGATAGATACAGGTTATCTTAAAGGTAATGTTGATTTTGATGGATTTATAGACTTAGTAACGACTGAATATAAAACAGCTTATGAAATTCTGCTTATGATTGAAGAATTAACCGATTTACATTTTGACTGTACAGTAAATACTCAAGGCAATTCTATTACTGGTCGTTATGTACATATGACAGAACGTAAAGACTTTGAGGGGAAAGAATTAGTTAGAGGTCATAATGTTACTGGTATCAAAAAGAAAGAAAATACTAGAGAACTGGTAACAGCATTAATTCTTACTTCTACTGATGAAAAAGGAAAGCCATTAGTTACTGAAATTACTGATGATAAAGCAAGAGATCGTTGGGGTAATAATGGTAAATTCTCTTGGTCAATTTATAATATAGAAGCTAAAGAATCAGACAAAATGACTACAGCTAAGATGAAGATTAAAGGTGCTAAAGCACTGAAAAATATGATTGATTCAACTGTAGAATATGAAGTTACTGCTGTAGAAGTTAACAGACAACTAAAAGAACAGGTTAGATTTGGTGATAGAGTAAGAGTTAGAGATGTGATTTTTCAACCTCATTTTTACTTAGAAGCTACAGTAAAATCAGTTAGTAGAGATATATTTAGTGAAAGTTCTAAGCAATTTACATTAGGTTCAATTAAGCAATATTCTGAAGATCAGTTAAGAAGATACTTTAATTCACTAAAATCTGAATTAACGACTAAACTCAATGATAATATTAACAATCTTGATACTATTATTGCTAACATTTCTGAGACAGTAGCAGAAAATGATATTCATAAATCAGAAATTGCTCCTGAGTATTTAGATGGTGTAATTCCAGTTAATAAGCTCTGGCTTGATACTAGTACTCAACCTGCAATATTAAAACGTTGGAATGGAACACAATGGATTATTGATAGTCCTACAAAACCATCTGATATAGGAGCTGTTGCTAAAGAAAGTGCTATGATTGATAGCTTAGAAGCTGTGTATAAGAATATGGCTGGTCAACATCTAGCATTGAGTGCTGAAGTCACAATAATACTGCAAAATGAATTCTTAGTAGATCAAACAATTAAAGATAATCTTAATCAGAACTTAGCAGATGCAAGTTCTATTTTTATTGCTCTGGGTGAACTAATAATTGCTAAACAAGCTATTGAAAAACCTTCAATGACAGATGTTATTGAAGTTCAGACACTATTAGATAACTATGGTAAATCAGTAGAGCAACTAAGAATTGAATTAACTAATGCTAATACTGCTATAAATGAAAGAATCAATTTATTACAATCTCAATATACTGAAGAAAATGTCAAAAAAGTATTTCAAGAAGTAGCAGATATCACTGGACTCACTTATGATTCAATCAATAATACACTATCTGGAGATATCAATTTATCTGAAGCTAATGTTACTAAGGTGTACGATAAAGTAACTGCTGATATGGTTGGTCAGTATGTATCAAGTGCTACATATTCTACTGATAAAGACGGATTTGTTAATGATATCAGTGCAAATAAAACAGCTATTGAACAGACAAAGAAAGAAATTAACTTAGAAGTCAGTGAAAGTAAGATTAATACTCAGCTTAAAACCATGTCTGAAGCCATTAGTGTTATTAAATTAATTTCAAACGGAATTAATATTTCATCTAGCGAGAATGGATTAATATCAACAGTTGCTGTTAGTCCAAATGAATTATCACTAAAATCTAATCTTATCAATCTAAATGAAGGACAGATTGAAGTAACTAAAGGTGTCACTAAAATTAAGAACGCAGTCATAACTGATGCACATGTTAAAGACTTATCATTAAATAAACTTACTGGTGGAGAACTTAATGTAGGCGGCTATATAAATGACTATGCTACTGATTCTTCAGGAAACATAATTTATGAAACTACTACTGATGAAGACGGTTCTACAATTACTGTACCAGTCATTGATCCTAATAAGAAACAGTATTTAGGCTCAGGTGAGATTAATTTCAGAAATGATAACAATGAGATACTTTTTCAAATTTCTGCACAAAATAAGGGGGCAGATACATTCACAGTAACTGATTTAATAGTTGAGAATCCTATTCAGAATCCTTTTCTAGTCACCAGAAGTACTTCAAGTTTAACTTATTATGTTAGAGGTTCAGTATATGGCAACGATGATAATAGCGGATTAGCTGAATTAGATGCTTTTTCTTCATTACAAAAAGCTATAGATAGTATTCCAGATATTATCAATCATACAATTACTGTATTAGTATATGGTACTTATGATATAAATGAAGATATTGTATTAAGCTCAAAACTAGGAAACGGTGAAATTATATTTGAACTAAGGGGGTACGATAGTAATTTCAGAATCTCAATAGAACATTGTCAGTGTAGAGTGACCATACAAAACGGAACGATTAATACTTTGGATAATGATAAGCCGTATTTAGCTCAAAATAAATATTCACATTATGTTTCATTCGTTGGCTTGAATTTAAACGGTAACAATGGAACGGGACAATTAGGAATTCAAGGTTTAGGTGGCGGAAACACATATATTAACAATTGTGAAATTCAAAATGTACAAGATTGTGTATCAGCTACTAATCTTCATAATGTTTATATGTCAAATAATACTGGTGTCGCAAGTAGGTATGGAACTGTTTCATGGCGTGGCGCAACTATAAATGTTAATAACAATGCTCCTATCGGGAAAGTAGCTAACTATAATAAAGGCTATGCTGGAAATATTAATATTGTTGATGCAACTTATCCAACAGTTGTAACTAAAGCTCCGTCAACAGTAACAACTACTAAAAGTAGAATATTTAAGCCATTAAGTGCTAATCATTACAGATATTCAGGGATTAATACTTGGGCAAGATCAGGTGATTTTCACTATGGTTATCCAGTACAAGGAATGGGATATGGATCTCCTGCACAGACTGGTTGCTGGTTCTTTGGTGCGACAATGAGAGATACACTTAAAGGAAAAACAATTAAATCAGTTAAAGTTAAATTATCAAGACGTTCAAAAATAGGTAATAGTTCAAATGCTAAAGTCAACTTGCGTATGCATAAATATATTTCACAACCATCATCAAGTCCATCATTCTCAACAGCATATAAAGAAATTATCATGGACTGGGGAGAAACTAAAACCTATGATGTTACTTCTACTTTTAAAACATTGATTAATGATGGTACGTGGGCAGGCTTTGGTATAAAACCTACAGCACAAGATTTAGCACACTATGCTGAATTATCTGCTCTAAACATGGAGGTGTACGTAACTTATGTATAAACTGATATTCACAGATGAAAACAAGAATATTATTCATAGTGAATTATGTGATTCTATTAGATTAAGCAATCAATTAGCAGATATTGAAATCACTAACACTAAAGGTACTCAATCGTTTATTGGTGCAATTCCTGAGAACTATCATATTTTTAATAGTAATCTTGATGTAAAAGCAATAAATGATGAAACTCTAAAAGAATCATTAAATAAAGAACTTTTCAATATTGAAGAAATTAAAGAAAAAGATATTGAAATATTAGAATTAAAACAAAAAATAGAAACACTTGAAGGTGCAATCTTAGAGCTGATGGAAACAGTTCTTTGATTGTACTTTTATTATATTCCGATGAAGGGGACAAGAATTTATGGTTATATTAAAAAACAGAGATATTGCTGCTGATATTAAAGTCACTGGTGTAGATTTAGGAAACATTGGAGCTAAGTTTTACACTGAGGATGAGAATACAGCAAGTATCACGCTATATATTAAATATAATGGATTGGGATTTGACTTAACTCAATCTGCAATGAAACCTAAATTAGATTTATTTACTTTAGATGGTTCGATATTTCTTGATGAACCATTAGAAGTAGTAGATTCTACTTCAGGTATTATTAAATATACTATTCAACCAGATGTGATTAAACACGTTGGATCAGTTAACGCAAAACTTTTCTTAACGTCTGAGAACGAATCAGTTCATGTAGCCAATTTTCAATTTGATATTGGGGATAGTGGTATTGATAAAGCAATAGCAAAACAAATAGATGTAAACTTAATTGATAATGCTATCATGTCCATTATCGAAGCTAATCCAGATCGTTTCAGAGGTGAAGCTTTTACCTTTGAAGATTTTACATCTGAGCAATTAGAATCTCTTAAAGTTAAAGGTGATGAAGGCTCTTCCGCCTACGAAGTCTGGCTGCAACAGGGCAATACAGATAAGACAGTAAATGATTACTTGCTTTCGCTCAAAGGACTTGACGGTTCCAAAGTAACAATCGGCAGCGATGGATATTGGTATATTGACGGCATTAAGCAGACAACGATGGCAAAACCATCACAGGCTGAAATCGACAACATGAAACTTTATGTGCAGTCAAGAGGTCAAAACTTAGTTACAAATGGCACAGGATTACTCGGAGATAATACTAACTTTAGCGGTTTTACCTATAAACAGGATGAGGTTAAGGTAGGGCGTGGGAGTTTTTATACAGGGGATCTACGCAAAACTTACCAATCTGACGAGTTTATACCTGTTGATCCATCAAAATCTTATTTATTAAGTGCTTGGGTTAAATCAAAAAAAGCAATCAGTCAGCAATATTTCGGTCATGCCTGTTACGATATAGATCGTAATGCGATTTATCCTGAAAATCTTGAAAGCGGAAATTATCCAGTGGCTAAATTAACTAAGCCTTTAAAAGTTGGAGATACGATTATTTATCTGGATAATGTATCAGCGTGGGCGGATAGTAGTTGGACTCTGACCAACGATAAAAAAGGTGTCATCCTCTGGGGCTACAAAGACAGCAAGGGATACTTATTTGCTGACAGAACTTATTCACGCTACAACAAGATTGGCATACAAAGCGTGGATGTTACGAATAATACAATTACTCTATCATCTGCGTGGGATATTCCTTACAAAGACACACAAGACGGTGTATTTCCGATTGGACACTCTGCGAGTCGTACAAATAAGGGTGGTAACTATAATTACTCTGTCCTGTCTAAAGTAGTAGTCCCGGCAACATGGACAAATTACAGTGGCAAGGTTTTAGGTATAGGCGGTTCAGAAGCTACTAATGTATTTAGATATGGAACAACTTATATTAAACTATTGTTTATTTCAAATTATGATGTGGTTGATGAAGTCTGGTATAGTGGCATCGACTTCCGAGAATCGGTTGAAACCAATCCTGAATGGACTGATGCAATCCTTCAAAATGGTTATACAGGCTCGGTTAAGTATTATAAAGATCGTAATAGTTTGGTTACAGTTAAATTTGATTTGACTGTGGGTTTAGTGGCTGCTGGCACAGTTATTGCTTCGATACCTTCGAACTATCTTCCGACAGTCATTAGACCTGTACCATCGTATAATATCACCACAAATACACCCGATTTATTTATCAATATCACGACCACAGGGGTTGCAGTTGGTAAGACACTAACGCAAGGCAATAAAATACAAGGTCAAATTACTTACAGGGTGGGATAATTATGCAACAAATCTATCTATTTAATCAGGAAGGTATCTTTAACGGTGTAGATATTGTCGATAACTTAACAATATTAGATGCGGATGGTCGAGAGGTTTCAGTATTACCGACTAACGCAACACTCATCAAGCCGCCTGACGGTCTTTACAAGGCTCAATTTGATGGCGAAAAGTGGATTGAGACTATTACAGAGGAAGAACTTGCAGAACTGAATAAAATAACATCCTCGCCTACATTAAAAGAGAGAGTTGATGTGTTAGAAGGTGCTGTCGTTGAAATCATGGAAACGACTCTATAGCACCTTTTTATTATACGCAGAATTATTGAGGGGAGGTGAAGACATGATGGCGTTACTGATTGCTAACCGTATTATTGCCGGCAAGTATGAGTATTCTCGCACACCAGAAGTCCTTAAAGAGCAAGTCCGTGAAATTCTAATTGAAGCAGGACTTGAAGACCTTGCACAATAATTGATTGCCTCCTAATTGGAGGCTTTGAATATACTCAACCTCTCACATAAGTGAGGGGTTTTTATTATAAATAAAAACAAAGGAGCGTGAAAAATAAATTATGAATATTAATTGGAAAGTAAGATTACAAAGTAAAACATTCCTTGTATCTCTGTTTAGTTTAATTTTAATATTTGCTAATCAAATTGCTTCATTGTTTGGATATGATATATCTACTTATTCAGAACAGGCTAATAGTATCTTTAACACTGTTTTAAGTGTCCTAGTGCTAATGGGGATTGTTAATGACCCAACAGTTAAAGGGTTGAATGATTCAGAGTTATCTATGAACAAAACTGAACCAACTGATCCTAATATGGACTTAACTATTAAAGGTGAGCAAGAAGTAAATGATGACACTGAATTGGTTGCTGATAATACAGATACGTCAGGTGAATTTGATAGTTCAGTAAATCAATAAGTTATAAAGAGAGATAGTTAATAGATGTCTCTCTTATTTTTTTATTAAAAGAAGGATGTGAAAAATGGAAACAGCAATAGATTATCTATTAAGTAAAGGTTGGAAAATTTCATCTGACCCTCGTAACTACGACCACTACCCTAACACTTATGGACTAAGAAACTTTACTCAGAATGGTATTAATTATGATTCCTTTTGCGGTGGTTATCATAGAGCATTTGATTTTTACAACAATGATACGAATGATGTTCCTTCAGTGACTTCAGGTGTAGTCATTACTTCTGAAGATTATGGTAACTTTGGTGGAACAGTTGAAATCAGAGATGCTAAAGGAAATGATTGGATTTATGGTCATTTAGTACGTGGAACATTGAATTATCAAGTTGGAGATATTGTGCAACAAGGTGATATTGTCGGACAACAAGGTTCATCTAACTATTATGATAATCCAATGTCTGTCCATCTCCATCTCCAGTTAAGACCTAAAGGAACAGATTTAAACAATGAAGTCACTGAAGTATGTTCAGGTATTCCGATTGAGAAATATGATATTTCTGATCTTAAACAATTTAAGAAAGATGGTGATAAAGTGGGTAAAAAGATTTTATTGACTGCTGGGCATGGTGGAATAGATTGTGGTGCTGTGGGTAACGGGACAAACGAACGTGATTTCATTCGTGAACATATCGTGGATAGAATTGCTAATTATTTAATCAAAGCTGGTCATGATGTAACAGTATTTGACAAACGATACGATATGTTGACAGTGACTTTTGATGGCACTAATCAACATGGATTGTATTGGGCAAAGCAACAAAGGTTTGATGAAGTAATTGAATTCCATTTAGATGCTGCTGGTTTCAGTGCTTCTGGTGGACACACTATTGTATGGGGCGGATTCAAACCAGACGCAATTGATACTCGAATTCAAAATGCTTTAGCTAATACAGTTGGTGTAATCAGAGGAATCTCATTAAGAACAGATTTGGGTAACGCACGTATTGCTGCTAGTTTAGGTGTTTCATATCGTTTAGTTGAGTTAGGTTTTATTACCAGTACTAAAGATATGAATTATATCAGAAATAATATTGATAGTTTTACATTAAAATTAGCGGAAGCTATTCATGGTGATCACATTGGAAACATCAATACTAATGAAACTAAACCTGTCATCCGAAAAAAACCTGTATCTTCTCGCATTAAACAAATTATAAATAAAGTTGCTTCTACGTGGAAGGTTTCTAAAGGATTAAAATACAAACAAGAATCAGCAACTTTCACTTGTACTGTACCTGATGGGATTGTAACACGATATTCTAAACCCTCATTAAAAAGTCGTAAAGCTGGGGTATTGAAAAAAGGTCAGAAAATTAAATATGATATGGTCTATCTGAATGAAGGCTATGTTTGGATTAAATGGACAGCTAACAACGGTAGGAATGTATATATGCCAGTTCGCAAAGTAGATTCCAACGGTAATGAAGGAAAATTGTGGGGGATTATTAAGTAAAATAAATATGCGTATAAAAGTGGTGACTCTGAGTTGGAAACTATAAATACTAGGCTCGACAGAAATGAAGAAGACATAAAAAGGCTTGAGAGGTCTATTCAACAATTAGACACTAAGATAGAAAACACTGAAAAAGATATTATGAAAGAAGTAAAAGAGAATCAAAGAGATATAAAAGTATTGTTAAAAGAATCTGAGGATAATAATAAAGCGAAATCTGAAAAGTTATTTGATGGATTAAACAAGCTAACAGAGTCTCAGTATCAACAAACACTTATGCAAAAAGATATTCAAAATGAGGTTAAAACTGCTGTAAAAGATTTTGCTGAATTAAGTAAGGATTACAAAGAATCTGATAAAAAGAAAACAGCAGCTATCTGGAGTTTTGCAATTTCTCTAGTATTAATGATTCTGGGAACATTTTGGAGAATGGCAACTATTGGTGTAATACTTCCAATATTTTTTATATAATACATTTAAAAGGAGATGAAACTCATGCAAAAAGTGCAAATGATAGGTATGTTAGCATCATTTCTAAGTTGCTTGTTTTTTGGATATTGTAAATAACATTGGAAAATAAGGGTGTCTACTGAGGTAGATACTCTTTTTATTTTGTATAAAAGGAGAATTTTATCGTGACTAATCTGATACTATTCATCAAGGACAGAAACTGCACTTAGAATAACCATTCTGAATAATGGTAAATAATATAAAATCTACTACTAATGCTCTTATCTCATATACTTGAGGTAGGAGCATTTTTTTATGTCTTCATTTAAACGAATTATTATATGTTTGGCTCTATAAGCAAATATAATACTTTATGTTATACTCTTTATATTAAATAAAATATAAACAGGTGGTTTTATGAAAGAAGATTCAATTAAAGATCTTATACTCAACTATGAAAAAGAACGTTCATTATATAAGATAGAAGATTCTCATAAGAGACAAACTTTTCTAGTAGAAGAAGATAACATTAAACGTTTAGAAAGCTTACAAGCATATCTTGAGCTACAAAATGCTAGAAATAGTTCGTTATCAAATGATGATGACTCTTTAAGACGTAATCGTAAATTAGCGGTAGGTTTTAAAACTAAAGCTGTAAATATAGCCTTAAAACAATTTATGGATAATTGGGATAATGAAATTGGACTGACACCTGAGATAGAAGTAATACGCTATAAAGTGGCTAACATCAACAAAAATTATCGTGTCTATTTATTTGAGATGGATGGACAATACCATTTTGTTCAACATGATAACAGGGGTAATGAATTAGAACACATCACAGGTAGTGAAAGTAGTATAAGAGAAAAGTTTGAATCATACAGAGAGACTGAGATAAGAAGTGGTAGACCTAAAAATTGACTGGAGGGGATATTATGAAAAGAATATTAATATTTCTTATACCGATAATATTTACACTTGCAGCATGTGGAGATCAAAACAAGAAGGATTTAATTGGTGTCTGGAAGATTGAAAATAAAGAATATGAAGGTGCTAAAATAAAGTTTGATGATAAGTATAAAAATATCGTTTCTCCCAATGAAGAGTTTGATGATAATGAAAAAGAAGAATATAAGGTAATTGATTCAAAAGATAATAAAATAACTATCTTACAATCAGCTACTATTGATGGTGATACAAAGTATATTAAAGAAGTATATGAATTTAGTGAAGATAGAAATCATTTTAGAAGAACGTTAACGTTTCCAGTTGATAAAAATGGTAACGAAGTAGAAAATTCAGACGTTCATGACACTGGTAAATGGAAAAGGGCTAAAGATGAGATTTAAAAAAGCTACTACTCTTTTAGTTGAGCGGTAGCTTTTCTTCTATTATAGTTTCATTTCACGTTTCCAATTCTGAAATTGGTATTCATTCAAGTGCTGTTCTAACTTTTCAATCTGCTCATCTTTTCCAGCTAACTCAATTCTTAATTCTTCAATCTCCATTTTCTTTTCATCTAACTCACTAGCATATTCAACATAACAATTTAACTCTTGATTCATATTCATAGCAGCCAGTACCAGTTCTTCTTGACTCATCTTCTTAAAGTTCATTTGTTAATCTCCTTAAATGTTTTATTTGATATCTAAACTATAATAAATAATCTAATATAAGTCAACAAAAATAATACTTTTTTATTTAATTATTTAATACTTTTGATATGATGGTATTAGTCGTACAATATAATCAACATATTAAATGGAGCGTGATAAATTTATGGCAACAAGGAAAAGAATGGTTTGGACAAAAGACGAAGAAAATTTATTACTAGAGCTGAAATCAGGACAACGCATCAAGTATGAAGATATACTTCACCATTTCCCTAATCGTACTAAAGGACAGGTTAAATCTAAATATGATTCATTGATGCGTGCAAAAAAGAATAAAAAACATAATTATGACACTACACCACGTAAACGATGGACTCAGAAAGAAATAGATATCCTTAAAAACAATGCTAAGGCTGATTGGGAAGTATTATTAAAGCTGTTACCAGACAGAAGCCATTTAGCTATTCATCGTAAAATAAATGAACTCAAAATGTATCGCAATGATTTTGAAGTTACACCTGCTATGGAAAAATATATTTACGATAATTATCTATTAA
The DNA here is from genome assembly GCF_004359515.1 of Macrococcus carouselicus. Classification (GTDB taxonomy): domain Bacteria; phylum Bacillota; class Bacilli; order Staphylococcales; family Staphylococcaceae; genus Macrococcus; species Macrococcus carouselicus. Next base: position 525,699 of record NZ_SCWD01000001.1, read on the forward strand.
AAACTAATCAAGAAATAGGTAAAGAAATTGGCTTGAGTCCTTCTACTGTATATAACATAGGTAGAAGATTGGAACTGACACCTCAGAATGAACGTTGGAATCTTCATACTATTGAAACTGATCCACAAGAGCTGAGTTTTACTTGTAAGCTAACACTCGAATACAGTAAAAATACGAAAGGAAGAAAACTCTATGGAAAAGAATAATTTCAACTATGAAGATTACTATGCTATAGAAGAAGAGAAGAAGATTAAGAATGTTGCCATATATGCACGTAAATCAAGAGCTAATGAAGGTGAAAAAGATTTAAATAATCATCTAATCAGACTGAAAGCTAGATGTGATCTTAATGAATGGAAATATAAAGTATATAAAGAAATAGGTTCTGGAAGTACTTTGAGAGATAGACCTCAGATGATAAAGCTATTAGAAGACTGTCAAGAAGGTGTCTATGATGCAGTAGTTGTAGTTGATATAGATAGATTAAGTAGGGGTAAAGGCGCAGATTTAGATAGGATATTAGGTATTTTAAAGAATCACAATATTAAGATTGTACAGGAATCACCTTATGACGTTTATGATTTAAACAATTCTAACCATGCTCAGATGCTAGAAATGAAAATGTTCTTTGGTAATATGGAACTCATGCAAATCAAAAAGAGACACAGAGAAGGTAAGCGTTTGGCTCAATTCATGGGTAAATGGGTAAATGGTAATCCTCCTTATGGTTACAGTATTGATAGAAAGACTAAATTTCTTATTATTAATGAAGATGAAGCTAAGGTGATTAGACAACTTAAAGACTTATTTTTAGAACATCGTAATACAGTTAAAGTAGCTGAGGTTGCAAATAAAACAGGACTTAGGACTAGAAAAGGAAATCTATTTGATCGTGAACGAGTAAGTAAGATTTTACAGAATGAAACAATAGCAGGTACTTATGTGTACAATAAATATAAAGGTAACTACAAAAACAAAGATAATGAATCATACTCTGTGACTAAATTTGAATATGTAGATAAATCAGAATGGAAACGTAAATTAGATAATCATCCAGCTATTATTACAATGGAAGAATTTAATCTAATTAAACAGCATTTTGTACAGAAATCAGCTAGTCGTAATCCTATTAAGCATGTACATGCTTTAACAGGTTTATGTATTACACCGACTGGTGAAAAGTATTATCTGAAGAAGTCTCAGAAACATGTTAAACGTCCTGATAGGCTAGTTGTTGATAAAAAAGACATGATAAATAGTATTCATTATTTACCAGTTGATGTTGAAATAGTAGAAGAATGTTTATATGAATTCTTTAAGATGATGAAAAATAAACTGGAAAACTTAAAGAATTATCAAAAATCAAAGAATGAACAAGTAAAGTTGCAGCAAGATAAATTATATAGATTACAACAAGAAGAAAAACGGATTGAGAAACTGATGAATAAAATTGACGAAGGATTTATATTTGAGATATATACAGCAGCTCAAGCTAAGAAGCTTAAAGAAGAGCATACATCTGAATTAGCGGTTGTGAAAGCTGAAATCAATCAAATTAACAACACAATCTTTCAAATAGAAAATGAAGATGACGAAGATTATTTAGATAATGTTAACTTTTTTCTGAAAGATATTAAGAAGAATACAATGCCAAATGAGCTTAATGAATTTTATAGTAATGTGTTTAAACATATAGTAGTTAGTCGTACTAACGCAGTTGATCTAGAAATTAAATTTGTCTATAAAGATTATGGAGCAGCTAAATATTTTAGTCAGTAAAAGTCTCATCACGCTTGACCAGGCACTCGATCAGAACCGGAATGTTTACTGCATTCCCGGTCCGGTCACCAGTCTCTATTCTGAAGGCAGCAATCTGAAAATATTTGAAGGTGCCAAGATGTGTCTTTCTGCTCAGGATATTCTGGAAGATTTCAGCATTCAGAAAATTAAATAATTGACAGCGTTATCCTTGACCGTTATCATTTACACTTGAAAACGAGTTGAAAAGGGGAGATACAATTGGCAGAGAATCTTGTCATTGTTGAATCGCCTGCAAAAGCAAAAACCATTGAAAAATATTTAGGAAAAAAATTTAAAGTCATCGCCTCTATGGGACATGTCAGAGATTTACCTCGCAGTCAGATGGGCATTGATGTTGATAATGATTTTGAACCTCGATATATTACAATCCGCGGTAAAGGCCCTGTCGTGCAGGAGCTGAAGAAATATGCGAAGAAAGCGAAACATGTTTATCTCGCAAGTGACCCGGACCGTGAAGGTGAAGCGATTGCCTGGCATTTGGCACATATACTGGATATAGACGAAACAGCAAAATCACGGGTGGTCTTCAACGAGATCACAAAAGATGCGGTCAAAGAGAGTTTCAGATCACCGCGTGAAATCAAGCATGAACTGGTCGATGCCCAGCAGGCACGCCGGGCGCTGGACCGCCTGGTTGGTTATAATATCTCACCTGTGCTGTGGAAAAAAGTGAAGAAAGGTCTGTCAGCCGGTCGTGTTCAGTCTGTTGCACTCAAATTGATCATCGACCGTGAGGAAGAGATCAATGCATTCAAACCTGAGGAATACTGGACAATCGACGGTACGTTCAAGCATAAAGGCGTCACTTTCAAAGCGAAGTTTCTGCATGAGAACAATAAACCGAAGAAGCTGAAGAACAGTGGAGACGTCAAGGCGATTGTCAGTCAGCTGGCCGGCGATCAGTTCGATGTCACTGATGTCTCTAAGAAGGAGAAGCTGCGTAATCCTGCCAATCCTTTCACGACTTCTTCTCTGCAGCAGGAAGCAGCCCGTAAACTGAACTTCAAAGCCCGTAAGACAATGATGCTTGCTCAGCAGCTGTATGAAGGGATTGATCTGAAGAAACAGGGGACAGTCGGGCTCATCACTTATATGAGAACAGACTCAACACGTATTTCTGCGACTGCGAAAGATGAAGCAGCCGGTTACATCAAAGAGAATTACGGCGACACCTTTCTGTCAAATCGTAAGAAGACAAAACAGAAGGAAGGCTCACAGGATGCCCACGAGGCCGTTCGGCCGACTTCAGCACTGCGTACGCCGAATTCCATGAAGGATTATCTGTCACGCGATCAACTACGTCTCTATAAACTGATCTGGGAACGTTTCATGGCGAGTCAGATGGCTCCTGCCGTCATAGATACAGTTGCTGTGGACTTGACGCAAGGAAATATCAAGTTCCGTGCGAACGGTCAGACAGTGAAGTTCAAAGGCTTTATGAGCGTCTATATTGAAGGTAATGATGATGTTGAGGAAGAAGGCGAGAACAGACTGCCAGAACTCGTAGTCGGTGATAAAGTTCAGGCGACGGATATCGCTGAAAACCAGCATTTCACTCAGCCGCCGCCACGCTATACAGAAGCACGGCTGGTGAAGACGCTTGAAGAGAAGGGGATCGGTCGGCCATCTACCTATGCACCGACACTCGATACCATTCAGAAGCGTAATTATGTCAAAGTGGATCAGAAGAAATTCTTCCCGACAGAACTGGGTGTCATCGTCAATGACAGCGTGAAGGAATACTTCCCTGAAATCGTAGAAGTTGACTTCACCGCGAACATGGAGGCACTGCTTGACCGGGTGGCAAATGGCGAGATGGAGTGGAAGAAGGTTCTCTCAGCTTTCTATGATAACTTCAAGATTGATCTGGAGCGCGCAGAAGCAGAGATGGAGAAAATCGAGATCAAGGATGAGCCGGCAGGTGAGGACTGTGAGAAATGCGGGTCGCCGATGGTCATCAAGATGGGACGCTACGGTAAGTTCATGGCGTGCTCGAATTTCCCCGACTGCCGCAACACGAAGGCCATCGTCAAATCAATCGGTGTTCCTTGTCCGAAATGTGAGGACGGCGAAGTGGTGGAGCGTAAGTCCAAGAAAAACCGTATTTTCTACGGCTGCACGAATTTCCCTGAATGTGATTTCATTTCATGGGATAAACCCGTACCGAGAAAATGTCCGAAATGTGAGACACAGCTTGTGGAACGGAAAAAAGGAAAGAACATGCAGGTTGTCTGTCCGAACTGCGAATACGAAGAAAAACCTCAATAAAATGACGATGTGCAGCTGCACATCGTTCTTTTAGTTTATTTACTTATCAGAATATATTACAATCAGTAAGGATCAAGGAGGAATGACATATGACAACAGTTAATGTAATCGGAGCCGGACTAGCCGGTTCAGAAGCCGCTTATCAGCTGGCAGAACGCAATATTAAAGTAAACCTTTACGAAATGAGACCAGTCAAACAGACGCCCGCTCATCATACAGATAAATTCGCAGAACTCGTCTGCTCAAATTCACTGAGAGGTAATGCACTGACGAACGGAGTCGGGGTCTTAAAAGAAGAGATGCGACGCCTGGATTCACTCGTCATGAAAGCAGCGGATGCTGCAAGTGTGCCTGCAGGGGGTGCGCTCGCCGTTGACCGCCACGAATTCAGTGGCTTTATCACTGATACGCTAAGAAATCATCCGAACATCACAGTATATAATGAAGAAATCCACTCTGTACCGACAGGACCGACGATTGTTGCGACGGGTCCTCTGACCACTGAGACTTTATCAAAGAGCATTCAGGAGCTGACCGGTCAGGATCATCTTTATTTCTATGATGCTGCGGCACCGATTGTTGAGAAGGATTCCATCAATATGGATAAAGTCTATCTAAAATCACGCTATGATAAAGGCGAGGCTGCTTATCTGAACTGTCCGATGACTGAAGAGGAGTTTGACCGCTTCTACAACGCAATATTAGAAGCAGAAGTCGTGCCGCTGAAGGAATTTGAGAAAGAGATTTATTTCGAAGGCTGTATGCCGTTTGAAGAGATGGCGAAGCGCGGCCGTAAGACACTGCTTTTCGGTCCGATGAAACCCGTTGGTCTCGAAGATCCGAAGACGGGTAAACGTCCGTTCGCCGTTGTGCAGCTCCGTCAGGATGATGCAGCAGGGACACTTTATAACATTGTCGGTTTTCAGACGCATCTGAAGTGGGGGGCTCAGAAAGAGATTCTGCAGCTGATTCCAGGGCTTGAGAATGTCGAGATTGTCCGCTACGGTGTGATGCACCGCAATACATTCATCAACTCACCGACCAACCTAGAACCGACCTATCAGTTCAAGGGTAAGGATGACTTATTCCTTGCGGGACAGATGACAGGTGTGGAAGGTTATGTTGAAAGTGCAGCGAGTGGTCTGATCGCGGGGATCAATGCGGCCAAACTGGCAAGTGGACTCCAGCCGATTGTCTTTCCGCCTTCAACCATGATCGGTGCGATGGCACATTATATTACCCATACAAATGCGAAGAATTTCCAGCCGATGAACGCCAACTTTGGTCTGCTGCCTCCGCTTGAAAAAAGAATCAAAGATAAAAAAGAACGTTACGAAATGCTTGCCCATAAGGCGCTGGACAGCCTGGATCAATTTAAGGTGACTTTGTAGAGCTTTCGATTGAATATAAATTCTGAATTGTGATACAATTCGGATAAATGGAGGGGTTATGCATGGATCAACGCGTAGAAGACTTCAGCCGCTTTCTGCGTCTGGAAAAAGGATTCTCTGATCATACACAGACGGCTTACGTGCAGGATGTACTTCATTTCATGGAGTACCTGAGTCAGCAGCACATAGGACTTGATTCTTTCGTCTACCGTGATGCACGCGGCTACCTTGTCCATCTGTATGACCAGAAGCTGACCCGCTCAACTGTGTCGCGGAAAATATCCAGCCTGAAGACTTTCTATCGTTTTCTGCAGCTGGACAGAGATGCAGTTAATCCGTTCGATAGCCTCATTCATCCCAAACACGAAAAATATTTGCCGCAGTTTTTTTATGAGGAGGAAATAGAACGCCTGTTTGCGGAAGTCAATCAGGGCAGACCTTTCCATGTAAGAGATCAGCTGATACTTGAGGTGCTGTATGCGACCGGCATCAGGGTCTCAGAACTTGTTAATCTACAGCTGACTGATCTTGATGAAGAGATGATGCTCCTGAAAGTGCTCGGTAAAGGTAACAAGGAGCGAATCGTACCGTTCGGCAGTTTTGCCCTGAAGAGTCTGCGGGAATACTTACCGCTAAGACGTCAGCATGCGAAGGATCACGATTTCCTGCTGATCAACCAGCAGGGCGGGCCGCTGACCGCACGAGGGGTTAGATATGTGCTGAATGATATCATCAAGCGGACCGGTCAAGTGTCACATATTCATCCGCATATGCTGCGGCATACGTTTGCAACTCATCTGCTGAACGAAGGTGCGGACCTCAGGACCGTTCAGGATCTGCTCGGCCATGTCAATCTATCGACGACGGGCAGATATACCCATGTAACAAAAGAACATCTTAGACAGACTTATTTAAATGCACATCCACGTGCATAAAGGAGAGGAAATCTGTGACTACAATCTTTGCAATCAAACACGGTGGACATACCGCAATGGCTGGTGACGGACAGGTTACACTCGGTGAACAGGTCATTATGAAGGCAACGGCTAAAAAGGTGCGTCGTCTCTTCGATGATAAAGTAGTGGCAGGTTTTGCCGGCAGCGTTGCGGATGCATTCACGCTCTTTGAGAAATTTGAAGCGAAACTTTATGAATATAACGGCAACCTGTCACGGGCAGCCGTGGAGCTTGCCAAGGAATGGCGCGGTGATAAAATGCTGCGTCAGCTGGAAGCGATGCTGATCGTCATGAATGACAAGGAACTGCTCTTAGTCAGCGGGACCGGCGAAGTGATTCAGCCGGATGATGATGTCATCGCCATCGGTTCAGGCGGTAACTACGCACTCAGTGCAGGTCGTGCACTCAAAAAACATGCACCTCATCTTTCAGCAAGTGAGATTGCCCGCGAGAGCCTGGACACGGCAGCTGATATCTGTGTCTTTACAAACCATAATATTATTTTTGAGGAACTCTAAGGAGGCATTATGAATAACAAACTGAAACTCACCCCGAAGGAAATCGTCTCTGAACTGAATCAGCATATTGTCGGTCAGGAAGACGCCAAGAAGAAAGTAGCGATCAGCCTCAGAAATCGCTACCGCCGTTCCAAGCTGGACGAGCAGCTGCAGCAGGAGATTATCCCGAAGAATATTCTGATGATCGGACCGACTGGTGTCGGTAAGACAGAAATTGCCAGACGGATTGCCCGTCTCGTCGGTGCGCCTTTCGTCAAAGTGGAGGCAACGAAATATACAGAAGTCGGTTACGTCGGTCGTGATGTTGAAAGCATGATTCGTGATCTGGTGGAGAACGGGGTCCGACTGGTCAAAGAGGAAAAGAAAAAGGAAGTGCTGGCCGAAGCGACACAGGCAGCAGATGAGCGTCTGGTCAAACTTCTTGTTCCTGCCATGAAAAAGAAGCAGTCAGGCGGCAATCCTTTTGAAGCGCTGTTCGGTGGTCAGATGCCGAACCTGATGGACCAGCATGAGGAAGAAGAGGTCACACCTGACATCAGCTCAAAGCGTGAAGACATCAGACGTCGCCTGAAAAACGGTGAACTGGAGCAGGAGATCATCAAGATTAAAGTGGAGCAGGAGCAGGGGCTGCCGTTCGGTATGGATATGCCGGGTAACAATATGCAGGATATGCTCAGCCAGATGATGCCGAAGAAGAAAGTAGAACGTCAGCTGACCGTCGAAAAAGCACGCCCTATTCTTATAGATGAGGAAGCAGGTAAACTGATTGACCAGGAATCAGTCAATCAGGAAGCAGTGCAGCTTGCAGAGCAGCTCGGTATCGTCTTTATAGATGAAATTGATAAGATTGCCGGCAGCTCGAACTCTGGACAGGACGTCTCCAGACAAGGTGTTCAACGTGATATCCTGCCGATTGTTGAAGGCAGTGTCATACAGACGAAATACGGGGCAGTGAACACTGAACACATTCTCTTCATCGGTGCGGGTGCCTTTCATGTCTCCAAGCCAAGTGACCTCATCCCTGAGCTGCAGGGGCGTTTTCCGATCAGAGTCGAACTGCACAAACTCTCAGTGGATGACTTCGAGAAGATACTGCGTGAACCGAAGTTGTCACTGCTCAGACAATACGAAAGTCTGCTCGCAACTGAAGATGTGACGATCACCTTTACTGATGAGGCGATCACACGTCTTGCGGAAATCGCTTACGAAGTGAACCAGGATACCGATAATATCGGTGCCAGACGACTTCATACCATCATGGAGAAGATGCTTGAGGATCTCTCGTTCGAAGCGCCTGATATGCCGAATGCACATGTGGAAATCACAAAGCAGTACGTAGAATCAAAACTGGGCTCAATTGCAACCAATAAAAATCTAAGTGAGTTTATACTCTAAAGGAGACTGTCAACGTTATGAAATTATTAGAAAAAACACGTGAAATCAACAAGTTACTGCAGGAGCATGAGGGACTTGCAGTCGATTTCAAGGAGATGGCTGACCATCTTGGCAGCGTCATGCAGTCCAATGTCTTCATCGTTTCCAGACGAGGTAAGATTCTCGGTTTTGGAGTAAATGAACTTCTCAAGAATGACCGCATCATCAAAATGCTTGAGGACCGGCAGATTCCTGAAACTTATACGGATTATCTCCTGAAGGTCGATGCTACTCAATCCAATATCACACTTGATGACAGATTAACCGTCTTCCCGCCTGAAAATGAGGAGCTGTTCAAGGACAGCAAAACAACCATCATACCGATTAAAGGTGGCGGTACAAGACTCGGTACACTGGTACTGGGACGTGTCGACAAGGAATTTGATGACAATGACCTTGTACTCGGTGAGTATGCGGCGACAGTCGTCGGTATGGAGATTCTCCGCGAGAAACATACAGAGATTGAAAGCAAGGCTCGTGACAAAGCAGCGATTACCATGGCGATCAATTCACTTTCTTATTCTGAGAAGGAAGCGATCGAACATATCTTTGAAGAACTTAATGCTAATGAAGGTCTTCTGGTTGCATCCAAAGTGGCCGATCGTGTAGGAATCACACGTTCAGTCATCGTTAATGCACTGCGTAAACTGGAAAGTGCAGGTGTCATTGAATCCCGCTCACTCGGTATGAAAGGAACATTCATTAAAATCAAGAAAGAACAGTTCTTAAAGGAACTTGAAAACAGCCATTAATATGGTTGTTTTTTTCTGTTTGATATGATATATTAATAGACGGCTTGAAAAAAGCTAATTCACACACTATGGCTCAGTATTTCAGGGGTGCAGCTTGTCTGTTCTGAAATTGCCTGTAGTGGCGGAATAAACCAATAGGAGGAAATAAAATGGCAGTTATCTCAATGAAACAATTGTTAGAAGCTGGTGTTCACTTCGGTCATCAGACTCGTCGCTGGAACCCAAAAATGAAGAAATACATCTTTACAGAAAGAAATGGTATCTACATCATCGACCTTCAGAAAACAGTGAAGAAAGTTGAAGAAGCATACAACTTCATGAAATCTGTTGCTGAAGAAGGCGGTACTGTCTTATTCGTCGGTACTAAAAAACAAGCTCAGGAAGCGATTAAAGAAGAAGCTGAGCGTTCAGGTCAGTTCTACATCAACCAACGTTGGTTAGGTGGAACTTTAACAAACTACAAAACAATCAACAAACGTGTAAAACGTATTGCTGAGATCGAAAAAATGGAAGCAGACGGTACATTCGACGTACTTCCTAAAAAAGAAGTCGTTGAACTTAAAAAAGAATACGATCGTCTGATCAAATTCTTAGGCGGTATCCGCGATATGAAATCTATGCCATCAGCAATCTTCGTTGTTGACCCTCGTAAAGAGCGCAACGCAATCGCTGAAGCTAAAAAATTACACATTCCAATCGTCGGTATTGTTGATACAAACTGTGATCCAGACGAAATCGACTATGTTATCCCTGCAAACGATGATGCAATCCGTGCCGTTAAATTATTAACAGGTAAAATGGCTGATGCAATCCTTGAAGCGAAACAAGGCGTTTCTGATGAGGAAGTTGCAGCTGAGCAGAATATCGATTTAACTGAGTCAACTGAAGCGAAAGCTGACGAAACGACTGAAGCATAATCAATTGAGGTGATAAGTTTACTTATCACCTTTTTTAAAGAAATTATGTAAATATTTCGCCTTTTGTCTTACAATTTAGTATGATTGAAAAGTGAAGAACATATCTTTTATCTGGAGGAATTATTCATGGCTATTACAGCACAATTAGTAAAACAACTTCGCGAAAGAACTGGCGCAGGTATGATGGACTGCAAAAAAGCATTAACTGAAACTGATGGTGACATTGATGCAGCAGTTGACTACTTACGTGAAAAAGGGATCGCTAAAGCAGCTAAAAAAGCTGACCGTATCGCCGCAGAAGGAACAACTTATGTGGCTTCAAAAGGAAACGATGCCGTTCTTTTAGAATTAAACTCAGAGACTGACTTCGTTGCACGTAATGAAGGTTTCCAGGCACTGGTTAAAGAAATGGCAGCTCACATCTTAGATACTAAACCGGCTGATCTTGAAGCATTGATGGCTTCAGAAATGTCAGATGGTAAATCAGTTGAAAACAAAATGCACGAAGCAATTTCTACAATCGGTGAAAAATTAACGTTACGTCGTTTTGTATTAGCAACTAAAACGGATGCAGATGCGTTCGGCGAATACCTGCACATGGGCGGCCGTATCGGCGTACTCGCTATTGTTGAAAACTCAACTGATGCTGAAGCAGCGAAAGACGTTGCAATGCACATCGCTGCATTAAACCCTAAATTCGTTTCTCGTGAGCAGGTATCTGCTGAAGAGTTAGAGCATGAAAAAGACATTCTTAAGCAGCAGGCGTTAAATGAAGGCAAACCAGAAAACATCGTTGAGAAAATGGTTGAAGGCCGTCTGCGTAAGTATCTTGAAGAAATCTGTGCAGTGGATCAGCCGTTCGTTAAGAACCCTGATCAGACTGTCGCTGAGTTCCTCAAATCAAAAGGTGGCACATTAAAATCATTCGTACGCTACGAAGTGGGTGAAGGTATCGAGAAACGTCAAGATAACTTCGCTGATGAAGTAATGGGTCAAATCAACAAATAATAATGCATCAGACACGATGATTCAGGCATGATGATTCGTGTCTTTTTTTAAGCATTAACATATCAGTGACAAACTGATATAATACATATAGTTTGTGCGCTTCTCTCACCAAAGAAGAGATAAAAAACAGATTGAAAGGGCGGAATTAAATGGATACATCAAAATATAAGCGCGTCGTACTGAAACTGAGTGGAGAGGCACTGGCCGGAGATACAGGATTCGGGATCAATCCTGTCATCATTAAAAACATCGCAAAACAGGTCGCTGAAGTCGCAAAAATGGACTGTGAAGTAGCAGTCATCGTTGGCGGCGGAAATATCTGGCGCGGTAAAACCGGCAGTGATCTCGGTATGGACCGCGGCACTGCTGATTATATGGGCATGCTGGCAACTGTCATGAATTCACTCGCGCTGCAGGACAGTCTGGAGCAGCTCGACTGTGATACACGTGTGCTGACATCCATCTCGATGCAGCAGGTCGCTGAACCTTATATCAGACGTCGTGCCATCCGCCACCTTGAAAAAGGGCGTGTTGTGATCTTCGCAGCAGGCATCGGCAATCCTTACTTCTCAACGGATACAACTGCTGCACTCCGTGCTGCTGAAATGGAAGCAGATGTGATTCTGATGGGCAAGAATAATGTGGATGGTGTTTACTCTGCTGATCCTAAACTTGATCCGACAGCTAAAAAATATGAGAAGCTGACTTATATCCAGATGCTGCAGGAAGGGCTTCAGGTGATGGATTCAACGGCCAGCTCGTTCTGTATGGACAACGATATCCCGCTCGTGGTATTCTCAATTATGGAGGATGGTAACATCAAACGTGCCATCATGGGAGAAGAAATCGGTACAACGATTACTAAATAAGTGAGGAGAATTTCAATGACGAACGCAATTATTAATGAAGCAAAAGACAAGATGTCTAAAAGTATCGACAGCTTAACACGTGAATTTGCAGGCATCCGTGCCGGCCATGCCAATGCAGGACTGCTTGACCGGGTCACTGTCAACTACTACGGCGCTGATACGCCGGTTCAGCAGCTTGCAGGTATCTCTGTACCAGAAGCAAGAATGCTGGTTGTCACACCTTATGACAAAACATCAATCGATGACATCTTAAAAGCAATCAATATGGCGAATCTCGGCGTTAACCCGACATCTGATGGTACAGTGATTCGTATCACGGTTCCTGCACTGACTGAAGAACGCCGTAAAGATTTAGTGAAAGATGCCAGAAAAGAAGCTGAAAATGCTAAAGTCGCTATCCGTAACATCCGTCGTGATGCAAACGATGATCTGAAAAAAGCTGAAAAAGCGGGAGAACTGACTGAAGATGATCTGCGTAGTTTCAGTGAAGATGTTCAGACTTTGACGAATGATCATATCAAAAAAATTGATGATCTGACAGCAGCAAAAGAGCAGGATATTATGGCCGTTTAATGGTTCTGAGCCGATGTTTTCACTTTAAGTGAGACATCGGCTCTTTTTTTGTGGTTAAATAGAGATATAGATATGTTAGAATGTAGATTAGTATTGAAGCTGGAGGACCTTATGTTTAATATATTCAAGAAGAAGACTTCTCAAGATATAAGCCATTCTGCAGTACCTGACCACATTGCGATTATTATGGACGGTAACGGCAGATGGGCTAAGAATAGAAAAATGCCCCGCATAAAAGGACATTACGAAGGGATGCAGACGGTTAAAAGAATTACTTCACATGCAAGTCAGATTGGCGTGAAGTATCTGACGGTCTATGCCTTCTCAACAGAGAACTGGACAAGACCGAAAGAAGAGGTCAATTATCTGATGAAACTGCCAGTGGAATTTATGTCTTCATTTCTGCCGGACCTCATGAAAAATAATATTAAGGTTGAATCAATGGGCTTTATCGAACAGCTGCCTGAGCACACGAAAGAAGCTCTGTATAAAGTGGAGCAGGAAACAAAGGACAATACAGGGATGAAGCTGATATTTGCGCTTAATTATGGCGGCCGTAAAGAAATAGTGGCTGCAGTCCAGCTGATTGCAGATGCCTATAAATCAAACGATATCAGTCTGGATGATATTGATGAGGAGCTGTTCAGCCAGTCACTCTTCACAAAGGACTATCCTGATCCCGACTTGCTGATCCGTACGTCAGGAGAAATACGTCTCAGCAACTTTATGCTGTGGCAGACGTCATATAGCGAGTTCGTCTTCCACGATAAGCTATGGCCGGATTATGAACCGTCGGATTTAGATGAAGCGATTCACATCTATCAATCCCGCCAGCGTCGATTTGGAGGGGTATAAGCATGAAAACAAGGACGATTACAGCCATTATCGCAATGGCTGTCTTTCTACCTATTGTGATATATGGTGGAGTTCCCGTATTGATATTAGCTTATTCACTCGCTATTGTTGCGCTTAAGGAAGTACTCAGTATGCGAAGAATCAAGCTGTACTCACTGCCCGGATTAATTAGTCTGGTCGCACTCTGTTTGATTATGTCACCGCAGCGCAGTCAGATAGTCGAAAGTGATTTTCAAGTTCCCTTTTTGATTATCATCAGTCTTATTCTGCTCAGTCATACGGTCATATCGAAGAATAAATTCTCTTTTGTCGATGCATCGTTCTGTATGCTCGCCGTCGCCTATGTCGGCATCGGTTTTATGTATTTCTATGAGACAAGACATCAAGGTTTACATTATCTGCTCTTTGCTCTGCTGGTTGTATGGTTGACAGATACCGGTGCCTACATATTCGGCCGCTTATTCGGCAAAAGGAAGCTTTGGCCGGAAATCAGTCCCAATAAGACAATCGAAGGGTTTATCGGTGGCATCGCCTGCAGTACCATTGTCGCAGTCGTCTTTGCCTTGACTTATGACATGCCGCTTGGAATGCTACCGCTCGTGATTGTGACATGGCTGCTCAGTGTGGCCGGGCAGCTAGGGGATTTGGTGGAATCGGCATTGAAACGTAATTTCGGCGTCAAGGATTCAGGTACATTGCTGCCGGGGCATGGCGGCATACTGGACCGTTTTGACAGCTTTATCTTTGTATTACCGTTAATGAACATCTTTTTAATCAACTTTCAGAGTTAGGTGATGACATGAAAAAAATAGGTATATTAGGCGCAAGTGGATCTGTCGGTATGCAGGGGCTGGATATCATCCGTCAGCATCCTGAGGACTACAAGCTTGTAAGTTTCTCAGTCGGACGTAATATTGAGACAGCGAAAGAAATAATTGAAGAGTTCAGTCCGTCGATTGTATCTCTGCAGAACGAGGCTGATACAGCAGCACTTACGCATTACGACATCGAAGTGGTCAGTGGCGAAGAAGGATTACTGAAAGTAGCCGCATACAAAGAGAACGATATACTGCTGAACTCGATACTCGGTAGTGTGGGCTTGAGACCGACACTCCATGCAATTCAGCACGGTATTGATATTGCACTGGCAAATAAGGAGACACTTGTCGTCGCAGGAGAGATTGTCATGCAAGAAGCGAAGAAGCATGGGGTCAACATCCTGCCGGTGGATTCAGAGCATTCAGCGATATTCCAGTGCCTGAACGGTGAAGATGACAAGAACATCGAGAAAATCATTATTACAGCAAGCGGTGGTTCATTCAGAGACAAGAGCCGTGCGGAACTGGAGAATGTGACACTGGAGGATGCCCTCAATCATCCGAACTGGTCGATGGGCCAGAAGATCACGATCGATTCAGCGACGATGATGAATAAAGGCCTGGAAGTGATTGAAGCGAAATGGCTGTTTGACTTACCGGTTGAGAAGATTGAGACCCTTCTTCATAAAGAGAGCGTCATTCATTCCATGGTCGAGTTCAATGATACAAGTGTGATGGCTCAGCTCGGTACACCGGATATGCGTATGCCGATTCTTTATGCCTTCAGCTATCCGGACCGTCTGCCAAGACAGGGTAAACACCTGAACTTAGCGGAATTCGGCACGCTTCATTTCAAGGAGATGGATCTTGAACGCTTCAGATGTCTGAAGTTCGCCTACGACGCCATCAGAATCGGCGGGACAATGCCGGTTGTGATGAATGCGGTCAATGAAGTGGCAGTCGAGAAGTTCCTGCAGGGAGAAATCAGCTTCCTTGATATCGAACGGCTGATCGAGCGTGAGATGCAGAATCATGATGTGATACAGAATCCGGATCTCGAGATTATTCTGAAAGTGGATGCTGACTATAAGTCACGTCATTATGAGGTGTAAGATATGACAGGTATTATCGCATTTATATTCGTCTTCGGTCTGCTTGTCACAGTGCATGAGTTCGGCCATCTGCTGTTCGCGAAGCGCGCAGGCATCATGTGTCCGGAATTTGCCATCGGAATGGGCCCGAAAATATTCTCCTATAAAAGAAATGAAACGCTTTATACCATTCGACTGCTGCCGGTAGGGGGATATGTGATGATGGCGGGCAGCGGCATGGAGCAGAATCCGCTGACAGCAGGACAGGTGGTCAGCATCAAACGGAATGAAGCGGGAGAAGTCACCCATATTCTTTTGGATGATCAGCATCAGTTCAGACAGATTGAACAGCTGGAAGTGGCAGATAGTGACTTTGAAGATAATCTTTTTATTCAAGGTATCGATCAATATACGAATGAACACGTCCGCTATACACTGGCTGATGAGGCCTATTTCGTCCGGGAAGGTGACCTCGTCCAGATCGCACCGCGCCATCGTCAGTTCAAGAACAAGAAACCATGGCCGAAGTTTCTGACACTCTTCGCAGGACCGCTGTTCAACTTTATACTGGCGCTTGTCTTATGTATTATTATCGCCTTTATTGTAGGCACACCTACAACGACAATTGACAAGATAGCCGATGAATCACCTGCAGCGACAGCTGGTCTTCAGAGTGGTGATACAATCAAGAAGCTTGATGACTTTGAAATCAATAAGTTTACAGATCTGAAGGAACAGCTCGAAAAGCATAAAGACAAAACTTATGATATGACCATTGAACGTGATGGAAAAGAACAAGTGATCAAGATAAAGCCTGATGCACGTGAAGTCCGGGTTGCGAAAAACAGAACGGAAATGTCTTACCAGTTTGGTCTATATCCAACTAAAACATTTTCATTGACTGAACCCTTTATTGCAGGCTTTAAGACATTTCTCTATTATGCAACATTTATTTTCTCGCTGATCATCGGACTTTTCACAAGTATCTTCACGGGTGGGTTCAGCTTCGATATGCTGAATGGACCTGTGGGTATCTACAAAAATACAGAAAAAGTTGCATCACTCGGTATTACAGCTATTCTGAACTGGGCAGCGATGTTATCTGTGAACTTAGGACTGATGAACCTGCTCCCGATTCCTGCGCTTGACGGCGGGCGTATTCTCTTCGTCCTTTACGAGGCGATTTTCAGAAAACCGGTCAACAAGAAGGCGGAGGTCGCGATTATTTCTGCCGGTGCTATTTTCCTGTTCTTCGTCATGATCATGGTGACGTGGAACGATATTCAACGCTATTTCTTTAACTAATAGGAGGTAATAAGATGAAACAATCAAAGATGTTTATCCCGACGTTACGCGAAGTTCCGAACGATGCGGAATCTAAAAGTCATCAGCTGCTTTTGAAAGCAGGTATGATCAAACAGGTCGCAAGTGGAGTCTATAGCTATTTGCCGATTGCTAAACGTGTACTTAATAAGATTGAAGCGATTGTGCGTGAAGAAATGGAAGCCATTGACGGTGTTGAGATTCTCATGCCGGCACTGCAGCCTGCTGAACTGTGGCAGGAAAGTGGTCGCTGGCCGAGTTATGGTGCTGAACTCATGCGTCTGACGGACCGTCACGGTCGTGAGTTCGCGCTCGGTCCGACGCATGAGGAGATTATCACTTCACTCGTCCGTGATGAGCTGAAATCATATAAGAAACTGCCGGTGACGTTATTCCAGATCCAGAATAAATTCCGTGACGAGAAACGTCCTCGTTTCGGTCTCCTCCGTGGCCGCGAGTTTGTGATGAAGGATGCCTACAGCTTCCATGCGACTGAGGAATCTCTCGATGAGACTTACCGTGATATGTATAACGCCTACAGCAATATCTATAACCGAGTCGGTCTGAAGTTCCGTCCTGTTATCGCAGACAGCGGTGCGATCGGTGGCAGTCATACACATGAATTCATGGCGCTTGCTGAAATCGGTGAGGATACGATTGCCTATACAGACGGCAGTGACTATGCAGCCAATATCGAAAAAGCTGAAGTGGTCTATACGCCTGATATTCAGCATACGGCTGAAGAAGCGCTCGAGAAGATCCATACACCGGGTGTCAAGACAGCTCAGCAGCTTGCAGATTTACTCGGTAAGGACTTAAATGAGATTGTCAAATCGATGATCCTGAAAGTCGATGACCGCTTTGTGATGTTCCTCGTCCGGGGCCACCATGAACTGAATGATGTTAAACTGAAATCCTTCTTCGGCACTGAAGTGGTGGAGATGGCGACTGAGGAAGAGATTGAAGGCATTATGAATGCAAAACCAGGTTCACTCGGTCCGGTCGGCGTCGATAAGATTGAAATCTATGCGGATCATGCGATACAGGATATCAATAATCTGGCGGTCGGTGCGAATGAGACAGATTATCACTATATCAATGCGAATTTAGGGCGTGACTTTAACGTCAAAGCATTTGGCGACTTCCGCTTTATCTTAGAAGGTGAGCCGGCAGCGGACGGCAGCGGTCCGGTGAGATTTGCGGAAGGTATCGAAGTCGGGCAGGTCTTCAAGCTCGGTACGAAATATTCTGAGGCGATGAAAGCGACATTCCTCGATGAGCAGGGTAAGGCGCGTCCGATGATCATGGGCTGTTACGGTATCGGTGTCTCACGTACGCTGAGCGCTGTTATCGAGCAGCATCATGATGAGAATGGCATCATCTGGCCGAAGTCCATCACCCCTTATGACGTCCATGTCATTTCCGTCAATCCGAAGCAGGAAGCACAGAAGGAACTGGCGGACAAACTTTACGTGGAATTCTCCAAAGATTACCAGGTTCTCTATGATGACCGTCAGGAACGTGCCGGCGTCAAGTTCAATGATGCTGACCTGATCGGTGTGCCCCTTCGTATCGTCATCGGTAAACAGGCAGCAGACGGAGTTGTGGAAGTGAAGGTCCGTGCGACTGATGAAAAGTTTGACGTCTCAGTCGATGAACTCGCAGAAAAAATTGAAACATTATATAAAGACTTAGCTTAAAATTTTGTTATAATAGGACTAACTTAAGTAATGCGCACTATGCGCGTTACTTTTTCATTTTATAAAGGTGGTCGTGGCGTGATAGATAAAGAAGAAAAGTTCAGTATATTGCTGACGCAGCTGAAAATGACAGATGTCTTTCCGGCAGAACTTAAAGGGTGCACGCTTGAACGACTTGATATTTCAGAGAAAGAACGGCAGTGGCATTTCTATATCAACAGTCCGCGCATCTTTCCGGCTGATGTCTATAGGACATTTGCCAGTGAGCTGAAGACTGCATTCAGTCATATTGCGGATGTGGATTTCTCTATTACTGCGGCAGATCAGTCTGATAAAATCGAGAAAGTACAAGGGTACCTGAATCATTGTGTGGATCAGACCGCACTGAGTCCGAGTATGAAGTCGCAGCTGAAACAGAAGAAATATATTTTTTCTGGCGACGTCATTAAATTTGTCGTCAACAACGAAGTCGAACAGCAGCATCTGGAGAAATCATGTAACGGTTCGCTGCTGAAAGCGTTCAAAAAAGCGGGTTTCAAGTTCGATAGGATTATCTTTGAGACGAATGATGAAGACCAGCAGCGTGAACTGGAGTCACTTGAAGCGACAATCCAGGAAGAGGATACGACAAGTGCCATCCAGACGCGTGAACGAGTGGCTGAGATGCAGAAGCAGCGTGCTGAAGAAGAGACGGACGAAGTAACGCAGGCTTCAATCGGCAAGGAAATCAATATCGAATCCATCAAACCGATTTCCACTATTATCGAAGAGGAATATAAAGTAGCGATTGAAGGGGTCATCTTTGACGCCGATATCAAGGAACTGAAGAGCGGCCGCTATATTCTGCAGCTGAAGATCACAGACTATACGGATTCACTGACCTTGAAGATGTTCAGCCGCAATAGACAGACTAAAAGTGACCTTGAGCATTTCAAGGCGCTGACCCCAGGTAAATGGGTCCGTGCGCAAGGGAAGATTGAAGAGGATACCTTTATCCGTGACCTCGTAATGATGATCAATGATATTCATGAGATCAAGAAGTCGCCGCGTAAAGATAAATCTGACGATAAGCGGGTTGAGTTTCACCTTCATTCCAGCATGAGTCAGATGGACGGCATCACACATATCGGTAAGTATGTGGAGCAGGCAGCACAGTGGGGGCATAAAGCGATTGCAATCACAGATCATAACGGTGTGCAGGCGTATCCGGATGCCCATGCAGCAGCAGAGAAGAACGGCATCAAGATGATCTATGGTCTTGAAGGGATGCTGGTCGATGAAGGGGTGCCGATCACCTATCATCCGACTGACCGTGATTTGGCCTCCAGCAGCTACGTCGTATTTGACGTCGAGACGACAGGTCTCAGCTCTCAGTACGACAAGATCATTGAACTTGCCGCTGTCAAAGTGAGAGACGGCGAAATCATTGACAAGTTTGAAAGCTTCAGCAATCCAGGTGAACTGCTGAATGAGACCATCAAGCAGCTGACCGGTATCACGGATGATATGCTCCGTGACGCACCGCCGATTGAAGAAGTGCTGCCGAAGTTCAAGGACTGGGTCGGCGATGCCATCTATATCGCGCATAACGCAAGCTTCGATATGGGTTTCATCGATACAGGATATGACAGACTGGGCCTCGGTGCGAGCGATAACGGGGTGATTGATACCCTTGAGCTGTCCCGAACCATCAACACCGAACTCGGTAAGCACGGTCTGAACTTCCTCGCCAAGAAATACGGCGTGGAGCTCACCCAGCACCATAGAGCGATCTATGATGCGGAGACGACAGCACACATCTTCATCAAGATGCTGAAGCAGATGGAAGAACGAGGTGTCACCAACCATCAGGATATCGATAAGAAACTATCGAATCAGGATGCATACAAGCGGGCACGACCGGTGCATGTGACACTGATTGTACAGAACCAGAAAGGTCTGAAGAACTTATTCAAGATCGTATCGGAATCGCTTGTCCGTTATTACTACCGCACACCGCGTATCACGCGTTCACTGCTCGAGGAGAACCGCGAAGGGATTCTGGTCGGCAGCGCCTGTGATAATGGTGAGATCTTCACAGCGGTCATGAACAAGGACCAGGCAGAGGTGGAGAAGGTCGCACAGTTCTACGACTATATAGAAGTGCAGCCGAAAGCCCTTTATCAGCATCTGCTGGCCCGTGATCTGATTCGTGACAATGAGACACTGGAAGAGATCTATCACCGTATCATTGCTGTCGGTGAAAAATTGAATAAACCGGTCATCGCGACAGGCAATGCGCATTACCTCCATCCGCATGATAAGATCGCACGTGAGATTCTGGTCGCAAGTATGCCGGGGAACCCGCTGAACAAAAGTGGTTTTCCTGATGCGCATTTCAGAACGACGGACGAGATGATGGATGATTTCATGTTCCTGGGTCAGGACAAGGCTTATGAGATCGTCATCAAGAATACAAACGCCCTTGCTGACCGGATAGAGCGTGTCGTGCCGATTCGTGACGAGCTCTATACGCCGTCCATTGAAGGGGCGAACGAAGAGATCCGTGAGATGTCCTACGCGAATGCCCGTAAGCTCTACGGGGATGACCTCCCTGAGATTGTGGTCGCTCGTCTTGAGAAGGAACTGGCCAGTATCATCGGTAACGGCTTTGCGGTCATCTATCTGATCTCACAGAAACTCGTCAGAAAATCACTTGATGACGGCTATCTTGTAGGGTCACGGGGTTCTGTCGGCTCCAGTTTCGTGGCAACGATGACAGAGATCACTGAAGTGAATCCACTGCCGCCTCACTATATCTGTCCGAAGTGCAATGAAAGTCATTTCTTCAATGACGGTTCTGTTTCCAGTGGTTATGACCTGCCGGATAAAAACTGTGATCAGTGTGATGTGCCATTTATCAAGGAAGGACAGGACATTCCGTTCGAGACGTTCCTTGGTTTCAAAGGTGACAAAGTGCCTGATATCGACTTGAACTTCAGTGGTGAGTACCAGCCGAATGCGCACAACTATACGAAAGTCCTGTTCGGTGAAGACAAAGTCTTCCGTGCAGGGACAATCGGTACGGTTGCTGAGAAGACCGCGTTCGGCTACGTGAAGGGTTATCTGAATGATAACAGCATGCACAAGCGGGGTGCTGAAGTGGACCGGCTTGTCAAAGCCTGCACGGGTGTCAAACGGACGACCGGTCAGCACCCGGGTGGTATCATCGTTGTGCCTGAGAATATGGATATTTATGATTTCACACCCATACAGTTCCCTGCTGATGACCAGAACTCCTCGTGGAAGACGACGCACTTTGACTTCCATTCTATTCACGATAACCTGCTCAAGCTTGATATCCTCGGTCACGATGATCCGACGATGATCCGCATGCTGCAGGATTTGTCCGGTATCGATCCGAAGACAATTCCACTCGACGACAAGGAGACGATGAAGATTTTCTCCGGTCCGCAGAGTCTGGGCGTCACAGAGGAAGACATCATGTGTAAGACCGGTACGTTCGGTGTACCGGAATTCGGTACCGGCTTTGTGCGTCAGATGCTGGAGGATACGAAACCGAGCACGTTCTCTGAACTCATCCAGATTTCGGGTCTCTCCCACGGTACGGACGTCTGGCTCGGTAATGCACAGGAGCTGATCCGTACAGGGACATGTGACCTGTCAGGCGTTATCGGCTGTCGGGATGATATCATGGTCTATCTGATGTATGCGGGTCTTGAACCGTCACTTGCCTTCAAAATCATGGAGTCCGTCCGTAAAGGTAAAGGGCTTACTGAGGACTTTGAAGCGGCGATGCGCGAGAATAATGTGCCGGAATGGTATCTCGATTCATGTAAGAAAATCAAGTATATGTTCCCGAAAGCCCATGCCAGTGCCTACGTCATGATGGCGCTTCGGATTGCTTACTTCAAGGTGCATCATCCGCTCTATTACTATGCCGCTTATTTCACAGTCCGCGCATCAGACTTCGATCTGATCACGATGACGAAGGATAAGAACACCATCAAGGCGGCTGTGAAGGATTATTATTCACGTTTTCATGATCTGGCGAAGAAGGAGAAGGATGTGCTGACCGTGCTTGAACTGTCAAACGAAATGGCTCAGCGCGGCTTCCGTATGCAGCCGGTATCACTTGAGAAGAGTACAGCATTTGATTTCATCATTGAAGGCGACACACTGATCCCCCCGTTTATCGCGGTGCCGGGCCTCGGTGAGAACGTAGCGAGACGAATTGTGGCGGCACGCGAGGAAGGACCGTTCCTGTCCAAGGAAGAGCTGAACAAGAAGGCCGGTGTCTCACAGAAGATTATCGACTATCTGACGACGCTCGGTACACTGGATAACATGCCGGACAAAGCACAGCTCAGTATCTTTGACTTATAGAATTGAAGACGGCCTCGTAATATGATATAATGATTATGCTTAACAAAATACTCTATTGACGAAAAGAGTGGGGAATCCCGCTCTTTTCTTCTTGTCACATTAAGGAGGCCTATATGAGCAAAATAACAGAACGTGTTGAAGAGATTGTGGAACCGGTTATCAAGAGCCTTGGATTTGAACTCGTGGATGTTGAATATGTCAAGGAAGGTCCTGATCATTACCTGCGTATCGCGATTGATAAAGAAGGCGGAATCGATATCTCTGACTGTGCTTTAGCGAGCGAGAAAATCAGTGAAGTGATGGATAAAGAGGACCCGATTGCGGACCCTTACTTTATGGATGTCTCATCTCCCGGAGCTGAACGCCCGCTGAAAAAAGAAGCGGATTACGCTGCTGCTGTCGGCAACCCTGTCTACGTCAAACTGTATGAGGAAATCGGCGGCGATAAAGAGTGGCTCGGTGAACTTGTGAAATACGACGAGGATACGGTCACGATGTCTGTCAGAATCAAAACACGTACAAAGGAAATTGAACTGCCACGCAAGAAAATCGCCAAGATCAGACGTGCAGTCATTCTTTAATTAACGGAGGAAACAAATGAAAAACAATGAATTATTAAATGCAATTGATTTTCTTGAAAAAGAAAAAAATATCCCGCGTGAAGTGCTGGTTGAAACCATTGAGGCAGCACTGATCACTGCTTACAAAAAGAACTACAACAGTGCCAACAACGTCCGTGTTGAACTCAATATGGATAATGGCAGCTACGCGGTCTATTCTCGTAAAGATGTGGTTGAAGAAGTTGAGAATCCCCGTGACCAGGTCTCTCTTGAGACAGCGCTTGAAACAAATCCTGCCTATGAAGTCGGCGATATCTTTGAAGAGAACGTGACCCCTTCTGACTTCGGACGTGTCAGTGCACAGGCCGCTAAACAGGCAGTGATGCAGCGCCTGCGTGATGCTGAACGAGGCATCCTTTACAATGAGTTCATCGATAAGGAAGATGATATCATGACGGGCATCATCGACCGTGTCGATCACCGATACGTCTATGTGACTTTAGGTAAGACTGAAGCCGTTCTCTCTGAAGCAGAGCGCAGCCCGAACGATGTCTACCGTCCGACAGAACGTATCAAAGTCTATGTCAACAAAGTGGAACAGACGACTAAAGGGCCACAGATCTTCGTCTCAAGAAGTCATCCGGGCCTACTGAAACGTTTATTTGAGCAGGAAGTACCTGAGATCTTTGACGGTACTGTAGTCGTGAAGTCCGTAGCACGTGAAGCGGGCGACCGTTCCAAGATCAGTGTCTACTCTGATAACCCGGATATCGATGCAGTCGGCGCATGTGTGGGTGCTAAAGGTGCGCGTGTCGGTGCGGTTGTTGATGAACTCGGCGGCGAGAAGATTGATATCGTTGAGTGGAGTGCAGATCCGAAGACATTCGTCAAAAATGCCCTGAGTCCGTCACAGGTTGTGGACGTTCTCGTTAACGAGGAAAATCAGGCGACGACAGTCATCGTACCAGACTATCAGTTGTCACTTGCGATCGGTAAGCGTGGTCAGAACGCACGTCTTGCAGCGAAACTGACAGGCTGGAAAATCGATATCAAAAGTGAGACTGACGCTAAAGAAGCGGGTATCTATCCAGTAGAATAAGGGGGAAATCTGATGAAACAGAAAAAAATTCCCATGCGTAAATGTATCTTAAGCCAGGAGATGAAACCGAAACGCGAAATGCTGCGCGTCGTCCGTACGAAAGAGGGCGATATAGCAGTGGATCCGACCGGTAAGGCAAATGGCCGCGGTGCATACGTATCAATGGATTTAGCAATAATTGAAGAAGCGCGCAAAAAGAAAAGACTCGAGCATTTCTTTGAGTCTGATACAGAGACACTGAATCCGATCTACGATGAACTGATCCGTCTGGTTTATCGTTCGATGATTCCGAAGTGACACTGCAGGACAGAATTCTGAATCTGCTCGGACTTGCCATGCGTGCGCGCAAGCTGGTGACAGGTGAAGAACTGGTTATTAATGAAGTGAGAAAGGGTAAAGTCAGATTAGTGATTTTATCAACCGATGCTTCAGCGAACACACAAAAAAATATCATGAATAAATGTCAGTCTTATAACGTGAAATGTCTGCCGTTTGGTTCGAGACATGAACTAGGATGGGCGATCGGTAAGGATGAACGGGTCATCATCGGTGTGCTTGATTCAGGCTTTGCGAAGAAGCTGAAGGACATGATTCATGAAAGTGATAAAGGAGAGAACCTATGAGTAAACAAAGAATATACGAATATGCAAAAGAAGTAGGTAAGAGAAGTAAGGATATCATTGAAGAACTGCAGAAGATGGGTGTGGAAGTCAACACGCATATGAAGACTTTGGAAGATAAAGAAATCACATCTTTAGATAAAATCTTCAAAAAAGATCAGGTTAAAAAAGAAGAACCGAAAAAAGCGGACAAACCAGCACAGGCTAAACCGGTGCAGAACAAAGCGCAGAATGGCAATAAGCCTGCCGGCAACCAGAACCGGCCTAATAAACCTGGACAGAACAACAGACCAGGGCAGAACAACAATAAACCAGGAACGGGTTCTAACGCTAACCGTCCGGGTCAGAAAAACAATCAGCAGCGCAAAAAAGGTAAGAATCAGAAACCTCAGACGCCACCACCAGCACCGGTTGTTAAGGAGACACCTTCTAAAATCACTTACACTGAAGGTATCACTGTCGGTGAGTTAGCTGAGAAGTTAAACAAAGACGCGTCAGAAATCGTTAAAAACTTATTCATGGTCGGTATTATGGCGAACATCAATCAGCCGCTGACTGAAGAAGCGATTGAACTGATCTGTGATGAGTACGGTGTAGAAGCTGAGCTTGAAGTGATCATTGATGCAACGGACCTTGAGACATACTTCGAGGATGTGGATGCAGATGACGCGGACAAAGAAGAGCGTCCGCCTGTTGTGACTATCATGGGTCACGTCGACCACGGCAAGACAACCTTGCTTGACTCAATCCGTAATACGCGTGTCACTGCAGGCGAAGCAGGCGGTATCACGCAGCATATCGGTGCCTACCAGATTGTCAATGACGGCAAAAAAATCACGTTCCTGGACACACCAGGTCACGCGGCATTCACAACGATGCGTGCACGCGGGGCGCAGGTCACAGATATCACGATTCTTGTGGTCGCTGCAGATGACGGTGTTATGCCGCAGACCATCGAAGCGATC
Organism: Macrococcus carouselicus; assembly: GCF_004359515.1. Classification (GTDB taxonomy): domain Bacteria; phylum Bacillota; class Bacilli; order Staphylococcales; family Staphylococcaceae; genus Macrococcus; species Macrococcus carouselicus. Next base: position 551,623 of record NZ_SCWD01000001.1, read on the forward strand.
AATCACGCGAAAGCAGCAGAAGTTCCGATTATCGTTGCTGTCAACAAGGTCGATAAACCGACTGCCAATCCGGACCGCGTCATGCAGGAGCTCGGTGAACATGGTCTGTATCCAGAGGACTGGGGCGGCGACACAATCTTCGTCCAGCTGTCAGCCTTAACAGGAGACGGTATCGATGATCTGCTTGAGATGATTCAGTTAGTGACTGAAGTCGAAGAATTAAAAGCAAATCCGAAACGTACGGCACTCGGTACAGTCATCGAGGCAGAACTTGATAAATCACGTGGACCGGCAGCGTCACTTCTTGTCCAGGATGGTACGCTTGAAATCGGGGATTCCATCGTTGTCGGCAATACGTTCGGTCGTGTCCGTGCGATGGTCAATGACTTAGGTAAACGCATCAAGACTGCAGGTCCATCTACACCAGTAGAAATCACAGGGCTGCAGGATGTACCACTTGCCGGTGACCGTTTCGTTGTCTTCAAGGACGAAAAACGTGCGCGCCGTATCGGTGAAGCGCGTCAGCAGCAGAACATTATGGCACAGCGTCAGGAAAGTCAGAAAGTCTCACTTGATAATCTCTTCGAACAGATGAAACAAGGGGAGATGAAAGACCTGAACGTCATCATCAAAGGGGACGTGCAAGGTTCAGTAGAAGCACTTGCAGCGTCACTGATGAAAATCGACGTAGAAGGCGTTAACGTGCGTATCATCCATACAGCAGTAGGGGCAATCAATGAATCTGACGTGACGCTTGCATCTGCATCAAACGGTATCATCATCGGTTTCAATGTAAGACCTGATGTGAACGCGAAACGTGCAGCAGAAGCAGAGAAAGTCGATATGCGTCTTCACCGCATCATCTATAAAGTCATCGAAGAAATCGAATTCGCGATGAAAGGGATGCTTGACCCTGAATTCGAAGAGAAAGTCATCGGTCAGGCGGAAGTCCGTCAGACGATCAATATCTCTAAAGTCGGTACAGTGGCAGGTTCTTACGTCACTGACGGTAAGATCACGCGTGACTCGCAAGTCCGCATCATCCGTGACGGTGTAGTCGTCTACGAAGGCGAAGTCCATGCACTCCGTCGTTTCAAAGATGATGTAAAAGAAGTCACAGCCGGCTACGAATGTGGTATCACAATCGAGAACTTCAACGACATCAAAGAAGGCGATATCTTTGAGGCGTTTGTGATGGAAGAAATCAAACGGGTCTAATACGAAATTTGAAACAGCTATAATCACTTTTGACTATAGCTGTTTTTTTACACTATTTAGTTACTGAATTTTCAGATATTTGTATTGAGATTCTACCAGTATCTTGTATAATATAATCAAAGGATGGGAATATCAATCATATTTAATAAGGGGTGTTTTTATATGGCAAGAGACTTGCAATTAGCGATTTACCGCATCGATGATCTGCTGACTATCAATACAACGATGAAGATGAAAAGTGAGTTCGTATATGCCAATACGTTCAAGGATTATCTGGTCAATGTGTACCGTGAAGAGATACTGATCAGAGATTATGATACGATGCTGTTAGCTTATGATGAGCAGAAAGTGTATGCTTATATCAAAGATCACGAGAAATTACATTTCATTTCGTGCAACAAACAGACTTCAGAGATTGAGCATGCCATCTATCAGCAACCGGTTGAGAAGATTAAAGTGAATGTCTCTAAGGCCGATCCGCTCTGCATTGAATCTGTTGAGATTACGATCAAGAATGATAATCTGACACTGATCAACTCAAACAATAATATTATGTTCAACCGCTTTATTTCTAAGCTGTAGGACAGGACGAAAGCCGACTGAAAAGTCGGCTTTTTTGTTGTTTACTGCATACCATCATGGATAGTTGTGATGTTATGCTCCATCATCTTGTAGTAAGTGTTGCTTTTTTCATCCTGACCCAGCGAGTCCGTGTAGACCTCACCGAATATCTTCTTGCCTGTTTCACCACTGAGTGCATTCATACTGCGTCTGTCCACACTGGTCTCAACAAATAGATGCTTGACGGGGTGCTGTCTGATATAATCTATGACCTGTTTCATCTGGCCGGGGGTACCTTGTTTCTCTGTATTGATCTCCCAGATGTAATGATGTCTGATATCATAGTCCCGGCTGAAATACTTGAAGGCGCCTTCGCTTGTGATGAGCTGACGCTGCGCTGCGGGTATATCGCTGAATTTATCTTCATACTTTTGGTTGAGTGCCACCAGCTTCTCTTTATAGATCTCAGCATTTTTGTTATAAATCTGTTTATGCTGCGGGTCCTGTCTGATCAGTGCATCTTTGATTGCATCCACGTAAAGAATGCCGTTCTTGATGCTGAGCCATGCATGAGGATCGACTTCACTGCCGTGTTCAAGTTTGATTGTATCGACATTTTTACTTGCAGCCACAACGGTCTCATCCTTTGGAGATCTGCCTGCCTGATCGAGTGCCTGGTTGAACCAGCCATTGCCGTTCTCCAGGTTCAGCCCGTTATAGATGATGAGGTCGGCCTGTTCGATTGCGGCGACATCCTGCGGTTTGACGTCGTAATCATGGGGATCCTGACCGACCGGGACGATGGTCTTGATTGTGGCCTGATCACCGGCCACCTGACGGGTCATATCATAGAGTATGGAGTTCGTCGTAGTGACAGTCAGCTGTTTTTCTGATGGCTTATCGCAGCCGGCCACTAGCAGTAGCAGTGCGGTGAAGAGCAACAGTTTTTTCATATTATTTTCCTCCTGAATGTTTGAATAGTAAAGATAGCGGCATAGATTATGCATGAACAGATGACGATGGCTGCACCGCTTGGCACGTTGAAGATGAAGCTGAAGTAGATGCCGCTGACGGCGCTGATCAATCCGATAGCAGCAGCTGTGAACATCATGGTATGTAATGAACGGGTGATCAGATAGGCGGCTGAGGCTGGGGTGATCAGCATGGCAACGACAAGGATAATGCCCACTGTCTGCAGGCTGACCACAGTGATCAGGGCGAGCATCAGCATGATCACATACTGCCAGAACTTCGGATTCAGCCCGTTCATCTCAGCGAACACCGGATCAAATGTCGTCAGCTTCAGCGGTGTATAGAAGATCACAATGAAAATCAGTACGATCAGACTGACTGCCGCTGTCATCAGAAAATCATGACGGGTGACCGTCAGGATACTGCCGAACAGCATATGATACAGACTGGTCGTGGACTGGATCATACTGATGATGATCACTCCGACTGAGAAGAATGTCGTGAATGTGATGCCAATAGCAGCATCACGCTTTGTCTTGGAGTACTCAATCAACGTGCTGATCAGTGTGCTGGTCAGAAGACCGCTGATCAGTGCACCGATAAAAGCGGGTATGCCGAGCAGATAACTGATAGCTACCCCGGGCAGGACGGCATGACTCATGGCATCACCCATCAGACTGAGATTACGAAGCACGATGATACAGCCGACTGCACCTGAGACCACACCGACAATAGCAGCGGTCAGCAGTGCTTGGCTTAAAAACTGATAGGACATGAGGGTATCTAGGAAGGACATATTGTATCCTCCGGAGAGAAGAAGACCTCTGTCAGGTGCCGGTCGGACAGAACCTCTGCGGGTTCTCCTCTGTACTTCAGCTGCCTGTTGAGCAGCAGCACTTCATCAAAAAGGTCTCTCGCACTATGGATATCATGATGCACGATGAAAATCAGCTTGCCTGCCTGCTTCAGATACTGGAGTCGTTCATTCAGGATTGTCATACTGGTATAGTCGATGCCGATAAAGGGCTCATCAAGGAAATAGACCTCACGCTCCGCCACGAGTGACCGTGCAAATAACACCCGCTGCAGCTGGCCGCCGCTTAACTGGTTCAATGCGCGGTCTTTCACTTCAATCAGCGCGAAATCATCCAGCAGCGCGGTGACGTCACTGACCTCTTTGGAGCCATATTGTCCAGTCCTGACCACCTGTTCTACTGTGATCGGGAAATCAAGATCCAGGGTGGAGCGCTGAGGGATATAGGCAAAGTGCTGCCTCATTGCTCTCATCGGTCTGCCGTTATAGGTGGCGGTGCCGGTATGGCGGATAAACCCGAGCATACTTTTGATCAGCGTGGATTTTCCCGCGCCGTTCGGTCCCATAATACCGATGATGCCTGGTGTTGTTGCTTTGAAACTGACATCAGTGAGAACAGTCTGCTGATTCAGGGTGACGGATAGGTTCTGAATATCAATCATAGTTATTTTCCTTTCTCTTAAATTAATTATTAGGATAACCTAAAAATTAGTTTAAGTAAAATAAAATGGCGGCGATAAAAAAATATTGTATGATATAAAAGGGTTTAATAGAGGGGGAGAAATCATGCTTAGCGAAGAAAAAGAGGATTATCTGAAAGCCATCTATACGTTAGGGGGAACTGAGCACTATATTTCCAACAAGCAGCTGGCAGAGCAACTCAATATCAGGCCGCCCTCAGTGACAGAGATGGTGGGCCGACTGACGAAAGAGGGTTTCACTGAGTCAAAAGCCTATAGGGGAACCAGACTGACATCAAAAGGGCTGGATACCGCACTGAAGCTTGTGAAGCGGCATCGTCTGATTGAATGTTTTTTAATACAGAGTCTCGGCTATAAGTGGGACGAAGTGCATAGAGAGGCAGAAGTACTGGAGCACCGGGTCTCAGATCTGTTCATTGACCGTCTGGATCAACTGCTGGATTATCCTGAATACTGTCCGCACGGGAGTCTCATTCCGCGCGGGGAAGACGTGCATGAGCAGTTGAAGCAGGTCATACAGCTTGCTGCCGGTGACCAGTTCAGATTGAGGAAAGTCCATGACGAGTATGCATTGCTCGCGTACTTAACAGATTATGAAGTCGCGATCAACGACATGATAGATGTACTGAAAATTGATGAAGCTAATCAGATTATGTATCTGAAGCACACTGTGCCATTTGCCATCAGTTTTGATAATGCACGGAAGATGTTTACGGACAGTTAAAAGAACTCAGATGCTGCATCTGAGTTCTTTTTCTGTTTACTTGAGCGCTTCTCCATAATCATCTGATTGTGCTGATTGATGAACTGCTTTTTTGCTGGTAAGAATCATGCATGGTAAAATTAGTGGGGCAGTCTGTTAAGAAAGAAGAGGACAAAAATATCTTCGGAAGAAATGACTGTCAAAGTTCAGTTAGTTATCAGGAACTAGAGGATATAACCTTGCAGAGAAACTGCCGAATCATACCGCAGAGTCATCTATCTGTCGTTTAAAGGGCTTACCGCGGCGCCATCCTCAGCACCCTTCGTTTGACAGTCCTCCATCAGAAATCTTATAATTAATATCACGACTATAGTACGATGAGGTGAATAAAATGAGTATGAGAAGTGAACGTGTGGGTGAGCAGCTTAAGAAGGAATTAAGCGAAATCATCAACCAGAAATTGAAAAATCCGAATATCGGCTTTGTCACTGTGACTGAAGCTGAAGTAACAGGCGACCTTTCACAGGCGACTGTCTATGTGACAGTTCTCGGTGATGACAAGGAACGTCAGAAATCACTTGAAGCGTTAGAGAGATCTAAAGGCTTCATGCGTTCTGAGATTGCACATCGTATGGATCTTCGTATTGTTCCTGAACTGAAGTTCCAGTATGATGAGTCTATTGATTACGGTAATAAGATTGAACGTATGATTGCTGACCTCAATAAAGGTCACTGAACTAAATAGACGACTGACACTTTTTCATGTAAACTCATTTATGAGTTTACTGGAAGGGTGTTTTTTTATGGATGGAATTATAGCGATCAACAAACCGCGTGGTATGACGAGTCATGATGTGGTCTTCAAGCTGCGGAAATTACTGAAGACCAAGAAAGTGGGTCATACCGGCACGCTGGATCCTGAGGTAGATGGCGTACTGCCCATCTGTATCGGGCGTGCAACACGGGTCAGTGATTATATGATGGACAGCGGGAAGACTTATATTGCTGAAGTGACGATCGGTACTGCGACGACAACTGAAGATCAGACGGGAGAAGTGGTTTCTCGTGCTGCTATCCAGCCTGAGCAGTTTTCGGCTGCGGAGGTTGATGCTGCACTTCAGTCGCTGGTAGGTGATCTTGAGCAGACACCGCCGATGTTCTCAGCTGTTAAAGTCAATGGCCGCAAGCTCTATGAATATGCACGGGAAGGGAAAGTAGTGGAGCGGCCGTCACGTGTGATTAAAATCCATCACATCACACGCCTGTCAGAAATAAAGCATCATGATCACATGCTCACGTTCACGATTGAAGTGGCGTGCGGCAAGGGGACTTATATCCGGACGCTGGCCACTCAGATTGCCGACAGACTCGGTGCAGTCGGTCATATGTCAAAGCTGACACGCACTGAAAGCGGAGGCTTCACGTTGGCTGAGTGTCTGACACTTGAAGGTCTGACAGAAATGCCGTTTGATGAAATAATCTCGCATCTACTGCCAATGGAGCGCGGTCTGGCAGGACTGCCGCATCTTGAAGTGTCTGAGGATATGAAGCAGCGCATCCTGAACGGACAGAAGCTGAGTCAGTTCACACCGCCGTTGAATGACGAGACCGTCATGACTTACAAAGGTAAGGCAATCGCTATCTACATGCCGCACCCTGATAAATCAGGAGTGGTTAAAGCACGAAAAGTGTTTAATGGAGCGCGGTCTGGCAGGACTGCCGCATCTTGAAGTGTCTGAGGATATGAAGCAGCGCATCCTGAACGGACAGAAGCTGAGTCAGTTCACACCGCCGTTGAATGACGAGACCGTCATGACTTACAAAGGTAAGGCAATCGCTATCTACATGCCGCACCCTGATAAATCAGGAGTGGTTAAAGCACGAAAAGTGTTTAACTGATAAGTCTTTGTTACAATAAAAACAACTTAAGAGAAAGAGCTGACCTATATGCAGACCATTCATATCAACCGTGCAGAAGAAATGTACGATCACCCGCCGATCGCGCTGGCGGTCGGTTTCTTTGACGGCATTCATCTTGGACACTTGACCGTTATCAGCAAAATGATTGAAGTAGCGGAAGTGAATAAGCTGAAGAAAGCGGTCATGACGTTTGACCCGCACCCATCTGTTGTTCTCAATCCTGAGAAGAAACGGACCGACTACTTGACGCCATTAAATGAAAAGAGACGTATCTTTGAGAAACTAGGTGTTGACTACCTGTTCATCGTGCCGTTCACGTCTAAATTCGCTGCGATGTCTGAAAAGGATTTCATCCGTGACTATCTGACAGATAATCACGTCAAAGAAGTCATCGCAGGGTTTGATTTCACTTACGGCAAATACGGTAAAGGTAATATGCTGAAGCTTGCTGAAGACAGAGACGGCTTCAATGTGACCACAGTCTCCAAGAAAGCGCTGAATGATGAGAAAGTCTCGACCACTGAGATCCGCCGCATGCTGATGGACGGAGAAGTGGAGGAGGCGAATGCACAGCTCGGCAGGCCCTATAAGATTTCGGGTCTTGTCGTTCAAGGTGAGAAGCGGGGACGTACAATCGGCTTTCCGACAGCGAATGTCATGCCTGATGAGGATTATGTCATGCCGAAGCTCGGTGTCTATGCCGTCACGCTGAAACAGCTCAGTACAGGTGAGACCTTCAAAGGCGTCTGCAATATCGGCTACAAGCCGACATTCCATGATCCATCAAAATCTGCTGTTTCCATTGAAGTGCATATCTTTGACTTCCATGATTCTATCTACGGGGAGCGCGTTGAGGTATTCTGGCATGAATTCCTGCGACCTGAGCAGAAGTTCAGTGGCATCGATGCACTGATTGCACAGATCAACCAGGATAAGGTAAAGGCAGAACAGATTCTTCGTGACATGGAGCTATAGATTATGCTATAATAGTTCAGTACCTTTCCTTGGCTTGTCGACACTCCGACGACGTGCTCAGGTTGTGGTGTAAATTATAATAGGAGGTCATTTAATTATGGCAATTACACAAGAACGTAAAAATGAAATCATTGCAGAGTACCGTGTTCATGATACAGACACAGGCTCACCAGAAGTACAGATCGCAGTTTTAACTGCTGAAATCAATGCGTTAAACGAACATTTACGTACTCACAAAAAAGACCACCACTCACGTCGTGGACTTTTAAAAATGGTTGGTCGTCGTAAAAACTTACTGACATACCTTCGTGAGAACGATGTTCAACGTTACCGTGAATTAATTAAATCATTAGGTTTACGTCGATAATTTATCAGGTCGAAAGGAACTCACGTTTCTTTCGACTTTTTTATGACTAAATTTTTAATCAATGATATGATGGAAGATATAAACTTGAGAGGAGCATTTTAATGTCTCAGAAAAAAGTATTTACAACTGAATGGGCAGGACGCCCGTTAACAGTGGAGGTCGGCCAGCTTGCCAAACAGGCGAACGGCTCGGCACTTGTCAGATATGGCGATACGGTCGTACTCTCTACAGCCACTGCTTCAAAAGAACCGAGGGATGTTGATTTCTTCCCGCTCATGGTCAACTATGAAGAAAAACTTTACGCTGCAGGGAAGATCCCTGGTGGTTTCAACAAACGTGAAGGACGTCCTGGCGAAGATGCGACATTAACTTCTCGTCTCATTGACCGTCCGATCCGCCCCCTATTCCCGAAAGGGTACCACAACGATATTCAGGTCATCTCAATCGTTATGAGTGTCGATCCTGATAACTCTCCGGAGATGGCTGCGATGCTCGGTTCATCTGTCGCCTTATCTGTGTCGGATATTCCGTTTGAAGGACCGATTGCCGGTGTCAATGTCGGTTTGATCGATGATGAACTGATCATCAATCCGACCGTTGAACAGCGTGCAGTATCACTGCTTGACCTGCAGGTTGCCGGTCATAAGGACGCGGTCAACATGGTCGAAGCGGGCGCTAAAGAAGTGACCGAGGACAAGATGCTTGAAGCAATCATGTTCGGTCATGGCGCTATCAAGGAACTGGTGGACTTCCAGCAGACGATCATTGCAGGTGTTCAACCGGAGAAGAAGGAATTCGTTCCTGCTGAACCGAACACAATTGTTGAGAACGAAGTGAAACAGTATGCCGAGACATTCGGATTATCTCAGGCGATTCAGACAAAGGACAAACTGGAACGTGAACAGAATATCACAGCCATAAAGCTGCAGATCATCGACAAATACGAAGGACATCCTGAAGATACGATGATTGTTGTCAACAAGACATTTGACAGCCTGATCAAGGAAGAGGTGCGTCGTCTGATCACTGAAGAGAAGGTGCGTCCGGATGGTCGTCATCCTGAAGAGATCCGTCCGTTATCCAGTGAAGTCGGCCTGCTGCCACGTGCCCATGGTTCAGGACTCTTCACGCGTGGCCAGACTCAAGCGTTATCTGTTGCAACACTCGGCGCGCTCGGTGAGCATCAGATCATCGATGGTCTTGGTGTAGAAGAAGAGAAACGCTATATGCATCACTATAACTTCCCGAACTTCTCAGTGGGCGAGACAGGTCCTGTACGAGGTCCGGGCCGCCGTGAAATTGGTCACGGGGCGCTCGGTGAACGTGCACTGCTGCAGGTCATTCCGAATGAAGTGGACTTCCCTTACACGATCCGCGTCGTCTCAGAAGTACTTGAATCCAATGGTTCTTCGTCTCAGGCATCCATCTGTGGGTCAACACTTGCGCTTATGGATGCGGGTGTGCCGATCAAAGCACCAGTTGCCGGTATCGCGATGGGCCTTGTCAAAAAAGACGAGGACTATACGATTCTGTCAGATATCCAGGGCATGGAGGACGCGCTCGGCGATATGGACTTCAAAGTCGCAGGTACCCGTGACGGTATCACAGCGATTCAGATGGATATCAAGATAGATGGTCTGTCAGAGGATATTCTGCGCGAAGCACTGGAACAGGCGAGAATCGGCCGTCTGCATATCATGGAGCATATGCTCGGGACAATCGCTGAACCCCGCAAAGAACTGAGTGCTTATGCACCTAAAATCGAAGTCATTCATATCAATCCGGACAAGATCCGCGATGTGATTGGACCGGGTGGTAAGAAAATCAACGAAATTATTGATGCTACAGGCGTCAAGCTGGATATCGAACAGGACGGCACCGTCTTTATCGGTTCAAGCGATGCTGCGATGATTGAGGAAGCTAAGAAATGGATCGAAAATATCGTACGTGAGGCAGTGGTGGGTGAAGTCTACAATGGAACAGTCAAACGTATCGAGAAATTCGGTGCATTCGTTGAGATCTTCCCGGGTAAAGATGCGCTCGTTCATATCTCACAGCTGGCACATGAACGTGTCGCTAAAGTGGAGGATATTATCAAGATGGGTGACCAGTTTGACGTTAAAGTCACTGAGATCGACCGTCAGGGCCGGGTCAACGCTTCAAGAAAGGTCTTGCTTGAGAGACCGAAGACAGAGACACCAGAGCCTGCGCAAGAAGATAAATAAAAAGACTGCACACGCAGTCTTTTTTTATAGGAATGAGGCAGATGATTGGAAAACAGTAATGTAACATTGACCACTTTATATTCACCGCATGAAACGGTTCATATTGCTATCTATGTCAAGGTGGGAACGAAGCACGAAGGAGGCTATCCGGCTGGTATCGCTCATTTCACGGAGCATATGCTCTTCAAAGGGACGGAGCAGTTCACTGCTCAAGCATTCAGTGAGGAGATCGATGCGCTTGGCGGGGAAGTCAATGCCTATACGACGAAGGAATATACCTGTTATGCCGTCAAGACGCTCAGGCGTTTTGAAATACGGGCTGTCCAGCTGCTGCAGCAGATGCTCATGCATGCGACGTTTCCTGCGGAGGAGATTGAACGCGAGAAGCAGGTGATCTTAGAGGAGATCAAGATGACTGAGGATGATCCTGAGGATTATATCTATGACATGCTGCAGGAGAAGACGTTATCCGCAGATTATCATGTCCCGATCCTCGGCACAAGAGCGTCGCTGCAGCAGATGACTAAAGACGCGCTTAACCGCTTCTATCGCGAATTCTATACCGCCGATAATATCATTATCTCTTATGCGGGACAGAATCCTGAGGTCATTCAGCAGCTGCAGACATTCCCGGCAGCACAGAATGCGCGAACTGCTGAATTCACTTTCAGTCCATGCGAACTGACGGTGGACCGTTCGCTCGAACAGGCGCATCTACTGCTCGGCTACAAAGCTGTCAGCTATCATCATCCGCTCTATGACGCCTGCAGTGTCTTCAGTGCTTATTTCGGCGAATCGATGTCATCACCTTTATTCAGACGGCTGCGTGAAGAGCTGGGTCTCTGCTATAACGTCTATTCGTCGCTTGAATCATTCGCTGATGGGGGACTCTTTACCATCTACATCGGCTGTGACCAGCGGCAGATTGAGTCAGCGAAGAGGGAGATGCTGTCATTGATCGGTCAGCCCATGACAGCGGAAAGCCTGCAGCGGACGAAGGATTACCTGATCACCACCGCCTATATGGATAATGACTACGAAGGTCATATCATGGCGCGTGACGGGAGAAGTCTGCTGTATTACGGCAGACTTGTAACGCTTACTGAATTTGAAAGTCGCATCAATGCTGTGACTCTGGCTGAGATTGCAGAAGTGCAGCAGCTCTACAAGGTACAGCCGGCTCAGATCATATTCAAATAATTGTGATTCGACTTTGATTGGTATAAAATTGAAATATAAAGAGCAGGAGGCGATTGCATGGTATTTGATAAAATTTCAGTAAATACACAGATGATCGAAGCGGAAGGTCAGTTCACGCAGGAAGACAGAGCGATCAGATTGACCACATCCGCTGGCAGTATCGGCCAGTATTTCAACCAGCTTGAATTAACCGACGAGAAAGTGGATATGATCATCTACAAAGATGATCATGAACGCTTAAATGAGAAAGAGCTTTCTTTGGACACAATCACAGTGGTAGGCGGTAATTATCGCATCCAGCTGGTATAACGATTGAGGCGCTGCGGCGCCTTTTTTTATTGTGTTATCCCTTTCCAATAGCTTATAATAGAATCAATATGGATTGAACGGGAAAGAAATTAGGAGGAACTATTTTGAATTTAGTTAAAAAAGAGAATGAACAGATAAAAATCACGCCCCTTGGTGGTGTAGGTGAGATAGCAAAGAATATGTACATCGTTGAAGTAGACGATGAAATGTTCATGCTTGATGCGGGCCTCATGTTTCCGGAAGATGAGATGCTTGGTATTGATGTGGTTATTCCGGATATTCAATATGTCATTGAAAACAAGCATCGTCTGAAAGGAATCTTCTTATCACACGGTCATCTGGATGCAATCGGCGCTTTAAAATATATCATGCCGAAGCTTGATGTCCCTATCTATGGTTCAAGACTGACACTGGCACTTGTCAAGGATCAGCTGAAAGAAGTCAGACTGGACAAGAAAATCAAATATTACACAGTGAACAGTGACTCTGTTATGCGTTTTAGAGGTGTCAATGTGACGTTCTTCAATACGACGCATAGTATTCCCGATGCGCTTGGTATCAGTATCCATACCTCGCACGGGGCTATCGTTTATACGGGTGAGTTCAAGTTCGATCAGAGTGTCTCTGGTCCTTACCGTCCGGATATCAGCAATATGACAGCTATCGGTGAAGCAGGGGTCCTTGCCCTCATCAGTGATTCAACTGAAGCGGAGAAACCGGGATATAACACACCGGAGAACGTGATTGAAAGTCATATCAACGATGAGTTCGCCCGTGCCGCTGGCCGCATCATCGTCTCCTGCTATGCATCGAACTTCATCCGCATTCAGCAGGTCATCAATGCAGCAGCCAAGAACAACCGTAAAGTGACATTCCTCGGAAAATCGCTTGAAAGTTCATTCAATATCGCCCGCAAGATGGGGTACTTCGATATTCCGGAACAGCTGCTCATTCCGATCAAGGATGTAGCAAAATATCCGAAGAATGAACTGATCATTATCTCGACAGGATCTCAGGGCGAACCGATTGAAGCACTGGGTCTGATGGCGCAGCAGCGACATAATATCATGAATATCGAAGATGGCGATACCGTCTTTATCACCACTACGCCGTCGTCAGGTATGGAAGTCATCCTGGGGTCGACAGTCAACCATCTCGTTAAGGCTGGCGCACATGTTGTATCACCGGACAAGAAAATTCATGCATCAGGTCATGGCTGCATGGAAGAACTGAAGATGATGCTGAACTTCATGAAACCGACTTATTTCATTCCGGTGCAGGGCGAGTTCAAAATGCAGATCGCACATGCCAAACTTGCAGCGGAAACAGGCGTTCTGCCTGAACACATCTTCCTGCTTGAAAAAGGAGATGTCGTCACATTTGACGGCAATGAAATGCGCGCGAATGATAAAGTCATCGCAGGTAACGTGCTGATTGATGGTATCGGTGTAGGAGATGTCGGTAATATCGTTCTTCGCGATCGCCGGTTACTGGCTGAAGACGGTATCTTCATCGCAGTCGTGACCCTCGATTCCAAAAACAGACGAATCGTAGCGGGTCCTCAGATTCAGTCCCGTGGGTTCGTCTATGTACGCGAAAGTGAAGATCTTCTGAAGGAAGCTGAGGATAAAGTACGCGCTATTGTTGAAGAAGGGCTGATGCAGAACCGTATCGAATGGTCTGAAATCAAACAGGATATGCGCGATAAGCTCGGTAAGTTCTTATATGATTCAACGAAACGCCGTCCGATGATTATCCCGGTTATCTCTGAAATTTAATGAATGAAAAATGATAAACAAGCTTTTTAAGCTTGTTTATTTAGTTTGAATGAGGTGAAATGCGTGGCAATCAAAAAAAGAAAACCTAGGACCAGCTCTAAACGGAAGACAAAGAAAAAGGAAAGTCAGCCCTATATTTATCTTATAGCACTGATTCTGCTCTCTCTTCTAGTCGCAGGTATTTTTCAGTTTGGACTGATCGGACTTGGCATCGACTGTATGATGATTGTCTTAACCGGCAGTGCCCGCTACTATACATACTTGCTTTTAGTTCTGACTATCATCTATTTTACGGTCAACAGACGGTTTATGACGCTGAACAGAAGGCTGACAGGGTGGCTTGTCCTGCAGATTGCACTCTGCATGTTATTTGAACTCGGTATGCGACTTGCAGGCAGCCAGGTGAAGCCGCAGTTCAACCAGATTTTTGAACAGGAATCTGATTCACATTTTCATTTCCAGGGGGGTGGCAGCACCGGCTATTTTCTTGAGTCCTTGTCTTCTACACTCATCAGCCCGGTCGGCAGCTTTGTTCTGTCGCTGGTCCTCTTTGGTATGGCCTCCTGTCTGATTGCCGGTCGTTCGATTAGACAGGAAGCAGGGAACCTGTTCATGCTGATGCTGAAGGCCTCAGCCGTTGTCAAAGAGAAATATGCTGAACGAAAGGCAGCGCTGCCGAAAGATGTGACGGACTTGCCGGAAATATCTGCGCCTGTACATCATGAAACACAAGCTGAAAACGTGATAGAACGCGATTCGACCGTAGAAACTGAACATGATGCAGCAGACGAAGTGCCTGTCTATGAACCGGTAAGAAAAATGGATCAACCGGCCCCGGAAGAAAAGCTGCCAGCATCTGAACCTGTGGCTGAGTTATTCGCTGAAGAAAATACGGACTATCAGCTGCCGCCGCTCACTTTACTGGACAGTCCGAAACAATCAGTCAAAGCGGATACAAAGGCTGTGAAGCAGCGCGGTCAGCTGCTCGAGAACACGCTGCGTAATTTCGGCGTCGATGCCAAGGTCAGTCAGATCCGTATCGGTCCCGCTGTCACTCAGTACGAAGTTCACCCGGCGCTCGGCGTCAAAGTCAGCCGGATTGTCAATCTGTCAAATGATATCGCGCTGGCACTTGCGGCAAAGGATATCCGGATCGAGGCACCGATTCCCGGTAAATCCGCTGTCGGTATAGAAGTGCCGAACAGCGCGACTTCTATGGTGACACTCCGGGAAGTGCTGGAGGAGGAGCCGGCACCCGCCAACAAATTAAAAGTGGTGCTTGGCCGTAATATCTCCGGTGATGCCGTGACAGCAGAACTCAACAAGATGCCTCATCTGCTTGTTGCAGGGTCAACAGGGAGTGGCAAGTCTGTCTGTATCAACGGCATCATCACAAGTATTCTGATGAACGCGAAACCACACGAAGTGAAACTGATGATGATTGATCCGAAGATGGTGGAGCTGAACGTCTATAACGGCATTCCACATCTGCTCACACCAGTCGTGACCAATCCTCAGAAGGCGAGTCAGGCACTGCAGAAGATTGTCGGAGAGATGGAACGACGGTATGATCTTTTCAGTCATACGGGCACACGTAATATAGAGGGTTATAATCAATATTTGAGACGACAGAATGAGGAGCTTGAGGAAAAGAACTCACTGCTGCCTTATATCGTTGTCATTGTCGATGAGCTGGCGGATCTGATGATGGTAGCAAGTAAAGATGTGGAGGGCGCGATCATGCGTATCGCTCAGATGGCGCGTGCGGCGGGTATTCATCTGATCATCGCGACTCAGCGTCCGTCAGTGGATGTCATCACCGGACTGATCAAGGCGAATATTCCTTCACGCATTGCATTCGCCGTCAGTTCACAGGTGGACTCGCGGACGATACTCGACTCGCAGGGTGCAGAGAAACTGCTTGGACGTGGTGACATGCTTTTTCTCCCCTCAGGTCAGTCCAAGCCGACCCGTATTCAGGGTGCCTTTCTTTCAGATAATGAAGTCGAGGCTGTAGTGGACTTTGTGACGAAGCAGCAGTCGGCTAATTATATTAAGGAGATGGAGCCGGATGAAGTCGTCAAATCGGACGCGCCGTCAGATGACGAACTCTATTTCGACGCCTATACATTTGTCATCAGTGAACAGAAAGCGAGTGCCTCTCTGCTTCAGCGACAGTTCAGAATAGGCTATAATAGAGCTGCAAGGTTGGTTGATGACCTGGAGGCGAATCAGGTTATCGGAGCTGCTCAAGGCAGTAAACCGAGACAAGTACTCATCAAACCGGAAGAAGAGGGAGGACAATAATGTCAGTTGAACAATCTATCGTGGAAATAAAGGACTGGATCATAGCCCGTATCAATGACAGTACGTTTAAAGAAGATGTACCGCTGCCCAGTGAATATGAAATCTCTCGGATACTGCATGTCGTTCAGGATGATGTAGAGCGTGCGCTTGAAGAACTGGTAACTGAACAGTTATTGTCTGAGCGGTTCCAGCAGGGCTACTTCGTCAAGCATGAACCGACATTCTTCTATCCGATTCAGAACTTGAAGAGTATCACAACGATGATTGAGGAGAAGGGATACACAGCGGGTTCCATCATCATCAGCCAGGACCCAGAAAAACCGTCCATCGACGACAAACGTAAACTGGAAATCACTGATGACCGCAATATTATTGTGCTGGAGAGAATTCGTACCGCTAATGGTGCGCCTATTGCCTACTGTCTGGATAAGATAGTGGATGAATCGCTCAGACTGCAGTGTACAAGCGGTCAGCTATCCTTATTTGAGATGCTTAAGGACAGACCTGAGTTTCAGATAACATCTGCCACCTGCGAAATAGAGTCCATCAGCTATGAACCGCATATCTCAAATATGCTGGAGTGCGCACCGGAGGAGAGTCTTGTACTTGTCCGTCAGATCCATCAGAATAAGGCAGGACGTCCTGTCCTCTATTCACTCAACTATTTCAAGTCCAGTCAGATTAAATTCCAAATTAAGCGAGAGATGAAGTGATGACATGATACCTATTCATATCAATAAGGAAAGTAAGTTTAAAACAGTCACTATTGCACTTAAATTCAAAGCACCTCTTGATGAAAATACATTGACTGAACGTGCGCTGCTGGCTAAGCTGCTGACGAAATCAACGGCGCAGTATCCCACTGAACAGCAGCTGTATGACCATCTGTCAGAGCTGTACGGCGCGCATTTATCCAGTTATGTCACCAAACAGAACACGGCCAGCGTGATCACTGTCAGTATCGAATTTATCAATGACAAGTTCATTGATGAAAATTTGTTTGACCAGGCATGCCAGCTGTTATCCGATGTGATCAATCATCCGGATACGACGGGACAAGTCTTTAATGCCGGGAAAGTGGAAAGGGAAAAGCAGCTGCTTGCGTCCCGCTTTGACCATGTCAGGGATAACAAGGCACAGGCGAGCTTCCAGCAGATGCTGCAGGAAATGTTCAAAGGGCAGAGTTACCGCTTTTCAAGCATGGGTATAGAGGAGCATCTGAGTGAGGTCACACCGGAGTCCGTCTATGCTGTCTACAGGAATATGCTGGAAAATGATGAGAAAGCACTCTATATTATCGGTGATATCAATGAAAACCTCAGAGCTTCACTTGACACCTATTTCAATTTTGAACAGTCAAAGATTCAGCTTGAACCTCTTAAAATCAAAGCAGCCGCGAATCCTGAATACATCACAGAGCATACGGATACTTCTCAGGCCAGAATCAACATCGGTATGACTGTACCGATCAAGTTCGGTAGTGCTGATTATTTTGCCTTTATTGTGCTGAACCAGATTTACGGCGGAGATGCCGCGAGTCTCCTCTTCATGAATGTGCGCGAGAAGATGAGTCTTGCCTACCAGATCCATTCTCAGGCTGATGCACGTCTCGGTCTGATGTACGTGATAGCAGGCGTTCAGAATAAGACCTATAAAAAGACGGTTGATGTCATCCTGAGACAGCTGGAACTGATCAGGCAAGCCGATTTTCCGGATGAACTGCTCAGCATAGCGAAGAAAATGCTCATCAGCCATCGTAGAGAAAATCTTGACCGACCGAGAGGGTGGATTGAAATGAGCTATGCTTCTACATTTGACGATGTTAAGCTGTCGACAGAAGAATGGATGGCAGGTATAGCTGCTGTCACGAAAGAGGATGTTGCTGGAGTTGCGCAAAGTGTGAATGTGCAGACTATATATTGCCTGGCGAATGAGGTGAAAGCATGAAAAAACAGTATTACGCTGAAATAGATGAGACCTTATATGAGACTGAACTTACGAATGGTCTGCAGCTGTTTATCATTCCAAAAGCCGGTTTTCAGAAGACATATGTCACTTTAACAACAAAATATGGCTCATTACATACGAATTTTGTGCCGGTAAATGGCAGTGAGTTCATACATACACCTGAGGGCGTGGCCCATTTCCTGGAACATAAGATGTTCGAGAAAGAATCTGGCGATATGTTCAATGTCTTCTCAGAACAGGGCGCATCGGTTAATGCATTTACTTCCTATGACCGGACAAGTTATCTCTTCACTGCTGTCGACCATGTTGAAGAGAATATCAGACTTCTTCTGCAGATGGTCCAGCAGCCGTATTTCTCTGCTGAATCCGTTCAGAAGGAGATCGGAATTATTGCTGAAGAGATCAAGATGTATCAGGAACAGCCGAACTACAGGCTTTATTACCAGACGCTGCAAGGGATGTATCATCAGCATCCTGTCCGTCAGGATATAGCGGGCACCGTCACTTCAATCAGTGAGATAACCGCTGACACTTTGTATGAATGCTACCATTCATTTTACCGTCCGGAGAATATGGTGATGTTTGTCGTCGGCAACGTAGCGCCTGATTCAATCGCTGAATTCATAGCAGAACATCAGTTTGCAGAAGGTCGAGAGCAGTATCAGCCTATGATTGCTGCTATTGATGAACCTGCAGCTGTCAGAGACAAAGAAGTCTCTACACCGACGGACGTCACAAGGCCGAAGATGATGCTGGGCATTAAAAGTGAGTGTCATAAGTTGAAAAAGCCGCTGATCCAGACAGAGTTTGAGATGATGTTTGTGCTTGAGCTGCTGCTAGGTGAGCAGACTGATTTCTATCATGAACTTCTGAAGGACGGACTGATTGACGATTCCTTCGGTTATAGTTTTGTTCTGGAACCGACATTCTCACATATGCTGATTGCAGGGACAACAAATCAGCCGGATGAGCTGAAGGCACGTATTGCCGGTCGCCTGACGCACGCGACATTTGATGAAGCGGCATTCAGACGACTGGTCAAACAGACGACTGGTGAATATATCGCGAGTTTCAACTCACTTGAATACATTGCGAATCAGTTCACACGTTATTATTTCAATGGTGCGATTCTGTTTGATATCATTCATGTGCTGGAACGTATCAATCTTGAGACAGCAGTCAGCACGTTCCGACAGGCAGTTGATCCGGACAATATGACAGATAGCCGGCTGATGCCCCGTGACTAAATACTTGGTGACGGGTGGCAGCGGGGATATCGGTAGAGCGATTATCAGGCAGCTGACTGATGATGGGCATTCTGTTATCTGTCAGTATCATTCAGCTGATATTGAAAGTTTGAAATCTTATTTCAACTGTCAGGATGTGGCATTCTGGCAGGCTGACCTGACACGGCCCGTTATGAAACCAGAGTTTATTGACTCGGTGGATGGTCTGATACACGCAGCGGGTGCTGAGAGCTTCGGTTTAGTGCAGGATTTCACTCTGGAGGAGATTGATCTGCAGTATCAGCTGCACTTACGGAGTCTGATTCAGCTTTCCCAGTGGAGCATTCCTAGTATGCTGCGGAAGCAGTGTGGTAGAATTGTGGTGATCAGTTCAATCTGGGGTGAAACGGGCGCCAGCATGGAGAGTATATATTCAGCCATGAAAGCGGGACAGCTTGGTTTTGTGAAGTCGCTTGCTAAGGAACTTGCGCTCAACCATATAACGGTCAATGCAATCACACCGGGAGTGGTCAGAGGACGGATGACGGCACAGCTGGAATCAGAGTCACTGCTCGAGGAAATACCGCAAGGCGAACTCATTGAACCTGACGAAATCGCGTTTCTGGTCAGTTACTTACTACATAAGAGAGCACAGCACA
The DNA here is from genome assembly GCF_004359515.1 of Macrococcus carouselicus. Taxonomy (GTDB): domain Bacteria; phylum Bacillota; class Bacilli; order Staphylococcales; family Staphylococcaceae; genus Macrococcus; species Macrococcus carouselicus. The sequence goes on from NZ_SCWD01000001.1 coordinate 571,526, forward strand.
TGACCGGCCAGGTTCTCCGGCTGAATGCAGGCTGGCTCATTTAGGGGGTCTTATGATGGACAAGGAATGGTATCTGGAGTATGAAATAAAAATAAATAGACCGGGACTTCTTGGTGACGTCTCAAGTCTGCTCGGCACACTGGGCATCAGCATCATTACAATCAATGGTGTTGATGAGGGGCGTAGAGGTATGCTGCTCAAGGTGGACAACTATGAGAAGATGGTCAGGTTCGAGAATATCGTCCGTGAACTTGATGAAGTCCGAATCATCAAGGTCCGGACCCCTCTCCTGCAGGACCGGCTCGCTGTCAGACATGGCCGCTATATTCAGCGCGATGTCACTGACCGTAAAACTTTCCGGTTTATCAGAAAAGACCTGGGTATACTCGTTGACTTCATGGCAGAGCTTTTCAAGGAGGAGGGGCACTGCCTGGTCGGTATCAGAGGAATGCCGCGTGTCGGTAAGACTGAATCAGTGGTTGCAGCGAGCGTCTGTGCGCATAAGAAATGGCTCTTTATCTCTTCTACAATGATCAAGCAGACCATCCGTAACTCACTCTTTAAAGGAGAGTATGACAGTGATTATATCTATATCATTGACGGTGCTCTGACCGCGAAGCAGCAGGATATGAGACATATGCAGCTCGTGAAGGAAGTGATGAATCTGCCGGCGGTAAAAGTCATCGAACACCCTGATCTATTTGTTGCGAATAGTAAGTATACGCTTGAAGATTTTGATTATATCATTGAACTGCGTGAGACAGACGAACAGGAGATCACTTATGAGCAGGTCAGCAGAAACCGTCTGTTTGATACCGATGGCTTCGGTTTCTTTGAATAGTGGGAGGACTACGTATGCAACCCATTGGGAAAATTCTGAAGAGTAAGCGAGAATCACTGGGTATGACGCTGCTTGATATGGAGAAACGTATCAAAATAGAGCGGCAGCATATCACGAGGATCGAGAATAATGATTTCAACGCGCTGCCCAACCCGGATTATGCGGTCAGCTTTATTAAGAGGTATGCTGAGAGCGTCAATCTGAATGCGGATCATCTGCTGGCAGAACACCACGATGAACTGCCTCGTTATAAGATGACCGCTAAGGAGGCCAGGAAATCTCTGCAGACTCACCCAGTTCAGGAGAAGCATCAGTTGACGCCTCTTCTGAAGCTGATTGGCTTAACAGCACTTGTCTGCACGTTACTATGGCTGATAGCCGTCTATCTCTTTCCGCATGAACGAGAGTGGCAGGCGGCCTCCATCAATCCAAGCCGTAATCTTGCTGGGGAAGCAGAGCCGAACCAGAAAAAGGCTGTTAAAGATGAGAAGAATCAGCAGGTCAGATCACAGCAGAAAAAGATAAAGCAGCCGTCAGAGACTACCATTCAGTATCAATCATTTGATGGAACTAAGCTCAGTTATACGGTCAAGACAGAGGAAGCGCTGCAACTCAGAATTCAGTCTAAGACGCCGGTCAGGCTGCAGATCTCCACTGATCAGAAACAGTTATCCACGTATCAGAAAGTCACTGACCGGACCGTTCGAATGGATAAAGATATAAGCACACTGACTTTAGTCGTCAGTAATGCGGCTGAGATGAGTGTCTCTTTAAATGATAAAAAGGTAGACGTACCGCATGATGCTGAAAATCTCATCACACGTACTTATCAATTCAATATAATGAAATAGAAAGGAATTAATGATGAATATACCTAATCAGATAACAGTCGCCCGCGTTTTACTCATTCCTGTTTTTCTTCTGTTTCTACTGGCAGATTTCAATATGGGACATATCAGTTTTCTGAATAGCGCAGATATGCGTGTTGAACAGCTGATAGCAGCCCTGATTTTTATCTTTGCCTCCTTGACTGACTGGATTGATGGTTATTTGGCACGCAAGTGGCAGCTTGTCACGAACATGGGGAAATTTCTGGATCCATTAGCAGATAAACTGCTCGTGGCATCAGGTCTGATAGCCCTTGTTGAGCTGGATGTCATTCCGTCTTGGATGGCGATTATTATTGTCGCCCGGGAATTTGCCGTGACAGGTCTTCGTCTCCTGCAGATTGAACAAGGGTTTGTATCAGCAGCAGGGCAGCTCGGTAAAATCAAGACTGCTGTGACGATGATTGCTATCACACTGCTCTTACTGGCCGAGCCATTTGGCATGAATCTCGGTTACTGGCTGATGTATGCAGCTGTTTTCTTCACGATATTATCAGGAATTGAATATTTCTATCACGGACGCGACGTCTTCCGTGGCTCAAAATAACAGGATTTAAAAACCTGTTATTTTTTATGAAAAACTGCGGTATCTGGACTCTCATTTCATCAAATTCTGCAGTTATTTCATCAGAAACGGCTGATAAAAAATACGAACAGATGTTTGCTTTTCGCTTGCTATTTAACCTGAAAATCAGTATAGTAAGAGATGTAAAACAATAATAAAACTTACGAGAAAACGGCAACGTTTAAGGAGGATATACATTTGAGCGAACGTCAGAAAGCATTAGATACAGTCATTAAAAATATGGAAAAATCATTCGGTAAAGGTGCTGTCATGAAACTGGGTGAGAGCACATCCCGCAATGTTTCAACGATTTCAAGTGGATCGATCACACTCGATAATGCACTCGGAGTAGGCGGCTATCCGAAAGGCCGTATCATTGAAATCTACGGTCCGGAAAGTTCAGGTAAAACAACTGTCGCACTTCATGCGATCGCTGAAGTTCAGGCACAGGGCGGTACTGCTGCATTCATCGACGCAGAACATGCACTGGACCCTGTCTATGCCAAGAATTTAGGTGTTGATACAGAGAACCTCTACTTATCTCAGCCTGACCACGGTGAACAGGGTCTTGAGATTGCGGAAGCGTTCGTACGAAGCGGTGCTATTGATATCATCGTTATTGACTCTGTTGCGGCATTAACACCGAAAGCGGAGATTGAAGGGGAGATGGGTGACTCTCATATGGGTCTGCAGGCTCGTCTGATGTCACAGGCACTGCGTAAACTATCAGGCGCTATTGCGAAATCAAATACCATTGCCATCTTCATCAACCAGGTCCGTGAGAAGATCGGTGTCATGTTCGGTAATCCTGAGACGACACCGGGTGGCCGTGCACTGAAATTCTACAGCTCAGTCCGTCTGGAAGTCAGACGTGCAGAACAGCTGAAGATGGGGATGGATGTCATCGGTAACCGCACGAAGATCAAAGTGGTGAAAAATAAAGTGGCACCCCCGTTCAAAGTAGCTGAAGTCGATATTATGTATGGTCAGGGTATTTCACGTGAAGGTGAAATCGTGGATCTGGGTGCTGAATATGAAGTGATTGATAAATCAGGTGCCTGGTATTCCTATAACGGTGAGCGTCTCGGTCAAGGTAAAGAAAACGTGAAGAACTTCATGAAGGAAAATCCTGAAATCATGGCAGAGATCGACCGGAAGATCCGTCAGGAGATGGGAATCATTCCTAAGGATGCAGTGGCAGAGGAAACTGTGGAAAAAGATGAAACTGCTGAGTCTGTCACTGATTTAAAAGCAGATAAATTATTCGACGACGAACTGGTGTAATATAGCCGATAAAAACTGAGGTCCTCGGACTTCAGTTTTTCTGTTTGTTAATCTTTCGGACACCTTGACTTTAACATAACGAAAAACGTACAATTAAATTGTATATGATTTCTATTATATATTCTTTATTGGTGATATTTTAACTAGATAATAAGCAAAAAGGAGGTGTTTATGTATGGTCATCCTCTTATACATTTTGCTTGGCATCCTTGTAGGTGTTGCTGCAGGTTATTATCTAGCAAAAACGAATTTGACGAACCAGCAGATACAGGCAAGACAGACTGGTGAGCATATTGTGAAGGAAGCTAGAAAAGAAGCCGAAAGTCTTAAAAAAGAAAAGCTGCTGGAAGCGAAAGAAGAATATCAGCTGCGCAGCGATCGTCTGGAAGACGAATATCGTACAAGACGATCAGATCTTTCAAGACAGGAAGCAAGATTACTTCAAAAAGAAGAAAACTTAGATCGAAAAAGTGACCTTTTAGATAAAAAAGATGATCTTTTAGAACAAAAAGAATCTAAAATTGAAGCTAAACAGCAGCAAGTTGATGCGCTAGAGCAAAGTGTTCAAGAAATAATAGCCAGACATGAACAGGAATTGATACGCATCTCCGGACTGACTCAAGAAGAAGCTAAACAGGAAATTATCGATCAAGTTGAAGATGAACTTTCTCATGACATTGCTGTAATGATCAAAGAGAAAGATCAGGAAATGAAAGATTCAGTCGATAAGAAAGCCAGAATGTTACTTGCGACGACAGTTCAGCGGTTAGCTGCTGATCATACTTCAGAATCAACGGTGTCGGTGATTAATCTGCCGAACGATGAGATGAAGGGTCGTATTATTGGTCGGGAAGGACGGAATATCCGCACACTTGAGACATTGACGGGTATTGATTTAATCATCGATGATACACCGGAGGCAGTGATTCTGTCAGGTTTCGATCCAATCAGACGGGAAGTCGCTAAAATAGCGCTGCAGAACCTCGTATCAGATGGTCGGATTCATCCGGGACGTATCGAAGAGATGGTCGAAAAAGCGAAAAAATCAGTTGATGAAAGTATTCGTGAAGCAGGTGAGGCTGCAACATTTGAACTGGGTATTCATAATCTGCATCCGGATTTAGTTAAGATCCTAGGTCGAATGAAGTTCAGAACAAGCTATGGCCAGAATGTGCTGAAGCACTCAGTAGAGGTTGCGCACCTCGCGGGTATGATGGCTGCTGAGCTCGGTGAAGATGTAACGCTCGCCAAACGTGCAGGCCTGCTGCATGATATCGGTAAAGCCATCGACCACGAAGTCGAAGGCAGTCACGTTGAAATCGGTGTAGACCTTGCGAAGAAATACAAGGAACATCCAGTTGTGCTCAATGCGATTCATTCACACCACGGCGATGTGGAACCGACTTCTGTTATCTCTATCCTTGTCGCGGCAGCAGATGCACTGAGTGCAGCACGACCAGGTGCGAGACGTGAGACGCTTGAGAACTATGTCAGACGACTTGAACGACTTGAACAGATTTCTGAGAGCTATGACGGTGTCGAGAAGTCATTTGCAATTCAGGCAGGACGTGAGATCAGAATCATCGTTTCACCTGAAGAGGTCGATGATTTGAAAGCGCATAGACTTGCACGTGATATCAAGAACCAGATTGAAGATGAACTTCAGTATCCGGGTCATATCAAAGTGACAGTCGTACGTGAAATGAGAGCAACTGAATATGCGAAGTAAAGCTTACGGAATTTTTTCCGTAAGCTTTTTTGTTTGCAGCGGTCGACAGTCATGCTGTGATGGACAAAATGATAAAGAGGCGGATGATATGTATCGCACGTATTATTCCTGACTGACGGGGAGGGGATAAGAGTCAGTGTCTATAGGGCAGGCTGTCCGTGAATCAGAGAATACATCGGCAGCATCAATGATAAATTTTAATAATATAATATTATTATGTAAACTGTAGAAGTATAAGAAAAAAATCACGTTATAGGAGTGATCTTTTTGCCGAATCAATGTCACTGACCAGGCTGGTTATTTAGACTCTGCTCATAATTTTGTACGGCTGTACCGTTACTGCCAGGGGCAGGAGTGATAGTTCCGTTTGAGACGGCCGCATGATATGCAGCTGTCTTTTCTGCCTCTGTATAATTTCCGTACAGAATGTGCTCAAGTTGTGCTCTGTCTGTTATCTCCACCGGCTCAACAGTCGTCACTTCTGTAGCAAGGTTCTCTGTTGTAGGTGCCTCTGTAGTGAGACTGAAAGTGGTGGGTGCCTCAGTTGCTATTACTTCGGTCCTCGGCGTTACGGTCGTTGGTACTTCAGTTGTTTCAATCGGCGCTTCTGTTGACGGCTCTTCAGTCGTTTGCTTTTCACTCGTTGGTTTTTCAGTGGTTGCTTTCTTACCTCGTTCTTTGCTTTCTTCAATCGCTTTCTGTGCCTTTTTTGCTAATTCTGACTGAGTATATGCCTCTTTTTCCTGCTGGGTATTACAGGCGGCCAGTAGAAGTGAAGCTGCCAGGAGAAGCGCGGTCATTCTATAGATTTTCATATGATAATAACCTCAATTCATGAATTTATCAGTTTAAGTCTAACATAAACATAACTTGATAGCTGTTTTTTAATTTGCTGGGTTGTCTGTTATAATGAAGCAGAAAAAATGTGGAGGAATACAATATGAGAATTTTATTTATAGGTGACATCGTCGGCTCTATCGGACGAGAGATGCTGGCGGAATATCTACCTCAGCTGAAAGCAAAATATCATCCTAACTTTACAATTGTGAACGGCGAGAATGCTGCGCACGGCAGAGGAATCACAGAGAAAATCTACAAATCATTTATGACGCAGGGTGTTGATTTTGTCACACTCGGCAATCATACATATGGTCAGCGTGAGGTCTATGATTTCCTTGATGAAGATATCAAGATGATCAGGCCGGCCAATTATCCAGACGCCGCACCGGGGTCCGGGATGAAGATTGTACGTTTCAATCAGGATAAACTCGCGGTCATTAATTTACAGGGCCGAGCTTTTATGCCGGCGATAGACTGTCCGTTCAAGAAGGCGGACGAGCTGATCGCTGAGGCTGAAAAAGAGACCCCTTATATTTTCGTTGATTTCCATGCGGAGACGACTTCTGAGAAAGGCGCGATGGGTCACTATCTCAACGGCCGGGTGAGTGCTGTAGTCGGCACGCATACACATATCCAGACTGCCGATGAGCGTGTTCTGGACGGTGGCACAGGGTTTATCACAGATGTCGGGATGACCGGGTACTATGACGGTATACTCGGTATCAATAAAGATGAAGTCATTCATCGTTTTCTGACTGCGATGCCTGTGAAGCATGTTGTCAATGAACAGGGCCGTGGCACCTTGTCCGGTGTCTATATCGAGCTCACTAAAGACGGAAAGACAAAGAAAATTGAGCGTATCCTGATCAATGACGATCATCCTTTTATCGGCCATTAGTCTGAATTTCACTTAAAAACCTGCGCAGCCCGTGTGACTGCACGGGTTTTCTGTTATATTGGATGATGAGATAAATAGTAGGAGGATGAACTTTTGAAATCACAAATTTCATGGAAAGTCGGCGGTCAGCAGGGTGAGGGGATTGAATCCACAGGTGAGATCTTCTCAACTGCTTTAAATAGACAAGGGTACTACTTATACGGATATCGGCATTTCTCGAGTCGTATAAAAGGTGGCCATACCAACAATAAAATTCGCGTCTCTACGACACCGGTCCACGCGATCAGCGATGACCTTGATATACTGGTCGCTTTTGACCAGGAAACAATTGAACTGAACTATCATGAGCTGACTGCAGAGGGCGTTATTTTGGCAGATGGCAAGTTCACGCCTGAAAAACCAGAAGATTTTAAAGGTCATTTGGTTGAAATCAACTTCACTGAAATTGCCAAGGAACTCGGTACTGCTTTGATGAAGAATATGGTAGCAGTAGGGGCCACTGTACAGCTGCTGGGTCTCTCACTTAAACCTTTTGAAGACTTAGTCGAATCGATGTTCAAGAAAAAAGGCGATAAAATCGTTGAACTGAACAAGCAGGCGCTGCAGATGGGTGTCGATGAGATGCTGAAATATGGTGAGCCAGTCGGCGACCGTTTCAATCTTGTTGAGAGTGGAAACGTCGGTCACCTCTTCATGATTGGTAACGAAGCGATTTCGCTTGGTGCGTTAGCGGGCGGTGCGCGTTTTATGGCAGCATATCCGATCACGCCGGCATCTGAAATTATGGAATATATGATTGATAAACTGCCAAGGTTCGGAGGTACAGTCATTCAGACGGAAGATGAGATTGCAGCCGCTGTCATGGCGATCGGTGTCAACTATGCAGGTGTCCGTGCGTTCACGGCGTCAGCAGGCCCGGGTCTGTCACTGATGATGGAAGCGATTGGTCTCTCCGGGATGACAGAACAGCCGCTTGTCATCGTCAATACCATGCGCGGCGGTCCGTCAACAGGATTACCGACCAAACAGGAGCAATCGGACTTGATGCAGATGATCTACGGGACGCATGGCGACATCCCGAAAATTGTCGTAGCACCGACAACAGTTGAAGATGCCTTCTATTTAACAATGGAAGCGTTCAACTTAGCAGAGGAATATCAGTGTCCTGTCATCCTGTTAAGTGATCTGCAGTTGTCACTCGGTAAACAGACCGTACCTGAACTTGATTACAGCCGCATTGAGATCCGCCGCGGCAATATCGTGTCAGAGGTACCTGACAGCGAGGACAAGGACTATTTCAGACGCTACGAAGCGACAGCGTCAGGCGTGTCACCGCGGACACTGCCGGGCACTAAGAATGGTATCCATCACGTCACAGGTGTCGAGCACTCAGAGGACGGCAAGCCTTCTGAATCACCGATCAACCGTATTAAACAGATGGAAAAACGTATGCGCAAGATTGAAGCACTGAAAATTGCACAGCCGGTTGTCGAAAGCGGCGGTCATGACGATGCAGATGTGCTGGTTGTCGGTTTTATCTCGACACACGGTGCGATTGAAGAGGCCATGACGAGAACTGACCTGAAAGTGAATCATCTGCAGGTCAGACAGCTGCACCCGTTCCCGGCAGAAGAAGTGCAGGCTGCATTCGATAAAGCGAAGAAAGTGATTGTCACTGAAAATAACTTCCAGGGTCAGCTCGCACAGCTCATCAAAATGAATATCAATCATCAGAATAAAATTACGAGTTTCGTCAAATATGACGGAACACCATTCCTGCCACACGAAGTTGAAGATAAAATCAATGAAGTGGTTAATGAAGGAGTCGACAAATAATGGCTACATTTAAAGATTTCAGAAATACAGTCAAACCGAACTGGTGCCCGGGCTGCGGAGACTTCTCCGTACAGGCTGCCATCCAGAAAGCAGCGGCAGGCGTAGGACTTGAGCCGGAGAACCTGGCTGTTATCACAGGTATCGGCTGTTCCGGTCGACTGTCGGGCTATATCAATTCATACGGCTTCCATAGTATTCACGGTCGTGCCCTGCCGCTTGCACAAGGGGTGAAGATGGCGAATCAGGAACTGACAGTTATCGCATCGGGCGGTGATGGGGACGGCTTTGCTATCGGTATGGGCCATACTATCCACGCGCTGCGCCGAAATATTGATATCACTTATATTGTCATGGACAATCAGATCTACGGCCTGACTAAAGGTCAGACATCTCCAAGTTCAGCTGTAGGATTTGTCACAAAGACAACGCCGAAAGGTTCAATCGAGAAGAATGTATCGCCGCTGGAACTGGCACTGACAAGCGGGGCAACATTTGTTGCGCAGAGCTTCTCATCTGATATCAAGGAGCTGACTGCGATTATTGAAGCGGGCATCCAGCATAAGGGATTCTCATTCATCAACGTGTTCTCTCCGTGTGTGACTTATAACAAAATCAACACTTACGACTGGTTCAAAGAGAACATCACGAAGTTGGCGGATATTGAAGGCTATGATAATACAAGCAAGGAAATGGCATTATCAACTGTCATGGCGCACGATGGCATGGTAACAGGTATTGTCTACCAGGATACAGAGACACCAAGTTACGCTGAACAGATTAATGGCTTCAGCCGGAACCTGACTCAAGCCGATATGAAAATTTCACAGCCCGATTTTGAAGATCTTATGTTACAATTTAAATAAATCACGAGAAACACTAGGGGAGCCCTGAGCTGAGACTGGAGAAATCCTAAACCCTTCTTGACCTGGTCAGGTAATGCTGACGAAGGGAAGTGTCCTGACACAGCCCTTCTGACGGGTTGTGTTTTTTTATTGGAGGAAAATTATGAAGAAGTTATTAGTTGGAGCAAGCTGTTTGATGTTACTCGCGGGGTGCAGCGGCCCAGGTGACAGGAAAGAGACCAAGGAAGCACCGGCATCTAAAGAGCTGAAGAAAGTCACATTGATGCTAGACTGGACACCGAATACGAACCATACCGGCATCTATGTCGCAAAAGATAAGGGTTACTTCAAGGATCATGGTCTTGACGTGACGATTAAGACACCGGGTGATGTGACAGCGGATCAGTTGGTCGCAGCGAACAAAGTCCAGTTCGGTATCAGCGCTCAGGAACAGGTGACGCAGGAACGGACAGAAGGCGTACCGGTGAAATCCATCGGCGCCATCATCCAGCATAATACGAGCGGCTTTATGAGTCTTGCTGAAAAGAATATCAAATCACCGAAAGATTATGCCGGCAAGACTTACGGCGGCTGGGGTGCACCGATTGAGAAACCGTTCATAGATGCTGTGATGGAAAAGGACGGCGCTGATGTCAAAGACGTTAAAATCGTCAATATGGGCAATGCGGATTTTTTTACAGCTTCCAAGAAAAATATTGACTTTGCGTGGGTGTTCTACGGCTGGACAGGTATTGAAGCAGAGACGCGCGGTGAGAAAGTCAACATGCAGTACTTAACAGACTACGATAAGAATCTGGATTACTACACACCTCTTTTCATTGCCAACGAAAAATATATCAAGTCTGACAAAGAGACGGTTGATGCCTTCATGGCTGCGGTGCAGGAAGGCTATGAATATACGATTAAAGAACCGAAGGCAAGTGCTGATATTCTGATCAAAGAGGTGCCTGAACTGAAGAACAGCAAGGAACTTGTCTATAAGAGTCAGGAATATCTGAAGGACAGATATCAGGATGACGCTGAAGCCTGGGGCATGCAGGATAAAAAAGTCTGGGAGAACTTCGGTCAATTTATGAAGGATCATAAAATCATCCAGAAAGAATTCGATGCAGATGCTGCCTTTACCAATGAATTCGTGGAGGGTAACTGATGGCTGATACATTGATGAGTATACAGATCATTCCTAAGACGCCGAACGGTGAAGATGTGATTCCGTATGTTGACCAGGCAATCGCGGTGATTCAGGAAAGTGGGCTTCCTTATGTCGTTAATCCGCTTGATACCACGATTGAAGGGGATATGCCTGAACTGCTGGCACTGATTGACAAGATGAACAGGAAAATGATGGCTGAAGGGGTAGTGAGTGTGATCTCACAAGTTAAATTCTATCATGCGCCTGCTGCCTCCATGAGCGAACTCGTTAAGAAATATCGATGAAATACTATCTGAAATTTGCATTGTTCATGGTTGTCTTACTGGTCATATGGGAAGTTCTTGTCAAGGTGCTGAACGTCGATAGCTATACATTGCCGGCACCGAGCGCTATTGTTCAGGCTTTCTTCACGGGTTACCCGGATTATAAGTCGGATCTCGTACCGACCGTCCTTCTCGTCTTAGAGGGACTCTTCATGTCTGTAGTATTCGGTATTGTGATGGCGGTGACGCTCCATCTGATTCCGACTGTGGAACCCTATATTTATCCGCTGCTGATCATGAGTCAGAATGTACCGGTGATTGTCGTCGCACCGCTTCTTGTCATCTGGTTCGGTTTCGGCCTGCTGCCGAAATTGATTGTCATTACGCTCGTCTGCTTCTTCCCGGTGACGGTCAGTCTGCTGGAAGGATTCAAATCAGTTGATCAGGATCTGAGGAAGTATATGCTGATTTCTGGTGCCACGCGTCTGCAGATTTTCACTAAACTCGAATGGCCGGGCAGTATGCCGTTCCTGTTCAATGGCCTGAAGATTGCCGGCACCTATTCTGTAATGGGTGCGATTATTTCTGAATGGCTCGGCACTGATAAAGGACTCGGCAAGTTCATGATTATTTCTCAGCGCGCTTTCCAGGTGGATAATGTCTTTGTAGCGATTGTCTGGATCATCATCTTTGCGCTTGTGATCTTCGGTGTCATCAGATTGCTCGAGAAAATGACGGTGAGGTGGAAACATGACTAAGCTGGAGCTGCGTAATATCGGTCATGCATTCAGCCATAATCAGGTTCTGAAAAATGTGAACCTTGAAGTGCGGGACGGGGAGTTTATCACCATTCTCGGGCCTTCAGGCAGCGGTAAGTCCACCATTTTCAATATTACCGGCGGGATGCTTGAACCTTCGGTAGGAGACGTCATGCTGAACGGTGAACGTATTAATGGATGCCGCGGGCACGTCGCCTATATGCCGCAGAGTCATTCACTGATGCCCTGGCGGACTGTGCTTCAGAATATAGAACTCGGGCGGGAGATCAAAGGACAGATTGATCAAGCGCGTATGGAGAAGCTGCTTGAGAGAAGCGGCTTCGAAGCGATTCAGAACCAGTATCCGGATAGTCTGAGCGGAGGAATGAAACAGCGGGTCTCTTTTTTGAGGGCACTGAATACACCGGGTGAACTGATGCTGCTGGATGAGCCATTTTCAGCACTCGATGAGATTACCCGTATTGATATGCAGGAATGGCTGCAGGAGATCTTGACGGTTGAAAAGCGGACTGTGCTGATGATCACCCATAGTATCGAAGAAGCTCTGAAATTATCTGATCGACTCGTCGTTCTGGAAGGCAAGCCGGCCACGATCCGGCAGCTATTTGATGTGAATGGTTTAGACGAACAGGAGAGAGTGGCGTTGAAAAGTCAACTTCTGAATATGCTGAGATAAAAGCAACACCTCAAGCGGGAGGTGTTGCTTTTTGATGTTTCTGCTCAAGAACGTGTCAGAGTTGAGCAGCAAAACTCATGTATTATCATTCGGACGATAAGAAGAAGCTCTGGAATCACCTATCTTTATAAATTTGTGCTGCAATACTCTTTGCACAGAAGAACGATGAAGAGTTGGATATAACATAGCAACATCTTTAACCGTAAAAGGTCTTCCGGTTAAAATATAGAGTTCCTTCAGGTTATAACATATTACATCAGCATTCTTGACTATAAATGAGCAACTTAAGCATTGATAACTTTGGCATGAACTATTCTCTAACTGGTTCAATAATCGACAATTCGGGCATCGTAATCCTGTTATTAGTTTTTGGATAGGTATCACTTCTACTGGTTTATATCTCTCACTGTGCAGGTTAACGATATATTCGGCAAATTTTTTATTGTTAGCTCTATTACTATTGGGCAGTCTTAATAATTTAAGTTTGTTTAGAAGTTTTGGTCGCGTGAGCCAGCGGGAATTAGATGGGGAGTTTTCTAAATAGAAGGTTTCATTGATAAAGACGTTATAGCTTTCTACGTCATAAAGAGGATCAAATTGATGCGTCAAACTTTTTAAGTATCTATCTGCTCTATGAAGTTGAGGATCTGGATTTTTGACAATACGCTGATAGGATGAAATGAGGTTGTCGTTCTGATAACTATAGAGACCGCTGTAATTCTTGATATCAAAATGGTAGACAGTCAGTTCGTGTATGATAATGAAATCGTATTGCACATCGCCTTTATACCTGTTTTTAATATCGATATCCCAGAGCACGATGCACTGACTGAAGTTCTTGATCAAAGTATAAAATTCATATTCACCATCATACCCATGAGCTTCATTTGTTGGTTCTATTTTATGACGATGCAGCAGAGCATGCTGGTATTCAACGATTTCAGGGATTCTCCTTATTTTATAGACCATTTTTCACCTCCTCTTCAACTCTATCATCCCACTGTTAACTGATTGTAAAAAAAGAGCAGTCATTCATAAAGAATGCTGCTAATGATTGTTCTTATTTTCTGCTAGCTTTCCAGCCTTTAATGGCACTGATGACTGCAGGTAGTACTGATACCACGATGATCAGGATCAGTACGATTTCAAAGTTATCTTTGACAGCCGGAATATTGCCGAAGAAGTAGCCGAGTCCTAAGCAGATGGCGACCCATAAAAATGCCCCGATGATGTTATACAGGATGAAATAAGTGTAATGCATCCGGCTCGCACCTGCAACAAAGGGGATAAATGTTCTTATGAAAGGCATAAAGCGCGCCATCACAATTGTTTTACCGCCATATTTGTTGAAGAAGTTCGTTGCCTTCAGCAGATGTTCTTCTTTGATGAAGCGGCCGAATGTCGGGTGATTAGAGACACCGAGTCCGACCAGTTTACCGATATGGTAGTTCAATGTGTCACCGATGACAGCAGCGATAAAGCAGACTGAAAATAAGATCCAGATGTTCAGTGCACCTTGCGGGGCAAGTGCGGCGGCGGCGAACAGCAATGAGTCACCCGGCAGAAATGGCATGATGACAAGTCCCGTCTCGACAAAAATAATCAAAAATAAAATGCCGTAGGTTAAGGTACCGTACTGGCTGACAATATGGATGAGATGTTCATCAATATGTAAAATGAAATCCATCAACTGAGAAATAATATTCATAATATGCTCCTGTCTTTAATGTTAACCCTCTTATTATACGGGGCAACCACTATTCAGGCAAACGATTCAATGGTCAATTTCATGACATTTATGGCATAATTAATATAATTCGGATTACGAAAGAAAGGGGACTGCCTATGAAAACAGTACTTAAATTCACGCGGCCGTATCTTGGTCTGATGACTATTGCAATCTTGCTTATGCTGTCAGAGCTGTTCGTGGATTTATATGCACCTGTTCTGATGAAGAACATCATTGAACAGGGCATTCTTAAAAATAACATCGGCTACATCCAGCTTTATCTCGTCATCATGCTCGTCATCAGCTTCTTTGCTTTTTTCGCAGGTATTCTTAACTCCTTTATTTCCTCGCATGTCTGTCATATGTTCTCCTATGATCTGCGGAATGCAATCTTCAGAAAGATACAGGGTTTCTCGCTTAAAACGCTCAGTCATTTCAAGACTTCAAGTCTGATCACACGGCTGACCAGTGATATTATCGCAAATGAAATGGTGCTCTTTATGAGTCTCCGTATCATGTTGAAGGCCCCGCTTTCAGTGATCGGCAGTATGATCATGAGTTTTATTGTCGCACCGGATATTGCGGTCTATCTCGTGATAGGAACACCGGTTCTTGCTACCTTCCTCTTTATCACAGCGAGAAGCGGCATGAAAATCTTCCTGCGCATTCAGAAGCGGACCGATCATCTCAATCGATTTATTCAGCAGAACCTAGAGGGTGTTCGTCTTATTAAATCCACCCTCAATGGACCCTACGAAACCGATAAGTTCGATGACGTGGCCATGCCGATCCGAAAAGATACGGTCCATGCGCTTCGTCTGATGGAAAGTATTATGCCCGTCTTATTATTCATTATGAATGGTTCTTTACTGATGGTGATCTGGTTTGGCAGTGATCTGATCAATAGAAGTGGGCTTGAAGTCGGCTCTCTTGTCGCGGTCATCAACTATGCCCTGAGAATGCAGGGGGGATTCTCCATGTTCGCCTTTATCATCATTGCGTTCTCCCGTGCTAAAGCCAGTGCAGACCGTATCAGCGAAGTTCTGGAGACGCCGGTTGATGAGGTCAATAGCATAGAAGAGACGACCGGAGTGCCGGAGTCGAACACCGTAGAATTTATCGATGTCTCGTTCAAATATCCGACCGGTCAGGACGACGCACTGCAAAATATCTCCTTTAAAGTGAACAGCGGCGACAAGTTTGTCATTATGGGACAGACAGGATCGGGTAAATCGGCCCTGCTCTCCCTGATCCCGCGGATGTACGAGGCGACAGCGGGTCAGATACTCGTCAATGGTGAGGATATCAAGGACTGGGACCTGAAGACACTGCGGGAGTTTATCGGCTATGTCCCGCAGAAGACGACATTATTCACCGGCTCCATTATAGAGAATGTGCGCTGGGGTGATAACGAGGCAGGCGCTGAAGAAGTATTTGATGCCGCTCAGATTGCACAGATTCATGACTCCATCATGAACTTTGACGATGACTATAACACCCGGGTCGGTCAGCAGGGTGTCAATCTTTCAGGTGGCCAGAAACAGCGTCTTGCTATAGCGCGGGCATTGATCAAGAAACCGGGTATCCTGATTCTTGATGACAGTACGTCCGCTCTTGATATCAATACTGAAAACAGACTCTTTGACTCACTCAAGGAACTGGATATGACCCGTATTATCGTCACTCAGAAAATACATACTGCAAAGTCAGCTGATCAGATTCTCCTGCTTGAAGCAGGCAGGATAGTCGGACTCGGTACACATGCTGAGCTGCTGGCAACAAGTCAGCTGTACCGTGATATTGCAGCAAGTCAGGAGGAAGCGCATGCTTAGAGACGTCTTTTCACATGAACCTGTCTTAAAGAAAGAGGATATCGGTCGCAAACATGATAAGAAACGTGCAGATAACTGGTCCTATTCAGTGAGACGAATCTGGCAGCTGATGGAACATCGCAAATGGCTGTTACTCCTTGTTATAGCACTTGTCGTCATGACATCACTCCTCAGCCTGGTCGGTCCTTATCTGATCGGTCATATTATAGACCATAACATCATGACGAAGGAATTTCGTTCTTTACCGCAGAAGTTAGGTTTTCTGATCGGTATTTTCGTCACATTATCTGTACTCTCCTATGCGGCTGCCTATCTGATGGTCGATATCGCACAGGAAACAGTCTATAAGCTGCGCATGCAGCTTTTCAGCCATATGCAGCAGCTGCCGATCCGGTTCTTCGATGAACGTCAGCATGGTGATATCATGAGCCGGATGACCAATGATGTTGAGAATATCTCAAAAGTCCTGAACTCCTCATTTATCCAGTTCACGTCCAGTATAGTGACGTTGACCGGTACCGTGATTGTGATGCTGATACTCAGCCCGCTGCTGACGCTGCTGACCATGACCATCATACCGGTCATGTTCTTCGCCACGCGCTGGATTACAAACCGGACTGGCCCGCTCTATAAGATGAGACAGCAGGCTCTAGGCGATATGAACGCCTATATTGAAGAAATTGTTTCAGGGCAGTCCGTCGTCAAAGTATTCTCACAGGAAGAAGAGGTCATCAAAGGCTTTGAAGAGAAGAATCGCAGGGTCAGAGAACGAGGCTTCTGGGCCATCAGCTATTCGGGCGGTATTCCAAAAGTGATGAACACGCTGAACAACATTTCCTTTGCGATTGTTATCGGTATAGGTGGTATGCTCGCGCTAAGCGGTCAGAGTGTGACTGTCGGGACGATTGTGATCTTCGCAGAATATGCCAGACAGTTCACGAGACCGCTCTCGGATCTGGCGAACCAGTTCAATGAAGTGCTATCCGCTCTTGCTGGGGCGGAGCGGGTATTTGCGGTCATTGATGAGGAAGAGGAACCCGATAGCATGAATGATTTTGCAGCGATGAAGATCAGAGGCGATATTCATTTTGATGATGTGACCTTCAAATACAACGAGCAGCAGCAGAAGAATGTCATCAATCATGTATCGTTTGAGCTTGCCGCCGGAGAATCACTGGCGCTGGTCGGCGCAACCGGCGCAGGTAAAACGACGATTATTCAGCTCCTCAACCGCTTCTATGATATCAGCGGCGGTGATATTCTTATTGACGGCGTTTCTGTCAGAAATCTGCCGAGAAAGACACTTAGACGACAGATTGCCTATGTTCTGCAGGATCCGATACTCTTCGATGGCACGTTGCGGGATAATATCAGGTATGGTAACCACGAGGCCAGTGATGAACAGGTTTTACAGGCGGCTCAAGATGCGAATGCGCACGACTTCATCATGCGGCTTGAAAAAGGTTATGATACTGTGATCTCCGGTGAGGAGTCGCATCTATCTCAAGGCGAAAAGCAGCTCTTATCCATCGCACGAGCCCTCGTGCAGGATCCAGCGATCCTCTTGCTGGATGAGGCCACCAGTTCGATCGATACAGTGACCGAGATGAAACTGCAGGAGGCGATTGACCGCCTGATGGTAGGACGGACAAGCATCGTAATCGCGCACCGGCTGAATACCGTCAAGAAGACCGATAAAGTCGTTGTGCTCGCACAAGGGGAGGTCATTGAACAGGGTTATCAGCAGGAACTCCTTGAACAGAACGGTCTCTATAGTCAGATGGTTCACTCGTCAGACGGTGATTTTGATGAACTTCTCGATTGATAAAACCTTTGAAAATCCGGACTATAAGTAATATACTAAATAGATGATTAATGAGCAGAGAGGGTTTTCTGAATGAATGAAGAAGGCAGAATCCTAGGGTCTCAGGCACGGACTGAGAAGCAGCCTGAAAAGGATTACAGCAAATATTTTGAGCATGTCTACCAGGCACCGAGCTTAAAAGACGCTAAAAAACGTGGTAAAGAAGAAGTCAGCTATCATCATGACTTTAAAATAGAGGACAAATATCAGGGTCTTGGTCAAGGACGTCACTATTATATCCGTACATATGGGTGTCAGATGAATGAACACGATACAGAAGTGATGGCAGGTATCCTGGAAGCGCTCGGTTATGAAGCGACGAATGATGTCAATACGGCGGACGTGATTCTGCTGAATACCTGTGCCATCCGTGAGAATGCTGAGAATAAAGTGTTCAGTGAGATCGGTAACCTGAAACATCTGAAACTTGAGAAACCGGATGTCCTGATCGGGGTCTGCGGCTGTATGAGTCAGGAAGAATCAGTGGTGAACAAAATCCTGAAATCCTATCAGAACGTCGATATGATTTTCGGTACACATAATATCCACCGGCTGCCAGCCATCCTGGAAGAAGCCTATATGTCAAAAGCAATGGTGGTTGAAGTCTGGTCCAAGGAAGGCGATGTCATCGAGAATCTGCCGAAGTCACGACTGGGTGAAACAAAGGCCTGGGTCAATATCATGTATGGCTGTGATAAGTTCTGCACGTACTGCATCGTCCCTTTCACACGCGGTAAGGAACGCAGCCGCATGCCGGAAGAGATCATCAGTGAAGTGCGTGACCTTGCAAGACGCGGCTACAAGGAAATCTGTCTCCTGGGACAGAATGTCAATGCGTACGGCAAGGATCTCGGCATCAGTTACGGTCTCGGCGATCTGATGGCTGATATTCAGAAGATTGATATTCCGCGTGTCCGTTTTACAACGAGCCATCCGTGGGACTTCGATGACCGGCTGATTGAAGTGCTCGCGCGTGGCGGTAATATCGCACCGCATATTCATCTGCCTGTACAGTCCGGCAACAATGAAGTGCTGAAAATCATGGGTCGTAAATATACACGGGAAAGCTATCTTGAACTCGTTCGGAAGATCCGTGCACAGATGCCTGAGGTAGCGCTCACGACAGATATTATCGTCGGTTATCCGAATGAGACAGAAGAGCAGTTTTTAGATACAATTGACCTGTATAAGCAAGTAGGATTCGAACTTGCCTATACTTACCTGTATTCACCGCGTGAAGGGACACCTGCTGCTAAGATGAAGGATAATGTGCCGATGCGTGATAAGAAAGACCGTCTGCAGCGACTGAATAAAGTAGTAGAACAGCATAGTGAACGTGCCCTTGCCCGATATCTCGGGCAGGAAGTTGTTGTATTGTGTGAGGGGCCTTCCAAGAAAAATGAGGAAATCCTTGCAGGTTATACCGATAAGAATAAACTGGTCAACTTCAGAGCACCTGCTGAGGCAATTGGACAGTTTGTAAGAGTGAAAGTAACAGAGACGATGCGCTATTCAATGAACGGAGAGTTCATCGCAATCATAGATCAAGTAGGAGTGGCAAATTAATGTACACAAATGACCAGATTTTAGAACACGCAAAGGAACTAGGCCGCATGATGGCAGAAACAGATGCAGTGGATTTCTTCAAGCGTGCCGAAGCACAGATTCATGAGAATCAGACAGTACGTGAAAAAATGGCTTCACTGAAGTCACTGCAGAAACAGGCGGTTAACTTTGAACAGTACGGCAAGGAAAAAGCACTTGCGATGACGGAAGAGAAGATCGCAAAGGTAGAAGCGGAACTGGATGAGATGCCCTTAGTGGATCAGTTCAAGGAAGCACAGGGAGAAGTGAATTCACTCCTTCAGATGGTTTCACATGCCATCAGTCAGACCGTGACAGATGAAATCATCGTCTCAACAGGCGGTGATGTCCTAAAAGGTGAGACGGGTGCACAGGTAGCCCATGGTGCACCGGGCTGCGGCAACGAATAACAATGAAGTCGGTTCTTTTGTGAATCGGCTTTTTTTATCGAAAGGCCGATAAATTTTGAAAATGTCAGCAAGTTCTACGTCATTGCACCGCTTTTTCTGGTAAGTACAGCAGTAGGCAGTAGGATTGCCTATCGGCTGCTCATTGCGCTCAACAAACGAAATCTATGGATATAAAAGGACTGATGTTATGAAACCGACTCCGATGATGGCTCAATACCTGGAAATAAAAGCCCAGCATGAAGACTGCATTCTGTTCTTCAGGCTCGGCGATTTCTATGAGATGTTCTACGATGATGCTGTCACGGCAGCACGTGAACTGGAGATCACACTGACAAGGCGGGATAAAAAGAATCCGATACCTATGTGCGGTGTGCCTTATCATTCGGCGAAAGGCTATATTGAGAAGCTGGTTGATAAAGGTTATAAAGTTGCAATCTGTGAGCAGATGGAAAACCCACGGGAAGTAAAAGGGATGGTCAAACGTGAGGTCATCCAGATCATCACACCCGGTACTGTAATGGATGGTTCTCTGGATGAATCCTCCAGCAATTACCTGATGGCCATTACTCGTGACAGAGAGTTTCATATTGCCTACGCAGATATTTCAACAGGTGAGCTGAAAGTCACACAGTGTACAGAAGAAATTCTGTTCAATGAACTGGCAAGCATCAAACCGAGTGAAATCATTGTGAATGAATCACTGGATAAAACTTTAAACGAACGTATCAATCAGATTACCAGTGTCATCTCTATACACAATGCATCAGCTGACGTCATGCCAAGTCAAGCGGCGGACCTGCCCGCTGCTTCCAGACAATCAGTGCAGCTGCTGTTCGATTATGTCACAACGACACAGATGCGTGACCTGACCCACATCGATAATGCACGCTATTACCATGCAGTCGATTATATGAGACTTGATATGTATGCGAAGCGGAATCTGGAGCTGACTGAAAGCATTCGTCTTAAAACCAAAAAAGGCACGCTGCTCTCCATCTTCAATGAAACGAAGACACCGATGGGTCACCGGCTGCAGAAAGAATGGATTGAACGTCCGCTCATCAAGAAAGGGGATATCAACCGCCGGCATGAACAGGTGGCCCTGCTGAATGACCATTTCTTTGAGCGTGAATCGCTGAGAGAACGTCTGGCAGAAGTCTACGATATCGAGCGGCTGGTCGGCAGGGTCAGCTTCGGCAACGCAAACGCCAAAGACCTGGTTCAGCTGAAATATTCGATTGAACAGCTGCCTGCCATCAATCACATTCTCAATGAGATGAAGATGCCGGACATTCCTGCTGAAGCAGTGTCAGGGCTTGCAGACTTATTGCAGGGACTCGAAGAAGAAGCACCGATATCCATCAAGGAAGGCGGACTGTTCAAGACAGGCTACCATCAGACACTTGACGAATACCGTGAGGCAGCTAAAAATGGTAAGCAGTGGCTGAGTGAGATGCAGCAGACCGAGCGTGAACGCACAGGCATCCGCTCACTTAAAGTGGCTTTCAATAAGGTGTTCGGCTATTATATTGAGATTTCAAAGGCAAATCTACATCAGTTTGATGCCGAACACTATGGCTATACACGCAAGCAGACTTTAACGAATGCAGAGCGTTATATCACCGAGGACTTAAAGGAAAAAGAGGCGCTTATACTGGGTGCTGAGGAGAAACTGGTTGACCTTGAATATGAGCTGTTCCTTGATCTGCGTGAACAGGTGAAGGCCTATACGATGGACCTCAAGAAAATTGCACGTCGCCTGGCGGAACTCGACTGTCTGCAGAACTTCAGCCAGGTCGCCATGAAAAATGATTATGTAAGACCTGTCTTTAATGAGCGTAAACTGTCATTAGTCGATTCTAGACATCCGGTCGTTGAGAAAGTGATGTCCAAGGAGGAATATGTACCGAATGACTGCACTCTGGATGATGATCAGTACATCGATCTGATCACGGGTCCTAATATGTCGGGTAAAAGTACGTATATGCGTCAGGTGGCCCTCATCAGTATTATGGCGCAGATGGGTTCTTATGTACCGTGTTCATCCGCTGAACTGCCGTTATTTGATCAGATCTTTACCCGCATCGGAGCGGCGGATGATCTTGTATCAGGTCAGAGCACCTTTATGGTGGAGATGCTGGAAGCGCGTAATGCACTGAAGAATGCAACAGCAGACAGCCTGATTATATTCGATGAGATCGGCCGTGGTACGTCGACTTATGATGGTCTGAGTCTTGCGCAGGCCATGATTGAATATGTGCATGACCATATTAAGGCGAAGACATTGTTCTCGACTCACTACCATGAACTTGTTCAGCTTGAGGAGACGTTATCAGGTCTTGAAAATATTCATGTCGCAGCGAAGGAATATAAAGGCGAACTGATTTTTCTCCATAAAGTGATGCCAGGCGCAGTAGAAAACAGCTACGGTATCCATGTCGCGCAACTTGCTGATCTGCCTCTCGAGGTCATTGACCGGGCCAATACGATATTGAAGCAGTTCGAAGAAAATAGTGAAAATGACAGGCAGGATACGCTGCAGTCAGCAGGTCTTGATCAAACAGAAGCACCACAGCTCACTTTCAACTTATTTGATAGCGGTATAGAAGAGACGATAAAGCAGCTCGATATAGCCAGAATGACACCCATCGAGGCACTCCTCAAACTGCAGGAACTCCAGGATCAATTAAAGTAGGTGGAATAAATGGGAAATATACAGGAACTTGATATTCAGCTGGCCAATAAGATAGCGGCAGGAGAAGTGGTTGAAAGACCTGCATCTGTGGTGAAGGAACTCGTTGAGAATGCGATTGATGCCGGCGCCTCCGTGGTAACAGTTAAAGTGAAGGAAGCGGGGCTGCAGAGTATAGCGGTAACGGACAATGGCAGCGGGATACTGGAAGAAGATATACCGCTCGCATTCGGCCGGCATGCGACCAGCAAGATTCATAGCAACCACGACCTCTTTCATATCCGGACACTTGGCTTCAGAGGAGAGGCGCTGGCCAGTATCACTTCTGTCAGTCGTGTCACATTGAAGACATGTGCTGATAATGAGGTCGGACATCTTGTTAAAGTTGAGAACAGCAGATTAGTTGAACAGACACTGACGAGAGCGAAACAAGGAACGGAAATTATAGTGGAGGACTTGTTCTATAATACGCCCGCCCGGTTGAAATACGTCAAAAGTCTGCATACTGAACTCGGTAAAATCACGGATATCATGAACCGTTTTGCGATGAGTCATACAGATATACGTTTCAAGCTGATGGCTGATGACAGAATTCTGCTGCAGACCTCCGGCAATGGCAAGCTGAATGAAGTGATGGCACAGGTCTACGGGATGACAATTGCAAGAGATCTAGTCGAAATTAAGGGTGAGACAGGCGATTACCGGGTGACAGGTCGAATCGCGCGTCCTGAACATACAAGAGCGAATCGCCATTATATGTCTCTCTTCATCAACGGCCGGTACATCAGAAACTTTGTGCTGACCAAGGCGATACTTGCCGGCTATCATACCCTCCTGCCGATCGGCCGTTATCCTGTTGTTGCAATTGATATCACGATGGACCCGGGGCTTGTGGATGTCAATGTCCATCCGACGAAGCAGGAAGTCAGATTGTCCAAGGAGCCGGAGCTGATGACATTGATCACCCGTCTGATCAGAGATGCTCTGCTCGGAGAAAACCTGATTCCGGAAATGACGGCACCTAAGAAGAATAAAGTGCTGGAGAAGTTCGAGCAGCAGCGCTTTAATTACGAGCAGACACGACCTGTTATCCAGGAAGCGGAAAATACGGTTGACGACGAGCGGGCGCCTGTTAATGAACGGGTTCCAGAGACGATCCTACCACAAGAAGAAAAGAAACTGGTCGTTCAGGAAGCAGCTGCTGCATTTCCGGAAAAACCCGTGAATGACAAGTTGCCGCATGAAGCTGTCTCTGAGCATAGAGTGCCGCATGCCAAAGAACGAAAGCTGCCTTTTATGGAGGTCGTCGGCCAGGTTCACGGCACCTATATCATCGCGCAGAATGAGGAAGGCATGTATATGATTGATCAGCATGCGGCTCAGGAGCGGATCAAATATGAGTATTTCCGCGAGAGAATCGGCAATGTCGATCATCAGGTCCAGCCGCTTCTTGTACCGATTACACTTCATTTTACAAAGGATGAGGCACTGCGTATCGAGAAACATCGCTCTGAACTGGCTGAGATAGGTCTGGAACTGGAGAACTTCGGTGGTGCTGATTATCTGGTTCAGGCGGTACCGACATGGTTTCCGGCGGAAGCGGATGAGACCCTTAAAGACATCATTGAGTATTGTCTCCGTCATCAGCAAGTTGATCTGAACAAGTTCAGAGAGGATACAGCTATTATGATGAGCTGCAAGAAATCAATCAAAGCCAATCATTTTTTAAGAAAAGAAGACATGAGCCGCCTTCTGGAGGACCTGGCTTATACGAGTGAGCCTTTCACATGTCCGCACGGCCGGCCGATTACGATTAAATATACAACTTATGAACTGGAAAAAATGTTTAAGCGGGTGATGTAGATGATTTTACCAGCAATCAGAGATTTTAAGGATGTAGAGAAACTAAGCCGCTCGCACTATAAGCAGTGCGTTATTCTAGATACCCATATTGGTCATCTGGGCCATATACTTGACTTGCTGAAATCAAAGGAAGTCTTCATTCATATCGATCTGATCAAAGGTCTGTCAGGCGAAGATGCAGCGGTGGAATATATCATTCAGAAATATAAGCCTTTCGGTATTATCTCGACGAAGGTGAAGACAATCAGAAAAGCAAAGCAGTTAGGCGTCAAGACTATTATCCGTGTGTTTATTATTGACTCAAGTGCACTTGCTCGCAGCATCTCCATTATTGAGCAGTCTGAAGCGGATTATGTAGAAGTGCTGCCTGGTATCGCTTCAAAAGTAATCAAAGAAGTGAAGGACAAGACAGGTAAGGCAATTATCGCCGGCGGACTGATTGAGACTGAGGAAGAAGTGGCGCGTGCGCATGCTGACGGTGCTTATAAAGTCACGACGAGCAGACGTGAACTGTGGCAGAAATATGAACCAAATGATTGACAGCGGTTTCATGGTTGGTTAATATAAAATACAAGTTAATATTCAATCGAGACAAGAGACCCTGACGTAAATCTATAGATTTAGCACAGGGTCTCTTCGTCTTATTATTGACTGAATTTTAAAGGGGAGCGATATGATGAGTGAATTTTTAGCAGAATTAGTCGGAACGGCGATTCTCATCCTTTTTGGTGCAGGTGTGTGTGCCAATGTAAATTTAAGAGGGTCCTATGCCAAAGACGGCGGCTGGATGGTGATTGCGCTCGGCTGGGGTCTTGCAGTGGTCATGGGTGTCTATGCTGTCGGCAGTATTACGGGGGCCCATCTGAATCCGGCCGTATCAATCGGTCTCGCAGTTGATGGCGCGTTTCCGTGGAGTAAAGTGCCGATGTACATCCTGGCTCAGATGTTGGGTGCCATGCTTGGTGCATTGATTACGTGGTTGCATTTCATGCCGCACTTCAAGGCGGAAACTGACCCGGGCACTAAACTCGGTGTCTTCAGTACGGGACCCGCTTATCCTAACTATATGGCAAACTTCACTTCTGAGATCATCGGTACAACGATTCTTGTGATGGGCTTACTGTTCATCGGTGCCAATAAATTTACAGAAGGCCTTAACCCACTGATTGTCGGTGCGCTTATTATTGCGATCGGTGTCAGCTTAGGGGGGACGACGGGCTATGCGATTAATCCTGCCCGTGACCTTGGCCCCCGTCTGGCACATACGATTCTGCCGATTCCAGGCAAAGGACCTTCCAACTGGGCCTATGCCATCGTACCGGTCCTTGGTCCGATTGCAGGCGGTATGCTTGGTGCGACACTTTATCACCTGTTATTTAAAGGCGAAATCGAGATGATCGGCTGGCTCTCAATTCTGGTGACAGTCCTGACACTTATCCTCGGATTCATCATGAATAAAACAATTTTAAAAGGTAAAGAAGCAAAATTAATGTAGATGGGAGTTTTGAAGATGGAAAAATATATATTATCAATCGACCAGGGGACGACAAGTACCCGCTCTATGATTTTCAGTAAAGAGGGCAAGGTAGTCGGAACAGCACAGCGTGAATTCAAGCAGTATTTCCCTAAAAGTGGCTGGGTGGAACACAATGCCAATGAAATCTGGCAGACTGTTCTCTCCACCATGTCTGACGTACTCGTACAGACGGATATCAAACCGAGTCAGATTGCAGGAATCGGTATCACCAATCAGCGTGAGACGGCAGTTGTCTGGGATAAGACGACTGAGCGCCCGATCTATAATGCGATTGTCTGGCAGTCACGTCAGACACAGGAAATCTGTGATGAACTGAAATCACGCGATCTTGAGCAAGAGTTCAGAGATAAAACCGGCTTATTACTGGATCCCTACTTCTCCGGTACGAAAGTCAAGTGGATTCTGGACAATGTCAAGGGTGCACGTGAAAAGGCGGAAAACGGTGATCTGTTATTCGGTACGATTGATACCTGGCTTGTCTGGAAACTGACAGGCGGCGCAGCCCATGTGACAGACTATTCAAATGCCAGTCGTACACTGATGTACAATATTCATGACCTTCAATGGGATGATCAGCTGCTTGACTATCTGACGGTACCTGCTTCAATGCTGCCGGAAGTTAAACCTTCGAGTGAGATCTACGGCGAGACAGTCGGCCATCATTTCTTCGGTCAGCAGATTCCGATTGCCGGTATCGCGGGTGACCAGCAGGCGGCACTGTTCGGTCAGGCCTGCTTTGAAGAGGGTGAAGCGAAGAACACTTACGGCACGGGCTGCTTTATGCTGATGAACACAGGTGAAAAAGCGGTCAAATCAGAAAGTGGTCTACTGACAACGCTTGCATACGGGCTGGACGGAAAAGTCAACTATGCCCTGGAAGGCTCCATATTTGTCGCAGGAAGTGCGATTCAGTGGCTGCGTGACGGCATGCAGATGATCAGACAGGCGCCTGAATCAGAGAATTATGCCAATCGTGTCACTTCAACTGAAGGTGTTTATATCGTTCCTGCATTTGTCGGTCTGGGGACACCTTACTGGGATTCAGAGGCACGCGGTGCGGTCTTCGGTCTTACGCGAGGAACTGAGAAAGAGCATTTTATCCGTGCAACGCTTGAATCGCTTGCTTATCAGACACGTGATGTGCTTGATGCGATGGAGAAGGACTCAGGTATTGAGCTGCAGACACTCCGTGTAGACGGAGGGGCAGTCAAGAACAACTTCCTCATGCAGTTCCAGTCGGATATTCTGAACGTGCCCGTGCAGCGTCCTGAAGTCAATGAAACCACAGCACTAGGTGCTGCCTACCTTGCTGGGCTTGCAGTCGGTTTCTGGTCATCTAAAGATGAGATCCGTAACCGCTGGAAACTTGAAAAAGAGTTCTGTCCGGAGATGCAGGCGGAAGAACGTGAAGGACTCTATGAAGGCTGGCAGACAGCTGTCAAAGCGACCCAGGTGTTCAAAAGGAAAAAATGAGCAGAAACAAGGTTAAGATGAAATGATAGTGGTATAATAATATCAAGTTAATAATGATAAGAGATAAGAGACTTTGAATACAGCAATGTAGGCGAAGTCTCTATTTTTTTAAACAGGAGGAAATAATGATGACATTTTCAAATCTTTATCGTGAGCAAGTGAAGAGCCAGATGAAACTGAATGAATATGATGTAGTGGTTATCGGTGGGGGTATTACAGGTGCAGGTATCGCACTTGACGCGACGCAGCGTGGTATGAAGGTAGCGTTAGTGGAGATGCAGGATTTCGCAGCAGGAACAAGCTCCCGTTCGACTAAACTGGTTCACGGGGGACTGCGTTATCTGAAGCAGCTGCAGATCGGTGTTGTGGCAGAGACCGGCAAAGAACGTGCCATTGTCTATGAAAACGGTCCACATGTAACAACGCCTGAATTTATGCTGCTGCCCATGCATAAAGGGGGTACTTTCGGACCTGTGACCACGTCTATCGCACTGAAAGTCTATGATTTTCTGGCTGATGTTAAAAAAGAGGAAACACGTAAAATGCTCAGCCGCAAAGAAACGCTGAAGCGTGAACCGCTTGTTAAGCGCGACGGCTTAAAAGGCGGCGGCTATTATGTGGAATATCGTACAGATGATGCGCGTATGACGATTGAAGTGATGAAACGTGCCGTTGAAATGGGTGCAGATGTTCTGAACTACACGAAATCAACCGGCTTTGTCTACAACCGCAAGAATAAAGTCATTGGTATCAATGCAGAGGATATGATCACAGGAGAGCAGTTTGAAGTGCTCGGCAAAAAAGTGGTCAACGCATCTGGGCCTTGGGTTGATGCAGTACGTGAAGATGACTACACAAAAAACAACAAGCAGCTACGACTGACAAAAGGGATTCATTTAGTCTTTGACCAGTGTGTATTTCCGCTTAAACAGGCTGTCTACTTTGACACAGAGAGTGACAGACGGATGATATTTGCGATTCCACGTGATGGCAAGACTTACGTAGGGACAACTGATACCTTCTATAACCAGGACAAGGCACATCCGAAAGTCACACAGGAAGACCGTGATTATATTGTGGATGCTGTCAATTATATGTTCCCGACAGTTAATGTAACGGATCAAGATATTGAATCGACATGGGCAGGTATCAGACCGCTGATTCTTGAAGAGGGTAAGGACCCGTCTGAGATTTCACGTAAAGATGAAATCTGGGAAGGTAAATCAGGGCTACTGACCATCGCAGGCGGTAAACTGACCGGTTACCGTCATATGGCAGAAGAAATTGTAGACCGTGTCGCTGCACGACTGAAAGAGGAATATGGCATGAAGTTCGCATCTTGCCGTACTAAACACACGCCTATTTCAGGCGGCGATGTCGGAGGCTCTCAAGGCTTCGACTGTTACAAAGCTGAGTTGCTGCAGTCACTGCCTGAAATCGGGCTGACACGCACTGAGATGGAAGAAATGATTGATAAATACGGTTCAAATGCGCCAGTTCTTTTCAATATCGCCCATGCGCAAGTTGATAATAAGGTGAACGAACTGCCGCTCAGTGTCTATACAAAACTCGTCTATGGCATTCAGCACGAGATGGTGCTTAAACCATCAGACTTCTTTGTCAGACGTACGGGCGCACTTTACTTTGATATTGATTTTGTGAATGAATACAAAGAAGGGGTCATTGAGGCGATGGCAGAACTGCTCCACTATAGTGACCGTCAGAAAGAAGAATACCGCCAGGAACTTGAACAACTGATCAAGGAAGCAACGACACCTTCCGTACAGGTTTCAATGGAATAACGATGAAGAGGCTGCGGCCTCTTTTTTTATGTAAATGTAGTTTGTAAATAATTATAGTATAATGAGCTTGAGGAGTGTGGAATATGGAGAAATTTTCAGTAACATTAGCCGATAATAATCAGACTGAAGTCACGGTCTTCAGTCCGGAAGAACCCATTGGAACACTGCAGTTTCTGCATGGCATGAGTGAGCATACCGACCGCTATCAGGATATCGGGCAGTACTTTAAGGCTCTAGGCTATAAAGTCATCATGCATAACCATTTGGGTCACGGAGGACTGGTAGAGGAGGATGCAAGAGGGCATTTCGAAAGTATAAACCAGCTGGTCCAGCATTCTGAGGAGATTCTGCAGTCTTTCAAAGTGCAGGATAAACCTGTTATTCTGATAGGACATTCAATGGGCTCAGTTATTTCAAGGCAGTATGTGCTCACCTATCCGGATGAGTTCAGTGCCCTGATAATGGTGGGCACCAGCTTCTTTGATAACAGGGCCCAGGTGGCACTTAGTCTGCTGAATGCGATGATAGCAGTGAAAGGTAAGGAATCAAGAAGTGAATTCGCGAATGAGCTGACCATTAAAACGTTCAACAAAAAGTTCAGACCTCTGACCACAGACAGCGACTGGCTGAGCGCAAATCCTGAGAATGTGCAATCATTTGTCGCAGACCCGCTTACCGGTTTCAATATGTCTTTGAATGCCTATAGAGAAATACTGAGATCGATGAAAAAGTCACAGCGTAAAAGAGAATTAAAGAAAATGCGACGTACCATGCCTGTTCTTCTGGTGTCTGGAAAAGATGACGCCTTCTCAAACTTCGGTAAGGGAATAGAGAAGCTCGGGAACCTCTATAAGCAGAATGGTATGCATCATGTCACTGTCCAGCTCTACAGTCACGCCAGACATGAAGTTCTATTTGAAAGGAACCAGACGGAAGTCCTGCATCGCATCGCAGTCTGGATGCAGCAGGTGCAGCATGACTAGGATTCCGCTAGTCGTGATTGTTGGACCGACAGCAGTCGGTAAGACGGCTCTCAGTATAGAACTCGCAAAAAGAATCAAGGGTGAAGTGATCAGCGGAGACGCCATCCAGGTCTACGAAGGGATGGATATCGGTTCCGCTAAGATCACAGCCGATGAAATGGACGGCGTACCGCATCATCTAATTGATATACTGGCGCCTGATGAACCCTATTCAGCGGCGCAGTTCAAGACTATGGCTGAAGACCTGATAGCAGAAATTCATGGCAGAGGGCATGTTCCGATGATTGTCGGCGGGACGGGTCTCTACGTGCAGTCCGTCATCTATGATTACGGCTTCTCAGACGAAGACCAGGAGACGGCCAGACAGTTCGAGGAGATGTTCAGTCAACTTTCACCTGAAGACCGCTATACTTTGCTGGAAGACCTGGACCCGCAGGCTGCAGGCACTATCCACCCCAACAACCAGCAGCGGGTGCTGCGGGCACTGGTCTATTACCATATACATAAGACTTCGATAACAGAGCAGAAGAAAAGTCCTATTCTTTCAGAACGATATGACGTCATACTGGTCGGTCTGAATATGGAACGGGCGCTGCTCTATGACCGCATCAATATGCGAGTGGATATGATGATTGAAGCGGGCCTGATAGAAGAAGTACGTCGGCTGCAGGCTGCCGGCTATGGTGATGCGCGGAGTATGACTGCGATCGGCTATAAAGAGCTTCTCACCTATCTGGACGGCAAGACGACCCTTGAAACGGCAACAGACAAACTCAAGCAGAATTCCAGACGCTTCGCCAAAAGGCAGCTGACGTGGTTCAGAAATCAGCTTGAGCTGCACTGGTATGATACAAATGAACAGTCAACTGAAGAAATAGTAGATTCTATCATCAGTCGAATGACTGAAGGTTAAGTGAGGTGTTATATTGATCAGCGCAAAAATGAACGATACGGAGAAAAAACAGGAACGCGTCATCATACTCGGTGTTCAGCTAAAAACAGGTGACGACTTTGAATTCAAGGAGTCGCTCAGTGAAACAAGATCATTATGTGAGACAGCAGGACTTGAAGTGGTCGGACAGTTCGTCCAGCAGCGCGACCGGGCAGACTCAGCAACTTATCTCGGCAAAGGCCGGATCGAAGAAATAGAGGAGCTGAGGGAAAGAGAGGATATCGAGTTTGATGTCATCATTGTCAGTGACGAACTGTCGACAAGTCAGTCGAAGCATCTGGCAGAAATATTCGGTGTCAAAGTCATTGACCGCACACAGCTGATACTGGATATATTCGCACAGCGTGCCCGCTCGCGTGAAGGTCAGCTGCAAGTGGAGCTCGCTCAGAACGAATACCTGCTGCCACGACTCTCGGGGCATGGTGTCAGCCTGTCACGACTCGGGGGCGGTATCGGTACGAGAGGCCCCGGTGAGACAAAGCTTGAGACGAACCGCCGTCATATCCGCTCACGTATCCACGATATCAAAGTCCAGCTGGAGGAAATCAAGAAACATCGGGCACGCTACAGAGAGAACAGAAAGAAAAATGAAGTCTTCCAGGTCGCATTTGTCGGTTATACGAATGCGGGGAAATCATCCTGGTTCAATCAGCTGACAGACAGTGAGACTTTCGAGGAGAATATACTGTTCGCGACGCTGGATCCGAAATCCAAGATGCTGTCCATCAATGAAGGGTTCCAGGTGCTGCTGTCAGATACAGTGGGCTTTATTCAGCATCTGCCGACGCATCTAGTCGAAGCCTTCAGCTCAACACTAGAAGAAGCGAAATATGCAGATGTGCTGATTCATGTCGTCGACCGCAGCCATCCGAACTACAAAGGTCATATTACAACCGTCAACGAACTGCTCCAGTCACTTGATATGGGCGATATCCCTGTTCTGACTCTGCTGAACAAACGGGATTTAATCACTGAGGATTACGCTGAGGATACGTTTGATACACGTTACGTTTCAGCAAGAAACCCTGCTGACGTCGCGATTGTCAAGAATGCCCTCAGCGAGTTCATCAGAACATTGCTGGTTCCGTACGAGATGACGGTTGCGGCCGATGGTGGAAAGAGGATCAGCCAGCTGAAAAATGAGACGCTGGTTGATACAATCATATTCAACGAAGAGACAGAGCTCTACGATATTAAAGGGTATGCCCGTGAGGAGAGTAGCATTGTCAACCGTATGACAGAAAAGAGAGAAAAATCCGATGAATGATTTAATTGAAAGAATTGATAAGAAAGTAAGACCGGTTCATGCTGCCATAGAGGAGAGGGCACTGAAGAATCAGGAGAAGGTGCTGGCCGCATTTCAAGGGCAGCATATTGCAGAAAGTGACCTGATCGGCACATTCGGTTACGGCTATGATGATACAGGCCGTGATCAGCTGGAGGCCCTGTATGCGCGTGTGTTCAAGGCAGAGGATGCTATCGTCCGGCCACAGGTGATCTCCGGCACACATGCCATCACTCTGGCGCTGGCCAGCAACCTTAAGCATGGAGATGAACTGCTGTATATCACAGGGGAACCCTATGACACTTTGCTTGAAGTCATCGGAGTCAACGGCACTGGTATCGGTTCACTGATTGAAAATGGCGTCACCTATAATACTGTCCCCCTTAAAGAGGGTGAAATAGATATTGAGTCCGTGCTGGCTGCCCTATCAGTTAAGACGAAAGTGATCGCTATTCAGCGCTCTAAAGGTTATGCCTCCAGACCCTCTCTTACTATCGCTCAAATAGAAGCAGCCATTAAAGTGATAAGAACCATGCATCCAGATAAGATTATCTTTGTCGATAACTGCTACGGCGAGTTTGTCGAGGAGCGTGAGCCGATTGAAATAGGGGCAGACTTGATTGCGGGTTCTCTCATCAAGAATCCGGGCGGCGGTCTGTGTAAAATCGGTGGTTATATCGCAGGAAAGAAAGAGCTGATTGAACGCATCGGCTACCGACTGACAGCACCAGGTATCGGTAAGGAAGCGGGCGCCTCACTCTACAGTCTGCACGAAATGTACCAGGGATTCTTCCTGGCGCCGCATGTCGTCAGCCAGAGTCTGAAGGGCGCTGTCTTCACAGCTGCAATTCTGGAAGAACTGGGCATGGAGACCAGCCCGAAATACAATGATAACAGAACGGATCTGATCCAGTCCGTGACATTCAACGATGCAGAGAAAATGATCACCTTCTGTCAGGCGATTCAGAGTGCCAGTCCAATCAACTCTCAGTTTGCGCCCATGCCGGCATATATGCCTGGTTACGAGGATGATGTCATAATGGCAGCCGGTACTTTTATTCAAGGTGCTTCTATCGAACTGACAGCAGACGGTCCCTTACGTGCGCCCTACGAAGCATATGTCCAGGGTGGTCTTACTTATGAACACGTTAAACTCGCAATCATACAAGCTGTGAGAGCGCTGCAGGACAAAGGAATACTCACAATATAACTGAGACAGATAAACCCATGTCAGGAAAACTGACATGGATTTGTTTTTTATAAAAAGATATGTTAAATTAAGTGTGCAAGGAGGAGATACAGTGTCAGATAGATTAAGAAGACAGATGCCGGTATTTCCGATCAGTGTGGTCATGAAGCTGACGGAGCTGTCAGCAAGACAGATTCGTTATTATGAGACACACGACCTTGTCACGCCGCAGCGAACAGAAGGCAACCAGCGTCTATTCTCGATGAATGATCTGGACCGCTTACTGGAAATCAGACTGCTACTTGAAAAAGGATTCAACATCAAAGCGATTAAGCAGATGATGCTTGATACAAAGGATCTGTCCAAGGATGAGAAGAAACTGAGAGAAACTCTCTATGAGGATATCTTCAATCCGAACGGCAGAATACCACTGAACCGCGGGGATTTATCAAGATTCTATAAATAATATTGGAGGCTATTATGGCTAAGTTTACGAGAGAAGATATTATCCGTTTTGCAAATGAAGAAAATGTGCGTTTCCTGAGACTTCAGTTCACTGATATTTTAGGGACGATCAAAAACGTGGAGATTCCTGTCAGCCAGCTTGAAAAAGCGCTTGATAACGAAATGATGTTCGATGGTTCATCTATCGAAGGTTTTGTCCGTATCGAAGAATCAGATATGAAGCTATATCCAGACCTTGATACATGGGTGATTTTCCCGTGGACTTCAGACAAAGGGAAAGTGGCGCGCCTGATCTGTGATATCTATAAACCAGATGGCACACCTTTCACAGGAGACCCGCGTGC
The DNA here is from genome assembly GCF_004359515.1 of Macrococcus carouselicus. Classification (GTDB taxonomy): domain Bacteria; phylum Bacillota; class Bacilli; order Staphylococcales; family Staphylococcaceae; genus Macrococcus; species Macrococcus carouselicus. The sequence continues at coordinate 606,144 of NZ_SCWD01000001.1, forward strand.
TAACTTAAAACGTGTCTTAAAAGAGATGGAAGAACTGGGCTTCACAGACTTCAACTTGGGACCTGAACCAGAATTCTTCTTATTCAAGTTAGATCAGAAAGGCGAGCCGACCTTAGAGTTAAACGATGACGGAGGCTACTTCGACTTAGCACCTACAGACTTAGGTGAGAACTGTCGTCGTGATATCGTACTTGAACTTGAAGACATGGGCTTTGATATCGAGGCATCTCACCACGAGGTCGCACCTGGGCAGCATGAGATCGACTTCAAATATGCAGACGCAGTCACAGCATGTGATAACATTCAGACATTTAAACTGGTTGTCAAGACAATCGCTCGTAAACATAACCTTCATGCCACATTCATGCCAAAACCATTATTCGGCGTAAGTGGATCAGGCATGCACTTCAACGTGTCATTATTCAAAGGACCGAAAGAAAATGCATTCTACGATCCGAACGGTGAAATGGAACTGTCGGATGATGCACGTCACTTCATCGCAGGTATCGTGAAACACGCAAGAGGATTCACAGCAGTATGTAACCCGCTGGTGAATTCATACAAACGTCTCGTACCAGGTTACGAAGCACCTTGTTACGTCGCATGGAGTGGACAGAACCGTTCACCACTTGTCCGTATCCCGGCATCACGTGGACTGTCAACACGTGTCGAAGTAAGATCAGTGGACCCGGCAGCAAACCCGTACATGGCACTTGCAACGATTCTGCAGGCAGGTCTTGACGGCATCAAGAACAAGTTAGCAGTGCCCGCACCTGTTGATCAGAACATCTACGACATGAACCGCGAAGAACGTGAAGCGGTGGGTATCGAAGACTTACCATCAACACTGTATACTGCAATCAAAGCAATGAAAGACGATTCAACTATGAAAGAAGCATTAGGCGAACATATCTACCGCCAGTTCATCAACTCTAAAACAATTGAGTGGGATATGTACAGAATGCAAGTATCAGAGTGGGAACGTGAGCAGTATCTGAAACAATATTAATAAATTTAGTCCTAGAGCTGAAAGGCTTTAGGACTTTTTTTATTTGAGTCCAATCATAAAATTTATATAAAAAAAGAGAGAATGGACTCATTTTGGACTCATACTGTTAAAAAACATTCTTGATATACTGATTGAATGCGGCCATTCCTCCTTCCTTCATTGCTGGTGTAACATGACTGTAGATCTTCTCTGTCATCTGCATAGACTGATGGCCCAATCTGTCCTGGATTACTTTCATAGGTACTCCGGCTTCAAGTAACAGGGTAGCGTGAGTGTGTCGTAATTTGTGAACAGACAATTGATCCTTTAATATCTTATTTTTGAAGTAAATAACAGTGTGAAGAACTGATGATTGTGAGAGTGGAATATCAAAGTCATCAACAAAAAATAAAATTATTTCTCTTTTTCTTATTGATACCGGTCATTTAAACATTCTTTCCTGAAAAATGATGTAAAAAAGAAGGATATAAAAATATCCTTCTTTTTTTATTTAAGATTATCTACTGCGTATTGTGCTTCTTCAGGAGTAAATTGTCCGCCGTATTCTGAAATAAGTTGATCGTAAATAGCATTAGTCGACATGTTCATAGTTTCAGCATATTGTTTAGCAGATTCAAGTGCATTCTTTTTGTAGTCTGCCTTTAAGTTATCTACTGCATACTGTGCCGCTTCTGCTGGAAATTGTCCACCGTATTCAGATACAAGTTGATCGTAAATTCCTGCTTTTGACATATGCATCATCTCAGAATATGACTCAGCTTGAGAAAGAGCAGATACTTGTTCTCTTGTAGCACCTTCTTGAGTTTCTCTATTTGTAACTTCTTCAGTTGTAGCTTCTTCAGTTGTAGCTTCTTCAGTTGTAACTTCTTCAGTTGTGACTTCTTCAGTTGTGACTTCTTCGGTTGTAACTTCTTCAGTTGTGACTTCTTCAGTTGTAGCTTCTTCAGTTGTAGCTTCTTCAGTTGTCTTTTCTTCCTGATTTTCTGTAGGATCCCTTCCGCATGCAGCAAGAAGTAGCGATGAAGCTACCAACGTACCCGTTAACATTTTGAAATTCATTTTTGAACCACCCTTTATAGTTTTTTTATATCTAATAGCTTAAAGCCAAATATCCATCATAAGCAATCAATAATCCAAACTGCGATTTACAATCTTCTATTGATTCAGCAAAATAGCTTCTGTAATTATCTTATTCATCTGGTATACAAATTCTAAATGTTAGTTTGAACTACCCCTGGATGTTAAATTTTATAATTTCATTGATGTTGTTACTAGTTTATTAAAATTGGTTTGAAGAAGGTTACATAAAATTTATCCTTATCCTGACTGCTTATTTTTCCATATGCTGAAGAGCATATTCTGCTTCTTCTTGTGTGAATTTATCGCCAGCATCAGATGTTAATTGCTGTAATAACTCCTGATCAGACATCGGCATTGTTTCATTGTATGAATTGGCAGCTTCTACTGCTTCTTTTTTATAATCAACATCTAAATTATCTATTGCATATTGTGCTGCATCTTGCGGATATTTATCTCCTGCATCTGATGTTAACTGATTTAATAAACCTGCTTTAGAAAAAGGCATCATTTCTACATAATTTTTCGCTGATTGCAGGGCAGCTTTCTGTTCTCTAGTAGCTTCATCTTTCAGAGCTTCAGTCGTTGCTTCTTCAGTTGTAACACCCTCTGAAGTCGTAACCTCTTTTGTTTCTTTTTCAGCCGCAGGTGCTTCACTAATTGTCTCTTTCGTTGATGCTTCTTTCTTATTGGTGTCACCACCGCCACCCAACATAGCTGTACAAGCACCTAATAAGAATAAAAGTAATATTAATCCAAGACACCCCATTAAAAATGGATTTTTCTTTTTCTTAGGCTGACGCTCCACGTAAACTATACGTTCTCCGTTCTCTGTGTACTGATCGCGTCCTTGCTTACTACTGTAAACTACTTCTTCTTTCTTCCTTGCCATTTCTCGCATTCCTCTTTTCTTAAGATTTATATATTTAATGGTTGGACCAATTAAATATCTAGTTTAATATTAAAGACGAATATATTTCATATAGTTTCAATTTACCATAAAAATTAAATTAAGATAGCACTTACATTATATAAATTTTTATGCTACAAGATATTTTAGAGAAACTAGTCTCTCTTAAGAGCTACTGATTAATTAGCTTAAACCACTCACCCGATACTTAAAGAAGCGGATTAAAATGATATGAAATTTCAAATGCTATATAATTAGAAAGATATTACCAGGCTTCTTCCTTATTTATCTGCTAAAATAACTATAGAATGCATTGAATATAATCTGCATCTGCAAAGATTATAATGGTCATAAGCCGAAGTCATAGCAGATTATATAGTGAAGGCAGATATCAACTATTCAAGAAAGGAATTATCATTTTGAACAAAATAAAGATTAACCGACTTGGAGAAATCAATGTATTTAATAATTCTGTTGAATATGTTTCTCCGCTTGAGAACTTCAGAAATGTTCACACGAATCAGGAAAAGCTGCTGGCAGATTATAGAGCTTTTCTGAAACAATTCAACCATAGTGATGTGTTTTGTCATATTACGCGCTTAAATGGCAGAGGTAAATATATTACGTTTGATTACTTTCTTGAAAATAATGAGATGTACTCATCCATCCGCTATCAGAATTTTACTAGACAGCTTGAATTATTTTATTCTTTGACGGAGATTGCGGAGTTCCAGCAGAATAGTCACGTACAGATCTTATGGGATCTGAATAACTTTGTGATTGCTCATCAAAAAGGCAAGAAAGATAGAATAAAAGCGATTCTGCATGATTTCGGTGATCTGATTGTCTTTGATCAGACTTCAGCACTCGAGGGGCTTAAAAGATTAGTTTTATTAGGATTAGTTAAACAGACCAGTCTTGATGGAAAACCTCAGCCAGATGATTATATTAATCCGTCTGATGAAGTCGCTCAGTTTGCAGAAGAAGTAATGAGTGCGGAAAGTATGAACACTATAAAAGCGAGTATCGAGTCACGTCTCGGAAAAAACGGTATGACCTTGTCAGAAGTTAGATCGACGCAGGGTAAATCAGCTAGAATAAATCAACCGAAGCTACTGCCAACAGTAAAGATAGCGCCAAAAACGATTACCCGGCCTGTTAAACAGTCCGGTTCAGCTCCAGGCAGACTCGTGTGGCTGATTGGTTTTCTATTGATTGCCTTAAGTGTGCTGCTGGCCGCCTTTTTTATCAATGGAAATATGCAGGAGCAGCAGAAGGAAGCTGAAGCTTTGAGCCGGGAGCTTAAGCAGCAGCAGAAGGTGAATAATATTTTCACTGAATATATCAGTGGCGATAAGCAGAAAGCCAGAGAGCAGATGGTTACTTTAAACTATCATGACCTGAAAAGTGATATGCAGCGTGATATCTATATAAAATGGCTGGTTGATGGACATCAGTATTCAAAAGCATTGAGTCTTGATGAGAGTTCAGCCTACTTGATCGGTCGGAAGATTAATCATGATAATAAAGAGGATATCGAAAAATTAGCAGCTGAAGAGAAAAATGAGGTGCTGGATTTTTATCTGGCAGGTAAAGAAGGTCACTATCAGAAAGTGATCAATCTTGCTGATAAGGTGAATCTAAAAGAGCCATCAGTGGCAAATGCTATTGTAAGAGCCTTTGTGTTAACTGGTTCGGATAACAACCTCGATTCATTTATGGATGAAGCGGAGAAGAAATTTGACAGCGGCAGTAAGGAAATGAAGAATATCACTCGTACTTATAAATACTATAAACCTTATGTCCAGTCGTTAAATGACGTACAAGCGCAATATGACAAAAAAGAGAAAGAGATCAGAGACCTTGAAAAAGCGGTCTCAAACAAGAAAACAAAAAGTAAAAAATCATCGAAAAAACTGACTGCAGCCAAAAAAGAACAAGAGCGTTTGAAAGAGAAGATTCAGGATCAGAGAAGTGACATTAAAGATGTCAAGACAGCTGATATTATAGCATCTCAGGATAAATAGAATAAGGGCAGTAACAGTCCTATGATATGGAGGTTTCAAATGAAAAGTGAGTCCTGTCACTTCTGTCATCAGTTGGCAGCTGATCAAGTACTTTATGAGACACTGCATTTCAAGGTCGTGATGGATATTGATCCTATACAGGAAGGGCATCTTCTGTTGATCGTCAAACGGCATGTAATGAATTATCTGCACTTAAAGGAAGAAGAGCTTACTGATTTAATGAACCTGCAAAGACAGATTATCGGTATTTTTGAAAACGAGTTGGATACCGGCGTGACGCTTGTGATGAATAACGGCAGAATGATGGATCAACAGACTCATTTTCATGTACATCTCATACCGCGTTATCAGCATGATGGTTTCTGGGATGATACTGCTGTCAGAGAAAGACCGCTGAATATAGATCGTCTCATCCATTTGCTGAAGGAGACGTGATGACTATAACAGATTATATCAAATCGATCCGTATCAAAGAGACTAAACCATACTTCCATGGGCTGCTGACTTTGGTGAAGAGGAAATAAATGTCATGCGGCAAGAATATGAAAAGCACCGCTATTATTATCAGGACTTTCAGTTAGATATCCTGCTCTGATATCATTCTCGCTCTCACTCGATTCAAGTTTTACAAAAAGACTGCAGCCACTCGCAGAAGAGTGGCTGCAGTCTTTTTTACTTATTGCTCAGTAACTTTATAGAGGGCTTTCTTACCACTTATATCGAACACAGGTCCTAATTCGACTTCAAAGCTTTTCGCCTCTTTCGGTACTCTGAACGATTCGCTCGCTTGAAATGTGCGCCCTGGCTGGATGTTTTTCAATTTATCAGTACCAAGTGCATAGGCACCGGCTTTCTTACCGTTCAGATAGATGGTCGCATCTTCACCAGCAAAATAACCATCTGACGAACGGTTTGTGACAGTATAATAGAGCGTGACGATATCCGAAGACTGATTCTTGTCAGTTGATTCAACCTTATCCAGCGTGAATGTCAGGTTGTCAATCGCCTTACTTTCACCGATTGATATTGCTTCGTCAACTGATTCATTGGGTTCAGCGATAGGACCTTGTATCAGTTTATCCGCTTTTTGCTCAATAGTATAAGTCGTTTCATTCACAGTCTGTGCGATTGTATCCGCGCTCATATTAGTCTGGCCTAATGCTGACAGCAGTACTGTTGATGTGAGTATCACACCTGATAATATTTTGTAGTTCATATTCATTCCGGCTTTCTGTTTGATTTAAAAATCATTTTTACTGAAATCAGTAGTCTGATTCAGAATAATATCAACAGTATATAGCAGAGTGTCTGAAAATCAAAATTTTTTGTCTGTCTTAAGTCTGATAGCGCTTATTGATTAAAGAGTTGTAAAGTAAGTTGTGTGGATGATAAGATTTACAATTTGCTTAAATAGCAATTTACAGACCTGCTGCAGGGATATAAAATAAGTGTAGCAATTAATATCTGGAAGTGAGGAACACCATTGAACATACGACACGGAGAACTTAAGGATCTTCCTTTCATCACTGATATCTATAATCAAGGTATTGAAGACGGCGTTGCGACACTAGAGGTCAGAGGCAAGACTGAAGATGAAGTGAGAATATGGTTGTTTGACCGTTCTGAGCGCTATAGTATATTAGTCATAGAGGAGAATGATCAGGTCATGGGCTGGGCAGCGTTGCAGCCTTATCGGTACCGGGCAGCTTATGAAGGTGTCGCAGAATTCTCACTATATATAGCGAGAGATCAGCGCGGTAAAGGGCTGGGTCATCTGTTACTCGGTGCGCTGGAGAAGTGTGCAAGGGATAATAACTTCTATAAGCTGATGCTGATGGTACTGGAAGTCAATACGAGTGCTCATCAGTTGTATATAAAAAGAGGTTTCAGAACAGTAGGTATTTATGAAAAGCATGGTTATCAGCATGGCATCTATTATGATGTAAGAGCGATGGAGAAGATATTCTGAAGCATACTTTGTGTATGCTTTTTCTATTTCCTCTATCATACAGCTAAGTAGTAAACGTCTATAAATTAAGGAATAGTCAAATGATTAATAAGTGTTTATAATATAAGTATATTTATAAAAGAGAGCAGTGATATAAATGAGTGAAGTCTATTCTGCGGTTAAAAATATGAATAAGCTGAATAGTGAATGGAACGCCGTCTGTCGACATATTTTGAAGGGTTATGATATAACTTACCCTCAGTTCAGAGTTTTAACCGGTATACTGGAACTGCAGCAGTCCAATAAGCGGATTACACAGGCACAGCTGAGTCAGCATATCGGTATCGATGTCATGACTTTATCGACGATTATCCGTAATCTTGAAGCGCGCAGATTATTAAGACGACAGGAATCAAGGTCCGATACCCGTGCCAAAAATGTCTATCTTACTGCGGTGGGCATTTCTCTTACGGAAGAAGTTGAACCGATAATTGATCAGGCAGCAGAGCTGTTTTTTGAGGATTATCCTGCGACACTGTTAAAAGTATTAAGTAAGTTATCATGAGTATATTATCTTTCTTTTCGAGTCGTTATATAGTATGATTAGCTTCCATTAAATAGCCGATAGGAGAATTACCGACATGGCTTTAAAGTACAAAGATTTAATGATGACATACAGCACAGCGATTGCTGATAAAAGTCCGCTGTATAGTTCAATCGCCCTCCATATGGCTGGTGATAAGGATATGAGAGAGATTTTAAGGCCTTATATGACTGTCAGCCATTTTATCCCTTTGTTTATGACTGCCACGCTCGCGTGTCTATATAAAAATGACCATGCGCTGCGCCAATATTATCTTAACTTCACTGTTGAACCCGCTGAACTGGATTCAGCAGGTTATGATTGCTTCAGGGATTTTGTCAGACTGCACCTGCATGAAATTTTGACGCTGGTGAGAACGGGTGATCTGAAGAAAAATATAGTGGAGCGGTCATCTGTCCTTATTCCTATCTTTCATTACATCAGAGAAAAGTCCTCTGAAGAACATTTCAATGTCATTGAACTTGGCAGTAAGGCAGGCTTACTACTCAACTATGACTGGTACGGCTATACGTTCAATAAAGAACAGAAAGTCGGCTATACTGAGGACATCAATATTAAGATGAAGATTAAAGGATATCCTGATGACGAGCTGATTTCACTTGAACATCCACGCTATAAGTATGGTATCTCAGAAGATGTCATCAGACTTGAGGATGAGACTGATTATATCTGGATGCTGAGTCAGTTCTATCCCGAAGAGATGAAAAGAAGAAAGAATCTCATCAAAGCACGTGCGATTTTTCTGCAGCATCCTGTCGAACTGCTGCAGGGCAATGAACTCGAGTTACTCGAAGAGACACTGTCTCTGCTGCCGGATGATGAACCGGTCATTATTTTCCATGTGCATCATACTAAGAACTGGACGGATGAAAAGAAGGCTGCATTGCTTGAAATCATCCATCGGAATGCTGAGAAGAAGGAGATATTCCACATTCACCATCAGCTGTTCGGAGCTGATATTTTTATTGATTATATGAACAGTGGCATTCTAAGACGAGAGAAACTGTTGAATCTTGATCTCGATAAGATGAGAATAGAATGGCTGCTGGGTCAGCCTATTAAACTTTAGACACCTCAAGCGGTGTCTTTTTTATACAAAAAATACATATCGCTTCAACTGCTTTGTCATCAGGGATTTCATCAATGTCGTACATTTGTCATGCTGAATGCTTGAGAAGAATCATTCAGGGACAGACTCATTGAGGAACTGCACTGTGACGTCAGAAGAGTGTCTGTTGATACAGCAGGCTGCAGGTGTGATATGATAAATGCATCAATTTAACTAGGAGTGGAAAGATGTATAAGCTGATTGCTTTGGATATGGATGATACGTTGATGACATCTGGCAATGTGATGTCAGATAGAACGAGAGATGCACTGCTTGCTGCGCAGCAGGCGGGTGTAAAGGTAATGCTTGCCTCAGGGCGCCCCACCTCAGGAATGGTCAAGGATGCCAAGCTTCTTCAGCTCGATAGAAGAGAGTCGTATATTCTCAGTTATAATGGTGCCAGACTGACCGCTATGAAGGATATGTCATTGCTAAAAGAAAACGCTCTGACAAAGGAACAGTTCGATGAAGTGTATGATTACTGTCAGTCTCATCAACTATTCATGATCACGTATGTGAATGAGGAGATCATCTATGAGGGCTCTCATCCCTATATGAACAGAGAACATGAATTGACCGGTCTTCCGATGAAGGAAGTGGCTGATCTGAAAGCGTATGTCCAGGGCAATGTACCAAAAGCAATGGCCGTTGATTTCGAGGATAGAATCAGTGCCGCAGACAATGAGTTGAATGGCTCTTTGAACGGCCATATTCACGCGACAACTTCAAAACCTTACTTCCTGGAATTTATGACAAAGGGTGTCTCAAAAGGCGTGACCCTGAAAGAACTAGTTGAGACGCTCGGGCTGGACCGAAATGAAGTCATGGCCTTCGGTGACAGTGATAATGATAAGGATATGATTGAATATGCAGGGCTTGGAGTCGCGATGGGTAATGCAAATGATACTATCAAAGCGGCCGCTGATATCGTGACAAGTGATAATGATCACGATGGTATCGCTGAAGTTGTTGAGAAATATGTTCTGAAAAAATAGACGATGCAGCTGCATCGTCTATTTCTTATTGTACTGATAAGCGGCCAGCAGCGTACAGCATATGTCGAGGACCGGGGTATTCAGCTTGTGCTGCTGTGCAAGCCGAAGAAATTCACCCTGTATAAACTCATATTCCAGCAATCTGTTATTCATCGTATCATAATACATACTGGTCCCCATATCAGGCGGATATCCGGCATAAATAGCAAGGATTTCATCGATATCTGATTCCTGGAATGATTCGCCCTCGCTATTTGCGATCATAATACCTTCAGCCAGCAGTTCTCTGACCATTTTCTCTACAGCAGGCATTTCCATAATGACAGCGGTATTTTTAGCGAGTGCTGTGACTGTATTGATTCCAAGATTGACGAGCATCTTATACCATAGGAGCGTCTTCTGATCGTCAGTGATGATCACTTCCAGCTGAGTGTCATGCAGCAATGTCTTCAGACGCAGCATCTGCTCATGATTCGGCAGGATGAGCTTTCGGTCCCGGAAATGAGTGATATGGCCCTCCTTGTTCTGCCCGCTGATATAGACTGCAGCCTGGAAGGCAGGGGCCATAGTAAATTCAGGTAACTGCCCCATACCATTCTGACAGACGATAATGATTGTCCCGTCATGGCACATCTTTATCAGGGCATCTTTAATTTCAGCAATCTTAGTCGCTTTGATGGCGACAAAGATAAAGTCAAACTGCTGCTGGTTCACCACCAGGGATGATACGTTAAGTTTTACCTGCTGAGCTGATAATAAAGTGATCTGCTGTTCCTTGCGCCCGAACAGCTTGACATCAAGTCCTGCGTTTCTGAGCTCGTTTGTAATGACACTGCCAACAGCGCCCGGTCCGATTACTGCAAAATTTGTCATAAAGTTCTCCTTTTTATAGTGGTCAGTTCGCTCATACTTGATTATAATAAATTCAGCTTGTAAGAAGGAAGTGCTATCCATGAAAAAACTGAATGATTTAATGACAATGAAGCAGAATGGAACCAAAATCTCGATGATGACGGCCTATGACTATCCAAGTGCCAAGCAGGTCGAAGCAGCAGGAATAGATATCATTTTAGTCGGTGATAGTCTCGGCATGACCGTACTTGGCTATGACAGTACAGTCTATGTCACACTGAACGATATGATCCATCATGGACGCGCGGCACGCCGCGGTGCACCTGAGACATTCATCGTAGTGGATATGCCATTTGGCAGCGTGGGTGTCAGCATGGCAGCGGATATGCAGAACGCTGTCCGATTATATAGAGAGACAGCAGCGGACGCAATTAAAATCGAAGGTGCACATTTCGAACTGATCAGTCAGTGCCGGCTGATCGGTGTGCCTGTCGTCTCACATCTCGGCCTGACGCCGCAAAGTGTCGGTATTATGGGCTACAGTGTTCAGGCGAAATCAAAGGCTGCGGCTGAACAGTTACTACAGGAAGCACAGGCAGCAGAAAAAGCGGGCGCAGTGATGCTGGTGCTGGAGGCTGTCCCGAGTGATCTTGCTGCTTTGATCAGCAGGACTGTGACGATACCCGTTATCGGCATCGGAGCAGGGATTGATACAGATGGTCAGGTCCTTGTCTACCATGACGTCCTGCAGTATGCGACCGAGCATAGACCGAAATTTGTTAAAGTCTACGGTGATTTTACGACGGGTATCGAAGCCCTGCACCAGTTCCATCAGGAAGTACGATTGGGTCAGTTCCCAAGTGACGATTATATCTATAATATCAAGGTGTTAGGAGAAGAGCATGACTGAACTCATTACAACAATAGAAGATATGAGCCGTCTGGCGCGGCGACATCGTGCAGAAGGTAAGACCATTGGCTTTGTACCCACAATGGGTGCATGGCATGAGGGTCATATGACTCTGGTCAGGCAGGCTAAAAGTGAGAATGACATCACTGCAGCAAGTGTCTTTGTCAATCCGCTGCAGTTTGGACCGAATGAAGATTACGCTTCTTATCCACGACAACTTGAAGCGGACCTGAAACTTGCTGAAGAGGTGAAGCTGGATTATCTGTTCCATCCATCTGTGGAAGAAATGTATCCGGGTCAGGCACAGGTAGGATTGCAGGTCGGAGCCCTTGCAGATGTGCTGGAAGGCGCTAAAAGACCCGGACATTTTGATGGTGTTGTCACAGTCGTCAATAAATTATTCAATATCGTTCAGCCGACAACTGCATATTTCGGTAGAAAAGATGCTCAGCAGTTAGCGATTATCGAAGCCATGGTGCGCGATTTCAATCATGATATCGTGATTCAAGGTGTGGATATTGTGCGAGAGGCAGATGGGCTGGCAAAGAGCTCAAGAAATGTCTATCTGACTGGAGAGGAACGAGCTGAAGCGGTTCATTTATCGAAAAGTCTTGAGCTTGCAAGTCAGATGATAGCAGCAGGTGAGAATGATAGTGCAGTTATTATTGCCGCTGTCAGAAACTATCTCACAGCTCATACAAGCGGCGAGATAGATGAAGTCGCTGTATATCGCTATCCTGAACTTATCGAAGCTGAAAAAATTGAGGGGCGCTGCTTTATCTCACTGGCAGTGAAATTCAGCGCCGCCCGTCTCATAGACAATATGATTACTGGAGGTAAGCAATGAACAGAACCATGATGCATGGAAAGATTCACCGTGCAAGAGTCACACAGGCAGATTTGAATTATGTAGGCAGCATTACGATAGATACAGATATTCTGGAGGCAGTGGATATTCTGCCGAATGAAAAAGTAGCAATTGTCAATAATAACAACGGCGCACGTCTGGAGACATACGTGATTGCAGGTGAAAGAGGAAGTGGTGTCATCTGTCTGAACGGGGCTGCAGCTCGCCTTGTGCAAGTAGGAGATATTGTCATCATCATGAACTATGTTGAGCTGACTGATGAAGAGGCACGTCAACATCGGCCTAAAGTCGCTGTAATGGATGCAGATAACAGAATTGCAGAGATGATAGAAGAGAAGGAAGCAACCATCTTAATATAAAAAAATAAGAGGCCGCGGCCTCTTATTTACTTGTATGCGTCCACTCATCACCCGGGAAGCGATGACGTTTAGTATGGGCATAGATGTTGTCAGCCGCATAGTCTTCATTCGTATAGACAGTGATGTCAAAGAAAACCATATTCTGATCGAACGGCTCGGTTAGATACTGGTCTTTCAGATGATGAAACAGGCGCTGCATAGCAGCGTGATCCAGACTTGGATACTCACGTAGAATTTTTTTAATCAGCTGACCGTTTTTGTTGTAGACGCCTTGAACAACGATGACAAACGTCTCATTTTCGTTTAATACATCATCAAAGATATTGATTTGTCCATTGACCATGAGAAACCTCCTAGTGAGAGCGTTTTCTTCTATTATAAACTATAAAGCCGGGCACTGTCATACAGTTCCCGGCTTTTTTCAACGATTGACTTCGTATTTTGATAAATCGATTTCTTCATACTGGACCACTCTGGTCTTATGCAGCGTTTTATAGCCGATATAAGCGGCAAGCGCCACTAGAATCGGAATGAAGGATTCAATCAGTTTCGGCCAGTTGAGAGCAGCGATATCTGCATATGACTGACCGATCAGCAGAAAAACAATCGTTGTGAGAACGATGATATTCCCTAAAGGATAAAGGGGTGCTTGATATGTCAGCAGATCAGCCGTATTTTTCTGCTGGACCCGAATCGCCTTACGCAGCCTGTAGTGACTGATGACACTGATAGCCCAGACGATAAGGACAAGCGTGCCGAGCATACTCAGCAGCTTAGCATAACCTCCCATATTGATGTGCGCATAGATGATAGTTAAGATGATCAGTCCGGTTGTCAGCAGCAGTGCATTGAACGGCATATTACGCTTGTTCAGCCTGCCGAGAAGAGCAGGCGCCTGTTGTTCCTGACTGAGGGAATACAGCAGTCTGCTTGTGGCGTATAGCCCTGAGTTACCGGCTGATAGGACGGCAGTCAGGATAACAGTATTCATCAGTGATGCCGCAAACAGAATACCGAGTTTTTCGAAGATGATGGTGAACGGACTCATCGCAACATCTGATGCTTCGTTCAGCAATCTCGGGTCTGTATACGGAATAAGCGCCGCTATGACGAAGATGGAACCGATATAGAAGAAAAGGATGCGCCAGAAGACCTGTTTGATGGCTTTTGGCATGGATTCCTTGGGATTATCAGATTCACCTGCTGTGACCGCTACGACTTCTGTGCCGCCGAATGAGAATCCCGCTACTACAAGTACCCCGAGAAGTCCAAGGACGCCGTTAACAAAAGGGGCTTCGCCGACCGAAAAGTTCTTCAGACCGACGGGTTCGCCGCCGATTATGCCGAATATCATCAGCAGACCCATCACAAGGAAGATAATAATGGTCACGACTTTGATGAATGAGAACCAGTATTCCGCTTCACCAAAAGATTTCACTGAGAAAGCATTCAGTAGAAAGAGCACGGCCAGAAAAATAAGGCACCATACAAATGAACCGATTCCACTGAATATATCCCAGTAGGAGAGTACTTTTGCTGCGGTGATGATATCAATACTGGCGACGAGCGACCAGATGACCCAGTATAACCAGCCGACCATAAAACCGGCTGCAGGATCGATGAAGCGTTTTGCGTAAGCGCTGAATGAACCCGAAACCGGATAAAAAGTTGCCAGTTCACCGAGTGACGTCATCAGGAAGTAAATCATAATACCAATCAAAATATAGGCAACGAGTGCACCCCCTGGGCCTGCCTGACTGACGATAGCGCCGCTTGCCATGAAGAGACCTGTCCCAATCGAGCCGCCTATGGCAATCATGGATATATGTCTTGTTTTGAGATCTCTGTCCATCTCTTTATTTTTCATGCCATTCACTTCCTCTTTTAATTAAGTATGTATAAGAGTTTAGTATGTTTGGAGTGATTTATCAAGTAAAAGTTTTAACACTTAAAAACTTAAACGCGTTAAAGTGAGAAAAATTAATCACTGACACTTGATTTTATGAAACAAGAAGGCTAATATTATATATCGAAATGATTACGATTAGGAGATGTGAAAATGAAGAAACTGATGATACTGCTGGTAGCTGTTCTGGTACTCGGCGCCTGTAGCAAAGAAGAGAATAACGGTAAGCTGAAGGTCTATACGACGGTCTTTCCTTTTAAATCAATGACAGAGCAGATCGGTGGGAATCATATTGAAGTTGAAAGTATCTATCCGAATGGAATTGATATTCATACCTATGAGCCGACACAGAAAGATGCACTGGAGATTGCAAAAGGAGATATGTTCGTCTATTCGAGTGATGAACTGGATCCCGTTGCAGCTAAAATAGCTAAAACAGTAAAGAATAAAGAGGTACTGCCAGTTGCAGCCGGTCTTGAGGAGAGTCAGCTGCTTGACCATCATCATGACCACGATCACGAACACGAGCATGAGCATTCTGAAAGTGCACAAGACCCCCACGTCTGGCTTGATCCGGTCATGAACAAGACATTTGCGCAGCAAATCAAGAACCGCCTCATCAAACTGGATCCTGAAAACAAAAACGAGTATGAAGCAAATTATCAGAAACTCGCAAAAGATATTGACGAAATCGACAAGCAGATGAAAGACATCACGAAAAACCCTAAAAGAGATACGGTCTATATCTCTCATGAATCCATCGGCTACCTGGCGAATCGCTATCATTTCAAAGAAGTAGGCGTATCGGGAATGAATAATGATGAACCTTCACAGCAGGAGATTGTGTCGATGATCAATGATATCAGAGAACTGAAGCCGCCTTACATTCTATATGAACAGAATATCCCGTCGAAAATAACAGATATCATTAAGGAGAAAACGGATACGCAGGCACTGAATTTTCATAATATGTCGGTACTGACAGAAGAAGACTCTCAAAACAGAAATGTCAGCTATCAGTCATTGATGAAAAAAAACATCGAGACGCTCAATAAAGCATTGAATGAATAAATTTAAAAAATAATGGTTTTTTTGCTTTACAATGGACTCATTTCCATGTAAATTACCCTATGGACGAATTATTTTACTAAAGTCTGAATTAAAGTTCGTATTTGAAAAGAGGGGTATAAATGGAAGAAGTATTCGACTATGAAGATATTCAGTTGATTCCGAATAAGTGTATTGTAACGAGCAGAAGTGAATGTGATACGTCCATACAGTTTGGACCTAAGACCTTCAAAATACCTGTTGTACCGGCTAACATGCAGACAGTGATGAACGAAGAACTCGCAGAATGGTTCGCATTAAATGATTATTTCTATATTATGCATCGTTTTGATGAAGCAGGCCGAATTCCATTCACGAAAAAAATGCAGGAAAAAGGGTTCTTCGCATCAATCTCAGTCGGTGTAAAAGAGGGAGAATATGCCTTTGTGGAAGAGCTTGCGAGTGAAGGGCTGACGCCTGAGTACATGACGATTGATATCGCGCATGGTCATTCTGACCAGGTCATCAATATGATCAGACACATCAAGAAACATATCCCGGGCACTTTCCTGATTGCAGGTAATGTAGGGACACCTGAAGCGGTACGCGAACTTGAGAATGCAGGTGCTGATGCGACGAAAGTCGGTATTGGACCTGGACGTGTCTGCATCACGAAGATTAAGACAGGATTCGGTACAGGTGGCTGGCAGCTCGCTGCTGTTAAACAGTGTGCTAAAGCAGCCCGTAAACCGATTATCGCGGATGGCGGCATCCGTACGCATGGTGATATCGCAAAATCGATTCGCTTCGGTGCCTCCATGATTATGATAGGTTCACTCTTCGCAGCTCACGAGGAATCGCCTGGTGAAACAGTTGAACTGGATGGCAAGCTCTATAAAGAGTATTTCGGCAGTGCTTCTGAATATCAGAAGGGTGAGAAGAAAAACGTTGAAGGTAAGAAGATGTTTGTGGAGCATAAAGGTTCTCTGCATGATACGCTGTCCGAGATGCAGCAGGATCTGCAGTCCTCAATCTCTTATGCGGGTGGTAAAGATCTTGAGTCCATCCGCAAAGTGAATTATGTCATCGTCAAGAATTCTATCTTCAATGGTGATATGGACCGTTAATCTAAAATACATGACTTTAAGTCATGTATTTTTTTCGCATTCAAGGCAGTGAACTGATATAATGTAATTTATTTTCTGGAGGGAAGTCATGAAAAAGCTATTCGCCTTCATTATTCTGGCAGTCCTATTTTTTATTTACCCCTTTCCGTTCACAACGCTGCCCGATGACTGGACTCTGACGGCTAAAGATCAGATACGCACACATGTTCATAAGGATAAAAAGAAAGTGGCAGTGAAATCTGCTGGATTAGGGGCTATTCATCTGAATATGCCAAGAAAAGATGTAGAGAAACAGTTAGGGAAACATCAATCAGTGCGCCGGAACCCGTACAATAGCTTGTGGTATGTCTATCATCAGAATTATAGACAGTTTGTCCTTCTGGGTTACAGTCATAACCGAGTGGCGGCCATCTATTCAAACAGTCCTCAGTATATTGATAACAGCGGTGTCGGTACGGCCTCCACTCTTGCCGAAATCAAGAAGAAGAAAGGTCAGCCGCTGATGATCGAGGAAGGTGAAAATTATCGGATCCGGCTTGATGAGAAATATATACTGAATTATGCGGCAGATGGCGTCAGAACGACTTATTTTTATGATCATTTCGACCGGTCGGTTGATGCAGTGATGGTCCTTTCAGAAGATTATTTTCAGCAGAAAAAGCGTTTTTATGGCGATCCTTCTCAGACGCTTGCTCGCAGTTATGAGCGGCTTGACTTTGAGCTCGTTAACGCCAGTCGTGTTAAGCGAGGTTTACCAGCCCTTATATATCATGATAAACTGAGTCATACAGCACTCAAGCATTCTCGGAATATGGCGGATAAGCAATTCTTCAGCCATATTGACTTGAAGCAGCTATCGCCGTTTGACAGAATGACAGCTGATGGCATCGTGTATTCAAGAGCGGGTGAAAATCTGGCAGCAGGACAGGTTTCACCGCTGGAGGCACATAACGGTCTGATGAACTCAAAAGGCCACCGCACTAATATTCTTCTGCAGGAGTACAGACAGCTGGGTGTCGGAGTCGCCTTCAATGAGGAGAACATGCCTTACTATACAGAAAACTATATGACTGGAAAATAGGAGAGATTATGGCTAAAGAAAAGATCTATTCATCGTTACTCATCACGACAGAAGAAAGTATTCTTGTGGAAGATACGGGCAATAAAAGAATGACACTGCCCTCCGTAGTCAAGAAAGGCAATCAATCCATACAGCAGAGCGCAAATGGTTTTGCAGCGAGTCTGCACAAGCAGCTCCGTGTAGGAGGGATTCTTTTCGTTGTAGAGGAGAGAACACAGTTGAAAGGACTGCTGACGACATCGAATGTCAATGCGACCTCGTTTGTCTTCAATGTCCGTAACCGGGACGAATTCAAAGTTAAAAGACCTTTCACATGGCTTGCTTTTGAGCATCTGGATCAGCTGGATATTGCAGATGAGCTGAAGCAGATTATTATTTCCAATCAGGTCATTAAATCGAGTGTTCCGCTTGTCAATCTGCATTAAAAAAACCGATGGAAAATTCCATCGGTTTTTTGCAGTTTACAGTCTGGTAATTGTCATGTTCAGGCGTTCTGTCACTTTCTTGCGGCTGTTCGTTCTTTCTGCGATGCGATGGTCCTTCTGATCGATCATATGAAGCATGGTGTCAATATGGCCGATATGACGGAATTCCTCAGCTATAGACTGGTTGATGTCCTGATGACTGGTATCTATCTGGTTATCAATCTGTCTGAAGTAATCCAGCACATCATCAAAAGAAATCTTATGATCATTATCCCGATAATTTTCAAGAGAAGAAGTGAAGCCATTGTTTTTTTTAAGAAACGGTCTGTACTTTTCAGCGACAGCAAGTAGCGTGTGTTTGATGCTGCCTTCACCGAACCCGAAATTAAATGCGAATTCTGACTCGCTTAAGTTATTAATCTGTTTTAAAATCTGCTGACGTTCTGCTTTTACCCAGTTATAATCAATCGTCATATTCATTCTCCTTTTCATATAATTATGTTACTCATACCCCTTTTATAAGAAAATTATGTGAGTTTATTCTGATATATTGCCGGGTATAAAAAAATAGAAAAGAGGAATGGTTTATGAAACAAGATAAAACAGAAGACAAAGATATTTTAGAGCAGGTCAAGGAATTATTAGGCCGAAAATAATAACAGTAGAACAGTCACGCTGATCAGCGTGACTGTTTCATTCTAATGGACGGATTCTTAGAACTCTCTGAATAAACCGACGACCTTACCTAAGACTGTTACTTTATTCAGATAGATAGGGGCCATTGCGGCGTTCTCCGGCTGCAGACGATAACGATTGCTTTCTTTGTAGAAACGCTTGACCGTTGCTTCATCCTCTTCCGTCATCGCTACAATGATATCACCGTTTTCAGCAATCGACTGGCGTCTCACGATGACTTTATCACCGTTCAGAATGCCCGCTTCAATCATACTCTCTCCGATGACTTCAAGTATGAAGATATCGCTGTTATGACTGGAAGTGAAGTGAGAAGGCAGAGGGAAGTATTCCTCAACGTTTTCCACTGCTGTGATAGGGAGCCCGGCTGTCACTTTACCGATGACCGGAACCATGATGGTTTCTTCCAGTAAGGTTGAGGCAGGTGTTGAGCTGACAATTTCAATTGCGCGGGGTTTAGTCGGGTCACGCTTGATATACCCTTTTTCTTCTAAACGTGAGAGATGACCATGAACAGTAGAACTTGAAGCAAGACCGACTGCTTCTCCGATCTCTCTTACGCTAGGTGGATATCCTTTAGTAGATACGATGTGTTGTAAGTATTCATATATTTCCTGTTGTCTTTTAGTCAGTTCTTTCATGAGAACACTCCTTAGTGTTTGTTCTAACTGTATTATAGCATATTTGTTCGGGGCTCACAAACGTTTGTTCGTGTTTTCATTGACAACGAACAAACGTTCTGATATTCTTTAAATACAAACAAATGTTCTGGAGGAAATGACATGACCATACGAATTTCTAAGGACTTTTTACTGTATTTATTCTTTTTTATTATGATGACTACGTTCGCAATCATATATATGGCTCAGTCCAATACGCTTTATCAGCGACCGCTCCCTGATAATGTGGGTCAATCTCACCAGTTTAAGGAGGCGAACACACATTCCTCTACGATGAACGGTGAAGTTCTGGGAATTGTACGCTGAACAGACGTCTGACTTATGTCAGGCGTTTTTTTCGTTTACAAGAAGCGCTTCGAATGGAATTAAGCGGTTAATTTTGATATGTTAATTAATGAAAGGATGAGGACCATGTTAGACGAACATAAAATGAACAGACTGAATGAACTTTCTAAAAAGAAAAAGACATCAGGGTTATCCGAAGAGGAGGGCAAGGAGCAGACAAGCCTCCGCGCAGAATACCTCTCAAACTTCCGGAACAGTTTCAAAAAGACAATTGAAAACACAAAAATCATTGATCCTGAAGGAACTGACGTAACTCCTGAAAAAATCAAGGAAATTCAACGTCAGAATAATTTAAGAGATAACTAATCTGAATGGAGTGTTATAAATGACTAATGATCAACTTGCTATCGACACGTTACGTGCACTAAGTATCGACCAGATTGAAAAAGCGAAGTCCGGTCACCCTGGCTTACCTATGGGCGCAGCTCCGATGGCCTATACGCTCTGGACAAGACATTTACGTTTTAATCCGAGTTCAAAATATTTCTTTGACCGCGACCGCTTCGTTCTTTCTGCCGGTCATGGTTCAGCCCTGCTCTATTCACTGTTGCATGTATCAGGTGCACTTGAACTGGAAGAACTGAAAAACTTCCGCCAGTGGGAATCCAAGACGCCGGGACACCCTGAATTCAATCATACTGACGGCGTGGATATCACAACAGGTCCTCTTGGACAAGGGTTCGCGATGAGTGTCGGGATGGCGATGGCAGAGAAACATCTCGCGGCCAAGTTCAACCAGGAAGATAACGCTATTATTGATCATCATACGTTTGTCCTCGTTTCAGACGGTGACTTGATGGAGGGCATCTCACATGAAGCAGCTTCACTTGCCGGGCATCTCAAGCTGAATAAATTAATTGCGCTTTACGATTCCAATGATATCTCATTAGACGGAAAGCTCGATAAAGCTTTCTCAGAACAGACTAAAGGACGCTTTGAAGCTTACGGCTGGCAGCATCTATTAGTGGAAGATGGTAATGATATCGAGGCGATTGATGCCGCAATCATTGAGGCTAAGCAATCTGACCGACCGACCCTCATTGAAGTGAAGACAGTCATTGGTTACGGTGCACCTAACAAGCAGGGTACTAATGGCGTTCATGGTTCACCACTTGGAGCAGATGAACGTAAACTTGCGCTTGAAAACTATGGTCTGGATCCGGAAGAGACTTTCAATGTCCCTGAAGAGGTCTATGAAATCTTCCAGAATACAATGCTGAAACGTGCCAACGAAAAAGAAGAGGCATGGCATGAAGCTTATAAACAATATGTAGACAGCTATCCTGAACTGGGTGCTGACCTTGTGGCGGCTGTTGAGAACCGGTTAAGTGATGACTATGCAGATAATCTGCCGAAATTTGAAGTGGGTACAGAAGATGCGACGCGTAATACTTCAGGACAGGTCCTGCAGGCGTTGTCACAATCAGTTCCGCAGTTATTCGGCGGTTCTGCCGACCTGGCATCATCCAACAAATCGAATATTAAAGAAGAAGCAGACTTCTCAGCTGAGACTCCTGAAGGACGCAATATCTGGTTCGGCGTACGTGAATTCGCGATGGGCGCGATGATCAACGGGATGGCAGCGCACGGCGGCGTCAAGCCATACGGTGCGACGTTCTTCGTTTTCAGTGACTACTTGAAACCGGCGCTGCGACTTGCCGCCCTGATGGGAGTGCCGTCTACTTATGTCTTCACACATGACTCTATCGCTGTCGGTGAAGATGGTCCGACGCATGAGCCGGTTGAACAGCTGGCTGGTCTTCGTGCGATGCCGTACTTGAACCTGTTCCGTCCGGCTGATGGCAACGAGACACGTGTCGCATGGAAAGTAGCAATGGAATCGAAGAAAGATCCGACTGCACTTGTGCTGACCCGTCAAAATCTGCCGGCATTGGATGTCAGTGAAGAAGTCGTTGAAGAAGGGGTACGCCGCGGCGGCTACGTCGTCTACAAATCAGCATCTCCTGAAATTCTGCTGATTGCTACAGGTTCTGAAGTGTCACTTGCATTAGAAGCAGGAAAACAGCTGGAAGCTCAAGGTAAAGGCGTGCAGGTCGTGTCACTCCCTAACTTGAACTTATTTGACCAGCAGGATAAGACATACCGCGAAGAAGTGCTCCCGTCTGTGATCACGAAACGTGTGGCTATCGAAATGGGTGCGACGCACGGCTGGTACAAATATGTCGGACTGAACGGCCTCGTCATCGGTATCGACCGCTTCGGCGCCAGTGCACCAGGTGAAGTGGTGATGGAGAAATATGGTTTCACGAAAGAACAAGTAGTAAAGCAAGTGCTTGCAATGGAATAACTGATTGAGAAGCACAAGTCAACAGAAAAATTTAAATGAATTTTCAGAATAATTATTGCCTTCTTGTCTCAATCATTTTAAGATTGAGACAAGGGGGTATTTTTTTATGAATTTAGCATTATTAGGTTTTATTATGATTATTGTTTTTATGGCGCTTATCATGTCGAAGAAAATGTCAGCGCTTGTAGCTTTGATTCTTGTGCCGACAGTCTTTGCGATTATCGGAGGATTTTATAACGGCATCGGCGAGCATATGCTGGAGGGACTGAAGCAAGTAGCACCGACCGGTATGATGCTGATTTTTGCCATTCTATACTTCGGTATTATGATTGATGCAGGCCTCTTTGATCCTGTCATCAATGTCATCATTAAAGCAGTGAAAGGCGATCCTTTGAAAATTACAATCGGGACCGTATTGCTGGCAAGTCTTGTTGCACTGGATGGGGATGGTACAACAACGTTTATCATTACCGTGACCGCGATGCTGCCACTCTATAGAAAAGTTGGAATGAATCCATACATACTTGCTACACTGGCCTTATTATCAATAGGTGTCATGAATATGACGCCGTGGGGCGGTCCGACAGCTCGCGCGATATCAGCGCTGCAGACGACAACTGAAGAAGTTTTCAATCCTGTTATTCCAGTGATGGCAGGAGGTATCCTGTTCGCGCTTGGCGTCGCTTATTATTATGGTATCAAAGAACGAAGAAGAGTAGGGATCACAGATCATCTGACGATGTCACTTGATGATATGCATCTGCACCCTGATGGTAAGTCGAACGATGAAAATGCATTACTACGGCCAAAACTCGTCTGGGTTAATGCACTGCTCACTATACTGCTGCTCTATGCATTGATTACTGAATTTCTTCCGATTCCTGTGTTATTCATGTGTGGTTTTGCAGTCGCTGTGCTCATCAATTATCCGAATATAGCTCTGCAGTCAGAACGCATTAAAGCACATGCGCCTAATGTTCTCGCGGTTGTCAGTCTGGTGTTTGCATCAGGAATATTCACTGGTGTGATGAACGGCACGAAAATGGTGGATGCGATGGCCAACGCACTCGTCCATATCGTTCCTGCAAGTATGGGGGACCACTTCGCAGTAATCACCGCACTATTGAGTATGCCGTTTACTTATTTCATGGCCAATGATCCGTATTATTACGGTATACTCCCTGTTCTTGCGGAGTCTGCATCTCAGTTCGGCATCACAAAAGCCGAAATGGCAAGAGCATCTATATTAGGTCAGCCAGTTCATGTTTTAAGTCCGCTATACGCTGCAGGATATCTACTGGTAGGTATGCTCGGTATTGATTACGGGGAAAATCAGAAGTTCGCCTTAAAATGGGCGATCGGTTCCTCTGTCTTCATGATAATGATAGCTATAGTCATCGGCATTATTCCGCTGTAATAACTGTTGAAATGCGCGCGATTATTTAGTACACTTTTAAAGGAATGAGAAAGTGGGTGAGATAATGGTGACATGGATATGGATTTTATTAATTATTCTAGCAGCAGTGGCAGGTGCAGCGCTTGGTTTCTACTTGGCACGTAAATATATGATGGATTACTTGAAGAAGAATCCGCCCATTAATGAAGAGATGTTACGTATGATGATGATGCAGATGGGCCAGAAACCATCACAGAAAAAGATCAATCAGATGATGACGATGATGAACAAAAATATGAATCAGAATCTGAAGTAATGAGAAACTCTTATCCCTGGTGGATAGGAGTTTTTTGTCATCAACTGTTCAAACATAAATCTTCTTTTCAGTTATGACTTTGCTAATATAGAAAGGAATGGAGTGATTTTAATGGGTGATATCACGATGGCACTCGCTTTTGGTGCAGGTTTACTGAGCTTTATCTCGCCATGCGTACTGCCGATCTATCCGGCTTTTCTGTCTTATATCACAGGTGTATCCTTTGACGACCTGCAGGAAGGGCAGCTCAACTATAAAGCGGTCCTGCATACGTTGTTATTCCTGCTGGGCTTTTCAATCGTCTATATCTCATTTGGGATCGGGATCGGTTTTGTCAGTGCATTCCTGCAGACCTACAATGATACGATTCGAATGGTCGGCGGTTTATTGATGATTGTCTTTGGTCTGATCACGCTCGGCATCTTTACACCCGATTTTCTGATGGCTGATAAGAAGTTCAGCTTCAAGAACAGACCAAGCGGCTATATCGGTTCACTGATTATCGGTGTTGCTTTCGCTGCAGGCTGGACGCCTTGTATGGGGCCGATTGTCGGTTCTATCATTTCTCTTTCGTTATCCAACCAGTCATTAGCACTTTTCTATATGGTTCTCTATGTGCTTGGCTTCTGTATTCCTTTCTTTCTGCTGACGTTCTTTATTACAAAGCTGAAGTTTATCAGAACATATAGTCAGATTCTGATGAAAGTGGGAGGCGTCATCATGATCATTATGGGACTACTTCTCTTCTTTGATTTACTTGTGGAAATTACAAGATTATTCAGCTGGGGGATTTAATATGTATGTAATTATATCAATGGTAATCGCCGTCTGCATGGGACTGATTGTGATTGTCGTCAGAATGAAGGCGCAGAACTACCCAACGAATGCTAGAAAGATTATTCTGCCGCCGTTCTTTATGGCAACAGGCGCACTGATGTATCTTTTTCCTTATTTCAGACTGACGCCGATGGAAATTCTTGAGGCAGTACTGGTCGGCATGTTCTTCTCGCTATTTCTGATCTTCACTTCTAATTTTGTCGTACAGGATAATCAGATTTATATGAAGCGATCTAAATTGTTTCCGGTGATCCTGATTTCACTGCTCGTCATCCGTTCTGTGATGAAATATTATTTGAGCAGCATGATTCATCCGGGCGAACTTGCAGGTATGTTCTTCCTGCTGGCGTTCAGTATGATTGTACCGTGGCGTGTTGCGATGTATCAGAAATACAGAAAAATCGAACAGAAATTAAATAAGACAGTCCGGTGACGGACTGTCTTATTTTTTTTGTGCCAGTTCTGAATGGTCGAAAATGGAGAACTTCTTCTTTTCATCATCCGCATATTCGAAATACTTCATGTACGGCGTATAGTCTATGTTCAGTTCCTTCAGCTTTTTCTTCATAAAGCCGTGATCTCGTTTAGGTGTCGCAATAATATAGCCGCGCATTATATGATCGAGTTCAATCTGATCTGCATGCTCATCCAACGCTATCTTGGAGATTCTCCCCGCAATCCTTTCCTTGGCAACGTCGCGGAACAGTTCCGGAACCGGAGAAACCAGCTCATTAAGCAGTACCCTGCTGTCGTCCTGCCATAAAGGCAGTGCCTTGTTGATATAGTAATCCTGCCAGTCCAGCTCACTGCGCCCATCTTCTTTAGGCATCCGCTTCAGAAACTTTCTGAACATAAAAAAACCACCGATGGCAAGTAAGCCGATAAATATGACGGTCCAGAGAAAAATCAAGTACATAAACGTATCGTTCAATTCATTCACCTCATAGACATTATAAAAAATAAAAAGCTTTGTGTCTAATTCATTCGCTCAGTTCGATATATAGAGTGAAAGGAGGTGAGAACATGTTAAAAGAACTGACTCTTAATCTGACATACGTGGCTTCTACAGACGAAAATGGCAGGGAAACAAAGAAAACACGTCGCTTCAGCCAGGTACGACTTGACCTGACAGATTCACAGGCACTGGAAATGAAAGGTCTGATCAGCGAGCTGACAGGCGAGGATTACATCAGCGCTGAACTGACTGAGCTGAAATTAGTGAAGTAGCTTTCAGAAAAATGGATGAAAGGAGGAATAAGCCATGAAGACTTTACAGATGACATTCACAACTGATTTCGGTAAAAACTATCAATTCTCAATCGCCAATCCAAAATCTGACTTGACAGCACAGACGATTGAGAATGTGATGCAGACTATTATTGACAGACAGTACTTTGAAACACCTGCCGGCAGACCCGTTGCCATCAAAGGCGCAAAACTTGTAGACCGTACCGAAAGCATTATTCTTAAAAAGGATTAATTAAGTGAACATCTACCTGGGGCATGACCGTATCTGGTCATGTCTTTTTGTGTATAATAGGGGTGAGGTGACCCTATGAAAATCATGCATATAGCAGACCTGCATATCGGACGAACATTAAATCAGCATCTCCTGCTGGCCGATCAGGCATATGTTCTGAATAAATTAATAACAGAAATCGACAATGAAGCTATAGAGCTTGTCATCATAGCTGGTGATATCTATGACCGGGCTCTGCCTTCAAAGGAAGCGGTGCGGCTCTTTGAAAGTTTCATCTACAGGATCAATATAGAGCGCGGTCTGCCCGTTCTGGCTGTCAGTGGCAACCATGATGGTGCCATGCGTCTCGGCTATGGTAAGGACTGGTTCAAAGGTCATCAGTTCTATTTGAGCACTGCAATCGAGGATAGCTTTACGCCGGTAACGTTTGACGACGTCGATTTCTACCTTATTCCATATATTGAACCGGCAGAAGCACGGCTCTATTTCGAGGAAGATAATATACAGACACATTATGACAGCTACAGAAAAGTAGTGGAAATCATCAATGACAAGAGAGATCAGTCAAAAAGAGCTGTTATCATCAGCCATCTCTTTATTCAGGGGGGCGCTGAAACTGATTCTGAGAGACCTTTATCTATGGGGGCAGTTGAGTATGTCCATCAAACGGTGTTCAAAGGCTTTGATTATGTGGCACTCGGCCATCTGCATCATCCATTTGCCATACAGTCAGAGACAATATTCTACAGCGGCAGTCTGATGAAATATTCATTCAGTGAGGTCAGTCAGCCTAAGGGGTACCGGCTCGTCTATATAGATGAGGAAGTGAAAAGTGTCTTCGTACCTGTCGAGGCACGGCGTGATATGCATGTGATTGAAAGTGACTATGAATCGGTGATCAACAACAGTCTGGCGCTCAGTACGGAGGATTACTATCAGTTCATATTAAGTGATATGCGTCATATCAAGGATCCGATGACGCGGTTGAAGCAGGTCTATCCGAATGTCCTTGAACTCCGTTATGCAGAAGATATCAGAAGTGAACGTGAAGTTGAAGTAGAGGTTGATCAGCGAACTGATATGGAGATCATCCAGCAGTTCGTCCGTAAACTGACCGATACGTCTTTGTCACATAACCAGCAGCAGATTATTGAACGATTGAGCAAGGAGGTCAATGATGAAACCCATTAAACTTGAACTGAAGAACTTCGGCCCTTTCCTGGATGAAACCATTCATTTCAATGAACTGAATCAGCAGCAGCTCTTTCTGGTCAGCGGCCGTACGGGTTCCGGCAAGACAATTCTCTTTGACGCTATGACTTATGCGCTCTACGGAGAAGCCTCCACCAAAGACCGTGATAAAAATGCACTGCGCAGTCAGTTTGCCGGAAACGATGAGATAGCAAGCGTCAGGTTCACGTTCACTGTCAGCGGTTCCACTTATGTCGCAGAACGACAGCTTCCATACTGGAAGACGGGCAACAAGAAGATGACAGAATCGAAGTTCCAACTGATGGACATCACAGACGAAAAGAAGCTGCTGGCTGCAAAAACAGCTGAAGGCAAACAGGCTGTACTGGATATTATGAAAGTGGATGCGAATCAGTTCAGACAGATTCTGATTCTGCCGCAGGGCGAATTCAAGCGTTTTCTCGTTTCCTCAAGTAAAGAGAAACAGCCTGTGCTGAGGACATTATTCAATACAGTACGCTTCAGGCTGCTTGAGGATAAACTGCTGACTGAAACGAAAGAGCTTGAATCCGCAGTTCATACTTTAGAGGAAAAACTGTA
Organism: Macrococcus carouselicus; assembly: GCF_004359515.1. Classification (GTDB taxonomy): domain Bacteria; phylum Bacillota; class Bacilli; order Staphylococcales; family Staphylococcaceae; genus Macrococcus; species Macrococcus carouselicus. The sequence goes on from NZ_SCWD01000001.1 coordinate 634,243, forward strand.
TGCGCTGCTCGGTCAGATTAAAGCAGATGCGACTGTGGAAGGTTCAATCGGTCAGCAGCTGGCTGGATATCAGAGTATCGTTAATGAACAGCAGCAGCAGCTCGAACAGCTCTCTCTAGCAGCTGCAGAGCTGACAGAAAAGTTGAATGCTGCACAGACAGAACTTGAAGCAGCCCGTCAGGTGAACGCTCTGATTGCGCTGCGAGCAGAACTGACAGCCGAAAAGAACGAGCTGATCAGTCAGCATGACGCTATACAGGACAAGAAACGTGAACTTGTAAAGCTGCAGGTGCTGGAGACGCTCTCTGAACGTTACAGTCAGCTGCAGAAAATGACGGCGAAGATAGGTCGCTGGTCAGAGGAAATGACAGAGCTGAGTGCAACAAAAGAGAAATTGGCCCTTCAGCTGGCAGCTGACAAGAAAGAACTTCATCTGCTTGTTGAAAATGAAGCAGAAATGTCACTTTTGACCACTAGAAGAGATGATGAACGGCATTATCTGAATGATGACATCTGGCAGCAGCTTGAACAGCAAATCCGTGATAGTGAGGAGACGATAAAGACGCTGTCATCACAAATCCAGGAGACGGAAATGATCGCAGGTGATGTGATCTTCAGTCAGATGACCGCTAACAATGATAGACGTCAGAGACTGAGTGATGAAATCATGAGTGGACAGCAGCAGCTCACTTCCTCTAAGAATGAACTGAAGGAAAAGCAGGCGCAGAATGACAGCTTTGACCGTCGTCTCCAATATGAGGCGGAGCTGAAGACTTTAACGGTTACAGCAGCTACGGTGCATGCAGATGCAATCAATCTGCTGAGACAGCATCTCCATACAGGTGATGTCTGTCCGGTCTGTCAGCAGATAATCCAGGACATGCCGGATAGGGCTGAAGCCACTGATAGACTGGAGATGATGAAAGAGCAGGCACGTCAGAAGGTCAGACTCGAAAGCCTTATCGAGGCGCTGAGTGATGTTGAACAGGCTGATACCCGCCGCATCATGAACAGAATACGTGAGCTGGAAAGCTATATCGCAGAAAAGCTTGAGGCGAAGGAGGAAGCGGATAAAGAACAGGAACAGCTACAGCTGGATTTCACCGCAGCTATCGACGGACAGGAAAAGCGTACTAAGCTGGAAAATAAACTTGAACAGGTGCAGTATGAACTGATGTCAGATAAAGAGAAATGGCAAGGCTTTAAGGAAAAAACGGGCTGTCATTCGTATGACGAGTTTGCAGCGGTATGGTCCATGCGTAATGAACAGATTATTCGCTACAATGAGAGAAAAGAAGAGCTTCAGAAGCGTATCGATGCCCATATCAATGAACTGAAGATTAACAGCTCTGCCTCTGACCGGCTCTCCGTTCTCCTGAAGGATGGGCAGGCCGAAGAGGAGGCCGCTCGGTCCAGGCTGACAAAGGAAATGGCGAAGTATAAAATAACAGAGGAGCAGCTGGCTGTATCACCTGATAATGAACGGCCTGACAAGCTGGAACATGAAATCGAGCGGTATGAGCAGGCACTTACAGAAGTCACTATCAGACTGAAGACACTTGAAGACCAGATACAAGGTCAGGCATATGTAGACACAGAACAGCTGGCTGCTCATGCCGGCATCCTGAAGGAAGACCAGATGGAAATTCAGGAACAAGAGACGACATTGAAAATCAGGCTGGAGGATAATCGACAGCTGCTGGCTGAAATTGAGAAGATAGATAAGGATTATCGCCTGCATGTCGAAGAGCAGAAGGAACTTCTTGAATTATCCCGTTTACTCGGCGGGAAAAATCAGCATAATCTGACGCTTGAGAACTATGTACTGACTTATTATCTGGATCAGACGCTTAAGCTGGCTAATCTGCGCCTGAAGGAAATGACGGGACATCGTTATCAGTTCAGACGCAGCATCATCAAGTCATTAGGCTACAGTGGTCTCGATATCGAGATTTTTGATCAGTATTCCAATCAGGTCCGTGATATCACGACGCTGTCGGGCGGAGAAACATTCCTGGCCTCGCTATCGCTTGCGCTAGGTCTCAGTGATTATGTCACTCAACTATCAGGGGGAATCAGCCTGGAATCCGTCTTTATAGATGAGGGCTTCGGCACGCTGGATAATGAGACGCTGGAAACAGCGATTGAATGTCTCGTGGAACTCGAAAGAAGCGGCAAGATGGTCGGTCTGATTTCACATGTGCCAGTGCTGAAGGATAGAATTCCTGCCATCCTTCACGTTGAAAGCTCCGGCTATTTAAGTACCACACATTTCACAATTAAATAAATGTTGAAGTTTAGTCATAATTTAAGACTTTCATAGAAATCCTACTATGATATATTAAATATATCAACGAGGAGGTCAGCTATGAAAAAGCTACTGATATTAATGAGTATTATATTTGTTTTAGCCGCGTGCAGTAATTCAAGGCTCGACCCTAAACCGAGTTATGGTAATCAGCTGACAGAATTTACTGCAGCTGATGAAGACGGTGGCACCTTCTCGGAGAAAGAGATGAAAGGTAAAGTCTGGATTGCTGACTTTATTTTCACTAACTGTGAAACGGTCTGCCCACCGATGACTTTCAATATGACGAAAGTTGTTGACGAGCTTGAGAAGGAAGGCGTGAAGGATTACGGTATCATCAGTTTCAGTGTCGATCCTAAACGTGATACACCTGCGAAGCTGAAAAAGTATTCGAAACAATATGGCGCTAAAACTGATAACTGGAAGCTCGTGACTGGCTATGATGAGAAATTTATCCGTCAGTTTGGGGAAGAGAACTTCAAGACCATCGCAGTACCACCGACAGCGGGCAATGATCAGGCGACTCATGGCACATCCTTCTATCTGATTGATCAGAACGGTACAATCATCAAAGATTACATCGGTAAAGATACGGGTGATCAGAAGTTCCCGAAAGGTGAGATTGTTGAGGATGTCAAGACTTTGATCAAAGAGGGACCATACAAGAAGTAATCAAGATCAAAAACGGGAATTCCAGTGGAATTCCCGTTTTTGTGAATATTATAGATTTTTGTTGCGCAGTAAATCGCGGATTTCAGTGAGCAGCACTGTATTCTCTTCAACTGTTTCCTCAGTAGGCTGAGCACGCGTCAGTCTGTTAAGTACTTTGATAAATAAAAAGATGGAAGCTGCGATGATCAGGAAGTCAATGATTGATTGAATGAAGACACCGTATTTAATACCCATATAAGACCAATGTTTTGCAAAATCTGTTTTGCCACCTAATATCAGGGCAATGATCGGCATAATAATGCTTTCTACTAATGCGGACACGATTTTATTGAATGCAGCCCCGATGACGACTGCCACAGCAAGGTCGAGAACATTACCCTTCATAGCAAATTCCTTAAATTCTTTCACTAATGACATGTATAGTCACCTCCTATTATTATTTATTGTACACCGTTTTTTTGTAATGTAAATACTTTTTATAATCAAGAAAAAATAGCATTACATTTCTGATAATTTTCAGAAAGTTGATAGTTTACACTTTCTACGTTATCATAAATAGTGCTTTAAATTGAGAAAGGAGTTTTTACATGCCAAAGTCAAAAATGTCAAAAGTTTTCTATATTGCACTTGCACTTGTTGTCCTGACAGTATTACTAGGTGCTACTATGCCGGAACAGTTCGGAGAGGTGACCGGAAAAATCAATGCATCTATCACTGATAAGTTCGGCTGGTATTATGTCATGATTTCAACGTTTATGGTCGTATTCTGTATCTTCCTTATTTTAAGTCCGATCGGGAAGCTGAAATTAGGAAAGCCTGAAGACGAACCGGAGTTCAGTTCGTTATCATGGTTTGCGATGCTGTTCAGTGCAGGAATGGGTATCGGACTTGTGTTCTGGGGCGCATCAGAACCACTGAGTCATTACCTAGCACCACCTACAGCAAAACCGGAAACCAATGAGGCATTCCGCGAAGCACTTCGTTCAACATTCTTCCACTGGGGATTCCATGCCTGGGCAATCTACGGTGTCGTCGCACTTGGTCTTGCTTACTTCCAGTTCCGAAAAGGTGAGCCCGGCTTAATTTCACGCACATTAAGACCATTATTAGGTAATAAAGTAGAAGGCCTGCTTGGAACTATTATTGATGTACTTGCAGTATTTGCAACTATAGTAGGAGTTGCAGTGTCCCTTGGGATGGGTGCTCAGCAGATCAATGGTGGTTTACATTACCTGTTCGGTGTACCCAATACATTTTGGGTAAAAGTCATTATTGTTATTATCGTAACTATTTTATTCCTGATGAGTGCATGGACAGGTTTATCGAAGGGAATCCAGTACTTAAGTAATCTTAATATCGTTTTTGCGGCACTGCTTCTTTTTGCAGTCCTGTTTGTCGGTCCGACGATTCTGATTCTGAACATGTTCTCGACGTCAATCGGGAACTTACTGGAGAATTTCATCTATATGAGCTTTGATGTGTCTCCACTGAATGAGACGAAGAAGGCATGGATGAGTGACTGGACGATTTACTACTGGGGCTGGTGGATGAGCTGGAGTCCCTTTGTCGGTATCTTCATCGCCCGTGTCTCTAAAGGACGTACAATCCGTGAATTCCTGATCGGTGTACTGATGGTTCCCGCACTTCTGAGTTTCTTCTGGTTCAGTGTATTCGGTACAACAGCGATCGAATTAGTCAAGAAAGTGCCTGCGATCGGTAAAATGACGGTCGAGACGCAGCTGTTTGGCATCTTCCATGAGATGCCGATGGGTATCGGTCTTTCCATACTGGCGCTGCTGCTCATCTGTACTTTCTTTATCACATCAGCGGATTCAGCGACATTCGTCCTCGGTATGCAGTCTACGCATGGTTCACTGAACCCGCCGAACAATATTAAAGTGATCTGGGGTATCTCACAGTCACTGATTGCGCTCGTCCTGATCTATGCAGGCGGTTTAGGTGCACTTCAGAGTGCTGCGATTATCGTCGCATTCCCATTCTCATTCGTGCTGCTCGGCATGATGTATTCACTGTATAAGGATGCGAACAGAGAACGGCTTCATCTCGGTTTAACACTTAAGCCGGATAAACGTTTCCGCAGAAAAGAAAAATAGCCTTAAAGACGAATCTGAGCGATTCGTCTTTTCTTTATTGATTAATTCCTGAATTAGCTGATAATAGATGATGGACAGGAGGGGATTTTTATCAAAAAGAAAAAGTTTAATCCTTATACTATCATTCTATTGTCATTCCTATTCACCCTGCTGCTGGGTACTTTGTTATTATCCTTGCCGGTCTCGCAGAAAACACCTGTGCCATTTATTGATCATCTGTTTATTGCGACAAGTGCATTTACGGTTACAGGTCTGGCGACGATAGATATAACAGCTGATTATACATATTTCGGCCTCACGATCATTATGCTGCTGATTCAGGTGGGTGGTTTAGGAATCGTTACGCTCGGTATGGTCATTTTCATTCTGGTCGGACGCAAGGTGGGTCTTAAAAACCGCTTCCTGATCAGTGAAGCCTTGAATCAGGGGAGTATCGGCGGTATCTTAAGGCTGGTTCAGATTGTGCTCTTCATCAGCCTGGCATTTGAATTTGCCGGAACGTTGTTGCTCGCGATTGAATGGATACCAGTGTATGGGTTCGGGGAAGGTTTATACCGAAGCCTATTTACAGCAGTCAGTGCGTTCAATAATGCAGGATTCGCCCTTGACAGCGATAACATGATCTCACATCGCATCAATCCCGTTATCAACTTTCTTGTGACTACACTGGTTGTACTTGGTGGTCTGGGTTTTACTGTCTACATCGATCTCTTTAGGAAGAAGACATTCACGGCTTTACGTGTTCATACGAAAATTATGCTGATAGGCACATTAGCCGTCAACACAGCGGCTACAGCACTCGTCTTTTTACTTGAGATGAACAATAGGAAGACTATCGGCGGCTATCACTGGTTTGATCAGCTGCAGATGTCCTACTTTCAGGCTGTGACCACGCGGACAGCGGGCTTTAATTCCATTGATATAGGTGCGATGAATACCGATTCACTGCTGCTGATCATGCTGCTGATGTTTATCGGCGGCGGTTCCACTTCTGTAGCAGGCGGGATAAAGCTGACGACGGCCGCAATGATTCTCTTCGGTACGATGACTTACATCAAGGGTCAGCAGGAGATTCAGATCTTTGGCCGGGCTATCGAGCAGAAGTTTCTACTGAGAAGTTTTGCAATAGTGGTCCTCAGCTCTGCAACGATATTTATCATTACGTTTCTTCTTGTGCTCGCGGAACCTGATCTGCCGTTTTTGCCTCTATTTTTTGAGACAGTGTCCGCCTTCGGTACTGTCGGGCTGTCGATGGGGGTTACAGCGAAACTCACTATTGCCGGTAAACTGCTGATTATCCTGATGATGATGATAGGGAAAATCGGTGTACTCACTTTCGTCTTTACGTTCTCACAACCAAAAAATCAGCATTATCGTTATCCTAAGCAGGATATACTGACCGGTTAAAAGCAGACGTCATCTGAGGATGGCGTTTTTGTTATAAGTAAAACTTATAATCTGATATTTGATATTTGAAATGTGATAATATTTACTTCTCACTTAAGATTGATTAAAATAATAAAGAAAGCGGTTCATTATAAAATAGGGGGAACAAATATGAATTCAAATATCCAAAAGGCTTCTAAAAAGACTTTTGAGCTGAATGGTCAGTCATACACATTCTATAGCTTGAAAACTCTTGAAGAACTCGGTTTAGGGGAAATCAATCAGCTACCTTACTCAATCCGCGTACTGCTTGAATCGGTCTTACGTCAGTTCGATGGTCGGGTCATTACAGAGGACCATATTAAGCATCTGGTGAAATGGAGTAAGAAAAACGATCCAAACGCTGAAGTACCATTCAAACCTTCACGTGTCATCCTTCAGGATTTCACGGGTGTACCAGCAGTCGTTGATTTAGCATCATTACGTAAAGCGATGGATGATGTCGGTGGAGATGTGACTAAAATCAATCCTGAAGTACCTGTCGATCTGGTCATCGACCACTCAGTACAGGTTGACCAATATGGTAACGCGACTGCGCTGCAGCGCAACGTTGAGCTTGAATTCGCACGTAATAAAGAGCGTTATCAGTTCCTGAACTGGGCGACAAAAGCATTCGATAATTATCGTGCTGTACCACCTGCGACAGGCATTGTCCATCAGGTGAACCTCGAGTATCTTGCGAATGTCGTGCATGTCCGTGAAATGGATGGTGAACAGGTCGCTTTTCCGGATACTTTAGTCGGAACTGACTCGCATACGACTATGATTAATGGTATTGGTGTACTCGGCTGGGGTGTCGGGGGTATTGAAGCGGAAGCGGGTATGCTCGGCCAGCCGTCCTATTTCCCGATCCCGGAAGTAGTCGGTGTCAAGCTGACGGGCGAACTGCCTGAAGGTGCCACTGCAACTGATTTAGCACTCCGTGTCACGATGGAACTGCGTAAAAAAGGTGTCGTCGGTAAGTTTGTTGAATTCTTCGGTCCAGGCGTTGTGACTTTACCGCTGGCTGACCGTGCGACAATCGCTAATATGGCGCCTGAGTACGGCGCAACTTGCGGTTTCTTCCCTGTTGATGAAGAAGCACTTGCCTATCTGCGTCTGACAGGGCGCAACGATGCGCATATCCAGGTCGTAAAAGAATATTTAGTGAGAAACAATATGTTCTTTACGGTGGATAATCCTGAACCGACTTATACTGATATCGTTGAACTTGACCTTTCAACAGTTGAAGCTTCTCTGGCAGGTCCGAAGCGCCCGCAGGATCTGATCAACCTGAGCGATATGCAGAAGGAATTTGTTAAGTCTGTGACGGCACCTGCCGGTAATCAGGGGCATGGATTAGATAAAGATGAATTTGATAAAGAAGTGCTGATTAACTATGCGGATGGCCATCAAGGAAAGATGATAACAGGTGATATCGCTATCGCTGCGATTACATCCTGTACTAATACGTCTAACCCTTATGTCATGCTAGGTGCCGGATTAGTCGCTAAGAAAGCAATCGAAAAGGGACTTAGGGTGCCCGATTTTGTGAAGACATCTCTTGCACCGGGTTCTAAAGTCGTGACAGGTTATCTTGAAGCGAGCGGTCTGCAGGACTATCTGGATCAGCTTGGTTTCAATACGGTCGGTTATGGCTGTACGACGTGTATCGGTAACTCAGGTCCGTTATTACCGGAGATTGAAGAAGCGATTTCACGTCAGGATCTCCTTGTGACATCTGTTCTTTCAGGTAACCGTAACTTCGAAGGACGTATTCATCCGCTCGTTAAAGCCAACTATCTGGCTTCACCGCAGCTGGTTGTGGCATATGCGCTGGCTGGAACTGTGGATATCGATCTGCAGAATGACCCGCTCGGCAAAGGAACTGACGGTAAAGATGTTTTCCTGAAAGATATCTGGCCATCTATTGAAGAAGTTAAATCAACAGTTCAGTCAGTCGTGACACCTGAACTCTTCCGCAAGGAATATGAAGCAGTATTTGAGTCAAATGAACTGTGGAATCACATTGAATCAACTGATCAGCCGCTATACGACTTTGATCCGAGCTCTACTTACATCCAGAATCCGACGTTCTTCCAGGACCTTTCTAAAGAACCGGGGGCAATTGAACCATTGAACGACCTGCGCGTGATGGGGAAATTTGGTGATTCAGTGACAACAGATCATATCTCTCCGGCAGGCGCTATCGGTAAGGATACACCAGCAGGTCACTATTTAAGAAACCATGGTGTGGACATCCGTGACTTCAACTCATATGGTTCACGACGTGGTAACCATGAAGTGATGATGCGCGGTACATTTGCGAACATCCGTATCAAAAATCAGATTGCACCGGGCACAGAAGGCGGATTCACTACTTACTGGCCAACCGGAGAAATCATGCCTATCTTTGATGCGGCGATGAAATATCAGGAGGATGGGACAGGACTTGTGGTATTAGCAGGTAACGACTATGGCATGGGTTCATCTCGTGACTGGGCGGCGAAAGGGACTAATCTGCTCGGGGTCAAAACAGTTATCGCACAAAGTTACGAACGTATCCACCGTTCAAACCTTGTGATGATGGGTGTCTTACCGCTCCAGTTTATGAACGGTGAATCGGCTGACTCACTGGGTCTGACAGGTAAAGAAGCGATTTCTGTGGACATCAAAGATGATATCCGTCCACGTGATATCGTCAAAGTCACTGCCGTTAAGGAAGATGGTACTAAAGTGGAATTTGATGCACTGGCTCGGTTTGACTCTGAGGTTGAAATTGATTACTATCGTCATGGTGGTATTCTGCAGATGGTACTCCGTAATAAATTAGCATAATGGGCTGGGCTGCAACTGCAGCCCGGTTTTTTGTTATAATGACGGAGGAGGAGTGAAGATATGTTTACAACTGAAACTGAAATCGCAGTAAGATATGCGGAAACCGATAAGATGGGCGTGGTCTATCATGCTAATTATCTGATCTGGTGTGAAGTGGCAAGAACAGACTTCATAGAGAAAGCGGGGTTCAGCTATGCGGATATGGAAAAGGAAGGAATCATTTCTCCGGTCCTTAATATTAATCTGAATTACAGATGTTCGGTGACTTATCCGGAGAAAGTGAGAGTGAGAAGCTGGATTGAATCTTATTCGAAAATTCGCACTGTCTATGGTTATAAGATTGTCAAGGAAGACGGCAGCATCGCAGCTGACGGAACGTCCACTCATGTCCTGATTAAAAAGGGCAGTGACAGACCACTGAGGCTTGATCGATGTTTTCCTGACTGGCATGCAAAGTATCTGGAACTTAACCAGCAATAAAAATACCACGTCCAAAGGACGTGGTTATTATTTTGAATAAATAATTTCATCATTGTCAACGGTGACGTTAAGCGTGTCATCCTCAAAATACCAGGTATCCTTTGAATCCACGAAGTAGGTGAGGCCACCAACTGTTTCATGATAGCTGTCTGCCGGCAAATGCTCTACAGTGAATGCAATGCCGATTCCTTGTTTCAGCTGAAGGTCACCGCCATAACGCGGATAAAACTTAATGGCCATATCATCAGACAGAGCGAGTTCCTCCTGAAACCATTGCTGTGCTTTATCATCGAGATTAATCTTCATCCATTATCACATCCATTTAATTTTAGGTTCTTCGTGTTTCATTATACGGCTAATATTAGTATGATGTCTAACGATAATGATAACCATGATAATAAATGAAATCAATGTGACGATCCAGTCGCCGAATGCAATGGCCGCGATAAAGTTAATGATGCTGGCTATCATACTGGCTAATGAGACATATTTGAAAGCATAGAGCACACTGAAAAATGTCACAGCTGTACCAATAAAGAGAATTGGATTAACAGCCAGAACAACTCCGGCAGAAGTTGCCACTGCTTTACCACCCTTAAACTTCAGGAAAATAGAAAAGACATGACCCAGTACTGCAAACAGTCCGACGATAATACCATGCACTTCGTTATGAAAGATAAAAGGAAGTAAAGCAGCTATCACACCTTTTGACATATCGAGTAAAGTGACGACGATCCCAGCTTTTTTTCCGAGCACTCTAAACGTATTGGTGGCACCTAAGTTACCGCTGCCGTAATTTCTGATGTCTTTGTTGAACAATGTTTTGCCGATCATTAAACCGGGTGAGATGCTGCCTATAAGGTAGGCAAGAACAAACATAAATATAGTTGACATACAAGCACTCCTTTTAATAGCAGGTACTAATAGTTTACCATAGACCGCTCAAGCAGACATTATTTAATACAAGAAAAACATCACTATAATTAAATTATAAATTTATTATGTAAACTAATATAAAACTTGATTTTTTTAGAGAAATATAGAAGAATAATGATTGTATAAAATTTTAACGAACATATGTTTGTAGGAGGAACCGATTTGGTACAAAACAATCAATATAATGATGAATCAATACAGGTCCTGGAAGGTTTAGAAGCTGTCAGAAAGCGGCCAGGTATGTATATCGGTTCGACTGATGGCCGAGGATTACATCATCTTGTCTACGAGATTCTTGATAATTCAATAGATGAAGCATTAAATGGTCATGGCTCAGCAATTGAAGTGATCTTAAATAAAGACGGTAGTGTGACCGTAGCTGATAATGGACGGGGGATGCCGACAGGGCTTCATAAGACCGGCAAACCGACCCCTGAAGTGATCTTCACTGTACTGCATGCCGGTGGTAAGTTCGGTCAGGGCGGCTATAAGACAAGCGGAGGGCTGCATGGTGTAGGGGCATCAGTTGTAAATGCGCTCAGCTCATGGCTGGAAGTGACCATCTATAACAACGGTAAAATCCATCAGCAGCGTTTTGGGAATGGGGGAATACCTGCAACCACCTTAAAGGAAGTCGGCAAGACTAAACGCACGGGGACAACGGTCACTTTTATGCCGGACCCGACAATCTTCAAGCAGACGGTCAGCTTCAACTATGATACTTTAGCTGAAAGGTTGCGTGAGTCTGCGTTTCTGCTGCAGGACCTGAAGATCACTCTGACTGACAAGCGTGGTGATGAAGATAAAGCGGAAGTCTTTCATTTTGAGGAGGGACTGAAAGCATTCGTCGCATTTGTCAATGAAGGGAAGGAGTTCCTTCATGACGTCGTAATGTTCAAGGGAGAGTCAGCTAGCATTGAAGTGGAGGTGGCCTTCCAGTATAACGATCAGTATAGTGAAACCATTCTGTCGTTTGTCAATAACGTCCGCACGAAAGACGGAGGGACGCATGAGGTAGGGATGAAGACAGCTATGACGCGTGTCTTCAATGAATATGCCCGTAAGATCGGAGAGCTCAAGACAAAGGACAAGAATCTGGACGGCAACGATATTCGTGAGGGTATGACTGCGGTTATCTCCGTGAAGATTCCTGAGGAGCTGCTGCAGTTCGAGGGTCAGACGAAATCCAAGCTCGGTACAAGTGAAGCACGCGGTGCAGTCGACAGCGTTATTGCGGACCAGCTGCCGTACTTCCTTGAAGAGAACGGCAAGTTATCACAGACGCTTGTCAAGAAGGCTGTCAAGGCCTCTCAGGCCCGTGAGGCGGCAAGAAAAGCACGTGAAGAAGCCCGAAACGGCAAGAAAAAGAAAAAAGACACACTTCTTTCAGGTAAACTGACACCCGCACAGAGCAAGAATACGGAGAAGAATGAGCTTTATCTTGTCGAGGGTGATTCCGCCGGTGGATCCGCGAAACAAGGACGAGATCGTAAGTTCCAGGCGATTCTGCCGCTACGTGGTAAAGTGATCAACACTGAGAAGGCCAAGCTTGAGGATATCTTCAAGAATGAAGAGATCAATACAATCATTCATACAATCGGTGCAGGTGTCGGCAATGATTTCACGCTGAAGGACAGCAACTATAACAAAGTCATCATCATGACTGATGCTGATACGGACGGTGCCCATATCCAGGTGCTGCTCCTGACGTTCTTCTTCAACTATATGCGACCGATGCTGGAAGCGGGTCGCATCTATATTGCACTGCCGCCTCTCTACAAAGTGTCTAAAGGGAAGGGCAAGAATGAAGTGATTGAATATGCCTGGACAGATGAAGAACTGCTGGATGTTCAGAAGAAAGTCGGGAAAGGCTTTATGCTGCAGCGTTATAAAGGACTCGGTGAAATGAATCCTGACCAGCTGTGGGAGACAACGATGAATCCCGAGACTCGTACTTTGATCCGTGTGCAGATAGACGACGAGGTACGTAGTGCGAAGCGACTGACCACTCTGATGGGTGATAAAGTAGAGCCGCGTCGTGACTGGATTGAACGTCATGTTGAGTTCGGCATGCAGGAAGATGCCGGCATACTGGAGAATGATGAAGTACAGCTGCTGAAGGAAGAGGAAGATATTTCAATCATTGAAGACGCTGAGTTAGGAGATGAAGTATAATGGCTGAACAGATACAGATACTGCCTCTGGAAGAGGTCATCGGTGACCGATTTGCACGTTACAGTAAATATATTATTCAGGACCGTGCGATTCCGGACGTCAGAGATGGACTTAAACCGGTACAGCGTCGTATTTTATTTGCGATGCATCAGGAAGGCAACACGTTTGAGAAGAACTTCAGAAAGAGTGCGAAGACGGTCGGGAATGTCATCGGGAATTATCATCCTCATGGTGATACATCTGTCTATGATGCGATGGTCCGTATGAGCCAGGACTGGAAGCTGAGACATGTACTGATTGAGATGCACGGGAATAACGGCAGTATTGATAACGACCCGCCTGCAGCCATGCGTTATACAGAGGCGAAGCTGTCCAAGCTGGCAGACCTTCTGCTGAAAGACATTCAGTATGAGACGGTTGACTACGTTCAGAATTTCGATGACACTGCGATGGAACCTGTCGTACTGCCCGCAAAATATCCGAACCTGCTCGTCAACGGCTCCACAGGTATCTCGGCAGGGTACGCGACTGATATACCGACTCATAATCTGAAAGAGGTCATCGATGCGACACTTCTCGTCATGGATAACCCGAAAGTCGATATCGACCGTTTGATGGAAGTAATGCCTGGACCAGACTTTGCGACTGGCGGCATTATTCAGGGTAAGGCGGGGATTAAACAGGCTTATGAAACCGGAAAAGGGAAGATTGTCATCCGCGGTAAAGTGGCGATTGAAGAGCTGCGCGGTGGACGCAGTCAGATCGTTGTCACTGAAGTTCCTTATGAAGTGAATAAAAGCGTCCTCGTTAAGCGTATCGATGAGCTGCGTGCGGATAAGAAGGTCGACGGTATACTTGAAGTGCGTGATGAATCAGACCGCGAAGGGCTGCGCATCGCAGTCGAGCTGAAGAAAGGTGCCAATGCAGAGGGGATTCTGAACTATCTCTATAAGAACACGGAACTGCAGATCAATTATAACTTCAATATGGTAGCCATCAGCGACCGCAGACCTAAGCAGCTCGGTATCAGAGAGATGCTGGACAGCTATATCAGTCATCAGTACGAGGTGGTCACAAGACGCAGTGATTATCAGCTGCAGAATGCACAGCGTCGCATGCATATCGTTGAAGGTCTGATCAAGACATTATCAATTCTTGACGCAGTGATTGCCGTCATCAGAGAATCAACGAACAAACAGAACGCAAAGGAAAATCTGGTTCACCAGTTTGATTTCACCATGGAGCAGGCAGAAGCCATCGTCAATCTGCAGCTCTACCGTCTGACAAACACAGATATCATCGCATTAGAGAAAGAACATCAGGATCTGACAGCGAAAATCAAGGAGCTTGCTGATATTCTCGCAAATCCTAAAAAGCTGAAACAGGTTATCAGGAAAGAACTGAAGCAGGTACAGAAAGAATACGGTGAGGAAAGACTCAGTCAGATTGAGGATAAAGTCGCCGAACTCAAGATTGCGAAAGAAATCACTGTTCCTAACGAAGAAGTCATGGTCAGCCTGACACGCGACGGCTATATCAAACGTACATCATTCAGAAGTTTCGGCGCCAGCGCAGTCGATGAGGTGGGTGTTAAAGAGGGTGACTCACTTCTGACTCATGTGCAGACGAATCTGCAGCACACACTGCTCGTCTTTACGTCAAAAGGACATTACCTCTATATTCCAGTGGTCAAACTTCCAGACATTAAATGGAAGGATCTCGGGACTCACGTTTCTCAGATCGTACCGCTCAAAGAACAGGATTATGTGATCGGTATGGAGACAGTTGAGTCATTTGATGATGAGGCAGTGGTTATCTCTGCCACCAAACAAGGGCTGATCAAGAAGACAATCCTTAAAGATTATCAGACAAGCCGTTTCGCGCGTCCGATTGTCGGTATCAAGCTGAAGACTGATGATGAAGTGATCTTCACACAGAAAGTGACGGGTGATGCATCTATCGTTGTAGTGACTAAGAATGGCTATTCGCTTGTCTATAGTCTTGATGAGGTCAGTGTCCAGGGTCTGAAAGCAGCGGGCGTGAAGTCAATCAACCTGAAGGAGGACGAAGTAGTCGCAACAGAAATATTGACTGAAGGTGATTTACTGATTGCCACGCAGCGTGGTGCAGTGAAGCGGATGAAACTTAATTTTGAGCAGTCCAAGCGCGCTAATCGCGGACTGCTGCTGCTGAAAGAACTGAAATCACATCCTCACCGTATTGTGAATGCCGCAATCGTGCAGCCTGAACAGCATTATACTCTGATTTCAGATAAGGACGAACAGGTGACAAATCCTGTTAAATCAGTACGTCTGACTGAACGCTATACAAATGGCAGCTTTATCGTAGATGAAAATAAATTCGGTCAAGTAACAGCTATGAGGGTCACTGAATAAAAAAATTTGCTTTAATATGAATCCTTTTGTGCTAAAATACGGATTGTACGTATTTTTTCACAGGAGGATTTTTATTTGGACTTCAATAACATTAATTTTGATGCACTGATACCCGAATGGTTTAAGACAGTCGTTTCAACCGGTAATGATTTAATCTGGACACAGTTCCTGATTGGACTTCTACTGCTGGCCGGCATCTTCTTCAGTCTGAGTTCACGATTTATTCAGTTAAGATGGCTGCCGGAGATGTTCCGTGTCATCGGTGAGAAGCCTGAGACACTGGATAGCGGAGAGAAAGGTATTTCGTCATTCCAGGCTTTCGCAATCAGTGCTGCCAGTCGTGTCGGTACAGGTAATATTGCAGGTGTTGCGACGGCCATTGTACTGGGTGGTCCTGGCGCTGTATTCTGGATGTGGGTGATTGCCTTCTTCGGTGCAGCATCGGCATTCTTTGAAGCAACACTCGCTCAAGTCTACAAAGTGCCTGATAAGGAAGGTGGCTTCCGCGGAGGACCTGCCTACTATATGGAACGCGGACTTGGCCAGAAGTGGCTGGGCATGGCCTTCGCAGTGCTGATCACCATCACATTTGCTTTTGTGTTCAATACTGTACAATCGAATACGATTGCTGAAAGCTTGAATACACAGTACAGTGTGGCACCGTGGGTAACAGGACTTATTTTAGCACTTATTACTGCTCTGGTTATTTTCGGCGGCGTACGCTCAATCGCTAAAATTTCTTCTATGATAGTTCCTGTTATGGCTATTCTCTATATTCTGCTTGTGTTATTTATTCTGCTCACGCATGCTAATATGATTATTCCGATGATCGGCTCCATCATCAAAGGAGCGTTCGGTATGGAACAGGCTTTCGGCGGGGCACTTGGTTTCACTATCATGCAGGGAATCAAACGCGGTCTGTTCTCGAATGAAGCGGGTATGGGTTCTGCGCCTAATGCAGCGGCGACTGCAGCTGTCTCTCATCCGGTCAAACAGGGTCTGATTCAGTCTCTCGGCGTCTTCTTTGATACGATGGTTGTCTGTACAGCGACTGCCATCATGATTCTGCTGTATACAGGTCTTGAATACGGTGAAAAAGCGACACAGGGCGTTGCTGTCACTCAAGCAGCACTTAACAGTCATGTCGGCACGTTCGGCGGTGTATTCCTGACTGTAGCAGTCTTCTTGTTCGCCTATTCATCTGTAATCGGCAACTATTACTATGGTCAGTCCAATATTGAATATCTGACTCAGAACAAAGTGGTGATGTTTATCTTCAGACTGCTTGTTGTCTTTATGGTGTTCTTCGGCGCAGTTGTGAAGGTTGAGACCGTGTGGGCAACAGCTGACTTATTCATGGGTCTGATGGCGATTCTGAATATCACGGCTATCATCGGTCTTGCTCACGTCGTCTTTGAAGTGGCACGTGACTATGCAGACCAGCGAAGAAAAGGCTTAAATCCTGTCTTCCGAACTAAAAATGTCAAAGCTGATCTGTCATCAGTAGATACCTGGGGAGAAAATCCCTATCACTCCGATGGTGACAATAAATAAAGGGCATAAAAACAAGACTGTGCTTCACGCACAGTCTTGTTTTTATGCAAAGATGGATTTGAAGAAATTAGCAATTGCCTGGAAGAAGGACTGAATCGCTGTGACAAACTTGTCCCATACCCCTTGCTCCTCGAGCGAGTCTTTCAGTTCTTTACCCGCATCCTTTGCTTTATCAGCTGCATTCTTGAATGTATCCGAGTTTTTGATGTCATTGACATAGCCTGTCGCACTATCGATGATCTTATCAGCATTTTCGCCTGTAAAGACCCCTTGCTGCTGTGCGTTGTTAATGAAGTTGACGATGATGTTGATCTGGTTATCATTCAGTACGTTGTTCAGCCCGTTATTGTTGATCTTTTCAGTGACGACATTCTTGATTTCGGTGACTGACAGATTGCCGCCCTGTTCAGCGATCTCAGCCTTTGCTTCTGCAATAGCTTTATTCAGCTGTTCCTGTGAGAAGCCATCCTTATTCTGATTCTCTTCAGTGATTGTTGTGATGGAATCAAGTTCATTCTGGGCAGCCTGTGTCTGACTCTGATCGATGGCTTCACCTTGTGCTTCAAATGCTTTGTATACGCCTGCAAGTGCGCTTTCACCGGTTACGTCCTCAGCAGCGGCAATTTTAACGTCAGCATCTGTGACACCTGCAGTCAGAAGTGCATTTTTGTAAGTATCCTCAGTGATTTTTGTGATTTTGCCTTTTGACTGATCAATGCTAAGTGTCAGTCCCGATCCTTGTGCGAGCTTTTTAATTCGGATACTTGATTTCAGTACGTCATCAGAGGACTGTAAATTCAGGTATTTTCCGAGATCAGCTGCATTGACATAAGTGATTTTATCACTATCTTTTGTGCCGAGCAGGTCATGAGTTGTATTCTGCAGAGCAGTATTGGATTGCAGCGCGGCCCCGAACACTGTCACTGCTTCTTCCCACGCTTCCTCAGTCACAGCATAAGTCGGCTTTGTTAAAGTCAGTAGCAGGACAAGTGTCAGAACACCGGTCAGAAGGCGCAACGATTTTTTCATTTATGTCATCTCCTTTTTATATGGACTTATATTCGTTATACTGAGATATAAGCTTAAAAATATTATAGCATTGATTAAGAGTTCTGCCATGGGACTTAAGTACGAGGTGAGATATGGGGAGTTATCGAGTTGAAAAATCTCTTAATAATAATGTGCTGATTGCGACATATCACGGAGATGAAGTGATTCTGATCGGCAAGGGGATCGGCTTCAGTAAGAAGAATGGCGATATCATCGATACGGATGAGGTGGAGAAAGTGTATGAACTGAAGACCTTTCAGGATCAGCAGCGCTACAGAACATTGATGGATATCGGTGATGATGAAGTGATGAAGGTGATTTTAGAGGTAGTGGACAAAATCAGGGATCTGATCGACGAAGAGGTCAGTGATACACTTCTTCTATCTCTGACAGACCATATTCTCTTTGCGATTAAAAGATATGAAGATAATATTTTCATTTCAAATCCGTTCAGCAATGAAACAGAAGCGCTCTATCCACGTGAATACAGTGCAGCATACATAGCAGTCAGTATGCTCAATAAACAACTGAACATCAAATTACCGGAGACAGAAGTCGGTTTTATTGCGCTGCATATTCATTCTTCAATCAGTAAACAGAGTATACGCGATATGAACCTGATGACAGAAGTGGTGTCAAAAGCTATCCAGATTATTGAGTACGATCTGAAGATTCAGGTGGACAAGAACTCGATTATCTATACACGTTTTGTCAGACATATCAGCTTTGCAGTGCAGCGTGTCATTGCAAATGATTCTGCACCGGAACAAAGAAATTTAGAAAACCTATTGAAAGTTCAGTATCCTATCTGTTATAATGTGGCTATTAAGATAGTAAAAATGATGCAGTCATTGTTGAATAAACCGGTCTATGAATCAGAACTTGTTTATCTCACCATGCACATACAGCAATTCAATACTGAAGCTTCAGACGTGTAACTGATTATGCAGGCATGAGTCGACAGCTGGTACAATGGGACCAGTCCAGACTCATGCTTTTTTGTATCATTTTTACGGTCTTGGTAAAAAAAACTTAGGAGGATTTACAATGTTTAAAACGTTATTCGGACAACTGCAGCGTATCGGTAAAGCGCTGATGCTGCCGGTTGCCATCCTGCCCGCTGCAGGGATTCTGCTCGCATTCGGTAATGCGATGCATAACGAACAGCTTGTTCAGTTTGCACCTTGGCTGAATGCTGAATTCTTCGTGATGCTGTCAGGTATCATGGAATCTGCCGGTCAGGTCATCTTTGACAACCTGCCCTTATTATTCGCAATCGGTACAGCACTGGGTCTGGCAGGTGGAGACGGCGTAGCAGGGCTTGCTGCATTAGTCGGCTACCTGATCATGAATGCCACGATGGGTAAAATCAAAGGGATTACAATTGATGATATCTACAGCTACTCTGACGGTGCCAAAGTCCTGGGACAGGCAGCGAAGGAACCAGCCAATGCCCTTATTTTAGGGATTCCGACATTACAGACCGGGGTATTCGGTGGTATCATCATCGGAGCCGTGGCAGCATGGTGCTACAATAAGTTCTTCAATATCACTTTACCTGCTTTCCTCGGGTTCTTTGCAGGGAAACGTTTCGTTCCGATCATTACGTCAGTGATGGCTATTATTACGGGTATTATTCTTTCTTTAATCTGGCCGCCGATTCAGACAGGTCTGAATGAATTATCGCAGTTCCTGCTCGATAAAAACTTGGTCCTGACGACATTTATTTTCGGAATTATTGAACGTTCACTTATTCCTTTCGGCTTACATCATATCTTCTATGCGCCATTCTGGTTCGAATTCGGTCAGTATACAAATGCTGCCGGCAATATTGTCCGCGGTGACCAGAGTATCTGGATGGCTCAGATGAAAGATGGTGTACCGTTCACTGCAGGTATGTTCACAACGGGTAAATACCCATTCATGATGTTCGGTTTACCTGCTGCAGCCTATGCGATCTATCGTCAGGCTCGCCCGGAACGTAAGAAAGTCGTCGGTGGTCTGATGCTGTCAGCAGCATTGACATCATTCTTAACAGGGATCACAGAGCCGCTTGAATTCTCATTCCTGTTCGTTGCACCGATTCTTTATGTCATTCACGTGTTATTGGCAGGTACTTCATTCCTGATCATGCATTTACTGCATGTTAAGATCGGTATGACATTCTCAGGTGGATTCATCGACTATACATTATTCGGTCTGCTTAACTGGGATCGTACGAATGCACTTATGGTTATTCCGGTGGGTCTTGTGTATGCCGTGATTTATTATTTACTCTTTACATTTGCTATCAAGAAATTCAACTTGAAGACACCAGGACGTGAAGTGGAGGAAGCTGTCACAAAGACTTCTGAAGCTGGTGAACTGCCATTCGCTGTACTTGATGCAATGGGTGGAAAAGAGAACATCAAGCATTTGGATGCTTGTATCACACGCCTTCGTGTAGAAGTTAAAGATAAAGCAAAAGTCGATACAAATGAGTTGAAAGCGTTAGGTGCTGCGGGTGTTCTTGAAGTCGGTAACAATATGCAGGCTATCTTCGGTCCTAAGTCTGACCAGATCAAGCACGAGATGGCACGTATCATGTCTGGTGAAATCTCACGTCCTGACCAGGCACACATCGAGGATGCACCAGATGAAGTGGTCTTCGAAGGAAATTCAGAAGTGACTGAAGTCTTTGCACCGATTACGGGTGAAGTAGTGGATATCACTAAAGTCCCTGATGAAGTGTTCGCAGGAAAAATGATGGGTGACGGTGTAGCGATTCTGCCTGAAAGCGGAGAAGTCTTTGCACCATTTGATGGTGTCGTTAAGATGGACTTCCCGACAAAACATGCACTTGGTCTTGAATCAGAAGAGGGCGTAGAAATGCTCATTCACTATGGTCTTGAGACGGTTGGCTTAAAAGGTGAGGGCTTTGAAGTGCTGGTGAAACCTGGCGATAAGATTGCTATCGGACAGCCTTTACTGAAAGCTGATCTTGATTTCATCAGAAAGAACGCAAAAAGCGACATCACACCAGTTGTATTTACTAATTTAGGCAATAAACAGATGCTTGATGTTCAATATGGTCAGGTCAAGCATGGCGACAAATTAATGGAAATCAAATAAAATGAAGGCTCTGGGTGACCAGAGCCTTTCTTATGGTCTTAATATTATTATAAATATATTATGTAAACTTTATATTGTATAATTTAAAAAAGTATATAAGGATGAATCGGGTAGTTATAACTTGAATGATGATCCGGACTATAAAGAGAATCTGCCTTTATAAGTGTAATTTTTTTCTATTCTTTGAAACTACTTGCGTTTTAAATTTATTTTGGATAAGTTAAGGGTAGGGTTTCTGAAGATTGGAAGAGGGTTAACATGAGTACGAATAAGAATTACAAACGCAAGAAAAAAACACGACTTCGCAAGCTACCATTTATAATTCTTGGGTTCTTATTACTATGTGTACTGCTTGGATTATGGGCTAAGTCAAGCTATGAAAGTGGTATTCAGTTTGCCAGAGACCATGGTAAGCAGGAGAAGAAGTATGAGTTTAATGGTCCGATTGAAAAAGATGGAAAAGTCAATGTCCTGATTCTAGGACAGGACCGTGTTGTGGACGGTTCTGCACGAACAGATTCAATTATGGTTGCCCAGTATGATTATCTCCATAAGAAAATGAAAATGATATCTGTCATGCGGGATATTTATGCAGAGATTCCTGGCTATCAGAACTACAAGATTAATACGGCATATACACTAGGTGGTCCTGAATTATTGCGTCAGACGCTGAAGAAAAATCTGGATATTGATCTTGAGTATTATGCTATAATCGATTTCAAAGGCTTTGAACAGATGGTGGACGAATTGTCACCTGACGGGGTTCCTATCAATGTTGAAAAAGATATGTCCGAAAAAATTGGTGTTGAATTGAAAAAAGGCCAGCATAATCTCTCTGGTAAGGAACTTCTAGGCTATGCGCGTTTCAGAAACGATGAAGAATCAGACTTCGGACGTGTCAGACGTCAGCAGCAGGTGATCAAAGCGCTGCAGAATGAGATTATTTCGTTATCGACGGCACCTAAAATACCAAAGCTTGCAGGTATTGCGAGAGGATATGTTGACACAAACATGACCAACGGTGAAATCTTTAAAACAGGCGCGTCATTTGCTATTAGAGGTGACAAAGATATTCAGACGCTAGTCGTACCGGTCAAAAACAGTTTTACGTTCCAGGATATATACGGTGTCGGGAGTGTACTTGATATCGACAAGGAAATGAACAAAAAAGCGATAAAAGAATTTCTTGATAAATAAAAGGATCGTACTCGTTAGTGAGTACGATCCTTTTATTTATTCTTCAGTCTTAAACCTGCCGCTGACTGCATAACGGTCCTTTTTAAGTTCTTCAACGAATACATGGATATTTTCTTTCGGTGCATTGGCATTTCTGCTGACAGCTTCAGTTACTTCTGAAACCATTGCTTTCAGCTGTTCTTCTGAACGGCCTTCAACTAATTCGATTGTGATAAACGGCATTATTTGTTCTCCTTTTCAAACATTTTATAGATCGATGAACCTTGACCGTCTTTCCAGTCATGAAATTCATCCGCTTCCATAAATTCTAGATTGACATCCACTACATGAGGCTGTTCTAAAAGTCTATAAGCGATTTCTTTCTTGATTTCAGATAACTTCCTCAAATTGAACTCCACGTGAGGTGTCTCAAGAATCGCCTCTAAATGAAGGTCTTCGCCTTCTTTCAGGACCGTTAATCGTTTGATATCAGTCACATATTCATTTTCAAGGATGATTCTTGATGCCTGTACTTCCATCTCCTGATCAGAGACACCGATTGCGCCCGCCGCATTCTCAAGGAAGACACGTGCAACAACGAAGAACATCATCAGACCGATGATCACAGATACGATACCTTCAATCTGGCCGAATCCTGTAAGACGTGCAGCGATAATAGCGATAAGGGCAAACACACCACCCAGAGTCGCAACTGTATCTTCCATAAAGACTAATTTAGTTGCAGGTTTCGCTTTATTCAGATTTATGTAACTTGTCGTAAACGGATGCAGTC
Source organism: Macrococcus carouselicus (assembly GCF_004359515.1). Classification (GTDB taxonomy): domain Bacteria; phylum Bacillota; class Bacilli; order Staphylococcales; family Staphylococcaceae; genus Macrococcus; species Macrococcus carouselicus. The sequence goes on from NZ_SCWD01000001.1 coordinate 657,271, forward strand.
CGGTTGTGGGTTTATGGTCTTCCTCCAGTACTTCTTTGCCTGCTTTATATAGAACTGCGGCTTCTAATATAATACCAATCAGAAGGACCCCGGCATTAACCAGGAAATGTGTGAAGTTCTGATCACCAGTGGTCGGATGCTGGATATGGTGAATCCCTTCCAGAACAGTTTCGTAAGCTAAAATAGCGACAATGATTACGGCGAACAGACAGACGATATTAACAAGTCGTCCATAACCAAACGGAAACTTTTCATTTGGGTCCTTTTTGGAGACGGCTGAACCGACCCAGACAAACAGCTGATTGGCTGAATCCCCTAAAGAATGCATCATCTCTGCGAACATCGCGACGTTACCTGTGAATAGATAAGCACCAAATTTCAATATACCTAATATAAAGTTAACGATAGCAGCCATTAAGGAAGACGTGCTTCCTTTTTTCAATAATCTAAATAATCCAGTCATCTCTTTAGCTCCTTTTTCAATATGTTTGTTATCTTCCCTATTATATGCGATTATATACTTAAATAATATCAGTTTATGCAAATAATATTCAGAGGTGACATATGTTTAAGAATCTATTATCTTCCATCGGTTTTGAAGACGTAGAAGTTGAGACAAGAATCAATCAGCAGACCTATCATCCAGCTGACACAATAGAGGGTCTGATTGAACTTAAAGGTCGTGCTGATCATATTGACTATATCGAAGTTCAGCTTGTTGAGAGAGTGGAGAACCAGGATAAATCGAGTGATTTCGAGACGTTTGATCACGTCCTCAGTAAGGTCCACCTTACGACTGAAACTGAACAGACTCTTCATTTCCAGCTTGAAGGACCTCACAATATCCAGTCTGCAGAAAGCCAGTTCTTCATCATGACACATGTTTATATCAAAAATTCTGTTGATGCTTACGATGACGATGAGATCTTTTTCGCTGAATCATAGAATATGTCCTGGCGGGCATATTTTTTTGCGTATTTACGGACATATGTCCCTTTATCAAATCAGAACATATGTTCCGTTATGAATGAAACTAAAACCGAAAAGATAAGGCCAGTTGTCAGTTTCTGAAAAATCAGATAAGATTGAAACGTTATATCATTCAGGAAAGAAGGGGAAAGAATGAACTATCCAGATGTGTCAAAAACAATCAGCCAGATTGAAAAGCTCGTCAATATTCCAGGTCCTTCGGGCTATGCCTATGCAGCTATTGAGTACTGCCAGAACTTTCTCAAAGAGAACGGCGTTGACAGCACAGTTACCCATAAAGGTGGCCTAAGCGTGACAATAGAGGGCGAAGACAGCTCAAAGCACCGCTTCATCACAGCACATGTCGACACCTTAGGGGCGATGGTCAAAGAGATTCTGCCAAGCGGCCGACTTAAGATGACGAAGATCGGTAGCTTCAGCTGGAATGCCACTGAAGGGGAGTACTGTCAAATTCACAGCAGCAACAAAATATTCACAGGCACCATCTGTCTGCATGAAACCAGCGGCCATGTCTACCGCGGTAACGACGATATCAAACGGGATGATAATCATATGGAAGTCCGGATTGATGAAGTGACGACCACTCAGGAGGAGACAGAGGCACTCGGTATCAGCGTAGGCGATTTCATTACTTTTGCACCGAGGTTCGAGCATACGGACAGCGGTTTCGTGAAATCACGTCATCTGGATGATAAGGTCAGTGCCGCCATCATGCTGGAGCTGATCGTTCATCTGCAGAGAAGTGATGTCAGACTGCCCCATACCACACACTTCTTCTTCTCAAATAACGAAGAGATCGGTTATGGTGGTAATTCTAATATACCAGAGGAGGTCGTGGAATACATCGCGGTGGACATGGGGGCTCTCGGCGATGGACAGCGTTCTGATGAATATACGGTATCTATCTGTGCCAAGGATAGTTCAGGGCCGTATCATTATTATCTGCGTCAGCATCTCGTTCAGCTCTGTCAGGAGAATGATATCGATTATAAGGTTGATATCTATCCATACTACGGTTCAGATGCCAGCGCTGCTATCTCGGCCGGACACGACGTCAAACACGGTTTATTCGGAGCCGGTATAGAGTCCTCTCATGCAATGGAACGTACACATCGTCGCTCAATCGAAGCGACTGAAGCACTGCTCTTCGCTTATGTGAAGAGTCCACTCATATAGATGTTTACAGACTGAAGTGATGATATAGGAGAAGAAAACATTGTGAGAGAACTCTTTAAATACCGTAAGCCATATAAAGGGCTCTTTATACTGTACTTCGGTCACTTCGATAATATGAAGAAAAGAAGCGCTCATCTTCTGATGACCGCTTCTTTAACTTTTCATCTGTAATCAATTGATGCGAGCAGGCCGATCAGTATACCAACCGTCATGGACAGCATCGTACCTAGCAGGATATACTCTGACTGCTTATCTATCTTATCCGGCTGATACTGTACGGAATCCTGTTTGACGTCGTTGAACCTGAGAATGGATTTGCTTGCTATCACGAGACCGATTGCGGTATATTCCTTTAGTAAGATAAAAATGATGATCAGAAAGCGCTCAAGATAGCCGATAACAAGCCCAACATGATCAGTCTTAGGCAGTTTAGATGAACTCATTGATGATAAGAATGAACGGATGAACGGTCCGCTGAAGATATACAGCACTATACAGAGAAAATAAAGCGTCAGATTCATGATCATTGAAAGACCTCCTGCAGTGTCTGACGGATATGGTGTCTCATCTCTTCATTGACAGTCTCCGGACTGAAGTGGAGGAGCTCCTCTTCTATCAGAGCGAGCTGCCTGCTCCGTGCTTTCTTCAGGTGGGTAGAGACAGTGGAGAAGCTTCTGTCCATATGAACAGCCAGTTCACGCTGTACAGGGAAAGCAAGACTGTTCAGAAGCACTTCCCGCTGGATATCAGTAAGCTGCTGCAGAATATCGGTGAGATAATAGAAAAGCACATGGTTGATCATTGAGGCTTCAGGTGCGTCCAGGCAGAGATCCACCTGCTCGTTCGTCTTGATGCTGTCGAGCGCAAGACGTGCCTTCTTGATGATAGGGTTGTTCCAATGCTCATAGTCTTCATCAGGCAGCGTACTGTCACCTATCGTTAGACCAAATTTCAAGGTCTGGCTTTTTAATGGCCACGATAATTTGATATAATAGGCTAGCATCAGCATACTGCCCGGAGCGTCACAGACAAAGAACAGCTCATCTCCCATACGGAAGTTGACGTAGCTTCTGTTAAGTGGACGGGTCCATTCTTTGATGGCGTGCTCCAGCTGCTGCAGTTTTTCGCTGATTTCCTCAGTATTATTGTAGGCAGTACTGCCTGACACATCCATGATAAATAGGCCGATCATGCTATCCCTCCGTTCGCTTATATAAGCGAATTTTGAAAAGTTCCTTTATATAAGCGAATTATAGCATAAAATAATCATCACTATATTGAAATGCGAATATCTATATTTGCTGAAAAGGAGTAGACAATGAAATTTATTACACTGACAAAAGAACAATTCGGTCAATTCTGTGACCAGACAGAAGGCAGTCACTTCACACAGATGGCTGTCAACTATGACGTCAAAAAAAGAGAAGGCGCTGAGGTGCATCTAGTAGGTGTGGAAGAGAACGGTGAGATTATTGCGGCATGTCTCCTGACAGCTGTGCCGGTGATCAAACGCTTCAAATATTTCTACACGAATCGTGGTCCGGTGATGGATTACGAGAATAAGTCACTGCTTAGCTTCTTCTTTACAGAACTGAAGAAGTATCTGAAGCGGCATAAGGCACTTTTTGTCCGTGTTGATCCATATGTGGCCTATCAGAAAAGAGATCACGATGGCCAAATACTCGAGCGATATGCAACCGCTTCAGTTATAGATGAGCTGGAGTCGCTCGGCTATGAGCACCAGGGCTATACAACAGGGATGAAGACGAATTATCAGATTCGCTGGCATTCAGTATTAGACCTGACAGACAAGGATTCAAAGTCGGTCCTGAAAGATATGGATAGTCTGAGAAAACGTAATATCAAGAAAGTCATCAAGAACGGCATAAAAGTAAGATATCTGACAGAGGATGAACTGCCTATCTTCAGGGAATTCATGGCGGACACCAGCTCTATTAAGGAATTTCAGGACCGAAATGATGATTTTTACAGACTCCGTCTACGTCATTTCGGCGATAGAGCACTGATGCCGCTTGCTTATATCGATTTCACGACCTATATCCCTCAGCTGGAGGAGGAACAGGCAGCGCTCAAAATAAATCTGGCGAACGACAATACGCAGAAGAATGAGAAGAAAAAAGCGGACCTGGAGAAACAGCTTGCTGCCCTTGAAGACCGGCTGAAAGAAGCACATGACCTCCGTGCAGAGCACGGTGACACCTTACCGGTTGCTGCAGCCTTCTATCTGATCAATCCTTATGAAGTGGTTTATCTGGCCGGCGGTACAGCGAATGACTTCAGACATTTTGCAGGCTCTTATGCCATTCAGTGGCAGATGATCAACTATGCGCTTGAACATGGCATCAACCGCTATAACTTCTATGGAATCAGCGGTGATTTCAGTCCGGAAGCGGAAGATGCAGGCGTCATCAAGTTTAAGAAGGGCTTCAATGCAGATGTAATAGAGTATATCGGCGACTTCGTGCTGCCAGTCAACAGACCAGTCTATAAAGTCTATCAGTCACTTAAAAACATAAAAGGGTAGAAAGGGGAGCATTATGCAGTTTACAGAGCTTACGGCTAAAGAATACAAGGCATACATGGCGAATACGCCGAATATGAGTCATTACTTCCAGATGGCAGAGAATATTGCTAATAGAGAGGAAGAAAAAAGTCCCGTTGTGCTACTCGGTGTCAAAGAGAACGGAAAAGTCATCGCAGCAAGCCTGTTCTCTAAAATACCGACTTTCGGCAGCTATATGTATTATTCAAATCGTGGACCTGTACTGGATACGACAAATACAGCGCTCATCCGCTTCTATTTCCAGTCACTGGATAAGTATTTGAAACAGCATCAATGTCTATCAGTCAAAATAGACCCTTACTGGATTTATCGTACATATGATAAGGATGTGAACCCTAAAACTGAAGGCAATGATGAACTGGTCCAGCTGATGCAGTCTCTCGGTTACGTTCATGGCGGCTTCACAACAGGCTACAGTCATACACAAGTCCGCTGGATGAGTGTGCTGTATCTGGAAAATGAGACGCCGCAGACCCTCATGAAGCAGTTTGACAGCCAGCGTAAACGAAACATCAAAAAAGCACAGAAATTCGGTGTCAAAGTGAGGTTACTGCAAGAAGAAGAGATTGATATCTTCCTTTCTTTATACCGTGAAACTGAAGAGCGCACAGGCTTCATAGCACGCGATGATGACTATTTCAGACGTTTCAAGCGTCATTACGGGTCTAAAGCTATCATGCCGCTTGCTTATATTGACTTAGATGAGCATATCGCGGATCTGACAGCTGAACAGCTTGACCTGGAATCAAGACATGACAAGATGATGCTGACTGACAATAAATCAGACAAACAGCTGAAGAAGCTATCTGAATTAGATGAGCAGCTGAAGAAGTTACAGCAGAATATACTGGATATGAATGAACTGAAAAAGACGGACGGAAATATCCTGAACCTGGCATCCGGCATGTTCTTTGAGAATAACTTTGAGATCAATTATTTCTCAGGTGGTTCGAGCAATAAATATAGCCAGTTCATGGGTCCATATGCCATGCACTGGTTTATGATCAATTACTGTTTTGAACATCATTTTAACCGCTATAATTTTTATGGTGTATCCGGTGATTTTACCGAAAATGGCGAAGATTACGGTGTTTACCGATTTAAACGCGGATTCAATGCACAGATTGAAGAACTCGTCGGTGATTTCACGAAGACCATCAATAAACCGAAGGAAACTTTGTATAAGACGGTAACAAAAGCCGGGATCGGCGTACGCAAGATTAAAAATATCATCACTAAAAATAAATAAGTATAAAAACCGTCATAACAAGTGACGGTTTTTTATTATAGATTAAGACATACACATGAAATATAGGACGCTGTATTTTTGATTATCTAGTTTACATAATATATATTATAGGAAGTTATGTGCAGAGAAGAATACTTCAACTCATAAGCCCCTATCAGTCATTCATATTAAACCATTTCTCTTAACTTATTATAATCAATTTCCAGTCCTTTTAAGTTCAGAGTATCTTCAGTCAAATCCAGCAAATCCTCAAACTCATCAGTTTCATCACTGGCATCGAACTCAGCATCAGCTAAAATTCCATTATAAAATGCTTTACCATTAGCCACTATAAAACATTTTACGTAAAGTTCAGCATCACTGGAATTTAAAAGCGATCCATCAGCATCAAAGATTTTAATGTCCTGAAGCCGTTCAGTTATTTCAGCCAATGTATTGTGAAATCTAATAATCTCGTCTTCTGATCGCTCTGATAGCTTGTCAGCAGCATAGTCAATATCCAGTTCTTCCGGAAAACAATCGTCCATTATATCCCAGAATTGTTCTTCGTCTAAATGCTCATATTTATTCAACATTGAAAATCGTCTCCTCTTTAATCACATTTTCTCTCTAAGTATCATAAAATTCAGTTATTTTTGCTGCTTATATCTATTTATAAAATCTCTTATTATATTAGCAAGGCTCATTTGCTTTTCGTTTTCCAAATATATCATTGGTATCTTATCTCTATAATCCTCTATTTTTATTTGATAAAATTCTTCAAGATCAATTTTTAAACGATGTCTCAAAAGTTCGAATTCTTGGATAATATAATCTTTTGAATCCAATTCGCTCTATAATCTCTATGTATTTCTTTGAAATCATCCTCAATCAGCATGGTGATTGCTTTTTCAAATTATCAAACTCATCGACGCCGAATTCAAAATTACAGCATATACATATCTCAAATGAACCCCACTTCTTATGATTATAGGGCTGTTGTTCTAAACCATCATAACCGCATATAGAACATATATAATTCATGGAATATATCCCCTTTCATTAACATTATCTAAATCCTTTTCTGTGAATCAAAATAATAGATGATTAAATATCTTAAACTTTAATATTTATTCGTAGGAGCTGGGACTCTAAGATATCTTTTTTTACATATCCATTCTTATTAAATTCTGATGGATAGTATTCTTCCATAAATATTTCCGCTCCATTTTCTAGCCAAGCTTCTCTATATCTACTAAAAGCCCAGTCTAAACTGGAATAAGGAAGTTTTATGGATTTATGAGAAACCTCAAAGTCTTCACTGTAACCAAACTCAAATCCGCAGCAATCACATATATCATGGGAACCATTACCATAAATATCATAAGGTTGAGATTCTATTTGGTCATAACCACATACAGGACATATATATTTTATAATCAACTCCTTAAAAGCCTCCCTAAATTTATGGTCAGACATTTATATCTGAATTTTCTTCTGTATTTCTAATTCTCTGACCATCATCTGCATGAGCAGCATCATATAGATAATAGCCATTAAAGGCGCATAGAAAGTCCACCATGCGATTGTTAAGTCGCTAAAATGATAGCCCATCAGACTGCTCAGCTCTGGGAATACGGGCTTCTCAATAATCTCACAGGCAGGTCCATAACAGACATCTGTCCCACCGAAGAAAATCTTGAAGAACGCGAGATGTGAGATGATGATTAATGTCTGGAACAATAGACGGAGAAATGTAATCAAATACTGGAGCGTCATATTCGGCCATACATGCTTGAAATAGATATGTGTTTTACTAGGACTAAGGGTATAGGCACTCACAATAAACTCTTTCCCTAGGATTATTTCAGTGGATTCCTTAATCAGAACTACCGTTGTCGGAATCATCAGTAAAATAAGGATCATGATATTGAAAAGTATTCTATAGTCAGCCGAGTTTTCAAATCCATTGAGGGATTCATAGAGAACAGGCCGTAAAAAAATATAGGCTAAAATCGACTGAGGGATATAGAAGAAGGGATTACTTACTGCTTGCATGAAAGTACCGCTTCTTTTACTGAAGGCTAGATATGTACCCATCAATATCGCCAGAACCAGTGAAACGAGCGCAATAATAATTAATATCAAAAGTGTAATCCTGTAACCTGATAATACCTCATACGCCATATGATTTGAACTTGAATCAACACCGAATACAGCGTGCTGACTCGGAGGAAATGGCGAACTTGATATAATACTCCCCTTACTATCATATAAAAAATCAGTTCGTTTTACTTTGCCGTTGAAAATATCAAAATATATGATGCCTATAACGGCTGGTAAGATGAGCAGAGTCAAATAAATGTAGACTTTTTTCATCATACCATTCCCCTGCCGGTTACTTGATGCACAGTAAATTGAGTCAACCTGAATAAAAGCGCAATGGGAATATAGAGCAATAAAAAGGTGATAAAAAGTACAATCGGTGAATTATATTCAAATATAAAGACGGATACACCCATTATATTCATCACTCTTTCCAGGAACAGAAGACTGGACAACGTAATCCAGACTATCTGTTTCATATTAATCAGGTAGCCGATCATCAGATTGCGTATGATGTGATAGGAAAATACCTCAAATTCATTCAACCCTTTTGATCTGGCTAACTCGACATAAGCACTTGCTCTCTCCTCATCTATCAACTTTTTCAGTAAGGTGATGCTGTTGACTAATGGAATAACCAATAATACTAATACAGGGAAAATAAAGGCCTTGGAGCTCTGACTTGAAGCAATAGCGAAAAGCAGTGTACCCGTATACTGATAAATAAGTATCACAATCGTGATAGAAACCGGCACATAAAAGACGTCAGGTATAATACTGAGAATATTGTTCATAACAACGATTATTTTCTCAAAGTATTGATATTTGTACATCAAAGAGACTAAGAAAAGCGAAAGAATAAAGGAAATGATAATAGCAGAAAATAAAATAGAAAGTGTATTAAACCATGGGCCGATAATAAACGGGAAAAGACTATGTTCAACACCAGATTTTTGATTGATGAATACAATCTGATTAGGATGTGACAGATTTCTTATAGTCTCCTTCATAGCAGCCAAGTAACCATTAAAGCTAAAATGTTGAGAATGAAATAATGATGGAAGACACGCTATGAAAAATAATACCAATACATTAATCATCATTTTAAGAACTTCTTTCAAATGCCCACCCTCTTCAGAAGAAATCATAATAGAACAATTATGACTATTATACTAAATATTCAGAAAATAAAGAATAGCATTTGACCTATTTGTTATTCATACAGTTCTAATTATTGATCTTTTTTTAAGGCTTAGCCATAATGTCGGCTTCTTCTCTTCCAGCCTGATGATGTCACTCTCGGATGGCATCACCTGATAATTCTTATGTTCTTCCAAGTCAAGGTGGGCCAGATTTTCTTTGCTTATAGACTGAACATGTCTATAAAGGTCAAATTCCAGATTATATTTATCTTCCAGCTGCTTGATATAATGCGGTTTTGGACCGCCTGTCTTCTCAAGAAAAGCAGGCACCATCAGTTCTTCTGTGATAGATAGCATAATATGGCTGTTCATCAATCTTCTCTCATCAATGATATATAATTGATGTCCGTTACTTATACTCCTCACAAGGCGGAAAGTCTCATCAAGTAGCTGATATTTAAGAGATTCATCTAAATGCTCATCAACTACAGCTGCAACTTGCGGGACATAGATATACTGTGTGCCTTCAGATATCAGACCGAGTTGCTGTCTCATGGCTCGTAACTGATGACTGATTTTCCGCTTCTTACCCCTCATCTTCTTATATCTCATATACGTTAAAACCTCCCTACTACATATTGTAGCAAGGAGGCTTCTGATAAGATATGATTACTCGCCTGTAAATTCATAGACTGCGATAGTTCCTGACATCTCATGACTTGCCAGCAGCAGCGGCTTCTGAGTCGGTGATTGTTCTTCCGGGATAAAGGTCAGTCCTTCAGGTGAAATATCCTTATTGTCCTGTGATTTGAAGTATGTGTCAAAGACCGGTTTTGTCGGGTTATCCATGTTATAGACCACGATACCCCCTGTCCGTTCCAGGCCGATGAATGCATACTGATGTCTGCCGACCTTACCGACTGTCACCGACTCCGGTTCCGGTCCTTTATCATCACTCCGACTGTCGAATTCAATCTTGCCCGGTTCTTCCTGCTGGCTGTTGAACGCATCAGGGAATGCTTCTGAAGTGATTCTTTCGAAGTCGTCACCGCTGTCATAGACCTGTTTCATTGAATCCGCTTCAATAACAGAGAACGAACGTCCCCCGAATGTCACAACTGCGTCAAAAGAGCCGTCTGCGTTTGTAAAGGGGTTGCTCGTCGATGTCTTCAGCCGCCCCAGTGCTTTCTTATCCTTTAGGACAGATGAATCGAATCCGTTGAAGTATTCACTTGTCGTCTTGTATTTTTCAGCGATATCAGCGACACGTGTCTCTTCACTGAACCCTTTATAATCCTGTGTATCGCCTTCGTTTGCTGTCAAGAGATAGACATGGCCTCTGTAGTTCAGATGGCTGATACCGTCCGGCTGATACATGCCGAATAACGGGTAGTTCTTCATATTGATCTTGTCGTCTTTATCAGAGACATCGATTGTTGTCTGATGATAGTCCTTGAACCCCAGCCCCTTGACAGAGATGAATTTTTTCTTCTTGATATTGTAGGTCGCGACCGCGTTGCGCTCCTGGATCGTAATGTAAGCAATATTATTGTCAACTGTGATATATTCTGGCTCAAGATTACGGAAGCTTTCTTCTGCAGTGCGGCCTAAGTCACGGACGTCGCTGCCGATCATCGAGCGGTCAAAGTATGTGGTCGTCACATCAGACTGCTTGATACGCCCATTTGGTTTCGTCCGGATAACAGAGACAGACCCTTCCGGATTGACCGTATAGTCGTCATTAGGTTCCCCTTCATTGGCGACCACTAGATGCCTGCCATCAGGTGTGAAGGTCAGCATATCAGGCAGTGCCCCTACTTCAACCTGACCCTTGAACTGGCCATTCATGGACAGGAAGACAACATGGCCATTATCGGTCTTATTCGCTGCCGCCACACTGACTCCGATATATCTGTGCTGAGGATGGACGGCGACACTTGTGATATCTGAACCCAGTGCATCGAAGTCCTTTAGCGAGACACGTTTAATCAGTGGAAGCTTTCCTCTAGTCAACTTTGAAGCATCCAGGATATCGAGTGCGTTCAGGGCACCGTTGATGGAATAGGCGCGCTTGTATTTCTTATCATAGGCGACAATCTCAGTGCCGCTTTCGCCGAATTCTGTTTGTGAATCGTAACGAGCTAATTGCGTCACTTTGATATCACTGTCGCTGTTAGTATTTAAAACTGTGGCTGCATCTGCATAAGGAGCCATCAATAAAGCGGCAAGTGAACCTGTTGCCCATACTCTGATAAACTTATTCATTACTCAACCTCCAATAGTGTATTTACTTCAGTTTATAGGGGGGTTGTAAAGGATAAATGTCTATAGCGTAAATTTTGCGTTAAAAAAAGACATGCGGGCATGTCTTAAAATGGGTTGTTCTTCTCTCTTCTGTTATAAGTGTTTTCAAATCCTTCGCGCTGCAGTTCTGCTTCGCGACGTATTTTCTTCTGTCTCCGTCGGTCACGGGTCAGGTACCAGAACAGAATGCTGAGAATAAGAGAAATCACTGCCAGGAAAGTCGCATATCCGAGAAGCGGCTGATAAGTGATGTCAAAGAAGTTCGGCAGAATAAAGGCTGCGATTGCCAGTAAGACAAACGTCAGTACGGGTGCCAGTATAAAACGACTAGTCAGCAAACCGAAAATCATGGATAACAGCAGCATACTGACGATTGAAATCAGCAGAAAGTTCGGAATTTCCATATAACTGATGTCAGCTAATAGCAATATTAATACACCTCCTAAAAATATAATCCTTTATCTATACCCGTAATTCATATGATAAACAATTTGCTTCACTGTTTATGACCGTTATAATAGTAATTAGACAGAGAGGAGATGGAAATAGTGTCAACATTAAGAAGTGAAGTCAACATCGAAGAAACCTGGGATTTGACCCCCCTATTTGAAAGCAATGAGGCCTTCTATGACAGCCTCGAGAAAACAGGTGCGGAAGTCAAGGCATTCAATCAGCAGTATAAGGGAACTCTGACAGACTCAGAGACTGTTGAAGCGATGCTGGAAGACTATGCAGCTCTCAGTGAAAGGCTGGACCGACTGGGCAATTACGCAAGCCTGAACTTAAGTGTAGATCAGACGAATGCGGAATCACAGAAGCTATATGGTAAATTCAGCTCTGCTTACGGCGATATCGCAAGTAACCTGTCATTTATTGACTCAGAGCTATTAGCACTCGACGCAGAGAAACTGGAAGAAATCAAGAATAAATCCAAGCAGTTTAAACGTTATTTAGAGAAACTCGTCAAACGGAAGCCTCATCAGCTGCATCCTGAGGTGGAAAAAGCACTTGCTGCTTTCTCTTCTACATTCCATGCACCTTATGGTCTGTATGATGCAACAAAAATGCTGGATATCGACTTCGGCACATTTGAAGCACATGGTCAAGATATTCCGATGAACTACGTCTCATTTGAAGGCGAACTGGAAGTCGATGCCGATACCGAGATGCGTCGCAATGCCTTCAGAAAGTTTTCAGATACACTTAAAAAATACGAAAATACGACTGCAAAGACTTATGATATGGTCGTCCAGCAGGAAAAGACGGAATCGAAACTACGCGGCTATGATTCTGTCATTGACTTTCTGCTTGATAGACAGGAAGTTTCACGTGAATTGTATAATAGACAGATTGACTTGATCATGACAGAACTTGCACCGCATATGCGCCGTTATGCGAAGCTTCTGCAGAAAACGAATCACCTTGAAACGATGAGGTTTGAGGACCTTAAGATCTCACTGGATGAGTCGTTTGAACCGCATATCACAGTTGAGGAGTCCCAGGAGTATATCGAGAAGGCCCTCTCTGTAATGGGTGACGATTATATGCAGCTGATTGATGATGCCTATAACAACCGTTATATTGATTTCGTCCAGAATAAAGGGAAATCGACTGGGGCCTTCTGTGCAAGTCCTTACTCCACTAACCCGTTCATTCTGATTTCATGGACATCCAAGATGACGGAAGTATTTGTTCTGGCACATGAATTAGGTCATGCGGGCCACTTCAATTTAGCGAATAAAAATCAGAATATCTTTGACGCAGAGAGCTCGCTCTATTTCGTGGAGGCACCGAGCACAATGAATGAGATGCTGATGGCGAATTATCTGCTGCAGGAATCAGACGACCCTAGGTTCAAACGCTGGGTCATTGCATCGATCATCTCACGCACGTATTATCATAACTTCGTCACCCATTTACTGGAAGCGGCGTATCAGCGTGAAGTCTATAACCAGGTCGATGCCGGTGAAAATCTGACAGCGGCACTGCTCAACGATATCAAGAAGAAAGTGATATCTGATTTCTGGGGTGATGCTGTTGACATCACTGAAGGCGCAGAACTGACATGGATGCGTCAGCCTCATTATTATATGGGACTCTACCCTTATACCTATTCAGCCGGTCTGACGATAGCGACTCTGATGTCTAAGCGCATCAAAGAAGAAGGTCACCCTGCTGTCAATGACTGGATTGAAGTTCTGAAAGCTGGTGGTTCTAAACCACCTGTGGAACTTGCAAAAATGGCCGGTATAGATCTCACAACTGATGCAGCCTTAAAAGAAACCATTACTTTTATTGGTTCTCTCGTCGATGAACTTGAACAGCTGACAGCAGAAATCGATGAATAGTAATTACAGAACTCATCATTGGATGGGTTCTTTTTATTCTGCCTTTTAATAAGTAAACTTATAATTTAAATACTTATCATTATTACTAAAAACACCTATATAAAAAGAATCCCTCACGATGGAAAAGTGAGGGTCCTGATTATATTTTTTTGATTTTATCCATTTCGATTGAAATTCTTTTTTCTTTATAAAGCTTTCCGATAGCACGTTTGAAGCTGCCCTTACTCATCTTAAAGATTTCCCTGATTGCTTCTGGATCTGATTTGTCTGAGAATGGCAATTCTCCGTTATACTCATCCAGCATGGCAAGAATCATCTCGCTGTCATCATCCATCCGTGCATGAGCAAGAGGCAGGAATGAGCCATTTAATTCTCCGTTCTCCTTGTGACCGATAATACGAACTTCAACCTTCTCACCGAGTCTCGGTTCTTCTTTACGCTCACTCTCGTGGACAAAAATCTTATAGCCTTCCTTGGAGAGCAGAAAAGTACCGATTTTCAGCAAGCGATACGGATAAGCTTCAATCGTTGTATGCAGGAGCTCCTCTTTAGCAGGCGTATAGAGTGACGTCACCATTGTCTCTGATGCCAGACGCGCATAAATCTGGTCGTTACGGTCGACACGTAGCGTACAGAAGAGTTCATCCCCGTTCTCCGGCCAGACTTCCTTAACCTTCGGCAGATCCTCCCACGGGATGATGATTTCACGCGGCAATCCGATATCCACCGTCACACCGTCTCTATCTTTCTTGATGACCTTCACCCAGTCATATTTATTGGAAGTGATAATCGGCATATTCTGCGTCGCAAAGAGGTCGCCGGTACGACCCGGGTAGACGAAGAAACTGTAATCCTCTCCGATCTCGAGTTCATCGCCCTCTTCTATCTCTGACGCATTCAATTTGACCTCTTCATTATTAGGCCCTAGTAAACGGTATGTTGATCCTTCAAGACCCGCCACTTTAAGGAAGTCGATGCTTCCTGATAATCGTTGTTCGTTGTTTTCCATAAAAACTCCTTAAGTACTTTTTGTTTATTATAACATCCATAAAGAATAAAGTATAAGAAGCGGGTGAAAATATGTTATAATTTTCAACGGAAATAAATATTAAGGAGAATGTTATGTTACAAGTATCTAATGTCAGTCTTCGTTTCGGTGACCGCAAATTATTTGAAGACGTTAATATTAAATTTACACCAGGCAACTGTTACGGTCTTATCGGTGCGAATGGTGCCGGGAAATCAACTTTCCTGAAAATCTTATCAGGAGAACTCGATTCACAGACAGGAAATGTGTCTTTAGGTAAAGATGAACGCCTTTCAGTACTGAAGCAGGATCACTTTGCTTACGAGGACGAGCGTGTACTTGATGTCGTTCTTCGTGGTAATGAGAAGTTGTGGAATGTGATGACTGAAAAGAACGAAATCTATATGAAACCTGACTTCAGTGACGAGGACGGCATGCGTGCCGCCGAACTTGAAGGTGAATTCGGCGAGATGGGCGGCTGGACAGCTGAATCAGATGCTCAAGTCTTATTATCCGGTCTCGGTATTAAAGAAGACCTTCATGACAAACAGATGTCTGAGCTGGAGAACAATCAGAAGATCAAGGTCCTCCTTGCACAGGCTATCTTCGGTGAACCTGATGTCCTGCTTCTCGATGAGCCTACCAATGGTCTTGATATCCCTGCCATCAGCTGGCTTGAGGATTTCCTGATCAACTTTGAGAATACAGTTATCGTTGTCTCCCATGACCGTCACTTCTTAAACAATGTGTGTACACATATCGCTGACCTTGATTACGGTAAGATCAAGATCTACGTCGGTAATTACGATTTCTGGTATCAGTCCAGCCAGCTCGCTCAGAGCATGCTCCAGGACTCCAACAAGAAGAAGGAAGAGAAAATCAAGGAATTACAGGACTTCGTTGCGCGTTTCAGTGCGAACGCTTCTAAGTCCAAACAGGCGACAAGCCGTAAGAAAATGCTTGAGAAAATCGAGCTGGATGATATCCAGCCTTCTTCACGTAAATATCCCTTCGTCAACTTCAAGCCTGAACGTGAAATCGGTAATGACCTCCTTTCTGTTCAAGGTCTTACAAAGACTGTAGACGGTGTGAAAGTTCTGGATAACGTGTCATTTACCATGAATCCGAATGACAAAGCAGTACTGGTGGGTGATTCAGAGATTGCCAAGACGACCCTACTTAAAATCCTTGCCGGTGAAATGGAAGCGGATGAAGGTACTTATAAATGGGGTATTACGACAACTCAGAGCTACCTGCCTAAAGATAACTCAGAGTTCTTCGAAGGTAAGAATATCGATCTTGTTGAATGGTTACGCCAGTATGCTCCACCAGAGGAACAGACTGAGACATTCCTGCGTGGCTTCCTCGGCCGCATGCTCTTCTCAGGCGAAGAAGTACGTAAGAAAGCGACCGTTTTATCTGGCGGCGAAAAAGTCCGCTGTATGCTCTCTAAAATGATGTTGTCATCAGCAAATGTCTTATTACTCGACGAACCGACGAACCACTTGGATTTAGAGAGCATCACTGCTGTCAATGACGGCTTGAAGGCATTCAAAGGTTCAATCATCTTCACTTCTTATGACTTTGAATTCATCAATACAATCGCTAACCGTGTCATCGATTTAAATGTCTCAGGTGGTCTTTCTAAAGAAATCACTTACGAAGAATATTTAAAAGAACAAGGTATCCTTAAATAATGAAGTGCCCTGCTACTGCAGGGTATTTTTTTGATTTCCCTTAAATATATGTTGATTTATATAAATTAATAAGTTTACATAATATATTTATATTAATTAAAAGTATAAAAATAATGAACCTCAGCAGATGCCGGGGTTCATTATCAATGTTCATTTATCATTTTTAATTATAATTTAACAACGTTAGCCGCCTGTGGTCCACGGTCGCCTTCAACAACTTCGAATTCCACTGCCTGGCCTTCTTCTAAAGATTTGTAACCCTCTTGGTTAATTGCTGAGAAATGGACGAATACGTCACTTTCTCCTTCAATCTCGATGAAGCCAAATCCTTTTTCTGCGTTAAACCATTTTACTGTACCTTGTTTCATATTTGAAACCTCCAAGACTAAAATTCAATATGCGATTATTCGCATATTACAAAATAAATAAGCCTTACTTACTTTGTAATATACAAATAATGCTTATTGATTGATATTATTATAAAATAACCCAAATCGTTATGCAATACAATTTATTGTAAAATTCAGTATTTACAAATTTACTTGTTTGTAATAAATTTCTCCGTCTTTCAGTGCTATTAAACTATAGAATATCTGCATATCTTCCTCACACTCCTCGCAGTATTCCAGTTCACAATTATTATGAAAGGCATAGATTCCATACTTCCCGATTCGTTCGTTACTGAAGCGTTTCTTCATTTCAGCCAGGGTGTATTGATAAGCTTGCTTAAATGACTCATAGTCATGATAACTTTCCTTATGTATGATATGGTCGTGCCAGTCATCGAAAAGCCACCAGCCTTCATAGTCTGCACGAATAATGATGACGTCCCACATGTTGATCCCTTCTTTCATTAGTTCTAAATAAGTATGTAAGCTTTATCATATTATTTCAAGTAATTGACCTGTCAATGCGATTTATTAGGAATTTCTTAACTAAATACATATAATTGATATAAGGAAAAATAGAGAGGTGACCCTAATGATTACGAGACATTATAAAATTTACGGCAGGGTTCAGGGTGTCGGCTTCAGAAAAGCGACTGTGAGTCTTGCAGCTAAGTATGATGTGACTGGAACTGTCGCGAATGTGGAAGATTTTGTTGAGATTTTTGTAGCAGGAAATGAGCAGACAGTTGAACAATTTATGAAACGCATCCTGAAGGGTCCTAATGTTTTTGCAAAAGTCACTTCATTTGAGTATGAAACGCTGGATCATCGTGACTATAAACAGTTCACGCAGGTTTAGTTATCTCTATAAAAGGAATGAAATAAATGAAATATAATCTCTCTTATTATCTGAGTGCCATTTTAGCAGTACCTGTCGCTTTGATTGTAGGTTTCATCAGTACCACCTACTTTGCCTTTGACCAATGGCTGGACTGGCTTGTGATGCTGGGTACGTATCTAGGTGCTTACGTCCCGATACAGCTGTCTACATCGCAGCAGTACTTGAATGAAGCGGGTCTTTCAAGAAGAGAATTCAAGTATGTCAGAAAGCAGATTAGCGAAGCTCAACCAAAAATCAATACACTGATGTCGCAATATACGAAGGTCAGAAGCATCAAAGATTTTAAGAATGTGAATGAAATCAACCGGATTGCCCGCCTTATATTTAAAACGGTACAGAAACAGCCGAGCAAATTCTTTAAAGTCGATAGTTTCTTTTTCTCTCATTTAGACAACACAGTCAACCTTGTCGATCATTATATGCGCCTTGTCAGAATGCCCCATAAGACTAAGGAAGAGATGAATCAGCTTCACACTGCCAGAATTACGCTCGAAGAACTGAAAAGAACACTGCAGGCAGACTTGCGGGCACTCAATTCGGATGATTTTCAGGCTCTGTCAGTGGAAGTCGATCTGGCCAAAATCAATAAACCGGCAGAGCGGACGGAGACTAAACAGCTTGAGACAGAAGAGCTGATTAAAGTGCCCGTCATCAAAAAAAGACAGGAAGAAAGGATTGATAGATAGTTATGGCTAACAACGATTTAATCAACGATTTGACCGCCAATCCATTTGCAGAAACGGTACAGGATAGAACACCGGTTTCTCAGACAGTAGATGTGATTTCACCTGAAAAACGTGAAAAAATCAATCAGATCAAAAACCAGATAGTACCTCTTGATAGTGAGAATTTGCTGATGTATGGTTCGGGTGCTCAGGCAAAACTTTCCCAGTTCTCTGAACAGATTCTTAACGAAGTTCAGGATAAAGATGTGTCTCCAATCGGAGATAACCTAGATAAACTGATGAAGAAACTGAAAGAAATCGATCCGGATGAACTCAGTCAGACCGAAAAATCAGCTTTTAAACGATTCTTTAAACGTGTCGGTGCTTCAGTGAATGAGCTGATGTCGAGATTCCAGTCTGTATCAAGCCAGATTGACCGCATTTCGGTGGAGCTTCAGCATTCGAAGGAAGTACTGATGAAGGACGTGGCCCTTCTTGACCGTCTTTACGAGGAGAACAGATCCTATTTCGAGGCCCTTGATATGTTCATTATGGCCGCTGAAGAAAAACGGGACGAACTGAATGCCAGTCTCCCTGCCCTCCAGCAGAAAGCGAGCATCTCCAATGATCAGCTCGCCGTCCAGGAACTGAATGATATGCGCCAGTATATCAACCGCCTTGATAAGCGTATCTATGACTTAAAGCTGTCACGTCAGATCACATTACAATCTGCTCCTCAGATCAGAATGATTCAGGACGTCAACTCGACACTCGCTGAGAAGATACAGAGCTCGATTCTGACAAGTATTCCGCTGTGGAAGAACCAGATGGCTATCGCCCTATCGCTTATGCACCAGCAGAAGGCTTCTAAAGCCCAGCAGCAGGTGACTAACACGACTAATGAACTGCTGCTTAAAAACTCTGAGATGCTGAAAACGAATACTATTATGACAGCGCGTGAGAACGAGCGAGGCATCGTTGAGATAGAGACTCTTAAAACCACTCAGAACAATATCGTTGAAACGATCCGTGAAACACTCAGCATCCAGGCTGATGGGGCCAATAAACGCCGCGCAGCAGAAGCAGAGCTGACTAAGATGGAACAGGAACTCAAAACTCAGCTCCTTCAGCTGCAGGACGAAAAAAATCAAGCAAACTATTAAAGTTTGCTTGATTTTTTTTAATTATATTTTATCTTAGGTTGTCTTGCACCGAATATCAGCCCTAATACATAGCCTGTCAGTGCAAATAATAACCATTCCATTGACTGGGCTTTCAGCGGCAGATGATCCATGAAGGGCATGTGCAGTAAGCCGACATCCTTACTTGAAAGCACTGAAAGAATCGCGACGATTGTAACAAGCGCCATTGCTATCTGATAACTTAAACGCGGCGTTGGAATGAATTTCGATAATAGCACCAGCAAGACCAGCGTCATGCCGATTGGATATAAGATCATGAGCACGGGCACTGACTTTGAGATAACTGCATTCAGACCTTGGTTTGCCAGCAACATGCTGAAGATTGTGAAGATAACCACATATGCCTTATAAGGAATTCTCGGGAATATCTCAAAGAAGTATTCGCTGACGGCAACAATCAGGCCAATTGAAGTGGTTAAACAGGCCAGCGTGACGATAAGACCGATCAGTATCTTGCCGTAGATACCAAATGCGTCATGGGAGATATGGGTAAGAAGATACGTTCTGATATCAAGTCCATTTGACTCAATATCAGCCAACTGATTCGCCGTAAGCGGATAATGGTTACCGATCCAGCCGAGTGTCAGGTAGATAAAACCAAGGGCTGCTGCAGCGATTAATGCAGCTGCAATTGTCGGCTTCATCAATCCTGTTTCCTTTGTGAATCCTTTGTCTTTAATTGCATTCAGCACGATCACTGAGAAGGCGATTGCTGCAATGGCATCCATCGTCAGATAACCTTCCGTGAAACCTGTGAAGAAGCTACCTGTACCCGATGTGAAAGTAGCCGTATCTGTCGGCGTATGCGCATGTCCTGAAAATATAAAGAGACTTCTGATGACCAGCAGGACAATCGACACCAGCAGGACAGGTGTCAGTATGGCGCCTACTCTATCCACCATTTTTGATGGGTTGATAGCTAGCCAGAGAGAAATACCGAAATAAATCAGCGTAAAGATGAATAAAGACATTTTAGAAGCGCCACCGATAAATGGAACAACAGCCATCTCATAGGACGTTGCACCTGTACGAGGTATGGCAAAGAGCGGCCCGATTGTTAAATAGATTGCGATAAGGAAAATAACACCGAACGCAGGGTGAACGTTTTTCAGTGCTGCTTTATAGCCTCCTTCATCAAACGATCCTGCAATGATAGTGATAAGCGGAATCCCGACACCTGTAACAATAAAACCGATGATAGCTGGCCAGAAATACTCACCACTGATAAAACCCAGTTTAGGCGGGAAAATTAAGTTACCGGCCCCAAAAAATATGGCAAATAACATGAACCCGACCACTACTACTTTTTTGTTCATAACAAACCTCCATTACAAATAATTACTTGAAATTATAACACTTTAAAGGACTACAGTCCACATTTTTCTGAAAATTTGAATAACTCTTTAATGCAAGGACTGCAGAAGTAATTTTTTGAGTAAAGGAGAAATGACATAAGGCAGATTTTCTACTCCTTCAACAAATACACAGTAATCGTTATAAATATTTTTGATTGTGTTCTCTACTGATTCAGAAATCTGAGTCTGACTTAGAAAGACGTTAATCACGAATATACCTTCGCGCCGAAGTTTCAGCACCGCTTCATGAGTATCTATTATACCGTTGGACTCATATTCAAATGCTGAAGGTTCACCATCAGAGAAAACAATGAGGAACTTCTGCTGTTCGTTGCGTCTTTTAAGCATCTCACCTGCCACTCTGATCGCCAGGCCATCCCGATTGTCATCCTGGGCGGCTATAGTCTCTATCCCTGGCCCGCTGCCCGGGCTCAGTGACTGCTGATAATCAATCAGATAATCAAAGATATTGAGTTGCCCGTGTTTATCTGAACTGAATGTATCCTCATTGAACGCAATCACTTCATGACGTATCATCAGTTTCTTCAGCGTCTCATGAAACAGCACAATCCCCTTCTTCGTCTCTTCCAGTTTGTCTTCCATACTGTAGGATGCATCGACCAGTAAGGAGAACGTCGCATCCAGTTCTTTGGACTGCTGATCTTCCTTATAGAAGACACGCTTCTGATCATCGATAAACCAGTTCACAAGCTTCCTGTCCAGCCGGCCCATTGCCAGCTGTCTTCTTGCATGTTCATTCTGGTGCGCAATCGTTTTCTGGATAATATGCGTCAGCTTCTTGACTTCATTCATGACCGCCTGCTGGATAAGCGCATAATTCTGTTTAGAACGGGTCGTTATATCCGGCTTACGCCATTCGATTCTGACATCCTTGTTTTCACTGCCCAGTTCCTCAGCAATATCTACTCCGTCACCGTCCCTCTTGTTTTCACTTTTACCTCGGCCGGCCATGATTTCATCCGGTTCATCAGAAGTATCACCTGCCCGGCTGTTACCGCTATCAGCCTTGCTGTTCTGACCTTCAGTGATCTCAGTCTCCATATAACTTCCCGATGACGATGTATGACTGTTCTTAGCCATGACATCTTCAGTCTCTATGCTGTCGGCTCCTTTATCCTCTCCTGTGATATCAGTTGATTTCGTCTCTTTGAACCGTCTGATATCCTTCAGCAGCTTGACAGGAAGATAGTAATAATCATTCAGCATATCTTCAGTGAGTATAGTCTCCAGAACGAACAACAGGCTGAGCGTGAGATCCACAGTGTCCCGGGTGGAATCAAGGTCAAACAGACCTGTCAGCCGCTGCCTGATCACCGCATCGACGTCATCACCAGCCTCAGTACCAAGATCCAGAATATTTTCCGTCAGCACAGCACGTTCAATTTTCAGAAACAGTAAATCTGTCGGCATTTTTTTCGTCTCATATACTTTGATCTGACTTGTGTTCTGCTGAACTTTCAGCCGGATACGAGTTTCGAAGTATTTTGCGGCTGCAGGTCTGAAGTCCAGTATGATTTTCTGCAGGCGATATTCCTCCAGCAGCATAAACAGCTGATTACGAAATTTCGTATATTCAAACTCTTCTTCAAGCAAGTCATGCACTGCAGACTGCTCTATATAAGGATAGCCCATACCATACAGCAGACAGTCACTTTTCAGCGCGTAAAGTTCATCCTGGTCAGCGCGGTGTTTCCATTTAAAACTGACATTCAGACTCTTCTCCAGCGGATCATAGTAACCGAACTTCTGAAAGTTCACTTTAACTTCATTATCCTCCATGATGAGCTGTGCAAGGTCTGTCAGCATCATCAGCTGAGAAGCATCTATTTTCTCATCGTTGAATAATATAAACTTTTCACTCATCAGAATGTCAGTTCCATCGCATTAATGATCGCCTGCTGCTCACGGTCATCTTCCAGTTTGTCGACAATTGCCCGTTTCACTGCACGCTCAACCGGCATAATCGTTGTCAGGTCGCAGAGATCCAGCAGTGCGCGGATAGAGCTCGCTTCCTCACTGATCTGACCCTGCTCTGCCATCGTGATAAGGTCCTTATTAAATTTCCCCAGTTGCTCAATCAGTGTCTCATCTTCAAGCAGTGTCTGCGTTCTGATTACATTTTTCAGTGTTTCACCCGAAATGTAGTCCATATCAATGACAACGAAACGGTTTTTCAGTGCCTCGTTCATCGGCAACGTGCCGACGTAACCCACATTAATGGCGGCGATAACAGCAAAGTTATCATCGGCAGTGATCACTTCCCCGGTAAATGGATTGGTGATGGTCCGGCGGAAATCCAGAACCCCATTCAATATAGGCAGTGTCTCGGGTTTCGCCATATTGATTTCATCGATATACAGAAGATGACCCTGCTTCATCGCCTGAATGACCGGTCCCTCAACAAACGTGATAACAGATTCACCGCCTTTGATCTCGATGGTTTTAAAACCAAGCAGACTTTCAGCATCCAGGTCAACAGAACAGTTGATGCTGTGCATCGGACGGTCCAGTTCATGCCGCAGTGTCTCTGCAAGTTTTGTCTTACCTGAACCTGTCGGCCCTTTCAGCAGTATATTTTTCTTCAGTTTAAGCATATTCAGCGCATCGATCTGAATAGTTGTATCGTCATTCTGGTATAAATTCATTATTTTCTCCCTTCCATAATAAAAAGGGCTTTCGCCCTTTTATACACGTTCAAAGTATTCTTTGTAATAGCCTCCGATTTTTCCGCTGTTGTCTCTGATATGATAATACTCCTCCGTCTCATTGACAACATCATAAACCTGGCCTACTGTCAGCATATCACTGACTTTATATTTTTTTGCATCAGTATGCAGAACCTTGACCTGTCCTACTGCTTCTTTCTCCAGCCATTCTTCATGTAACATGATTACTCCCCCTTCTTGATGGGTTTTAAGTGTGTCTGTATTTCATGACGCTGATATTCCAGGACTTGAGGTATACTGAAAGAGCTGCCAAGTGAATCGACAGGCTCATCGACCGTAAATCCAGGCTCATCCGTCGCTAATTCAAATAATACACCACTTAGGTCCCTAAAATAAAGAGATTTGAAATAATGACGGTCAATTATACCTGAATGGCTGATTTCAGCTTTGTTGAGGACTTCCAGTGCCGCATTTATATCTTTGACGCGGAACGCCACATGATTAATACCGCCGGCACCTATTTTTGCCACAGGTGTGTTCTGCTGGAGAAGATGAACTTCGCCCCCGTTACCGCCTTCAGCCATCTTGAACACCTCAACCGCTTCATTGGATTCACGATGCTGATATGCTCCTGCACGTGCCATTCCCATAATCTGATGAAGGACAGAGGCTGTCACAAGCGTATGATTAATATTCAGCAACACCGGTCCGACTCCGTTGATCTGATGAATAGACTCGACGGGTGAGAGATCATCTGGGATACCACTCAGAATACCTGTATTATTCTCATCGGAGATCAGATAGACCAGTCGATCATCACAGTCATAGAACGGCAGTGCATGCTTACCATGCAGCTGTATAACGGCGTCATGGCGGACCTGATAATCATCAAAACGCAGCTTATAGGCATAGAGACTTCTATCGGTCGGCACTCTGAGCGCGTATGCAAAGATAGCATCTGTCCCTTTCTGATGATGCCTTCCCTTCTTAGATTCAAAGAAAGTGATGACTGTGCCCGGACTGCCCTCTCTGTCTCCAAAATAGAGCTGATGGGAAGTGGTGTTCTCCTGATTGACCGTTTCTTTGATCAGTTTCATTCCAAGAATCTGATGATAAAAATCATAACACTTCTGGATATCTGTCGTTATAGCCGCTACATGATGAATCCCTAATAATTCCATGAGTTTCCCTCCAGAAATAAAGCCGGCATTAAGCCGGCTGTAAGGTTTAGCTTTCCAGTAATAAGTCTTCCGGATTCTCAATTAATTCTTTAACTGTCTTCAGGAAGCCTACTGCTTCTTTACCGTCGATGATACGGTGATCGTAGCTGAGAGCCACATACATCATCGGTCGGTTCTCCATACGTTCTTTATCAATCGCAATCGGACGCGTCACGATTGAATGCATACCGAGAATAGCAGCCTGTGTCCCGTTGATGATAGGTGTAGACATCAGTGAACCGAAGACACCTCCATTTGTGATGGTGAATGAACCGTTCATCATATCATCAAGGCCGAGTTTTTTATCGCGTGCTTTGACTGCGAGCTCATAGATACCCGCTTCAATCTCTGCGAAGTTTTTCTTGTCACAGTCACGGACGATAGGCACTACCAGCCCTTCTTCAGTTGATACCGCAATACCGATGTCATAGAACTGCTTCATGACAAGGTCATCACCGTCGATTTCAGCATTGACAGCCGGATACTTCTTCAGTGCGGCAACACATGCTTTCGTGAAGAATGACATGAAACCAAGACGTGTACCATCGTGATCCTCCTGGAACTTGTCTTTTTTACGCTTACGAAGATCCATGACGTTTGTCATATCGATTTCATTGAACGTTGTCAGCATCGCTGTATTCTGTGAGACTTCCAGTAATTTATTCGCAATCGTCTTGCGGCGACGAGACATTTTTTCACGGATAACAGGTTTTGCCGGTTTATCATGTTTAGGGGCTGACTGTGCTGGAGATGGCTCAGCCGCTGGAGCGGTTGTGTTCACTGCGTGATCAACGTCATGGCTTCTGATTAAACCGCGAGGATCCTTAGCATTCACTTCACTTAAATCGATTCCCTGTTCACGTGCACGTTTACGCGCTGAAGGTGTAGCGACAATCCGTGCTGATTTACTTTCTTCGACTGCCTGTTCGATTGTTTCGTTTTGACTATCAGGCTTTGTTTCAGCTGCAGCCGGTGTTTCTGGCTGAGCGGCTGGAGTTTCAGGTTTGTCACCTGAAGTACCGTTCTCATCTACAACTGCGATGACTGCGCCCACTTCAACTGTATCACCTTCTGCTGCTTTCAGTTCAGTGATGATCCCAGCCTCTTCTGAGATGACTTCCACGTTCACTTTATCCGTTTCAAGCTCAACAATATTCTCACCTTTTTCAACATGATCACCCACTTGTTTAAACCATGTTGAAATTGTTCCTTCAGTTATTGATTCTGCTAATTCTGGTACTCTGATCTCTGCCACAATATTTCCCCCTTAAATTGTTAACGCATTCTGAATGATAGCGGATTGAACAAGCTTATGTACTTCATTATCGCCCTCAGAAGTACTTGAACGTTTAACACGTCCGTAGTATTGAACCTTCTTGCCTGCAGCTAACTGTTCAAGCTCAGGATAGATGTAATGCCAGGCCCCCTGGTTCTGTGGTTCTTCCTGAACAAAGCCAATTTCTGAGGCATTTTTCACATCGCTTAAAATAGCTTGAATTTCTGCTGTCGGCAGTGGGTAAAGCTGTTCAAGTCGAATGAGCAGAATCCCTTCATTCGGATTCTTTTGCAGCTCTGTATATAAATCAATCGCAACTTTACCGCTCGCAATCAGTACTTTCTTAACTTTTGTCTTCTTATATGCATCTACAATGACAGGTCTGAACTGACCTTCCGTAAACTCTTCAACAGGTCTTGCGACATAAGTATTACGGAGCAGACTTTTCGGTGTCATTAATACAAGCGGTCTCATATGATCGGTATTCAAATAATGCGCCTGTTTTCTTAGAAGATGGAAATAGTTGGAAGTACTTGTCAGATTGGCAACCGTCCAGTTATTTTCTGCTGCAAGCTGTAAATAGCGTTCCAGACGTGCTGATGAATGTTCAGGCCCTTGACCTTCATATGCATGCGGCAATAGTAAAGTCATACCCGATGTTTCACCCCACTTAGCATTGGCACTTGAAATGAAGTTATCAAACATCATCTGTGCCATATTGGAGAAATCGCCATACTGTGCTTCCCATACCGTCATCGCATTTTTGTTTTCAACATTATAACCATATTCAAAACCGACAACTGCTGCTTCTGATAAAGGAGAGTTATGAATAGCGAAAGAGGCATTAGCACCTGATATATGATTAAGCGGCGTATATTTCTCGCCCGTATTCTCATCACTTAGTACGGCATGGCGCTGTGCAAATGTGCCTCGTTCTGAGTCCTGACCTGTCAGACGCACAGGCTTGCCATCCTGAATAATCGTGCCAAACGCAAGAAGTTCGGCGTGACCCCAGTCGATAAGCCCTTCTTTTATAAAAGGATCCTGTCTGCGTTCAAGAATTTTTGTTAATTTGCTGAATGGTTCAAAGCCATCCGGATATGTCAGCATATCCTGATTCAGCTGTTCTAGACGCGCCCGTTCAACGCCTGTTTCAACTTCCGGCTGACCTTCAGCTACAGCTGCCGGCATAGACATTTCTATATCCGTTTCTTTTTCATTTTTATCAATAGCATCGTGAGCTGTTCTGATTTCCTGCTCGACATCCTTAAAGATCTGATTCATCTCATCGTCAGATAGAATACCTTCCGCAACTAACTGCTTACCGTAAAGTATCTCGATTGAAGGATGCGTCTTCACTTCCTTATACATCATCGGATTAGTAACTGAGGGTTCATCCATCTCATTATGGCCATAACGGCGGTAACCGACAAGATCGATGACAAAGTCATGATTGAATGCCTGTCTGAACTTCATAGCCAGGATAATAACATCAATACACGCTTCGATATCATCCGCATTAACATGCACGATCGGCATATCGTAGCCTTTCGCAATATCAGTTGCATAATTAGTTGAACGGGAGTCATAGCATTCAGTTGTGAATCCTACACGATTATTGGTGATGATATGAAGAGAACCACCTGTTGAATAACCATCGAGATTGCTTAGGTTCATGCTTTCAAAGTTAATGCCTTGACCAGGAAAAGCTGCATCCCCGTGAATAAGAACGGCAAGTGAGCGATTAACGTCCTGACTTGACATGTTACCTTCATTTGAATCCTGGACTGCACGTGTTTTACCTAATACAACCGGTGCCACGATTTCCAGGTGACTCGGATTCTTGGCAAGTTCAATGACCTGTTCACTGCCAAAACGAGTCGTCTTCTTAGTGCCCCCTAAATGATACTTGACATCTCCTGTCCAGCCCCTTGAGATATGAAGGCTGCCATCTTCCGGCAGAAACTTGAAAGGGTCTACATGCATAAATTCAGCAAGCATCATCTCATAAGGTTTCTCCAGAATATGCGTGAGTACATTTAATCGTCCGCGGTGAGCCATACCAATCTGAACATTAGAAATGTGATTGTCACTTGCAGCTGCTATCACTTTTTCGAGCATAGGTACCAGCGCATCTACACCTTCTATAGAGAAGCGTTTTGCACCGACGAAGTTTTTGTGGATATATTTTTCAAATCCTTCTACATGGGCAAGACTCTTCAGCAGCTCAATTTTTTCTTCTCTTGTGAACTCATGTCTGCCTTCGGTTTCAATATAATCAATCAGCCATTGCCGCTCATCCGCATTGTTGATATGTGACATCTCATAACCGATCGAACCCATATAGACCTTATCAAGATGATGGATCGCATCCTCTGCATTGTCAAAGCGCCCTTCAAGTTTCTCAGATACAAACCGGGCAGGCAGGCTTCTCAGGTCCTCACTCGTCAGATTAAACTCTTCCGGCGTCAGCTTTGGCAGATGTTCATATTCACGCTTGTATAATGGATAGATATCACCTTTCAGGTGTCCATACTGCCTGATATTATCGATGAGCTGAAGGACAGATTTCAACTTCTGTGCATCTGCGCCTCCTTCTACTTTTCCAGTAGACAGAACAGCAAAAAGCTGCTGCATTTCCTCTGTTACTGATGATGGATCGGTATTATACTGATCCGCCATTTCCAGCAGATAACCAAGATTAGCACCGAAACGGATAGGTGCTTCTTCAAGATTTTTCTTGTTCATGCTGGTTCCCCCTTAATTTAAAGTGATAAAACGTTTCCAATTCCTATTTTAGCATTGTGCATATTCATTTTGAAGAGCGAATACTTTATTTTTTTATAAATCAGAATTTTTGCTCCGGAAACTGGATGATGACTTTCGTGAACTGGCTCTGCTCGCTTTCTATCTCTACAGTTCCTTGATAACTTTCAATCATTTTACGGGCGATGGATAATCCCAGTCCATTCCCCCCCATTTCTCTTGAACGGGACTTATCCACTCTATAAAAACGGTCAAAAACATAAGGGATATCGCCTTCAGGAATCCCTGTGCCGTGATCAACGATCTCTATCTGAATCACCTTGTTCTTTTTCGTAGAACGAATCAGAATATGTTTGTTGTGCTGATCATATTTGATGGCATTATCCAGGAAGATCAGCAGCAGCTGCTCAAACTGGAATCGATTGATATTAAGTCTGATCTCCTTATGAGGAGAATGATATTCAAACATGTAATCACGATGAAGATTCGCCAGTGAACGTAAGCGCGCTGAAATCTCAGCATTGATATCCACATTTTCTGTCTCAAAGTTAGGATGAGCTGACGCTTCCTTTGTCAGCTGCAGCAGCTCCTCAACAAGAGAAGTGATGCGGTTCATTTCAGAGAGAGAGATCTCAAGTGACTCTTCCAGAACTTCCGGTTTGTTCTTACCCCAGCGTTTAATAAGATTCAAGTGGCCCTTAATAATCTGCAGCGGTGTCCGCAGTTCGTGAGAGGCATCTTCGACGAACTGCTTCTGCTGATTGAACGATGTCTCAAGCTGGGTCATCATCTCA
Source organism: Macrococcus carouselicus (assembly GCF_004359515.1). Classification (GTDB taxonomy): domain Bacteria; phylum Bacillota; class Bacilli; order Staphylococcales; family Staphylococcaceae; genus Macrococcus; species Macrococcus carouselicus. The sequence continues at coordinate 687,128 of NZ_SCWD01000001.1, forward strand.
TTGAATGTCTCTATCATATCATCTGTCTCATAATATCCCTTTGGCACAGCAAGCCGGTTCTGGAAGCCGTCACGCTGGATCTGTTTCATCTGGTCAGATATACGGCGGATAGGTTTCGTGATTTGACTGGAGAAGAAGTAACTGACCACAGCCGTCACAAAAAGTGCGATGATGCCGAAGATGGAGGCAAATAGAATGACTACCTGCAGATTTGTCTGATAGGATGCCAGTGAATGAACGATGGTCACATGGCCATTGAACTTTTCTGATGTAACAGGAGTCGTATAGACCAGATACGCTTTGCCCTCATCCTCAACCTGCAACAGACTGTTATGGGCAAGATTGCCGGGTGGTATATACTCTATCGTATTGTCATTGCTGACAGCAGCGAGCCTGCGTCCATCAGGGCTGAAGATAACAACCCGTTCCCCGTGCGCCAGTGTCTCACCCAGATCATAAGCATCCACTGTGATCCCTTCCTTATCGAGCAACTTGCCGACCTCGACGCTGCTTCTTGTCACCGTCAGTCGCTCCTGATCCTTGAACAGAAGCCCTACTATAAAGATGATGATCAGACTGAAAAGCACAAATATAACGAACGTCACACTGGTTGTCGTGAGCATCCACTGGGTTTTCAGCGAAGTCGATTTCCTCATCGGATCACGTAGCCTACCCCTCTGACTGTCTCGATCATACGCTGCAGCTGGAACGGCTTCAGCTTGTTGCGAAGATAGCGGATATAGACGTCCACAACATTTGTCTCTACTTCGCTGTCATAGCCCCAGACATGCGTCAAAATCTGTTCACGCGTCAGAACGTGATTGCGATGCTCAGCCAGTAATTTCAGGAGCTCAAATTCCGTTTTCGTCAGTTCGAGGTTTTGGTTTCCTACATAGACCTTAAAGGCATCCTCATCTATTGAGAGTTCACCGATACGTAGAATCTCAGTCGATTCGTTGCGTCGCATAATCACGCGCAGTCTTGCCAGCAGCTCCTCTATATCGAACGGTTTGACGATATAATCGTCAGCACCATAATCAAGTCCGGTCACCTTGTCCTGCGTATCCCCTTTAGCCGTAATCATGAGGATAGGCGTATCCTTAACCGCTCTTACTCTCTGACAGACTTCAAGACCATTCATTTCAGGCAGCATCAAATCAAGCAGTATGCAGTCAATATCCTCTGCAAGTGCTCTCGCTAGACCTTCTTTGCCATCATTCGCGATCTGAACCTCGTAATTTTCATGAGTCAGTTCAAGTTCAATGAAGCGGGCCAGGTTCTGTTCATCTTCTATAATCAAAATCTTTCTCAATACTCTCACCTCAGTTTTTATATTCAAATCATAGCAAATGCATGCACATAAAACAAAAAACCTGACATCACTGTCAGGTTTTTTAATGGGCATAAAGGGGGTTACTATGAAACTGATTCCTGAATAGAGGGGGAACTCTTTAATTGAGAATCACTTTCAATTACTATTATAACTTATTGAGAATGGTTGTCAATTAGTTTATGCAAAAAAACTTGAGCCATTAAAATACAGATAACGCCGCCCAGCATACCGGCGATGACATCAGTCGGAAAATGAACGCCGAGATAGACGCGGGAACTTGAAATCATAATGACCGTGAAGACACACAGACCGATGATATAAGGTTTCCACTGCGCATCTCCTCTGCTGACCAGATAAGCGATGCTGCCAAAGAAGGTGGCACCACCCATCGCATGGCCGCTCGGGAAGCTGAACCCTGTAATATCAATAAGGCGCAGCAATGTCGGCCGCTCCCGGTCAAAGATGTTTTTCAAGAGTGGATTAATAGTCCCTGATAAAATCATCGCAAGGGCGAAGAACAGCGCCTCTATTTTCATGCGTTTCAGCATAAGATAACAGACCACAAGCAGTGACAGCAAGATCATTGACCAGACTTCACCGATCTTTGTATAACCCAGCATGATGGATGTTGTAATAAAGCTTTCTGATGAATAAATAAATTCATAAACTTCGTTATCAATCCATTTTCCAAGGCGTGATTCATGGAAAAAGGCGATAAGACCGAATATGAATGAAAAAATAAGAATCAGTGAAATGCGCTGCATTTGAGACATACGTTTACTCCTTTAGTTGATATCCTGTAATATTTTATCTAGCAGCGTGGCAGCTGTATAACTCACACCTGCCCGGCTCATAGCTGAAATGATGGCACCGCTATTGGTGGCCAGTGTTTGAAGCGCCTCTGGCAGCTGTTCTATTCGGCCTTCCTCAAGCACTTCAGCATAACCAGATTTCTTAAAGAGTGCTGCATTGTCAATCTGATCTCCCCTGCTTTGATCCAGTCCAAGCGGTATCAATAACATCGGCTTTTTCAGAGCCAGGAATTCAAAGATAGCGTTGGCACCGGCCCGTGAGATGATCAGGTCTGTCACTGCATAGAGATGAGGCAGCTCGTCCTTGACGAACTCGACCTGCTCATAGCCTTTTCTCTCGATCGAGGAATCAAGAAGTCCTTTACCCGTTATATGAATGATCTGATAGCTTTTCAGCAGCTCATCCAGATTTCTCCGGATGATGTCATTGATTAACTTTGAACCCAGACTTCCCCCCATCACCATCAGCACTTTTTTATCTGGAGTAAATCCTGTGAGCTGGTAACCAGTTGTCTCCTGTCCGGTCAGAAGGTCTGGCCTGATAATGCTGCCGATATAATCCGCCTTCGAAGCTGGCACATAGTTCAACGTTTCCTTGAAAGTCGTATATAGTTTAGCAGCAAATTTCAGCGCAATCTTATTGGCCAGACCAGGTGTGACATCTGATTCGTGGATGATTGTTCTGATCTTGAGTATTTTGGCTGCTATCACGACAGGGACTGTGACAAATCCCCCTTTTGAAAAGACGACATCCGGTTTTTCGCGTCGAAGTATCACCAGTGCGTCCAGTACGCCTTTTTGCACTTTGACGATATCTTTGACATTCTCTACGGATAGATATCGTCTGAGTTTACCACTGGCAATAGAGTAGTACTTGACATCAGGGAACTGAGAAGTGATCATCTCCTTCTCAATACCGTTCTTTGAGCCGATATAAACACATTCAATCTTTCTTGCTTCAGCTTCCGGGAGTAAGGCCATATTAACAGCCACATGCCCGATAGTGCCACCACCTGTAAATGCTATTTTCACTTGGGTCACCTCTACTTCATATCGTTGATCATTTTTTTTGCACCTGTCAGCTGAGGATCATTTTTCTCCAGTTTAATTCTTAATAATTCAGTGAACCGTTCAGTTGATTTACCGTGCATCTGACCGGTCACTTTCAGTTTATGATCCTGCTGAAATTTTTCTACCGCTGCTTCAGTTTTACTGTCAAATGTCGTGTCCACTTTACCTGTGTGATAGCCAAGTGCTGTCAGACCTACTTCCAATGACTTAACACGGCTATTCTTTTCGCCTACCGTATATACATCATCAGGATTCAGTACATGACTGTTCGCATAAGCTGGCAGCTCAATATTCTTATCAGGCTTGATTCCTTTTTTATGAATCCATGTCTTATCAGGTGTCAACCATTTCATCTGAGTGAACTTGAGTAATGAATCATCTTTATAGGGTGTAGCTGTCTGCACGATGCCCTTACCGAATGATTCAGTCCCTGCTATCTTTGCCTTACCGTTATCACGAAGGGCAGCTGCAAAGACTTCTGATGCGCTGGCTGACCCTTCGTTCAGAATGATGACAGTAGGAAGATTTTTAGTGATCGGGTTGGCCGGATTGTCACTGTTGTAGACAGTCGGTTCACCCTCCTTAGTCTGGGTATAGAAGAGCACGTCACCTCTAGGTATAAATTCCCCTGCCATTTTCTTCGCTTCTTCAAGATAGCCGCCCGGATTATTTCTGAAATCAAGAATCAGTTTTTCCATCCCTTCCTGTTCCATTTTCTTTAAGGCCGCATGGAATTCCTCTGCCGTCCCTTCCTGGAACTTAGTGACAGTGATAAGTGCTGTCTTCCTCTTCAGCATTCTGGATTCAACACTATCGAGATGGATCTTACCTCTTTTGATGACAACCTTAAACGGTTCGCCGCCACCTCGTTTCAATGTCAGTGTAACGGTAGTTCCCGCTTTTCCTCTGATTTTACCGATGACATCAGCTGTTGTCATACCCTCTACTGATTTACTGTTGATAGCAATCAGCTCATCATTAGGTTTCACACCTGCTTTATAGGCAGGAGAATCCTTCAAAGGACTTGTGATAATGATTTTTTCGCCTGCCTGACTGATTTCTGCTCCGATTCCCTGAAAGTCACCACTCATTGTATCTGAGAACGCCTGCTGTTCTTCCTTGGTCATATATTCGCTGTAGGGATCGTCAAGTCCGCTGACCATTCCTTTGATGGCACTGTCAATGAGCTTGGATTTATCAATTTCCTTATAGTAGTTTTCACTGAGTGTATCGTAGACCTGATAAAGCTTGATAAATTCAGAGCGTTTCGGTGCTTCATTATCAACCGTCTTCTGGTCGCCGCCTATCAGCGCAAATGTCGTCACTGCAGCTGTCAGAATAATCGCACCGATGACCGTTATAATAAATTTGAACAGGCTGATGGTCACTTTTTTTTCCTGTTTGTCAGGTTCATTATGTTCATTTGTCAAAATTTTCACATCCATCTATATTTATAAGTCATTTTAACAGTTTGAAGCTTAAATTAAAAGATTGAACCTGAAAAGAGCACCTTCCTTTCGGAAGATGCTAAAACTTTCGCCATTCTTCGTATTCACGATATAAATCATCAAATAGGGATAATTTCATCTGAGCGGAGCCATAGTTTTCGATGTAATCAGACAGCATATGATATTGATTCTCATACTTTGGAAACATCAGATCTTCAAACATGGCTTCTGCAAACTGTCCGTAACCATTTTTTGCACCCCGCTGAGTCAGTACAAACTGATAGAACGAATGATTCTTCATTACTTTGCTGCAACTTCAGCCACGATAGTCTGTCCTCTTTGCACTGCATCCTGTGCGATGATCTCAAATGATTCCACTGCCTCACCATTCGTAATAATGATAGGTGAAATAATTGATGACGCTTTTTCTTTGATCAGCTCGATATCAAATTCAAGCAGTTCATCACCGACACTGACTTTATCGCCGACATTGACTTTAGTCGTGAATCCTTCTGCATTCATCGCTACAGTTTCCAGCCCCACGTGAATCAGTATTTCGAGATTATTAGCTGTCTTCAGACCAATCGCATGTTTAGTAGGGAATACATTGATGACCTCACCGTCTACTGGAGAAACCACTAAACCTTCAGATGGCTCAATACCGAAACCGTCACCCATCATTTTCTGGGCAAAGACAGGGTCCGGTATGGACTCGATGGCTACATATCGGCCCGTTATCGGTGCTACGATATTAACGTTTTTATTCACTTCTTCTTTTCCGAATAATTTTTTGAACATAGGAACATCTCCTTATTGTTTAAAGTGATTGATGATATCTGTATACCCTAATTCTTCAAGTTTATCATAAGGAATAAACTGGATTGCCGCTGAATTGATGCAGTATCTGAGTCCGCCGGTTTCCCGTGGACCATCATTGAAGACGTGACCTAGATGACTGTTAGCAGCCTCACTGCGGACTTCTGTTCTCAGCATCCCGTGAGATTTATCAACCAGTTCGACTATCTCTTCATCATTAAGCGCCTTTGAGAAACTTGGCCAGCCGCAGTTCGAATCGAATTTCTCTTCTGATGTAAAAAGCGGTTTGCCGCTTATTTTATCGACATAAATTCCTTTCTCGAAGTGATTCCAGTATTCATTCTGAAAGGGTGGCTCTGTCCCGTTCTGCTGGGTCACGATATATTCAATCTCATTTAAATCATTGATATTCTTTTTCAGCATGTTATTCCCCCCAGTGTTTCTCAATGAAATCTTTACGGCCGGAACGTGCTTGATAGTTCTGATAATGCTCAGGGTCTTTCTGATAGAAATCCTGATGGTAATCCTCTGCAGGATAGAAGTTCTTATAGGGCAGAACAGGCGTCACGATCTTACCCTTAAAGATTTGTTTCGCATCAAGCTCCGCAATCAATGCCTCAGCTGTTTCTTTCTGCGTGTCGTCATGATAGAAGATAGCCGGTTCATAGCTCTCTCCGCGGTCAAAGAACTGTCCGCCGGCATCTGTCGGATCAAATGTCTTGAAGAAAACTTCGAGAACTTCTCTATAGGAAATCACTGTTTCATCGAAAGTAATCTGCACCGCTTCACGGTGGCCTGTTGTATTCGAACAGACCTCCTTATAAGTCGGGTTCTCGACATGTCCGCCGCTATAGCCGGAAATGACGCTTTCTACACCGTCATACTGATGAAAAGGTTTAACGAGGCACCAGAAACAGCCCCCTGCAAGTGTTGCTATTGTCATATTGTCCACTCCTTAATCTAAATCAAAATGCCAGCCTTCAGAATCGATATCAGTCAGTGTCAGTTGCCTGCCTGCCACTTTTACCGGTTCAAGCTGATAATAAAAGCATTTATTTTTAACATCAAGTTCTATACCTTCAGGAAGATGAGCGAACTCTTTAATCAGCTTCAGCTGCTGCTCATCTGATAGTTTTAACCCGGCGATATTAATATCTGTAATCTTAAGTCTAAGCTTATTATCACTAATAACTGATGGCGCCGTCAAAATATTTGTCTTAATATTCAGACCCATGAAAGAAGACTGATGTTTTATCGCGAGCCGATCCCCTTTAAGTTCCAGCTGAACGTCTTCAGTACTTTTCTCTGCAATGACATTCTGAATGAGGACAGGCGGGAGTACAATCTGACCCGGACGGGAAGTATCAAGAATAGGGGCACTTTCCGGCTCAGCGTTCAATGTCTGCGTCAACCAGATGAGGACTAGCAGATTCACAGCAGCTAGAACCGTAAACAGCAGCCATCCCATCCTGTTAAGCACGCGTCAGCGCCTCTGCTATCCGTTGTCTGATCAGCTGACCGACCTCATCCAGAGAATGGTCTGTGAAAACAGAGGCAGGAACCGGTTCAAGAATCTGAACGGTGACTTTACCCGGCACCATGCGTTTACTGTCATATTTCTCCATGATGTCTGACGTCCCCGAAATAGCGACAGGGACGATGTCAACACCTGCTGATTTTGCAATCTTCAGACCGCCTGCCTTAAATTCCTGCAGACCCTGACCTTTGCTGCGGTGTCCTTCAGGGAAAATGAGCAGATTATGACCCGCTTTAAGTGATGCGACGCCGTCCTTTATCATCTGCAGACTCGAACGGCGATTTGAGCGGTCCAGATAAATACTGTTCAGTGCTACCATCCATTTGTCCAGAAATGGAATCTGCTTCACCTCGATTTTTGACACAAATCCGAACGGGCGTTCAATCGCATGAATAAGTACCGGTATGTCGAAATTCCCCTCATGGTTGCTGATAAGCAGGACAGGCTTGTCATCATTGCTGTTATTTCCTGTCACTTCTACTGTGACGCCGGCAGAGTCAAGAATACAACCTGCCCACTTTTTTGCCATCAGTGAAGTATAGGTATCCTGCGAGTGGACAGTTGGAAGAGTTTTTTTCTTCTGTTCCATTGCGTTCAGTCTGGTCGTGGCCAGCGCCGCATAGCCGACAATGATAGCGACTGTTCTCATTAATCTGAACATTATTTTCTCCTTACTAAATACATGAATTTATGTGGCACAAGGTTCCTGTCATCCAGCTTGCCTTCTTCTACAGACTTCACTTCAAATTCCTCAAAGGAATATGCCGGGAAGAACGCATCACCTTGATGTTTACTTTCAATGACAGTAACATACATATCATCAACTTGATCAATCATCTGTTCATAGAGGTTCTGACCTCCGAAAATAAAGACATGACCTTCCAGCTGATCAATCGCATCCAGTGAATGAATCACTTCAATGCCTTCAGCTGAGAAGTTCACATCGCGTGTCAGAACTACATTCTTGCGGTTCGGTAATGGTTTACCGAGTGAAAGAAATGTATTTTTCCCCATGACGATGGTATTGCCGGTTGTCAGTTCTTTTACACGCTTTAAATCCGCCGGCAGATGCCATGGCATTTTGTTGTCCTTACCGATGACTAAGTTCTGGTCGTGACATACTATAATCGATAACATTTTGTCCTCCTTAGACTGCAATAGGTGCTTTGATAGCGGGGTGCGCTTCGTAATTCTTGATTGCCAGATCTTCGTATTCAATATCGAACAGTGATTTGTCAGTATGAATCTCCAGTGTCGGCGGGTCAAACGAATCCCTTGAAAGCTGCTCTTCTACGGCATCGATATGATTGCTGTAGATATGGGCATCGCCGAATGTATGAACAAAATCTCCCACTTCAAGACCACATTCCTTGGCTACAAGGTGGGTCAGCAGGCTATAGCTTGCGATATTGAAAGGCACACCGAGGAAGATATCAGCACTCCGCTGGTATAACTGACAGCTGAGCTTCCCATCATTGACATAGAACTGGAACATCGTATGACACGGTGGCAGCGCCATTGTCTCTATTTCCCCTGGATTCCACGCTGAGATGATATGTCGTCTTGATGAAGGATTCGTCTTAATATTATCCACAACTTCCTTCAGCTGATCCACTACTTTTCCGCCTGATTCAAAGTGACGCCATTGCTTGCCGTAGACATTACCGAGATCACCATATTTCATCATAAAGTCATCATCATGCAGAACTCTGTCCTTAAAGATGCTGAGTTGCTCCTGATACTGTCTGTTGAATGCTGCATCGCTCAGACTACGGTGTCCGAAATTTGTCATATCAGGACCTGAATAATCTTCACTTTCCACCCATTTCTTAAAGGCCCATTCATTCCAGATATTGTTATTGTACTGGAGCAAGTATCTGATATTCGTATCACCGCGGATGAACCAGATCAATTCAGTTGCCACTAATTTAAACGAAACTTTCTTCGTCGTCAGAAGCGGAAACCCTTGCGACAGATCAAACCGCATCTGGTGACCGAACTTCGATAATGTACCGGTATGGGTCCGGTCCTCTTTAGAACGACCTGTTGCCAGCACTTCCTGACATAGGTCATGATAAACTTGATCAAATGAATTCATGTCGTCACCTCTTTTAAATTTTAAAATAATCGCTTATAATGAGATTATTAAGATGTGGAACGGGGGTACTCACATGCAGGAAATGATGATTGTTTCAGGTTTATTTTTACTTTTAGCTTATATGATCAGTATGATGATCACTGAGTAAGTCGCCGCGGCGGCTTTTTTTTATACCGAAATGGCTCTTCGTGCTCTTACGGAGCTGAACATCAAAGCCGAATTCTTCAAACAGCGGACTGCGAAAATGAGCTTTTAAAATCACGAGTCGACTGTACTGCAGCAGATATCGAATAAACGATGCATTGTCATCATAGGAAATCACCTGATGGAGAACTTCCATACCGGACTGCTGGTCGACTGTCTCCTCGAACATAGGATCAGCGTACACGATATCAGCTATCCTTAAGATTGCGCTGTCTGCCGTACCGTAGTGGAACTGAATCCGCTCAGATAGCGCCGGGTGAAACTGCTTGATACCCTGTGAGATAACGAAATAAATAAGGGGATGCTGCTCATAGGCATGGAACTGACAGTTCTTCAGCATGGACGCCATCAGCATCAGATCATTGCCCATGCCCATCGTCGTATCGACAATCTGCAGTGCTGAATCAAGTGGTACAGCCATTAGATTGACAAGCGGTGGTAGTTCCCCTCTTTTGTCAAATGCCTTCAGCTTGAACCTCATTGTATTTTCATGATAAACAATTTTTGAGCTGCTGTCGAAATATAACAGAGGGAGATGATGACTGATCACAATCAGCGGAACGTCGCTCTCTCTGAATAACTCAGCTATCGTTTTCTTATCCCGCCGGATCACTTCGACACTCTGCCCCATCTTCTGAAGCTCATCTTCCGCTTTTTCAATATGTGAAAAAATCACATCATCCGTCTTGACAGATGATGTGATTCTTACTTTATTTGCAGTGCTCATCAAACGCGTCTTTTAAATCCATTGCGATCTCCTCAACGTGACGGCCTTCAATATGCAGTCTCGGCATAAAGTACACCAGTTCTTTCCCTTTGAATAAGGCCATCGATGGACTGGAAGGTTCCTGGCCGATGTACTCACGCATCTTGGCAGTTGCTTCGCGCTCCTGGCCAGCAAAGACAGTGACGGTTGAATCCGGTTTATGGTCGTTCTGCGTCGCTACTGCGACAGCTGCCGGACGCGCAAGTCCTGCCGCACAGCCGCAGACTGAGTTCACGACGACAAATGTCGTTTTATCGTCAGTGACGCCGTCAAAATAGCTCTCAACTTCTTCAGGTGTTTCCAGTGACTCAAATCCTTCACTTGTTAGTTGTTCACGCATCGGCATTGCCATCTGCTTCATATACTCTTCGTATGCATTCATTATTTAGTCTCCTTATTTCGGTTTGCGATCTGCTTCCAGACGGAACCTACAGCCGCTTCCCCTTTTTCAATCCGTTCTTTCGCCATTCTTGTCTGCAGACTGACTTCAAATGCCGGGTCATCGATATGTTCCTCAAGATACGGCAGACTGGACTCGTCTCCTTCATCGTAAATGAACATCGCCGCGCGCCATCTGACTATGGCATGTTTATCAGACAGTGCCTCGTGCATGACAGGCAGACTGGACTTAAATCCTAAGTCACTGAGTGTGTCACCCGCTGTACGACGTACCGTCAGATTGTTATCCTGCATCGCTGTATGCAGAAGCGGCAGCACCGCTTCTGTTCCAATCATGCCGAGGAAGACAATACCCAGACGTCTCAGCTGTGGTTTGTCATCCTGCATGACGACTTCAAGTAATGGCAAGTCATCCAGCACAGGTTCAGGGAAGTGATCCAGCATACGATAGCGTTCCTGCCAGTCAGCAGCCCTGAACTCTTCCACTGTAAAACGTTTCAGTTCTTTCGGCTGTACTTCGTAATCAAGCGCCAGTCCTTCAGTGACCAGGGTCTGCAGACGCTGCTGCGGGAACAGTGCCTCCACTTCTTCCTGTACTGAAGTAATAATGTCATCTACTTCACCATACCGGACACCGAACGGCATCCATTTTCTAAGGAACACGACATTGTCATCGTCCTTCTGTGCGTCAAGCATCGCATCAATAAAACGGACGTCAAGCTGTCTGCGTTTCTCTCCTGCTTGACTGGTCACTTTAATCTGATAGGGAATCTGCTTAAAAGTCAGCAGTTCGACCTTATGTTCACCTGTATCAATATTAATAACCGGATCAGTTTCATCAGCTCCTGAAAAGACCTGATTGATCTGATTGATCAAGGTCTCCCACTCACTTCTAGGCGTTTTATCAATTGCAATAAAATCCATCACATGGAAGATGGACTGCACACCGTTGATACGCAGCAGATCATTGATGAATGAGGGGTTACTAGGATTAATTACGCGATACGTATTGCTTTTATTATCATCTCTCTTATAATCAAGAACAATCTTCATTGTATTTGGACTTGGTGTCGGCTCAATTTTTATGATCTTCATGGCGTTCTCCTTACTGAAGGTTATTGCCCCACTGCTTGATCTGCAGTCCTACCGAGCATTTAGATATGCAATAATGATGCGCTTTTGTCTTACTGTCCTGACGCAGCGTCTTCTTAATCAGACATTGGTGACAATAATGGTCTTCAAGCTGATTGATTTTACGGACTGTGTCAATCATCTTCATATTCTCACCTCAATCTTATTATAGGCACAATAGACCTGACTTTCAAACACACAGTTTATAAATCAAAAGCTTGAATAAACAATTCGCATCCTCTATAATTGTAAAGTTGAAATTTTAGAGAGGAGGTACACATATGACAAATGAAGTATGGGCAGTCATCGCCTTCATGGCCACATTCACCTTACTCGTACTCATGTACCGACTATATGGAAAAAATGGTTTATTCGTCTGGGTCGCAATCGGTACCGTTATCGCTAATATTCAGGTGACAAAAACTGTTGAAATCTTCGGTATCACAGCAACGTTAGGAAATGTCTTGTTTGCATCCATTTATCTAGCGACCGATATACTGAATGATATCTACGGCCGCGAAACAGCGAAAAAAGCAGTCTGGCTCGGCTTTGCATCTGTTATCGTCATGGTCGTGCTGATGTCGATCTCACTCAGCTTCATACCGGCAGAATCAGATATCGCACAGAACAGCATGGAAACTTTATTCGGACTTGTGCCGCGAATCGCAATCGGTTCAATTATTGCCTATATCATTGGACAGTATATCGATGTCTACATCTTCAACTGGATCAAGAAACGTTTCTCAAGTGACCGTACATTCTATATCCGAGCATATGGCAGTACAACAATCAGTTCGCTAGTTGATACTGCCTTATTCTCACTGATCGCCTTTTACGGTATTATGCCGAATGCAGTCGTCATAGAGATTTTGATCACCACTTATCTATTTAAACTCATGACCACACTGCTGAATGTTCCATTCGGCTATATCGCGAAATCATTCGACAAGGACGTCGACTAATATGGCACAGATCTTTATAGATGCTGCAACGAGACAGAATCCATTTGAATCAAGTATCGGCTATGTCATCAAGACGGATGATACCGTGCTGGAATTCGGTCAGTATTTAGGTGAGATGGAGAACCATGAAGCAGAATGGAGCAGTCTGATAGAAGCATTGAAGCAGGCAGTGCTACTAAGCCTCACCTCAGTCATTCTGAAATCAGATTCCAGGATTGTCGTGGATTCCATCAACAAGAACTTCGTCAAAAATCCAAAATTCAAACCTTATCTGAAAGAATATCAGCAGCTTGAAAAACAGTTCGACCTGCTCATTATCGACTGGATACCCCGCGATCAGAACAAGCATGCGGATCACGTGGCAAGACATTATTTAAAGCAGCAATAGGACGCCGAGTGCGTCCTATTTTTTATAGATATTTTTCAGCTAAATTATAACGAAAATTCTTCAAATACTTATTTATATAGTTCTTGTTTTAATGATAGTTCTATCAATAATGGGTCAGATTTCGCTAACAGATATGCTAGCACTAGTGTGTATGATTATTTTAATCGTCATTAGTGCTACTCTAATTATCAGACAAACTAATAATAAATAAACTAATAGAGAGTGAAGACATAATCATACCTCCACTCTCTATTTTTTAGATTTAATCTACAACTTCATCAAATAGTTCCTCGCGACTTTCAGCTCATGCTGGTCACATACTTCACACATCTTTTCAGTATCCACGACGTATGGCATGCTGTTTTTGATCTCCTCATAATTCAGCGGCACTTCCGTATGAATCGCTGCCAGTTTCAGGCTCATCATTAAATCATCATAGCACATCTCAATTTTAGTCTGCTGTCCTTTTGGCAGTTCGTGTTTATGTTCTACTGCATTTGCCACTGTCCCGTACTGCTGAATGAGCTTGATGGCTGTTTTCTCACCGATGCCTTTGACACCAGGATAACCGTCTGCTGTGTCCCCCATAAAGGCTTTGACGTCGACAAGCTGCTGGGGTTCCAGGCCGTATTCTTCCCTGAACCGGGCTGCAGTATAGATATTATATTCAGAGAAGCCTTTTTTAATGAGCCAGACATCGATTCTATCGTCCAATAGCTGCAGTAAATCTTTATCACCGCTGACGACTTTAATGCGATAGTCACCTTCCAGCTGCTTCGCAATCGTACCGATGACGTCATCCGCCTCAAAGTTGCGGACGCCGATATTATGGAAGCCGAGCTCCTGTGACACTTGCTGCACATGCGCGAACTGCGGGCTCATCTCGTCAGGCGGTGCGACGCGGTGCGCTTTATAGGTCTCTGATATGTCGTTACGGAATGTAACGGCACCCATATCCCAGGCGATGATAACGTGATCCGCTTCTGTATCTCTGACAGCTGTCGCCACGTGTCTGATGAACCCCTGCACGCCGTTTGTCGGTATGCCTTCGCTGTTGCGCATGAACTGCTGGTGCATCGCTGTCGCATAGTAATGACGGAATAACAGTGCCATACCGTCCACAATCAATAAATTCTCCATATTAACCTCTTTCTATTTGTTCAGGATGATGAAAAATCCACTCTGAATAACTGCCTGGATAAAGCTTCACCTTTTTACCTGCTGCTCTTAGTGCAGTATAAACGGGTGTCGCTGATAGACCCGAACCACAGTAGACTATCGATTCGTCAGCATCAGGCAGCTGATTGTCAAATATCTTCTCATAAGAAAAGTTGACTGCGCCTGGAATTCGGCCGGGCTGCAAGTCAACCGGCTCTTCTTCACCTAAAAAACGTTTATTCGAACGGGCATCAATAAGCGTTGACGTGGTGTTTCTCACCTCATCACGGCTGGCAATCAAATCATGGTTGACGTGCGGCTCTTCAATACTTCTCAGTGTTTCCAGTTGTTCGATATCTTCTATTGTCATATCGCCTGTGCTTTTCGCAATCGTCATTTCTTCGTATGACTGCTTCATAATCAGGCAAGGAATACCAAGTATGTCGCACAGAAAGAAGAACCGTGTCGCCATAAAGCCCTTATCTGTATCATAAGCGACAGGAATCGTATGCTGACTGTATTTTTCAATAAAGGACTTGAAAAGTTCCAGGTTCGGTAACGGATGACGTCCTTCTTCCGGTTTATTGTGATCATAGAGTACTGGATAGCCCGGTGCAAAAATAGCATGCTCAATATGATGCTTATTATAAAGCGCCAGACTCGCCTCTATGTCATCCATAACATTCCGGCAGTCAAATAGCTGATGCTTGCTGTAATCCAGTTCCTCTTCATCAATCCATACTTGCATATCTATCCCTCCATCACCTGTCTGATTTGATTAACAACTGTCTCGTCTAGTACGTGCTGCTCTCGTTCTGCAATATCTTCCATCAACTGATCATTATACATCAGCCAGTCTGCCGTCAGTTCATTTTCACGCTGAGTGAGTTCTGCAGCGATAATCTGCCCGAACTGTTTTAACTTGTCTTCAACCCGTGACATTGATTCATTATGGATAGTCTCATACAATGCATCAAGTGATTCTCTGTTATTCAGATTTCTATTAGCCACTTTTATATTAAGAGGTTGCAGTCTCGCATCTACGTACTGTTGACCGACGGGCAGCAGCCTGGTTTCTTCCAGCGTGACAATGAGCTGATAATCACTGAGTGTCTGTCTGATAACCGCTGTCTGATTGATGAGAGACTGATTGAAGGCATAATTCAGTCTCGGGATGATCATAGACCACTCGTCTTCAAGTTTATTAGACAGTTCACCGATATAACCTGCTGCATTGACTTCTCGTTTATTGAAATAAACTTTGATAAGATCATAGAGCTGGATGCGGAAGCGATCCTTCATAAAGGTCAGCTGTTCGTTCAGTTCCTGCTCAGCCTTATCGAGACTATATTGAATTTGTGTCTGCTTAAAAGGAAGCGCTGCTTTTAATTCATCATAATACTCACGTCTTGCCGCTTCTTCCTGCTTCGCTTCTTCAGCATGACTGATAATACGGTGCGCCTGTGCTTCAAGCTGCCTGACGCTATTTTCAAACTGCGTAATCTTCTGCTGGCGGCTATCTACTTCGGCAAAGTTCTGTATAGCCTCAAAAAATTCATTGAAGTGACGGTCTCTCTCTTCCAGTGCCTGCTTACTTGACACACCGAAAAGTGCTGAATCAACATCAAGCTGACTGAGCTCTGAATCGAAGTAATCCCTTACCTGCTCAAGTTCCGCTGCGTTACGTGCCAGATCAATCGCATTGATGACATAGAACGTCTGACTATCGGCACTTAATATCTGCAGATCATTCAAGTATTTAATGAACTGCTTATCGCTTTCAGTGAAGACATGATTGAAATAGGAGACGTAAATCAATAGATCACTGTCAGCAATGATTTCAGTGGTCTCATTGGTATGTCGCATATTCGTTGAACCGATACCAGGTGAGTCAATGATGACTTTGTCTCTCAGGAAATCAATCTCATACTGCAGATAAATACGATCGACAAATGCAGAATGTGAATCAATCGCAGAATATTTCTCAATTTCATCGTCCTGAATCTCCAGTACATGGCCATCTGACAGATAAGGTTCATAATGCATATAGTTTGTACTAAGCGCCTCTATAAATTTTTTGAATTGATGATCTAAATCTGGCTGCTGCTTGTCATACTGTCTCAGCCATGTGTTCACATCACCTGCTTCAATACCGACTGTACGACCGATTTTATTCAGTTCATTGACCAGCATCTGTACCGTTTTAAATTTAACAGCATGCGTACGGCCGTAACTGAGTTCTGTAATAGCAGCCGTCGTCGGATTAGGTGACGAGATTAAATACTGATTGCCAAGGAGCGCATTAATGAGTGAACTCTTGCCTGCACTGAATGCACCGAAGACAACGATGCGTGTGATGTCATGCTGAATACGATCTAACTGTTTATAGAGACGCGCAGTCACATCAGTGAAGTAATCAATTTGACTGAATTTGTCCAGCTGTTTGACAGCTTCGTCAAGATGACTGTCCTGCCGCTCTACAGCTCGAATTTCTTTCTTCTTCGTTTCTTGATCACTCTGAAATTCCAGTGCAACTTGTGTACGGTCAATAAGTCGATCAATGGATTCATCGACATGAATATAATAATGCTGATAATTTTTAGTTATCAGCGATTCAATGAGCTCTGCAAGTACGTCATACTGTTCAAGTAACTGCGCAGAACCACTGGCCACCGGATTTAATTTAGACATATTTAGATTTTTTATGAACATTTCAATATACGGACGGTTTTCTCTGACGACAGCCTGCTCAATATATTTCTTGACCTGTTCCGTATAGTTCAAAACATAATCCTGTGTCACCATCGCCTGACTGTTCATCAGCTCTATTAAGTCTGCATCCTGCAGGCGGTAGGTATAATGTCTGACTTCATCCAGCCAGTCGCCTGCTGAATATTTCGCGTGCTGGTCGTACAGTGAGCGAATATGAAAATTCACCTGTTTTTCAATAGAGGCATTTAAGTCATTCAGTACAAGCGCCATCTGCTGACTGCGTAATTCCTGCCGCTTCTTCTCCTTACCGAAGAAGCCGCCTACTTTGTAATCCGGTGAATAAACTTCAAGCAGTATCTTGATTTCTTCACGAATTTCAAATGGGATGAGATACGCGTTCTTCAGAATATCTCTTATCGTCTTCAGAAAATATTGTTCAGTACTTTCTGCCGTCTGAAAGAGTGACTGTTCCTCAGATAACGACTGTGTCTCAACAATCGCTGCACGCTCAGTTTCAATGGCTTCGCTATCCAGGTTCAGGTCATCCAAAATAACTTGTTGCTCTTCCCTCAGATACTCAAGCTGCTGAGCTGTAATATACTGTGTGATTCTGTTAAAGAAAGCATCCCCACTTTCTGTGACTATCTCACTATCGAAGAGCAGTTCCTTCAGCTGTTCCACTTGATTGAGTTCATGCGGATAAATGGAAGTAAACAGCATATGCTCGAGTTTAATATCCCACGTCTTCAAATTCTGGCGGATAGAAGACTCGAATGCATTGATTGTGATTTCATTTTCGTCATGCTTATCAATTTGATTGATGATAAAGATGATTGGCACGCCGAGGTCATTCAGTCGCTTCATCTCCTTGAAGTTCTTTTCAGATTCCACATGATTATATTCGACTGTATAGACAATCACGTCACTCGTCAGCAAATACTTCATCGTGTTCTGCTCATGATTGCTGAACGTCGCATCGATGCCCGGTGTGTCCTGCAGCGTCAGACCAAGAGGAAGTTTTTTATTGATATGGTTGATTTCAACGGATTCAATCCGCTGATTCTGTGTATTGATTCTCTTTACTTCATTATAGTCAGAGGCTACTGCATACTCCTGGTTTTCAAGATTGACGATAATCTCCTCTTCGTCTGCGATCGTGATCTGTGCTGAATTACTCGTCGTCGGCACGGGTGAGCTCGGCAGAATAGTCTCCTCCAGCAGATGATTGATCAGCGACGATTTACCGGACGAGAAATGACCGACGAAACTGATGATTTTTTTATCCTCATAGACTTTTTTAATCACTTCGTTGATCTGTGACACTAGTAACTTGTTTTCTGATTTCTCCACTTCTTTTTTCAGCTTATATAGCAGGTCAATCTGTTCTTTTTTCTCCATATTAATCCCCTTTTTGTGAATAATATAACAAAATTTCATAACTGTGATATTTGTCACATTATTAATCTCTCTATTTTATTATTATAAAGAAAGAAAAGTTATTTAGAAAGGACGGATGGACATGGCTAAAGATAAAGATCAAATCCAGGCAGAGCAAAAGGAACTGGCGCCAGAATATGATTCACATAATAGTCTTGATCTGCGCGGTACGATGATTTCTGTATGGCACATGTTGTTGCAGGTTCTTGGATTTCAGCTGCTGGTCAGATGATGGGTTACTTCCTCCAGGTCAGAAAACAAACAGCGATGGATGAGCATCTTCCAACAACGAAACTCGTTGAGAACTGGAAGTTCTTACTGGTTGTAACTATCGGTCTGATTTTAATCGCTTATACTATTCCGGTCAGCCAGATGTTCATCGATCCACCGTCAGATGCTAAAGGCTTTGGTGAAGGTAAAATCTGATAATATCAGAACTCCCTGCGGGGAGATTTTTTCCCTCATTTCTACAGCCTTATATAATTTCTTAAATATTTATACTTATTGAGTTTACATAATAATATTATATTAATTATACATACAAAAAAAGAGATACCGAAGTATCTCATCATTGCTGAAGAAGTTCATAACTCTTTTTCTTCACCTCAAAATCGTGAACATTACAGATAACCATCACTTCATCAACTGCAGGCAACTGTTCCAGTGCCTTTTTTACCTTCTGCGGGTCACCTATAATACAGCGTCTGCGATTCTCACGTATGATCTCCAGATCTTTAGCTGAATAATGTTTCTGCTCCACTTCCTCAATAGAAGGTATGGTCGTATCACGTCCATATGTGACATTCAGCAGCCAGTGATCAAGTGTCCTGGCATGTCGTTCTGCTTCTTCATTCGTCTCACTGCAGATAATGAATAGGCAGAGAATGGCATGCGGTTCAGACATAACCGCCGAAGGTTTAAACTCACTGTAGTAAGTCTTCAAAGCCTGTACCATATGCTTCGGATTGATGAAGGCACCGAAAACAAAGCCGATGCCAAGCGCTGCTGCACGCCGTGCTCCGTTCTCGGTAAGACCGAGCGTCCATAGCGGCGGCATATGATTGATTCTTGGACCTGCCTTCACTGAGCGGAATTCATGATTCTGAGATAATGTATTGTGCATAAAGCCGATCAGGTCTTCTGTCATCCTTGTATAGTCCCTGAGTTTATTCGGACCATCATCAGTCAGTGCACGTCTTGTGCGCTCTGTTCCACCTGGTGAATTACCGATGCCGATATTGACGCGTCCGGGAAACATCGCTTCCATCGTTTTCGCGTTTTCAGCGATTTTATAGGGACTATACAGCGGCAGCAGAATTCCGCCGGAGCCGACCGCTATACGCTCAGTCACACTCAGCAGGCGTGTCATCATGATTTCCGGACTCGAACTGACAAGACCTGCTGTATTATGATGTTCCGCTATCCAGTAGCGCTTATAGCCCCATTTCTCAGTCAGCTTTGCGAGCTCGATGGATTTTGCAATCGCATCTTCCACAGTGTCACCGCGAGAAACCGGTACCTGGTCAAGCACACTGAATTTCATTATCTTTCGCCCCAGTACTGATAGTACGTACATTCTAGATAGCCATTGAACAGTTTACGTCGCTTCGTCGCTTTTTTTCCGACCAGCACTTCAAATTCCTTATAGCTCGTCATGATGTAAAGTGACCATTTCGGGTTCTCTTTAATAAGATCACCTAGATAGCTGTACATCGCTTCTACTTCTTTACGTTCACCAATTCGTTCACCGTATGGCGGGTTTCCGACTATGGCACCTTTTTCTGCTTCCAGTTTTAAATCATGGACATTCAGCTGCTTGAACTTGATCAAGTCTCCAAATCCGACTTCAGTTGCATTAATCTTCGCAATTCTTATCATCTCTGGATCAATATCGCTCGCAGTGATATCGATTTCTTTATCATATAAAGCTTCGCTGTCTGCCTTAATGCGTTCTTCTTCGTACATGTCTTCAGGAATAATCTCCCACTCTTCGCTCGCAAAATCGCGGTTGAATCCTGGTGCGATATTCTGTGCGATCATTGCCGCTTCAATGGCAATCGTCCCGGAACCGCAGAACGGATCGATAAAAGGCGTATCTCCGTTCCAGTTTGATAATCTTACCAGTGACGCAGCAAGTGTCTCCTTCATCGGTGCTGCCCCTTGAGCGAGCCTGTAACCACGTTTATGCAGCCCGGCGCCTGAGGTATCAATCGTCAGCAGCACTTCATCCTTTAGGATTGATACTTCAACTTTATACAGAGCGCCGCTTTCATCAATCCACCCTTTAATGTCATGCGCTTTTTTCAGGCGTTCGACAATCGCCTTCTTCACAATCGCCTGGCAGTCCGGCACACTGAAGAGTTTCGATTTCAGACTTTTTCCCGACACCGGGAATGAGCCCTTCGGTCCGATAATCTCCTCCCACGGCAGTTCTTTCGTACGCTCAAATAACTGGTCAAATGTGGTTGCATAGAATCTGCCGACAACAATTTTGACACGGTCTGCCGTACGCAGCCACAGGTTTGAACGAACAATGGCTCTTGCGTCCCCTTCGTAAAGAATCCGCCCATTCTCTGTCTTTGTTTCATATCCTAAATCATTCACTTCTTTTGCCACGACTGCTTCTAATCCCATCGGTGATGTTGCGAGTAACTGGTACATAAAAATCTCCTTTTTAAGTTTACATAATAGCGTTATTTTAAATTAATATTTAAAAGTTTTTCATTTTTATTTTAACATAGCCAATAAAAAAAGCCCTCCTTAACAGGAGAGCTGCACTAGAAAGATATCTCTGTAAGCCATGTTCTGTTCCTTAGTACTGCTGACGAGTCTAGTTACTCTCGTACGCCGGTGATAATCATCTGTCTGTAGATTACTCTACCTCTTCTATACGTTCATTTCCGCTAGAAAAGTGCTCCTACCAAATTTGGATTGCTCACTCGAGGGGTTTACCGCGTTCCACCTTCTCCGTTTCCGGACAAGCTACGTCACTGTGGCACTTTCAAACTACTGAAACCTTATCAGAGACTTAGGTCCGTTCGTTGCCGTCAAATTAATGCCCTGGCTTATGGTTTCGCCAGGCACGATCACTACAGCCATCTCAGGCATGTGTGAGCATGGACTTTCCTCTATATTGCTATAGCGATTATCCGAGATATCTTCTGACCTTCTGCATTATATCATATATTCATGATTTGTACTACTTTCCGAAAACTGCTTTCTCCAGGTTGGAGATACGTTTCAGCAGATCATAGTTCTGTGAACCGGCATCTCCTCTTCCCGTTGCCACCCGGATCCTTAAATCTTCAATCTCTTTTTTCAGTTTTTTGTTTTCATCGGCTATTTTCAGCAGCTGACTGTTCATATCCTCCATCTTCTGATAGTCAGAAATGATGTCATCCAGAAAACCGTCAACATCCTCCGGTTTGAAACCTCGGACCATCGTTCTCTCAAACTCTTTCTCATAGATATCTTTTGCTGAGTACTTAAGTGTCAAATCTTCCATATCATCACTTACCCTTCCCATTTTTCACTCTGATAGTCGTTGATAAATACTGATAAATCGTCCATTGAAATGATATCCATATTATAGTCACTCGTGGCGCTGAAATCAATCAGCTGCTGCTTGAAGTACTTAGGACTGGCCGCCTGTTCATCGTCATAGAAGAGAAGCGTCCCTTCTGTATTCTCAAGGATGAAACGCGTCGCCTCTCTGAACATATAGCCCCCTGCATAAGGCTGCTGATAGACAGAAGTGATAAAGTCTGACTGACTTGCTATTTGTTCATAGTACTGCTGATTTTCCTCGTTCCATTTTGATGTATGTTCCAGAAAAGGTGTGATAATAGCAAGTTTCAGATCATAATTCTTCCTTAATCTAATCGCCACTTCTCCTGCCCAGAGTTCAGTACCGAGCATACCTGATATGATGACCCATTCAAGTCCTTCTTCAGCATACTGTCGCAGCCTTTCCTGCAGATACAGCTTGATGAATTTCACCTCCGGCTGATTATTTCTGAAGATATTCAGTTCATATGGTTTATAGCCCGTCACATAAACAGACTTCATAGCATCCGCTCAAGATAATGCAGATCGTGCTGCACTGCTTTATATTTATCGAGGAAGACTTTCTTACTGGTCTTATCAAAGAAACATTCGACAGACAGCTCACGCATATGCTGAATCAGCAGTTTTAATTTAAGCTCGTTCATCAGTGGCAGTGCGACCACCTGATCCTCATTCATCTTCAGGTCAGTCAGATGGGCATCGACATGCTCCGTGAAAGGCTGAATATCAATGACAAAATTAAATTCACGGCCCTTTTTTGCTGCTTCAAAGAATATTTCTATCTTTTTGATATCTTCATTTAAGGATTCTATATAATGTCGCAATAGACGGCACTTCCTTTCTGAAATTGTGGTAAAATCGTCTATATGCTCATCATACTAGATAAATAGGAAGTAATGAAATGGTAAATTATCCGAACGGTAAAAAACATCCGTCTAAAGACTTAGTTACATCAGACTCTGAAAAGCGTAAGATAAACTATGGCAGACGAGGTATGTTTTTCGAAGAGGCCATCGATGCCTCCAATCAGTATTATCTGTTGAATCAGATTGCAGTGATTCACAAACGGCCGACACCTGTCCAGATAGTGAAAGTCGATTATCCTAAAAGGAGCAAGGCTGTCATCAAGGAAGCCTATTTTAAGACGCCGTCAACAACGGATTACAATGGCATCTATAAAGGCAGATATCTTGATTTCGAGGCGAAGGAAACCAGGAACAAGACGAGTTTTCCGCTGCATAACATACATGAACACCAAGTCGAACATATGAAAGCTGTTACTGAGCAAGGAGGCATCTGTTTCCTGCTGATTCATTTCGCCGAATATGAAGAAGTCTACCTGCTTCCTTATCAACATTTTGAGGTCTACTGGCAGCGCATGACAGATGGTGGAAGAAAATCCATTACATTAACAGAAATCAGAAACGATGGTATATTAATACCGTATGGTTACAAGCCGAGACTTGATTATCTCGCAGCTTTGACTTTAAGAGAGTGGGGAAAAATAAATGGCTAAAAACAATAAAAGGAAACGTAGCACAAAAAGAACAATTTTACAGATTCTAGGTGGAATCTTAATCGCTTTCGCTGCACTGATGGTACTCGGTATCGGCATGTTTATTTATTACGCGTGGAAAGCGCCGTCCTTCAATGAAGCGAGCTTACGTGATCAGCTACCTACTAAGATCTATGATAAGAATAATGAACTGGCGACAGTTCTCTATATGGGGCAGCGCCGTGAAGAGGCCAAGTTTGCGGATATACCTGACCAGATGCGTAATGCTGTACTTGCAACAGAAGATAACCGCTTCTATGAACACGGTGCCCTTGACTTCAAACGTCTGACAGGCGCCGTCCTCAAAAACATCACCGGCGGTTTCGGCTCGCAGGGCGCTTCAACTTTGACGCAGCAGGTCGTCAAACGTTCTTTTCTGACAGATAAGAAGTCCATCGAACGCAAGGCACAGGAAGCCTACCTCTCCTACCGTCTGGAGCAGGAATATGATAAAAATGAGATTTTCGAGATGTATCTGAATAAAATCTATTATTCAGATGGTATATACGGCGTCAAGACAGCGGCCCACTATTATTTCAATAAGGATCTAAAGGATCTGTCACTGGCCGAGACTGCCTATCTCGCCGGGCTGCCGCAGATTCCAAATGCTTATAATCTCTATGACCACCCGGAAGCAGCGGAAAGACGTAAAGATACAGTGCTTTATCTGATGAATCGTCATAACCGTATCACAAAGGAAGAGATGGAACAGGCGCAGGCACAGGACTTATCGGTTAATCTAGTACCACGTACTGCTGCGGAACGTCAGAATGTCGATCAGAATGACCCAGCCTTCGCTTCTTATATCAATATCATCAAACAGGAAATCAAGAATAACAAGGAATTTAAAGGTCAGTCTCTCAGTGATATTCTGACTAGCGGTCTCAGAATTTATACCAATATGGACCGAAATATCCAGCAGAACCTGCAGAATAATGTAGACAACTTAGCCGTCTACAAGAATAAGGATCAGCAGGCGGCGGCTACTATCCTCGATACAAAAACAGGAGGCCTCATCGCTATTTCCGGCGGCCGTAATTATCAGGATGTCGTAGACAGAAACTTAGCCATAGATCCTCACGCTGTCGGTTCTATCATCAAACCTATCCTGAGTTACGGTCCTGTCATTGAGAACCTGAAATATCCGACGAACACGATGATTCAGGACGAAAAAGAACTCGATATCAACGGCAATACATTTAAAAACTATGATACAGAGAGTCATGGTATGGTGACAATGCGCGAAGCACTGCGCAAAAGTTACAACATCCCTGCCCTTAAGCTGTTCGAGACAGCTAAAAAAGAAATCGCACCGGATGCTTCTTATCACTTCGCAAAGAAACTCAATCTCCACTATGAGACGAGTGACCTAGGTCCGGCTGAAGCATTAGGAGGTGGCGCGTCTGAGTTTTCAACTGTTCAGATGGCAGCTGCTTTCTCAGCCTTCGGTAACAACGGTACTTACAATCAGGCGCATGCCATCCGTAAAGTGATGACCCGTGATGACGAAACAATCCAGTTCAGCCATACAACGCGTAAAGTGATGGAAGATTATACAGCATACATGATTACAGATATTCTGAAGGATGTCTTCACAATTGATGGTACTGCGACGGGTATGGCTCCGAACGGTGTGAATGTAGCCGGTAAAACAGGCACTGCCACATATGCAGATGAATTCTACCAGAAATACCAGCTGCCTAGCGATGCAGCAAAAGATGTATGGATTTCAGGTTATTCACCTAACTACACAATGACCGTCTGGATGGGCTTTACAAAACCTGCACAATATGGTGTGAACTCCTTCGTCGGCCATGTGGAACAGGCTTTACCACAGACGCTCTTTAAAACAGTGATGACTGAAATCAGTCCTATAGATGGACAGGATTTTGTAAAGCCTGACTCAGTCATTGAAACCGGCAATGAGCTGCAGGTTAACGGCGGTTCTGTTTCCAATAAACCTATCACTTCTTCAGAAGTAAAAACAGAGGCTGCAGGTGCACAGACACCTGCAGCCTCTGTTAGAACTGAATCTCCTGCTGTCGCCCCGACTGCAGAACCGACGACTGAACGCGCTACAACAGCTGCTCCGATGACTGAACGCGCTACAACAGCTGCTCCGACGACTGAACGCGCTACAACAGCTGCTCCGACGGCTGAACGCGCCACAACAGCTGCTCCGACGGCTGAACGCGCCACAACAGCTGCTCCGACGGCTGAACGCGCCACAACAGCTGCTCCGACGGCTGAGCGACCCACAACGGCTGCTCCGACGACTGAGCACCCCACAACGGCTGCTCCGACGACTGAGCGACCGACAACGGCTGCTCCGACGACTGAGCGACCCACAACGGCTGCTCCGACGACTGAGCGACCCACAACGGCTGCACCTGCAAAAGCATCATAGCTAAAAGGGACTATCCTCAAAATGAAGATAGTCCCTTTTTATTTATTACGTTTATCACGAATCCGTTTTACTGCCGCTACTTTCTTGATTTCATCCCGCAATGTCTTCATCTGTTCAAAACGCATAAAATGAAAACTATTGGCTGAAATAAAATCATAACGTTCCACCATATTCAGCGGTTTGTATTCCAGCTCTCCTACCCGTGCTGGATCCACAGGTCTGTCGTTCACTTCAAACAGCATCTCAATCAGCGCGGTCCGATACATTTCAATCAGTTTCAGACCTTCTTCATGATGAAGAGATTTCTTATCTGCCAGCTGCTCCAGCTGTACTTCAAGCCGCTCAAAATACGCATCATTCTGCATCAACAATCACCTTCTTTCGTTTACGTCCTTCCCGGCAGTCAGCAAGTAAAGGACATACATTGCATTTAGGATTCTTCGCCGTGCAGTGATAACGTCCGAAGAAAATGAGCTGATGATGCGTCTGCGTCCAGCGGTCTATTGGTATTTGACGGCACAACGTCTCCTCGACTTCTGTCACATTGTCCTTCCAGCGACAGATGCCAAGACGCTTTGATACACGTTCGACATGCGTATCGACAGCTAAAGCCGGCACGCCGAACGCCACAGAAACAACGACATTTGCGGTCTTCCTGCCTACTCCCGGCAGTTTGACAAGGTCACTGTGTTGTGTTGGCACCTGCCCATCATAGTCATCGATCAGAATGCGGCACAGAGCCTGAATATTCTTTGCTTTATTCCGGTAGAGCCCGATCGAACGAATATCTTCCATCAGCTCTTCGACGGATACATTCAGATAATCCTGCGGCGTATGATACTTCTGAAAAAGAGCTGCTGTTACACGGTTCACAGTTGCATCTGTACACTGCGCAGACAAGAGGACTGCGATTGTAAGATCGAATGGATTGCGGTAGTTCAGTTCACATTCTGCATCCGGAAACATGTCAGCGATGACATTTATCAGTTCTAATGTTTTTTTCTTACTTAACATACGGATTATCTCCATTCACCCAGTCAAACACTGGAAAATTCTCAATGGTTTTCGTCATCTTCCGTCCCGTTCTGAAATCATCGCTGACTGTTTTCGAGTCATCGACAGTCTTCACATTTCTTTTCTGCCAGTTCAGCAGAATACGGTCGATATACTTAAAGCTGATTTTATCATGTGAGACCGCTTCACTGAGCGCTGCCTGAATAATCTCTGCAGAATGGTGATCAGTATCCAACCAGTGGCTCAAAGTCTGCATCTCTATCGGTGTAAGCGGCCGGCTGAAGGCAACCTCGAAGCGTTCAAACAGGGAATTGAAGTTCACTTCCTGAGATTCAGGCTTAATCGTTTTCAGATTCTGTAATTTCATATCAAGTGGTTCAAGCGACACACTTTCACTATACTGCTGGTTAGTGCGATCAACGTTAATAGCTATCAGGTCCTTCTGAATCAGTCCCTGAATCTGAGCTGCGACCTGCTGAGTCGTCAAAGTCATCTCTTCAGCAAGCGTGTCGAAACTTGGCATCTCGTGCTGATGGTAACTGAGTAATTTCAGCAGCATGACCAATTCAGTCTCGTTGATATCCAGGTGACGATAATCGCTGATGAGTAGTCTCGGAATTGAAAGATGTTGATTAATTAGCTGCATGGTCTCACCTACAAGAAAACGCTAACCGACGTTAGCGTTCTGTTTTTTATGGATAAAGTCTGTTCAGTAATCTTGGGAATGGGCTGGTTTCACGTACATGCTCCACGCCAGAAATCCAGGCTACTGTTCGCTCGAGACCTAAACCAAATCCTGAGTGCGGTACACTGCCGTATTTGCGTAAGTCCGTATAGTACGAATAGGCTGCCGGATCAAGGTCATGTTCTTTCAGACGTTCCTCCAGTAATGCAAGGTCGTTGATACGTTCAGAGCCGCCGATGATCTCACCATAACCTTCAGGCGCAATCAGGTCAGCACATTTCACTGTCCCTTCCTCTTCTTCGTTAGGCTCCATATAAAACGGCTTGATTTTAGTCGGGTAGTTGATGATAAAGACCGGCAAGTCGAAATGATTGGCGATTGCCGTCTCATGCGGTGCACCGAAATCATCGCCCCATTCGATATCATCGAAATCCATTTCCTTCAGCATCTTGATTGCCTCAGTATAGGTGATACGAGGGAATGGTGCTTTTACTTTTTCCAGTTTCTCTGTATCACGACCGAGGAGTTTAAGGTCGAGCTTACAGTTCTCAAGTACGGACTGCACGATATAACTTACATATTCTTCCTGTACTTTCAGACTGTCAGCGTGTTCGTAAAAGGCCATCTCAGGTTCAATCATCCAGAATTCGATTAAATGACGTCGGGTTTTAGATTTCTCTGCACGGAATGTCGGTCCGAAAGAAAAGACTTTTCCGTGTGCCATCGCTGCCGCTTCCATATACAGCTGACCACTCTGCGAAAGAAAGGCGTCTTCCTCGAAATATTTCGTATGGAATAACTCACTTGTGCCTTCAGGTGCACTTCCCGTCAGAATTGGCGGGTCAATTTTGGTGAATCCTTCCTTGTTGAAGAATTCATAGGTCGCACGGATGATTTCATTTCTGATTTTCATCACTGCGTGCTGACGTTTTGAGCGCAGCCATAAGTGACGATGATCCATCAGAAAGTCTGTACCGTGTGCTTTCGGTGTAATCGGATAATCCACCGCTTCATGAATGATCTCAAGGTCTGTCACTTCCATCTCATAACCGAAATCTGAGCGCTCGTCTTCTTTGATAACGCCTGTAATATAGAGTGACGTCTCCTGTGTGATGCCTTTTGCTGTTTTAAACAGTTCTTCGCCGATATCTTCTTTAACAACGACTGCCTGCATGAACCCTGTACCGTCTCGCAGCTGCAGGAATGCAATCTTACCGCTTGAACGTTTATTCAGAATCCATGCACCAAGTGTCACGGTCTGACCGACATAATCGGCTGATTGATTGATCGAAATTTTTTCTGCCATGCTTATTTCTCCATTCTGTCTGTTACAAATTTTTTGATTCTGGAAATTGCTTCTGTCATTGAATCAAGGTCAGTCGCATACGACATGCGAATGTTGTCCGGTGAACCAAAGCTTGAGCCTGGTACAACAGCAACGAGTGATTCCTCAAGAAGTTTTTCAACGAATGCATCGGCACTATCTAATCCGCAGAGCTTCACCGTTTCTTTCACGTTTGGATACAAATAGAAAGCACCTTGCGGCTTGATACATTCAATGCCTGGGATCTCCATCAGTAACGGATAGATTGTCTCAAGACGGGATTTGAATGTCGCATTCATTTCCTGAAGGAAAGTCTGATCGCCATCGTAAGCTTCTATCGCAGCCCATTGTGAAGGGGTGGTCGGATTGCTGGTGGAATGACTGGACAGATCCGTCATCGCTTTGATCAGCTGCCTGTCTCCGGCCGCATAACCGATGCGCCAGCCAGTCATTGAATGACTTTTTGAGACACCATTAATGATGACTGTCAGTGCTTTAATAGCCTCACCCAGTGATGCAATGCTGATATGTTCACCGTCGTAGACAAGTGTCTCATAAATTTCATCTGATACAACGACAATGTTATGTCTGACTGCCCAATCCGCTACTGCCTTAAGTTCTTCCTTCGTATAGAGAGAACCCGTCGGATTGCTTGGTGTGTTCAGAATCAGCGCTTTAGTCTTATCCGTCATCACACTGTTCAGCTTATCTGGCGTCACCTTGAATGCTGTTGATTCATCAGTCCCTACATAGACAGGTTTTCCGCCTGCCAGTTTAACCTGTTCTGGATAGCTTACCCAGTATGGGATAGGAATGATCACTTCATCTCCTTCGTCAAGAATAGACTGAAAAAGATTATAAAGGGCATGCTTCGCTCCCGACGCCACCATAATCTCACTGACGTCATAATTTAAGCCGTCACGCTCGAGTTTTCCCTGAATAGCCTGCTTCAGCTTAGGAAGGCCCCCAGCCGGGGTATATTTCGTCTTACCTTCTTCAACCGCTCTGAAGGCCGCCTGAATGATATTGTCAGGTGTATTGAAATCAGGTTCCCCTGCCGCCAGACCAATCACCGGCTGGCCACTGGCCTTCAGTTCGTTCGCTTTAGCAGTGATCGCTAAAGTCGACGATGGTGTCAACTTCTGTACTCGCTCTGATAATTGCATTTCTACAGCTCCTTAAACATGATACCTTCAGTTTACCAAATAAGATGCAGCAGGTTAAATTATTTATGACTTCCCTTCATGTTTTTATCCACCAGTTCCAGAAATTCCGTCACATCTCCGCGTTTAACATCGTATTTCGATAGCACACTGCTGAATATCTTCTGGTAGCCTGCTTCCACAAGTCTTCGGTCCATACAGAGAATGATGCCATTATCTTCTTCTCTTCTAATCAGACGACCCGCTGCCTGACGTATTTTAGTTGCCGCATAAGGCAGCTGGTAATCATTGAAACTATCCTGCAGCTCGTCTTTCATCAGCAGGATGCGCTTGTCACTTGGATGAATAAAAGGAATGGTGACAATCATGACACACTTAAAATCCGCTGACTGATAATCAAGTCCCTCATAAAATGACTGAGTACCGAGCAAGACGGCACTATCCATCTGGTTGAACTGATTAAGCAGTTTGTGTGCATTTGACTGCGGCGTCTGAGCGATGAGCATGGTCTCTGTCACATCCTGCAGATAGCTCTCCACTTCAGCGATCATCTGGTAGTTATTAAAGAGTATCATCATCTTTTTCTGTCCCGTCGCAAGATAAGATGAAATATAGAGAACCACCTGTTCAATATAATCTGTATGATCCTGGTAATTGTAATTCGGCATATCGTCAGGAATAAAAAAGGTTACCTTATGATCTCGCGACAGAGGGTCGAAGATAACTACTTCTTTCTCCTGACCTTTCAGGAGCGGCGTGAGATGTGCGATGGACTGATTGAATACGAGAGAGCCGGACAGCAAGGTCAGCGACTCAAAATGACCGAACAGCTGCATGCTGAAGATATCCTTCAGTTTCTTATCCTTGATATAGACAGAGGCTGACGTATAGTTCCGGCCTCCCTCCACAAAAACCAGGTGCTGACTGGCAAGCGCGCTCACCATCTGCTGATAAATCTGATGGACAAAGTTAACCTCCCTGTTGACCATACGATTCAGCTGCAGCTGATCAGTCATCCTCTTGAATACCGTCATCTGTCTCAATATTTCGAGGAGTGTGGCATTTGACTTCAGGAGCTGAAATTTCTGATCACTTCCTATATGAATCTCCTGGAAGAACTGTTCATTCAGCTGCTCAACGTACTGTATCACAGATTTCAGCTCGAAATGAGACACTGTCAGTTCAGCCAGTCTTTTCTTGGATTCACCAAGCTCGTGATAGGCGCTGAAGACGATGCCCTCCTCTTTTGACAGCTGGGACAGATGATATTTCACCGTCTGATAATTCCATACTGTATAGGTGTGATCCAGTGCGACCTCCTGCAGCTGATGACCTTCATCAATAATCAGGTGACTGAACTGGCCAGGGAAGCCTTCCTTACCGGAGTGCAGAAGATGTGAATGGTTGGTCACACCGATAATGGCGGTATCCACCTGACGGATATCCTGATAAAGATACGTATCCTGCCTGCCCTTGTACAGTGTACGCATCAGCTCGAGATAGATCTTGCGCCCTCCGTTGATATTCAGCTGACTGATATCACCGGACTGATCTGACAGCAGGAAGATCAGCAGCTGCATCTTCAGCAGCAGAATATCATGATTTTCCTTCGGATCGTCCAGAATAAACTTGACGAACTCCACTGAGATATAGTTGCGTTTACTTTTCAGCAGCATAAGAGGTAACGGCTTGCCGATTGTCCGTTCAATCAGTTTGGCATCTGCCTGTATCAGCTGCTGCTGCAAAGCTCTTGTCGCAGTTGTCAGTAATATATTGTCTCCGTGCTCGGCCAGATAATAGGTCGCTGCCACGAGATAGGCCAGTGACTTGCCGCTGCCGACCTCCGCTTCAATCAGCTGCATGTCGTCATTCGTCATTGTCTCAAATATCAGTTCGGCGAGATACAACTGCTCCTGCCGGTAATGAAGCTGGTTGACTTCAATGACCTGTCTATAAAATTCACCGAGCGACAGATCAATCTTCACTTTTTCCGCCATAAGAACAGTCGGTTTATAGAATAATCCTTTCAGACTGGGATAATCACTCTGTCCCTTATAATCTGAAATAAGGGGGAACAGCAGCTGTTCAATATCGTTTCTCATCTTCTTCGCCAAGTGATAAAGCTGTATCAATGTCTCTTTCGGTAATGAGCGCAGCTTTTCTACTGCCAACTGCATCAGTTCCGCAGTTGCCTGAGCATCTGCTATCGCACTATGCGCATCAACCAGATTGACACCCAGGTTCTGCGCGAGAATACTGAGCTGATAACTTTCAGCCTCAGGATAAACAATCTTAAACAGATCGACCGTATCAATGCAGAAACGCGGCTTAAATGTCACACCCGCTTTGTCAAATACTGCAGTCAGAAAAGTGAGGTCAAAATTGATATTATGAGCAACGAATACTTTATCCTGCAGCCGGGAAAGTATCTCCGGCATGATGTCACTGAAAGCGGGTGCATCTTTGACAGTCTCATCGCTGATACCTGTCAATGATTCAATAAAGGGTGAAATCGCCTGTTCAGTGAAGATATAGCTGTCATAGCGGTCTATGATCTTCATATCATCCATCACAATGATGCCGATCTGTATGATATCATCCACCGCAATATTGTTACCTGTCGTTTCTATATCGACGACTGCGTACTGCATGCCCACCCCTCCTAAATCTCAATATCCGCGCTGATAAACTGATGTATCACTCCGTCATCACTTCTAACGACCAGCCGGCCATCATCCAGAATATCGATTGCCTGACCTTCAATGGTGTTCCGTCCCTCTGTATAACGAAGTCGTCTATCCCACATATTTGAATAATACTTATATTCTTCCTTGATAGCTGAGAACTCCTCTGTCAGAAACTGATGATAAGCGATTTCAAGTTCACTGAGCAGCTTTTCTAAAAAGACATACCGATTCACCGACTGGCCGGTAGCCGCTTTGATGCTGGTCGCTTTCTGCTGCAGCTCTACAGGGAAATCCTGAATCTCATGGTTTAGATTGATGCCGATTCCGCAGATGATATGATGGATGGCTGAAGCGTCGCCGCTGATTTCAGTCAGAAATCCACAGCATTTTCTATCATCAATATAGATATCATTCGGCCATTTGACTTTCGCATCCACACCGCCGACTGTCCGAATCGTTCTCGCAATAGCCAGTGACAGAAACAGATTGAAGGTCATAATTTTGTGGAGAGGCACTTCTGTACTTAAGACCAGTGTCATCCATAATCCTTTCTCCCCCATGGAATTCCACTGCCGATTGAAGCGTCCTCTTCCTTTTGTCTGAATTTCACTGATAACGATAAAAGGCTCGGTTATTTCAAGCATTTTTTCTTTAGCGACCGTCTGAGTTGAAGAGACCTCCTTATAGACAAAGCGCTGTTTGAAAAAATCCGACTGCTGCGTCACAAGCTGCATCATATCCTGGTCCCATTCATCGGGATACCCGGTCAGCTGATAGCCTTTATTATGGACAGATCTTACTTGAAATCCCTGACTTTTCAGCATCTCAATCGTTTTCCAGACAGCCGTCCTACTGATTGATAGTTGCTCTGCTATCCTCTGTCCCGACAAATACTGCTCTCTGTTCTGGTGTAGCAATTTCAATATTGAACTTTTATACTTCGACATGTTTGTCCACCCATTTCAGTATCTCTTCTTGGCTATTGATCAGATTGCCTGTCACAATCTCTTTTTCAATAGCGGACAGGGCAGCTTTCAGCCAGCGCCCCGGTCCGGTATTAAGATGTGTCATCAGAATATGTCCGTCCACTTGAATATCCTGTCGGCTATGTATTCTTCTGTTATTCCAGAACGTCATGATATCACTCTTATCAGCCGTTAAGGTCTGACACTCTATAATCAGTTCAGCAGAATACCGGTAAACAAGCATCTCAAGTTCAGCGAGGTCAGGCTGACTGTCTAACACGCTTAAGATTTCAGTACCCGCACGAATCATATGGACGCTCTCATTGGAGAGCTTAAGCTGCGGTAATGCCCGGTCTGTCACCCACTGTCGGTACAGATGATAGGCGATATAGACTTCGAGTGATAACGCCTGATCAGGCACCAACAGTTCCTGACAGTCTTTGAAAAAGGGAATGTCATGGATAAGACCTGAGTCTCTCAGTGTCCTGATGCCGGCTGATGGACTCAATCCACCAAGGAGCTTCTCTATCTCCGTTACGATCCGCTCAATCGCCACATGGCTGATAAGCGGGGCACAGCTGATCATCGCATCAATCGTGGCTTCCTCAACTGCAAAATCAAGCACGCTTTCAAAACGGGCGGCACGAACCATCCGCAGTGCATCCTCTCTGAATCGTTCCCGGGGTATGCCGACAGCTCTGATGAGACGTCTCTCTATATCTGCTCTGCCTCCGACATAGTCAATGACCTGCATCTGTTCATCCAGTGCCATCGCATTGACGGTGAAGTCCCGCCTTATCAGGTCTTCCTTCAGCTCCTTGACGAAAATGACATGGTCCGGTCGACGATGATCGATATAATCGCCGTCCGCTCTGTATGTCGTGACTTCAAACGTATCCTCCGTGATGACCATTATGGTCCCATGTTCCTTACCGATAGGTACTGTTCTGCTAAAAAGCGACTCCACTACGTCCGGCAGCGCGCTTGTCGTGATATCAATATCATTGATTGGAAGACCGAGCAGATAGTTTCTTACAGCACCGCCTACAATATAGGCTTCGTGCCCTGCCGCGTTCAGTCGCTCAAGTACAGGCAGCGCCGTCTTCAGCTTATTCATTAAGCATTTCCTGATAGAGTGCTTCGTACTGATCAGTGATGAACTGCGAAGAAAAGCGCTCCTTGATATCAATCAGCATATTGTGCTGCAGTCTGCCATAATAAGCATCATCTGTCAGCAGTCTGACCGCATACTCCGCTGCCTGATCACTATCGCCTACATCGACAAGAAGACCTGTCTCGTCATGCCTGATCACTTCTCCGATACCGCCTGCACGTGTGCCGATGCAGACAACCCCGCAGTTCATCGCTTCAAGCAGTACAAGACCGAAGCTTTCCTTTTCTGACAGCAGCAGGAATAAGTCTGACATCTGATAGAAGCAGGCAACCTGTTCCTGTTTGCCCACAAACATGACATCTTCATTGATCTTCAGTTTCTTTGCCAGCTTCCTCATCTTTGACAGTTCAGGTCCATCTCCGATCAGCAGCAGCTTCGCTTTAATCTGTTCACGCACTTTCTTGAATGTATAGAGAATGTCCTGTATTCTTTTGACCTTACGGAAATTCGACACATGAGAAATGATTTTATAATCTGCAGGAATACTGTACATCTCTTTTAACTTGCCACAGTCCTGGATGGTAAAGTCTTTCTCATTAATAAAATTGTAGACTGTTCTGATTTCCTTATTAGGGGCAATCAGCGACATCGTATCTTCAGTCAGTGCATCACTGACACTCGTTACAATGTCACTTTCTTCAATACCGAATCTGATGGCATCGCGCAGGGTAGAATCATACCCAAGCACGGTGATATCAGTGCCGTGCAGTGTTGTGACGATTTTGACGTCCCTGCGTGCAATCTGTCTGCCGAGAATGCCGCAGATTGCATGAGGGACTGCGTAGTGCATGTGTAACACATCCAGGTCATAATCATTGATGACCTCTGCAATTTTAGTGGCGAGTGTAATATCATAAGGTGGATACTGAAAAACGGCATACTGATTCACCTCCACCTGATGGATTGTGATATTCGGTCTCTGGAACTGAATCCGGAACGGCGTATTTGAGGTAATGAAATGGACATCATGCCCTCTTTCTGCCATCTGAATCCCGAGTTCAGTTGCGATAATACCCGAACCGCCCATAGTCGGGTAGCAAGTGATCCCTATTTTCATCATTGTCCTCCTTGTTCAAAGTATGAGATAACAGCAAGTGCTGTCCCTTCATTAGTAGCTAGCGGCACATCATAGACATCGGATAGACGGAGCAGTGCCGAAACATCCGGCTCGTGCGGCTGCGCTGTCAATGGATCTCTGAAGAAGAAAATCGCATCTACTTCCTTGTTAGCCACCAGCGCACCGATCTCCTGGTCACCGCCGAGCGGACCGGATTTAAAGCGGCGAACTGAGAGCCCCGTCTCTGTTGCCACACGAAGACCCGTTGTCCCTGTCGCATATAAGGTATGCTGACTGAATTCATCATAATGCAACTGAATGAATCTGACGAGTGCTTCTTTTTTCTGGTCATGCGCAATGATTGCAAACTTCATATTATGACTTCCTTTCAAACCTGTTATAATCGCGCTGTTCAAATTTTTTCATCGTCTCCTCAAAACTCTCAGTCATATCAATACCCATGGAATTAGCCAGACAAAGCAAAATGAACAGGTTGTCTGCGAGTTCAAGGCCGATATCTTTCTGCTGTTCACTGAGCTTCTTCTGTTTAGGGCCATAGACATGATTGACTTCTCGGGCAAGTTCTCCTACTTCCTCGGTCAGCCGGACTATATTTTCCATCGGTGTGAAATAGCCAGCTTTAAAACCACCGATATAGTCATCGACCTGCTGCTGCATCTCTTTTAAGGTTTTCATTGTGCCTCCTATTGCTTCTGGTGTTTCATTCATTATATGATGGAATGTGGGGGGTGGAAAATTGAATATTAAGTTAAAAGCCGGCAATATCTTCATGATACTGATCGGCAGCGTGATCTTCAGTTTCGGTATCATCAATTTCAATATGGCTTATCACTTAACAGAGGGTGGCTTCACGGGTATCGCGTTAATATTATATCATTTATTCGGTATCAGCCCTGCACTAATGAATCTGATTTTTAATATTCCACTGTTCATCATCGGTTACAGATTTCTCGGCAGGACTTCATTCTACTATACGTTGATCGGTTCATTGAGCTCTACTTTCTTTCTTTATCTCTTCGAGAAGTATCCGTTCAATTTCTCTCTTAACAAAGAGGATTTGTTTCTCGTGGCCCTGCTTGGGGGCGTGATGATCGGGATCGGACTTGGTATCATTTTACGGGCCGGCGGTACAACGGGTGGTGTGGATATCATCGCACGGGTCACGAAGAAATACTTCAACTGGCCCATGGGACGCGTTATCTTTATGTTTGATTGTCTCGTGCTTGTCATCACTTACCTCGCACTCGG
This sequence comes from Macrococcus carouselicus, assembly GCF_004359515.1. Taxonomy (GTDB): domain Bacteria; phylum Bacillota; class Bacilli; order Staphylococcales; family Staphylococcaceae; genus Macrococcus; species Macrococcus carouselicus. Next base: position 724,267 of record NZ_SCWD01000001.1, read on the forward strand.
TGATATCCGTATCACCCTTTATACGTTTATCTGTGTCTACGTCGGCGGCCAGATTATTGATACGGTTCAGGATACAGGCTATACGGCCCGCGGTGCGCTGATTATCTCAGAGCAGTATCAGTCGATCGGCGATGCCATCAATACGGTGCTGGAACGCGGTGTCACGCAGATATCGGCACACGGTCATTATTCAAATATTGAGCGCCCGATGCTCTACTGTGTAGTGCCTAAAAATGAAATCACCCGGCTGCGACAGCTGATTCATGCCATTGACCCTCACGCCTTTGTCTCCATGATTGAAGTCCACGAAGTGCACGGAGAAGGTTTTACGCTGGACGAGAATAAGCAGCTGATCGAGGCGCATTAAAAAAACCTTATCTCCATTTAAGAGGAGATAAGGTCTCTTTATTAATCGCTGCTTCTTGCCATCATGAAAAATCTCAGGAACTCGGCAACAGCAACTGCTGTAGCTGCGACATAAGTCATCGATGCTGCAGATAAAACCGACTTGGCATGACGATATTCCTGCGCATCGACCATCTGCAGTTTTTCAATCTGATTCATTGCACGTTTACTGGCATCAAATTCAACCGGTAAAGTGACAATTGAGAAAAGCACCGCGAAGAACATCAGGAAGACACCTGCCCATATAGCCAAGCTGCCTAAACTGCTGCCTGAAGCTGAGATGCCAGTTAAAATAGCGCCGACCATGATGAGCAAGTAACTGAATGTTGTTCCAAGATTCGCCAGTGGCAGAAGACTTGAACGCACTTTCAGGAAACCATAACCAGTCGCATGCTGAATAGCATGACCCACTTCGTGTGCCGCAATCGCTGTTGCTGCTACACTTGGCTGGCGATAGTTAGCGGGACTGAGCACCACTCGTTTCGTGCGCGGGTCATAATGATCAGACAGAAAACCCTGACCCTCTAAAACCTGTACATCATGAATGCCGTTTGCTGCTAAGATTTCCTCTGCAACCTGCTTACCAGATTTACCTGAAGTCGATCTTACTTTCGAATATTTGTTATATGTTGATTTGACCTTGTACTGGAAATACATAGGTATCAGCATAATAATGACAAAATAAATCATATAGCTCATGAAATCCCTCCTTACCTCTATTTTATTGTGAAGGTCAGACTAAGTCAAATGTTTCATATTGATGAATTTCTGCCATAATATGACCAGAGGAATGACTGTCAGCCAGAACGCAAAATAGCCGATGTGGCGGATGTATTGTTCAAGCATGCTGTATACGGGATACTGCATATAGACGTAATCAATCACATCATTATGGAACGCCCAGATGAGCGTCACCAGGATATGCCATTTTTTAATTTTAAAGAACGGCAGAAAAAGAAATGCCTCAATGGCCATGATGCCATGCGAGAAGCAAAGCATCAGTCCTATACCTGTCACTTCACCAAGTGCTATAAATGTAAAGATATTCATCACTACTGCCCAGACGCCATATTTGATCAAAGTAACAAAAGCCAGCGCCTCAAAGAGACCACTATGCCGCCCTAATACCATCAATATGAGAGCGATGACAAGAAACAGACTCGCCGTCGGACTATCCGGCACAAATGGCATGAAGTACCAGCGCGTATGTTCAAGCTGTCCCATATACCAGTAATAGCCATATAAGGTGCCCAGCAGGTTCGCAATGATTAGAAAGGCCAGAAAGTAACGATTGGTCAACCAGAAGTAAAGCTGCTGCATCCTATCCTCCTATAAAAAAAGAGTCATCTCAATGATGACTCTTCCGATTTATTTCTTTAAAGGTTTACCGTTCTCATCTGTTAACTCAAGATTTGCTACATATTCAGAGACTTGTTTGATCTGCTCTTTTGTTAAAGTATCTTTGAATGATGGCATTTTACCCGCACCATTTGTAACAAATGCTTCCACAGCAGCTGGCTGCAGATTAGCTTCCACTAAGTTAGGACCTGCTGCACCTGTTAACTCACCACCATGACAACTTGTACAGTTCGACTTGATGATATCCGTGTAGACAGGGTCTTTTTTATCTAAGTTAGAGAAAGTGATCTTACCTTGTGCTTCTTGTTTCTCCCAGTCATGATAATGGCCGGATTCCCAAGTGGTATAGAACAGAATAGCCACTGTCAGCAGCATCATGCCTGAAGCGACAGGACGTTTATACCATAAACGGTGTTTACTTGTATCAAGCCAAGGTGCTAAGAGTAATGCCGCAAATGCGATACCCGGCAGTACGATGGCACCGAATGTGTTGAATGGTCCAGACGCATAAGTATATTTAAGAATCTGGTACAGGAATAGGAAATACCAGTCCGGAAGTGGCGTGTAACCTGTATCAGATGGGTCTGCCACACGTTCCAGAGGAGCTGGATGGGCTACCGTCAAGCATAAGAATGCGATTAAGAATACAGCACCCGTCATCCATTCTTTAAGTAGGAAATCAGGCCAGAAACTTTCTGTTTTGCCTGGAAATTCTGAATAATCTCTGTTTAGTTTGGCTTTCTTGTATTGTTTAATACGAGAATCACCGACAAATGTCATCCCTTTACCGCGATGCATCTCTCATTACCTCCTTTTATATTCGGTTTATAGTGGACCAGAAATACCTTGTTTACGAATCATAATAAAGTGAGCCGCTAATAACGCGAATAAACATGCAGGTAAGAAGAACACATGAATCGCGAAGAAACGCGTTAACGTCTGCGCACCGACTATCTGTGCATCACCGGCCAGTAAAGTCTTGACCCAGCCACCGATAAATGGAACAGATTCAGCGATCTGAAGACCTACTTTAGTACCGAATAAAGCTTTCATGTCCCATGGTAATAAGTACCCTGTGAAACTAAGACCGACCATGATGATGAAAATCAGTACGCCGACAACCCAGTTCAGTTCACGTGGCTGCTTGTAAGAGCCTGTAAAGAATACCCTGAGTGTATGCAGGAACATCATAACGACAACGATACTTGCGCCCCAGTGATGCATACCACGGACGATTACACCGGCAGCGACATCATGCTGCAGGTAGTAGACTGACTTCCATGCATTGACGATATCGGGTACGTAGTACATCGTTAAGAACATACCTGATAATACTTGAATGACTGTAATGAAGAATGTTAAACCGCCGAAGCAGTAGACGAATGCAGAAAAGTGATAAGCAGGGTTCACATGCTCAGGCACCTCATGGTCCGCAATATCTCGCCAGATAGGTGTTACATCAAGTCGATCATCGACCCAATCATAGATTTTCTCGAACATTAAATTGCCCTCCTTATTTTACCAATTCGTTAGGATGCTTTTTGCCGATTGTCAGCATGCCGCCTTTTTCGCCGACCTTATACTGATCAAGTGGTGCAAGCGGTGGTGTACCCGGAATGTTCTTTCCGTTTTTCTTATAACGACCATTGTGACATGGACAGAAGAACTGATCTGGGTGTGAATCGTCACCTGCCCAGTTAACCGTACAACCTAAGTGCTTACATGTCGGTGACAGGGCAACAATATTGTCGCCTTCTTTATAAACCCAGGCGAACTCAGTCACTTCACTGGTGTACCAGCCATCCTTCTGCTCGAACTTGAAGTCAACTTTACTCGGTACTTGTGTGATCTCTGAAGTTTTCACACTTGTTGTAATCATATTTCCAGCTGCTCCGCCTTTAAAGACTGGATCCAGCGCAAATCGACCTAATGGCATTGCGATACCAGCAGCCATAAATGATCCAACTCCCATAAGGGAATAGTTTAAAAATTGGCGTCTTGTGACACGTTGGCTCATTTAATTTTCCCCCCTCTAATACTTGTTCATACAAAAATATACTAGGACATATCAATTTTAGCCTAAAGAATTAGGATGGTCAATAAAATGTCGGAAATATGTCATTAAAATTTAATTACTTATTCCACATTGAAATGATGGTTCTCATCAGCTCTTTGACCTGTGGTTCTATCATGTCTGCCCGCATATCGGCACCCATCGCTTCAAGCGGGAAAGTGCTGACTTTAAAATGTGCTTCAGTTGTCTCAAAACGACTGGTCTGCGCAGTGATAAATAAAATGCGGTTCATCCCGTAGCTTTTGAGCTGTTCGCCGATGACAGTCGCAAGCGTGTAGTCCGCCTGCACTTGTACAGGTGGAATCAGCAGCACGCGCCCTTTAAACTGGTTTTCAACGGCCAGAGTCATCGTCTGAATAATTTCATAATCGTCTACAATGTTCATCAGCTGATTTCTATAATCCACATCGATGACCGGAATGATTGCCGTATCGATATATTCCAGCTGATGTGTGATATCTTTTAAGTCCCGGTGATTGAATAACATCCGCTCACTCCTTCAATTTGTTAAGTAAAGTACTGTAGTACTGAAAGTCTTCTCTGCCATTCATTAACAGCGCAAGATCTATTCTTGACTCGACCATTTCTCTCAGCTGTATGATCAGGCGGTTGTTCAGGTCTATTTCCTCAGGCACCGTCTGCTGATTTATCTGATCGACCAGCCATTCGTATTCTCGAAAGTCAGTTATTTTTCTGTCGGTGAAGGTAGTATAGAAATAAAAGGGTTCATCTATTTCGTTCAACAGATTAAAAATGACATCCGCTTCTGTTACAATCATATCATCATATTTAAACAGCAGTCTGAAGCGGTCAGTCAAAGTGATTCCTTTCTGCAGAAGATGCGGAGTGGTAAACCGGCAATAACCTAAGTGGGGATGGTCTTTCAAATAGTTCAGTACCCAGACGGTTTCCTTGTTATCAATAGCATAGTGATAAAGAATATACTTCAGGATCCCCCGTCGCTCTTCCAGCAGATCAGTGACCATAGGGTTCAAAGTCCGGGTCCAGTTTAATCAGCTGTGCTTCAACCTTCTCCGCATCCTGTCCGATTTCCAGCAGATAGCTATAGTAATCATTCAGGAAATCAAGATTGTCATTCAGATCGAGATTTGCTTCCTGATAGAAATGCTGTGCTTCATTATCCCGTTCAAGCTGCTGATAACTATAAGCAAGATTCCATTTGAGGACGGGATCCAGTTCATCTTCCTCAATGAGTGAAAAGAGCCGGATCATCTCTTCAAACATTTCCTCCCCCTTATAATAATCAGATAAAAGTAATGCCGCTTCCGTATAAGCAGGATCAATCGTGAGTGCCTGAATCAGCATCTGTTCACCTTCACTATCCTTCTCTTTGAGCATGATGCGTCCTGTGTCCACCATCAGTTCCTTGAAGAATTCGTTGTTCAGCAGCCCCTTTCTGCCGACAAGAATAGCTTCATCATAGCGACGCTCTGCTTCCAGCATATTGACTAAAAGCAGATAGGCATGCATATAGTCAGGATCTTTGTCCAGAAGAGTCGTCAGTTCCTGTATCGCATCCTGGATATGATCGTTCTTTTGGAGCGCTATCGCTTTTTTGAAGAAATCATCACTTGTCATCTCACGCGTATCAAGTTGCTGATAGTATTCCTCCGCCTCCTCATAACTACCTGCCTGCAGCATACAGTCTGCGAGTCTGCTGGTCATGCTGACTTGATTGATGACTGGCTCGCCTGCCTGAAGAAGCTGTTCGTAGCGTCTTGCTGCCTGCAGATATTCGCCGTCAAAATAAAGTAACTCTGCCAGTGCAAATGAGACGATTAAATCATCGGGTGCCAGCTCCTCAGCCTGCCGTAATTTCTCCAGTGCGACTTCCAGCATATCCTGCTGCTGATAGAGATCTGCTTCCAGCAGCAGTCTTTCCGGTGTGAGCGGTGACTGGTGGAGCACTTCAAGTGCCTTGTCCATCATGTTCTCATCCACCAGACCTTCAATATAATAAATAAGCAGTTCCTGTTCGTCAGGATAAAGAGCATACAGCACTTCAAATACACGTAGCCCCTGCGGAACGAGCCCGTACTGATAAAGTGTCTCACCTAATATAAAGAGTCCTTCATGGTCATCAGAGCCAAGAGCCCGGTTGACATTATCATCAAGATGATCGATATGCTGCAGATGAATCTGATCAATCAGTTCGTAAATATCCATTATTACACTCCTAACTGTTTGAATTGTTCCATAAATCCTGGGAATGAAACATTGATGCTGTCAAAGTCATCAATGTCCAGTTCTCCTGTGATGAGTGTTGCGACAGCCAGCATCATGCCGATTCGATGATCGCCGCAGCTGTCAACAGCAGCCCTGATATCATTCCGGCCTTCCTGGACGATCATCCCGTCTTCAGTAGCCGTCAATTTAAATCCGATTTTAGTCAGCTCCCTGACCACCGCATCAATCCGGTTGGTCTCCTTGACCTTCAGTTCTCCGGCGTCGCGGATGAGACTTGTCCCTGCTGCCTGAGTCATCAGCAATGCAATCACCGGTATTTCATCTATCAGACGAGGAATCATCTCCCCTTCTATCGTCAGCGGCTCGAGATCAGATGTATAGCGCACGCGTATAGTGGCGGTCGGTTCACCGTCATCAGTCACGTCACTGACAGTGATATCGCCACCCATCTGCCTCACGACTTCGATGATGCCGTCACGGGTAGGATTGATGCCGACATTCCGCAAAGTGAGTTCACTGCCTGGCGTGATCAGTGCGGCCACAATCAGAAAAGCTGCCGAAGAGATGTCTCCTGGTACTCTGAAATCATAAGGCCTCACTTGATTGATAGCTCCAGGTGATAAGGTAATGACTTCATCCCTGCTGATATCGACACCATACAGCGGCAGCATCGTCTCAGTATGATCGCGTGAGGCCACTTTTTCTTTTATCGTCAGCGTCGTGTCTGCATGTAAGCCTGCCAACAGAATGGCCGACTTCACCTGAGCACTCGCAACAGGCATTTCATAATGAATGCCTTTGACAGCTGAAGGTTCTATAATAAGCGGCGTTCTCGTATCGTTATAGCTGCCGGAGATAGCCGCTTTCATCTGCTGAAGCGGCGCAATGATCCGCTTCATGGGTCTCCGGGCGATAGACGCATCCCCTGACAGCACTGTACGAAACGGCAGGCCTGTCAGCAGTCCGGCAAGTAAGCGGGTCGTCGTACCGGAGTTGCCGGTATCCAGCACCTGCGCAGGTTCAGCAAATGCATTAAATCCCGGCGAGTCGATCAGCAGACGCTCGCCGTCAAGATCAATGGTGACGCCCAGCTGTCTGAAAATCTCAACAGTGCTGAGACAATCTTCTCCGAGCAGTGCCCCTTCGATCACAGATCTGCCTTCTGCGATTGAACTGAAAATAATGGCACGGTGCGTCATCGACTTATCACCCGGAACCGTCGTCTCTCCTTTTAAGGGGCCAGATAAACTAACTTTCATAGGAACCTCCTGCTTTTTTATAGGTCTGATACAGTCTTTCTTCTGATACCGTCTCCATGCGCGGCCCATCGTCCAGCAGGACGAACTGAATCTCGTTATGACTGTTCTTCTTATCCTTTGCCATAAGCGAAAGATAAGTGACGAAAGGCCTTAATTCAATCATCGGCAGCTCAAGCGCCTTGAACCAGGACTTGAGCGCTGTAATATCACGTCCTGATAATAACCAGGTGTAGATAAGACCATGCATCACGGCGTGACCGTGCGGAATATGATGTGTGAATTCTACTGCATGACCGAACGTATGACCGAGATTCAAGGTCTTACGCAATCCTGTTTCGTGCTCATCGGCCTGCACGACTGTCAGTTTCTGCTGCATGCCTCTGATCAGCCATTCATCAATATCAGCGAGGTGTTCCAGCTGCTGTCTGGCCGGAAATGCTGCCATCAGCTGCGCCAGTGTATCATCTGAGTCCAGCATGGCATGCTTGATGATTTCCCCGAAGCCGCTTAGTTTCTCTGAATAAGGTAACGTGTCAAGGAAATCAAGGTCATAGATAACTGCAGCCGGACGTTTGAAGGCACCTATCAAATTTTTACCGAGTGTCGCATTGATGCCTACTTTGCCGCCAATGGCAGAATCATGCGCCAGAATGGTGGTCGGTACCTGGATGAAATCAATCCCCCGTAGCAGAGTCGCTGCAATAAAGCCTGCGAAGTCACCGACGCTTCCACCCCCAACTGCTACAATGGCAGAAGATCTCGTCACGCCCGCTTCAATGATACGATTGATCATCTCACTATATTTCGGCAGTGATTTCAGCTCTTCGCCTGCTGAAACTGCAAAGACCTCTGATGATGCACAAAGAGGTCTGAGCCTCTGATCATGCAAGGCAAGGACCGTCTCATCAACAATCATGATGACTTTGTCATATAGAGACGTATCAATCTGCGCGAGTGCACCGTGACTGACTGTGATTGCATAATTATCTCTGTCATAATCTGTCATCAGTTTCATCAGAAAGCCTTCACCCTTGCACGATATACCGTCATCTGTTCAATCAGCTGCTCCATATAGTTGGACTGGAACTCTTCCAGAATCACACGGGTCAGCTCAAAAGCTACCGCATGTTCACAGACAATCGAGGCTGCTGGCACTGCACAGCTGTCTGAGCGTTCAATACTTGCCTGGTAGACCGCCTTCGTCTCGATATCCACCGACTGAAGTGGCTTATAGAGGGTCGGAATAGGCTTCATCACAGCATTGACCACAATCGGCATACCGTTCGTCATGCCTCCTTCAAAGCCACCCAGATGATTGGACAGACGGGTATAGCCTTCACCATTATAAGCGATCGGATCCTGAACTTCACTGCCCGGCATATCAGCCATATTGAATCCTGCTCCGAATGACACGCCTTTGAACGCGTTGATGCTGACGACACTCTGCGCAATGCGTCCGTCGAGCTTACGGTCATAGTGAACATAACTGCCAAGACCTGCCGGTACGTTCAGTGCGGTGACCTCTACCTCACCGCCGATTGAGTCACCCGCTTTTTTAGCTTCATCTATACAATCACGCATCTGCTGCGCAACAGCGTCATCAACGACCCTTACGTCGTTCGAGTCATTTTTAGCTTTGATTTCATCTATTGTGTAAACGCCCTTATCCTTAACACCGCCGATTGATTTGACACGGCTGATGACCTCGATATCAAGCTGATCAAGCAGAATCCTGCAGACAGCGCCGACAGCTACCCTTGCCGCTGTTTCTCTTGCACTGGAGCGCTCCAGCACATTACGCAGGTCGCGGTGGTTATATTTCATACCTCCGACAAGGTCTGCATGTCCGGGTCTCGGCTTTGTGATCACGCGCTTCATATTCGCCTGGGCGCTTTCTTCAATAGGCGCTACCCCCATGATGTTCAGCCAGTGCTTATGGTCATCATTTGTGACGACGAGCGTCACGGGACTGCCAAGGGTATAGCCATGCCGGACACCCGACATGATCTCTACGGTATCCTTCTCTATCTGCATACGTCTACCGCGGCCATAGCCACCTTGACGCTTGAATAACTCCTTACTGATTGCTTCACCTGTCAGATAAAGGTTGGCAGGTATCCCTTCTATTATGACGGTAAGCTGCGGTCCGTGAGACTCGCCTGCTGTCAGAAATCTTAGCATCTATCTTCCTCCCCATAAATATCTTTATTTTAGCACAAAAAAAGCCATGTCATCACTGACACGGCTCAACTTTCTATTAATAGACCCAAGAAGCATTCACTAATGAATAGTCGATGAGTTCATCTTCTTTAAACCAAAGAGCAATTTCTTTTTCTGCTGATTCGACTGAATCAGAACCATGAATGATGTTCTTGCCGACTGTCATTCCGTAATCACCACGAATCGTACCCGGTGCAGATTCAGCAGGATTTGTCTTGCCCACTAAAGTACGTCCGATTTCAACTACGTTTTCACCTTCCAGCACCATTGCAAATACAGGTCCTGAAGTGATGAAGTCAACAAGTTCTCCGAAGAACGGCCGTTCACTATGCTCACCGTAATGAGTAGTCGCAAGGTCCTCTGACACTGTCATCAGCTTTGCGCCTACAATTTTAATGCCTTTCTGTTCGATACGGCTGACGATCGGTCCGATTAAGTTACGCCCCACGCCATCTGGTTTAATCATTAAGAAAGTTCTTTCCATCATTTGTACCCACCTTTGTTTTTTGTAAAACCATAGATAGTGTACCACTGAAAACGATTACTTTCAATAATCAGAAAACTCTTTTTGTCATTTTTAATAGAAGATTTTCCATCTGCTGTCTTTCCTCCGTCAGCGGCAGCTGATACAGATGCTGAAACGCTTTGTCTGCATACCGGCTGCTGACCGAGCCCGCCTCTTCGATCCCGTACTCAACTACAAGCTCGATCAGCGTCTGAAAGTAAGCATCTGACTGTTCTTTATGCAGCTCAGTCAGCAGCTGCTGCACTTGGACATTGTGACGCGCCGCTATCATCAGCGGCAGTGTGACATGACCGTTCCTGATATCACTGCCCACAGGTTTACCCAGCACTTCTTCAGTACTCGCATAATCCAGAATGTCATCCATGATCTGATAGCTCATTCCCATAAAGTGGCCGAATCTGCCCAGATGGAACGCCTGGCTGTCATCTGTATCCGTACTCATTGCACCGAGCTTGCAGCTCGCCTCAATCAGCACAGCTGTCTTCCGATTGATCCGTCTCAGATAATCTATAAATCTGACTGAACGACTGAAACGGTCATCCATCTGCTCGAATTCACCGTAGCACACTTCAAGAATAATCCGTGAAAAATACTGATGAAATTCCGGATTGTCGATATCTGCTATCAGTCTAAGCGCAGCTGCCAGCAGATAATGACCGGTCTGCACGGATATCTGACCGTCCCAGACTTCATGGATAGCGGGAACGCCTCTTCTTTTTGAGCTGTTATCGATATAATCATCATGAACAAGACTCGCCATATGGATAATCTCGAGAGCGGCTGCTGTCTTGATCAGGTCTTCAGGTCTATTGAAGCCGAAGCTCCCTGACAGCAAGACGAAATATGGACGTATGCGCTTACCCCCTGAAGATAGAATATGCGCACCGGCTGCATTGATTGCCGACTTATCCGCGCTGACGATTTCATTGATTACTGTCTCTACCTCTTTAATCTGCCCCGTTAACATATATATTCATCCTTATAGTGGTTTATAGGCAAGATGCATCGCACTGACACCACCTGTAAATCCTTTGAACTCGACACGTTCAAATCCTGCTGCTGCGAACAATTTAGCAAGTGCATAACGGTCCGGAAAATGAAATGCGGATTGCTGCAGCCAGCTGTATTCCTTCATAGACTTCGCAAAGACCTTTCCGAACTGGGGCATCACATATTTAAAGTAGACTTCGTAGCCCTGCCTGAATCCGGGCAGTGTCGGCTGACTTGTTTCAAGACAGACGACCATTCCACCAGGTTTAAGGACACGGTACATCTCTTCAATGGCTTTAGAGTAATCGGGCACATTTCTGAGACCGAAACCAATCGTCACATAATCAAATGTATGATCTTCAAAAGGGAGCTCCATCGCATTGCCGAGCAGGAGTTCAACATTGTGGAAATCCGCTGTTTTCTGTCTGCCGACTTCAAGCATATTGGCACTGAAATCAAGTCCTGTGACACGACCTGTCGGACCGACTGCCTGTGCGAGCTGGATAGTCCAGTCAGCCGTACCGCAGCAGACATCAAGCGCCTTTGCACCTTTTTTTACGTTCATACGCTTCATTACTTTCTTACGCCAGCGTTTATGCTGATTGAAGCTGATGATATCATTTAATCTATCATAACGTGTTGAAATATTCTCAAAGACGTCATGCACAAGTTCGGTCTTCTCTTCTTGTGTACGTGGCATATCGTTGTTAGTCATAAGGCACCTACTTCATTTATTATAGAGTTTTGAGTGACGGATAAGCTGTATGACAGACGGATGGTCAATTGACGTGAACGGCAGTACAAACATCGCTTCAATTTCCGGAATCAACCGAGGATCATGGCTCTCGTCAAATGACGCTTTAACGATGTTGTATCTCATCACTGCCTGAGTCAATAAAGTGAATGCATCCTTATCAAAGGCTTCAGCATTATAATGATAGAACTGTGCGCTAAGTATATCTGTTGCCAGTAATGTTTCATCTTTATTGTCTGCATCGACTTCTCCAGCGAGACGCATCGCGGAATCAATGGCAATGATACTCTTCTTGATATTATCTGCCAGGGACAGCTGGACAAGAATGTTGACAATATCAGTATTGACTGCCGGACAACGATAAAGCGGATAGCGCATTTCCAGTTTTAAGTTGTCCTCTCTGTACTGTTCATAAAAATCCATTCCAAGAGCCTCCCAAACGTTATACTCCATTATAACTTAAAAACAGCAGTGATAAAGTAAAAAACACAATAAAAAAAGCCCCTTTAAAGGGCTTTTCTCAGAAATACATTATTTCACTGCGTCTTTTAATGCTTTGCCTGCTTTGAATGCAGGAACTTTACTTGCAGGAATGTCGATTTCTTTACCAGTCTGTGGGTTACGACCCTTACGAGCTGCACGTTCACGAACTTCGAAGTTACCGAAACCAATCAGTTGAACTTTATCTCCGTCTGATAAAGATTTTTGAATTGATTCAAAAACAGCATCAACAGCAAGACCTGCTTCTTTTTTAGTTAAGTTAGCACTTTCTGAAACCGCATTGATTAAGTCTGTTTTATTCATGTCAATTCACCTCCCCTAAGGTTATGTAATGATAAATTAATATCATTCTGTAATGACTTTAACACAATAAACGTTGGTACTGCAACGTTTTATACCATGTTTCATTATTTTTTATTGTGCAGGACATTGGATTTAAAGACAGGTTCATTTTTTTCATTCACAGTATATGGAACACTATATGCAGGCAGAACAGGTGAGTCTTCATACAGAATAGGGCGTATATCCTCTCCCGCTTCGGGTTTCAGATTCTTTTCTTTGATCACACGGCCTAAATCCTGTGTGTAATCAACGATAAATTCGTTGCCTCCATTGATGTAGACAGGTAATGTCTCACCGCTGTAAGGACTGGTCACTGTCGGATACTCATCCAGACCATACTTTTTATAGGCAATCCTGTAGACATTCGGACCGACCTTTTCACCGAGCGGCAGCGTTCTGTCCTGAATATTCAGCCTGATACGGAGATCCTTAAGAACTTCGGCCGTGCGGAGATCCACTAGTTTGACTGTCGGATCGTGTTCAACATCCATCAGTACATATTGATAGATGCCCCCTTTCTCAAATGAAGAACCTGGTAGTTCAGATAAATAACGGGGCTGCAGCTTCTCAAAATCTACAGGATGCTTGACGTATTGATCATAAGTCTGGTCTCGGTCTTTCAGCGGAAGAAGTCCCCCGTTATCCTTCTGGTACTGATCTACTGCAGTCTGCACCATATTCAGCTGATCAAGCGGTGCTATCCTATTCTCGGCGCGTTCAGCAGTCGGGTAGAAACAGCCCGATAAAAAGACAGTGGGAATAATCATTAACAGCAGTCGTCTAAGCATGACTGGAACCACCCAGCACGATGATCATCAGCAGTCCGCTCAAAATCAGTGATCCATATGCCAGCAGCGAAAGCACAATAGAAAGAGGCCGGCTTTTCACCTTGAAGCGAGCGACATAGATCAGAGCCATCGCTAAGAGCATCAGTCCCAAAGAATAGAACGACACCCACATTAAATCCATTCTTGTAATATTAAACATTTCCTTCACCTATTCGTTCGTTTTTTGACGGTTCATCAGCGCTTTAACATTCTCTTCAACAGGCCCTTTATTGAACAGTACATCATATAGAGCACCTGTAATCGGCATCTCGACACCATATGCAGAAGCCATCTCGTAGGCAGCCTGTGTCGTTCTCACGCCTTCCACTACCATACCCATACGTTCAAGAGTCTCCTCAAGCGTCAGGCCTCTAGCGAGCATCTCTCCGCAGCGCCAGTTACGTGAGTGAACAGACGTACAGGTCACGATGAGGTCACCGAGCCCCGCCATACCGAGATAAGTCATGGGATCAGCGCCCATCTTAACACCCAGACGCGTGATCTCAGCGAGCCCGCGGGTCATCAGGGCAGCCTTGGCATTATCCCCGTAGCCCAGTCCGTCGCTTAAGCCGGCAGCGAGCGCGATGATGTTCTTCAGGGCACCGCCGATCTCCACGCCAATCAGGTCATCGTTTGTATAGACGCGGAAGTAGTCACACATAAAAAGGTCCTGACCCAGCTTGCGGATAGAACCATCATTCGATGCGATAGCGACTGTCGTCGGCTGTCTTTTTGCGACTTCCTCCGCATGACTGGGTCCACTGAGCACACCCACACCCTTCAGATGCGACTGATCAATCTCTTCTTCAATGATTTCAGAGATCCTTTTAAAGGATTTCGGTTCAAGCCCTTTTGAGACGTGGATGACTGTCTTCGGCTTTGTCGCCACACTGTCAATCTGCTGACAGACGTCTCGCATGGCCTGTGTCGGCACCGCTACAATCAGGACATCGGCATGACTGACTGCCTGATTGATATCTGTGGTCGCTGTCATATTGTCGTTCAGCCGGATGTCCGGCAGATAGTCAGGATTCCGCTTATCAGCAGCAAGATGCGCCGCCACGGTCTGACTCCGTCCCCACATCATCACATCATGTCCATTATCCAGAAGAACATTGGCCAGGGCTGTGCCCCAGCTGCCTGTCCCAAGTACACTTATCGCTGTCATGAAATAACCTCCTAGTTACGTTTTCGGGTGATGAGATGAATCGGTGTGCCTTCAAAACCAAATGCATCACGAATTCTGTTCTCAAGGAAACGCTGATACGAGAAGTGCATCATTTCAACATCATTGACAAAGACAACAAAGGTCGGGGGTTCGATAGCCACCTGCGTCGTATAGAAGATGTTCAGACGGCTGCCGTTATCGGTCGGCGTCGGATTCATCGCCACAGCATCGGTGATGACTTCATTTAATGTACTGCTCTGCACACGTTTTTTATGGTTTTCACTCGCCATATTGATGAGCGGGAATAGCGTCTTCAGGCGCTGTCCTTTAAGTGCGGAAACGAAGGCAATCGGTGCATAATCAAGGAACTGGAAGTGAGCCCGGATGTTGTCCTCAAATTTTTTCATCGTCTTAGAATCCTTTTCGACAGTATCCCATTTATTGACGACGATGATCACCGCTTTCCCTGCCTCGTGCGCATAGCCTGCGATTTTCTTGTCCTGTTCAATGATCCCTTCCTCGGCATCAATGACAACGAGAACGACATTGGAACGCTCGATGGCACGTAGAGCACGCAGCACAGAATAGCGTTCAGTCGATTCATAGACCTTCCCTTTTTTGCGCATACCTGCTGTATCGATCATGACATAATCACGACCCTCGTAGCTGTACATCGTATCAATCGCATCACGTGTCGTACCAGCGATATTGGAGACGATGACGCGTTCCTCACCTAATATACTGTTGATCAAGCTGGATTTACCGACATTGGGACGTCCGATCAGACTGAACTTGATAACATCATCATCATAGTCCTCTTCGATATCTTCAGGAAAGTGCTTGCTTGCCTCGTCCAGCAGATCACCGAGACCCAGTCCGTGAGCACCGGAAATTGGATAGGGATCGCCAAAACCAAGTGAATAAAACTCATAAATATCAGCACGCATATCCGGATTATCAATTTTATTGACCGCCAGCACGACAGGTTTATTCGATTTGAACAGCAGCTTAGCGACAAAGTCATCTTCGTTCGTGATACCATCACGCCCATTCACCATAAAGATGATGACATCTGCTTCATCAATGGCAATTTCCGCCTGAGCACGAATCTGTTCCTGGAAAGGTTCATCGCCAAGTTCAATGCCGCCTGTATCAATAATATTGAATTCATGTGTGAGCCATTCGCCGCTTGAGTAAATACGGTCACGGGTAACACCAGGCGTATCTTCAACGATAGACACCCGTTCCCCGATAATTCTATTAAATATGGTCGATTTGCCGACATTCGCCCGGCCGACAATCGCTATAGTTGGTTTAGTCAATTTTTTCTTCCTCTCAATATATAATCTATACTATTTTAACACACCTTGATTTGTTCTCATAATTAAAAAAAGTAACGCAGATCGCGTTACTTTGTAAGTCATGATTATAATTTTAAGTTTTTGAATTTGTCGCCGAACATATCACCTAAAGTCGGTGCATCATCATTTGAGCTTGTGTCGAGGTAAGAAGAATCGAAATCCTGACCTTGTTCTTCAGTTGCTTTGATTGATAATGCGATACGCTGTTCTGCTTTATTGATATCTAAGATTTTTACTTTTACAGTCTGACCTGGTTCAAGCACTTCACTTGGATTACCGATGTGCTCATGGCTGATCTGTGAAATGTGAACAAGTCCCTGCAGACCTTTAGCGATTTCAACGAAAGCACCGAAGTTCGCAAGACGCATCACTTTACCGTCAACGACTTCCCCTACTTTGAAGTTTTCATCGATTGTTTCAAATGGACCTGGCAGAGCCTCTTTGATTGATAATGAGATACGTTCAGCTTCAGTATCAACACTTAAGATCTTGACTTTCACTTCCTGACCGATTTCAAGGGCATCTTCCACTTTCTCAAGACGGTCGTGTGTGATCTGTGAAATGTGAACCAGTCCATCTACACCGCCGATATTGACGAAAGCACCGAAGCTGGTGATACGGGCAACTTTACCGTCAACGATAGAACCTACTTCTAAGTTCTGAAGTGTTTCAGCGCGTTTCACTTTGTTCTCTTCCTCTTCAATGGCACGGTGGTTTAAGATGACACGATTTTTCTCCTGGTCAAGTTCCTCAATTTTAAGTGTCAGCTGACGACCCTGATAATCAGAGAAATCCTCGATATACTCCGTAGAGATAAGTGAAGCGGGGATAAAGCCACGAAGACCGACATCTACCACAAGACCGCCTTTAACGACTTCTTTAACTTCTGCTTCGATTGTTTCATTGTTTTCGAATTTCTCTCTTAAGCTGTCAAATGATTGTGACTCATCGAGTTTTCTTTTAGAAAGGATATAATGACCATCCTCTTCTTTGTCTTCAATCTTCGTCACGTATGCTTCAATTTCGTCTCCAACAGTTACTGCTTCCTCTGCTTTATCGATATGAAGACTTGTTAGCTGGCTGATCGGAATAATTCCGTCAAATTTAGCTCCTTCAATGAAAACGATAACGTGTTTATCTTCAATCTTCTGAACGGTTCCTTTTACTTTATCACCTTCCTGAATCTCTGTAATCATATTCTCGTTAAATTCTTCTGTCATAGTCTTATCCTCCTAAAATATAAAAGCTCTTTATCTAACGTTCTTATATTACCCTAAAAAAGTCAAGAAAATCGTCTTTATCCGATTTTCTCTGCCGCCATTTTTAAAATTTTCTCGGTCACCTGTTCAATAGACTGACCTGTCGTATCGACTACCAGCGCGTCATCCGCTTTTGACAGCGGAGAAATCTCTCTCGTCATATCAAGATGATCCCGGTGGGCAATATCTGCTTTCAGCTGCTCGACTGTACTGCTGATGCCTCGCATGTCATTATCAAGCTGACGGCGTAGAGCACGCTCCTCAACAGATGCCACCATGTATATTTTGAGTTCGGCATCAGGAATGACGGTCGTGCCGATATCACGGCCGTCCATCACGACGCCTTTATCTAATGTCATCTGCTGCTGCAGATCAACAAGGAAACCGCGCACTGCAGCCTGACTGGCCACAAAAGAGACATGCGCTGTCACATCATTTTCCCGTATTCGTTCCGTCACATCTTCCTCATTCAATAATACCCGCTGCCCATTATCTGAAATCAGTCTGATATCAATATGACTAAGCAGCGCTTCGAAATCATCATGATCCGCTTCAAGATATGCAAGTGTAATCGCACGGTACATGGCTCCTGTATCCACATAGACCATATCAAGCGCTGCTGCTACTTTTTTTGCAATCGTACTTTTACCCGCTGCTGCTGGTCCATCAATCGCGATATTTATTTTTTTCATCACTTTACCTGCCTTGTTGTTTAATCATTAATATTTTATCATATAAGAATAAAGGAGGCACTTATGAAAAAACTCTTAGTTTTACATACAGGCGGTACCATCAGTATGTCCGAAAACCCGGATGGACGCGTCGTCACAAATGAAGTCAATCCGGTCTCAGACCTCTCAGCTGTAAAGAATCTGGCAGATATCACTGAACTGAATCCATTCCAGATCCCTTCACCGCATATGTCACTCAGCCATATGAATACCCTCAGAAAAACTATCATCGAGCAGATTAATACCGATAATTTTGAAGGGATTGTTATTACACACGGTACAGATACACTTGAGGAGACCGCTTATTTTCTGAATCTGACATTAAATGTGAGTATTCCTGTCATCCTGACAGGCGCCATGCGCTCTTCGAACGAAATCGGTGCTGATGGTCTTTATAATTATCTAGCGGCTATCCGTACTGCCTGTGATGCTGATTCAAAAAGCAAAGGGGTGCTCGTCGTCTTCAATGACGAAATCCATAGTGCCACTAATGTGACCAAGACCCACACTTCAAACACCAGTACGTTTCAGAGCCCGAATTACGGACCACTTGGCATCATCACCAAGAATCACATTTACTTCCATCATCTTCCCGTCATCAATCGACCTCTAGTCAAAGTGGATACCACCATTAAAGTCGGTTTACTTACGGCACATAGTGATCTGGATGCTGAACTGCTGGAATTCTTCCTGGAACACGACTATGACGGTGTCGTGATAGAAGCACTCGGACAGGGAAATCTGCCGCCGAGTGCTCTGGCAGGTCTGGATAAACTGCTGACCGCAGATATACCTGTCGTGCTTGTGTCGCGCTGCTTCAACGGTATCGTCAGCAATAACTACCACTATGAAGGGGGTGGCTATGATCTGGATCAGCGCGGAGTGATCTTCTCAAATGGTCTGAATGGCCAGAAAGCCCGGCTGAAGCTGATTATCGCCTTGAGCAACAATCTGAAGGAAGAGCAGCTGAAGAACTATTTCCGTAAATAAAATAAGGTGGCCAGAGCCCCCTTATTTTTTTCTGCTTATAATCGTGTCCGCGATCAGGCCGCCATGAAATTTTCCGTTTTCAATAAAGATGGAATTGGCATCATTACCCGCAGCAATCACACCGGCGATAAATAGATTATCCACATTCGTCTCCATTGTCTCTACATCATACTTCGGTGCAGTGCCAAATTCATTCGTGACGAGCTCCATCCCTATTTTCTGCAGAAAGTCATAGTCAGGATGATAACCGATCATGGCGAAGACATCGTCGTTGTCTATCGTCCTACTCTGGCCCTCTACCGTAAACGTCACTGTGTGCTCACTGATTTCATCAATAGTCGCATTAAAGTACATCTGAATCTTCCCGCTGCGCACGAGTCCGTCAAAAACAGGCAGTATCCAGGGTTTGACACTTTTTGAATACTCACTGCCCCGATAGATGACCGTCACCTCAGCTCCAGCCTTTTCAAGCTCAATCGCTGCATCAACGGCTGAGTTTTTACCGCCGATGATCAGCACCTTTTTCGCAAAATAAGGATGAGCCTCTTTAAAGTAATGGTGGACCTTATCAAGGTCAGCGCCTCTGACAGCGAGTTTATTATGCTGGCCGTAGTAGCCGGTCGCTACAGTCAGGTAAGTGCACTGATAGACGCCTCTGATAGTTGTCACCGTAAACAGCTGCTCAGTCTTCTCAACTGCAAGTACCGCCTCCCTTGTATTGATGTTCAGCTGATGATGCTTGGCCACTTCTCTGTAATAGACGAGTGCCTGATTGCGTCGCGGTTTGTGTTCTTCGACTATAAAAGGCACGTCACCTATACTGAGTTTGTCACTCGATGAAAAAAACGTCTGATGGGTCGGATAATTATAGATGGCTTCAACTACATTCCCTTTTTCAATGATCAGCGTCTCAATTCCTTTTTTCTGCTGTTCGATTGCTGCTGACATGCCACACGGACCTGCTCCGATAATAATACTTTCTATATACTTCAAATTAATCACCTTTCTAAAAAAAAGAAGCTCGAAAATGAGCCCCTTTTATTTAATCCTGTTGAATATCCAGTACTTTGAATCCATTTTTTGACAGATACTTTGTGAATTTCAGAATAGCGTTCTGATCGCGGTCCTCAATCTTTACAATCATACGTCGATGCATCTTATCTGTTTCGTCAAATGTAACAAAAGAGATGGCATTGAGTTTATATTTCTGCAGTGCCTGTGCAAGGCGCTTAATACGTCCTTCAGCATCGATTGAAGTAATGGCAATACGTGTACCCGCCCGGTTCATACCGAATGCACTCTTGAACTGTTCCATAACGTCATAACGTGTGACAACGCCTAAAAATTCATGATGGTCATTGATGATACTCAGGATAGGGAAATCCTGCAGGCTGAGAAATGATTCTTCAAATAGTGAATCATCCTTCACACTGAATTCATCCACCGTCAGAATGTCTTTGATCTTCGTTGTTTCAATGAATTCATCACGCGTCTGCGGATTTTTCTTGAAAAAGAAATGTCTGAAGATATGGAAGCGTGTAGCAGTACCGTGATAGACCCCGTCACTGACCACAGGCATCCCATCAATACCGTGGTGTTCCAGTTTGTCGATCACTGATTTAACCGTGTCGTTCGGATTTGCGATATAGCACTTTTCCTTTGGAATCATAATCGTCTTTAAATACATAAATTCATCCCCTTTGATGTTGTTTATTCCGGAATAACAAGTTCCTGACCTATCGACAAAGTATTGCCGGTCAGACCATTTGCCTGACGGATTTTTTCGACGTTTTCCGGTGTGCCGCTTCCGTAGTAACGGATTGCAATACGATACAGATTCTCATTTGCCCCTACTGTATGAGTTTGTTCTGACTGATTTGCAGACGGTTTCTCAGTGGTTGCTTCTTCTGTCGTCGGCTCTTCTGTCGTTGCTTTCTCAGTGGTTGCTTCTTCTGTCGTCGGCTCTTCTGTGGCTATTTCTTCAGTGGTTGTTTCTTCTGTCGTCGGCTCTTCTGTGGCTATTTCTTCAGTGGTTGTTTCTTCTGTCGTCTCTTCTGCAGTCGCCACGGGTGCTTCAGTTGTTGCTTTCTCTTTTGCAGGCTTCTCTGTTGTCACTTTCTCAGTCGTCTCTTCTGTCGTCACTGCTTTTTCTTTATGGTTATCATCTTTATTGCTGAAATACATGAACAGCAGGAATAAGAGCGGAATCAGAATCAGCAGACCTGCCAGTAAAGGCAGCCATTTATTGCTTTTCTCTTTATTCTCATGTTCTTCTGAATCGACATGATGGATTTCAGGTTCCCCGTCACCCGCTGCAAAAGTCGCCGTCTTGACTTCCTCTGCTTCAGCAGGTGTGTCAATATCACCTTGAGTGGCTGCCGCTGCCCCTACAGCTGCTCCGCCCTTTCTACGGCGCTTCTTCTTTGATGAATAGACCATTTTTTCCACCGTTTCTTCTTCCGGCGTCTCCTCACGACGACGACGTTCAGCTGAACGGTTGCGCCTGGACATCCCTCGTGGCGGAAAGTCCCCTGGTTCCTTTGACTCTGTAAAATTTTCTCCTTCAAATACTAAATCGTCATTCGTCTGATCATCCTGTCTCTCTACAGGCTGTTTGCTCTTTTCAAATTCATCTTTAAAATTATCCTTTGACATACCTACACCTACTTCATATTAATTTATTTCAATATATCATTTATTATAGACAACATTAAAGTAAATAGTAAAGAGCTAGCCTTGATTAAATAATGATTTGATATATTCAATCCTATCATCAGTCTTTCTGT
Organism: Macrococcus carouselicus; assembly: GCF_004359515.1. GTDB lineage: Bacteria > Bacillota > Bacilli > Staphylococcales > Staphylococcaceae > Macrococcus > Macrococcus carouselicus. Next base: position 746,027 of record NZ_SCWD01000001.1, read on the forward strand.
CAACGACAGCTTTGTCAAAGTACATGAACTGCTGGCCTTTACAGTACTGACAGTGCTGACAGTAAACTGATAGATGATAAAGCTGTCCGCTTAAGCAGCGGTCCACCTGTCCATATACTGCCATATGGTTCAGTGCATTGACTTTTGTTCTGAATTCCCGCTGAAGAATGATTCTTAACTGACTCTCAGTAAAGAGTGACGTTAAAATACGAAGCTGCTCCGTCTTGTCTTCAGCAAGCTGAGCACCCTTCAGATAAAGGTCCAGGTCAGTCTCTGACAGATGATCTTCCTGTAAGAAGCGATAGCTGCGGCTGATATCATCCTCATCAAATAACAGAATAGCCTGCGCGGACTCACCATCGCGCCCTGCACGACCGACTTCCTGAACGTACTGCGTGGTCGACTTCGGCACATGATAATGGATAACTGTCCGTATATTCTTCTTATTGATTCCCATACCGAACGCGCTCGTCGCACACACATAATGTATTCTGTCACTGTGAAAAGCACTCTGGACGCTCATGCGCTCCTCGTAGGTCATATCTGCGTGATAAGTCATCCCTCTGAACCGTGTCTTCAGTCTATTGTGGACTTCATCGCATACTTTCTTTGAGGAAAAGTAGATGATCACCGGCCCTGAGTCATCTAATATCTCCTCAATCTTCTGTATCTTATCTTCAGGTCTTAGCACATTCAGATAAATGTTGCTGCGTTCTGACCTTTCATCAATGACCAGCAGCTGCCGGCGCAGTAAATGGCTGATATCACTGATGATTTTTTCATCCGCTGTCGCTGTCAAGGCGATAACCTGCCTGTCATCCCGCAGTATTTCATGCAGAATCAGGTAATGCGGCCGGAAATCAAACCCCCATTCAGAAATACAGTGTGCTTCGTCTATGATGAAATGGCTGAAATTCAGCTGCGGCAGAATCTGTCGTGCTTTCTCTGTTGCCAGCCACTCAGGTGAACAGAATATGAACTGAAATTCCTGCAGATTGTTCATGATCATATATTTTTCTCTGATATCGAGATAACTGTGAATACAGGCCGCTTTTATTCTTAGCCGCTTCAGCTCCGCTACCTGGTCTTCCATGAGAGAAACAAGCGGCGTAATTACAAGCGCCTTCCCTTCTGACAGCAGGACGGGCAGCTGGTAACAAAGGGATTTGCCCCCACCTGTCGGCAGTAAAGCAAGAACATCCCGGCCTGTATTGATCGCATCTATGATAACAGCCTGGCTTTCTCTCAATTCTTCAAAACCATAGACCGTCTTAAGAATGTCCTGCTGCGTCATTTTTTCACCCCTTTCATCGTAAGACAGAGCGCAAGTTTTATCTTAAAATAACTGTCAATCCCTGATTCCTGATAATAAGGCTTAAGGCGCTGAAACTGATAGGTACTGTATAAATTCCGCACTGCAGCTATTTCGTCTTCAGCTACAAACGTGGTGTAATCAATCTCGTAATCTTTGATCACCATCTCGATGATATGATCTTCAATAGTATGAAGCTTGACTTGTCGCGCCGCGGCAATCTCCTCCAGATTGACTCCTGACTCCATCAGACTTCTGGTCTGCTCTGTCGCAATCTGAAGCGGCAGCCGAATGTACAGCTCCTTGAAATACTCATGTTCACTGATGAACGCAGTCAGATGATTCATCTCATGCAGCACTTTCAGTCGATATTCATCCAGAGTCAGCTCATCTGCCTGACAGATTTCATCAACCGTATAATGATTCCCCTGTGCGTCGGGCAGAAGTTTATAGCTTATGACCGACCTTTCTGCTGCCAGTTCATCAAACAGCATCAGCAGTTCACGCTGATAAATCGAAGCATCCATACCATGAGCACTTATCCAGTATTTGATCTGCTGGTGGATATACAGATGATTGGAGACAGGATAGAAGTCACGTACCTCAGATGACCGTGCTGAAATTGTCTGGGTAAGTAGTCTGAGCGCCTGAAAGGTCAGCTGACTTGATTCATAGAAATAAGGATAAAACTGCAACGGCTCCGCGGCATCACCCGTTCTCTCAGGGTTACTGTTATAAAAAGGCAGCATACTCTGCATCATAGCGTCAAAGAAGGTCTGATGAGATTTAAAGCCGGTGATGATATTATTGAAGCTTTTATCTGTTTTCTCGGCAAACTTACGCACTTTTGCCTGCTGATAAATCGAATCCATAATGACCTCCAGATAATTTATGTTGAAAAATGACGGCTGAATCTCTAAAATATATATGTACTCACAGTGTAGCATTTTTAAGTAAGGAGGCGAATAAATTGGCTGGTAAATACACGATCGTTGATATGGATACATGTATCGCTTGTGGTGCATGTGGTGCTGCTGCACCCGATATATATGATTATGATGATGAGGGGATTGCCTTTGTGATCCTGGATGATAATAAAGGGACAGAAGAAGTACCTGAAGAACTGGAAGAGGATATGATCGATGCATTCGAAGGATGTCCGACAGATTCCATCAAAGTAGCTGATGAATCATTTGACGGTGACGCTCTTAAGTTCGAATAATAGAAAACGGAAATTCCGCTCTGGCGGAATTTCCGTTTTTTTATCTGAATCTTTTTTCGATGACCGGCAATAACGGTCTGAAGATCAGCATAAACAAAAGAGAGACAAATAATCCCTTGATGATATTAAAAGGAATGATACCTGCTGTCACAATGACTTTCAGGTTCTCTGTAATCTGTCCTAAGTTCATGATCATGCCGTACATCGGTAAAAGAACGAAGTAATTCATAATGCTCATGACAAGTGTCATCACTAAAGTCGCAGTGATGAGGGCCGGCCATAGATTTCTTGCTTTCAGCAAATAGACTGTCAGCACAAAGCTTGCCCCTGCCATAAAGTTCGCTATCGGTCCGATCGGATCTGCCGGATTAAACGCAAAGTTCAGCAGGTTCTTGATCAGTTCAATGATGACAGCACCGACTGGTCCTAAAGTGAATAAGCCGATAAGAGCCGGCAGATCACTGAAATCAATCGTTAAGTAGGGCGGTAAAAAAGGCAGCGGAAACTTGAGAAACATCAGTATAAAACTGATGGCGCTCAGCATACTGATTAAAATCAGTCTTTTCGTTCTGTTGATACTTGACATATTCTTCTCCTTACATTCATCAACTGAAGGAAGGAGGCGGCACAAATAAGCAAAGCATGTGCTTTGCGCCTCCATCTTCTCCCATCCAGACTTTACTGTCGGCTTCAGAATTTCACTGAATCAGCCACTGCCGAATTCGGCAGCAGGTCGCGGGCTATGACCGCCGGTTCGGAATTTCACCGTACCCCGAAGATGAATTATTTATTTTTTGGATTTTTTAATCCTTTTTTATATTAGCATAAGTTTTGATAAAATCAATGGTTGGGCACTTCGATAATAAAATCGGTTCCTTTTCCGACCTTACTTTCCACTTTTATGGTTCCGCCGTGAGACTCAATAATCGCTTTGACGATAAAGAGACCGAGCCCTGTGCCATTCTTCCCTCTTGTTCTGGCCTCGTCCACTTTGTAGAAGCGGTCAAACAGATGCGGCTGATGCGCCTCACTGATACCGACCCCTGTATCGCTGACCGTAATGATAAGCCGGTCACTCGCTTCAGCTATCAGTCTAATATGATCTCCTGCATGGGTATACCGGATTGCGTTATCCACCAGATTGGTCAGCACCTGAATCATTTTGTCGATATCCAGCTGCCACTTCAGCGCAGGGTCAGCGATTATTTCAAAATCAACCTGATTCTCAGCGATAGACTGATTGAAAGTAGCGCTCACCTTAGTGAATAATTCCGCTATATTTACTTCAGTCATCATAAGCTGGACATCTCCGGCGTCATAACGAGCGACGTTCAGCAGCTCATTCACAAGGCGGTTGAGCCGCTTGCTCTCGTCCAGAATAATGTTCAGGAACTCTCGTCGTTCAGCCGGTGTCTCCACGATATCATCCAGCAGCGCTTCAGTATATCCCTGCAGCATCTGAATCGGCGTGCGCAGTTCGTGGGATACATCAGCCACAAAGCGCTTCTTCATCTCATCATTGCGATGCTCCTCGGTCATATCCCTGATCAGTGCCACTGCCCCGTTTTTATTGTTCATCGCCGCATGTCTGACCGGTGAGACGATGACAACGAAGAAATGGTGCTGTGTCGGGAGCTGAAGGATCTTTGTTTCGTTCGTCTGCAGCACTTCGAGAAAAGTCTGATTTAACTCCTGTTTGTTCTCATCACTGATAAGGGATAGAAACTGCTCAGCCATGGGATTCATCAGCTGCGCATCAATATCAAGCTTATAGCTGAGGATACCATCAGCCATTGCATTGATAAGTTTATCCCGCAGATTTCGTTCCGTTTCAATGGAGGAGATATTATCTCTGATATCTGCCTCCATCTTATTGAAGGCAATGGTCAGTTCTCCGATCTCATCACGGGATGTTGTCCTGACTTTGTCTGCCCGTTCACCTTTTGCCACCTTAAATGCTGATTCCTTCAGTCTGAGAAGCGGCTTTGTTATCTTATTGGAGAGAAAGAACGCGAAGATAGTGGACAGAAGAATCAGAACCAGTGCACTGACCAGTATAATCAGGCTGACATACCTCAAGGTTGAACTGATCGAATTGATATCCTGGAAAAGAATCAGCACACCTTTTTCTTCAAAAGCCTGCGACGGGAAGCCGAGCAGAATATAGCGATGCTGTTCATTCTGATATTTGACGTCGATGATCTTAGTGACATGCTTGTTCTCATCAAACACGGCATCGAAGCTGGGATTATCACGTATCTCATCGACCATGATCTGCTTCAGCTCGTCATAGTCCCTGCTCAGCTGCTTCTGATTCTCGATAATGACAAGACCGGCTGGATTTTCTATCAGTTCCTTGACGTAATCAATAGCATCTGACTGGTTGTGCCGGCTCATCAGAATGCTCTCAATTTTATTGGCCTGCTGATAGAGTGTCTGCCCTGTCTCAGAGATAAAATAGGAATTAAAAAAACCGACTAAAGCGACCGATAATATAATTAAAACTGTCGTTACTATCAGAATGATAGTGAACCACAGTTTAATGACAATACTATTTAAATAACGCATCAGTCTCTGACCTCAAACTTGTAGCCGACACCCCAGACTGTATGAATCATCTCAGCTGCTTCAGGTGATACTTTATTGAGTTTCTCGCGGAGACGTTTGACATGGGTATCCACCGTCCGCAGATCGCCGTAGAACTCATAATGCCAGACCTCTTTCAGAAGCTGCTCTCTGTCGAATACTTTATCAGGTGATTTCGCAAGGAATAACAGCAGTTCATATTCCTTCGGTGTCAGACTGACTTCCTGATTATTCGCAGTGACACGATGTGCATCGTTGTCGATGATAAGTGAGTCAAAGACAATCAAATCTTTAGCGTGTGCATCATTCTGGAAGAACATCGAAGTCTGTGATCTTCTCAGAATCGCTTTGACCCGCAGAACCACTTCTCTCGGTGAGAACGGCTTGACGATATAGTCATCCGCCCCGATCTCAAACCCTTCGACACGATTATTTTCCTCACCCTTAGCTGTCAGAATGATGACAGGTGTTGATTTCTCCTCGCGGATCTTTCTGCAGACATTCAGACCGTCCATGCCGGGCAGCATAATGTCGAGCAGTATACAGTGAAAGTTTTCCGTCAGAGCAAGCTCAAGTGCGGTCTCTCCGTCAGCAGCCTCTACTGTCTCAAAGCCCTCACGTTCCAAGTACATCTTTGCAAGCTTTCTGATTCTATCCTCATCATCGACAATTAAGATTCGTTCTTTCATTAGTATCTTCCTCCCTAAGCGTAAGAGTGTAAGCCGGCAATAATCAGGTTAACAGCGATCACATTAAATAATATGATAGCGAGCCCTACTACAGCAAGCCATGCTGATTTCTTGCCTTCCCAGCCGCGGCCGAGTCTTAAGTGCAGGAACACGGCATAGAACAGGAACGTGACCAGGGCCCAGACCTCTTTCGGATCCCAGCCCCAGAACCTGCTCCAGGCTATCTGTGCCCATATACTTGCAAACAGCAGACCACCGAGCGCAAACAGCGGGAAACCGATGATAACGGAGCGATAACTGATTTCGTCCATCAGCTGGAGCGATACTTTGTTAGTAAGTGGCTTGACCATCGAGAAGATCGTTCTTCTGGAAATCAGTCTGACTAATGCATAGAGTATCGTGCCGACAATGATCGACCAGAGCACAGTAGTCAGTTTCTGTGCATTCAGTACAGGTGGGACTTCAAGGCCTGTCGAGAAACGTTTGACTTCGCGATAATTGTTATCACCTTCAGACACGACAGGAACTGCATCCTTAAATGTGATCAATGCAGGTAAATGATAGTGCGAAACTGCATTGTTTCCATTTTTATCGACATAGAAATACTGATCATCATAATGGACAATGCCTTTCATCACAACGGTCGTCAGAATAAACGCGATGACGAGGACAATGAAATACATCACGACTTCAAGCCAGAATGCATCTTTGGATCTCTCTTTTGCATCGACATAGCGGAGCAGATAAATAAGTCCTGCAACTGAACTGACAGATAGGATACCATAGGAAATCGTTACAGTAATCACATGAATCGCCAGCCAGTTACTCTGCAAAGCAGGGATCAGTGGACTTACATCACGTGAGAACATACTTGCATAAACAATAACAAGCATCGCGGTCGGCAATGAGAACAATGCCAGAACAGGTGTATGGTAGATGGCATTGATGACCAGGAATCCGCCCACCATCATGATGCCGAACATCGTCAGGAATTCATACATATTGCTGACCGGTGCATGACCGGCCGCCAGCCAGCGCGTGATGAAGTAGACGAGCTGCATGACAAAACCAACTGCTGTTAAAACAATGCCTATTCTTTCGTAACGACTGCTCTTAGCTTTAATACTTGCCGAAAAAGGCAGTATGGCTATTAAATAAAGAATAAAGGCTGCATAGAGTGACGTGCTGCTGATATTCAGCAATGTTTCCTGGTTCATTCTTTTTCCTCCGCTTCGTACTTATCATAAACCTCTGACTGATTATTTTCAGCCAGAACCGTATTGAGTTCTTTTTTCAGACCAAAATAATTTTTGTTCGTGTGTGCCGCCAGTTTAGAATCGTTGATCCAGATTCTGCGGTGGTTAAGGTAAGAACCTACTGCAAGACCTGTCAGAAATATGATAAAGCCGACAAAAAGCACCGGCAGTGTCAGATCTTTTTTGACATTCAGATAAGTCATCGTATGATTGGTTGCGCTGACAAACTTAATGGCATAACGATTATCAGGCGTAATGTCCTGGGATGACCGGATCTTGATCAGACTGTATTCCGGTTTCTGGTTCTGCTTATCGACTTCAAAGACAAATGCCGGGTTGACAGTATTCGGTGTTTTTGTTGCGAGTGTCCCACTTGCTTCCACTTTATCAAAGTCCGGCGCATAGTTGCGAAGATTGACCTCAAGATTGTCGTCTACTTTGTAGCTGTCAGCCGGTTCATCGAGATCAACTGTAAAATGCTTCCCTACTTCTTCATCCGTTTTAATGTCAACCACTTTAAAAGTCATCGATTTCAGCAGGCTCTGATCGTAACTGTTCTGATAGAGTTCATAATGATCGATTTTAAAGGGATGATTGACGCGGATGCTGCCCTTCTCCAGTTCTTTCAGTTCAGGCTCAGCTCCCGGTACAGCATCTTTTGTATTCTCAAAAAGAGTCAGTTTCGTTTCATAGTTCTTTGCAACTTTGTTCATAGCAGAATCCGCTTTCATCGATTCCGTATTTGATTTGGATACAGCATCATAATGTTCAAGAATAAATTGATCGTTACGGATATAATACTGTTTATCTGTTCCTGGAATCGCTCTTGTATCGCCTTCCTTTACAGCGAGTGAGTCATCATAGTAGAGAGAAGGCACAAACCGCAGCATGCCGCCCACCAGCAGTATAATCAGTCCAAGATGATTGATATAGGGGCCATAACGGCTGAGACGCCCTTTTTCAGCAAGCAGTGCATTGCCTTCACGTTTTACTTTATAGCGCTTCTGTTCAAGAGATTGCTGCATTTTATCCAGATCGGCATCTGTAAGTTCTGCCGTCAATCTCTGACGCTTAAGAAACGACGGGTGCTTCGTCGCTGACTGGTTATGCAGTGATTTAAAGAGTGGCACGCCTCTGTCAATACTTGCCGCAATAATCGAGAAGGCAACCAGACCAAGCAGTATAAGAAACCACCATGATGTATAGAGATTATCCATCCCCAGCTGATGATACAGCAGGCCGATTGAGCCGTATTTCTCCTGGTAAAATGTTGCAGGGTCCTGATTTGCAGGAATAAAGTACTGCTGTGGCATAATGGAACCCAGTGCTGCAGCAAGGATGGTCAGGACAAGCAAAGTGACTCCGGTCTTAACAGAAGAAAAGAAATTCCATATTTTATCAGTCAGTGTTTTATTTTTCGTTTTAGAACGAACAGCTGAACCGTCGTATCGCATGATATCAGTTGTTTTCTTTTTATCATAGTCATCATTGATCAGCCGGCCACAGTTCTGACAGAGCTGCGTACCAGGCGGATTATGATGGCCACAAGTACAGATGATTGTCTTTTCAGTCATTTTCCAACCCCACTTACGGTGCAACACTCGTCATATAATTCCCGATTGTCGCACTGTTCATTTCACCTTTATGAATCGCTTTGATTTCTCCATCTTCATCGATAACGACAGTCGTCGGCAACGGGTCTACACCAAAAGCATCCGCTACTTCATTGTTATTATCGAAAGCCACGGGTAGATTGACCTTCTCTTTCAGGCCACTGAAAAACTGTTCGACCTGCTGCGGCGTATTTCTGAGATGAATCGCCAGCACTTCGACGTCCTTTTCCTTGAACTTGTCGTAGTTATCACTAAGTGCAGGCATCTCACGCTTACACGGTTCACACCAGGTCCCCCAGAAGTTCAGGATAAGCCCTTTTCCTTTATAATCACTCAGTTTAACCGTTTTACCGTCCATCGTCTGCAGTTCGAAATTCGGTGCCGCATCACCAACCTGCACCTCTTTATTCTTATCTTTAGTCAGTGTTGAATAGACGATAAAACCAATGGCCAGAGCAATCAGCAGCATCACTATATACTGCGTGATTCTTTTTGATTGTTTATTCATTTTTTCTCCTCACTTCATCCATAGTTATGTCCATTATAGCACTCGTTCCTTTTGTATTAGTGGCAACTATGTGAATTTTAAGACTGGTTCTGAGCGAGGTTTCTCATCGTTTTTACTTCGTGCGGACTTAGTTCACGTGCATCTCCGGCATTGATTCCTTTTAAATTCAGAGGACCGTATTCTACACGTGAAAGTTTGACGACTTCATGGCCGAAATGAGCGAACATCCTTCTGACCTGGCGGTTACGTCCTTCAGATATCGTGATTTCAACAAGTGTTGTGTTCTTCTCACGGTCCTGAGCTTTCACTTTGACGACAGCCGGGGCAGTCTTGCCATCATCAAGCATGACCCCTTTTTCGAGCTGCTTCACTTGTTCACGGAGCAGGTAACCTTTCAACTTAGCCACGTATTTCTTCTTGATTTTATAGCGGGGATGCGTCATCTGATTGGCGAACTCTCCATCATTGGTCAGAAGCAGCAGCCCGGAAGTTTCATAGTCAAGACGTCCGACAGGGAATATTCTTTCCTGGAGCTGCGGGAAGTAATCCGTGACAACCGTTCTTCCTTTATCGTCTGATACGCTTGTGATGACTTTAGTGGGCTTGTGAAAAAGAATATAGACTTTATCCGGGTTTTCAAGCGGGATACCTTCTACTTCGATATGATCGGAAGATTTTACTTTCGTGCCCAGTGTCTTGACGACCTCACCGTTGACTGTTACTCTGCCTGCTTCGATAAGGGCTTCTGCTTTGCGTCTTGAAGTCACACCGCTTCTTGCGATGACTTTCTGTAATCGATCTAATTGTTCTGACATATTATTCTCCTTTTGTTGTGAGGGATTTAAAGAATAGATCCATCTCTTCTTTTGATTCTGTATCGCTGTCCTCAGGTAATGCATCCAGTGAGGACAGGCCGAACACCTGCAGAAAATAATCAGTCGTATAAAGCTGCTGACTTCTTGAGTCTTCGGTTCTGACAGCGACGAGACCTCTTTCTATCAGTGTTCTGACGGGTCCGTCTGAATGAACGCCCCTCAAATTTTCTACATCGTTTCTCGTTACGGGCTGGTTATAGGCAATAATCGCAAGCGTCTCCATAGAAGCCTGTGTCAGCTTACGCTCAGTCTGCTGAACGACAAGTTCCTCAATATAGGAGTTATAGGTGGCCTTCAGTTCAAGAAACCACTTCATTCCATATTTTTTAATCTGAAAGACTTCAGAATGAAACAGTTGAGTAAGCTGTTCCACTTCATCATGGTCGATATTGAGTAGATTTTCAACCCTTTCACTCGCAACACCTTCATCTCCTGCAGCATATAGCAGGGCGGTCATGATATCTATTTTTGCCGGCATCCTAAGCCCCCCTCCTGATCATAATTTCTCCGAACAGCTGCTGCTGCTCGACTTTAATCTGCTGATTTTTCATCATTTCAAGCATTGCCATGAATAAAGTGACAAGCTGATGCCTTGTCTCAGAAAAATAAAATAGGTCTGTAAAACGTATTTCACTGGCCTTCTGCAGTTTTTCAGTGATAGCATCTGACGCCTGCTGAATCGTATAGTTCTCCCGACTGACCGTCACAGTCACAGGTGCAACCCGTTTCCTTCTGTTTTTCGCTTTTTCATATGCTGCAATAAGATCGGTAATATTCAGCACGAGTTCCTGTTCCTCAGTTCTCTCAAATTGCGAAAGGTCGTTCGGTGCCTTGATGAAATGTTCTTTCGCCGTGCTCCTTTTCTCACTCAGTAAGGTCGCATAATATTTATAATTCTGATATTCAATCAGCTGGGTGACGAGTTCCTCGCGCGGATCTTCTTCCGCTTCGTCTGGAGCAGGTAGAAGCATCCTGCTTTTGATGCGCAGCAGCTCACTCGCCATCACAAGATACTCGGCCTGTATATTGATATCCCAGTTCGACATGGAATTGATATAATGAAGGTACTGCTCTGTCAGATGCTTCATCGAAATATCATAGATGTCTATCTCAAGTTTTTTGATGAGATGCAGCAGCAGGTCAAGCGGACCTTCAAATGCATCCAGTTTCACTTCGTACATAAATTTTCCTTTCCGGGGAGTGTTGTTATGTTAAATGATTATGTGGATTACTATTATTATTTTCTGCACGCCAGACATTACTTCGAATGTCATGAAATCATGGAGGACGCCTGGAAAAACAAGGTGAAATACCATAAAAATGACCTCGAAGTCGGTCTGATTCTTCTGGCAACAAGCCAGTATCATCTGAGACGCGGTAACATTAAAGGGGCACAGACCTGTCTCAGAAAAGCCCATGCTATTCTGGAGAATAAGAAGGGGCACCTTATGTCAGCCGGTCTGGAGACAACTGTGCTATCCCTGCTGGCAGAACAGCTGACATCCACACAGTACGAACCCTTATCTCTGCCGCTGACAGACGATATGCGGATTGCTCTCAAGAAACGTCATCCTGATTTTGAAGTCCGGTCTGAGTCAGATGCAAGGTGGATCCATTATCACAAAACACGGGACCGTCAGGCGGTTATCGCTGCCAGAGCGCAATCAATGCGCGATAAACATCCAGTAGATGATGCCCCAGGCAAGCGCCATAATGACTAAAGCTGCAAGCGTATAATATTTATTGTCCATAGTTCCTCCTATGCTCTCGGGTGTGTCTTTTTGTAGACATCCCTGATCTGTTTTTTGGAAATATGTGTATAAAGCTGTGTCGTACTAATATCAGCATGCCCGAGCATCTCCTGCACTGCCCTTAAGTCAGCACCATTCTCAAGAAGGTGCGTGGCAAATGAATGTCTGAGTGTATGGGGGGTCAGTTTCTTCTTGATGCCCGCTTCCTCTTTCAGCTGTCTGATGATCTTCCAGAAGCCCTGCCGCGTCATACGTCTCCCGTGGAAATTGAGGAACAGGCTGTCTGTCACTTCTTTTTTCAGCATGCGAGGTCGTGTATGCTTCAGATAGTAATCGAGCACTTCCATCGACTTTGTGCCGAGCGGTACAATCCGCTCCTTATTCCCTTTTCCGAAGACTCGCACATAGCCCATGATCAGATTCACGTCATCAACATCAAGGTTAATCAGTTCGCTGACACGCATACCGGTCGCATATAACAGTTCCAGCATAGCCTGATCCCGTCTGCCGAATAGTTTGGACGTGTCCGGTGACTGCAGAAACTGGTCCACTTCCTGTATGCTCAGCACATCCGGCAGATGCTGCGCTACTTTCGGCGGCTCAACCATCACACTTGGATCCTTGACCGCATATTTCTCACGCAGCGCAAACTGATGGAATCCTCTGATAGAAGCGGTCTGTCTGGCAATGGTCTTCTGGGATTTATTCTGTTCTTTCAGTTCACCGAGATAAAGGCCGATTGTCATTCGTTCGACATTATCCAGATGCCCGATTTTCTCTTTTTTCAGAAACTGCATATAGCCGGTCAGGTCTCTTCTATAGGCGGCTATCGTATTATCGCTCAGCCCTTTTTCGATCTTGATAAAATGCAGAAACTCCTCAACAATATCATCCATTTGATCACCTCTGTTCAAGTTTACCATAACCATTTTATAATCATATAAAAAAACCGCAATCACTGCGGTTACTTCTGACATCGATGACATATCCCGTGAAAGGTCAGACGATGATCCATAATCTTAAATTGATAGTCACGTTCTACTTTCTTTTCTACTTCACCGAGCAGATCTTCCTCTATTTCATCTACCGCGCCGCATTCCATGCACACTAAATGATGATGGAAATGTTCCGCACCTTCTTTTCGGAGATCAAATCTAGCGACGCCGTCACCAAAATTAATTTTATCCACGACTTTCAGTTCTGCCAGCAGCTCCAGTGTCCGGTAGACAGTCGCAAGACCTATTTCAGGTGAAGACTCTCTTACTTTGAGGAACACATCCTCAGCACTTAAATGATCCGCTTCATTTTCCAGCAAGACCCGCACAGTAGATTCACGTTGAGGTGTCAATTTATAGGAAGCAGCATGAAGCTGGTCTTTGATTCTATTGATTCTTTCCTGCATAGTTCACCTACTCCTGACGGGCAATTTATATTAATAAAATAGCAATAATCAGCGAACAATGCAACTCTCACTTTCTTTTAATTAGAATCATTACAATCAAGAAGCACGGTCTGAAGCGCCAGAATAGTTTTAGCATCCCTTACCTGTCCTGAAGCAAGCAAAGCGGTAATTTCTTTGAATGGCAGCCACTGAAGCTCGATAAATTCATCGTCATCTGCAGAGAACGCATCAGATTCACTTAAATTTTCTGCACGGTATAATGAGATGAGTTCATCACAGAAACCGGGTGAAACATAAAATTCATGTAGCAGGGTCATGCTTTCTGCCTGAAGGCCAGTCTCCTCAATCAGTTCACGACGCGCTGTAGTCATTCGCTCTTCGCCTGCTTCAACTTTACCGGCAGGCACTTCTATCAGTGTTTCGTCCATTGCTTTACGGAACTGTTTAATCAGCAGTATCTGATCATCTTTTACAGCAAGTATCGCTACAGCGCCAGGATGCTTCACGACTTCACGCGTCGTCTGTCTGCCGTTCGGCAGTTCAACTGTCTGTTTCTCAAGCTTCAGCATGCGGCCTTGATAAATGGTCTCTATAGAAATTGTTTTTTCTTCAAATGACATTGTTTTGCCCTCTTTTCTGTCCGTGTTAAACTAATACTAATATACCACTAGGAGGGATTCATGTGAATCATCGCACGACTAAAAGCGGACTTAAGTTTTCTGAACTCAGCCTGGGCTGTATGAACCTGCCGCTTGATTACCCGGAAGCTAAAAATATTCTAAGCACTGCACTGGACTCTGAAATAAGCTATTTTGATACAGCAGACCTCTATAATAAAGGGGAGAATGAAACGCTTCTTGGCCGCTTCTTCAAGGAGAATGGACATCGTCACGATGTGATGATCGGCTCAAAAGTAGGTAACGAGTTCTTCAGAGGGTCTGATGAAGTCAGATGGAATCCATCACGTGAACATATCATGGAAAGTGTCAAGGACAGCTTACAGCGGCTCGGCACTGATTACCTGGACCTCTACATGCTGCACGGCGGCATGATCGAGGATAATAAAGAAGAGACGATCGAGGCATTCAATATTCTGAAACGTGAAGGACTGATCAGAGCTTACGGCATCAGCTCCATCCGGCCGAATGTCATTCGCTTCTATCTCGACTACAGTGATATTGATGTGGTGATGATGCAGTTCAACCTGCTGGATAACCGGCCGGAAATGCTCACCGAGGAAATTGCAGCACGCGACGTCAGAATTCTGGCGCGCGGACCTGTGATGAAAGGTCTTCTGACTGAACAGTACCAGGACGTACTGCCAAAGAAATTTAAGGAGGGTCTATTTGACTATTCCGTGGAAGAACTGAATACGACATTATCTCAAGTTCAGGAACCTCTTACTGTGAGCACAATGAATTACTTACTGGAACAGCCTGTCGCATCCATTGTCGCGGGTGCGAGCTCCGTTGAACAGCTGACATCAAACATAGACGCCTATCAGCAGGTGGACTACCATACGCATAGTCGTGACCGCTTCCACAGCATCAACTACGAGGATCATCTATGAAACTGAAAGATGTGGCAGTCCTGGGTTCTGCCCTTATCACGCTCGGACTGGTGACATCAGGCGCGATCGGCAGTAACTATATCCTTAACTTCAGGATGCGGGATGTAGACGTCATCCGCCGGCGCGAAATAAAAGCGAAACGTCTCGATGAAAAAGCCCATCAGGCCCTTAATCCGAAAAAAGTGTACATCAGCTCCAAAAACGGCTACCATATCAATGCTGAGATCATCAGGAAATATCCCCATAATCACTGGATGATTTTCTGTCACGGCGTCACAGAGAACAGCATCACCTCAATTAAATATATGAATCTTTTTATGGATCTCGGTTATAACGGTGTGATTTTCGATCACCGCAGGCATGGTTCAAGCGGCGGCAGATTTTCAACGTATGGTTATTTTGAGAAACATGACCTTGAATCCGTCATCAGTTATATGAAGGAAACATACGGCTTCGATATGACGTTCGGTGTGCACGGCGAGTCGATGGGTGCTGCGACGATGCTGCTCTATGCCGGTGAACTGGCTAACGAAGCAGATTTCTATATCTCTGACTGCTCCTTCGCGTCATTTGAACGTGTACTGACCCATATCATCGGCCAGAGACTGCAGATCGGTTCAGGCTTTCTGCTGAAGTTCATCAATCTGTTCCTCAGAATACGTTCCAGGTTCTCACTGTATGCTGTATCGCCTATCAAGGTCATCCAGAACATTGAGCAGCCTGTTCTTTTCATTCATTCAAAACCGGACACGTTTATCCCGTACACGCACTCCGTCGATCTCTATAATAAGAAACAGGGCCCGAAAAGAAAATGGTATCCTGAATACGGCGGTCATGCGTCAAGCTACAATGTCAACCCTGTCACCTACCGTAAAAAAGTGAAGAACTTTCTGACAGAGTTCAATCTGCTGCCAGAAAGCTAGTTAGTCATGCTTTGATAAGAAGAGAGGTCTGAACAGCTTTTCTATCGCACGCGGTGCGATTTGATAAAGTGTCAGGCTATGATGCATCCAGCGAGGTCTGTTCACTTCATTCTTCTTGTCCGCTATTGCCTGGACGATCTGAGCAGCAAGTGAGTCACAGTCCAGCTGGATGCTTTTTGTTTTTTCACTGTAATGACCGCTGACATCAGCACGGCTGAAGAAATCCGTTTCCACCGGGCCGGTACTGACTGTCATCACATGCAGGTCAGGATACTCAAGACGAAGCGCATTGCTCAGACTGAGCAGCGCCGCTTTTGATGCCGCATATACCGAGCCGAACGGTGTTGCAACGCGGGCGGACTGCGAGACGATATTGACAACAGAAGCACCCGGTCTCACTAAGGGTATCAGTTCTTTCAGCAGAACTGCCGGGTGCGTGACATTCACATTCATCATCGCCACAATTTCATCTGCCGAGTGATCAGCAAAGGATTTGAAGTAGCCGTAACCGGCATTATTGATGATGCCATCATATGTCTCACCTTTATTGATAAGTGAAGCAGCCAGACCTCTGACAGCAGGAAGATCATCCAGCGCAATCAGGTAGACTTCAAGCTGCTGCGGATATAGTTCCTGCAGCACCTTAAGCTTCCTCTCATTTCGGCCGAGAACCAGGACGGTTGCTCCCCTGCCAATCAGTTCACTCAGCAGCGACTGTCCGAGCCCTCCTGTACCGCCAGTCAGGATATATTTTTTTCCGATCATTTTTATCCCCTCTTTTACTCGTTTTAGTTCAATGTTACACTAGTAGTGACGATATTAAAAACACTTGGAGGAGCAATGTGATGAAAATTGTATTTTACGGGGCTGGTAATATGGCGAGCGCTATTTTTGAGGGGCTGATCAGCAGCAGTCTGCTGAACAGTCATGATATCTACCTGACTAATCGTTCCAGTGAGAATCAGCTGCAGAATTATCAGGAGAGACTGAATGTCAATTACAGCTATGATGATATTGAACTGCTGACAGATGCTGATTACGTCTTTTTAGCGACTAAACCTGATGACTTCGATTCGCTTGCCGAACGAATCAGAGATAAAGTGCAGCCCGGCAATCACTTTATTTCAATTATGGCCGGTGTCTCCCTCAACCAGATTAAAACTAGACTGCAGACACAAAATCCGATTGCGCGCATTATGCCGAACACTAACGCGCAGGTCCAGCAATCCGTCACTGGTATTACTTTCTCTGATACCTTTGATGCAGGCCATAAGACAGAGCTCTTCAAAATCCTGAGTTCCTTTGGAACTGCGCTTGAGGTTGAAGAGGAAAAACTCCATCAGGTCACAGCTATCACTGGCAGCGGGCCTGCTTTCCTCTATTATATGTATGAACAGTACATCAAGGCAGCGTTGAAGATGGGACTGGAAAAAGAGCACGTTGATGCTGCCGTCAGAAATCTGATCATCGGGACAGGACACATGCTTGAGGCAAGTGAACTTGGAATAGAGCAGCTGCGCGAGAACATCACCTCCAAAGGTGGGACGACAAAAGCCGGCCTGGATGCACTGAAGAAATACCCTGTGGAGGCTATTTTCACCGATTGTCTGGAAGAAGCCATCAAACGCAGTAAAGAATTATCAGAATAAGAAAAACACCTGAATCATTTTCAGGTGTTTTTCTATTGATGGACAGCGACTATCGGCTCAAAATCATCGGGTACTGTTTCCGTACGGACGACCAGTACATCACATTTCGCATGTCTCACAATCGATTCAGAAGTAGAACCCAGAATAAACCGTTCAACAGCATTCATGCCCTCTGAACCGCAGATGATAAGATCTGCCGCCACTTCTACTGCAATCTTCTTAGGAATCAATATATCAGGCGACCCCACATCACTGATTACTTCAATATCTGACAAACCAGAACTGACAGCCAGCTCCTTGTATCCTGCAAGCAGCTTCTGACTGTATGACTCTGCTTCTCCTATATCAGGTCTGTCCTCTGTCATGATATCGGCATAACTTCTGCCATCAATGATATGGACGACGTAAAGAGCGGCCTCATTTCTCTTAGCTGTTTCTACCGCTTTATTGAATGCCCACTCTGCATCACGTGATCCATCCACTGCAATTAAAACCCGGTCATAGCTCAACATCTCAATCTCCTTTTTACTCATCATACCATATTCACGGAAACACTCAAAAAATCACGTGCAATCCGGAAATTAAAGTCTGGTGCCTCTCTTCTGATACGCGCTTCCAGCAGCTGAATATCCTGCTGATGGTATCTGTTGCTGACATGGTTGATCAGGGTCAGTTTGACTTGACAGCGTTCAGCAAGTTTGATGACATCATTGATATGACTGTGATGATACTGATGACTCAGTCCAAGATCTCCTTCAAGATACGTACTTTCGTGGACGATGATATCAGCGTCAGCCGCTAACTTCTCCTCATTAATTGACGGCATCGTGTCACCGAAGAAAGTAATGATCTTACCCGGAATCTGTTCTGCCCTGTACGTGCTAGCGTCATACACCTTGCCGCCGTAATATACGGTGTCCTGAGATTTGAATTCCCGGTAGACAGGACCCGGCGCTATGCCTTCAGCGACCAGTTTCTCCTGTAGGAGCCTGCCCTCCTGGTCCGGAAACTCGAGTCTGTAGCCGTAAGAAGGAACGCCATGAGACAGCAGACCTACCTTAATCCGAATATCATGACGTTCAAAGCAGTCAGAATCCTCCACTTCAATGACTTCAAGGGGATAGTTCAGATGCGACGCCGATAATGATAAGGTCGTCTCAATAAAGGATTTGATGCCGACAGGTCCGTATACCGTCAGCGGCTTATTCTCACCGCCCTGAAAACTCCTGGACGACAGAAGACCCGGCAGACCGAAAAGATGATCACCATGCATATGCGTGATAAAGATAGCGCTCAGTTTGCCTAGTTTGATTCTTGTGTGGAGAATCTGGTGCTGAACCGCTTCCCCTGCATCGAACAGCCAGTATTCATTCAGCAGTGGATTCAGACTGAGCACTGTCGCCTGTGTATTACGTTCTTTAGTGGGCAAGCCTGCACTTGTCCCGAGAAATGTGATTTCCAACTTTGTTCACCTACTTAATTTGTCATGATATTATAGCATGTTTTAATTGTGTTTTAAGTCATTGTGTGAAAAAATAATAAAGAATTTAAACGA
The DNA here is from genome assembly GCF_004359515.1 of Macrococcus carouselicus. Taxonomy (GTDB): domain Bacteria; phylum Bacillota; class Bacilli; order Staphylococcales; family Staphylococcaceae; genus Macrococcus; species Macrococcus carouselicus. Next base: position 764,938 of record NZ_SCWD01000001.1, read on the forward strand.
ATCGAGGTCCCGTAGATGGATATTGAAAAGCAGAATATTCCCTGTCTCATTACAATTTTTGGTGCTACTGGAGATTTAAGTCACCGCAAGTTATTCCCTTCACTATTTCATCTCTTTCAGCAAGGTAATCTGAATGACCATATCGCCATTATCGGTATCGGACGCAGAGACTGGGATAATGAGAAATTCAGAGAAGAGATCAAAGCTTCAATAACGAAACACGTGAAGGATACAGCACGTATTGATGATTTTATGACACACGTCTACTATCAATCCCATGACGTTAATAATATTGAGAGCTATCAGAATCTATTGAAACTGGCGGACCAGCTGGACAATGACTACCAGCTGGCAGGTAATCGTCTTTTCTATCTGGCGATGGCACCTGAGTTTTTCGGCATCGTCACGGATTCCCTGAAGGAAAGCGGACTGACAGATACGAAAGGGTTTACCCGACTGATCATCGAAAAACCATTCGGTACAGATCTCAAATCAGCTGAAGCACTTAATGCCCAGATCACACGTTCATTCAAAGAAGAGGAAATCTATCGTATCGACCATTATCTCGGTAAGGACATGGTGCAGAACATTGAGATTCTCCGTTTCAGCAATGCGATGTTCGAACCGCTCTGGAACAATAAGTATATCTCTAATATTCAGGTCACTTCTTCAGAAACGCTCGGTGTAGAAGATCGCGGTGGTTACTACGAAAATAGTGGCGCCTTAAAAGATATGGTGCAGAACCACATGCTGCAGATTGTTTCCTTGCTTGCTATGGAGCCGCCCATTTCACTTGAATCTGACGATATCCGAAACGAAAAAGTGAAGGCCCTGCGTTCTATCAGACAAGTGAAACCGTCAGAAGTACGTAACTATTTTGTCCGAGGGCAATATGACAAAGGCATCGTCAATGACGGGACAGTTCCGAAATACCGGGACGAGGAGAACGTAGACCCTGATTCCAATACGCCTACTTTTGTCGCTGCTAAAGTCATGATTGATAACTTCCGCTGGGCCGGTGTTCCTTTCTATATCCGTACAGGTAAACGCATGAAGAAAAAGGAAATCCGTGTCGTCGTAGAATTCAAGGAAGTACCGATGAACCTTTACTATAAGCGTGATCAGAAACTGGATTCCAATCTACTTATCATCAATATTCAGCCGAACGAAGGAATCGAGCTTCATCTGAATGCCAGAAAATATATTGAAGGCATTGATACGGAGCCCGTCAAGCTGTCCTATGCACTGACAGCACAGGATAAGATGAATACAGTGGATGCATATGAAGGTCTTATCTATGATTGTCTGAAAGGTGATGCGACTAATTTTACACATTGGGAAGAACTAAAAGCGACATGGAGCTATGTCGATACTGTCGATCAGTACTGGCGCGAGCATCCCGCCCCGTTTCCTAACTATCAGGCAGGTTCATACGGACCGATCAAAAGTGATCTGCTGCTGAACCGGGATAATCTGCACTGGTGGAATTTTTAAGTCTCAACCTCTTCTGAACTTCAGAAGAGGTTTTTTAAAGGGGAAGAATGATATCCGGATGAAGATCTGAATATCAATAGATGACCCTCATTTCCCTGTCCTCAGTCACGATCACTTTATCGATTTCGGCTCCGGTCTGATGCGCATGCCGATTGTCATGCACTTTGCGTTAGGTATACCCGTCTCAGGCATTGAGCTGAATAAGGCACTGGATATGGAGAGCAGAGAGAAAGACGTTATTATGCCCGTCACTTTCCAGCTCTCGCTTCATCGTGACTGTATATAATCTGAATGTTCTGGATTACAAGTTCAGCGGCAGAGAATCCATTCTTTTTTTCAATCCTTGCTCAGCTGAGATTTTCAGGTCTGTCATCCATTGTTTCTTATCAGCTTATCCGTACAAAAGACGTGCGTTTGTGATATTATATTATGCAAAGCATGAATATACTGACATTCTGAATCAGTTCGGGCTTTTTAAAGAAGTGCATCGCATTGAACTGAAAGATTATCAGAATGACCCTGACGACGTCATCATTATCTATCAGATTGGCTAAAATCTAGAAACGAGGCATTATGGAATCTCTTAAAATGATTCAGCAGACGATTGTCTATCTTGAGGATAATCTGCTGATGGACATACAACTTGATACTCTTGCCCGACATATCGGTGAGACTCCATTTCATCTGAATCAGACCTTCACGATGATAACAGGCATGAACATTGAAGAATATCTCACAAGACGCCGTTTATCTGAAGCCGCCGCAGACCTGATAGCAGGCAAAGTAAGTCTGCTGGAGATCGCCGCTAAATACGGCTATGCAGATGCTGCCGCTTTCAACGACGCCTTCAGAGACTATCACGGTCTGTCACCACTGCAGGCACGTACGCACCGTCAGCAACTGAAGCAGCTCAATCGTCTCTACGTGAAGCTTGCTGTGACAGAAGAACCACCTCTCTCTTATATGATTGAATCGAAAGTACAATCGCGTCTCATCGGTCACCGTACACAGATTGCCAGTAAAGCGCTCTACAATCACTTCCTGATTGCTGATCTTCTGCTGGATCACTACGAAGAAGGTAAGCTGGCCGAGCTTGCTGAACAAGGAGATGGTCCTCTTTATTTAGTGGTCCATCCTCATCCATATGGTCTTGAACTGTTCGTCGGTGTAGCAAGTGATGAAAAAACACTTCTTGAAACAGAGCATCTGCACCATACCAAGTTTGCTGTATTTAAGAAACGCGGACATCTTGATTATATTTTCAATGAAATCTGGCAGTCTATTGAACAACAGATATCAGTCATGCTGGATTACAGGAAAAACGATTATTATATTGCGCAGCTGAATCTTCCACTTGATTTTAATAGTTTCGACAATAAGATTTCATTCTATCTGCCAATAGAATAAAAAAAGCTGAACCTTGCAGTCTACAAGGTTCAGCTTTTTTACGTCCGGCTATTTCCATTCTGTATGGAAGATACCTTCTTTATCCTTACGTTCATAAGTGTGCGCACCAAAATAATCACGCTGTGCCTGAATCAGATTGGCAGGAAGGTCCTTTGCCCGGTAGCTGTCAAAGTAAGTGATCGCTGCAGCAAATGAAGGAACCGGGAAACCCGCTTCGATTGCAGTGCCTGTCACCTTGCGGAGTGCACCGTTGTATTCTGATACAATCCCGTTGAAATACGGGTCAAGAAGGAGGTTCTGAAGTTCAGTATTTTGATCATATGCATCCTTGATTTTCTGCAGGAACTGCGCACGGATGATACAGCCTTCACGCCATATCATGGCGAGTTCTCCAAGATGCAGATTCCAGTTATTGATTTCACTTGCAACTTTCATCTGACTGAATCCTTGAGCGTAACTACAGATCTTGCTCATATATAGCGCCTGTCTGATCTGTTCAAGAAATTCTTTTTTGTCACCTTTAAATTCATACTCATGTGCATCAAACGCTTTGGACGCTGCAACACGTTCCTCTTTCTGAGCAGAGATAAAACGCGCGAACACTGACTCTGTGATAATCGTCAGCGGGATACCCAAGTCAAGCGCGTTGATGGAAGTCCATTTCCCTGTCCCCTTCTGACCGGCCTTATCCATCACTTTCTCAACGAGCGGCGTGCCGTCTTCATCCATCTTACGGAAGATATCGGCAGTGATCTCGATTAAATAAGAGTCCAGCTCCCCCTTATTCCATTCGGCAAATGTGTCCGCGATCTCATCATGAGGCATCTTCAGCACATTCTTCATCAGGTTATAGCTTTCAGCGATGAGCTGCATATCAGCGTACTCGATACCATTATGCACCATCTTGACATAATGACCCGCACCATCCGGACCGATATAAGTCACACAAGGCTTACCATCGTGTGCCTTCGCTGCGATATCCTCCAGGATCGGTTTAACAAGCTCATAGGCTTCCTTCTGGCCGCCCGGCATGATTGAGGGACCGTGAAGCGCCCCTTCTTCTCCACCTGAGACGCCTGTTCCGATGAAGTTCAGACCTTTTTCAGATAAATAGAGATTACGGCGGATTGTATCATTGTAGTTCGTATTACCACCGTCAATCAGGATATCTCCTTCTTCAAGCAGTGGAAGCAGACTTTCAATCGTATGATCAGTCGCTTCACCCGCTTTTACCATCATCAGAATACGACGAGGGACCTCCAGGCTTTCAACAAAATCCTCTAATGAATAAGTCGGAAAAATATTTTTCCCTTGCGACTCAGCGGCCATTTCTTCTGTCTTCTGTGGTGAGCGGTTAAATACAGAGACTGTATAACCTCTTGATTCAATATTCCATGCCAGATTCTTACCCATTACGGCAAGTCCGATGACACCGATCTGCTGTTTCGTCATTTGGATACCTCTTTCTTAATAATTTACCCCATTATTATAACATAGTAAAAGAAGAAAAGAATTCCCTGAGGAATTCTCTTAAACTAACTTAATGATTTCGAGCACCTGCTCATTCAGTTTAACAAGCTCACTGACCGGCATCTTCTCCTGATTTGTATGAATATCCTGGTAGCCGACAGCAAGGACAACCGTCGGAACGCCGTAGCTATTAAAGATGTTCGCATCACTGCCACCGCCGCTTTTCTTCAGCACAGGTGTCAGTCCGATATTCTCCGCTGCCTGCTTCGCAATCTGTACGGCTGCACTGTTTTCTTCAACGTTGAATGCTGGATAGCTTGGCGTCACGGTCACGTCTGCACTACCGCCCATTTCCTCAGCAGTGTCTTCGAACGCTGCCTTCATATGGGCGACCTGCCTGTCGAGCTTGGACTGATCCAGACTGCGTGCCTCACTTAAGATATAACAGCTGTCAGCAACGATATTCGTCGCTGTACCGCCTTCAAAACGACCGATATTCGCTGTCGTTTCAGCACCGATACGGCCTAGGGTCATACGACTGACCGCTTTTGCTGCTATATTGATGGCGCTGATGCCGTTTTCCGGTGCAAGTCCGGCATGCGCTGTTCTGCCTGTGATATGCACTTCCAGTTTTGCCTGGCTTGGTGCAGCTGTCACAATGGTACCGACTTCGTTACCGGAATCAAGTGCATAACCGAACTGGCTTGAAAGATACTCTGGATCAAATGCTTTCGCGCCTACCAGCTGACTTTCCTCACCGACAGAAATAATAAACTGCAGGGGGCCATGATTGATCTTTTCTTCCTTGATGACGCGAAGCGTCTCAAGAAGTACAGCGATGCCCGCCTTATCATCTGCTCCTAGAATCGTCGTGCCATCAGAATGGATAATATCATCTGTGATGACAGGCTTAACGCCTTTCCCAGGTGTCACAGTATCCATATGACATGAGAAGTAAATAGGCTGTTTCGCTTCATCACCTTCAATATTGACAATCAGGTTTCCTGCACCAAAACCAGTATCTTTCTGGCTGTCATCTTCAATGACATGATAACCAAGCTCAGTGAAGGTACTGACTAAATGGTCAGCTATCTCTCTTTCATGCCCAGTTTCGCTATCAATCTGTACCAGGTCCAAAAATGTATCTACTAGACGTTGCTGGTTTACCATACGAACACTCCTCATTAATTAGTAATTTTGTTATAATAGGTTAAAAAAGAAAGGACATCCAGATGATGAATTCCAATACAAGACGCATTCTGATTATCATATTGCTCGTTTTCGTTGTAGCAGCACTTATCCTATCTAGTGTTTTACCCTTTTTAATGATGTAATCTACTGCGGTAGATTACTTTTTTATTTTTTCAGGGATCCAAACTTCGATTTGATGTGCAGATAGTTCTCCAGTTCATGCAGCAGCTGGAAAGCAGAGGCTCTGGAATGAAAAGCTTCATAACTGGTCGGTAATTGATGGTCTTTCAGCTGCAGCTGTATCGCATATAAATCGTGCAACCGGATTGCCGTGTGATCATGCCCGGAAATGTTCTGACTCATTTCATGGATCAGCTCACTTAGCTGCTGATGCAGCTGATCAGAACGGCTGACATTGTTAATCAGACCCACCATCCGGTAGAGCAGAAGGGCCTGTTCTCCTCTCATCGTGAAGTAATGATAGTATGAATTGTCATTACGTCCGAAGTGATTTTCAACATCCATAAATGCAACGGATTTGGCCTTTTCAATGGTCAGCTGCACATGGGCGATCATTCTATGGTCCAGCTTAATATCGACATATTTCAGTGCCTCTGAAAACTCAGAGAGGATGAGCTGGAATTCCTGCTCTATATTTGTCTTGTAGTCTTCAAGTTCCCTGCTGCGATTCGGCATAAACAAATTGAGCAGCAGAGCGATAGAAAGACCGATGATAATCAGCAGTATCTCATTGAGGATGAAGTCCAGGCTGACCCCTTTTGAGTTAAAGCAGTGCAGGATGATGACGCAGGCGGTCACAACACCTTCCTGCGTCCCGATCACAACTGTTGCCGGTATAAACAGCAGCACGATAAGACCGAGGACAACCGGATAGTAACCTAACAGTTCAAACACAAGACTTGCAAAGATCAGTCCCATCAGACAGGAGGCGAAACGTGCCCATGCTGCCTGCATCGATTTCATCTTTGTGTTCTTCACACAGAGGACAACCAGAATAGCAGCAGAAGAGAAATTGATCACACCTAATTGCTTGGCAATAATGACACCGATCGCCATCCCAGCAGCTGTTTTAATCGTACGGAAACCAATTCTATAAGGATTCAGTTTAAAAGTCTTCATGAAATAAAGCCAGGGTTGCCCCTGGCTTATCTTTCCTCCCCGTATTCTTCAAATAAGGCCTGAATGCTAGTGATCACACTCATCGGATCGTGACCTTCAATTTCATGACGTTCAATCATTGAAATGATTTTGCCGTCTTTTAGCAGAGCGAAGGATGGACTTGATGGCGGATAACCTTCGAAATAATCGCGGGCAGTCGCGGTCGCTTCCTTATCCTGTCCTGCAAAAACCGTTACAAGATGGTTCGGTAGTTTATCATAATGCAGTGCATGAGCTGCTGCCGGACGTGCTATGCCGCCCGCACAGCCGCAGACTGAATTGATCATGACGAATACTGTACCTGGCTTCTCAAAGACTTCCTTTACTTCTTCAGATGTGCGAAGCTGCTGATAGCCGGCATTTTCTATTTCCTGTCGTGCAGTGTTCACGACTTCATTCATATATAGATTAAAATCCATTTCCATGTAACAACACCTCTTCTGTCCTTAATAATCTTATCTTACATAAAGTAAGAAGATATATCTAGGATGTTGTTCTATCTTCTAGAAATAATTGAATGTTCATGACGACTGAATGTACTTCTGACACGCATCATCTGCTCGATGCGTTCTTCTGCCATTCTTTCAGCTGCAACAGTGGTAGATATATTATCACGTTTAGCGATATCAAAGATCTTATCCATCTGATTGTAGATCTCCTTCACTTTATCAGTCGCACGTTTTTCATTATAGCCATAAAGTTCATCCGCTACATTGATCACGCCGCCTGAATTGGCGACAAAGTCCGGCGCATAGATAATCTGACGGTCAGCAAGCATCGCGCTGTGTTTCTCCATCTCTTTCAGCTGGTTGTTTGCACTGCCGCAGACCGCTTTGACTTTAAGCTGCGGGATAGTGTCATCATTCAGGATGCCCCCGAGTGCGCACGGTGCAAAGATATCAGCCTCCACACCATATATATCGTCAGGTGCAACGGCTGACGCTCCGAAGTCATTGACTGCACGATCGATAGAGGCCTGGAAGATATCAGTCACAATCAGTTCTGCCCCTTCCTCGTGCAGATACTCACATAATTTATAGGAAACATTACCTACCCCTTGAACAGAAACTTTAAGTCCTTGCAGGGAATCCGTTCCGAATGCTTCCTTTGCGGTACGCTTCATCGCCTGATAGACGCCGAGCGCAGTAACAGGGCTTGGATTTCCTGAAGAGCCAAAACTCTCTGACAGCCCGACAACAAAATCTGTCTCCTCATGCATGGTATCCATATCACTGACAGTCGTCCCCACATCTTCTGCCGTGATATAGCGGCCGTTCAGACTTTGCACATAACGACCGAGCGCTCTGAATAATGCTTCTGATTTATCTTTCTTCGGATCGCCGATAATAACCGTTTTGGCACCGCCAAGATTCAGACCTGCTGCCGCGTTTTTGTAGGTCATCCCACGGGCGAGTCGCAGCGCGTCCTCAATCGCTTCTTCTTCTGAAGCATATGGCCACATCCGGCAGCCCCCAAGTGCAGGTCCGAGCGTCGTATCGTGAATCGCAATAATCGCTTTCAGCCCACTGGCTTTATCCTGACAGAAGACCACCTGCTCGTAATCGTACTGTTCCAACGTTTCAAAAATCATATCATTACCCCTTTTCTTCTAATATAGCTTCGATACACCAATATTATTGCATAAAAACATTAACTTTCAAACTATAAAATTGCAGAAGAGCAATTTATCCCTTTTCAGTTGTTTTCATCGTTACTTTAAATTAATAAAGCGTTTACATTACAGATTTAGTAAAAAACGAAAACAGAAATGGTATATCAGCATAGTAAAAAATGATGTTTTGACTAATTGTTTTTATTTTAGTACGAGTAAGCTATAATAATAGCAGGTGATGACATGCAAAAAATACTCGCACTTCTTGTGCTTATTATTCCTATCTATCTGGCTGGCCTTGGCATCAAATGGATGCGTGATGCCGTATTCGGTGCCCTGGTACCAGAACTTCATTTTATCTGGCTGCAGTTTCTGCTTGGTGCGCTCTTTTCATTGCTGGGCATTGCATTTGTAGGGGGTTATATCCTGCATATGGAAAAGAGAAATAACAGAATACCGAACAAAGAGAAGTAAACACTGTTTACTTCTCTTTGTTCATTTTCACGGCCAGTTCTACTTCATCAGTGATAACGGCGTCGACTGCTGAATCAAGCCAGTAAGAAAGATCCCGCTCTTTATTGACCGTATATATTCTGACCGGAAGACCATAAGACTGGATCAGTTCAGCATAAGCTTTTGACGTGTAGTTCGTATCAGTATGAATCGCATCAAAAAGAAAGCGTTCCTGCAGCAGCCAGGGCTGATCAATGTATTTTGAATAAAGAAGCGCAGTCTCTATTTCAGGTGCCCTTTCTTTTACCCTGACGATACATTCAGGATGAAAACTCGAAATGACGACATGTCTGAGTGAGTACCGGGACAGCAGGGCGACCAGCCTTTCTTCAAGCATCCCTTCTGTCACAGCTTTAATCTCGATATTAAGCAGCAGTTCCTTATCCTGGACTAGCTCCAGCACCTCCTGTAGAAGTGGTGCCCTTTCCTTTCTTATCAGTTTCCTCTGCAGGCCTATCTTCTTTATTTCATCATAGGTCATATTCTTAATAAGACCTTCGCGTCCTGCCAGTCGTCTGAAATCCTCATCATGAAATACGACCAGCTCACCATCCAGTGAGAGATGCACATCCAGCTCAAGTCCATCTGCACCTGATTGAATGGCTTTTCTGAAAGCCGTCATCGTATTCTCAGTATACTTTGCTCTATAGCCTCTGTGCGCAATTATTTTCATCATTCTACCTCATCAAATATTCAAGCAGTTCACCGGTCGTCGGCCTGATCATCCGGCCTTCAGCCTGCCAGTGCTGTTCAAGTCCCTGATTCCATGCTTTTTCCACTGAGTGTCTGATCGCTCTCTCTATGGTTGCTTTGTTGACATTGAACTTCTTAGCGATCTCAGGATAAAGTTCGCCGGTCAGATGGTTGATTTTAACCGGTTCTCTTTCCAGTATGGAAAGAGCCTCATAGATATACTGCGTTCCCTTCAGACGTTGCGAGAAATAATCAGTCAATAGGTCTGAATCCTTATGTTCAGTCATACGCAGGATATTCTGAGCAATAACATCCAGTTTGACCGGCTTCAGCAGAAAATAATCTCCTCCTAAAGTCAGCGCTTCATTCAATATTGACTCCTTACCAAAAGCTGAGAAGCAGATGACTTTATAGGGCCGTTCAGCAGGTATATCGTTTTTCAGCAAAGTCAGTCCATCTATACTAGGCAGAATCAGATCAAGCAGCAGTATATCAAAATCAGCGCGCTGAATGACCGCCTGCCCTGCCTGACCGTCATGAGCCACTTCAGTCACTATCATCCCCTGCTGAGACAAATAACGATGGATGGCTGTAGCCAGCTCCTGCGAATCTTCTATTATTGCTACTCGGATTGCCATAAACCTCATCCTTTATGTTGTTTATTCTGGGAGATAAGTTCTGCTGCGTGGTCGAGGGTCAGAGGCGTGACTTCCACACCTGAAATCATTCGGGCGACTTCCCTTACTTTATCTTTTCCTGTGAGTTCTGTTACAGTCGTAACGGTGCGGTCGTCCTTCTCATGCTTTTCAATGTAAAGATGGTGATCACTTATTGCTGCAACCTGCGGCAGATGCGAAATACAGATGACCTGGATATGCTCAGAGATCTGCTTCATTTTCTCAGCCATCTTCTGAGCGACTCGGCCTGAGACGCCTGTATCCACTTCATCAAACAGGATGGCTGTCTGTCCTTTGCTTTCGGCGAATATCGTCTTCAGGGCGAGCATGATTCGTGATAGTTCTCCGCCTGAAGCAATCTTATCGAGACTTTTCAGTGGTTCCCCTTTATTCGGACTGATCATGAACTCGATGGCCTCAAGACCTGATGGCCCCGGTTCAATCTTTGTAAATGCTATTTCAAAATTAGCGCTTTTCATCTCAAGATGATAAATTTCGTCCAGAATCTTACTGCGTAGCTGCAGAGCATCTGTCCGGCGCTCCTTGGACAGCTGTGCACCGATTTCAAGCAGCAGCTGATACTGCTTCTTGATCTCTTCTTTCAGGTTCGACGTGCTTTCCTCAAGGTTTTCGATCTGATTGATCTCAGTCTCCAGTTCAGCTATCAGTGTGATCAGTTCCGCGTGATCCTTACCGTATTTACGCTCGAACTGCTGAATCAAGTTCATTCTTGCCTCCATCTCATTCAGATGATTCTCATCATACTCGTTTGTCGTCAGCTCATCATATAACTGATGTTTAGCATCTTCAAGCAAGTAATAGACGCTGTTCGTCTCCTCGAGCAGTGATTGATATTCGCCATTCAGAACATCATCTATTTCTTTTAAAGATTCGTTGAAATCGAATATTTTATCAATGATATTATTCTCATCACTTAAATAACTGACTGCTTTAGTGAGTTCATTATTCAGCTTTTCAAAATTGCGCAGTCGATTGATATCCTCTTTCAAGCTGTTCACTTCTCCGGGAAGCAGTTTTGCCTGCGTGAGTTCATTATGCTGAAACTTGATAAGATCGAGCCGCTGCAGCAACGATTCATCTTTTCTTTCAAGCCTCTTCAGTTCGTCCTTCTTCTCCTGAAAGACATCATATGTAGCTGTATATTCTTCAACAAGAGACTGATAGCGTCCTTTAGAGAATTCATCCAGCAGACGAATATGAAATTTAGCTTTTAACAGGTGCTGTGTTTCATGCTGACCATGGATATCCAGCAGCTCCTGCATAACCTGCTTCAGCTCTGACAGCGTAACGGTCTGATTATTGATTCTACAGATACTTTTACCTGATTTCATGATTTCACGTTTCACGATCATGAAATCATCCTGTGCGATCTCTTTTTCAATGAGCAGCTGATTGACGGCAGGATTGTCATCGATATCAAATACCCCTTCTATCACCGCTTTGTTCTCACCGTGACGTACCAGATTCTGGCTCGCCCTTGCACCGATAAGCATAGAGATAGCATCAATGATGATTGATTTACCTGCGCCCGTTTCTCCGCTCAATACCGTCAGTCCGTCCTTGATATCAATATCCAGTTCATCAATAATAGCAAACTGTCTAATGGATAGTGTCTGTAGCATAAGTTGACCCCCCACCTATAACATATTGAACAATCGTTCAGTCACGACCTTGCCTGCCTTGTCGTCTCTGCAGATAATCAGACATGTATCGTCACCGCAGATTGTACCGAGTATTTCTTCCCAATCGAGCTGGTCAAGTATAGCACCGATTGACTGCGCATTACCTGGCAATGTTTTTAACACAAGCAGATTATCAGTGCCATCGAGCTTGACGAAGGAATCCATCAGATAACGTCCCAGTTTGTCCAGCGGATGAAACTTACGGTCTTTCGGCAGGCTATACACATACTGCCCACTTGGTGTCGGAACTTTTATCAGCTGCAGCTCCTTGATATCTCTTGAGATAGTTGCCTGCGTGACATTCAGATTGACCTCGTTCAGCTTCTCAACGAGTTCTTCCTGTGTTTCTATCTGCTGACTGGAAATAATCTCTCTAATTTTGATCTGTCGCATCGTCTTATTCGCCATGATGGACCTCCTTGTATATTTATACATAATAGTAGCATATAAATATCAGGTTGACTAACAAAAAACCGATTAATCCAGATTAATCGGTTTTCGCTGCTACTACATTATTTATCTGCCTGTCATCTACTATATGCGGCAGGTCCGAATGCTGGAGAAGCAGCAAGTATTCAACGTTGCCGTTTGCACCTTTAATAGGAGAGACTGTTAAATCCTGCGCGCAGAAATGATTGTCTGCGGCAAAATCCAGCACCTCTTGTATAACCCTGAAGTGAACAGCCTTATCATTGACGATCCCTCTTTCACCGACCTCATCCCGGTGTGCCTCGAACTGCGGCTTGATCAAGGCCACAACCTGACCCTGGAGAGCGAGTATTCGGTGAAGCGTCGGAAAGATGAGAGATAATGAAATAAAGCTGACGTCTATAGAAGCGAAGTCTGGACATTCATCAAATTGTTCAGGCGTGACAAAGCGAAAGTTCGTCTGTTCCATGACGGTGACACGTGGATCGATACGCAGGCTGTAAGCAAGCTGATTTGTACCGACATCAATGGCAAAGCTGCGCTTCACACCATTCTTCAGGGCACAGTCAGTGAATCCACCTGTGGATGAACCGATATCAACGTGTATTCTGTTCTGCAGCTTAAGGTTGAATACCTCCACCGCTTTTTCAAGCTTGTAGCCCCCTCTGCTGACATAACGTTTATTCAGTCCTTTTATTCTGATCTTCACTTCTGCAGGATTAATTCTTTCTGCCGCTGAATGAATTCTCTCGTGACCGTTCAGCACTTTGCCGGCCATGATAAATCTTTTTGCTTCGTCAGCAGAGTCAAAATACTCGCGTTCGACGAGCCATTCATCAATCCGCTGTTTTTTCATTCTTACCGACCATCTGCTTGATTTCATCAATGAAATGAGCTGTCGTGAGACCTATTTCCTGCAGCAGCATATCGACATCGCCCTGTTCGATATATTCGTTGTCGATACCTAAGCGTCTCACATGAACATCCATGTTCTGGTCGTTGAAGTAATTGACAACGAGAGAACCAAAACCACCTGTCAGTATGGACTCCTCTACTGTCATAACAGGAACACGACGCGCGTTTAGTTTATTCAGATAAGCAGTATCAAGCGGTTTAATGAAACGAGCATTGACCACTTCCACATTGATGCCTTCTTTTAAAAGCACTTCCTGCGCTTCAAGTATCGCTTGGAGCGTCGGACCGAAGGATAAGATGACGGCATCCTGACCTTCCCTGAGTACTTCCCATGTGCCGTACGGGACGCCTGTTTCAGGTGCTGATACTTTCACGCCTAATCCATTACCTCTCGGATAGCGAATAGCAATCGGTCCCGTATATTCATTGAATGCACTATAGACCATTTTACCTGCTTCGTCCTCATCTTTCGGCATCATCACCGTCATATTCGGTAGGTGGGTCAGGAAAGGAATATCAAAGACGCCTTGATGCGTTTCACCATCAGCACCGACGAGACCTGATCTGTCGATTCCGAATACGGCATGAAGATTCTGCCGGTCGATATCGTGCAGCATCTGATCATATGCACGCTGCAGAAATGTTGAATAAATAGCAACATAAGGTATCATGCCGTTAGCTGCGAGCCCTCCTGCCATCGTCACAGCATGCTGTTCAGCTATTCCGACATCAAAGAACTGGTCAGGTAGCTGCTGCTGGAACTTTGTCAGCTTACTGCCCACAGGCATAGCCGGCGTAATCGCCACGATACGCCTGTCGCTTTCAGCGAGCGCCATGACACTGTCGCTCATCAGCTGACTCCATGAAGGGGCAGAAGCTTTGCCGGCCAGCTGTTCACCGGTGTCCAGCTTATAGGGTCCAAGACCATGCCATGTCCCGATTTTATCGTTCTCTGCATGTTCATATCCTTTCCCTTTTTTTGTGATGACATGGATGATGACCGGTCCCTTGATACGTTTTGATGTTTCAATTGCTTCACCGAGTTCCCTGAAACTGTGACCATCGACCGGTCCCACGTATTTGATGCCGAGCTCTTCAAAAAAGACACCCGGGACGACCAGGTATTTCAGACTATCCTTGATGCGGTCAGCTGAGTCACGCAGCTTATGACCACCGGGCAGTTTGCTCAGGAAACCATCTATATCGACTTTTGCGCGGTTATAGTTCTGATTGGTCCGCAGTCGGCCGAACATGTTATGCATCGCACCGACATTGGGTGCAATGCTCATCTCATTGTCGTTCAGGATGATCGTCATATTAGTTTTATCGTGTCCGATGTGATTCAATGCTTCAAGCGCCATGCCGCCGGTAAGTGCACCATCACCTATCACCGGTACCACGTGGTATGCGTCACCCATAATATCACGTGCCTTTGCCATGCCCATCGCAGCAGAAAGTGAAGTCGAGCTATGCCCCGCTTCCCAGACATCATGTTCACTTTCAGAACGTTTTGGAAAGCCGCTGAGCCCGTTATGCTGACGCAGCTGGTCAAACTGTTCTGCACGACCTGTCAGGATTTTATGGATATAGGCCTGATGACCTACATCAAAAATGATTTTATCCGTCGGACTGTTGAAATACTTGTGGAGCGCCAGTGTCAGTTCTACTACCCCTAAATTGGCTCCGATATGTCCGCCCGTCACCGCACATTTTTCTATGAGAAATTTCCTTATATCTTTACTTAACAGGATAAGCTCTTCGTCTGAAAGATCCCTGATATCTGCCGGAGTCTTTATATTCGCAACATCCATGAGTTTTCCACCTACAGTCTAAATATTATTAAGTTCAATTATAGCATTGTCATCCATAATGAACAAAAAAGCCATAACGGCTTTTTTATTTGTCTCTCTTAATGATGAATTGAAGCAGTTCCAGCAGCGCTGCGCTTTCACCTTGCAGCGCATCAATCATCTTCTCAGTATCTGAATAGAGTTCATTCATAGCAGACTTGGCATTCTCAAGACCAAGTAATGACACATAAGTCGACTTGGCATTCTCTATATCACTGCCGGCCGATTTGCCCATCTCCTCAAAACTACCTTCAACATCCAGGATATCATCTTTAATCTGGAAGAGCAGTCCAAAATGCCGACCGATTGTCACCAGCTGTCTGATGACGGCTTCAGGTTGATCAGCTATGATACCCGCACACTCAAAGCATACGCGTATCAGGTCACCCGTCTTATGGTGATGTACGGTTTTCAGTTCATCGAGAGTCAGCTGTTTTTTCTCTGCTTTCATATCAAGCACCTGCCCCGCTACCATACCTCTGCTGCCCGCTGCGCCGGAAATCGCTGTAATCAGCCTGCTGCGCTGCTCAGTCGATAAATTTTCATCGGTACTGATCTGGTAGAAACTATCCGTGAGCAGACCATCACCAGCCAGAATAGCGACGTCTTCTCCGTAGACTTTATGATTGGTCATTTTGCCTCTTCGATAGTCGTCATTATCCATAGCGGGTAAGTCATCGTGTATCAATGAGTAGGTATGTATCATTTCAATGGCAGCTGCCGTACGCAGCCCTTTCTCAGGTTCTGCACCAAAGAGCTCAAGTGTGGAGAATAACAGCACGGGCCTTATTCTCTTGCCACCTGCCAGCAGCGAATACATCATTGCCGTATCAAGCGTATCATCAACAGGGTTCTGGTAGAGTGTCTCAAGATATTGTTCTATGCGACCTTTATAGTCACTCATTTCTGTCCCTCATCTGAACTGACCTTATTGATTTTGTCTTCCGCCTGCACAAGCTGTTCCTGACAGGCTTTTGACAGCTGAACGCCTTTTTCGTAGAGCTCAATTGATTCTTCAAGTGAAACCTGGTCATTATCCAGTTTATTGACGATCGCTTCCAATTCCGTCATCATTGTCTCAAATTTTTTAGCCATGTGGATTCTCCTTTACCGAATTGACTGTTGCCACTGCTTCACCGTTCGCTAGCTGAAGCTGTATCGACTGCTCTCTTTTGAGTTCATGAACACTACTCACTATACCATTCTCATTTCTGACGATACTATAGCCCCGTTCCAGAATACCCGTAGGATTCAGCGTGCTGAGCAGCCGGGTCTGCAGGTTCAGCTGATGAGCCGCAGCGCTTAACTTCCTGTCCATCAGCTGTTTCAGGCGCAGTCTCAGATCACGTTCGTTCGTCCGGTGAATATGAAGTTTATGACCCAGCCGTTCACGTGACAGCTGCGCATCCAGCCGGATATAGCGTTCACGGTGTATAGTGAAGCTCTGTTTCAGCAAAAACCCGAGTCGCTGCTCAAGCTCATCTTTTCGCTGCTGCTGCTGAGCGATCAAAGTCTGCGGATTTCTGAAGACGGGGTGATTCAGATAACGCATCAGACGCTCATTCTGATATTTAAGTTTCTGACTGAGCTGCTGACTCAGATAGAGATCGATTGACTTCAGCTGCTGCAGTATGTCCATCTGGTCAGGCGTCGCCATGACAGCTGCACCAGTTGGTGTCGGTGCCCGAAGATCGGCGACATAATCACTGAGTGTCGTATCCGTCTCGTGTCCAACAGCGGAGATGATAGGCGTTTTCGCGGCGAATATCGCTTCTATAACTTCTCTTTCATTGAAGGCCCAGAGATCCTCAATCGAACCACCGCCGCGACCGACTATGATAACGTCAACACCTAATGCATCTGCTTGTCTGATGTTCTTAACGATATCATGAGCGGCTCCATTTCCCTGGACGAGTGTAGAGATATAATGCACTTCAGCAAGAGGATAGCGTCGATTGAGCGTTGTTTCAATATCGCGTATCGCTGCGCCGGTTGAAGCGGTCAGCACGGCAATCGCAGCCGGATAGCGCGGCAGCTTCTTTTTATGTTCAGCCGCAAAGAATCCTCTGGACTGAAGCTCCTTTTTCAAGGCCTCGAACTGCTCATAGAGCTGTCCGACACCATCCAGCGACATATCGTCTGCATAGAGCTGGTAACTTCCTCTGCTTTCATAGACTGAGATGCGGCCAGTGATCAGTACGCCGTCCCCTTCTTTTGGTGTGAAGTTCAGCTTCACCGCCTCTCGTTTAAACATCATGCCATTCATCACCGCGCTTCCGTCTTTCAACGCAAAGTAAAGATGACCGCTTGAATGGCGCTTGACATTTGAAAGCTCACCTTTAATATAGACTTTCTCTAAATAGGGATCCCGGTCAAACTTCGCCTTGATATAACGGGTAAGCGCACCTATCGACAGATACTGAGTCATTGAGCTTTCTGTTTGATGACTTCACTGAGAACGCCGTTGATGAATTTAAAGCTGTCATCATCTCCATATTCCTTGGATAAATTGACCGCTTCATTGACTGCCACTTTATCGGGGACGTCTGTATAAAGGAGTTCATAGACAGCCATGCGAAGCAGAGTGCGGTCGATTTTAGAAAGGCGCTCCAGTTTCCATTGCTTGAGGTTAGGGCTGATGTGTTCATCGATTTCGTCCTGATGCGCCTTTACTCCTGCGACCAGCTGATCCATAAATCCATCCCGTTCATTCGCTTCCAGCACGAAACGTTTCGCCTCACTGGCCTCAATCGGTTCCTTGGTCTCCATCTGGAATAAGACTTTCAATGCATGTTCTCTCGATTCTTTACGACTCATAATTTTTCTCCTTCAAAAAGTCAGAGGATGCAAGCATCCTCCTAATCATTAAATTTTATATTGATGATGTGGATATTGATTTCTTTCGGTGTCAGAGCTGTCATGTTGGTCAGAGCATTCTTGATATTCTGCTGAACCTGTTTGGCAGTACTTGAGATTTTAGTTCCGTAATCGAAGATACAGTATGCATCGATATAGATATCACTTTCCTTGACCTCGACATTGACACCTTTTGCATTTTTGACACCCAGCTTATCCAATGATTTATATTTCTGAGCAAGTGAAACACCTTTGATTTCACCCACTGCAATATTCGTAATCACTTCAATGACATTAGGCGCAATTTCAACTGTTCCTAAATTCTGTTTAGACATAGCTTATGCCTCCCATCATATAATAAGTTTATCATACCATTATTCTATAGTTATTTTAACTGAAAATACAAAGAAAGAAGTCTCAGGGAGACTTCTTTCCGCATTCTATTCTATATTCAGTTTATTTTCATTTAAAAAGTCTGTGCTGTATTCCTTGCTACAGAAAACAGGATGTTTAAGAAGCGCCTGATGGAACGGAATCGTCGTATGGATTCCCATGATGATATACTCATCGAGTGCTCTCAGCGCGCATGCAATCGCCTCTTCTCTCGTCGGCTGATGGATGATCAGCTTTGCCACCATTGAATCATAATAAGGGGGAATCGTATAACCATTGTAGCAGGCAGAATCCACTCTGACACCGTAACCACCAGGTACAAGGTACTGGGTGATGTCACCTGCAGACGGCATGAAGTTCTTCACCGGGTTCTCAGCATTGATCCGCAGTTCGATCGCATGGCCTCTGAACTGGATATCCTCCTGCTGAAGAGTAAGCGGCTCACCGGCTGCGATTCTGATCTGCCATTTCACGAGGTCACAGCCGGTCACCATCTCGGTCACAGGATGTTCTACCTGGATGCGCGTATTCATCTCCATGAAGTAATACTGGTCGCTATCCAGGTCATAGATGAACTCAATCGTTCCTGCATTCTCGTAACCGACGACTTCTGCGGCACGTACGGCCGCTGCACCCATCTCCATTCTGGTCTTTTCTGACAGGATAGGACTCGGAGATTCCTCGACAAGTTTCTGCATACGACGCTGAATCGTACAGTCACGCTCACCGAGATGAATTGTATGACCGAAACCATCTGCCAGCACCTGTATCTCGATGTGTCTGAAGTTCTCAATGAACTTTTCTATATATAGTCCTTTGTTCCCGAATGAGATTTCCGCCTCCTGTTCAGTCATACGGAAACCTGTCATCAGTTCTTTCTCATCGCGAGCGACGCGGATCCCTTTACCGCCTCCACCTGCTGTTGCTTTGATGATAACCGGATAACCGATACGTTCTGCTTCAGCTTTTGCTGCTTCAACCGAACTGACCAGACCATCACTGCCGGGTACGACAGGAACATTCGCTTTAATCATCTCTTTCTTCGCAATATCCTTGATACCCATTTTGTTGATTGCGGCATGTCCCGGGCCAATGAACTTGATATTACAAGCCTCACACATCTCCGCAAAATCTGCATTCTCAGCGAGAAAGCCGTAGCCGGGATGGATACCATCACAGCCAGTCGAACTTGCGATGGACAGAATGTTCGGGATATTAAGATAAGAATCCTTGGAATATTTCGGACCGACACAATAAGCTTCATCTGCAAGCTGTGCATGAAGTGCCTCGCGGTCTGCCTCTGAATAGATAGCGACCGATTGAATGCCCAGTTCTTTTAAAGCGCGTATGATTCTGACTGCGATTTCGCCTCTATTTGCAATAAGTACTTTTCTCATTATTTCACCTTAAAGAGCGGCTGACCATATTCGACCATCTGACCGTCTTCAACAAGAATCTCCACGATTTCACCGGCCACTTCCGCCTGAATCTCATTGAAAAGTTTCATCGCCTCAAGAATACAGACAATGGAATCTGCGGAAACTTTATCTCCGACATTGACATACGGTCCTTTGTCGGGCGATGGTGATTTATAGAATGTGCCGACCATCGGCGCATTGATGGTCTGAGTCACCTCCTCAGCCTGAGCAGGAACAGCTTCAACTTCAATCTCCTGGAGCTGCTGTGCAGGCTCTGCAACCTGTACCGGCTGCGCGGCGACTTCGGCTATCTTACTTTCCTTGAAAAGTTTTACCTTCTGTTCATTATCTTCAATCTCAATCGTTGTGAGCGATGAGTCTTCCAGTACTTTAATCAGTTCTTTAATTTGTTCAAGATTCATAAGGTTCTCCTTTAACAATCAGTTTCATTTACTAATCCTCATTTTACTTCAGTGGTCAGACCAATTCAAGTTAAAATAAAAAACCTTCCTTAAAATAGGAAGGTTGCATTTAACCGCGTGATACGTATGAACCGTCAGTGGTGTTGATGATAAGCAGATCGCCCTGGTTAACAAATAAAGGAACATTCAGCGTATAACCTGTTTCAACCGTGGCTGCTTTAGTCGCACCTTGCGCTGTATCACCCTTGATACCTGGTTCTGTTTCAGTTACTTCAAGTGTGACTGTGTTAGGGAGTTCAACTCCAAGGGTTTCACCCTGGTAGCTCTGAATATGAACTTCCATGTTCTCTTTTAAGAACTTCAGTTCATGCGTCAGGTTTGCTTCTGGTAATTCAGTCTGGTCATATGTCTCAGTATCCATAAAGACATGAGAGTCACCGCTTGCATATAAATACTGCATTCTGCGATTGTCAATCTGAGCTTTGCCTACTTTTTCACCTGCACGGAATGTTTTCTCCTGAATGGCACCGTTACGTAAGTTTCTGAGTTTAGAACGGACGAATGCTGCGCCTTTACCAGGTTTCACGTGCTGGAATTCAAGTACACGCCAGATACCGTTATCTACTTCAATTGTTAAACCTGTTTTAAAATCGTTAACTGAGATCATGAGTAATCCTCCTAAATTTGCTTTCTATAAAATAATAAGGTCTTTCGTGGAATGTGTAAAGCGCTTTAGTCCACTTTCCGTGACCAGTACATCATCTTCAATGCGAACGCCGCCCAGTCCTTCCACATAAATACCTGGTTCAAGCGTGACGCACATACCTGGTTCCAGCTGCAGATCTGACCCTGCTGAAAGTCCGGGACCCTCGTGGACTTCTAGTCCGATGCCGTGTCCAAGTGAATGGCCGAACTGATCACCATAACCCGCCTGCTTGATGATATCGCGGGAAATCGCATCTGCCTCTTTACCGGTCATGCCGGCCTTGACCTGATTCAGCGCTGTGACCTGTGACTCGAGCACGATATCATAGATCCTATGCATTTCATCAAGCGGCTCACCAACAGCAAGTGTACGTGTAATATCTGATACATAGCCATTGTAGAGTGCACCGTAATCAAGCGTGACCATATCGCCTGTTTCGATGACTTTACCCGATGCGATGCCATGAGGAAGTGCTCCTCTATGACCTGATGCCACAATGATATCAAAGGACGAACCGCTTGCGCCCTGCTTGCGCATAAACATCTCAAGTTCGTTGCTGACTGCCAGTTCAGTGATGCCTGCTCTGATGAATGTCTGGATATGACTGAATGCTTCATCTGCTATATCCGCAGCTTTCTGGATTACTTCTATTTCTGATGGTTCTTTGACCATTCTGATTCTCTCAATCTCTCCAGCAATGTCAACTAGAGCCATACTTTGATTCAATGACTGGTACTGCTGGAAAGTAATGAGGTCACCTTCAAAGCCTACTGTCTGGTAGCCTTTCTCGCTGACTAACTTTTTGACTGCATCGAGAAGCAGTCCCTGCTGTTTGACGATTTCAAAGTCTGTTTGTTCTGTGGCCTGACTGATATAACGGAAATCCGTCACAAGATAACGTTTATCCTTTGTGATGACCAATGCGCCGCTCGATCCTGTAAAAAGTGAAAGATAGCGACGATTGTACGGTGAAAGCACAACCACTGCATCCAGCTCTCTGTCACTCATCAGTTGATTCAGTTTATCAAATTTCATATCATTTCCTCCATGTCTGAAAATTCAGTCTCTACTAATCATAGCATAAATAGTGCTATCGTCTATATGTCCATTCATCACTCATATATTTGTCTGCGATCTGATAGACTTCTTCCAGCTGTTCATTGGTCAGTTCATAAGGAACAAGCTCTATGCCGAGACCTTTCTCAAACCCTTTATGAAACGCTTCTTCCATCTCTTTAATAGTGACATGCCGATCTGATAAGTCGTTGATGGCAACAGCCTTGTCACTGAAAGCATTCTGCATCTTCTCTCTCATCCGTGGGTTCTTATAGATAAAGAGATCGAACAGTTCATTAGTGTCAATGTCCTGAAGGATGGAGCCATGCTGCAAAATGACGCCTTTCTGTCTTGTCTGTGCACTGCCTGCTACTTTACGCCCTTCCACCACCAACTCATACCAGCTTGGTGCATCGAAACAGACTGAGCTTCTTGGATCCCGGAGTTTCGCTTTCTGCTCTTCGGTGCGCGGAATGGCGAACTCGGCATCGAAACCAAGTTCCTTGAACCCTTCCAGCAGACCATTCGATATCACTCGGTAGGCCTCTGTCACTGCCTGAGGCATGTCCGGATGTGACTCGGGTACTACTACCGAATACGTGAGCTCTTTATCATGAAGAACACCGCGGCCGCCCGTCGTTCTTCTGACTAGACCGATATCATTTGCCTTCACCTTTTCGATATCAATCTCTTTCTCCAGTTTCTGAAAATAACCTATCGAGAGAGTCCTTGGATTCCAGCCGTAGAAGCGGATGACAGGCTGCATCTTCCCTTCTGATACCCAGTTCAGCAGCGCTTCATCAAGTGCCATATTGAAATAAGGGTTCTGTTTTTTTGTATTGATAAATAGCCATTGTTCTGTCATATGTATCATCCTTATAGTATATAGAGTAAAATAACTTTGAAATAATGAACGTTAATCTTTATAATAATAATATGCTAGTTGAGGAGGAAACAGAATGGAAGTATGGATTATTCTAGGTATCATCCTTCTTGCGCTTATTATTTACATTGCAATCAATTACTCTATCAATCGTAAATCTGTTACTGAACTAAGTCAAGATGACTTTCAGGCAGGCATGCGTCGTGCACAGGTAATCGATTTACGCGAAAAAGCAGACTATGAATATGGTCATATTATAGGTGCAAGAAATATTCCGATGAGTATTTTCAGAACACGTATGCTTGGTCTACGTAAAGACCAGCCGATTTATTTCATCGATAAGAACGGTGTATCGAGCTACCGTGCAGCCAGAATGATGAAGAAAAAAGGATATGAACATCTTTTCATGCTTAAAGGCGGCTACAAGGAATGGCAAGGCAGAATAAAATCGAAGCATTAAAAAACTTCAATCCTGATGGATTGAAGTTTTTTAGTGCTTATTTTTCAATAGTGCCTTCAAAACGAAGGACAGGCTTTCGAGCGGCTGTCGTTTCATCCAGACGGCCGATCACTGTGTGATGCGGCGCTTCTAATACGATATCCGGATTCTCTTCAGCTTCTTTCGCAATCTGAATCATTGTATCGCAGAAGCTGTCAAGCGTCTCTTTAGATTCTGTTTCAGTCGGTTCAATCATCATACATTCCTCAACGTTCAATGGGAAATAGATAGTAGGTGGATGGAAGTTGAAGTCAAGCAGTCTTTTCGCCATATCTAACGTACGGACGCCGAGCTTCTTCTGTCTCACACCACTGATGACAAATTCGTGTTTACAATGTCTGTCATATGGTAATTCGAAGTAAGGCTGCAGACGTCTCATCATGTAGTTTGCATTTAAGACGGCCGTTTCAGATACTTCTTTCAGACCATCAGGACCCATCGTACGGATATAAGTATAGGCCCGTAAGTAGATGCCGAAGTTACCATAGAACGGTTTAACACGACCGATTGACGCTGGGCGGTCATAATCCAGTTTGAACGTCTCATTCTCTTTAACGATATGTGGTGTTGGTAAGAATGGAATTAAGTCACTCTTCACGCCAACCGGACCTGAACCTGGACCGCCCCCACCGTGTGGACCTGTAAATGTTTTGTGTAAGTTTAAGTGGACCGCATCAAAGCCCATATCGCCAGGACGTACTTTACTCATGATGGCATTCAGGTTAGCGCCATCATAGTATAATTTACCGCCAGCTGCATGCACGATTTCGCGGATTTCCATGATATCTTCTTCAAAAAGACCCAGTGTATTCGGGTTCGTCAGCATGATTGCGGCTGTATCAGGCCCTACTACGCGTTTTAAGTCTTCAATATCAACTAATCCTTGGTCGTTTGATTTAACAGTCACTGTCTCGAACCCTGCAACAGTAGCAGAAGCCGGATTCGTACCGTGTGCTGAGTCAGGAACGATGACTTTTGTACGGGCATGGTCATTGTTTGCTTCGTGGAATGCTCTAATCATCATCAGTGCAGTCCATTCACCGTGAGCACCTGCTGCTGGCTGAAGCGTCACTTCGTCCATCCCTGTAATCTCTTTTAAATGTTCCTGAAGATCATAGATGACCTCAAGTGAGCCTTGAATCGTCTTATCATCCTGGAGTGGATGTGCCTGGGCAAATCCTGCCATTCGAGCCACTTTTTCATTGATTTTCGGATTATATTTCATCGTACATGAACCGAGTGGATAGAAACCTGTATCTACACCGTGGTTTTTATTGGAGAGCTCAGTATAATGACGCATTAAATCAAGTTCAGCGATTTCCGGTAACATCGCTTTTTCTTTACGAATAAATTTGCTATCTAAAATATCTTCGACTTTCTTGCCTTCTACTTCAAGCGGTGGTAGCGAATAGGCAAAACGATTCTCTTTAGAACGTTCAAAAATTAATGGAGTTGCTCCTTTAAGCATTATAGGCACCTACTTTCTCAATGAATGTATCGATCTCCTCTTTCGTACGAAGTTCAGTAACCGCAATCAGCATGTGGCCTTCGTATTTATCATCGATACGACCTAAATCATAGCCACCGATGAAGCCTTCTTCAAGAAGCTGATCATTGATCTCAGCAACCGGTCTGTTGAATTTGACAACGAATTCATTAAATGATGTACCTGGTAATATTTCAAAACCAGATTCAATCATTCTATCTTTCATATAATTTGTTTTGAAAAGGTTCTGTTCTGCCATTTCAACCACACCATTTTTACCCAGTGCACTCATAGCCACTGAAGCAGCAAGTGCATTAAGTGCCTGATTGGAACAGATATTTGAAGTCGCTTTATCACGACGGATATGCTGTTCACGTGCCTGTAATGTCAGTACGAAACCACGTTGACCTTCATCATCATGCGTCTGGCCGACTAAACGACCTGGCATTTTACGTGTCAGTGCTTTAGTCGCTGCGAAGTAACCACAGTGTGGGCCACCGAGCTGTGCTGGGATACCGAACACCTGCGCGTCTCCGACCACTAAATCAGCACCGAACTCACCCGGCGGTGTCAGTAAGCCGAGGGCCAGTGGATTGCTTGATACAACGAATAACGCTTTAGTGCCTTCAGTGAATGATTTGATGGTCTCAAGATCTTCAATGCTGCCGAAAAAGTTAGGATACTGAACCATGACACATGCAGTATCAGCGTCAACCGCTGCTTTAAGAGCATCTAAATCAGTGACCGTATCTTTTACATCGATTTCAACGACATCTAAGTTCTGTCCTTTTGCATAAGTACGAAGAACAGCACGAGACTCATCGTTCACCGCTTTAGATACAATGATTTTTTTCTTGCGAGTATGACCACAAGCGAGCATCGCCGCTTCAGCGAATGAAGTTCCGCCATCATACATAGATGAGTTCGCAACGTCCATACCTGTTAATTCTGAAATCATTGTCTGGAATTCAAAGATGGCCTGTAATTCACCTTGAGAGATTTCCGGCTGGTAAGGTGTATACGCCGTATAGAACTCAGAGCGTGAAATAACATGATCCACCACAATCGGAATATAATGATCATAGACACCTGCACCTAAGAAAGAGGCGTGTGTTTCGCTTGTGATATTCTTATTAGCGAGTGCAGATAGTTCTCTTAAAAGAGCAGTCTCTGACTTTCTTTCTTTGATGTTAAGCGGACCATCAAAACGTACTTTTTCTGGAATATCAGCGAACAACTCATCCACTGACTCAATTCCGATTGTTTCTAACATTTCCTGCTTATCAGTTTCTGTTAATGGAATATAGCGATGGCTCATAATCTCTCTCCTTAATTTTTATGGAATGGTGTTTTAACTACTTTTGCCGGTACTTTATTTTTTCTGACTTGAACGAATACTTCGTTATCGATTTCAGTTTCAGTTACATCGATTAAGGCTAAAGCGATAGAACGTCCAGTAGATGGGGATTGCGTACCACTTGTCACATAACCGATCTTCTCGTCATTTTTATTGAAGACTTCATAATCAGTACGTGCGATACCCCGTTCCTGGAGTTCAAGACCCGCTGATCTACGCTTAGGTCCCTCTTCTTTCTGTTTGGCGATAATATCACGACCAATGAAATCACCTTTTTGCAGTTTGACACTGAAGCCCATTTTAGCTTCTATAGGTGTGATGTTTGGTGTGATATCCTGCCCGTGAAGTGGCAGAGCTGCTTCAAGACGTAATGTGTCACGTGCACCCAGGCCGCAAGGTACAACACCCTGTTCAAGCAGGCCGTTCCAGATAGCGACTGTATCATCAGCGTAACAGTAGATTTCATAACCATGTTCACCCGTGTAACCTGATTGAGAAAGAATCACTGTTTTACCGAATAATTCAACATCCTGGATGAAGCCGAACATTTTCAGCTCGCTGATATCAACCGTCACTAATTTTTCCATGATTTCTTTCGCTTCTGGACCTTGCAGGGCAATCTGGCCATATTCACTTGATACGTTTTTCACTTCAACGCCGTCAATCTGATGATCTGTTAACCATTTATAGTCGATATCAGTATTTCCTGCATTAACAACTAATAAATATTTATTGTCTTCAAGCTGATAGACTACAAGGTCGTCTACTACGCCACCCTGCTCATTTGTCATCATTGCATAGATTGCTTTGGCTTGCGTTACTTTAGAGATATCATTAGTCAGTACATATTGAAGGTAATCAAGTGCTTTTTCACCTTCAACGATGATTTCACCCATATGGCTGACATCAAACATACCGACATTTTCGCGGACTGCGATATGTTCTTCTTTAATGCTGGAGAATTGAACAGGTAGTGCCCATCCCGAAAAGTCAATTACTTTAGCACCATCTTCAATATATTTGTCATACAAAGGGGTCTTCTTAAGTTCTGTCATTTTTTCTCCTCCATTAAATGTTTCGCTTATTATAACCAATTCGGCTTAAGGCAAATGGTACATCAAACGTTAAGAATGTGAAAGATGAGTTAAAATCAATTCAACACATTCTTCAACTGTTTTATTTGAGTCCACTTCCATGAATGCGATTTCATTATATCGTGAAAGACGCTTGTTGTACAACTCTTTAATTTGAGAAAATGTGTGTTCAGCAGCATTCGGACGGCTTAAATCGCCGGAAATACGTACGAACAATTTTTCTATATCGGTGTTCAACCAGAAAGTGTCCGCATTCTGGTTTAAAATATGTATGTTTTCTTCTCTTTCAACAATGCCGCCACCAGTCGCCATAATAATATCCTCTGGAAGCCAGGTCCTTAAAGCTTCATGTTCAAGTTGCCGAAAATAATCCTCACCATCAGCACTGAATATTGTGGCTATTGTCCGTCCTTCCCTCTGCTCGATATAAGTATCAAGGTCGACAAATCTCTTATTCAGTCGTCCAGCCAGTGCCTGTCCTATGGTGGTTTTACCGGCACCCATAAAACCGATAAGTACTATAGCCATTATGTCTGCCTCATTTCGTTGATTATTTCATTGTAATAGTAATTTTTGATGTTTTCAATCGTATTTAATTTTACTGTATATCTGACACTAAAGGAACCCACATAAAATATGACAATCATCAGCAGAATCAGAGCAAACGGAAATACCATGCCATCATTGTAACTGAAACGTTTCATGTTTAGCCCTCCATTTATCCATCCACTCCAGTTCAAGATAATAGTGCTGGTTGTCCTCAAAGAATTTTGCAGATTTCACGTGTTCCAGCAGAATAATATAGCCGGTCCCATCTACTTTTCTAATCACCCTCGACTGATGAAAGCTATAACCGTATTTTCTTCCCATTGTCAGATCCCTAGCAATCAGTTCGGTTCCACTGACTGATAGTTTTTTATCCTGTATTTCAGCAATGATGTCACGAAGACACATTTCCTTATTGATATCATAACTTTCGCTTGAAATAGCTTTGAACTGGCTGATATTGATGATGATCAAAGGAAATAAACTGACAATCATCACCATTATCGCTAGGTTCAGCAGCATTTCAATTAATGTAAAGCCTTCATTTTTTCTTGATACAATAGACCGGTGAGCAGATGCTGTGTTCATCTTCATGGACCGCTCCTCCTCCTCTGATGTACACATAAAATTCACGATACTGCTGAAGCTCATTATAAGAATCTTCGTAGTTCTGCCCCATTTTCTGCATCATCGGCAGCAGTGCCAGACAGATGATTGAAGTAATCGCCAGGCTGAGCATGGAATCTATCAACAGAAAACCTTTATCTGCTTTCAATACGTATCCGTCCTCTCAACAGCTGGAAAATAAGCTCGAACCTTTTTTCATTGATAAAATAAGTAACCGTCGCGCCGCGGTTAATGGTATCACCTTTAAATGTAATTTCAGCGGACGACAAACTATTGCCTCGATAGATATAACCATTTCTTATTCTGTACTGTGTATCGATTCCGAGCTTCTGTGAATATATCAGCATATGACGGCTGCCTGGTAGAAATGCGAGCGTGATTGACTGGTTAGTCTGCATCGATAAAGTCTGATAATACGTAATCACTGCAAGAAGTTCCTGATTAGCTTCCGTGACATCTGCTTCAGTGCTATCAAATGAATGATAGCTCATCACATGGATCATGATGAGCATGATCAATATGATGAGCAGCATTTCAATATAACTGAATGCCTGACTAGTCTGCTGCAATCGCTTCGCCGTTCACAATACTGATTTTCTTGCCGTTCTTACAGCTTGTCTGGTTCTCTTTAAGAAAATCAGGCACTAATGCGTCAATAGTAGTAGGTAGTTTTCCTGTCTGCAGCTTATAAGCTTCAAGCTGACCCTGGACCATCTTGACCTGTGCTGTACAACCTGTATTCTGAACGTTGTCCGACTGCTTGGCTATGTTAGGTATAATAACGATAATCAGTACAGAGATCACCAGTAACACCAACAGCATCTCAATCAGGGTAAATCCGTCATCGGTTCTGAATCCCTTTTTAATCGTGCGTTTCATTTCAGCTGAATAAAACTTCATTTTACTTCCTCCTGTTATTGGATGCCGCTCATCATCTGCAGCATCGGTAAAATAATGACAAGGTATAAGGTGATAATCAACATGGCCAGCAAGAAAAATACGACAGGCTGAATCCATCTGATATAGTTGACGATCTGCTGCTCAAACTTTTTGAAAATATAAGCAGAATAATACTTCAGTTCAATATCCAGTTTTGAATTGCGTTCCCCGTGCTGAATAAAGTGCACCATTGAATTCTCGAAGAGATTGACGCGCTTAACTGCTTCCGGCAACGAATAACCACTCAGTAATGAATTGTCAATATGCTCGCCGATATATCTGAGAATGACGTCTTTGTCCTGATTTTTAAAAATCTGAATAATTTTCAGCATCTCAATGCCGTTTGCTAAGAAGAATGACAGTTCCAGACTGATACGATAAGTCAGCAGTTTCCGGTACAGACTATTGACGAGCGGAATACGTCGCAACAACCAGAGTTTCCTGCTGATATCCGCCTGCCGATAGACCAGGAAATACAGGATCCCTAGTACGATTACCCCTCCTAAAGCGGTAAGGAGGACGTGAGGAAGGATGAAAAGAATGGCAGTCATCACCTGAAGCTCGCGTGAAATGACGATGCCCATTGAGTCATACATATTCTTGAACTGCGGGAGTACAGTCTGATTGACGACTATAATCAGTCCGAAGAATATGGACATAAGAATGAAAGGATATTGAATGGTCTTAAGAAATTGCTGTCTGCTTTTCTTCTGTGACAGACTATACGAATGACATTCCTTCAGTGACTGGTTGATATCACCGTACTGCTCTGCAAAATAGATCTGCAGCACACTGTGTTCCCTGTAATTCAGCAGCGTCATCACATCACTCAATTGTCTGCCTTCTTTCAGCAAAGTAAGACAGTCATCCTTGACTGACGTTTTCACCCCGTCATACTGGCTGAAAAGAAATTTCACAGCTTCGAACTGAGTGAAACCGCTCTCTGTCAACTCCGCTATTCGAAGAAGAAAATCATCATCATATTGTTTCAGTTTATTGGAGGACCACACGATACTTCTCCAGTTCTGCCAATGAAATACTTGCAGATTGATACAAGTCATCAATCTGTTCATCCAATGAGATAAAACGCTTCAGTTCGGCTGTTTTTAAGTAGTGCTCAATCTGTTCATGGTCAAGCATTTCAATGACAAGCCTGCGACCGGCATCCATCTTTATCAGACGCTGATTGGTAATCAGCTGCACTGCCTGCTTAATTTCAGACTGATTGATTCCCATCTCAAGTAAACGTTCAATGGCCCCTATACTATTGCTGGCATGCAGAGTCGACAGTACAAGATGGCCACTGAGGGCTGCATTGATGACTTGCTTTGCAGTCTCTTCGTCCCGTATTTCTCCGATCATGATGATATCAGGATCACAGCGAAGAATAGCCTTGAAAGAATCGCGGTATGTGATACCTGCCTTCTCATTGACATTTACCTGGATTGTTTCATTCAGTGTCTGTTCAACAGGATCTTCTATCGTGATGATCTGCCGGCTCAGTTCATCTCTGGCATTCGTGAGCAGATGATACATGAGGGTGCTTTTCCCGCTGCCCGTAGGACCAGTGATGAGGATGAGGCCATGAGAAAGTTTCATCATGGCATAGAGCTGCCTATTATCAACACGATGTCCGGATGTGAACTCTGCTTTCAGCAGCCGCATGACTACCGCTTCACTGCCTACAGACTGCGGAAGCGTAGAGAGACGGATATGATAGTGTATATCCTCATGGAGAAATTCCAGCATGCCGCTCTGGCTTCTTTTCCGCTCACTGACATTAAGACCTGAAACAAACTTCAAGTAAGCAATGATTTTTTCATAGGTTTCCATATCAAGCTGCTCAATTTTCTCAATCTGCCCTTCCATTCTCATCTTCAGGTGAACAGAACCTGCTGATGGAATAAAATGAATATCAGAAGCATTCCTATTGATTCCTTCTACAATTATCTGATGTACAATCTCTTTCATATATCCCTCCTTACTTAATAATCGTTGAAAAATTGAATATTCTTTAATATGATTGAATTACATCATCAATAAATCTTTTTACTCAGGTTTTATCATGTTTTTACCTATATCTTGAAATGAAAATTAGGTTTACATCTTATGTGACAAACTTTATAATAATAAGTGACATGAACTGATTGATCAGAGAGGGGAACATTAAATGGATAAAGTTTTTAAAACTTTAGGATTCTGGACAGCTATCTTTGCAGTAATGTTCTATGTAGGCGGCATGGATATCGTTGCTTTCATCTTCGTTGCACAGACAGGCTTCTTCATCCTTCTTGGCTATTTAAATCTTACTGAAAGAATGTATATGTATATTTTCGCAGCCTATTTAGTTATCTGCTGGGTAGGCTTCACTTATTACTCTACATTCCTGCTGGAACCTAGTTTCGGCATGCATAAATAAAAAAATGCCTCAAAGCTGAAGCTTTGAGGCATTTTTTTATTCTATAGATAGGGATTGTTCTCTCTCTCATATTCAATCGTTGTCTTAGGTCCATGACCCGGGTAAATCAGCATATCATCGCCAAGCTCAAGCAGCTGTTCGATACTGTTCATCAATGTCTGCATATTGCCTTCTTTCAGATCAGTTCTGCCAATCCCCTCTTTAAACAAAGTATCGCCCACGATGGCAAAGTCATTGAAGACAAAACTCAGGCTTCCCGGGGAATGGCCGGGCGTGTGGATAACAGTGAACTGAAATGATCCTATCTTCTTCGAACCTGGTCGAATGACCACAGGCTTCGTTCTGATCAAGATTTCCTCCAGTCCATATGATTTAAACTTCTCAGAACCGTTAGATGATGGATCAGACAACCAGTATTTTTCTTCATCACCCATATAGACTTTCTTATCAGTCAGTGTGACTAAGTCATCCACAGCACCGATATGGTCAAAGTGCGCATGTGTCAGTAAAATTGCCTCGAGCGGCTTATCCAGTTTCTGAATCAGTGACTGAATCTTCTCCACTTCTGCTCCAGGGTCAATTATTAAAACTGCCTCTTCATTTTCAATGATATAGCAGTTCGTCTGAATAGGTCCTAAACTTAATGTATGTACTTTCATCCATATCACTCCTTAAAATTACACTCGACAAACCTTAATATTAATTATACAATAATTAGTGATAATAAATGAAATAATCTTGGGGGTCGTACTATGCCATTTATTGATTCAGGCAAACTGGGCAAATTATTTGGCATCGATATTCATATCGGTGTAAACATTTTCGCAATTTTAATGTTCTTAGTGTTTTTACTTGCACTTAAGGGTTTAATGCATTCCTTTAAAACTAAAAATATTTTAGGTATTATCTTCGGATTATTAGCAGCTGCTTCTTTTGGCTTCTTCTCGCTTGCTACCATCTTCACTTATGGTTATCCTATTTTACACCACTAAAAAAAGACGATATTCATCGTCTTTTTTTATTTGAGATGTTTATTGACCGAATCCAGCTTATCATTCATCTTTCTGCTGATGTCACGTCTGTCATCTATACGAATATTTGTACAGACCCGCTTCACACCCTTATTGAAAGGTGCTTCGTGAATCTCGCCGATCACCTCAAGAAGATCGGCCAGTTCTCCTTCAATCAGCGTACTCATCGGTGTCAGCTGATAATCGATCAGACCTGCTTCTTTTTTATCCTTAAGTATAAGCTGAATATCAGCAATATATTCACTCACACTTACTGATTTTTCGTTCAACGGAATAACGACTACATCTACTATCGCCATTTTTACACCCTCATTTCACATATTGTTTGATTAATCCTGCTGCACCTATCATTCCTGCATCATTTCCAAGTTCTGCTGTAACAATCTTTGTTCCGGCTAAAGCTGGTTTAAATGTCATGCTCTCGTACACTTCCTCTATATGCTGTATCAGAAAATGGCCGGCCTTCGATACGCCTCCTCCGATAATCACATATTTAGGGTTGGTCATGACGCTGATCACACTGATCGCATAGGCGAGGTGAGCGGCTACTTTCCGAATGACATAAGTCGCAAACTCATCCCCTTCTTTTGCCGCATCAAATACCATTTTAGCCTGTACTTCCTTCTGTTCAATGGCTTCCTTCAGAACCGTGCTGAACTGCAGCTCCTGATAATAATGATAAGTCAGGTTGATGACGCCCGTGGCGCTTGCTACCGTCTCCAGACAACCCCGATGACCACAATTACATAAGAAACGTTCCTTCTTATCCACTCGGAAATGACCCAGCTCACCGCCACAACCATTATGGCCATGGACCAGCTCATTGTTGGCGATGATCCCGCCCCCGACCCCGGTTCCTAAAGTCAGGCAGACAACATCCGGTTCATTCTGTCCGGCCCCTTTGAATTTCTCTCCTAAAGTGGCCAGGTTCGCATCGTTATCAATCATAACAGGCTTACCGCTTATCCGCTGAAATTCATCGCGTACATGTTTAATTCCCGACCAGTTCAGATTAATAGCACCATTTACAGTGCCTTTATTGAAATCAACCGGGCCTGGTATTCCTAGTCCTATTCCTTTGACCTCGTTCATATCATAATGCTTATGTGCGGCGTTTTTTTTGAAGGATTCGTAGACATCTCTCAGTATTCTGTCACCATTGTCATCAGTCTGAGTCGGTATCTCCCACTTATGCAGAATGGTAAGTTCCTCGGACAATACGCCCAGCTTGCAGGTCGTACCGCCAATATCAGCTGCTAATATAATCATAGTTTCCCCATCTTTCTCTGATTTAATATGAGACGGGCCTGTATAAAATCTTCATTTGATATCAGACCACTGCGATGTATATCCGTTAACTCCTGGTTCATCATTTCAATAGTATTCTGTTCATCCTTGAAATAGATAATAAGTCCAAATTGCTTCAGCAGCTGCTGAACATCAAAAAATGTTTCCATATCATTCACCAAATACCTTAATTTCTTTTTTGAGATCTTTCATTTCCTGCTTGTTCATATACCTGCCCGATTTCGTTAAATATTTCTCAGCTGACATGTAATCATCGTTGGCGCGCATAGCAAGTGCCATCTGGTAGTTAAGAAGAGACGAATCAGGATAGCGCTTAAGTCCCTTCTTCCATGTTGCGATACCTTCAGCCAGCGACTGCTCGTGTGTCAGGATAAGACCGTATAACTGGTAGGATTCATCATTTTCGAATTCTTTGGCAAAGGTTTGCTTCATCACTTGTTCAGCTTCCTCGAAGTCACCCTTCTGCATGGAAATGCGTGCTCTATCATTGTAGATATGTTCTTCTTTGACGCTGAAGATATTCATCAGCAGCAGAACTGTCATTAACACCAGTCCCGCCAGCAGAAGAAAGAAATATTTAAGCGCATATTTATAACAGTATAGCAGCAGAGCAATATAGAAGCCGCTGAACAGTCCGCCGAAGTGAGCCCAGTTATTCACTCGGCCGAAAAGATTGCTGAGCAGAAAAAAGAGAATAAGCCCACCTGCTGTCTGCAGAACCATCTTTCTATCGAATCTTCGGCTTGTGACCATATAGGCGAGAAGCGCACCTAGAAGACCGGAAATAGCTCCACTTGCCCCAACTGACAGTGCTGATGTCTCAAAGGACAGGGAAAGCAGATTGCCCATTAATCCGCTTAAAAAATAAATTAAAAAGAAGCGGACGGGTCCATAGAAATACTCAACTAATTTACCGAAAATATAAAGTGAAAGCATGTTCAGCAGTAAATGAGAAAAGTCGAAGTGTAGAAAAATGGACGATATAAGCCTGAAATATTCACCATGCACAAAGTTAAAATGACTGAGCCCACCTGCTTCAATAAAGTCAGCTGTTGCTGTATTGAAATGCATCATTCTATTAATTACATATAAGACCACGTTGATCAGTATGAGTAATGAGGTCACCGGCGCAAAACTGATCATCGCCCTGTCTATACTATTAGACGTCATTAATCTTTTCTGGTAAAAATTTTCTGAGTGCTTCAGTCTTCTTTTGCCCAGTATCTGGTATTGACGGGAAATACTCAGTGTATTGAAGTCATTGCGGTCATTTAACGATTTCACTTTAACAGAACGGTCGTTAATATCGCCCGGAACAGGCTGATTCAACAGATAAATTTCTATTTGCTGCGGTTT
Organism: Macrococcus carouselicus; assembly: GCF_004359515.1. GTDB lineage: Bacteria > Bacillota > Bacilli > Staphylococcales > Staphylococcaceae > Macrococcus > Macrococcus carouselicus. Next base: position 800,467 of record NZ_SCWD01000001.1, read on the forward strand.
AAAGTCTACTTGCTGCACAATATTGTCTTCTATTTTCTGAACGAGGAAGTCCAGTGACTGCACATTCTGTTTCTCTGTCACAAAACGAATAATTCGTCTTTCTTGTACGCTGGCCATCATGAACTCCTGTGACTGAATCAGTTCAAAGTGAGAGTACATGCTAATCTTGTAGATGGCCTCCCATAACTGCTTGGACGTGATCATTGACGCACTCCATCAATCACTCTTTTGTCAGTGATGATTTTATGGACAGGCTGATCAAAATCAGCAACAGGAATTTCCATCAGCTGCTCTTCAAGTATCAGGCTGACTGTCGCCCCCTCAAAACTGCTGAGGAATCTGTCATAATATCCGCCACCGTAGCCTACCCGGTAACCCTCTGTATTAAAGCCGAGGCCAGGCACAAGAAGAAGATCCATCTGATTATTGATTTCTTCAGGGTTTCTGACAGCTAGAATGCCTTTCTCATCTTCATAAAGATCATTGGGCGAAGTAAAGCGAACGAAATCCATCGTCTTGTTTTGATAATGACAATTGGGTACATACACCTTTTTTCCCTGCACCAGTGCAAATTTTATGATTTCTTCTGTGCTGACTTCATGAGGCATGCTTAACGTCACTCCGATGGAATCAGCATTCTGCCATTCAGGGAGGTCAAACAGTGTCTGCATAAGCTGAACTTCTTCCTGATACTTGTCCTTCTGCTTTAAAACCTCCAGCACTTTCTTTCTGATTTCCTTTTTATTCACTTCAATCACCTCATCATCAATTATACCTTATTTAAAAGAGATATAAAAAAACAGACACAAAAGTGTCTGCTCTTATTTTGTTTCTCTGTGTAAAGTTTTTTTGTTATCACGTGAACAATATTTGTTCATTTCGATACGCTCTGGGTTATTTCGTTTATTTTTCTTAGTGATGTAGTTTCTTTCACCACATTCTGTACATGCTAAAGTTACGTTAACGCGCATTATATTCCCTCCTTACTCATTGTTACATACGACCTTTATATAATAACACCATTTCTACATATTTTCCAGCGTTATTTTTCAAATTTATCGTATTGTTCACCAGTAATGAAGTAGTAGACATTCTCAGCGATATTAGTGATGTGATCACCGATCCGTTCAAGATGACGTCCTGCGAGCTGAGCCTGACCTGCTACAAAAGGATCATTATCAATCAGATAAGTCGTATTGACAATCTCCTTATATAAATCGTCAATATCATCATCTCTTTCAATGATTTCTCTCGTCAGGCTGATGTCTTTATTTTCATAGGCAGTATACAGGTCTGCAAGCATCAGCATACTGAGTTTTCCCATCGTTTCAAGACGTGCAATCACATATTCATCCTCAAATCTTACCCGGATTCTGATTTTAGCGATTGCACCAGCGTTATCTGCAATCCGTTCTAATTCAGCTGCAATTTTGATGCTGGCCATGATAACGCGTAAGTCCGTCGCGATTGGCTGCTGTTTAGTAATCAGGCTGACAACCTGATCATTGACATCAGTTTCAATTGCATTAATCTCTTTATCATGAGCGATAAGCTCTCTCGCCTGCTGAATGTTATCAGTGCTTAAGACATCAATGGATTTTTCAATGGCTTCATATGCCTCTTTAGCTAGCGTAAGAACTGTTTCTTTCAGGGTTTCTAAGGATTTTTCGTATTTTTCTCTCATATCAGCCAAATCTTCCTGAGATGTAGCGTTCTGTCTGTTCATCTGCTGGATTAGAGAAAATCTTATCAGTTGTATCATACTCGTTCACATAACCATTTAAGAAGAACGCTGTTTTATCAGAGATACGAGCAGCTTGCTGCATGTTGTGCGTAACGATGATGATAGAATACTGGTCTTTAATCTCCTGAACAAGTTCTTCTACTTTTAATGTAGAGATCGGGTCAAGTGCTGATGTCGGTTCATCCATCAGGATAACGTCCGGTTCAATCGCTAAACAACGCGCGATACAGATACGCTGCTGCTGTCCACCTGACAGACCGTAAGCGTTCTGAGTCAGACGATCTTTCGTCTCATCCCAGATTGCCGCACCACGTAATGATTTTTCAACGATTTCGTCAAGAATCTTCTTGTCAGTGATACCATGGATTCTTGGACCATAAGTGATATTGTCATAGATTGATTTTGGGAATGGGTTGGGTTTCTGGAAGACCATTCCTACACGTGTTCTTAATTTCTCCACTTTATAGCTTTTATCAAATATATTGTCTCCACGGTATAGAATTTCACCTGATGTTTTAACGCTCGGCACAAGCTCGATCATACGATTAAGAGTCTTGATATATGTTGATTTACCACACCCTGATGGGCCGATGATTGCTGTCACTTCGTTCTCCATAATATCAAGATTGATATTCTGAAGTGCGTGATGATCACCATACCATAAGTCCAGGTTATTAGTCTGATAAACGATATTTTTCTGAGCTGTCTGATTTGATTTCTGATTTGTAGCATCAACAGACTTTGTCACGATAACTTTTTCATTGCTAGTTACTGTATCTTGCATCATTAAGAAAAGCTCCTCTCAGAGAGATTAATATTTTTTCTGATATTTATTACGAATGAAGATAGCGATAGAGTTCATCGCAATCAATATGATTAAAAGTACGATGATACCCGCGGAAGATAAGTTCTGGAACTCTGCTTTAGGCAGTTTAGCCCAAGTGTAGATCTGCATCGGAAGTGCCTGGAAACGGTCCATAATTCCATCTGGAGTCTTAAGGAAGATAGTCGGGATACCGATTACGACAAGAGGTGCTGTCTCCCCGAGAGCGCGTGATAACGCAAGGATAGTCCCGGTCAGAATACCTGGAATAGAAGCCGGCAAAACGACATTGGTGATTGTCTGCCATTTTGTACCCCCTAAACCTAAGCTCGCCTCGCGAATAGCTCCAGGCACTGCTCTGATTGCTTCCTGACTTGAGACGATGATAACCGGAAGAATCATCAAGGCCATTGTTAAAGATGCAGCAAGAACAGATTTTCCAAGGGACAGATTTTCGATACCCGCGCCACGTACGAATAAAGTTAAACCTAAAAGTCCGAAGACAACTGACGGAACACCTGCCAGATTGGAAATATTCACACGGATAAATCGGGTGAACCAGTTATCTTTTGAATATTCTTCCATATAGATAGCTGTACCGACACCTAACACAACAGCGATCGGTGCAATAGTCATCATCATCCATAAAGTACCGATTAAAGCACCCTTAATACCTGCTTTTGAAGGTGTCGATGATGAGAAGTTCTGAAAGAATGTCGGTGTCAGGTAGCCGGCACCTTTACGAAAGATATCAAATAATAAAAGTGCGAGTACGACCAAACCGATCAGTGTACAGATTAAAAAGATAAATTTGATGATACTATTTTTAGATAATCTACCAGAGAGTTTGGCATCGACTTTGCGCTGATCAATTAACTGCATATTAATACTCCTCTCTGAATCGTTTCGTTACCCACTGGGAAATAAAGTTCATTAAAAGCGTGAATAAGAATAAAGTAAAACCAACAGCGTAAATACTGAAATAGATATCTGTACCATATGTAGCGTCGCCTGTAGCAACTTGTACAATGAAGCCTGTCATTGTCTGAATAGAACCTGTCAGACTCCATGATGAGTCAGGTGTACTACCTGCAGCAAGAGAGACAATCATCGTCTCACCGATTGCACGGGAGACCGCTAATACGATTGAGGCAAGAATACCGGATAATGCTGCCGGAAAAACAACTTTCAGGGCTACTTCAAGCTTAGTCGAACCTAACCCGAGCGCACCTTCACGGATTGCCTGTGGCACTGAACTCATTGCATCCTCACTTAGACTGGCAATCATAGGAATGATCATGACACCGATCACAAGTCCTGGACTGATTGAATTGAAGCTTCCTAAATCCGGCCAGATTGAACGGAGAAGCGGTGTTACAAACGTTAACGCGAAGAAACCATAAACAATAGTCGGAATACCAGCCAGAATCTCAAGAATCGGTTTGATGATTCTTCTCACTGTATCACTCGCATATTCACTTAAATAAAGTGCTGCACCAAGACCAACCGGTACTGCGAATAACGTTGCGATAAATGTAACTTTGAGCGTCCCGAGTATTAAAGCCCAGATACCGAATTTGGGGTCACTGCTGAAAGCTTTCCATTCTCGTTCGAAAAGAAATTCGCTGATAGGAATACGCGCAAAGAAGGTAATGGTTTCTGTCAGCAGGGTCACTAAAATACCGATAGTTGTCAGGACTGAGACAGAAGCGATAAGGAGAAGAAGGGTCGGAATCAGTTTTTCGATAAATCCTTTGGATCCCTTTCCTTTATTCTGCTCAATCATCTGTTGAACGGATAATTTTTCTTTCATAGATTAAGCTCCTTAATTTTAAAAAAGGGGCGAACGAGGTTCGCCCCTAAAAAATTTGATTAAGATTTATTTGACTGATTCTAAAGTATTGAGAGCATCTTCATAGTCTTTATCTTCAAGTGGCACGTATCCAGATTCTTTAGCAGCATCTGCAGAGTTCTCGATAGTGAACTTCATAAATTCTTTGAAAGCTTCATTGTTTTTAAGTGATTCATTTTTAGCGTAGATGAATAATGGACGACTCAGTGCATATGAACCATCTTTAACTGTCTCTTCAGTTGCTTCAACTGGTTCTTTTTCATCTGGCCCTTGAATCTTAACAGCTTTTAAGTTGTCTTGGTTTTCCTGGTAGAAGTTATAGCCGAAGAAACCGATACCATTTTTGTTGTCTTTTACTGAAGAAACAATAACGTTAGTGTCAGCATTTTTCTCAGCCTGGATATCACCTTTGTCTAATACTTCTTCACTGAAGAAATCGTAAGTACCATGTGATTGGTCAGGAGAAAATGCTTTGATTTCTTCAGCAGGGAAATCAGCACGAACGTCTTTCCATGTTTTAGCTTCACCAGAGTAGATTTTTTTCAATTCATCGAATGTTAAGTAGTCAACAAAATCGTTCTCTTTATTAACTGCAACTGTTAAACCGTCGTTAGCAAGTTTGAATTCTGTATAATCTATCTTAGCATCTTCTAATGCTTTTTTCTCTTCATCTTTGATGTCACGAGAAGCGTTTGAGAAGTCAGTTTCACCAGCGATGAATTTCTCGAATCCGCCACCTGTACCTGAAGTACCAACAGAAACTGTTACATCTGGATATTGTGCATGAAATTCTTCGTTAACTTTTTCAATGATTGGCGCTACTGTTGTAGAACCGTCACCTTTTACTTCGCCTTTAAGATCTTTAGATGCTGATTCAGTTGATTTAGAATCTTTGCTGCCGTTGTCCTCAGACTTTTCAGCTGCTCCACCACAAGCTCCTAAGAATAACGCAGTACCTAATACAGTAGTAGAACCTACTAATTGCCATTTTTTCATTTCTAAGTTTCCTCCCAAATGTAGACAGAAAATGTTTTTTATTTTTTATTACAAGTTAACTGTACAATAGCTTTATTAATTATCAATGAATCTATTGTAAAGATTATGTAAAGAAACAGATGAACTGTCTTAAAACAGTTCACCTGTTAGAAAGAACTATTTCTTAGATGAAAAATAAGCATTGATGATATCTTTACCGAGATCACCACCCGGTAACCAAGGAGGCGGCACAGGTTGATTGGAATAGATGATGGAAAAAGACATTTCCGGCTTACTGCTTGGTGCATAGCCGATATAAGTGGCGTTGACTCGTGGCTGCCCTTTCTGAAACACTTCTGCCGTACCCGTTTTACCGGCAGATTTAACAACTGTGTCATGAAAACTGTTATAGCCTGTCCCCTCTATCTGATTGAAGACCATATCAAAGCCTGATTGAACCTGCTTAATTTCGCGTGGCGTGTTATTGATTCTATTCAGCACTTTACCGTCAATCACTTCTTTGACAGGTCCCAGTGTCTCCGTCTTCGAAGGCTGCCTGATTTCTTTGACGATATGCGGTTGAATTCTGTAGCCATCATTCGCAATAGTCGAGATATACTGCGATAACTGAAGAGGCGAATATGTATCATACTGGCCGATTGCAAGATCAAGATAGTTACCCGCATTATCAGTCAGATGACCTCTCTGACCCATTACTTCATTCGGCAGATCGATCCCTGTTTTGACACCCAGTCCAAACTGATTCAACCCTTTTCTTAAGATCCGCCCTGCTTCAGTAATATCATCCGGCAATGCCATGCCAGATGAGTAATTAAGGCCGGCAATTTTAAGAGCTGTCTTGAACATATAGACGTTTGATGAATGCATCAGTGCTTCTTTATCATTGATGGTCACTCTGCCGTCCTGATTGAAATAAGATTTCTTCTTCATTCCACCTGCAAAAGATAAAGGCTCATCCACCATCTTGTCATTCAGACTGATTGCATTCTCATGATAGCCTGTCAGCAGTGTCGCCCCTTTAACGGAAGAACCGACTGCATACTGGGACGTGAAGGTCCCGTAATGATAATCTGTGATTTTCCCTTCTGGGCTGATCTGTCTGCCCGCAAGAGCCAGAATATCACCGTTATTAGGGTCCTGAACCACAACAAGAACTTTATCCATATTTTTAGCACCTTGCGCCCGGAGAGTGGCAATATGTTTATCGATCATCTTTTCAATTTTCTGCTGCAGGTCAATATCGATTGATAACACGAGGTCATTGCCTCTTGATCCGGGATCCACCACCTCTGAACTGATGATCTGACCAGATTTATCTGTCATGTAATGCATTGTCTTTTTTCGGCCGCGTAATACATCTTCGTACTGATATTCCAGATAACTCTGTCCTACCCGGTCATTTCTGGCATATCCTCTGGCAAGATAATAATCAATATTATCTTTCGGCAGCCCTTCCTCTTTAGAAGAGACATCACCGAACATCGTTCTCAGGGTATCTCCGTAAAGATATTTTCTGTCCCAGTCCATCGTTGTATTGACACCCGGCAGTTTTGCCAGGTTCTGTGAGACAAGCGCATATTCCTTTTCAGAGACATGTTCATTTTTTATCGTCTGCGGTGTTAACTGACTGCCCGCCGACATCTCTCTATAGATTGCTGCTGTCTCAAGCTCCGTCTGTGACAGTTTTACATGTGAGGCAATCTTTCTATAGAGGATGCTGTCATATTCCTCCTGAGAAATCATATTGTGCTGATACTGCTCCGCTTCCTTTTCCATCAGCTTATCTGCCACATTCCGGTGCGTCTGTATATAATAGGTCTGCTTATCAACCTCTGTCAGTTTATCCGTCGGCATATCAATCAGTTTAGCGAGTTCGCGCGCAATATCCAGCATGTCCTCTGTTGTCGTCATTCTACCGCGAGAATAGGTGATGGCCTTCTTCGCTGTATTATCGACGAGCAGCTTGCCGTTACGGTCATAGATACGTCCTCTAGGAACAGACTCATTAATTTCAATATTTTCATTACTCGCTACTGCCTCTTTATAATCTTCAGTCTTAACGATCTGAAGATAGCCAAGTCTCAGCACAAGCAAAGTCATCAAGGTCATTATAGCGATGAACAGCACATTCAGACGTCGTTGGGTCGTCCGTTTCTGTCTGAGTTCGTTTGATTCCTTTTTCAATCTTTTCAAAATAAATCCCCGCTTCATCCTTTATGCTTTAATATTAAATCAATTGCAAGGCAATTTCTATCTTTAGCCAAAAAAAAAGAGGCCGAAGCCTCTCCATCCATTATTTTGCTGCGTTATATAATTCGTTTACTTTATCCCAGTTGACAACATTCCAGAATGATTGAATGTAATCTGGACGTTTGTTCTGATAGTTTAAGTAGTATGCATGCTCCCATACATCTAATCCTAAGAGAGGTGTCTTACCTTCTTTTAACGGGTTGTCCTGGTTAGGGGTAGAAACGATTTCAAGTTCGCCATTGTTTAAGACAAGCCAAGCCCAGCCTGATCCGAAACGTTTAGTTGCTGCAGCAGCGAATTCTTCCTGGAATTTTTCGAATGAACCAAATTTGGCGCTGATTGCTTCTAATACTTCCCCTTTAGGTTCACCGCCATCTTTAGAGAGAAGTTGCCAGAATAATGAATGGTTATAGTGACCGCCCCCATTATTCTGTACAGCTGTTTTGATGTCTGCTGGTAAAGAATCAATATTTTTGTTTAATTCTTCAATTGATTGATCAGCGTATTCTGTACCTTCCACAGCAGCGTTTAAGTTAGTCACATAAGTGTTGTGATGTTTAGTGTGATGGATTTCCATCGTTTCTTTATCGATGTGTGGTTCCAATGCATCATATGCATAAGGTAATTGTGGTAATTCAAAAGCCATAATTTTCATCCTCCTCGTTTTTAGTACATATTTATCATATCAAGCTTTCGTGTACCGCTCAAATAGTTTGCTCTCAGAAATACATAGCGCACAGATGCATTATATGGTAAATTTTCAGATGGAGGAGATTACATGAAGTATCTGCAAGCCTTAAAAAGATTGATTAATCCTGCGAAATATCCGCTATATCGGACGACGCCACTACGCTATATATTTCTGCACCTTGTCTTACTGTCCATGCTGCTGGCTGCCCCTGCAGCGAGCGGCTTCCTGCAGTCGATGTCTTCATTATCACAGTTAATGGAAGAAAAGTCAGACGCTATTCCGGATTTTCAGGTGGAGAACGCTCAGCTTGAATTACCGGAGGATAAGGACACTGTCATCAAGCTGAACCAAGGTACTGTCACTTTCACCGAGAAAACAGCCGGTAGTGCTGGTGATCTATTCACATTCAGTAAGGAGAAAATCCATATCAACGGTATCGACCCTATATCCTACCATAATGTCAGCACCATCTCTGACCGGGAGTCCCTGGTATCCACACTTTCCGCTTATACAGGTTCAGTTTATTTTTATTTCATGCTGCTCTGTCTCGCACTTATCACTATTCAGCTCTTTCTACTTCTTGTTAAACTGACATTCATCAGTCTCACCGCTCATCTTATAGCCAGACTATGCAGCCGAAAATCACGATACATGACATGGCTGAAAATCATGACATTTTTACTGACAGCACCTGTACTGATTCAATATCTCGGCCTTATGATACCGAATGCTTTAACCTACCCGCTGTCATGGTGTATAATAACGTTACTTACTTGCCTGGCAGTCTATCACCTGCCCGCGAAGAAAAAGCACGTCAATTCATAAAAAAGGAGACATCATCATGTCTGAAATCACACATAGAAGTAATACACGACCTGTTAAAGTCGGCAATCTCACCATTGGTGGCTCCAATGAGCTTATCATTCAAAGTATGACAACGACTAAGACGCATGATGTCAAAGCTACAGTCGCTGAGATCAAACGACTTGAAGAAGCAGGCTGTCAGGTTGTCCGTGTTGCATGCCCTAAGGAAGAGGATGCGCTCGCAATCGCTGAGATCAAAAAACAGATTGATATCCCACTTGTCGTCGATATTCACTTCGACTATAAGCTGGCATTGCTCGCTATCGAAGGCGGCGCTGATAAAATCCGGATCAATCCAGGCAATATCGGTCGTCGTGAGAAAGTGGAGGAAGTCGTCAAAGCATGTAAAGCGAAAGGGATTCCTATCCGGATCGGTGTCAATGCAGGTTCACTTGAAAAGCATATTCTGAAGAAATACGGCTATCCAACAGCTGACGGTATGGTTGAAAGTGCTCTTCATCATATCAAGATCCTGGAAGACCTCGATTTCCACGATATCATCGTCTCCATGAAAGCGAGTGACGTTTCCCTTGCAATCGAAGCTTATACGAAAGCAGCAAAAGCATTCGACTACCCGCTTCACTTAGGTATCACAGAAAGCGGTACGTTGTTCGCAGGAACCGTAAAATCTGCTGCAGGTCTCGGTGCGATCATGAGTCTCGGTATCGGCAATACATTACGTGTCTCGTTGTCAGCAGACCCGGTTGAAGAAGTGAAGGTGGCTCGTGAGCTGCTTAAATCATTTGGACTGGCAAGCAATGCTGCGACACTGATCTCATGTCCGACGTGCGGCCGTATTGAGATCGACCTTATCTCGATCGCCAATGAAGTGGAAGACTATATTTCTACAATCAAGGCACCGCTGAAAGTCGCTGTTCTCGGCTGTGCCGTCAATGGACCGGGGGAAGCACGTGAGGCAGATATCGGCATTGCAGGTGCCCGCGGCGAAGGTCTCCTCTTCATGAAAGGCAAGACAGTGCGCAAAGTCCCTGAAGAGACAATGGTTGAAGAACTGAAAAAAGAAATCGATAGACTCGCTGAGGAATACTATAAGAAGCAGGCTGAAGAACTTGCAACAAATTAAAAGACTTGGCATCGATATAGACGGGACAGTCACCTGTCCCACTTCTCTTGTTCCCTATCTGCAGAAATCATTTGATGCCCATCTGAGATATGAGGATATTACAGCTTATGACCTGGGCGTTGTTCTCGGTAAGTCTGATGCAGAGATGTACGACTGGTTTATGGCCAATCAGGAAGAAATCTATACGCACTCTCCGATTGCAGAGGGCGCCCTGCCCGTCTTAAAGGAATGGTCAGCTCAGTATGAGCTTGTCTACATCAGTGCCCGCTACGATTATCTGGATCAAGTGACAGCAGACTGGTTTGCCAAATATGATGTTCCTTTTCACCATATTGAACTGACAGGCAGTCATGACAAGATAGAGACGGCACGTAACTTAGAAGTGGATGTCTTCTTCGAGGATAAGCTCGATAATGCGATTGCCATCCATGAGGAACTGGACATACCTGTAGTTCTCTTTGACACACCGTATAACCAGGCAGCATTACCTGAAAATATTCACCGCGTTTTTACATGGGACGAAGCAAAGAAAGTTCTCAGCACATTATAAAAGGAAGCTACCGGCTGGGCTGGTAGCTTCCTTTTTTACTGACATCTCTCGCATAAGCCGTATAATTCGATTTTATGAGACTTGACCTCTACACCAGGCAGTTCTGATTTGAAGATATCAATCGGACAGTGGTCAATGACTTTCGTCTGTCCGCATGTCTCGCAGATAAAGTGATGATGGTGATGCGTCGTACAGGATAATCTGAACTGCTTTTCGTTATTCCATTCCGTCGCTTCTATGATACTGAGCTCTGAAAAAAGGTGCAGATTACGGTAGACCGTATCAAAAGAGATACCGGGATAAGTCTCATACATCCGGTACTGAATCTGTTTCGCTGTGATATACTTATTTTCTTCAGCAAGTATTGTAATCATATCACGTCTTTTATCCGTATATTTATAACCGTTATCCTTTAAAATCTGAATGGCTTCATCAATTTTCATCGGCTGACCCTCCTTCTTCACGTTTCTTCTGATAGAAAATAGCACCGAGTAAAATGATAATGAGCAGCAGGACAATGACACCGCCGGGCGAGATATTAAGATAGAATGCAAGCACCAGCCCTAAAATAACAGACACCTCACCGAATATCACACTCCAGAGCATAAGAGCCTTGTACCCGCGAGCAAAGCGCATGGCGCTCGCGACCGGCAGCGTGATCAGACTGCTGACTAACAGAATTCCAACGACTCTCATAGAAGCAGAGATGACGAGCGCCACCATCAGCATAAATAAAATATGGAGAAATCTCGGTACTCCGATGATCTGTGCATACTCCTCGTCAAATGATAGAACGAATAACTCCTTATATAACAAGAAGATGAAAGCAAGCACAATGACAAAAATCAGCAGTATCGTCAATAAATCCGTCAATGTGACAGCGCTGATACTGCCGAATAAATAACCGAACAGGTCCTGATTAAAACCGTCAGCGAGCGAGATAAAGACCACACTCAGACCGATACCGAGCGACATGATGATCGGAATCGACAGCTCCTGATAATGCTTATAGACGCTTCTCAGACGTTCAATCAGCAGCGCGCCCGTCACCGAGAACAGAATACCGAACCAGATGGGATTGATGACTGCCGGCGCTAACCACTTAGCAGCAAGCATCCCGAATGAAATGCCGCCGAGCGTCACATGACTGAGGGCGTCAGCAATCAGTGACAGTCTTCTGACCACAATAAACGTGCCGATAAGCGGTGCGAGCACCCCGATCAGCATACCGCATAAGAATGAATAACGCATAAAATCGAAGTTCAGTAACGCATCAATCATAAACAGCACTCCCTGGCATGATTATGGTCGACGAACTGCACAGGATGTCCGTAGATCTTCGAGATTTCCACTTCGTCGAGTGATTTGAACTGCTGCACGGTGCCGTGGAAATGCAGGTGCTGATTCAGACAGGCGACATTGGTCGCAGTATCCGCGACAACGCCGATATCATGCGTCACCATCAGGATCGTGATACCCTCATCTTTCAGCTGAGTCAGGAGCTGATAGAACTCAGCAACGTGTTTTGCATCTATGCCGACTGTCGGTTCATCCAGTATCAGAATACTGGGATTAGAGACCAGCGCTCTGGCGATAAAGACACGCTGCTGCTGGCCCCCTGACAGCTGAGAGATATTCTTAGCAGCAAGATGCGTGATATTCAGCCGTACCATCAGCTGATCCACGCGCTCGCGGTCGTTTCTTGAGAAACGCTGGAATAGTTTCTTCTCCTGAATCAATCCGCTCATGATGACTTCTCTGACTGAAGCAGGAAAACCTGTGTTCCCTGCATTTGCTTTCTGCGAGACATAGCCGATACGTTCAGATTTCTTCTGGGATAATGGTTTGCCGTTCACCAGGATCTCCCCTGACTGCAGCGGCAATATGCCGAGAATGAGTTTAAGTAACGTTGATTTGCCGGAGCCGTTCGGTCCGACGATTGCCAGGAAGTCACCCGGAAATATCTTCAGACTGATATCATGCAGCGCACGTTTATCAGGATAACGATAGTCCACATGTTTAATTTCAAATACAGGTTCCATCTTTCACCTCTCCGTTCACCAATACTCTTTATGATAATGTAAATCGTAATGAAAACGCAAGGACGACATATCGTCCCTGCGCAGAAAGTTTACTGGTTTAAAATTTTATCGAGTAATGTCGAATCAAACTGCCCGCTCCTTATCATCTCAATCTCGAAACGATAAGGCGGTTTCTTGTTCTTTTTATCTTCACCGACATACGGTGTCTCAAGAATTTTCGGTATTTCCGCGAAAGCTTTATGATTTATGACACGTTGCAGCGCATCAAAGCCGATCTCACCGAAGCCAAAGTTCTCGTGTCGGTCCTTACGGGCACCTCGAACATTTTTACTGTCATTGACATGCAGCACCTTGATTCGGTCAAGACCGACAATCTGATTGAATTCCTGCAGCACACCGTCAAGGTCATTGATGATATCGTAGCCTGCATCATGGACGTGACAAGTATCAAAACAGACGGATAAGCGTTCATTATTGGTGACGCCGTCAATAATCTGCGCCAGTTCCTCAAAAGTCTTGCCGCATTCAGAGCCTTTACCTGCCATCGTCTCAAGAGCGATACGGACATCATTATCGTTCGTCAGCACTTCATTGAGTCCCTCGATGATTTTCCGGATGCCTGCGTCCTCACCGGCGCCGACATGCGCACCTGGATGCAGGACGATATCCTTTGCTCCGAGTGCTTCAGTCCGCTCGATTTCCTTCTGCAGGAATTCCACACCGAGTTCAAACACTTCCGGTTTGACCGTATTCGCCATATTGATGATATAAGGCGCATGGACGACGATGCTCGACAGGCCGTTGTCCTTCATATGCTGGAGGCCCGCTTCGATATTCAGGTCCTCAATCGGTTTACGGCGCGTGTTCTGAGGTGCGCCTGTATAGATCATAAAGGTAGAGGCGCCGTATGATGCAGCTTCTTCAGATGCCGCGAGCAGCATTTTCCTGCCGCTCATCGATACATGTGAACCAATCAACATCAAGATCCCTCCTATTTCTTTCTGGCTTCTTTGTTGCGTCGCTTCGCAAATGATTTCTTCTCGTTACGTTTCAGCTGGTCCAGCTCATAACGGAATTTACGTTTGTAGCCAGGCTTCACTTTTTTCTTGCTCTTCACTTTATGTTTCAGTTTCTGTTCAATATTGTCTTCCTGTTTCTTACGGCCGGAACGCTGTGTACGGTCCTTGATCTCCTTCAGTTCACCGGACTTCGTGTCCGCATGAATGAATGTGAAACCTTTCTTCTCGATCTGGTTGATGAGATCTTCCTCTTCCGGTGTGTAAAGGGTGATCGCTGTCCCCTTGTAGTTTCCGCGTCCTGTACGACCGACGCGGTGTGTAAAGAAGTCGATATCCTGAGAGATATCGTAGTTGATGACATGGCTGACCCCTTCAATATCGATTCCGCGGGAGGCAAGGTCTGATGCGACAACGAACTGGAAGTCGAGCTGCTTGATCCGCTTCATCTGCTGCACGCGCTCACGTGGCGTCAGACCACCATGAATGACGCCTGCCTTGATGCCCTGCTCAGCTAAGTGATTCAGGACTTCATCGGCACGTTCACGGCTGTTCGCGAAGATAATACAGAGATACGGATTGATGGTTGCCATGACTTCAACCAGTTTCTCTTTCTTGTCGTTACTTTTAGTTGGAACGAGATAGAATTCAATGTTTTTATTTGTCTTTTCAGTCGGGTCAATCTCGACAAACTCAGGCTGCGTCAGATATTTGTTCAGGAACGGATGCAGTGCCTTAGGAATAGTGGCAGAGAAGACAGCTAACTGAGCATCCTCCCCTAAACGTGAGGCGATAAAATCGACGGTCGGCATAAAGCCGAGGTCGATCATCAGATCCGCTTCATCGATGACGATGGACTTTGCGAGATGCAGATGGAGGGCATTCTCTCTAGCCATATCATTGATACGGTTAGGTGTACCGATGACAAGCTGTGGTTCAATTCTTGATTTCTGGATATCCTTCTGTTTGTCTGTGCCGCCGATATACAGCCCTGCCTTGATACCCTCTTTAAATGACAGTAAGTGCTGCGCTGCATCGTATAACTGCTTCGCAAGCTCTCTTGTCGGCGCTAAAATGATCACCTGTGGTTCATGTACAGCTGCATCAATTTTATCGATTAATGGCAGCAGGAATGAATGTGATTTACCTGTCCCCGTCTGTGACTGACCGATTAAGTTGATTCCTCTCATTAACTTCGGAATGACGCGTCTCTGGATTTCAGTGGGCTGATCGAAATTAAGATCTTTCACCGCTTCTATTAATTCAGATGAAAGTTCAAAATTTTCAAATGGATGTTTAGCCATTGTTATCCTCCTTTATTTCTTCATCCTTAGTATTATAGCGGAAAGTTCCGGTTAAAGATAGTTTAATTGGTTACCCAAAGTTTGCTATACTAGGAACAAAAGGAGGTTTCCTCATGGATATCATTAAAATAACGCCACGTGGTTACTGTTACGGTGTCGTGGATGCAATGGTCATCGCCCGCAATGCATCACTCGATAAAAACCTGCCACGTCCCATATATATACTCGGCATGATCGTTCATAACAAGCATGTCACCGACGCATTTGAAAACGACGGCATCATCACGCTTGACGGACCTAATCGTCTTGAAATCCTGGAACAGATTGACTCAGGCACGGTAATCTTCACGGCTCATGGTGTCTCACCTGAAGTCAAAGCCCGCGCCAAGGAAAAAGGACTGGTCTGTATCGATGCGACATGCCCGGATGTTGAGAATACACATGCCCTGATCCGCAGCAAGAAAGCTGAAGGTTATCACGTCATCTATATCGGCAAGAAGGGGCATCCGGAACCGGAAGGTGCTGTCGGTGTCGCACCTGATATCGTTCATCTGGTTGAGAACCAGGAGGATATCATCAGACTGAGCGAAGATCTGAAAGACTATAAACTCGTTGTCACGAATCAGACCACGATGTCACAGTGGGATGTCTCACACTTGATGGTTGAACTGCAGAAGAAATTCCCGCACATTGAAGTGCATAAGGAAATCTGTCTTGCGACTCAGGTTCGTCAGGAGGCTGTGGCTGATCAGGCTGATCAGGCTGATCTTCTGATTGTTGTCGGTGATCCGAAAAGCAATAACTCAAACCGTCTGGCGCAAGTCTCTCAGGAGATCGCCCATACAGAAGCTTATCGCATCTCAGACATCAGTGAACTGAATCTTGAATGGCTGGACGGCAAGAAGACAGTTGCCATCACAGCAGGAGCCTCAACACCGACGCCGATTGTCAAGGAAGTCATTGATTTTATCTCTCAATATGACCCGGCAGCGCCTGGTGCATTACCACTATCTTCTTCAGTTCCAACAGAGAAGATTCTTCCTAAGATCAAAAAACCTAAACCTGTTCAGATATTATAAAAGACATTCGCCGAGTGGCGAATGTCTTTTTAAATAGCTGTAAAAGGGTCTGTTGAGACCGTCGAAGCCTGTATGCTCAGTTCATCGGTGAAAGACTCAAGCAGTTCTTTCAGTCCTTCTTTCATGACATTTTCAGAATAATGCTCGATATCAGCAGTTGTCAGTCCCATCATCAACAGGTCATGTGCTTCGTGATATTTGATGTCCCCTGTCAGGAATAAATCGATATCATGATGCTTGACATCCTGTCCATAACTTACACCTGCTCCGCTGATAATACCGATTGTTCTGACTTCCTTTTCAATATCCCCGATTAGTTTCAATGTGGATATACCCAGTTTTGCCTTCAGTTCCGGCAGCCAGTCCTTCAGCACGACACTGCCTTCAAGTTCACCTTTAATGCCTGTTCCAAACGTATCCTTGACTTTGTAGCGATAGATATCATAAGCGGGTTCCTCGTATGGATGCGCAGCGTGCACCGCTTCTTCAACTGCAGCCTGACGCTCAGGCTGGAAGACACACTCAAGCTTCAGCTCATCTACTATCTCAAGCTTATTCCGCTTGCCGGTAAACGGGTTCGCCTGCTCATTCGGTTTGAACTGGCCTTTCCCTTCCAGCTGAAAGAAGCAATCGCTGTAGTCACCGATCTGCCCGACGCCTGCCTCACTTAAGGCACTTTTAAGCGCGTCCGCATGCGCTTCCGGCACAAAGACCTGCAGCTTCGCCATCTCCTGCTGCCCGGGCAGCAGAATCTGCTGGTTCGTCATTCCTATCTTGTCGGCTATCATGGCACTGACGCCGTGATTATAGGCATCGAGATTGGTGTGCATGGCGATCAGATTGATATCGTTTTTAATCAGTGCATGCATGACTGCCCCGTACCCCGTGTTCTCAATCCGTTTGATACCTGAGAAAATAAGCGGATGATGAGCAATGATCGTATTACAGTTTTTTTCAGCTGCTTCTTTAACAACTTCAAGGGTACAGTCAAGAGTCGTCAGTATACCGGTAATGTCTTTGTCTTTATCACCGATCAGTAGTCCGACGTTATCCCAGTCCTCTGCCTTAGCGAACGGAATGTGATGATTGATCAGTTGCAGTAATTCTCTGATTCGCAAAATGAATCGCCTCCTGATAAAGTTTCAGCTGTGCTTCAATCTCCTGCAGTTTTTCCTGCTGAGCCGGTTTATCTATAATCGTCTGCTCGATGCGCTGCAGATGCAGATATTCCTTCTGCCATTTCTCATTGAAGGTTTCATTCTGTTCCTTGAGCAGATAGGGACCGAATTTCATCTCCGCGTCACTGAGCTGCATCTCACCTGCTTCAGCGACCATAATCTCATAAATATGCTTCTTTTCTTTGATGATATCCTCTGCAATGATCTGATAACCGAGCTTCATCAAAGCGTTGCGTACAGCCGCTGAATGAATATTGCTCTGCAGAATCAGCCGGGGTTTGTCAGCCAGTTTTTTGCTTCCAGTCAAAAGGATATCACTGATCAGAGGTCCCCCCATTCCGCAGATGGTGATACAGTCCACTTCTCCCTTCTCAATGACTTCAAGCCCTGAGCCTTTACGGACGCTGATCCGTCCACTGAGTCCATGGCTGGCAACATTCTTAGCAGCCGCCTGGAACGGGCCGTCCACAATTTCTCCTGCCACAGCATATGAAATCTGCTCGCTGCTCACTAAATGAATAGGCAGATATGCATGATCTGAACCGATATCAGCCATGCGCTCTCCCTTCACATATTCTGCCACTTTCAGTAATCTATTACCAATCATAAAATGCTCCTAACAAAAAAATCTTTTGCCTCAGCAAAAGATTTTTAATTTTTATTATTTTGCGCCGTCTTTCAGGTATTTAACAAGCGTATCTAAATCTTTGTCAGCGATGACTGATTCGTCATGAGCCGGCATTGCGCCTTTACCTTCACGGATGATTTTCTTAACTTCAGCATCATCTTTAGAGATACCCGCTAATTTAGGACCCATAGCTCCTTCAAGGTTCTGTCCATGACAAGACGTACAGTTATCTTTAGCGAATGCAGCCGCATCGAATTTCTGTTCAGTCTTCGCTGCACCTTCTCCGCCTTCAGCACCTTCTTTTTCTTTGTTAGCACCTTCTGCTGACATGAAGAAAATTAAACCTACGCCCATAAGCAGGATTAATAAGAATGGAACAACTGGATTACGATTCATTGATTTTGCCTCCCTTTATATTGACCATATACATATCTATTTTATATTAAAAAAGCACATTGTCAAAGTCTTTTCACAACTTTTAATCCATAAAGTCTTTCAGACGTTTACTTCTTGATGGATGGCGAAGCTTGCGCAGTGCTTTTGCTTCAATCTGGCGAATACGTTCCCGCGTCACACCAAATACCTTTCCTACTTCTTCAAGTGTACGGGTACGGCCATCGTCCAGACCAAAGCGCAGACGCAGCACATTTTCCTCGCGGTCTGTCAGTGTATCCAGTACATCCTCAAGCTGCTCTTTCAGAAGCTCATAAGCTGCGTGATCAGCAGGACTCTGCGCATCCTGATCTTCAATGAAATCACCTAAATGAGAATCATCCTCTTCACCGATAGGCGTTTCAAGGGACACCGGTTCCTGTGCGATTTTAAGGATTTCACGTACTTTTTCAGGTGGCAGGTCCATCTCCTCACCGATCTCCTCTGGTGACGGGTCACGGCCCAGATCCTGCAGTAACTGTCGCTGCACACGGATCAGTTTATTGATCGTCTCTACCATATGAACCGGAATACGAATTGTTCTCGCCTGGTCAGCTATAGCACGGGTGATAGCCTGACGGATCCACCACGTTGCATAAGTAGAGAATTTGAAACCTTTTGTGAAATCAAACTTCTCCACGGCTTTGATCAGACCCATATTCCCTTCCTGAATCAGGTCAAGGAACAGCATCCCACGCCCGACATAACGTTTAGCGATACTGACTACAAGACGCAGGTTAGCTTCAGCGAGACGTGCTTTCGCTTCCTCATCTCCTTGCTCAATCCGTTTAGCAAGCTCTATCTCTTCTGCTGCACTCAACAGATTGACACGGCCGATTTCTTTCAGATACATACGCACAGGGTCATTGATCTTCACTCCAGGAGGAGCAGATAAATCACTCAGATTCAATTTTTCATCTGTATCCTGTGCGTCCTTTTCGTTGATCAGTGAAATATCATTCTCCGCAATGGCCTCGAAGAATTCATCCATCATATCAGCATCCATCTCAAAGTTCTGCAGTTTATCTGCAATCTCTTCATGGCTGAGCTGACCATTTTTCTTACCTGTCTCAATTAACTGTGCTTTTATCTGATCTAATGTCAATGCCACATCAGGCACACTTTTAACATTCTTTTTACTTGCCATACACACTGCCTCCTCGTATTACTACTGTTTCTTCTGTCGATTAAAAATAATGATCTGCTGCAGCAGCTGATTTCTCCTATCAATATCACCTGCTGCAATGGCCTCGTTCAGTTCCTTCTTCAAATTCTGAAGCTCATGCTGCTCTTTCTGTTCAGTATGTATCACATAGAGATAGTCATTGATCTCATCCAGTGAAGGATGTTCGTTGATCTCCATATTATCAATCGAGATGACGTCACTATGCGCATGATCCTGAACAAAAGAAAGAAACTGGCTGATGCTGAAATGTTCCTCTATGTCATAATACCCTGATAGAGCATGATATATCGCCTGATGAGACGGCTTTTTAAAATGTTCATCTGTTATTTCATCATACATCTTATGATATAGGGCCTTATCAGAGAAAAAGTGCTTAAGTACAATCCGCTCTGCCCGTTCCTGCTTTGAATAGATAACATTCTGCACAGGGGCAGCTGTTTCATGACGATGCGGCACATATTTCGCGACTTCAAAATTAAGACTGTCAAAGTCCACTTTAAACAATTCACTTGCTTCATGCAATATTTTTTTACGCATGGCAGATGATTTGACGCGTCCGATATCCTGCAGTATCTCATTCAGCTTCTGTTCATAGACAAGATCGTTTGAGGTGACCTCCCGGGACATCTGGCGCATTTTGTAGCTGACAAAAGCAATTTTATTGTGATTGACATAACTCACAAACTTTTCACGGCCCATTGCTTTGATCATCTCATCGGGGTCCATACCGGTTCGTAAAGGTACAACATAAACATTTGTGCCGGCAGCGAGCAATGTCTCACCAACATTAAGAGTGGCTTCTATCCCGGCTTTATCGCCATCAAACATCAAAGTGATGTTTCCCGCCAGCTTCTTAAGCTGCAGCTGATGTTCACGACTGAGCGCAGTCCCCATGGTCGCTATGGCATTCGTGAGTCCGGCTTCGTTTACTTTGATGACATCCATGAAGCCTTCAAGCAGGAGCACTTCATCCTGTTTACGGATTGCTTTCCGTGCAATGTCAAGATGATACAGCAGCTGTCTCTTCTGAAATATAGGCGTTTCAGGACTGTTCAGATATTTAGGCTCCTGGTTCTGATACGTTCTGCCGGAAAAACCGACCGTATGACCCTGTGCATTATTGATTGGAAACATGATGCGGTCACGGAACCGGTCGTAATAGGTGAAGTTCTCCTCATTTCTTGATAGGAGCCCTGCTTCGTAAGCGAGCGCCTTATCAAAGCCTCTTTTTTCAAGAAAATCATTGGCAAAATGGCTGATATCCGGACTATAACCGATTTTCTCCTGATTGATGAGTTCTTCTGTGAAGCCGCGGTCATACAGATACTGAAGGGCAGGTTCCGCTTCCTTGACCGCCTTCAGCACATAATGGTAATAATCCCTGAGCAGCTCGTGCATCTCAATCATCTTCATATTATCATTTGCGACAACGACCTTCTGATCCGACTCAACTTCAATGCCCACATTCTCACCAAGACGTCTGACCGCTTCAACAAAGGTGATGTTCTCTATCTGCTCTAAAAACTGAAAAACATTTCCGCCCTTTTTACAGCCGAAACAATGACAGATCTGCTTTTCAGGCGAGACGGAAAATGAAGGTGTTTTTTCATCATGAAAGGGACATAAACCGATATAGTTTCGTCCCCTTTTTTCTAATTTCACATATTGGCTGACCAGACTGAGAATGTCATTCTT
This sequence comes from Macrococcus carouselicus, assembly GCF_004359515.1. GTDB lineage: Bacteria > Bacillota > Bacilli > Staphylococcales > Staphylococcaceae > Macrococcus > Macrococcus carouselicus. The sequence continues at coordinate 821,881 of NZ_SCWD01000001.1, forward strand.
CTCCCTGATCTCGTTAATTATTTCCTGCTTGATCTGCAATTTGTCACCCTCTTATAACTTAAAGCTTTTGTTTGACGTGACAATCTTAATGATTTCATTCGCTGTCTCCTCGATTGCCTTATTGGAGACATCGATAACAGGGCAGCCTATCCGTGAGACTATTTTTTCAAAGTATTCGAGCTCGGCATGGATCCGCTGATCCTGTGCGTAACTTGCGTCATCATTCAGCCCGAGCTGCACCAGTCTTTCTTTTCTGATAGCGTTCAGTTTTTCAGGATCGATCTTCAGTGCAATACATTTTGCCGGATCGATTTCGAACAGTAGTCCCGGCGGATCAACTTCAGGAACGAGCGGCACATTCATCACTTTGAAACGCTTATGTGCAAGATACTGACTCAGCGGCGTCTTTGATGTTCGCGAGACGCCGACCAGAACAATATCAGCCTTCGGTAAGCCTCTCGGATCACGTCCATCATCATATTTAACGGCAAACTCAATCGCTTCTATCTTCTTGAAGTAATCTTCATCCAGCTTATGGACGACACCTGGTTCATTGAGCGGTGATTCATTCAGCTGTTCTGTCAGAATCATCATCAAAGGTCCCATGATATCAACGTAGTCCAGATTATACTGTTCAAGCTGTGCCTTCATGTATGCTCTTATCTTCGGTTTAACGAGCGTATAGATGACGATAGACTGCTGTTCTCTTGCAATCGCAATCACTTCATCCACGTTTTCGTTTGTCTCAATATAAGGTAATCTGACAATTTCCAGTGCTTTACCTAACTGATTGAACTGTGAAGTGCAGGCCTTAGTCACCAGTTCTGCTGTTTCACCGACAGAGTCTGAAGCAATAATCAATCTGATTTCATCCATATTTACTCTCCTATTCATCTTCTATCAGTGCTACAAAAGCACGGGTAATAGTTGTCTTCGTAATGCGGCCAGTAACTTCAAATGCTGTCCCTTTCTGTATGACGACCGGCAGAGAATCAATTTCGCGGTCGATCAGCAGATTTGCGGCATATATCAGAAGGTCATCCGGAAAGACAACAGCAATATTGGGCATGCGGCTCATGATGATATGGACAGGCGTGGTATGAATATCCTGGCCGCCCATTGTCGCTCGGAGCAGATCTTTTCTGGAACAGACACCGACAAGCTCTTTTTTCTCATTCAGTATAAATAACGTACCGACATCATCTATAAACATTTTGACAATCGCCTCATAGACAGAAATGTCTTCTGAGATGACTGACGGCAGCGACTGAAAGTCCTTGACGTAAAACTTCTTGATTGAATCTGACAGCAGCTGAGTACTTGATTTACCTGTATAAAAATAACCGACGCGTGGCCTTGCATCCAGAAAGCCTGCCATGGTCAGAATGGCCAGGTCTGGTCGTAAAGTCGCGCGTGTTAAGTTCAGCTGCTCCGCAATTTTTTCACCTGTGATGGGGCCGTTGTTTTTGACGATCTGCAGAATCTTGTTCTGTCGTTGATTCAGTTCGATATAGAACACCCCCCAGGTAGACATAGTTAGATAAATGTATTATACGACTTAAATATCTTAATGACAACGAATCTCACTTAAATATTGTTCTGGTCCATCAAACATGTTATATTTTTAATAAGCGAGTTAAGGATGGTGCAAGCTTAACAATTATTTGGCCTGATCAGATGAATAACAAAGATGAGTGGAAACACTAATTTGGGTGGAACCGCGGGTAAATATACTCGTCCCAAGGCATATGATGCCTTGGGACTTTTTTTATCCGCTTGAAAATATAATTGGAGGTCATGATTATGACAAATATGGAAACGATTGTTACTTTAGCTAAACACCGTGGCTTTGTCTTTCCCGGCAGTGAGATCTACGGTGGTCTTGCAAACACATGGGACTATGGTCCGCTTGGAATCGAATTAAAGAATAACGTTAAAAAAGCCTGGTGGCAGAAATTCATCCAGCAGTCGCCTTATAACGTGGGTCTTGATGCAGCGATCCTGATGAACCCAAAAACATGGGAGGCAAGTGGTCACTTATCCAACTTCAACGACCCGATGATTGACTGTAAACAGTGTAAAGCCCGTCACCGTGCTGACAAACTGATTGAAGATGTCATGCAGCAGGAAGATGACCGCTTCGTAGCAGACGGCCTGAGCTTCGATGAGATGAAACGTCTGATTGATGAGAAGAACATCGACTGTCCTGAATGTGGGGCGCACGACTATACGGATATTCGCCAGTTCAATCTGATGTTCAAGACGTTCCAGGGTGTCACAGAATCTTCCACAAATGAAATCTTCCTGCGTCCTGAGACAGCGCAAGGCATCTTCGTCAATTACAAAAATGTCCAGCGTTCTATGCGCAAAAAATTACCATTCGGTATCGGTCAGATCGGTAAATCATTCCGTAATGAGATCACACCAGGTAATTTCACATTCCGTACACGTGAGTTCGAACAGATGGAACTTGAATTCTTCTGTAAACCAGGCACTGAAATTGAATGGCAGAACTACTGGAAGGACTTCGCAGCGAACTGGTTGATTACTTTGGGTGTGCACGAAGAGAATATGCGTCTCCGTGACCACGATGCTGATGAACTCTCTCACTACTCAAATGCGACAACGGATATCGAATACAAATTCCCGTTCGGCTGGGGTGAGTTATGGGGTATTGCGAGCCGTACTGACTTTGACCTGAAGAAACATATGGAGCATTCAGGCGATGACTTCAGCTATCACGACCAGGAAGCAAATGAGAAATACGTACCGTACTGTATTGAACCTTCACTGGGTGCTGACCGTGTGACGCTCGCCTTCCTATGTGATGCATATACTGAAGAGCAGCTTGAAGGTGATGATACCCGTACAGTCCTGCGGTTCCATCCAGCACTGGCTCCTTATAAAGCAGCCATCCTGCCCCTCAGCAAAAAATTATCCCAGGACGCGCTAAAAGTATTCGAGGAATTAAGCAGTGATTTCAATATCGACTTCGACGAAAGTCAGTCGATCGGTAAACGTTACCGTCGTCAGGACGAGATCGGTACGCCGTACTGCATCACGTTCGACTTCGATTCACTGGAAGATAATCAGGTGACAGTCCGCGACCGTGACACGATGGAGCAGATCCGTATGCCGATTTCAGAAGTGAAAAGCTTCTTAGCAGAGAAAGTTAAATTTTAACCTTATCCAAATAAGAACCGCCGCTATCAAATGATAGCGGCGGTTTTCTGATGGGTCATCAGTTCAGCTGTTCCAGTATTTTTCTTGATTTCAGATAGACACCTGTGAACTCATCATAGAGTCTGAAGACCAGCTGCTCCATGACTCTGACCGTGTCATCCTGTATTGCAATATGGCTGAACTGGTCAAGCGGCAGTTCCGCAAGCAGATTAAGCAGGTACAGGCTGCGGTTAGATAGACGGATGGCATGCGGGTCGTGCTCTATCTGGGCAGTTGTAATCACACTGTTATATTTAAATGAATAAGCAGTGAATGTCTTCGCATCAGTAGACTGGTCCACTTCACTCATATAGAAGTTCGGTTTATAACCGTATAACGGCATCAGCTTCAGGCTGACGATCAGGGCGACCACTGCCGGCTGATGCCCTTCCGTCATCTTATCCAGCCCAAACTTCAGGAGCTGATAGCAGTATTTATTCTCTTCGTCTTCTTCAATCGCTCTGTCAATCAGTTCAGCGATATACTGCGCGTAAGTCAGCCTGTGAATGTCACTGCGCAGCACATAATGGCTGCTGATGGTATCCACCGACGTCAATGTGCCCATTCCCCTAAACTGTGAGAAAATAAACAGGTTCTCGTAGAATAAGTCCAGCGCTGAACCGAACTTCTTTGATTTCCTGGCATTTCTCGCCATCACTGCAATCTTGCGGCCATGTTCGGCAAGAAAAGTGATAATCAGATGCGAATCACCGTATGGCACACGTCTCAGGACGATACCATTCACTTTATTCAGCATTAATACTCGTCTTCACGGTAGCCGATCTGTCTGATGAAGTTCGGTTTGTTGCGCCAGTCTTTCTGCACTTTAACCCACAGCTCCAGATAAACTTTAGAACCGAGCAGCCGCTCAATATCCTGACGTGCCCGAATACCGATTTCCTTCAGCATCTTCCCCTGCTTACCGATGACAATCCCTTTCTGGGAATCGCGTTCCACGTAGATAGTTGCTTCCACTTTGACTTTCTCGTCATCCTCACGCAGCATCTTCTCTACATTGACACCGATGGCATGCGGAATTTCCTGACTGGTCAGATGAAGGGCCTTCTCACGGATGAGCTCAGCGACAATGAAGTGCTCCGGATGATCTGAGATCTGGTCCTTAGGATAATACATCGGTCCTGCCGGTAAGTAGCCGCTGATGACTTCTACAAGCCGGTCAACGTTATTGCCCTGCAGTGCAGAGATCGGTACGATTTCTGCGAACGGCAGCAGATCCTTATACTTCTCTATCTCACTGATCAGCTGATCCGGGTGAATCAGATCGATCTTGTTCAGGACGAGAAAGACCGGTGTCTTCGTGTTCTTCAGCATATCAACTATAAACTCATCACCACGCCCGATACTCTCTTCTACATTGATCATAAAAAGAATGGCGTCGACTTCACGAAGTGTATTTTTCGCGACTTTCATCATATAATCACCGAGTACGTGTTTCGGCTTATGGATACCCGGCGTATCGATAAAGATGATCTGTGCATCCTCTGTTGTGAGGACACCCTGGACTTTGTTTCTTGTTGTCTGGGCTTTGTCGGACATGATGGCCACCTTCTGCCCCAGCACTCTGTTCATAAAAGTAGATTTACCTACGTTAGGCCGTCCGATGATCGCAACAAACCCTGATTTAAATTCTGTCATTAATCCAAGTCCTTTCCTGAGAAACCGAGCGGCAGTAGTTCTGCCACCGTTCTTTCGATGATATCCCCTGCTGGATTTGTCATATAGACAGGCATATCATCGTCACATAGTTCTTTTAACACTTGTCTGCAGGCACCGCACGGCGAAGAGGGTTCATCCGCATCTGTCGTCACAACAATCGCAGCGAAATCCCCGGGCTTATACCCCTGTGCTATTGCAGAGACCAGGGCCGTTCTTTCAGCACAGATCGCTTCGCCGTATGCCGCATTCTCGACATTACAGCCGTGAAAAGCCTGTCCGTCTTTAGCCAGCAGATAGGCCCCTACGTTGAATCTGGAGTAAGGTGTGTAAGCTTTGCTCTGCGCGTGACGTACTTCATGTAACCATTCCCGGTTAAATTCCATTTTAATTCCTCCTTAATAAAATAGCATCAGAATATAGGGCAAGAAAATAATGAGACCGATCAGTGCACTCATCATGCTGGCAAGGACGACCGCGAATGCGGCAGTATCTTTTGCATACTTGGCCAGCTCATGATAGTCCTCTGTCACGAGATCAACGACATATTCAAGCGACGTATTCAGCACTTCCGTGATCAGCACTGAAAAGATGGAGATGATGATAAACAGCCACTCGAGTGTCGTCAGCCTGAAAAACATGCCGAAGCCTATTACAATCAGCGCTGTCAGTAGATGCAGGATAAAATTAACATCTCTTTTCAGCAGTGTGAGAAAACCCTGCAGCGGATAAACGAACCGCTTCATCAGCCTTCACGCGTCAGCCCATATGCTGATAGAATCTGATCTTGACGGCCGAACATGACCTTTTCCTCTTCTGCTGTCAGATGATCATAACCAAGCAGATGCAGAAGGCCGTGCAGAGCCAGAAAACCGAGCTCGCGTTCAAATGAATGCCCATATTCAGCTGCCTGCTCCTGCGCACGTTCGATGCAGATGATGATATCACCGAGTACACGCACTTCAGATGGGTCCTGAAAGTCATCCTCGCCTTCTTCAAGCGCGAAACTGATGACGTCTGTCACGCTATCCTTATCACGGTACTGATGATTGATCGCTCTGATTTCCTCTGCTGTCACAAAGGACACAGCGACTTCAGCCTCATCGACAATCCCTTCCTCTTCAGCAGCAAACTGCAGCAGCGCCTCCACTTCCGGGAGATAGGCGGCATCCACTGTCTGACTGTCATCAATAAATTCAACTGTCAACATTATTCTTCCCCCTCATATGCTCTAATAATCTTGCCGACAAGCGGATGACGTACAACGTCACTCGCCTCAAATTCCTGTATCACAATTCCCGGCACATGGCCGAGACGGGCTTCTGCTTCCACCAGACCGCTCTTCGTGTTCTGCGGCAAATCAATCTGGGTCTTATCGCCTGTGATGACCATTTTTGAACCGAAACCGAGACGGGTCAGAAACATCTTCATCTGTGCGTGCGTCGTATTCTGCGCTTCGTCCAGAATGATGAATGCATCGTCCAGTGTGCGTCCACGCATATAGGCAAGAGGTGCCACTTCGATTACGCCGCGTTCAATCAGACGCGCCGTATGCTCAGCTCCCAGCACATGATGCAGACCATCATAAAGCGGACGAAGGTAAGGATCGACCTTTTCCTTCAGGTCGCCCGGCAGGAAGCCGAGTGATTCCCCCGCCTCCACCGCAGGACGCGTCAGTACAATCCGCTTGACCTTGCCGGCCCTCAGACTCTTTGCAGCCATCACGACGGCGAGGAATGTCTTACCTGTACCCGCCGGGCCGATACCGAACACGAGATCATTTTTCTTGATCTGATGGACGTATAGACGCTGACCCATCGTTTTCGCACGGATGGACTTACCGTATGCATCCTTCGTGATCTCTTCATCATAGAGATCCGTCAGATAGCTGATTGTTCCTTTTTCAGCCATCTGCGCAGCTGACTGGACATCTTTTAAGGAGATGTTCATCCCTTTTTGAATCACCTTCAATAAGTTAACGATCACAGCCTCGGCCTTCTCGACGTTGTCATCATCTCCGTCGACAGTCACCTGACTGCCGCGGGTATGTATCTTGACATCAAATGTCTCTTCAAGATAAGTGATATGTTCGTCGTTATTCCCTAACAGTGCCTGTGCCTCGTTAACATCTTCTATATCAATTGTATGTGGCATTCAAAAACTCCTTTGTCATTGATTATCTTAAATTTACCACAGCACGCTATAAGTTGCATCTTACCGCATCCAGGTTCTGCTGATTCTGAAAATAGATATCAGGATTGATATGCAGCAGCATGCTGACAAACCGTTCCGTTTCAACCGGGAATACTACTATCCGGTCCTTATCTCCAGAATATAATTCAACACCAGGTCTACTGCCATAGAGTGCGACATTCAGCATCTCTATCTGCATGATATCGATATCGATACGACTGAGACCTCGATGCACTTCCAGAACTGTGCTGATTCTATAGTATTCCCTGAGCAGCATGACAAGTAACAGACAAGTCAGCAGAAATGTGACTGAAAACAATAGAGTGGAACTGATGAAGTAATAGAATATAAGCAGACAGACAAGTATCAGACTGATCATCTTAAACAACGGATTAATCTGGCTTTGAAACTTCATATTCTCACCTCTTCACTTTATTTTAGCATAAAAAAATAAGAGAGCACGGCTCTCTTATCGCTTTGATTTTGGCGGAGATAACAGTTCTGCCATAATCAGTCCATGAACTAAATTCTCATTCGTGATATCAAATGTAAAGCCAGCATCTTCAGTCAGATCCTGCTCTTTGATAGCAGCCAACCGCTGGGCTTTCTGCTGTTCGGTCAGATGTGTGTCAGTCAGCACCCGCTCAATTTTATCCTGTTTTTTCGGCTGAACTTTCTCAGTCCGTTCAGCACGGGGACTTACAGTAGGTGTCTTCTCTCCAGGCGTCACCGCAGCCCTGTCAAGCGTCGTGCGCTGTTCGAGGCGTTCTATATTCGTCTGAACACGCTGCTCGAAATCCCTGACCTTACGGATGACCGGTCCTTCAGTGTCATCTTTTTTCTTTTTCTCCCATAAAGACTGTCCCACTGTAATAATGATACCGATAATAAATACGATTGTACCGATAGACATTCAGGTCCCCCTACTTTCTGCGTGGCGCCGGCTCACTCTGGTCCGTCAGTTTGTTGATGGCATTACGCATGCCTGTATCAGACTCAATGTTCTTCAGATTGTAGTAATCCATCACACCGATATTGCCTTCCTGGAGGGCTTTTGCCATGGCAAGCGGCACTTCAGCCTCTGCTTCCACAACTTTCGCTCTCATTTCCTGAACGCGGGCCTTCATTTCCTGTTCCTGTGCCACGGCCATCGCACGACGTTCTTCAGCTTTCGCCTGAGCGATGTTCTTATCGGCCATCGCCTGTTCTGTCTGCAGATCGGCACCGATATTCTTACCGATATCCACATCCGCGATATCGATCGACAGGATTTCAAACGCTGTACCTGAATCCAGACCCTTGCCGAGAACTGTCTGAGAGATCATATCCGGGTTCTCTAATACGGACGTATGTGACCGACTTGAACCGATGGTAGAGACAATCCCCTCACCGACACGGGCAACGATTGTTTCTTCACCTGCCCCACCGACAAGACGCTCGATGTTGGCACGCACTGTGATACGGGCCTTCGCCTTCACTTCGATTCCGTTCATCGCGACCCCCGCAATGAACGGCGTCTCAATGACCTTCGGATTAACCGACATCTGTACTGCTTCCAGCACATCACGACCGGCAAGATCAATAGCTGCCCCTCGCTCGAACGGCAGATTGATATCCGCACGCTGAGCCGCGATAATAGCGTCGACTACCCGGTCGACGTTACCACCCGCTAAATAGTGGGACTCCAGCTGATTCGTGGTGAGCTGCAGACCTGCTTTATGCGCTTTGATCAGCGGGTCAATGACACGTCTCGGCGAAACACGACGCAGTCTCATACCGACTAATGTGCCGATGCCGACTTTAACACCGGCAGCTAATGCTGAAATCCATAATCCCACAGGGACGAATGTAAATAAAATCATCAGAAATACCAGAATAATGCCAGCAATCACAAGTAAAGCGATTAATTCCATCTTGTTCACTCCTCCAATTATAATGTTCTTACTACTACTCTTGTTCCTTCAACAAAAATAATGGTCACTTCCCGGTCCTTCTCAATAAATGCGCCTTCACTGACCGCATCAATCCGCTTGCCGTCAAATACAATGATACCGGACGGTCGCAGCGGCGTCAGCGTCAAAGCGTTCTGGCCGACAAGATGGCTTCGGTCGTCATGAGATGAATAACCGGCTTCCTTTGACGTTGAGTCTGTCAGAATCACATTTCTGAATAAAGGAATCTTCTTTTTAAAGAACTTCACCACTATCACCCATTCTATTGCTGTAAGTATCAAACTAATTGCGAGAAACACAGCCATTCTTGAAATATTCTCACCGATCAGGAGAAAGCTTCCCATAACCATCAGCGCGCCCAGTATTCCCAGAACGGCACCCACAACAAATAACTCCAGTATCATGAGTACAACACCTGCGGTAAAAAGAAGCACCGAAATCATTTCCAGGTCGCCTGTCACACCTGTCAGGACTACAAAGCCGAGACTGGCCAGTATGAGGATAAAGCCAAAAACAGTAAAGCGCGGAGCATACAGCTGAGCAACTGCAGTTAAAAAAATAACGCTCATCAAGAAAAATAACATCATCTCATAGGACGACAGTGTCAAACTTGTCACCTCCATATCCTTATTATACATGAAGTGGTAATATCTTTAACCTTTTACATCACGAATTAAGAAAACTTTAAGGTAAATAAAAAAGCACAGGCATAAGCCTGTGCTCATCTATAATAATATCTGAGGGAGTTCAAACATTATTTGAATTTGCGTTTACGTGCTGCTTCTGATTTCTTCTTACGTTTAACACTTGGTTTTTCGTAGAATTCATGTTTACGCGCATCTTGAATCGTACCACTTTTAGAAACTGTACGCTTGAAACGACGCAGCGCATCTTCAATAGATTCGTTTTTACGAACAACAGTTTTAGACATTAAATTTCCCTCCCTCCAAATATCAACGGAACTAATTAAGACATAGCATAAGTCTATGTACTCAAATATTATAATATAAGAGATTTAACTGGTCAATAGTGAATTTATTTACCAGCCATTGCTGCAGGTCTTGATTTCGGCAGCACTTTAACCAACTGTCCATGGTTGACCGGATAACCGGCTTCGGTCACTTTAACCTTGACGATCTCACCGATCAGATCTTCACTGCCTTCAAACTGCACTTTCAGATAGTTATCAGAGTAACCGATCAGCTGACCATTCTCGGAACCTTTCTCCTCTGGAATGACTTCCAGTACTTCACCTTCGAACCTGCTTGCATATTCTTTCGCCAGCTGATCAGAAAGGCTGATTAAACGATGGACACGATCATTTTTGACAGCTTCATCAATCTGGTCGGTCATCCGTGCTGCCGGAGTACCGGTACGCATAGAATAAGGAAAGACATGCAGCTCAGAGAATTTATGCGCTTCAATGAAGTGATAAGTCTCCATAAACTCCTCTTCAGTCTCTCCCGGGAAACCGACGATGACATCACTCGTCACCGCAAGTCCAGGCATGATCGCATGCAGTTTAGTCAGCCGTTCTGAGAAATGAGCCATCGTATATTTACGGCGCATCCGTTTCAGGACTGTGTCACTGCCTGATTGAAGCGGAATATGCAGATGCCGAACAACCTTTGTACTCTTATCAATGACATCAATCACTTCATCCGTCAGCTGACTTGCTTCAATTGAAGAAATACGGATACGTTTAAGTCCTTGAATCGTCTCGAGATCCCGGAGTAACTGCGCTAAATTGTAATTCTTTAAATCTTCACCGTAGCCACCAGTGTGAATACCCGTCAGAACGATTTCCTGGTAGCCTGAATCCACGAGCTGAGTCGCCTGTCTCACGACTTCCTGCGGATCACGCGAACGCATCAGTCCACGTGCCCAAGGGATGATACAGAATGTACAGAAGTTATTACAGCCTTCCTGAATCTTCAGGGATGCACGCGTTCTATCCGTGAAATAAGGTACATCAAGCTCTTCATAAGTTCGGTTTTTCATGATGTTTGTCACGCCGTTGATCGGCTGACGCACACTTTTATAGGCTTCAATATAAGGCAGCATCTTATTGCGGTCCTGCGTGCCGACCACGATATCCACACCCGGGATATCCATGATTTCAGCAGAAGAGGTCTGCGCGTAGCAGCCTGTCACGCAGATAACCGCATCCGGATTGCGACGGATCGCACGGCGGATGACCTGCCGGCTTTTCTTATCGCCTGTGTTGGTGACGGTACATGTATTAATGACATAGACATCAGCATTGGTCTCAAAGTCAACGCGGTCGTAACCGGCGTCCTTGAATAACTGCCAGATGGCTTCTGTCTCATAATGATTGACTTTACAGCCTAATGTATGGAATGCAACTGTTGACATAGAGTCCACCTCTTTACTTCTGATTACTTGTTTATAAATTCATACAGCTTTTCGATAACCTTAACATTTTACTATTTATTATACATTAAAATCAAGAGGAGATAATTAAAAAGACAGGATTCCTCGGAATCCTGTCTTACTGCTCAAGCAGCTCAAGGTGATAACTCACAGCTGACAAAGCATACAGCGGTGCCGTCTCAGCACGTAGTATCCGCGGTCCGAGTCCAACCTGTACGCCTTCAAGCAGGTTGATCTCCTTCTCGCTGAGTCCACCTTCAGGACCAAAGACCATCAGCACACGGTCATCCGGTCTGAATGATTTGAGTGCCTGCTGCAAGGCGCGCTGTTCATGGTTCTTCGCACTTTCTTCGTAAGCGATGATGATATGATCGAAATCTCGGGATATATTATTCAGCTCGCCTATAAAATCAATCTCCGGAATATGCTGACGATAGCTCTGCTCAGCCGCTTCTTTAATGATTTTGCGGAAGCGTTCCAGACGTTTGTCCGCCTTCCGTTCATCCCACTTAACCACTGAGAACTCACCCTGAAACGGTATAAAGGCTCCTGCACCCAGTTCTGTTGCCTTCTGCAGCATCCATTCATATTTATCATTCTTCAGAATACCGCTCGCGATTGTTATCTGGACAGGTAGTTCAGTTAAGAGATCGAGCGCTTCCTGTACTTTCACTTCGATCCCTTCTGTCATGCTGGCAATGGCCGCTTTAAAGCTGCCATTGCTGAAATTGATAATCAGTTCATCGCCGACATTCTGCCGCATCACGTTCTTGATATGATGGACATCGTCTTTTGAGGATATGAGGAACAGACTGCCGACTTCTGCTCTCTCTTCGAGAAAATAGCGCTGCATCACTGCACCTTCCGGGCAAGGATGGCCACCCAGCCTTTTTCACGCATAACAGTAACTACTTTAAAGCCTGCAGCTATCATATGGTCAGTAATCAGCTTTTCCTTCTCGTCGATGATGCCTGAAGCGATGAACAGTCCATCTTCATTCAGCAGGTTGAAGGCATCATCTACCATCAGGTCAACGATATGGGCGAGTATATTCGCAATGACGACATCCCGCGTTTCTGTTTCACAGACCAGCAGGTTGCCTGTATCTGTTTCAATCGCGTCCTGACAGTGATTGATTGCAAAGTTCTCCTCTGCCACTCTGACAGCGACCTTATCCAAATCTACAGCACGGATAGGCGCCGCGCCCATGCGGTGAGCTGCAATACTTAAGATACCTGAACCCGTACCGACATCGATGACAGACATCCCCGGCTTCACGTACTGTTCCACTAAACGCAGACACATGGATGTCGTTGCATGGTCACCTGTACCGAAAGCCATCCCTGGATCCAGCTGAATGACTTCCTCATCATCCTCTGCCTGATAATCTTCCCAGCTCGGGACAACCGTGAATTTCTCTGAAGCTTTGAAGGCGTGAAAATGATTCTTCCACTCATTCTCCCAGTCCGCGTCCTTGATAGCCGCTGTCGAAATTTCGAAACGCGTGACTTCAACGTCATGCAGGGAGTAAACTGCCTGCTCAATCTCCGTCAGAAGTCTGTCGTTGTAATCAAACTGGCTGTAGTAACATTTCACGCGCACATCCTGATCAGGATAGTCAGCGGGATTCAGCTCATAGATTTCACCGAAAGTCTCTATGCGGCCTTTCTGCAGTTCCAGACTGTCCTCGATGACAATACCGTTAGCACCTAATTCATTCAGGATATCTGCTATGAAAGGCTCCACTTCGTGATTGATCATCAGCGTAATCTCTTTATAATCCATCTTTATTCTCCTCTGAAGAAGCGTCTCGTTTTTTCGAAGAAGTTATCGTTCTGTTCATTCAGTTCCTCGCCGTCGATTTCGGCGAATTCACGCAGTAAGTCTATCTGACGATCGGTCATCTTAGTAGGTGTCACAACGTTGACAGTGACATACTGGTCACCTTTGCCGTAACCATGGACATTGCGCACACCTTTGTCTTTCAGACGGAAACGTTTACCAGTCTGTGTGCCGGAAGGAATCGTCAGTTTGACGCGGCCTTCAAGGGTCGGTACTTCGACCTCATCACCGAGTGCAGCCTGCGCAAATGACAGGTTAAGATCATAGAAGATATCATCGCCGTCACGCTCAAAGTCAGCATGGTCAGATACACGGAATACAACATACAGATCCCCTGCAGGTCCACCGTTGATACCTGGTTCACCATGGCCCGCCACACGGATCTGCTGCCCATTGTCAACACCTGCCGGTACTTTCACTTCAATCGTTACATCTTTCACTCTTACACCTGAACCATGACAGTCCGGACATCTCTCTTCATATTCTTTACCAGTACCCTGACAATCCGGGCATGTCCGTTCTGTACGAATGCGTCCAAATGGTGTTTCCTGTTCGACGCCGACCTGACCCCGGCCGTGACATGTTGAACATCTTTTGACTTCTGTACCTGGCTTTGCACCAGAGCCGTCACATGTCTCACATACGACTTCTTTACGGACTTTGACCTCCTTATCTGCACCGAAAACGGCTTCCTCAAAGTCAATATCCATCTGGTACTGCAGATCATTACCTTTACGTGGTGAATTCGGATCTCGTCTGGCCCCGCCTCCGAAGAATGAGCTGAAGATATCTTCGAAGCCGCCGAAACCGCCACCTTCAAAGCCACCACCGAAACCAGCACCTTGACCCATTCCAGCGTGACCGAACTGATCATACTGTGCTTTTTTCTGATCATCACTTAGTACTTCATATGCTTCCGATAATTCTTTGAACTTTTCATCCGCACCTTCTTCTTTATTGATATCCGGATGATATTTTTTAGACAGTTTTCTGTATGCTTTTTTGATTTCATCTTTCGAAGCGCCCTTCGATAGACCCAGCACTTCATAATAATCTCGTTTTGCCACTTGTCATTCTCCTTTTCTGCCTTACGTAAAGAAAAGCCAAAGTCAATAAGTTGACTTTGACTTTTGGTTTTACTCATTATTTTTTATCGTCATCCTTAACTTCAGTGAAGTCAGCGTCGACCACATCATCTTCCGGTGCTGCTTCACCCTGAGCCTGTTGCTCTTGAGCCATCTGCTCATAAAGTTTCATCGATAAAGCCTGAACGATTTCATTTAACGCATCTTTTTTAGTTCTGATCTCCTCGATATCGTTACCTTCAAGCGCTTTTTTCAGTTCTTCTTTAGCTGCTTCCGCTTTTTCTTTTTCAGCGTCATCCACTTTACCTTCAAGGTCTTTTAATGTCTTTTCAACTGTGAAGACCATTTGATCAGCTTCATTACGCGTATCGATCTCTTCACGGCGTTTTTTATCCGCTTCTGCGTTCGCTTCAGCATCTTTCACCATGCGGTCGATTTCTTCATCTGATAAAGCTGAAGTTGACTGGATTGTGATTTTCTGTTCTTTTTGTGTTCCTAAATCTTTAGCAGTTACGTTGACGATACCATTTTTATCGATATCAAATGTAACCTGGATCTGTGGCACGCCGCGAGGTGCTGGTGGTATATCAGTTAACTGGAAGCGTCCAAGCGTTTTGTTATCCGCTGCCATCTGACGTTCACCCTGCAGAACGTGTACGTCTACTGCCGGCTGGTTATCAGCTGCTGTAGAGAATACTTGTGATTTTGATGTCGGGATTGTAGTATTACGTTCGATAAGAACCGTTGATACACCGCCCATTGTTTCAATACCTAGTGATAATGGCGTCACGTCAAGTAAGACGATATCTTTTACGTCACCAGTGATGACGCCACCTTGGATAGCTGCACCCATCGCTACAACTTCATCCGGGTTAACACCTTTGTTCGGTTCTTTATTTAGTTCTTTCTTGATTGCTTCCTGTACTGCAGGAATACGTGTAGAACCACCGACAAGAATAACTTCATCAATATCAGATGCTGATAATGAGGCATCTTTTAATGCCTGACGAGTAGGTCCCATTGTTTTTTCTACTAAGTTACGTGACAAGTCTTCGAATTTAGCACGAGATAATGTCACCTCTAAGTGAAGAGGACCCGCTTCTCCTGCTGAAATGAATGGTAATGAAATCTGCGTTGAAGATACACCTGATAAGTCTTTTTTCGCTTTTTCAGCTGCGTCTTTCAGACGTTGCATTGCCATTTTATCTTTTGATAAGTCCATGCCGTTTTCTTTTTTGAATTCTTCTACTAGGTAATCGATGATCACCTGGTCAAAATCATCCCCACCGAGACGGTTGTCACCAGCAGTTGATAATACTTCAAATACACCATCACCGAGTTCAAGGATGGACACATCAAAAGTACCGCCACCTAAGTCAAATACCAGGATTTTCTGGTCTTTATCTGTTTTATCTAATCCATAAGCAAGCGCAGCTGCTGTCGGTTCGTTGATAATACGTTCCACTTCAAGTCCCGCAATTTTACCCGCGTCTTTTGTCGCCTGACGTTCAGCATCGTTGAAGTATGCAGGAACTGTGATAACCGCTTTAGTCACTGATTCACCGAGGTATGCCTCAGCTGTTGCTTTTAAGTTCTGAAGAATCATAGCTGAGATTTCCTGTGGTGAATACTGTTTACCGTCAACGTCTACTTTGTGATCAGTACCCATCTCACGTTTGATTGAGATGATTGTATTTGGATTTGTGATGGCCTGACGTTTCGCTACTTCACCAATCTGAGTCTCACCGTTTTTAAATGCCACAACTGATGGTGTTGTACGGTTTCCTTCTGGGTTAGCGATTACTTTCGGTTCGCCGCCTTCAAGTACAGCCACACATGAATTTGTAGTTCCTAAGTCAATACCAATTACTTTACTCATTATGAATTCCTCCAGTTTTATTATTCGTTCACTTTAACCATTGCTGGTCGCAGTACGCGTTCTTTCAATTTATAACCTTTTTGCAGCTCATCAAGCACAACACCTGAATCTTTTGACTCATCTTTTTCCTGCATCACTGCCTGATGGAAATTCGGGTCAAAAGGCTGATCCTGAGCTTCAATGTGCTCCAGGCCATGTTCTTTCAGGGCGCTGACCAGATTATCATAGACCATCTGAACACCTTTGATCAAAGTCTGGTCTGCACTTTCCTGACCTAAAGCACGTTCAATGTTATCAAGTGTCGGAATGACATCACGAAGGACAGCTTGAGAGCGATAGGTCTTTTCAGTTTCCAGTTCTGTACGAGTCCGTTTCTTGTAGTTCTCAAACTCCGCGTACAGTCTTAAGTATTTCTCTTCACTAACTGATAGCGCTTCTTCAAGCTCTGCAACTTTCGCTTCAAGACCATCTCCATCTACATCAATGGGTTCTGTGTCCATTGGTGCTTCAGCAGTTACTTCTTCATCAGGAAGCGTGTCTTCCTGGACATTTTTTTCTTCTGTCATTCAAATATCCTCCTTAGAGTGCACTTAGTCCTTCGAAAACTTTACGATAGCTCATCATCAATGGTCCCATTACAGCGACCCGGCCATCAAACGTCTCAGTCTGTACTGGTTTTGTCACCAGCGAGACATTCGACAGTTTATCATCGATTTCCTGTCCTATCTTAACATTAATCAAATTGTCATTCATACTAATAAGCTTGCAGATAAATGCATCCGATTCGATAAAGACCAGTAGATCTTTGAAATGATTGAGTTCATGATGAGTAACAGTGTCAAACAGAAATTCCTGCCCAGCGCGATGTATCACCGGCGCCGGCTTAGCAAGACGCATCTTGACATAGTTCTCGACAAACGATACAAGTCGTGAATTAAATGGCGCTTGTATAGAGTCCGGTTGATGCAATTCTGCATTTAAATAATCATTCAGCTGTTTGATTTCTTCCATCGTGAGTGTTTCTTTCCACTCCAGCTGATCATGATCCACATCACCATCATTGTAAATAAGTACAATGAGCAGGGCGTGTCCCACTGCGGCTATATGGATCGCTTCCAGCGTTCGCGCAGTATAATACCCTGTGACCACTGAGAAGTAATGCATATCCTGCGCTACTTTATCAGCAAGTACATCAGAGTCTGCCTGACTGACTGCTGTTGCCTGATGTTCATGCTGCAGCATTCTGATGTAATGTCTGTAACCTTCAATAGAAGGCACACGACCGGAAGAAATATGCGTTTTCTCGATGAATCCCTGTTCTTCAAGTTTTTTGAGTTCAGCACGGATAGTAGCTGAACTGATTGACAGCTGATGCTTGTTCATCAACGTCTTAGAACCTACAGGCACGCCACTTTCAACAAAATCTTCAACCAATGTATTCAATAAAGTCTTTTGTCTATTCGTGAGCATATTTCACCTCTTTAGCACTCTTCTATCCGAAGTGCTAATAATAATTTATCAAATTGGTCAAAGTATGTCAATGTAAAACCCTCAAGATAAAAAAATTTCCGCCATCTAAATAGATAGCAGAAATTCTTCAAAGACATCATTGCCGATCATACGGCCGGCAGCTGTCATATAAATTCTATCCTCAGTAACCACAATCAGCTCGGACGCTTCAAGTTTTGTCAGAACATCACCGAATATCTTCTCAATCCGTGTTCCATAACGCTGCAGAAAGTCCCACCTGGAGATGCCCTCATTCATTCTTAGTCCAAGAAACATGAACTCCTCCATGGACTCTTCGCGCGTCACCTTATGCGTTTCTTTAACAGCATTCCCCAGCTGCACCGCCTTTATATAGTGAGGGACGGGTGCAATATTATAGTATCTTTCACCGTTCACGTAGCCATGGCTTCCTGCACCCGCGCCGTAGTATTCCCTGTTCTGCCAGTAGACCTTATTGTGTTCGGATTCATGTCCTGGTTTTGCAAAGTTCGAGATCTCATACTGCTGGAAGGCGGATATCGCAAGTCTTCTGATTGTATAGTCATACATCTCTGCCGCCAGCGTTTCATCCGGTAGCTGCAGCATGCCTTTTCGGTACTGGTTATAGAACTGCGTCTTCGGCTCCAGTATCAGAGAATAGCTTGAGATATGGTCAATATCGAGAGCCAGCGCTTTTTCAAGGTCCAGCTTGACCTGCTCAAGCGACTGAGTAGGCAGATGATACATCAGATCGATGCTGACAGACTCAATATCCAGTGCTTTAGCTGTGTCGACAGCTCGTCTGATATCCTCTTCTTCGTGTGTCCGTCCCAGCAGCTTCAAAAGGTCATTATCAAATGTCTGGACACCGAGACTCAGACGGTTCACGCCGTATTTTTTCATAATCATGATTTTCGCCGCAGTCAGTTCATCAGGATTCGCTTCCATTGAAAATTCCTGCTGAATCTTGAACTGCTGAGCGATAAACTTCAGCAGTCGTTCCAGCTGCTGGTCATTCAAGGCAGTCGGTGTCCCGCCCCCGATAAATAATGTGTCTATATCGGTAGGGATAGTTGACAGCTCCTTAATCAGGCAGTCGATATACGTATCAACCGGCTGATTCTTGATCAGAAACTTATTGAAGTCACAGTATGTGCAGATGCGGTTACAGAACGGAATGTGTATATAGAGACTCGTCATTTTAACTCCTTTCATGAAAAAAAGCGGCTTACGCCACTTTTAATCTTCATCCATTTTAAGGACAGCAAGGAAGGCTTCCTGCGGTATCTCGACTGAGCCGACCGCTTTCATCTTCGCCTTACCTGCTTTCTGTTTCTCAAGCAGTTTACGTTTACGGCTGATGTCACCACCGTAACATTTCGCCAGCACATTTTTACCGATAGATTTGATGTTCGTTCGCGCCACAATCTTCTGTCCGATCGCTGCCTGAATCGGCACTTCGAACTGCTGACGCGGTATAAGTGTCTTCAGTTTCTCAACGATCACTTTGCCGCGGTCATAAGCGAAGTCACGGTGAACGATAAAGCTGAGGGCATCGACCGTTTCGCCGTTCAGCAGGATATCCATCTTCACGAGACGACTTTCCTGATAGCCGATCAGTTCATAGTCGAATGATGCATAACCTTTTGTGTTTGATTTCAGCTGATCGAAGAAGTCAAAGACGATTTCCGACAGTGGTAATTCATAGATGATATTGACACGGATGTCATCCAGATAATCCATCGTCTGGAAGTTACCCCTTTTCTTCTGACAGAGCTCCATTACAGCGCCGACGTAATCGTTCGGCACCATGATGCTCGCTTTAACATAAGGTTCAAAGATCTGATCGATTTTCTGAGGATCCGGCATCTTGGACGGATTGTCAACAATTACCTCGCTGCCATCCGTCATCACACATTTGTAGATAACAGACGGAGCCGTTGCAATCAGTTCAATGCCGAATTCACGCTCGATGCGTTCCTGAATGATCTCCATATGCAGCAGCCCGAGGAAACCGACACGGAAACCGAAGCCAAGTGCCTGAGACGTCTCTGCCTCAAACTCAAGTGATGCATCATTCAGCTGCAGCTTTTCAAGTGCTTCGCGCAAATCGTTATACTTACTTGTATCAATCGGATAGATACCACAGAAGACCATCGGATTCATTTTCTTGTAACCCTGCAGCGGTTCTGCTGCCGGATTATTAGCGAGTGTAATCGTATCACCGACACGTGAATCACCGACATTCTTGATTGAGGCAGTGATATAGCCGACGTCCCCTACCGTCAGTTCAGCTACTGGCAGCTGCTTCGGTGTATTAATTCCGACTTCAACGACTTCGAATTCCTTACCGGTCGCCATCATCCGAATCTTATCACCGGCTTTCACCGTGCCGTCGATCACTCTGATAGATGATATAACGCCGCGGTAGGCATCGAACGCACTGTCAAAGATCAGCGCCTTAAGGGGTGCTTCCGGATCACCTGTCGGCGGTGGTACAAGCTCTACAATCTGCTCCAGGATCTGATCGATGCCGATATTCGCTTTTGCAGAGGCAAGAACTGCATCAGACGCATCAAGTCCGATGACATCCTCAATCTCCTGTTTGACTCGCTCAGGTTCTGCTGCCGGCAGATCGATCTTATTGATCACCGGAATCAGTTCAAGGTCGTTATCAAGTGCCAGATAGACGTTTGCCAGCGTCTGCGCTTCAATCCCCTGGGCAGCATCAACCACAAGAATAGCTCCTTCGCATGCCGCGAGACTACGGGATACTTCATATGTGAAATCGACATGTCCCGGTGTATCGATTAAATGGAAGATATAGGTCTCACCATCGTTCGCTGTATAGTTTAACTGCACCGCATTTAATTTGATCGTAATTCCACGTTCACGCTCCAGATCCATAGAATCGAGAAGCTGCGATTTCATTTCGCGTGAAGCGACTGACTTTGTATTTTCCAGGATACGGTCGGCAAGTGTCGACTTCCCGTGGTCTATATGAGCGATGATAGAGAAATTTCTTATTTTTTGCTGTCTTGATAAACGTTCTTCATTGTTCATTAACAGAACCAACTTTCTTTCTTATTCAATACTATTGATTATATCAAGTAAAGATGCGTACTTCAATCAGTTTTAAATTAACGATTGCAATGCGTCCTGTATTTTGATAAAATATTTCTTGTTGCAATGAAAACACACAGTGTAATATTTTTAGGAGGTGACATCATGCCAAACATCAAATCTGCTATCAAACGCGTGACGACTAGTCAAAAAGCTCAAGATGCTAATATCTCTCAAAAGAATGATATGCGTACAGCAATCAAAAACGCGAAATCTGCTGTTGAAAACAACGCTGATAATAAACAGGAATTAGTAAACTCAGCTGTTAAAAAGATCGATAAAGCTGCGAAAAGCAACTTAATCCACTCAAACAAAGCTGACCGTTTAAAATCTCAAGTTATGCGTTCTAACTAATTTGAAAGCCCGCTGCTGCGGGCTTTTTTATATGCTCAAAATGAAAAGTTCCAGAATCAGCACTTTATCCATATAAGAGGATTTCAGCTGATAGTCCGTCTCAGCACACATGTTGATGACCTTCAGTATTTCACTCAGATTCATCTTTGAGGCTTTTCTGAGCGCAAGCTTCACCCGATATGGATGGATCTTCAGCTGTTTCGCTATCTGTGCTTCACTGAATCCTTTCTGGCTGAGTATCTTCGTCTGATAGAAGAGTCGATACTGACCGCTGATAAGCGCGAGCAGTCTGATTGGCTCCTCCTTCATATTGATCAGGTCTTTCAGCAGCGTCACGGCCTCTTTTTTACGATCTGTCGTAATATAATCCGTCAGCAAGAAGACATTCTGCTCAAGACTGCGCGAGACAACCCTCTCCACATGAGATTTCACAATCACTGCATCGTCACCGATGAAAAGCAGCAACTTATTCAGCTCATTAGAGACCAGCTTATAATCTGCCCCTGTCAGCTGAATCAGCTCATCCAGTGCATCCTGCTTAATATCCTTGAACTGATCATTCAGCTGCTGCTTCACCCATTTCTTCAGGGCGATTTCGTCCATTGCATCTATTTTATTGACCTGATGCAGCCTCTTCATATTTTTGACGATTTTTTTGCGCTCATCCAGTTTTTCATGATTAACTTCAAAAATAACAATATTCGGTCCCGTGTACTGCTCTACAAATTCAGCCAGCTGATCAAGATGATGTTCAACAGCAATCCGCGGCTTTTCTCCTGTAAAGAGATAACTGTTTTTAACGACAATCACTTTATATTCACTTAAAAAAGGAATCGTCAGTGCATCCTCAATAATGAACTGAACAGGTGTTTCCATCAGATCATACCGGGAGAAATTAAACGCATCTCTCTCCGCCAGCAGGCCATTGACGATTTCTGCTGTTTTCTCAGATACCAGTTCCGGCACTATGCCGTGATTGATTATAATAGCATTCAAATTAAGAACTCCCTTGATAAATCTTAATTTCATTATAGCTTTTTTTATAGAAATATCATATACTTAAAAATAACTGGAGGTTGATGAAATGAATCATTTCGAACATGATGTGCAATCCAAGAACAATGACGTCGGAGATTCTATTAATGCTTTATTAGTTGGTTTTGGCGCTTTTACGACTATTTATATCAT
Source organism: Macrococcus carouselicus (assembly GCF_004359515.1). Lineage (GTDB taxonomy): Bacteria > Bacillota > Bacilli > Staphylococcales > Staphylococcaceae > Macrococcus > Macrococcus carouselicus. The sequence continues at coordinate 844,275 of NZ_SCWD01000001.1, forward strand.
CGCCCAAATCTTTGAATTATTAGCTAGATAATCAGACTGGACATAAGGTCCGGTCTTTTTTTATGGTCTTTTTGCTGTCCTGATCTCATCGCTGAATTCTATCCTGCCCTCCACCTGTGTGTTAAAGACCTGGATATGGCTTGTGGCCAGCCTTTCTACCACTTCAACATGTGGATGACCGAACCGGTTATTCCTGCCCGCTGAGATAACAGCATACTTCGGCTTCAGACAGTCCAGTAGAGCGTCAGACGTACTGGTGTGACTGCCATGATGCCCTACTTTCAGAATATCTGCTGGTTCTTCACACAGCTTTTCCTTTAACAGCTCCTCTTTACCGATCGGCAGATCCCCCATCAGTAAATAACGTCTGCCCAGCGTCACCCTTGAGACAATACTGCTGTCATTCTCATCACTGAACGTGCCTTCAGTATTCATTAACTTGACGTCCGCATGTCCGACTTTGAAATGCTCAACCGTTCTCGCATCGATTACCTGAGTCCCTTTTTTGTGCGCAAGTACAAGCAGTGACTGATATTTTTCGTGACCCGGTGCTGCAGTGTTCAGTATGAGATTGTCGACATGCATACGTTCCATCAGATGGACTGCCTCGCCGAAATGATCTGCGTCCGGATGAGTCAGAAGAAGAAAGTCAATTCGGCTGTAGCCTTTCTCATGCAGCAGAGCAAGAACATTGAAGCTGATGGCATCACTCCCTTTTCTTCGTTCCCGCCACTTCTCTTTCGGTATATCGGCCTTCCCGCCTGTATCAGTGACCATGACTTGTCCTTGACTTTCTACAAGTGAACTGTCACCCTGCCCGACGTCTATAAACGTCACCCCCTCAGCACGGGGCTGTAAAATAGTTAATCCTGTCACCAGCAGCAGAGTGACAGCAATAGCGGTGTAAAAATGAAGGAGAGACTTTTTTAGCATAAGAAAGGAAGCATAGACAACGGCAATCAGCAGCACGTAGCCTTCAGCCAGCTGATCGGCCACTATGATGTCAGGTAGCCTGATCAACTTGAAGAGACTGATCATTATATCATTAATGAAAAAGGCGGCATGGAGCAGACTGTCAAAGAAAAGAGGAATAGTGTGAAAGAGCATGCTCCATAATAAGATAATAGTACAGAGCGGGAACATCAGAAAAGTGAAAAATGGAATAAACACCAGATTAGTCAGGAAGCCGATGACCTGAAAACTATTGAAATTCATGATAAGGACAGGGAGACTTGCAAGCTGGGAAATCAGACTGGTAATGATGAGCAATGTGAGCGGACGTTTATCCTGTAAAAGGTCACTGGTGACAACAAGAGTAAAGGAGATAAAGTAGGATAACTGAAATCCGATATCGCTGAGCACAGAGACGTCAACCAGAAGAAAGAGAAGAAAAGAAAGAGAGAGACTGTCCAGTAAAGTAAAGCCATACTTCTTCATCACCATGTATATCAGTATAAAGAGTGAGGATCTGACCACTGAAGGTGATAAACCGGTAAGGACGGTATAGAGCGGAATCAGGAGCAGCATGACGCCGGTACACCAGTGGACAGGCACATAGAGCCGCTTCAGCAGAAAGAAGAGCTGCACGCTGATCAGCGCCACATGGGAGCCGCTGATCGCATAGAGGTGATAGATGCCGAGTGCCTTCAGCTGCTCCAGCTCAGACGATGTTAAATAGCGGGTATCTCCTAATGTCAGAGCCACCACATAGCGTATATTAAACCTTTCAGTGTCCATCATTCTGTCGGCGAGCTGAACTCTATAAAGCTTGAGCTCTTCCAGCAGATTGATATTCCCGGACCTGCATGCCGTGAAGTCGATAGCCTTTATTTCAGCCATATAATGGATTCCCTGTCTCTTCAGGTAAGCTGCGTAATCAAATTTAAGGCCATTTGTATTAGGCAGCGGCTGTTTCAGCTCAAGACGACCCGTACAACTCTGGTAATAAGGCATATCGCTGAGCAGTCTCTTCTGCTCCTCTTCAGACTTCAAATAATAACTGAAATGAACAGGCTGACCGTAAACTGTTAAAGTACCGTTCATCAGGTCGCCGTCCACCGACAGATCATCAGTAAATAGCAGCTGACCTGATACAGCGCCTCTCGCTGCATCGGTCCAGTCAAATGGTTCTGCCGGCGCTTCGTAAGAATAAATCAGAAAAAAAACTCCCGTCAATATCAGTAACGGCAGAAAGCCCGTCTTCCGCTTTCTAACACAGTGAAAAGTAATCACTATAAGAAGAATACATGCGCTAAAGGGCGACTGCCAGAACAATATGCCGGTTAAGGCAGCGACTGCGATATTAAACCACATGTATCCTCCCTCTTAATCGAGCATTTTAAAGTAGTCAGCCATTCTGCTGGCGTCAAAAGGAATCTTTTCGACCTGTATGCCGGCTTTCTGCAGCAGTTCAACTGCATAGGGGTGATTCTTATAATCTACCGCATAAGAAACCTTGCTGATACCTGCCTGAATAATAGACTTCGTGCAGTGGATACAGGGAAAATGCGTCACATAAATCTCCGCACCTGCCGCTGATACACCGAGCTTTGCACACTGCAAGAGCGCATTCATCTCTGCATGTACGGTTCTGATGCAGTGCCCTTCTTCAATATAGCATCCGACATCCGTACAATGCGCCTCTCCTGCAACCGAGCCGTTATAGCCCCCTGCGATAATTCGATTATCCTTTACTATTGTTGCGCCGACACTGAGACGGTTACAAGTTGAGCGGAGTGCCAGCAGCTGACTTTGAGCCATAAAATAATCCTGCCATTTAATTCTTTCCATACGCGATCCCTCCAATAGTTACATTGTAAGTGAACCACAGTCTGCAATGCAATTACAATTCAATGAAGGGTTCCAGCGTCACATATGTTTTATCACCGATTCCTTTGATCTCTTTCATCTCTTCCTTGGACTTAAAACCGTTATGCTGCTCCCGGTACAGCAGTATATCAGCTGCCTTCTTCGGCCCGATGCCCGGTATCTCCTGCAGCTCTGATTCTGTTGCTGTATTGATATTGATGATTTTGCTGTCTGAACTGCTGTTGCCACCTGCTGTCTGACTATACATCATGTATTTCTCTTCCTTTACTTCACCTTTATAAGGCACGTAGATAACCATCTGATCTGACAGCTGCAGCGACAGATTCACCGCCTCCGTATCAGCATTCTTCAGGGGCTGTGCCAGTTCAAGCATATCAACCACCCTTTTAGTATCGTCTGCAGCATATACACCTGCATATTTTACGGCGCCTTTAATATCAATCATCATCTCTTTTTTGCCGGGCATCTCAGTCGTTGTCTCTATACTTTTTTCCTCTTGGGCGAGTGTTTCGAGCGGTTCAACCGGCGGCTTCAGCGAGGACTGGTACACGAATAATCCGGCAAGCAGTATAACGACCAGCACCCCTATTTTCATCTTATGTTCTGCAAACAGTTCCTTCATTTTTTCCACAAAAAAGCACCTCCCTTATATAATCGGAGAGATGCTGCTTTTTGATTTTTACTGTCACAATAAAAATTAACTTTTATGAAATTTACGGACAACATAAAAGATTCTTTCAGATTCTTCTACTTCAGTCTGATTGATATCAAAATCTGCAAAGACACGGTCAACCGTTAAATGATGACGACTGAGCAGATTCTCATAAAAGCTGACAGAATAGGTCCGCTGGTAATGCGACTCGTCATAGCGGCTGTAGCGGCCGTCATGTTCCAGGACGAAGAAACTCATATCGTGGTATACGCTGTGCGGCGCTTCTCCGGGTTCTGTCTGCCAGAGATAAGTTATACGGTCAGTCTCATCACAGTAGGTCTGTCCTGCAAAAAGATAATCCATCTTCCAGAGAGAATGTACATCAAAAAGAAAGACGCCGTCATCACTGAGATGTTCAGCGACACGTGCAAACAATGAATCAAGATCATCTTCTTCAGTGATGTAGTTCAGACTATCACAGTAGCAGGTGATGACGTCGAACGTCTTATCAAGCTGGAGTTCAGTGATGTTCTGCACGAGCCACTGAATGGAGGCGTCCTTCGCCGCTGCCACTGTCAGCATATCCGCACTCAGATCGACACCGACCCGTTCCAGATGACGCGGCAATAAAGTCGTGAATGAGCCAGTACCGCAGCCTAAGTCAAGCACCGAATTCGCTGCATCTAGATAAGGCGCTGTCAGCTTCAGCCACTGGTCATAAGGCTGATCATAGGTCAGTTCATCATACAGAAGTGCAAACGCCTCGTAGACCATTATTCGTATGTGATGAACTCTGCATCTCTGTACAGACGTTCCAGGTTATAATAGCCGCGTTCTTCCTTGTGAAAGACATGTACCACAACGTCATCAAGGTCAACAAGTACCCACTGCGCTTCATTGAAGCCTTCCAGCTTGCCGACATCAATACCGTTTTTCTCTGCCTGGTCCTTCACTTCACGTGCAATGGCCTGCACCTGTCTGTCTGAGTTCGCATGGCAGATGACATAGTAATCAGTGATGCCGCTGATTTCTTTGACATCGATCCCGATGATTTCCTCCGCTTTTTTGTCGTCACATGCTTTAAAGGCGAGTTCCAGTAATTGTTTTGAATCCATTCAATCCATCCTTATCGTTTATTTTTCGAGGTTATAGTAGTTCAGACAGTCAATTGTCTTCGGATAGATGATGCTATCCTTCTCGACTAAATACAGCACAGTTCTTTTTGAAATCTCGTATATTGCTTTATCCAGATCTTCATCCGTGTATATCAGCTTTCTGATATCATCGACGCCCGGCTGATTGCGACCTGGCTCAATGTAATCTGCGACAAAGACAATCTTCTCTGTCAGCGTCATCTGTGCGCGGCCCGTTGTATGGTTGTGAATCGCAAGGAAAATCTCCTCGTCCTCTACACCGAACTCATATTTCATCATACAGGCGCCGACCGGACCGTGCAGAATCTCTGAATTATAAGCCAGCAGCTCATTATCCAGTTCATACTTTGTCACCAGCTGGTACAGCTTGGATAATTCATCATATTTTGCATAGTCATGCAGCAGGCCTGCAAGTTCCACTTTCTCTTTATCACCGCCGAATTGCTCAGCCATACCGACCGCAGTCTCAGCAACTCTGACAGAGTGTTCATAGCGTTTTTTGGGCAGCTTTTCTTCAGCAAGTTTATTCGCTTTTTTCTTTTTCATATATATTTTCCTTTCGGACATAGATTTCAATCTCTCTATTCAGCCAGAACTTGACCGTCTGATGATCAGCAAGCCTTGTTCTGATTTCTGTCGAGCTGACATCAATCCGTGGGATGTGGAAATTAATGATCTCTGAATCAACCTGATTGTATTCAACCTCACGATTCACTACGACGAACTGACACATTTCACGCAGCTCATCTATCCGGTACCAGTTGCTGAGCTGATCATATTGATCCGTTCCAATGATGACATAGATATCCGAATCCTGTGAGGATAAATATCTGACCGTATCGTAAGTGAAGCTGTTGCCTTTTCTCTCAAGCTCATACGTTGAGACCTCACCGAAACCAAGTTCAGCTATGCCCATCCGTACCATCTGGATTCGCTGCTTATCAGTTGCCACAGCTTGACGCGATTTGAGCGGACTCTGAGCGGCCGGCATAAAGATAAATCGATCCGGTGAGAAAGCAGCATTCACTTCGTTCGCGACAATCATATGACCGATATGCAGAGGATCGAAAGTTCCCCCGTACAGCATGATCATCGGGGCAGATCAATCTTCTTGTGGTTTTTGGATGGCTTATAAAGAATGATGGTCGAACCAATCAGCTGTACAAGGTCTCCATAGACACGGCGTGCAACTTCTTCTGCCAGTTCCTCTTTATCATCCTCATTGTTCTGAAGGATGCTGACTTTGATCAGCTCTCTCTTCTCGAGCACTTCATTGAGCTGCCCGATCAGATTCTCATTGACCCCACCTTTCCCAATCTGAAAAATCGGGTCTAAGTGATGAGCTTCTCCGCGTAAAAATCTTTTCTGTTTTCCTGTTAACATAAAGTCCTCCTATAAGTGCTGCTGTACTTTTTTCGTCATTATGTGACGATCAGCTTTTAGTCCTGTCCATATCTCAAAACTTTGTGCGCCCTGATTGACGAACATGCCGAGTCCGTTGATGGTCTGTAAATTTCTGCGTTCTGCCTCAAGCAGAAAGGGTGTCATGCTCGGGGTGTAAATAATTTCAGCCACGATGGCAGCAGGGTTAACTGATTTGAAATCATAAAGAGAACATGCGTTGAAGCCTGACATACCGACCGGCGTAGTATTAATCAGAAGATCAGCTAACTTTGCATATTCGTCTATTTCCGTCAGTGGAATCTTAGTGACCGCAAATGGCCAATCAGCCATTCGTTCAGCGGTGCGGTTCGCTACAGTGATACCAGCTCCGTATGTCTTAAACGCCTGAGCGATAGCACGGCTGGCACCCCCTGCACCGATCAGCAGTACATTCAGTCCATCAAGTTCCATTTCCGGCAGACTTTCAATAAAACCTGTCCCGTCAGTATTGTAACCTATCCATCTGCCATTAACTATCTTTACAGTGTTGACCGCACCGATTTCTCCGGCATCATCATCCACTTCATCAAGGTAAGTCATAATCTCCGTCTTGAAAGGAATCGTCACATTAAAACCATCCAGCTCATATTCGGCGATGATGTCCCTGATATGATGAAAATGAGTGGGATGAATATCCAGGGCGATATAGGAATCATCCAGACCCAGGGACCTGAAGTTTGCGTGGTGCATCACAGGAGACAGCGAATGGCTGATCGGATGGCCGATAACTGCAAACTTCATGATCATAGAATACTCGGTCTTAAATAAACATCAACCTGTTTAGGTGCATAGACTTCAATCACCGCACCTTCCTCAACAGTAATAAAACCGAGTCCTGAAAAAATGATATCCTGCTTCTGTTCTCTGACAGATAGTGTATGACGTTTGAGTCCGTTGAAATCAAATCCCTTATCCCCAGGTGGTGCCAGCAGTTCACCGATCTGACGATGCCACAGATCCATGGCATTCACCGTCTTTGTCCGGTGGATATTCAGACGGTTGGATACGAAACAGTTGAGACTACGTCTGCCGCCGGAAATATAATCGACACGCACAAGTCCGCCAAGAAAGAGCGTCTGCCCTTCATTCAGCTGGAAGTTCCGTGGCTTGATCTCTTCTTTTGGCATGATGAACTTCAGCTCATCATCCGTCACATAATGCGTCATCTGGTGGGCCTGGATAATACCCGGTGTATCATACATAAATGTGCCGTCACCTAGTGGAATATCAATCAGATCAAGCGTAGTCCCAGGGAAATGTGAGGTCGTAATAACATCTTTTTCACCGATACTGCGCTCAATCAGTTTATTGATCAATGTTGATTTGCCGACATTCGTCGTGCCGACGATGTAGACATCCTGTCCATGCCGCAACGCTTCAATCGACTCAAGCAGTGCATCAATACCCTGATTTTTTTCTGCTGAAATAAGAATCACTTCGTCCGGCTTCATACCCAGTTCTTTCGCAAGATGCTTGATCCAGTTTTCTACACGGTTCTTGTTGATCAGTTTAGGCAACAAATCGATTTTATTGGCTGCAAGAATCACTTTCTTATTGCCGACAATTCGTTTAAGTCCATTGATCCACGATCCCTGGAAATCAAAGACATCAATGACATTGACAATAATGCCTGCGCGGTCGCTGAGCGCATTCAGCATCGTCAGAAAGTCATCACTGGTCATATTGACATCCTGGATTTCATTATAATGTTTCAGTCTGAAGCAACGCTTACAGATGACATCTTCCTTATTTAAGCTCGACTTAGGGACGTATCCAGCCTGATTAGGATCATCGCTTTGCAGCACAGCGCCGCAGCCGATACATCTGAGTTCATTAGACAAATATGATTCCTCCTGTACTTATGTTTAACCATCCTTATTTTAACACATATCATGATGAAGCGAAAAAAAAGACATAAAAAAAGGCCCAGCTGTCTGGGACCTGCATAAGCGGATGACTGGAATTGAACCAATGACTCCAACCAGGAAGGCTGGTGTTATAACATTTAACTACATCCGCATATATATGTAATGTATCTCTTGTCTGAAGAATACTTTATTAATATTAGCACATGCTGAAAAGGAATGCAAGAAAAAAGCAGACTTTTTTTAAGTCCGCTCTATTATTACCATTTGTTCTCAAGCTTCTCGAGCATCGCCTGACCTGCTTGTGTCAATTTCAAATCAGTCATCTTCTCAACTTCGAAGTGTTCATTTTGCTGATAGTCTGCTTTATGACCGTCCACAAGTCCTTGATTGAATAGATACTCAATCTCCTGATCCTCATGATTATTGTTGACTATATCAAAACGACCTTCTTTGGAAATACTGTCTAAATACTTGTACAATATATCATTATCTAAGTTCATAATATCCATCTCCTTCGTAAACTTGCTCATTTATACCCCATTCAAAACTTCATAGACCTTGATATAGAAGCAGGATTTTTACACTCTTTACTGTTCATTTGGATCGTTTTCAGCATCCTCGTGCGTCTTGTGGACAGTACCCGGTTTGTGGTCAGGACCTGCATAGATAGAATAAAGTTTAAGTGGTTCTTCTCCTTTATTCGTTACATTATGCCACGTATCTGCAGGAACGATGATGACATCATCCGCTTTGACTTCATACTCAAAGTTTAAATTGTCTTCAGCAGGCCCCATCTGACAAAGTCCCTGACCTTGCTCGATTCGCAGGAACTGTTCAATACCGTGGTGGATTTCAAGACCGATATCATCACCTGGTTGAATCGTCATCAGCGTCACCTGAAGCTTGTCACCTGTCCAGATTGTCGTACGGAAATTGTCGTTTTCAAGTGTCATTCCTTCAATATTCGCAACAAAAGGCTGTTTACCCTGTTCTTCAAAATTGTATGTCATCTCTTAAACCTCCCGGATATTTACTTCTATCATCTATACCCGTTTGCTGCTGATAATCACACATCTATTTAATGAAGGTTGCTTATTTTGCAGCCCAGTATACTGAGAGAATAGCATTGACCATCCATTTCAGCGATATCTGGCAGCGCACCGTATAGGACAAACCCATTTTTCTCAAATAATCTGATGGAGGGAATATTATGACTGAATATAAAGGCAAGGAGCGTCTTAAAGTCAAGCTCCGTCGCTAATTCCTTCATCTTGTCGACTGCATACTGACCGATGCCCTGACCTCGGAATCGCTCGTCCACATAGATACTGACTTCAACTGTCCGGTCATAGGCAGGACGTGAATAAAAATCACTGAAACTGAGCCAGCCAACGATTTCTATTCCTTTTTCTATCACATACAGCGGTTTATTTCCTTGATGTGCATCAAACCAGTCCACTCTGCTCTCAACAGTGACCGCTTCTGTGTCCGCTGTCACCATTCTGCCAGGAATCGTTGAATTATAGATCTCTACAATTCTTTCCAGATCATTCCGTTCTGCTTGTCTGACATTCATGCTACTCACTCCTTTTATTTTCATTATTTTAGCATAAAAAAACAGGATTGCTGTATGAGCAATCCTATTTATTCACATCCACTATGACGCCTTCTCCACCGATTGTGATGGGTTGCTTGCCATCCCATTTATCAATCATCTGTTTTCTGATGATTTTATCGGTCAGTGATTTATCAAGAATATCGTTGGCTTCCGCCTGACCTTTTGCCTCTATCTTTTTCTTCGCTGCATTCTGTTCAGCAATCGCGCGGTCAGTCTTTGCACGTTCCAGCTCCTGATTGGCTTTGACACGTTCATCAATCGCTGCCTGTGTGGCTGCATCTGCCTTCGGGCTTGAGATGGCAATATCCTCGATGATAAAGCCCTGGTCCGTCAGTTTATTCTGCAGCTCTTCAAGCGTTGCCTTCTTGATTTCGCTTGTTTTCACACCGAAAGTTTCAATGACTGAATATTTTGCCACTGATTGTCTCAGTCCGTCCAGCACACGTGTACGCAGGAAGCCATTTTCAAGTCCCTCTATATCCGCATTACCGAACTTATTGAAGATCTTGACAACTTTTGTCGGATCGACGTGGTAGTTGATGCTGATATCCATATCCAGGTTCTTGCCATCTGAAGTAGCGACATTCAGGTTCTTGTATTCCTTCGTCTGGGTACGTATCGGATAATGGACGGCCTTATCAAGCGGCGAAATGACGTGCCAGCCGGCCGGTTTCGTCTGATCTTTTACTCCGGTTACGGAATAGATGACAGCCTGATACCCTTGCGGCACTTTTTCGATACACATGAAAAGAATCAGTGCACCCAGCAACCCGACCATCCCGATAATCGTTGTCAGTAATAACGACTTCCGGTTCAGCGGCTTTTTCCTGACCTGCTTAACGGTCTTGACGTTCGATTGTTCTGATGAGTTCATTCACTTCCTCCATTTCTTCGACTAATTGTCTGATTTCCTGCTGCGGCTGAAAATGCTTGCTTCTTACCTGAATGGCGTGAGTCAGCCGGTCACGTTTTTCCTGCAGCCTGATCAGCTCTAAATCCTCTTCGTATTTATAAAGACGTGTCTGGCGCTTCTCGTCATTGATCTCGCTTCTGAAAGAGAAATAGTCATAAAAACGAGATAAAACGAAATAAAGGACAACAGCGAGGAGAATCAGCAGAATCATGCCGATTAAAAAATAACGCATAAAATCCCTCCATTCCATGCTTATCCTTATTATATCATTAATGAGTGAAATATCTAAATATATCCAAAAAAACCACGACACATGTTGTGGCTACTCTTCCCAGCTGATATATCCCTTTCGCTTGAAATAAGCTAAAAAGCGTCTTTCCATCATGCGATTAACCCTTGTCTTCCATTCATCGTTCGATTTGACCGGTACGACCATAATGGAATAGAAGCCGTTCGAATTCGCTGCAAGGACATCTGTCATCATCTGATCACCAATGACAACTGTTTCACCTGGCGTCACTGCCATCGCTTTCGTCGCCTTCTTAAAGGCCAGTCCCATCGGTTTTCTCGCGTTGAAGATATAATCCACTTCGAGCGGGGTCGCGAATGTCGCGACACGTGTCTCATTATTGTTCGATACAATCGTGATCTTAATCCCTGCTTCAGCCATCTGATTGAACCAGGTGACAACCTCTTCTGTCGCCAGTTCCACATCCCAGCCGACAAGCGTGTTGTCGAGGTCAGTGATGATGGCTTTCACCCCTTGCGCTTCCAGTTCCTGAGGGGTGATCTCAAATATATTTTTTACATATTTACTCGGCATCAAATACTTCTTCAGAATACTCATTGTTTCACCTCTTAATCTTTCATACCTTATTTTATCACAATAAAACCCCAATTCCCTCGGAACTGGGGTTCACACTATTCGATGATTTCTTTGTCGCCGTAATCGACTTCAGTTTCGCTGTAAATGATAAAGCCGATGATTGCAGTCGCAATCACTGATAATGCCATGATGAAGATCATACTAAGCGCCTCCTTACTACTTTGTAGCAGCAAATGTCTCTATTAATGATTTTACAATTTTACTTGAAGATACGCAAGCGACTTTAAGGAACTCCTCAAAGGTCATTCCTGCCTCACCGTTCGCGAGGTCAGAGACTGCACGCGTGATGATAAAAGGTGTTCCGCACTGATAGCATACCTGTGCCACTGCTGCCGCTTCCATCTCCACTGCCAGCACTTCAGGGAAGTTCGCAATGATTTTCTCTTTTTTCTCCTGTGAACCGATAAAGCTGTCACCTGAAACGATGAGACCTATACGCGCCGTCAGGTTATTCGTACTGATTGCCTTTTCTGTCAGTGTCATGAGCGCGGAATCAGCCGCATAGGTCTTCGGCATGCCGGGCACCTGACCCAGTTCGTAGCCGAATTCAGTCGCATCCACATCGTGATGCAGCACGTCACGACTGACGACGATATCTCCGACTTGAAGCCCATGGCCGAGACCGCCTGCCGAACCTGTATTGATGATTGCTTCCGGCTGATAGTGTTCGATCAGCAGGGCTGTAGTCAGAGCCGCATTAACCTTACCGATACCGCTCTGCATGAGCACGACATCATAACCGTACAGCTTACCTGCATAGACTTCCACATGCGCATGTTTCTTGATCTCAAGTCCTTCAATATCGTTTTTTAAAATCTCTACTTCTTCCTGCATTGCACCGATAATTCCGAGCATGATTTTCCTCCTCAAATAAAAAGTAGATTCATCAAAGAATCTACTTAGGTTGTTAGCTGATTTCTACGATTTTAACGCGCATTTCATTGCCGTTCGGTAAAGGGACATTGACTTCATCATCCACTTTTCTGCCGATGAGTGATTTAGCGATCGGTGATTCATTTGAAATTTTCCCTTCAAACGGATCAGCTTCAGCAGAACCGACGATCATATAGGATTCTTCGTCGCCATCAGGAATTTCAACGAATTTCACTGTACGGCCGATCTGTACTTCAGATTTTGAACCGTCATCAGAGATGATCTTTGCGTGACGCAGCATCATTTCGATTTTGACAATCTCCTGTTCGACGAAACCCTGCTCGTCTTTTGCTGCATCGTACTCAGAGTTCTCTGATAAGTCACCGAAGCTACGGGCTACTTTGATTTTTTCTACTACTTCCGGACGTTTAACCGTTTTTAAGTGTTCAAGCTCTTCTTCTAATTTGTCAAAGCCTTCTTGTGTCATTGGATATTCTTTTTGGATTTCCATCACAGTTCCTTCTTTCTCTGTCCTTAGTTTCTGATTAATGATTGAATCTTAGTTGTCATGATATCAATGGCGACTTCATTGCTGCCGCCTTCAGGAATGATGATATCGGCATATTTCTTTGTAGGCTCTATAAACTGATTGTGCATCGGACGGACAACTGTCAAATACTGATCGATGACTGACTCCACCGTACGACCACGCTCTTCTATATCTCTCATCATTCTTCGCAATATACGAAGATCTGCATCTGTATCTACAAATATTTTGACGTCCATCAAGTCACGCAGCGCATCGTTCTCCAGCGCGAAAATTCCTTCTACTATAATAACATCTTTCGGTTCAAATGTAATCGTTTTCTCACTTCTTGTATGAATTGTATAATCATAGGTTGGCACCTTAACGATCTTACCATCTCTAAGATCAATCAGATTCTGAATGAGTAAATCATTATCAAAAGCAAATGGATGATCATAATTCGTTTTAAGTCGCTCTTCAAAGCTCAAGTGCGACTGATCCTTATAATAGTAATCCTGTTCAATCAAAGCCACGCTGAAACCTTCCAGGTTCTTTAATATCTTTGAGGTTACAGAGGTCTTGCCGGACCCCGAACCACCTGCAATTCCAATGATAGTTGTCATCAGGCCATTTCCTTCCGCATCATATTATTTTTAAAGACGGGATGATCCACTTTAACCTGTACGAGCTGCAGTGGATGACGGGCAGCATCAAGCGCTGTCCCTTCTTCATCGTAAATCGCTGAAATCACCTGTTTGAAGTTGCTGATTTCAGGGCCGAAGAATTCTATCTCCATGCCTGGCTTGAAGTTGTTACGCTGCTGAATAGTCGCCATCTGTGTCTTTTCATCATAGTCTAACACTAAGCCGCAGAAATCGAAAGGTGTCTTCTTGGATTGTTCGTGACCGAACATCTGCTCCTCATACCCGGGCACGCCTTCAAAGAATGCGGGTGCTGTATCACGGTTTGCACATTTGCCGAGCTCCACAATCCATTCCGGATCTATCCTGAAGTTTTCAGGAGCCGCGCAGTAGGCATCGATCACTTTACGATAGACAGACACGACTGTTGCGATATAGTGGATGGACTTCATACGTCCTTCGATCTTCAGTGAATCGATACCGATATCAATCATGCTCGGAATGGATTCGATGAGCTTCAAGTCTTTAGGACTCATCGCGAAAGGTGTGACATCTTCTCCTTCATAGACAACGTCCAGCTCCTCATCATCAACTGTCAGCAGATCATAGTCCCAGCGACAGCTCTGACAGCAGCCGCCACGGTTGGAATCACGGGCCGTCATATGGTTACTGAGTGTGCAGCGGCCAGAATAGGCGATACACATCGCACCATGCACGAAGGCCTCAATTTCGATATCCACCTTCTCTTTCATGAGGCGCATTTCCTCTGCACCTGTCTCACGGGCCAGGACGACACGCTCCAGCCCTTCATTCTTCCAGTATTCAACTGCCTTCCAGTTGGACAGTGACTGCTGAGTGCTTAAGTGGATTTCAAGCTTCGGTGCTACTCGCTTACATGTCTCGATAATAAGAGGGTCGGCGACGATGATGCCTGTCGCCCCGGTTGCTTCCAGCTGTCGCAGATAATCGTCCAGCCCGTCGATATTCTCATCGTGGGCAATGATATTCGTCGTCACATAGATCTTTGCAGCATAGCGGTTCGCAAACTCAACGCCTTCTCTTATTTCTTCCATCGTGAAGTTATCCGCATTTGAACGCAGGCCGTATTCCTGTCCGCCGAGGAAGACAGCATCCGCACCGTAGTGGACAGCGATCTTCAGCTTCTCAAGGTTGCCGGCAGGTGCCAGCAGTTCAGGTTTCTTTAATATTGTTTTAGTCACTTCTATCATTCCTTAATATACAGTTTGTTTATACAGGAAGCCTTGGTCGAGTGGACGATGCTCAGGCTGAATGTCTTCAATCGCTTCCATCATATCGAATTTCTCGTCATCATATAAATCAGGGTCTTCATTATACAGGTCAATGGCCTTACGGTACTGTCGCGTCACTTCAGTGATATAGTCAGGTGACTGCAGCACTCCATCTATCTTGAAGCTGTCGACACCTGCTTCAAACAATTCCTCAAGTTCCTCAATGACACAGATATCGTTCGGACTCATAATATGCGTACCGTTATAGTCCTCATAAATCGGATATTTATTGTTTCTTTCCTCATCATACAGCAGCATGTTCCTGGCATCATGACGGTTCTCAATCTTCATCGCTTTATCCATGTACAGGAAGTAGTTGCCGAGAAGCTGACGTTTGGACTGGAACATACACGTCATGCCATGCACCTGCACCTCAATCTCTACATCTGTATGCGCTTTGATCTCGATGACCTCTTCCATGCTCAGTTCACGAGCGAGAACCGCTCTTGCTGCACCGCGCTCACCCCAGTAGTTGCACTGGAACTGATTGGTGACCAGGGTTTCCTGGTTCCAGTGCAGCGGAATCGGCTCAGACTGTTCCTTGACGTACATGACGACAGCAGGATCGCCGAAGAGGATGCGGTCAGGTCTGACTTCGTGCAGCCACTTGATATAGTCTTCAACCGCATCCAGATGCTCATTATGGAAGATGCCATTGACAGCCACATAAGCTGCTTTGTCTGCCGCATGAATCTTATCAATCGCTGCTGCCAGTTCTGTACGGTTGAACTCCCCTGCAAGTCGCAGACCGAACTGTGCTTCACCGATGACAAATGCATCTGCCCCTGCCTCAATCAGTTCATCGATATGGTCCAGTGAGGTCGGTGTTACTAATAATTCTGTCATATTATATCTCCTTTACCGAGATGCTCATGCCATCTCCTAAATCAATAAAATTCGTCGTGTAGCCTGGCTGTTCTTTTAACCAGTCATTATATTTCTCAATCTTTCTGACCATCTGCTTGACATTGCGATTTCTGACAATCTCAATATTGCCGACAAAGTCATGATACAGAATATTGTCCGTGATGATCAGGCCGCCTTTTCTGACAAGCGGACTGTAGAGCTCAAAGAATTTCTTCGACTGGGCCTTAGCCGCATCGATAAACAATATATCATATTCTCTGTCATTTACCTGGGCAAATGCTTCTGCCGCATCCTCAAAAATCAGACGCAGCTGCTTGTCATAGCCAAATGCCTCTATATTCTGCACGGCCTGTTCATACATCTCCGGACTTCGCTCAATTGTCGTCACGTGCATGCTGTCACTGATGCTCGCAAAATGCATACCACTGTATGCAATCGCAGTGCCGATCTCAAGAATCGACTCCGCCCGATGAATACGAATGAGCTGTTTGACAAGTTCAAGTGCCACTTTATCCATAATCGGGACCTGATGCTCTACAGCATATTTACGCAATTCATCCAGTTTACTGAATGTGTTCAGCTGTGTGATATAATCTCTATTTTCCATCTTATTCAATCCTTTAACAGAAAAACTACCAACCCGGAGGCTGGTAGAATTCATAAGTCATTCAACGTATTCTATCACATTTAGACGTGATTTTTAAGTTATTCATTAAAATCCGATATATTTTGCTTTATTGGCGTTATGCTCTTCAAGTGTTTTAGCGAAATAGTTCTTACCGTTCTTATCTGCAAGGAAATACAGATAATCGGTTTTCGCAGGATTCAGCACACTTTCCATCGATTCCACGCCGCTCGTTGCGATTGGTCCTGGTGGCAGACCACGGTTCTGATAGGTGTTATATGGATCGTCCACTTTCGTATCCTCTTGATACGTCACCTCTTTATGACGTCCCAGTGCATAGAGGACAGTCGGATCTGTCTGCAGTGGCATTTCAGGGTTCTCTTCCATACGGTTGATGAAAACAGAGGCAATTTTCGCACGATCCGTCAGTCCTGTAGCTTCCCGCTCAATCAGTGAACTGAAAGTCAGGAATTCATGGAATGTCAGACGTTTCTGTTCACCTGCTTGATTGATGACGATACCGCCGTATTTATTCCATAGCGGGAAGGCATTATTCTCTGTTGCAGTCAGCATTTTATCTACAATCTTCTCGGTAGTCGGGTGTTCTTCAGTGAAATCATAAGTGGCCGGAAACAAATAACCTTCCAGAGGATGCTTGATATTCTTGTCGAAGACTTTATCAGTGATCAGCTTAGGATGTTTCTTCTGCATTTTTTTAACGAATGCCTTATCATCCACCTGTTTCGTGAATTCACTGGCTTTGATATCGGTGTTCTTCTCAACAATCTTGGCGATTTCATCAAGCGTGATGCCTTCAGGAATGCTCATTTTGAACAGCACCGGCAGATAGACTTCACCTTTTTGCAGGCTCTTGGAAATCTGTTCATAAGTCATGGATGGCGACAATTCATATTTACCCGCCTTGAAGTCAGATATATTGTTGAACTTCAGATAGTACTTAAACATGTCACTGTTTTTGATGATGTGATTAGCTTCTAGTTTCTCACCAATTGCTGTTGCAGTCTCGCCAGGCAGTATTTCGATTTTTGTCACTGCTTTATTTTCAGGATCGAGCGGCTTCTGGCTGGAAGTAAAGTAAGAGAACCCAGCAATACCAGCAATAATAATTCCGATAAGGAAAAGTGTAATGATGAGCGCTGAAGCGAATCTGGAAACCGTAGCCGTATCACGGATTTCTTTATTTCGCTTAGTCATATTGTCTCCCTATTCGTTTAAATATTTTCTTCGTCGATCTCCGTATTGACAATCTCTTCGATCATATCCCACTCTTCGTCCGTTTCAACCGGTAAGAAACGACCGCCATCGCCTTCTTCATTAGGAACGTTGATCATCGGAATCAGCTCAATCTCTTCATCGTCATCTGAGACGCCTTCTTCAGCTAAAATCACGTAATGCTTATCGAACTGCGGGTTATAGAATTCAAGAATTTTACGGTAAAGAACTTCATTGTTGTCCTCGTCAAAAAGTGTTAATAATTCTTCCTCGTTATTGATGTCAAGTGTACCTTGTACTTCTTCATTTTCTTTGTTGAATTCTTCAGTCATAGTCATTCTCCTTATTATTTTGAATTGAGATAGCCTTGTAAAATAAACACTGCTGCCATTTTATCGATAACAGCCTTTCTTTTCTTGCGTGATACATCCGCTTCAAGTAATGAGCGTTCCGCACCGACCGTTGAAAGCCGTTCATCCCACATCACAATTTCGAGTTCTGGACAGGCTTCTTTCAGCAGCTCGCTGTAATGGATTGATGCTTCTCCTCGCGGGCCAACTGTATTGTTCATATTCTTCGGCAGACCGACAACTGCTACAGTCACTTGGTGTTCCTCAATGATTTCTTTGAGACGTTCGATACCAAATATACCTTGTTCTTCATTAATCCGGAGTGTCTCGAGTCCTTGCGCTGTCCAGCCCATTGCATCACTCAGTGCAATACCCACTGTCTTGGATCCGACGTCCAGACCGATCGCCTTATTCATGTGAGTCTTGTTCTGACTGGATATAATGCGTCACCAGCTGCTCCATAATATCATCTCTATCCAATCTCCTGATCTGGTTACGCGCCTCGTTGTGTCTCGGAATATAGGCAGGATCTCCTGACAGAAGATAGCCGACAATCTGGTCAATCGGACTGTATCCTCTTTCTTCAAGCGTGTGGTAGACATTCAGAAGCACTGTCCGTACTTCCTCTTTCGGTAATTCTTCGATATCGAACTTCATGGTCTTATCAAAGTTTTCCACTGAGTTACACCCCTTAACATTGCATTTGTTCACATTGTATCATATCTTAATCGCTGAATAAATTACAGTGATTTAATGTGTTCTTCAACAAACTGTAACGCTTCTGTCACTTTAGAGCAATCATTTGAGCCGCCTTGCGCTGAATCAGGTCGTCCCCCGCCTTTACCGCCTGTCACAGCTGCGACACCTTTAATCAGGTCGCCTGCTTTCACTCGGTCAGTCAGTGATTTCGCTACTGTCGCCATATAATTCAGTTTGTCACCTGCTGCAATCAGGAAGATGACTGTATCAGGCAACTTCGATTTATAGTCATCCATCATATCGCGCAGTTCTTTGGCATCAGCTGCATCAACCTCCATAGTAAGGACGTTAATGCCGTTGATATCTTCAGTCAATGTCGTGACGTCTCCTATCTTTAAGTTCGACAGCTCACGTTTAGTATCTGCCAGTTCTTTAGCCAGTGATTTCTCTGATTGCACCAGCTCTTCCACTTTCCCTTCGAGCTGACCTGCATTTTTCACTTTGAGTGTCTGCACAAGCTGTTCAGCCATCTCCTCAAAGTGAGTCAGGAATTCAAATGCAGCCTGGCCGGTCACTGCTTCAATACGACGGACACCTGCTCCCGTACCAGACTCTGAAACAATTTTGAAGAGACCGATTTCTGATGTATTGCGGACATGGACACCACCGCAGAGCTCAATTGAGAACCTGCTCATCTCCACAACTCGTACTATATCGCCGTATTTCTCGCCGAACAGCGCCATCGCACCCTTATTTTTTGCATCTGCAACCGGCATCTCTTCAATAATGACTTGAATGTTCGCCCAGATTTTCTGATTGACGATGGCCTCCACCTGTTTCAGTTCTTCCGCTGTTACAGGACCGAAGTGTGAGAAGTCAAAGCGCAGGCGGTCTGGCGTCACAAGGGATCCTGCCTGATTGACATGGGTACCGAGCACCTGTTTCAGCGCCGCATGCATCAAATGGGTTGCACTATGGTTTTTAATGATATTGTTACGGAATTCCTGATTAACATTTGCTAATACTGTTGCTCCGCTATGAACACGTCCAAACTTAACCGTACCGGTATGGAGGTTCTGACCGTTAGGTGCTTTGATGACTTCAGTCACTTCAATCTCAAAATCATCATGGCTGACGAGTCCCGTGTCAGCAATCTGACCCCCACTGATGGCATAGAACGGTGTCTCACGCAGAACAAACTGAATGACGTCTCCACTCTCTGCCGATTCAACTACGGTACCGTTCAGGATGATATCTTCGAGCACAGTGGTTGTTTCAAGTGTTTCATAGCCAACGAAGACACTTGGCGTCTTGATATTTGCCAGCGTTTCATTCTGTACCTGCATGCTCTGTATTTTCTGACGGGATTCACGCGCACGTGTCCGCTGTTCCTCCATCGCTTTCTCGAAACCGGCATGGTCAACTTTCAGGCCGTTTTCTTCCGCCAGCTCTTCAGTCAGTTCCACCGGGAAGCCGAATGTATCATAGAGCTTGAAGACATCCTCTCCTCGAAGTTCGGCGTCCGCTGATTCTTTCAGTCGATTGAAATGGACAAGACCTTCTTCAAGTGTCTCATGGAAGCGATCTTCCTCTGACTTGATGACCCGTCCGATGAAATCTTTCTGCTCTTCGACTGATGGATAGTAAGGTTTCATGATCGCTGCTACAATATCGACCAGATTGTACATAAACGGCTCATTGATATCCAGTTTCTGTGCAAAACGGACCGCCCGGCGCAGCAGGCGGCGCAGCACGTACCCACGTCCTTCGTTTGACGGCAGAGCACCATCACCGATAGCAAAAGCGACTGTGCGGATATGGTCAGCGATAACTTTGAAAGCGACATCCATATCCGGATCCGTACCATAGGACTTGCCTGACAGATGTTCTGTCTCCTGAATAATCGGCATGAACAGATCGGTATCATAGTTCGTGCGTACATTCTGTGACACACTCGCCATACGTTCAAGACCCATACCTGTATCGATATTCTGCTTAGGCAGAGGGGAATAAGTGTGATCCGGATTATGGTTGAACTCTGAGAACACCAGATTCCAGATTTCTAAATAACGTTCATTCTCACCGCCTGGATACATCTCCTCAGCTGGATCGTTCTTACCGTATGCCTCGCCGCGGTCGTAGAATATTTCCGTATTCGGACCTGACGGACCTTCACCGATATCCCAGAAGTTCCCTTCAATACGCGTGATTCGGTCATCGGTCAGACCGATATCGTTGATCCAGATCTCATAAGCTTCTGTATCCTCAGGATGGATCGTCACATATAACTTCTCAGGATCCATTGCCATCCACTTTTCGCTCGTCAGGAATTCCCAGGCGAAAGCCACTGCTTCCTTCTTGAAGTAGTCACCGATCGAGAAGTTGCCGAGCATCTCAAAGAATGTATGGTGACGAGCTGTAAATCCGACATTTTCAATATCATTCGTGCGGATGGATTTCTGCGCATTTGTGATTCTTGGATTGTCAGGAATAACTCGCCCATCAAAATATTTCTTTAGAGTCGCCACACCGGAGTTGATCCAGAGAAGCGTGTTGTCATCGATCGGCACAAGCGGCGCTGACGGTTCAATCATATGGCCTTTCTCTACGAAGAAGTCCAGGTACATCTGTCTGATTTCTGCTGCTGTTAAACGTTTCATCAAATCTCTCCCTTAAAATAAAATAAACGTCCATCCCAGAAAGGGACGAACGTGTTCGCGGTACCACCCTAGTTATGACTGACGTCATCACTCAAAAGTTCTATTCTCAATACACTGTATAAGTAGCCTTCAGAGCGTGCTGCATACCTCTCACCGGCCGGTATGTCTCTACGATTTCAGTCCTGCTCCTACTCATCCTATACTGAATAACTAAATTATATGAATTTCCGGGTCACCCGTCAACTGTTTCGTAGTCGTACGGTGTGATACCGTCCATATTGATCATCGGTGCCACCAGATGCATATTGCTTTCTGTCAGTTCACCGACTGCAATCTCATTATTCCCGGCATCTGTATCTTCGTCTTCACCAAAAAAATAACTGCGGAGATGTTCCGTAAAGGAAGTCATCCGCTCAAGACCCATCCGCTTGATCCCATCATCAAACGCCTGTCGTTCACCGCAGATGATCAGCGACTGCTTCGCGCGGGTGAGACCGGTATAAAGAATGTTCTTCTGCAGCATCCGGTAATAAGCACGTACAACCGGCATGATAACAATCGGAAACTCTGACCCCTGAGATTTATGGATGGAGCAGCAGTAGGCATGCGTCAGTTCAGTCAGTTCCTGCTTCGTATAAGTCACTTCATTACCCTCGTAGTCAACGATGACGACATCTTTGTTCAGGGCATTCTCGGCTGCCATGAAGATACCGACCACCTCCCCGATGTCGCCGTTGAAGACATTATCCTCCGGCCGATTGACCAGCTGCAGCACTTTGTCACCGTCACGGTAGATGATATCTCCGAATTCCAGTTCCCGTTTGTCATCTTCTTTCGGATTCAAAATCTGCTGGAGCTCCTTATTCAGAAAGCGAATGCCTGCCTTTCCTTTGTAGATCGGTGCAAGCACCTGAATGTCACGCATATTATAGCCTTTATCAACCGCTCTTGAGACCACCTGATTAATGACAGTTGGAATCTGGTCGGTTGAACAGGGAATGAATGACCGGTCGTTATAGCGTGCCGCAATATCAAATGACTGCCCCTTCTTGATCTGATGCGCAAGTTCTATGATTGATGACCCTTCCTGCTGACGGTAAACTTCCGCGAGTTCGACCTGCGCCATGATTCCGGAGTCAATCAGATCCCTGAAGACCTGCCCGGGGCCGACAGACGGCAGCTGGTCCTGGTCACCGACAAAGACAAGCTGACAGTCGTTCGGTACAGCGCGCATCAGCTGGAACATCAGCCACGTGTCCACCATTGACATCTCATCGATAATGACGAGCTTCGCCGTGATGTCGTTCTCAAGAATATCATCCGGTTTATTTTCGCGTGTCCAGCCGATCAATCTATGAATGGTCGTCGCTTCAAGACCTGTTGATTCTGACAGACGCTTTGATGCACGGCCGGTCGGTGCGGCCACCGCTACAGGGAAATCGGTTCCCTCATAGTCCTTGTAGTCGAGACTGAGTCCGTGCAGTTCCGCATAGAGGTTCACGATGCCTCGTATGACAGTCGTCTTACCTGTACCTGGACCACCGGACAGAATCATCATCCTGCTCTTCATCGCCGTCTCCAGGGCTTCCCGCTGTTTATCAGCATAAGTGACGTCAAATGCCTCCTCCAGCTCACCGATTGCGAGCATGATCTCCGACTGCTCAAACGCTTTAAGTTCATTCTTTGAAGCGGTCAGACGATGCAGAACCTGTACCGTCTTGAGTTCTGCATAATAGAGGCTCGGCATGTAGATGCGGTTGCGGTCACTGACAACCAGCCTCTCCTCACTCAGCTCTGTCAGCTTATTGAGGAGAAGACCTGAGTCGACATTTTCATGGGAAGCGGTCAGTATGTTATAGGCTGCTTCAAGAAGGGCCTGGTCCTCAACATATGTATGGCCATTCTGGAGACAGGCCTGTTCCAGCATGAAGACAAGCGCGGCACGCAGCCGTTCGGGATGACTGCCTTCTATGCCGAGCTTACGAGCCAGTTCATCCGCCTTGTTGAAGCCGATGCCCTGAATATCCATGACGAGCTGATAAGGTGATTGTTCGATGACAGGTAACGTTTCCTCTTTATAGAACTGGAATATCTTCATCGCCAGCTGAGGACCGAATCCCCACTCGTTCAGACGGATCATCGTTTTTTCGATCGCCTGGTTCTCACTGACTGTCTGATAGATCATTTCCTGCTTCTCTTTTGATAATTTTGGAACACGGGTCAGAACCTCTTTATCATTCATAATCTGTGTCAGCGCATCTTCACCGAGCGTATCGACGATCTGTTTAGCCAGTTTTTTGCCGATTCCCTTGAACAGATCACTCGATAAATAATGGATGATTCCGTCTTTTGTCTGAGGCATATCTTTCGCGAACTTCTCGGCGGACAGCTGCTTACCATACTTGGCATGTGCGACTATCTTGCCTGTAAATGTATAGGTGTCCCCTTCAGTAATCTGCGGCAGATAGCCGATAACCGTCGCCTCATCGTCAAAGTCTTCATTCGATTCGAGCACCTCTACTTTCAGCACGGTATAGAAGTTGTCCGCATTCTGAAACATAATGCGGACGATGGTGCCTTTGATAAAGGACTGTTCGAATAAAGACATATTTTCCACGGTTATTCCTCCTTCAGTTGTTCAAACATATTGATGGCGTGACCTGCAAGCAGATGGTCAGGCTGAATCTCGACGATACGGCGGAACTTGACGAGTGCCGCTTCCGCATCTGAATCAAGCATATATGCTGCCAGCGCAAGATTGTAGAGTGCATCAGTATGCTGGGGGTCTGTTGCCAGGACATGATCCAGCACTCTGACTGCCTCCTGGTACATCTCCAGCTGACACAGTACGAGTCCATACTGGAACGCCACTTCCCGGTCATCAGCATTCATCTCGTAGCTGCGCATCAGGTAAGGCATCGCCGTCTTAAAATCACCGAGATTGATGAAACTCATCCCGAGCATATAGAAGGTGTCCGCATCCTGGAGCTGATGACTGACAGCCTTCCGGTAGAGTGTCGCCGCCTCCTGATAGCGTTCCTGATTGAAGTAGATATTCGCCAGACCATAGTAAGCACCGCCGTGCGTCTCATCCAGCGTCAGGGCTTTCTGGAAGAAACGTTCCGCTTCTTCTGTCTTATTGGCATCCGCCAGAATGGTGCCGGCATTGATATAGTGTGTCGCGTCATCCGGCGCCATGTCTATGGCCTTGAAGAGCAGTCCAAGTGCCTTGTCATACTGTTTGTTTCTAATCAATTCCACTAATTGTTCGTCGTTCATAGTACCCTCCATTTTCCAATCATTATAACAAAAAAAGAAGACTCTCGTCTCCTTTATACAACATATGTGAGCTGGCCTGAATTTTTATAGACCTCATCAATCGTTGCACCGCCGAGACAGACCTCGTCCCGATAGAAGACGACTGCCTGGCCGGGCGTGATCGCACGGACAGGTTCAGCGAACGATACTTTCAGCTCAGTCTCAGAAATCTTTTCAACGATGACTGCTGTGTCCTGCTGACGATATCTGAATTTGGCTGTGCATTCAAGCGGCGTACTGAAATCAACCGGATTCACAAAGCTGAAGTCAGAAGCCGTCAGATAGTCGCTGTAGAGTGATTCATGATGGAAGCCCTGTTCAACGTACAGAACATTCTCCTCCAGGTTCTTCCCTGCCACAAACCACGGATCGCCGTCTCCGCCGATACCAAGGCCATGACGCTGACCGATCGTATAGTACATAAGACCTGTGTGTTCACCCATATCCATGCCGTCAAGCGTCGTCATACGACCGCTCTGCGCCGGCAGATACTGGCCGAGGAACTCCTTGAAGTTACGTTCACCGATGAAACAGATGCCGGTCGAATCTTTTTTCTTTGCAGTCGCAAGATTGTTTTCCTCTGCGATCCGGCGGACTTCCGGTTTCTCCAGATGACCGAGTGGGAACATGACATGCTGGAGCTGGGCCTGTGTAAGCTGGTTCAGGAAATAAGTCTGGTCTTTATTGCTGTCATTGCCGCGCAGCATTTCAACGTGACCGTCATCATGTCGTCTGATCTGCGCATAGTGACCTGTCGCAACGTAATCCGCCCCCAGTTTCAGGGCGTGCTCAAGGAAGGCCTTGAACTTGATTTCCTTATTGCACATCACGTCCGGGTTCGGCGTACGTCCTTTTTTATATTCATCAAGGAAATAAGTGAAGACCTTGTCCCAATATTCTTTCTCGAAGTTGACAGCGTAGTAAGGGATGCCGATCTGGTTACAGACTGCGATGACATCCTCATAGTCTGTTGTGGCCGTACAGACCCCGTTCTCGTCCGTATCATCCCAGTTCTTCATGAAGATACCGATGACGTCATAACCCTGCTGCTTCAGAAGCAGCGCTGTCACGGAACTGTCGACACCGCCGGACATACCGACGACGACTTTTGTTTTGTCATTTGTCATTTTATTCGCTTCTTTCTTTATTCATTTCGTATATTTTCAGGAGCTGATCGGCGATATAGTCAATCTCTTCTTCGGTCATCTTGTAGCTGAAGCTGAAACGAACGGACTGCTTCGTACGCGGATCCTCACCGAACATCGCTGTCAGCACATGAGAAGGTTCGATAGAGCCTGCCGTACATGCTGAACCGCTTGAGACAAAAACACCTGCCATATCGAGCAACGTCAGCATGATTTCAACATCGCTGAACGGAAAATAAAGATTCGTGATATGAGGTAACTGCATATTCCGATTGCCATTCATTTCAAACGGAATGTTACGGTCCTGCAGCGCGTTCAAGAAGTATTCTTTTAGTTGCATGAGTCGGACATTGCGTTCGTCCATATGCTCAGTCGCGAGCTTCAGCGCTGTGGCCATGCCCTGAATCAGCGGCACATTCTCAGTGCCGGCACGACGTTTTGTCTCCTGCGCACCACCGAGCTGCTGGAACTCAAGCTCTGTTCCCTGTCTGATGTATAGCAGGCCGATTCCTTTGGGTCCGTAGAACTTATGGGCCGTCAGACTCAGCATATCAATCCCAAGTTCCTTGACATCGATCGGCATGTGTCCCGCCGTCTGTACGGCATCCGTATGGAAAAAGGCCTGATGATTTTTAAGGAGTTCAGCCATTTCATCAACCCGCTGAATCGCACCGACTTCATTATTACCGAACATGACGGAGACAAGGATGGTATCCGGTCTGAGAGCCAGTTTCAGGTCGTTGAGGCTGATTTCACCGTACCGATTGACCGGCAGGTAAGTGACCTCAAAACCTTTTTTCTCAAGATACTGGAAGACATACAGGACAGAATGATGTTCAATCTGTGTTGTGATCAGGTGTCGTCCGAGATGTTCACGCTTATATGCAGCACCCTTGATCGCCGTATTATTGGCTTCAGTCGCACCGCTTGTAAAGAGAATCTCCTTCGGTTCCGCATTCAGTAACCGGGCGATGTCTCGACGTGCGCTATCCACAATATGACGTGCCGCCCGGCCGGTACGGTGAATAGATGAGGGGTTGCCGTACTGTGTGCGGTAAACCTTCATCATCGCCTCACTCACTGCAGGCGCTACTGGTGTCGTCGCTGAATAATCTGCATATACTTCCATCTTGAGAAGCCTCCTTTTTTCAATACTCTATATTAGCATCGATTGCGTGAAATTACCACATTATGAAACTTTACAAAAATTAAAAGAGTAAATTGTCGATTTCGTTCGATTATAGAGTGGAGGTGTTAAGATGAACCGAAAATTAATGGAACTTGAACTACTGAATGCAAGAGGCGGGACCGTAGATATGAAGCAGCTGGATAAAGAGAGGAAAGGCGATGTGGGTGAGAAGCAAGTGCAGAAAATGCTGGAGGGGTATGAGGTTATTCGTGATATATTGCTGGAAGTTGGAGGCAGTTACCTGCAGCTGGATTTTTTAGTTGTTTGCCGGGATAGGATGGTTATTCTTGAAGTGAAACATCATCAGCATGATTATGAAATCATAAAAGGACAGTGGCATTTTATGGATGGAAAAAGCTGTAGCAGTCCTGTACAGCAACTGGAACGTTCAAAAAGCTTAGTAAATAAATGGCTTAAAAAAAGAAATATTTTTATTCGTATTGAGGGATATATCGTCTGGACAAATCCTAACAGTCAGATTTATGGTCTTCAGAAAAGCGACCAGGTAATCAGACCGGGAAAACTAGGAACAATCATCAATCAGTTTGATAGTCACTATAAAAACCCTTATCTCAAGCAACTATTTCTAGATGGACAAATCATAGACTCCCCTTTTTACAGTCCTCAGAATTCATCATCAGAAAGCATTCGAGCCATGCACTGTCCTTATTGCTTTCAGACATCATTAGAGGGTAAAAGAAAACGGATGTATTGTACACGATGCAGTCAGGTAATTGAGCTGAAAGAAATCATTCATTATCAGATCCTGTTTTACTGTGCCCTTAATCAGACAAGTACTTTCCGGGTTTTTCATATCGAACAATTTATCGGGAACCGTATCAGCCGAAGAACTTTATTAACTTACTTTAAGAATTTATTGAGTGACCAGAAAATCATTCAAACGAACTGCTGGACGTACCAACTGAACGAACCCATACACCTCATTATAAACAAACTGGAAATTAAATCTGCTAACTTCCAAGTCATCACGGAAGTCGGAAAATAAAATCATTAATTTCCATTTTCTTTGCTAAGTAAGAAGATAAATGCTTTAATTTCCAGTTAACATCATAACCCACAGGCAATTTAATTCCGTCCTTCTGTATCACAGTGCTAAACTAGGATTACTACCACTCAGAAAGAAGGTCTTTCAATGTCCAATATCAAGATCCCTGTTTCAGTTCTGAATCTCGCGCCGATCCGTGCCGGTGAAGATGCGAAGCAGGCGATTGATAATGTCGTCAGCCTTGCTCAGTACGTCGAGGCGCTCGGCTATAACCGCTTTTGGATTGCAGAACATCATAATACGCCTAATTTGGCCAGTTCAGCAACGGTTGTTCTGATCAACCAGGTACTGAATCATACAGAATCCATCCAGGTCGGGGCCGGCGGTATCATGCTGCCGAACCATGCGCCGCTCGTTGTAGCTGAACAGTTCGGTACGATGGAGACCTTATTTCCGAATCGTCTGAACTTAGGACTCGGTCGTGCGCCCGGCACAGATATGATGACAGCAAGTGCCCTTCGCCGCAGCCAGCATGACTCTGTCCACACATTCCCGGATGACGTCGCTTCTCTTCTTCAGTATTTCGGACCGGAGAACAGACAATCGTATGTACGGGCTTACCCGGGTACGGATACGAATGTACCGGTCTATATCCTCGGTTCTTCAACGGACTCTGCTCATCTTGCAGCACGTCTCGGCCTGCCCTACGTCTTTGCATCTCATTTTGCGCCGGAACAGATGAGGGAAGCAATCGCCATCTACCGCAATCTTTTTACGCCTTCAGAATACCTTGAGAAGCCTTACGTCATGGTCGGTCTGAATGTCATCGCTGCCGAAACGGATGAAGAGGCGGAGTTTCTGGCATCAAGCATGCATATGATGTTCCTGAGCATCATCCGTAACTCCCGGCAGCCGCTTCAGCCACCGACCCACAATATAGATGCCATCTGGAGCCCGCAGGAGAGGCTGATGGCAACTTCTCGAACAGCGACAGGTCTTTTCGGTTCGCCTGAATCAGTCAAGCAGCAGCTGAAAGACTTCCAGAAAGAATATAATGCAGACGAAATCATCGCAGTGTCCTATATATACGATGCCGACAAACAGAAACGCAGCTACAAGATACTGAAGGACATCACCTCATCTTAAAAACGGCTCAGAATTTCTGAGCCGTCTTTAAATATAATACATATATCCTTCAATGACATTCTGTTCGCGGTAATTCATCAAATCTTCAAGCGTCGTCTCATCGAGCACATCTTTGACCGCATCACGAATCTTGATCCATAACTGCTGCTGTGCCGGTGGCTCGTCCTCCAGTGCTTCGACCAGCGTAATCGGACCTTCCAGAAGGCGGATGATATCACCTGCTGTAATATCAGATGGGGCTTTCATCAGCTGATAGCCGCCTTTTGCACCTCGAATACTGCGGATGAGTCCCGCATTTCGGAGCGGACCGACAAGCTGCTCAAGATAAAGGTCACTGAGCTCATTCTCTTCTGCGATGGTCTTAAGAGACACAGTATCCGTGCCATATCTTCTGGCCAGGCTGATCATTAACGTGAGACCGTAGCGGCCTTTTGTAGAAATTTTCATACATGTAGACTCCTTTTCTATTGAATTCAATTCTATCACATCTGGCAGCGAAATAAGGTAAAATTTAATTAAAGGAGGCTCATTATGGAACCATTAGCGTATAGAATGCGACCGACAACGATAGATGATGTCATCGGACAGGAACACCTTGTCGGAGAGAAAGGCATCATCAGAAGAATGGTCACAGCCAGACGTCTGTCCTCCATGATTCTTTACGGACCGCCCGGCACGGGTAAGACCAGTATCGCCCGCGCCATAGCCGGATCCACGGATGCTAAGTTCAGACAGCTGAATGCCGTGACGGATACGAAAAAGGATATGCAGATCATCGCAGAGGAAGCGAAGATGTCAGGCCAGGTGATTCTCCTCCTCGATGAAATCCATCGTCTGGATAAAGCCAAACAGGATTTCCTGCTGCCTCATCTCGAAAACGGCCGAATCATTCTGATCGGGGCAACGACTTCCAATCCGTATCATGCCATCAATCCTGCCATTCGGTCACGGACACAGATCTTTGAACTGGAGCCGTTGACGCCTGATGATATCAGCACGGCCCTTATGCGTGCGCTTCATGATCAGGAGCGTGGTTTCGGTAAGATGGATATCACAGTAGATGAAC
Organism: Macrococcus carouselicus; assembly: GCF_004359515.1. GTDB lineage: Bacteria > Bacillota > Bacilli > Staphylococcales > Staphylococcaceae > Macrococcus > Macrococcus carouselicus. The sequence goes on from NZ_SCWD01000001.1 coordinate 874,292, forward strand.
AAGCAATCGATCACTTCGTTCAGGCTTCCGGCGGTGATGTCCGTGCCAGTCTGAATGCACTTGAACTCGCCGTTCTATCAGCGCCTGAGCCTGTCCATATCACAAGACAGGACGCTCTGGACTGCCTGCAGAAACCTTCATTTAACTTTGATAAGGACGGCGATCAGCACTACGATATCATGAGTGCCTTCCAGAAATCAATACGCGGCAGCGATGTGGATGCCGCGCTTCATTATCTGGCACGACTGATTGAAGGGGGTGACCTGCCGACCCTCACCCGCCGACTACTCGTCATCAGCTTCGAGGATATCGGTCTCGCCTCACCGCAGGCAGCTTCCCGTACACTGTCAGCCATAGAGGCAGCTGAACGTCTCGGTTTCCCGGAAGCAAGAATCCCTTTGTCGCAGGCAGTCATCGAACTCTGTCTGAGTCCAAAATCAAATTCAGCGATCACGGCGATTGACAGCGCATTAAGCGACATCAGAAAAGGAAAATCAGGCGATATTCCGAAGCATCTGAAGGATGGTCATTACACGGGCGCGAAAGATCTGGGTCATGCTGTCGGCTACAAATATCCTCATCACTACGAAGGAGGCTATGTCGAGCAGCAGTATCTGCCTGACAAGCTGAAAAATGCCCGTTATTATGAACCTAAGGATACGAGCAAATCTGAGGCGCAGTTCAAGCAGATCTATGACAATATCAATCAACGTAAAAAGAAGTGACCTCAAGAATGAGGTCACTTCTTTTTCAGTCTGCGAATCCCGTATTCTGAAGAGCGCTGCGGTAATCATTATAAGGTAAAAATAAGTCGTTCAGGCTTATTTCTGTCCTTTATCTTTGACCCGGCTCACCGGTATATCCTTCAGAATATCATTCACGACGTAGCTCGCACAGATCAGACCGACTACACTCGGCACAAAGGCATTTGAGGACGGCGGCATCTGTGCTTTACGGATTTCAGCGTCCGGATTACCGACATAACTCTTCACCTCTTCACGGATGACGATCGGACTCTCATCTGAGAAGACGACCGGAATCCCCTTTGTGATCCGCTCTTTTTTCAGTCGTGTCCGGATGACTTTCGCCATCGGATCAGTATGCGTCTTGGAGATATCCGCAATCCTGAACCGTGTCGGATCCGTCTTGTTGGCTGCTCCCATACTGGAGATCACCTTGATGCCGCGCTTCAGACATTCCTTCATCAGATGGATCTTATAGACGATCGTATCAGACGCATCAATGATATAGTCGATGTCATAACTGAACAAGTCTTCATAAGTCTCCTCTGTATAGAACATATGCATCGATGTGACTTTGCAGTCAGGGTTGATGAGCTTGATCCGTTCTTCCATCAATGTGACTTTCGACATACCGACAGTAGTCGTCAGGGCGTGCAGCTGTCGGTTGACATTCGTGATGTCGACATCATCTTTATCAATCAGAATGATATGACCGATATTGGTTCTGGCGAGAGCCTCTGCTGCAAATGAGCCGACCCCACCGACACCAAGCACAGCAACTGTCATACTGTTCAGTAAGTCCAGGCCCTCCTTGCCATAAGCCAGTTCATTTCTTGAAAACTGATGTTTCATACACTCACATACTTTCTATTATATTCGTTCTTATATCCTACCATACCACTCGTATATATGTACAAAAAAATACAGGACCGAAGTCCTGTATTGCGATAATATCCAACTGAGCCGTCATTATAAAGTTGATTATTTTGGCCTGCTAAATACAGGTGGGTGCCCCGTTTCTTACCTTGCACGTCCTCCAGGAGAGGCGTGTGCTCAGCATGAAAACCTATCTGGCTCCCTAATCAAAAGTGTTAGGTCAAAATAGAAAAACAAATGTCGAACTCTTCAGATATTCATCTTATGACTATATAATAGCACTTTCTGCAGATAATGCAACTATTTCTACTCTGTCATATTGAGTTTTAAACTCAGCTCATCCAGCTGTGCTGAATCTACTGGACTTGGTGCATCTGTCAGCAGACAGGTCGCTGAAGCTGTCTTCGGAAATGCGATGACATCACGCAGGTTGGTACGGCCTGACAATAACATCACCATGCGGTCGAGACCAAGCGCAATGCCACCATGTGGAGGCGCACCGAATTTAAATGCATTCATCAGGAAGCCGAACTGCTCTTCTGCTTCTTCTTTCGAGAATCCTAAAGCTTCGAACATTTTCGCCTGCATGTCCTGATCATGGATACGGATGGAACCGCCGCCCAGTTCGTAGCCATTCAGGACGATATCGTAGGCATTCGCCTGTACTTTATCTTTGTCTGTAATCAGCATATCCACATGTTCTTCTTTAGGTGCTGTGAACGGGTGATGCGCCGCAAAGTAACGTCCCGCTTCCTCATCATACTCAAAGAGCGGCCAGTCAGTCACCCAGAGGAAGTTGAACTGGTTATCATCAATCAGTCCGAGCTCCTTACCGAGCTTATTACGTAAGTTGGCAAGCGCCGCATTCACGACATTCATTTTATCAGCGACAAATAATACGAGGTCACCTGGATTCGCTGCAGTTGTTTTAAGCAGCTTATCAGTGATAGCTTCATCAAAGAATTTAGCGATAGGACCGTTCAGCCCTTCTGCCGTGACTTTCACCCAGGCAAGGCCTTTAGCACCGTAGATTTTAGCAAAGTCCTGCAGCGCATCGATGTCTTTACGTGAATATTTATCAGCCGCTTCTTTAATGACCATCGCTTTGACAGCGCCACCGTTTTCAACTGCTTCCTTGAAGACCTTGAAGTCCATCTTCAGAGCTAAGTCATTCAATGTCTTCAGCTTCATATCAAAGCGTGTATCCGGTTTATCAATACCGTAGTCACGCATCGCTTCCTCGTACGTCATACGCGGAAAAGGCAGCTGGACATCGATGCCTTTCACATCTTTCATGATGCGCGCCATCATACCTTCGTTCATCGCGATGACGTCTTCCTGGTCAACAAAGCTCATCTCAACATCGATCTGCGTGAATTCAGGCTGACGGTCTGCACGCAGATCTTCGTCACGGAAACATTTGACGATCTGGTAGTATTTATCGAAGCCACCGATCATGAGGAGTTGCTTGAAGATCTGCGGTGACTGCGGCAGTGCATAGAATTCGCCGTCATGAACACGAGAAGGAACAAGATAGTCACGTGCGCCTTCCGGTGTTGATTTAGTGAGGACCGGTGTCTCCACTTCGTAGAACCCTGCTTCGTCCAGGTAATTACGGACTGCGCGTGTGATCTGATGACGCATCCGGAACGTCTGTGCAAGGGGTTCACGGCGCAGATCCAGGTAGCGATATTTCAGACGGATATCTTCAGCGATATCCACTTCCGATTCAATCTGGAACGGCGGTGTCTCTGATTTATTGATGACGTTGACCTCAGTCACCTGCACTTCTACTTTACCTGTCTTGATCTTAGTATTCACAACCGCTTCGTCACGTGCAGTCACTTTACCGCGTACTTCTACGACATACTCAGAACGTAATGCCTCTGCAGTCTCAAGCGCCTCTTTAGAGAAATCCGGATTGAAGACAACCTGGACGATGCCTTCGCGGTCACGCAGGTCAATGAAAATGAGTCCGCCGAGGTCACGGCGTTTCTGCACCCATCCTTTCAAAATGACTTCATGCCCGATATATTCTTCTGTGACAAGTCCACAGTATGTTGTACGTTTATTCATTATTTTCTCTCCTTCATATGTGCTGCGATTTCTTCGATTCTGACATCGGTCACTTCACCTGATGTCATCTCTTTAAGACTCACTGTCCCTGTTTCAATTTCATTACTGCCAAGGACAAATGTATATCTTGCACTCAGACGGTCTGCCTGCTTCATCTGTGCCTTCACTTTGCGGTCCAGATAATCCATATCCGCCCGGATGCCCGCTTCGCGGAGGTCAGCAATCAGTTTGACAGCAGTGCGCATTGTCTCCGGCATCGTCACAATAAAGAGATCGAGTCGTTCGTCTGTATCAAGTTCAATTCCTTCCGCTTCAAGCGCGAGTAACAGCCGTTCGATACTGAGCGCAAAGCCGATTCCCGTCTCATTTGGACCATCCAGCATCTCGAGTAAGCCGTTATAACGACCGCCGCCGCAGAGCGTTGTAATGGCACCGAAACCTTCTGCCTCACTCATCATCTCGAAGGCCGTGTGCGTATAATAATCGAGTCCGCGGACCAGACTGGCATCCTCAACGTAAGGGATGCCCAGCTCGTCCAGATAGCCTTTCACCTCTTCGTAGTACTGTCTGGAGTAATCATTCAGATAGTCCGTGATCTTCGGTGCTGATTTCATAGCCGGCTGCCCTCTGTCCACCTTGCAGTCCAGAATACGCATCGGATTCGTATGCAGTCGGTTCTGACAGTCCTGACAGAAATCGCCGATGTGTGGTGTGAAGTGCTCCACAAGCGCCTCCTTATATTCCTTACGGGATTCCACGTCACCGATTGAGTTGATGACCAGTTTCAGTGACTTCAGACCGAATGAGGAATAGATGTGATACAGCATATGGAGCACTTCAGCATCGACAGCCGGGTTCTCAGCGCCGATCGCCTCTACACCGAACTGCACGAACTGACGGAATCGTCCTTTCTGCTTGCGCTCATAGCGAAACATCGGTCCATTATAGAACAGCTTCACCGGCTGATTCGCATGCCCGTGCATCTTGTTCTCGATATAACTTCTGACGACAGCCGCTGTCCCCTCCGGACGAAGCGTCATACTGCGGTTCCCTTTATCCATGAAGGTATACATTTCTTTCTGGACGATATCAGTGGAGTCACCGACACCTCTCGAAAACAAATCTGTACTTTCAAAAATAGGCGTACGAATCTCTTTATAGTTAAAGCTTTTTGCGATTTCAGCAAGCTGGTTCTCAATATACTGCCATTTCGGTGCTTCTTCAGGCAGAATATCCTGTGTGCCTTTAGGTATATTTATCATGTTAATCCTCCTTATAAATATAAAAAAGCCCCTTATGCATAATGCATAAGGGACGAATTGACCGTGTTGCCACCCTAATTGATACCGGAGTATCCTCTCGAAGGACAAGTATCGTTTGTCAGACGGTTCTACTTTCATAGAACTACCTTGTCTACTGTTCACAGACAACCGTTTAATCATCTAATTTCAGCGTGATAGATGTCTCTGAAAATAAACGGATTGTCATTGATAGACTCAAATGGTATAGCTTTTCAGTTAAATTCATAGTACTTCGTCACCGCATTAAAGTCAAGCTAATAGATAAAGTAATTCTTCAGACCATCCACAATCGATGTCGTCACTATTTGCCGGTGCACTCTATCATTCATCAGTTTTTCATCGGTCGGGTTACTAATATAGCCGAGCTCAAGCAGTACTGCAGGTATCTGAGTCTGATGGATGACCTGGAAGTCCTCCCGGCGCACGCCCCGGTCAGATAGAAGTGTCTTCTTCTTGATTGAGAAGTGCAGCGTATCTGCCAGTACCTTCTGGGAATCATGACTATAATAGACGGTCAGTCCATGGGGTGTGGCATCTGCCAGTGCATCACTGTGGAGACTGATAAAGACATCTCCCGTCCCTTTACGATCATCCAGCTTGATGAACTGATCTGTCTCTCTCGTCATGATGACCTTTGCACCTTCTTTTTTCAGCTTATCGCGCAGCATCAGAGCCGTTTTTAAGGTGATATCTTTTTCCAGCGTCCCTTTACTGCTGCTGGCGCCCTGATCAGACCCACCGTGTCCCGGATCGATGATGATGGTCTTTCCTTTAAATGGATCAGCAGCGGGAGTGACGTCAGGCTTGATATTCAGGCTGGTGTGCCAGCCTGCAATCCAGCCCTTTTTATCCTGGTTACCGACGAAATACCATTTGCCTTCATGCTGATAAATCTTCAGCCGCTCTCCCTTATCAACCTTGAAGACGACCGGATAAGAGGCCTGCGGACCGGTTCTCAGCTCGCCGTTCTCAATCATCCGTAATGAGGTCGGGTCTGATATGTCCCGGGTCAGGAAGAAGAAAATCAGCACAGCGAGCAGAATGCCTAGCAGAAGTGCGATCAGCAGGTAAAGTCTGTTTCGTTTCATTGAATTCTGCCATCCAGACTGTCATAGACGATTGTGACAGGGCCGTCATTCACCAGTTCAACGGTCATATCGGCACCGAAGACACCCGTTTTAACGACCAGTCCTTCCTGGCGCAGAAAGTCGTTGAATGCTTCATACATCTTTGCTGCTTCATCAGGCTGACGTGCTTGTGTAAAGCTCGGACGGTTTCCTTTTTTGACGTCTGCATATAATGTGAACTGTGAAATGGACAGAATGCTGCCCGCTACATCCCTGATTGATAGGTTCATCTTGCCCGCATTATCCTCAAACAGCCGGGCTGCCGCTAACTTCTTCGCCATAACCGGCAGATCTTCTTCAGAAGTATCCTCACCGATACCTACCAGCAGCAGATAACCTTGTTCTATTGCTTCAAAATGCGCTTCTGTCGTGACTGATGCACGACTGACACGTTGTACGACTACCCTCATAAGTCACCTCTAATTCCAGATGCGGCTGACCGTATAAATATCACTCAACTGCTTGATACGGTCCACTACTTTCTGCAGTTCCGCTACATTTTTGACCATAATTCCTATATTGATTCTCACATTCTTATCGATGTCAGCGCGACCATGGACATGAACGAGAGAGACCTTGGTTGAATTGACTGCGTGGAGAACTTCGTTAAGAAGACCATTGCGGTCGTAAGCCGTGATTTCAAGGTCGACCTGATAGGTCTGATTCTGGTTGCTCGATGCCACCCAGTTGACGTCAATCAGTCTCTCCTGTTCATCCTTGATATTCGGACATTCAGTACGATGCACTTTGACGCCGTGACCTTTAGTGATATAGCCCACAATCTCATCTCCAGGAATCGGATTGCAGCACTTGGACAGCTTGATCAGCATGTTATCCATACCTTCAACGTAGACACCGGACTCTGTCTCGATATGCGATTTTGCTGCAACTGAACGGTTGACCTCCTGCACCTGATTAAGCGCCTGTTCCTTCATTTTAATACGGATCTTCTCAGACAGCTTCACTACGATATTGCTGGCTGTGAGTCCGCCGAAACCGACTGCGGCGTACATATCATCTACATGGCTGAAATTATATTTCTCCTTCAGCGCATTCAGATTCTCCTCCGTCAGCACTTCATCAAGACGATAACCCTGTTCCTTTATTTCCGCTTCAATCATGAACTTTCCTTTTTCGATATTGCTTGAACGGTCCTGTTTCTTGAAGAAACTGCGTATCTTGCTTTTCGCGCTCGAAGACTTGACAATCTTCAGCCAGTCGCGGCTTGGACCATACGAATGTTTCGATGTACGGATTTCGATGATGTCACCCGTATGAAGTTCGAAATCAATCGGCACAATCTTGCCGTTGACCTTTGCACCGATCATCTTATTACCGACCTCACTATGAACCGCATACGCGAAATCGATCGGTACTGCGCCAATCGGCAGTTCTACGACATCGCTCTCCGGTGTAAAGACATAGACCTTATCACTCTGCAGATCATATTTAAGTGATTCCATAAATGCCTCTGCGTCAAGCGACGTGGAGTCAGCCTCCTCAATCTCTTCAATCCAGCCCATCTTGCTGAGCGACTTCGCCTCATCAGGATTGACCAGCTGTCTGCCCTCTTTGTACGCCCAGTGTGCTGCGACCCCGTGTTCAGCAATCTCATGCATCTCCTGTGTACGGATCTGGATCTCAAGCGGGTCTCCGTTCGGACCGACGACCGTCGTATGCAGTGACTGATACATATTCGGCTTCGGCATGGCGATGTAATCCTTGAAACGACCCGGCATCGGTTTCCATAGCGTATGGACAAGACCCAGCACAGCATAACAGTCTTTGATGGAATCCACGATAACCCGGATCGCCAGCAGATCGAATATCTGATCAAACTGTTTCTTCTGTTTGACCATCTTGCGGTAGATACTGTAGATATGTTTCGGCCGACCGGTGATTTCACCGGCAATTCCTGTAATCTGCATCTCATGCTGGATATTCTCAATCGCATTATGAATATATTCCTCACGCTCACTGCGCTTCTTCTTCATCAGGTGGACGATACGGAAATACTGGATGTTGTCAATGTAGCGAAGCGAGATATCTTCAAGCTCCCATTTAATCGTATTGATACCCAGTCGATGAGCGAGCGGTGCATAGATCTCAAGCGTTTCCTTGGCAATACGGACCTGTTTCTCATGAGACATCGCCTTCAGCGTACGCATATTATGTAATCGGTCAGCCAGTTTGACAAGAATGACACGGACATCCTTAGCAATCGCGATAAATAACTTACGGTGATTCTCTGCCTGCTGCTCCGCTTTTGACCGGTACTTGACCTTCTCAAGCTTTGTGACACCGTCAACAATCGCTGCGACTTCCGTATTGAACATTTCAGCCAGATCATCATATGTATAAGGCGTGTCTTCTACTACATCATGCAGAAAACCTGCCACAATCGTCGGTGCATCCAATTTCATCTCAGCGAGTATACCCGCGACCTGTATCGGATGCATAATATAAGGCAGTCCATTTTTCCGGAACTGTCCCTCGTGCGCTTTTTCTGCAAGTTGATAGCTTTTGACGACAAACTGATAGTCCTCTTCTGACAGGTAGCTGCGCGTCATCGCGAGGACATCATCAGCGGTGTATGGATATTCGTTGTTCATGCTATCACCTCACTGTTTATAGTGTTTTTATCATACTATAATTTTCACCATAATGAAATAAAAGAAAAAGAACAGTCCAGCTTAAGCTGGACTATTCTTCGTCGTATGAAACGAGTGACAGAACGTCATAACCGTGCAGCCTGTCCATGCCGTTCAGATATTTCAGGTCGATGATAAAGGCAATGCCTGCGACCACCCCGCCGAGTTCCTCGACCAGTTTGATCGTCGCTTCAATGGTACCCCCTGTCGCCAGCAGATCGTCAGTAATCAGCACGCGCTGACCAGGTTTAATCGCATCCTTATGCATCGTCAGCACATTTGAACCATACTCCAGATCATAGGAATACTTGATGACCTCACGCGGCAGCTTGCCTTCTTTACGGACGGGTGCAAAGCCGATACCCATCGCGTAGCTGACCGGACAACCGATGATGAAGCCGCGTGCTTCGGGTCCCACTACGATATCGACATTTTTATCCTTTGCATATTCGACAATCTGATCGGTCGCATAACGATAGGCTTCGCCGTTGTCCATAATCGTCGTGATATCCTTGAAATTGACGCCGGGAATCGGCCAGTCCTGCACTTCTGAAATATACCGTTTTAAATCCATAATAGCCTCCTGTGACTAGAACATTTTTTCATTGATTAGTTTTTTGACGCTGTCAAATGAAGAATAGAGCAGCTGCTGTTCGCGTTCAAGCTGTGCATGACGCTCCAGATAGACAGGCGATGCCAGCATCTCCACCTTACCTGCTTCCTTATAGACGTTATACAGACCGTCTGCTTCAAAGACGAGCTGCCGCTCTTTAAGAACTTCCATCATAAATATGAGCGTATCAGGCGTCACGCCGAGCGTCTGACAGATGGACATGCCCTGGTTCACAAGGTTAATCGGCTGTCGAATGATGATTTTATAGAGCTGTCTGAACTTATCGAGACTCGGCATCCCGTCAAAATAGACCTGTGCCGGTTCGTAAAAGATGATATAGATCTGTTTGGCGGTCGCCGACTTCATCGTCTCGAAGAATGCCGTCATATCCACTGGCAGATCTCTCAGTACAATTTTATCATGACCGGATATATTATCGCCATAGAAAAAGTAGGCTCCGGACTGCTTTGGACGATCCGAGTTGATCAGATAAATGACGTCTTCGTTCTTCAGAAATGCAAAACGGTTCGCATGCTGATTGCGGTAATCGATATAGCGAATGTCATCCGTCTTCACATCTTCCAGCAGCATCTGCGGTGTCACATGACCATTCCATTCATTCAGCTGGAATTTCCCGCAGACATCTACGACTGTTTCAGCGGGGAAGTCATGAACCCAGCCTCCCGCAGACCATTTCAGGGCGGTCAGACTGTCGTTCAGAGTCATCTTCATATGAGCGCCCTGCTGGCCGATCGCCTTATTCTGAGTGATTTTCACATTACTGAGTTTGAAAACCGGCTGAGGATTTCCTGTGCCGAATGGCCGCAGCTGGTCAAGCTGCCTGATGAAGTCAGCGGTCACATCAGCAAAGTCCACTTCCGCATCCACTTCGATGACCGGTTGCAGCTCCTCTTGTTCTTCGATTCTATCGTTCAGCCGCTGTTCAAGGAGTTCAACATTGCTCTGCGGCATGGTGAGACCGGCTGCCATATGATGACCGCCGAACTTTGTCAGCAACTCCGTTTCTGTCTCCAGATAATCATACATCGACACCTGAACAATACTTCTTGCTGATCCTTTCGCATAGTCTGCTGTCAGATTAAGCACAATAGTCGGACGGTAGAATCGCTCCACTATTTTAGAGGCAACGATGCCGAGGACCCCTTCATTCCAGTTATGTCCGCTGATGACCAGAAAGTTCATCCCTTGCGCGACTTTATCTGCGGCCTGTACCATGGCTTCCTCTGTTATGGTCTCAACGACGCTCTTACGCTCAATGTTATAGGCATCCACATGCTGTGCCAGCTCTGCTGCATAGTCAGAATCCTGCTCCATCAGTAATTCTGCAGCAGGTCTTGCATCTTCCAGGCGGCCGACTGCATTCAGCCGGGGACCGATCATAAATCCGATCGTCTCCTCAGTCACATCTCCCTGATGGCCTGCAACTGCAAGCAATGCTCTGACACCTACCGGTAACGCCTGATTAAGGGCGTCAAGCCCCTTCTTGACAAGCCAGCGGTTCTCACCGGTCAAAGGCACAAGGTCGCTGACCGTACCTATTGCAGCCATACCGATCAGCTCAGGTTCTGCCCGTCCCATCAGCGCAGTGGCAAGCTTCAGACTGACACCTGCACCGGCGAGATGAGGACATGGATAGTCACCTTCTGGATGAGCAGGATGGAGGACTGCATAGGCATCAGGTAAGATGTCGCCGATCTCGTGATGATCCGTGATGATGACATCCATACCGAGAGACTTGGCCACTTCAACCTCGTGATGGCCCTTCACACCGTTATCCACTGTGATGATGAGGCCTACCCCGTCATCAGCGAAAGACCGGAAAGCCGCTTCATTAGGTCCATATCCTTCAGTAAAGCGGTTAGGTATATAGAAATCTGCCATGGCCCCTATCTCTTCAAGCGCAGCCATCAGTATCGTCACACTGGTGACACCATCCGCATCATAATCACCATAGACAATGATGGGTTCCATATTTTCAACCGCTTCCTGGATACGCTGGACCGCGATATCCATATTGAACATCAGAAACGGGTCAAAAAGCGCGCTTTCCTTGAACCACTTCTCCAGGTGGTCACGCTCAGTGATGCCGCGTGCTTCCAGCACCTCTTTCAGTAACGGTGAGACCTTGAACTCTTTGATAAGTGCCTCATCCAGTTCCTTTTCCTGCTGCTTGAGCAGCCATTGTTTTGCCATCGTCATCATCCTCCTAACCGTTTCATTATACCCATTTATAAATAAAAAAGAAAACAAACAAAAAAGACAGACCTTGGCAGGCCTGCCTTAACTCTTAAACATAAATCTTCTCATCATTTTTAGGTTTCTCTGTGTAGACAGTGAGACGTCCGCCGTTAGCTTTCAGCTGACGTTTCTTCAGGATGCCCCATAAAGGCACAGCGATGAAGATAGAACTGAACACCCCTGACAGAAGACCGATCAGAAGCGCGACCGAGAAGCTGAAGATGCTTGACGCACCCAGGAAGATCAGAGCGATTACCACGATGATAACCGTTGCCACTGTGTTGATCGAACGGGTCATCGTCTGTCTGATTGAACTGTTGACGATATTATCGATCTGTTCAGGTGAAGTGATGACCTTGATCTTATGAAGATTCTCACGCACACGGTCAAACGTCACGATGGTATCATTGATTGAATAACCGATGATTGTCAGTACCGCGGCTATAAATGTCATATCCACTTCCAGACGAATCAGACTGAAGACTGCAATGATCAGGAATGCATCATGTAATAACGCAAGCACTGATGTCAGACCCATGCGCCATTCAAAACGGATCGTTACATAGAGAATGATGCCGAGTGACGCAATCAGTGTTGCGAGCATAGCATTCTTCGCAAGCTCCTTGCCGATGACTGGAGACACTGTATTGACGTTCGGTTCAAAACCATATTTATCCTTGATTATAGACTTCACATCACTAATCTCATTTTTAGAGAGCGGTTCCTTATACTGGACAACCGCTGTCTTATTATCTGAACCGGATAACGTGACAGTGCCTTCAGGCAGATGCTCTGTCTCCAGATCTTTTTGCAGCATCTCAGCATTAATCACCTGCTCGCTTTTCACGTCCACACGAGAGCCCTGCGTGAAGTCGATGCCCAGATTGAGACCGAGTACGGCTAAGGCAATGCTGCCGAGTGCGATGGAAGCAAGGGCAAGTCCAAGTAATGGTTTCGCCAGTCTGACAAAGTTAATTCTGTCCCACGGTGTATGCAGATCATGAATATCCAGACCTTCACTCAGCTCATGGCGGTTCCTATGGCTCATACCGAACAGATTGAAGTTCTTATTGAAGAAGTTAGAATTGACGATCAGGGATAACAGGAATCGGGTGAAGAAGACTGACGTGATGAAACTCATCAGGATGGCGAGTAACAGCATCGTCGCGAAACCTTTGACACTGCTGACACCAAAGACAAAGAGCACCAGCGCTGCAAGCACTGTGGTGATATTCGCATCAAAGATAGTCAGGAAAGAAGACTGTGACCCTTTATGGTAAGCCTGTTTCAGACTTCGCCCGATTCTCAGTTCATCCTTTATCCGTTCGTACATGATGATATTGGCATCAACCGCCATGCCGACACCAAGCACAAGGGCTGCGATACCTGGTAATGTCAGCACACCATGAATCATATTGAAAGCAAGCACTGTCAGATAGATATAGGCTGACAGTGTAATCACTGCAATCAGACCCGGCAGTCTGTAATAGAACAGCATAAAGAGAAAAATCAGACCCACACCGACCGCCGAAGCGAGCAGTGTCTTATGAAGTGCATCCTGACCGAACTGGGCACCCACTGATGTTGAATAGACCTCATCCAGTTTGACCGGCAGGGAACCTGAGTTCAGAAGGTCAGCAATCTGCTTGGCGCGGAGAAGACCGTCCTGACCAGCGAAGCCACCGGATATTTCAACGTTCTCCGAATTGATCGGCTGGTCAACTGAAGCAGCGCTGACATATTTAGGTTCTTTACCCTGCTGTACGCGTTCAAGTTCTTTTTGATAGCTGTCCTTGCCCTCTTCAAAGTCCATCCAGATGACCATGACATTCGGATTCATTTTGGAGACTTTCTCAGTGACTTCCCTGAACTTGCTTGCTGACTTCAGCTTGAGAGAGACAGCTGCTTCATTCGTATCCTGCTTGAAGCCTTGCTTCGCTCCGCCCTGAACCAGGTCTTTACCTGACAGCAGAAGCTTGTCGTCTGCATCACGAATCGTTAAGTTGGCACTGGTCGAGAGTATCTTACGGGCTTCGTTCTGGTTCTTGACACCCGCCAGCTGCACTCGAATCCGGTTGCCTTCCTCTATCTGAATCTTAGGTTCAGATACGCCGAGCACATTAACACGGGATTCCAGCGTTTTACTGGTCGCTTTGACCGCTTCCTCATCGATTTTATCGCCTTTTTCAAGCGGCTTAACCTGGTAAAGTACTTCAAATCCCCCCTGCAGGTCCAGACCGAGATTGACATTCTTCATCAGCTTTTCAGCCGTACCGCCGATCAGACTGAATAACAGCACAGTGATCAGCAGAAAGGCAACAATTCTACTTCTCTTTTTCACACTTTCACCTCATTCATAATGAATCAAAACTAAATACTGTCATCATCATATCACAAATCAAGAAGGACGTTTATCGCGGATAGCTAATTTATCAAAAGTCAGTTCCTGATTGCGGCCGACCATCAGAGTCACCGTCTTGGCATCAGTACTTCTGACTGTACCATGGAGACCCCCGACCGTTACAACGCGGTCTCCTTTTTGCAGTTGACTGATCATTTCGTTCTGTTTCTGTGTGCGTTTCTGCTGCGGACGAATCATCGCAAAATAGGCTACAGCGACAATCACAAATAAAGGTAGTATATTCACCACTATAAACTGTAAAGTATCGTTCATCATGTCCTCCTAGAAGTTTTTCGGGTTTTCAACATTCAGACCATAGCTCTCGAAGAATTCCTCTTTGAAATCCAGCAGTCTGTCATTACGTATGGCATCTCTGACCTGCTCCATCATATTCAGCAGAAAATGCAGATTATGAATCGATGTCAGACGAATACCAAAGGTCTCATCTGCTTTAATCAGATGCCGGATATATGCTTTTGTATAGTTCCTGCATGTATAACAGTCACAGTTCTCATCAAGCGGTGTGAAATCACGCTCGTATTTCGCATTCTTTACTACGACGCGCCCTTTGGACGTCATGCATGTACCGTTTCGTGCGATTCGTGTCGGCAGGACGCAGTCAAACATATCGATGCCCCGGATAGCGCCTTCAATCAATGCATCGGGAGAACCGACACCCATCAGATAGCGAGGTTTGTTGAACGGCATAAGCGGTGTCGTATGCTCAAGCACACGGTACATAACCGGCTTCGGTTCACCGACAGACAGTCCACCGATCGCATAGCCCGGGAAGTCAAGTGATACGAGATCCTTCGCACTCTGTGTACGTAGTTCTTCATATTCCCCGCCCTGAATGATGCCGAACAGTGCCTGATCTTCCGGCCGGTTATGAGCTTCCAGACAGCGTTCAGCCCAGCGAGACGTTCTCTCAATCGAGTCTTTGACATATTGGTATTCAGCTGGCATCGGCGGACATTCATCGAACGCCATCATGATATCAGAGCCTAAGTCATTCTGGATGTGCATCGCTTTTTCGGGGCTCAGAAATAATTTTGAACCGTTCAGGTGATGTCTGAAATGGACACCTTCCTCTTCGATCTTACGCATATCGCTCAGACTGAAGACCTGGAAGCCGCCTGAATCCGTCAGAATCGGTCCGTCCCAGTTCATAAATTTGTGCAGCCCGCCGGCCTCGCGAATCACCTCATTACCTGGACGCAGCCAGAGATGATAGGTATTACTTAAGATGATCTTTGCGTTCATCGCATGCAGCTCCTCAGGGCTGACAGTCTTGACGGTTGCCTGAGTGCCGACCGGCATGAACATCGGTGTCTCAAATGAGCCGTGGGGCGTATGGACGATACCAAGTCTTGCGCCTGATTGTTTACATGTTTTGATGTGTTCATAGGTTACTGCTGACATAATCTTCTCCTTTAATAAATAAACATCGCATCGCCGAAACTGAAGAAACGGTATTTCTCCTTCACAGCTTCTGCATATGCATTTAAGATAATTTCTCTAGATGCAAGACTTGAGATCAGCATCATCAGTGTTGACTTCGGCAGGTGGAAGTTTGTGATCATTGCATCTATTCCTTTGAACTCATAACCAGGATAGATGAAGATATCTGTCCAGCCGGACGTCTCAGTGAATTCCCCGTCACGTGAAGCGATGGTTTCAAGTGTACGGGTCGAGGTCGTACCGACCGTTATGATACGTTTGCCATTCTTTCTGGTCTGATTGAGGATATCTGCTGTCTTCTGTGACATCTCATAGTACTCACTGTGCATATCGTGGTCTTCTATCTTATCCACACTGACCGGTCTGAAGGTACCGAGACCGACGTGCAGTGTAATATAGGTGACGTTTACGCCTTTAGCTGATATTTCTTCCAGCAGCTTCTCGGTGAAATGCAGACCTGCAGTCGGTGCAGCGGCTGAACCGACCGCTTTAGCATAGACAGTCTGATAACGCGACTGATCCTCCAGCTGCTCCTTGATATAGGGCGGCAGTGGCATCTCACCCAACTCCTCCAGACGTTCCTGCAGAATACCTGTATACTGCAGTGTCATCACTCGTCCGCCCTGCGGCAGTAATTCCTTACATACAGCCTGCAGTCTGCCGTCGCCAAAGCTGACAACTGTGCCGACTGCGACACGTTTAGCAGGCTTGATCAGAACCTCCCAGTCATTGTCTTCAAGCTGCGTCAGCAGCAGCATCTCCACTTTTGCACCCGTTTCTTCTTTAATACCATATAATCGTGCCGGCATTACTTTTGTGTCATTCAAGACAAGGGTATCCCCTGGATTCAGATAACTCACAATATCAGAGAAGTGCGTGTGGCTGATATCGCCTGTCTCTTTATTCAATGTCATCAGCCGACTTGATGCGCGGTCCAGGAGTGGTGTCTGCGCAATCAGTTCCTCCGGTAATTCAAAATCAAAGTCATTTACATTCACGTTATTTCCTCTTTTCATTGCTATACGGATAATTAAAATGGTCATAGGCGAACGGCGTCGCAGCCCGGCCGCGGGTTGTCCGCTCAAGGAAACCTTTCTGTATCAGAAAAGGCTCATAGACATCCTCGAGTGTGACACGTTCCTCACCGATGCTGACTGCAATTGTATCCAAGCCGACCGGACCGCCGTTATAACGTTCGATAATGGTGGTCATGATCTTGTGGTCGATATGATCCAGACCATGCCTGTCCACCTGCAGCATATCAAGTGATTGTCTTGTCATATCGATATGAAGGACAGCCTCGCCCTGCACCTGCGCGAAATCACGCACACGGCGCAGCAGACGATTCGCGATACGGGGTGTGCCGCGGCTGCGGCTCGCAATCTCACCGGCTGAGTCGTCATCAATCTCTGTTTCGAAGACACTGGCAGTACGCGTGATGATCTCCTTCAAATTAGCTTCATCATAATAATCAAGCCTTAAATGAACACCGAAGCGGTCACGCAGAGGAGCGGACAGACTGCCGGCCCGCGTTGTTGCGCCGACAAGTGTGAACGGAGGGAGATCAATGCGGATACTGCGCGCTTCCTCACCCTTACCGACGACGATATCGAGACAGAAGTCCTCCATCGCCGGATAGAGAATCTCCTCTACCACCCGTGACAGACGATGGATCTCATCGATGAAAAGCACATCTCCTGCGTTCAGCGATGACAGAATAGCCGCAAGGTCACCAGGCCGCTCAATCGAAGGACCTGATGTTGTACGGATATTGACATCCATTTCATTCGCAATAATATTGGCGAGCGTCGTCTTACCGAGACCTGGCGGACCATATAACAATACATGGTCCAGCGCTTCCCCGCGAAGCTTAGCTGCCTGTATAAAAATTTCCAGATTGTTCTTCAGCTTAGGCTGACCGATGTACTGACTGAGGTAAAGCGGTCTTAAACTCAGTTCTGTCTGCGCTTCCTCTCTGTCCATCAGATGGTCATCCATCATACGTTCATC
This sequence comes from Macrococcus carouselicus, assembly GCF_004359515.1. Taxonomy (GTDB): domain Bacteria; phylum Bacillota; class Bacilli; order Staphylococcales; family Staphylococcaceae; genus Macrococcus; species Macrococcus carouselicus. The sequence goes on from NZ_SCWD01000001.1 coordinate 891,810, forward strand.
CATATTGCCACTTCCTTATGAGACTAAAATCTGTAAGCCTCGTTTAATATTATCATCGACCTGGTCGATATTTTCAGCCTTCAGTACTTTCTCAACTTTTGTCAGCTCTCGTTTAGAGTAGCCCAGTGCTTCCAGTGCCAGGAGTGCCTCGGTAACAGCACTGTCATCCGTGAACGCCTCAAACAACGCCGTCTCATCTGTGATGACGAGTTTTCCTTTTAAATCAAGGATGATCTGACGCGCAGTCTTCTTACCGATGCCCGGGAATTTGATGAGATAAGTTTCATTCTCCTCTTCAACCGCCCGTCTGATTTCTTCCGGCGTACTGGTTGCAAGAATAGCGAGCGCTGACTTCGGTCCGATACCCGTCACTTTATTCAGTGACAGAAAAAGACTCTTCTCTTCTGCCGTATGGAAACCATACAGCGTGTGTGCATCTTCCCGGACAATAAGCTGAGTGAAAAGCTTCGTTTCCTTGTTCAGATATTGCTGCAGACGGTATGGATTAGGCGTGTGACATTCGTAGCCGACGCCACCGATATCCATGACTACGTGCGTCGGTGTGATCTGGGTCAGTTGCCCTATTAAATATGCGTACATAACTCCTCCTACATATTCATGCCGAGCAGCTGAACCTGATTGACACCGTCAATCTCCTTCAGCTTGTCCAGCAGTTCATTAATGGTTAGAACCATATGAGTGGCATTCAGAGAGACCGTGACAGTCGCTTTCTCCATGATCGGCAGGCTCTGATGAATCGTCAGAACAGATCCATTTTCCGCCGCAATCTCTTCTAACACCCGGTACAGCAGACCGACATTATCATCAACGTGGAGAAGCAGGCTGATGTTGCGTTCTCTCGTCTGATCTTCCACAGGAAAGATAGTATCTTTGAACTTATAGTAGGCACTGCGTGATAAGTCGTACTGCTTCACTGCCTCAAATATTGAAATCTGAGGTTCACGCTCAAGCAGCTTCTTGACTTTCAGTGTTTTCTTGACTGATTCCGGCAGGACATCTTCTCTGATTAAGTAGTATTTCTGTCCGTCACTCATCATGGCACCTACTCTACGAACTCAAATTCGCCGCCAAGTATGCGGACGATGTCGCCATTCTTCGCACCGCGCGCACGCAAGGCATCATCAATGCCCATGGTACGCATCTGACGCGCGAAACGTCTGACTGCTGCATCACGGTTGAAGTCTGTCATCTTGAACATCCGCTCAATCGTATTACCGCTGACGACATATGCACCGTCATCATCACGCGAGATTTCGAAGTGATCGGCAGATTTCTCGTGCTTGTAAAGTACACGGTGAATACCTGTCTCTTCTTCATCGATATCGAAGTTCATATCCTGGGTCTCGTCCAGTAAATCCGCAACGCGGTAGAGCAGCTGATCGATATTCTGGTAAGTCGCAGCACTCAGCTCGATAATCTCAAGCTCTTCACCAACTTCTTCCTTGAAGAGTGCGAGGTTATCTTCAGCACCCAGCATATCCATCTTGTTCGCTACAACGATCTGCGGACGTTTCGCGAGCTTATCGTTATAGTTCTTCAGCTCTTTGTTGATCGTGACATAATCCTCATAAGGATCACGACCGTCAGTGCGTCCCATATCAATCATATGGATGATGACACGCGTGCGCTCCACATGACGCAGGAACTGATGGCCGAGGCCGACACCTTCCGATGCGCCCTCAATAAGCCCTGGCAGGTCCGCCATGACAAAGCTCCGGTTATCTTTCGTCTGCACCACACCCAGATTAGGTTTGATGGTCGTGAAATGATAGGCACCGATCTTCGGTTTCGCCTTTGATACAATAGAGAGTAAAGTCGATTTTCCGACGCTCGGGAAACCGACAAGACCGACATCCGCCATTAATTTCAGTTCCAGAATGACCTCCAGTTCCTCACCGGGTTCACCGTTCTCAGAGAATTCAGGAGCCGGGTTGGACGGGGAGGCAAACCTTGAGTTTCCACGACCGCCTCGGCCCCCTTTAGCGACAACAGCCTGCTGCTCATGCAGCACGAGGTCAGCGATAACTTCTCCAGTTTCAGCATTTTTAATGATGGTGCCTGGCGGTACTTTCAGAATTAAATCCTTTGCACCTCGCCCGTGCATATTGCTGGACTGCCCATTCTCACCCTTTTCTGCCTTGAACATACGCTGGAAACGGAAGTCAAGAAGCGTCCTTAAACCCTCATCTACTTCAAATACCACAGAGGCCCCTTTACCACCGTCTCCCCCTGCTGGTCCGCCAAGTGGAACATATTTTTCGCGGCGATAGGCGACGATACCATTACCGCCGTCACCCGCCTTTAAATTAATTTTGACCTGATCGACAAACATTTAAACACCTCTTTTTTTGCTTATTTTATATTCGGTCGGCACGCCATCAACCTTGAATGTAAAGATATAATGATGGGCCTGTTCCGTAATCTCTATCAGTATTTCTGTGCCCTGGACTTCAGTGAGCCAGTCTGTGAACTGTGCCGCAATCCAGCCATCTTCCTCGCCGCGGCCTGATGTTTCAATATGAAAGTCAAAGCGAAAGTCACTCGTCAGCTTGTGCCGGATAACTGTCTCGACGAAGCTATGCCATGAGAGCTGAATAAAGCGCTGTTCACGCTGCAGTTTGTCGCTCCAGCGCTCCACTATATCGCTCACTTTATCATGATCCTCAAGTTCACAGTAGATGCTGAGGAGCTGCAGCTGATTGCTGATATCATGTTTCGCTCTTAAATAGATAGCCAGTTCATTCATACCATCACCTCAATACTATTATAACACGTCTGTCTATCTGGGACGAACACCATAGAAAAAAGAAAAGCACTAGAACTGTGTCTAGTGCTCATATCTTCATTATTTAGCTTCAGCGTATACTGAAACCTTCTTTTTGTCGCGTCCGAAACGCTCGAATTTTACAACGCCGTCGATTTTAGCGAATAAAGTGTCATCGCCGCCACGTCCTACGTTTTCACCAGGGAAGATTTTAGTACCGCGTTGACGGTATAAAATTGAACCACCTGTTACGAACTGACCATCAGCACGTTTAGCACCTAAACGTTTTGATTCTGAGTCACGACCGTTACGTGTTGAACCTACCCCTTTTTTCGATGCGAAGAACTGTAAGTTTAATTTTAACATGAGTTACACCTCACTTATAATTTAGTTTGATGAACTGACCGTATTCCGCTTCAATTGTCTCAAGTGAGACAATCATCGCCTGAATGATCAGCTGTGCTTCGTTGTTATTCAAATCTATCACACGGGCTTTAAAAAATCCACCATCGTGTGCGTAATCAATATCCGGTCTTTCATCTGTCAGACCGAGCACCGCATTCATACTGCCGAAGACGACAGCTGAAGCGCCGGCACAGACTAAATCCTGTCCATGTGGGGCTGAGTCCGCGTGACCTGTCATTTCGAAGTCAGTGACTCTTCCATCATCATTTACAGCAACCGTGATGGTAATCATTACGCGTTGATTGCTTCGATTGTTAATTTAGTATAAGGCTGACGATGACCTTGTTTACGTTTGTAGTTCTTTTTAGCTTTGTATTTGAAGACAGTGATTTTTTTACCGCGGCCGTGTTTTTCAACTTTCGCTGTAACAGTAGCACCTTCAACAACAGGTGAACCGACTTTAACTGCTTCGCCACCCACCATAAGAACTTTATCAAAAGTAAATGTAGCGCCTTCTTCTGCGTTTAATTTTTCAACCCAGATTTCCTGACCTTGCTCTACTTTTAATTGTTTTCCACCAGTTTCGATAATAGCAAACATACTTGCACCTCCTAATATATTTTAAGTCACGCCGTTAATAGGTGGCCTTCGCACTTGAACCTAATTCCGAGCGGTTGTATGTAGCTATAAACTACTCAACTTGAATATAATAACATCTAACAATCTTGAAGTCAATATTAATAAGTGCTCCGATTCAAAAATTTCAGCACGGTCGGAAAGAGAACGAAGATCAGCACAAAGTTGATCAATACTGACGGCAGACCATGATAAAAGAGAAAATAGAAGATGCCGGATGACGATGAATAAAGAATGCGGTATATGACATAAAACAGCAGCTCAAACAGCAGCACGAAGCCGATCAGCAGACTGATCATCATCATAGTATCTTTATAGAAGACATTGAAGAGTCTGCTCATCAGCATGGTGCAGACGATATACCCGAACGTATAGATACCGTATATAGTGGAAAAGTAGACATCTGACGCGATACCGAAGACAGTGCCGAGCACCAGCGCGACTGATGGATGTTTGTAGACCGATAAAATAAGCAGATAAATCAGGAAGAGATGACTTGTAAAGTAAAAGGGGCCAAGCGGCATCAGGCTGTTGATCAGCGTATCAAGATAAAACAGAATGACCGCCATTCCTGAAATGATTAAATACTGCATCACCAGCCACCTGCTGCCTGACTCTTCATCGCCACGTAGACATGTGTCAGATCTTTAAGACTGGCTGCAGTCTCAACATATGCGATCTGGCTGAGTCCGAATTCGTCGTTTTCAACTTTCTTGACCTTACCGATCATGATGCCTTTAGGGAACTGGCCACCGAGACCACTTGTCACAACACTGGTGCCGACTTTCAGCTTGATATTGTTCTCGATGTTATCAATGACCAGCAGATTCTTGCTGTCGTCATACTGATCGATCATACCGAAGACTTCACTGCCGTTATTCTGCAGGGTGACGCTAATCTTGCTGGACTTCGCACTGGACGAAATCAGTTCGACCTGACTGGAATACTGATGCGCTTTTTTAATACGGCCGACAAGACCCTCATTTGTTATGACAGCCATATTCTCTTTGACACCGGATGTGCGCCCCTTATTGATGATGAATGTATTCATCCAGCCATCCATATTACGTGCGATAATTGTCGCAATCTCAGGATCGTAACTCGCGATACTTTCAGTTTTCAGCATATTTCTCAGTTCAGCATTCTCTTTCTCGAGGCGGTAGTTATCCGCTTCAAGCTGCGTGAAACCTCGGATCTTGGAGCGCAGCTCTTTATTCTCCTCAGCAGCATCCCACATATGGACCAGATTGCTTAGATTCTGGCCGATAAAAAGCATGGGATAGCTGACGATGCGCTGACCGACTGCTGTCGAATCGCCGACGATCTGTTCCGGCACTGAAGTCGTCCGTTCCCTCAGCGATAAACCGACCAGCATGATAAAGATAATAATGCCGAACAGCAGGAATACGAGTTTGTTGCGTTTATAAAAATCGGGCAACCTTAACACCTCATTACAAGTTTTTGACTATTAGTTACAGAATAGCATATTTTGATTTCAACCGAAGAATTTTTTGGACATTTTCATCAATTTGAGAAGCCTTGATGTCACCGCTGTGTACCTTGGCAGCGATTGCACCGACCAGCTGATCCGCATCTCTGATATTCGAGCCGATCAGCACCATCGTATTCCCTGCCTGAATGGCCATCACAGCAGCCTCCGCCTGGCCGTAACCATTAGCAATCGCCCCCATCGCCATATCATCCGTAATAACGACGTCGTGAAAACCCAGCTGCTGCTGGAGCAGGCCCGTCGTCACAGCACGTGACAGTGAACTCGGCTTATCATCCAGCTCTGACAGCACGATATGGGACACCATCATCATATCAACTTCATCCTTCAGCTTCCTGAACGGCACCAGCTCCACTTTGTCAAGCCGCTTCATATCTGCATGACTGACAGGCAGCGCGTGATGTGAGTCAAGCAGTGTATCCCCGTGACCCGGGAAGTGTTTGCCTACTGTCACAATGCCTTCTGACTGGATGCCCCTGTTAAATGCACGGGCGTATGCCGTCACCGCTTCAGGTGTTGTGCCGAAGCTGCGGTCACCGATCACCTTGTTCGCCGGGTTCGTCCATATATCAAGTACGGTCGAGAAGTCCAGGTTGAAGCCTAACTGCTTCAGCATCCGGCCGTTCCAGCTGCCCGCCTGATAGACATAACCTTTATCACCTGACTGAGCCATCAAAAAAGCAGGCGGTGTGTTTCCCATCTCTGCAGGGAGACGGTTGACGCTGCCCCCTTCCTGATCCACACCGATAAAAGGCGGGATATCGCGCTGAACGTCAGCGATCTGCTGATTGAGCTTCAGCACCTGTTCTGCTGAACTGATGTTACGGCTGAAGAGAATCACACCGCCCAGTTTATGGTCCAGTCTATCTTCAAGTTCCGCTGATACTTCAGTGCCATCGAATCCTAGAATCAGCATCTGATATATTTTTTCCTCGAGTGTCATCTGGCTGACTTTCAGACCCTCAAGATCAATGGCGGGCAGTTTCTTATATTCAAAGGACTTCATTTCCTTTACGGACTGATACTGACGCTGACAGCCCGCAAGACACATAAGCAGTAGAATTAATAATAGTAGTTTTCGCATATAAACTCCTCAGAAAAAAGGTAATTGCCGGCCGGCAATCACCTTTAATATAACATGATTCAGTTAGTTTTGGGCAGACTGCAGCTGATACATCTTCGCATACTGACCACCCAGTGTGATAAGGTCACGGTGATTACCCCGCTCTACGATCTGTCCTTTGTCCAGTACAATGATCTGGTCTGCATTTTTAATGGTGGAAAGGCGATGAGCGATGATAAATGTCGTCCGGCCCTCTTTCAGTACATCCATAGCCTGCTGAATGATGGATTCCGTCTCTGAGTCAATGCTGGCAGTCGCTTCGTCCAGTATCAGTATGGCGGGATCAAAGGCCAGGGCACGCGCGAAAGATATCAGCTGACGCTGGCCGCTCGACAACGTATTCCCCTTCTCAATGACGGGTGAGTCGATACCAAGTTCAAGACCATCCAGCACCCGGTCACCTCCCACCGCATCCAGTGCGGCTATTGCCCGTTCGCGGCTGATCTTATCATCATCTAACGTGATATTGCTTAGAATCGTACCGCTGTACAAGTAGGGATCCTGCAGCACAATGCCCATATGACGACGAAGTGATGCTTTTGTCACCGTTCTGGAATCAACTCCGTCCATGAGGATGCGTCCCTTAGTCGGATCATAGAACCTGAACAGCAGATTCATGATGGAACTCTTTCCAGACCCAGTGTGACCGACAAGGGCGACGGTCTCACCGCGGCGCGCATGGATATCAATATTTTTCAGCACATATTCATGGTCTTTGTAGGCGAATGAGACATCTTCGAATACCACATCTCCGTCCAGCTGGCTGACTTCACTCTTCTCAGTGATTTCAGCCGGTTCATCCATCATCTCATAGACGCGGTCAGCCGATACCCTTGCCTGCTCCAGCACACTCAAGTTATTGACCAGATTATACATCGGATTGAAGAGTCGGGTCAGATATTCCACAAGCACATACATCATACCTGCAGTCAGTGCACCTTCTCCGCTTAAGAATGTTGAACCGAAGACATAGATCATGACAGCGAAGATCAAGGAACGAATCGTCCCCATCAAATTATGACTCGTCAGTGAATCCAGCTGAATGATACGTGAATAATTGCGCAGATAATCTTCATTCAGCGCATTGAACTCCTGCTGAATCTTGGCCTCCTGATTGAACGCCTGAATAATGGTCATGCCGTTGATGGATTCATTCAGCATAGCATTCATATCACTGTTCTTCTCACGTGTGACGCGGTTATACTGCTCCGACAGTCTCCGGTAGAGCGCAAGCCAGGCAATCAGCATAGGCACAACAAGAAAAGCTGCGATACCGACTTTCCAGTTGAAGAAGAATATCGCGATGATGATTGCAATGATATTCACGAAACCTGACAGATAGGTCGGCAGCAACACGGTGAAAAGCTCAAGGATCGTCTGTGTGTCGTTCGTGATCCGTGCGACGACTTTGCCGGCCGGCAATGTGTCAAAGTACCTGATCGGCAGCTGCTGCATCTGATTGAACAGCTTATTACGCAGATGCATGATGACATTCGACCCTGCATTCTGAAAATAAAGTGTCTGATAGTAGCTGAATACCGCATTGAAAAGAGCTACAACTGCATAGACAGCGAGGAGCTGTAGAATCGGTGCTATGTCAATCGCACCGTCTGCGATCCGAACATGGTCATCAATGATCTTCATGGCAATGACCGGACCGATCAATTCCGCGATGACTGCACCGAACAGAAAGATAAAGCCGATGATAAATAATCTCCTGTAGCGCAGAGCTTCCTGAAATAAACGCTGTGTAATCGACATTACATCTCCTCCTTCCTAAGCTGCTGGCGATTGAACTGATCCAGATACCAGCCGCTCTGTTGAATCAGCGCCTGATGCGTCCCCTGCTGAACGATTTCCCCGCTATCCAGAACCACAATCAGATCCGCGTGCCGGACAGCTGATAGACGGTGGGTTGAAATGAGGGTGGTCTTACCCTGTCTTGACTGCTGGATGTGCTCGATAATCGCTGTCTCTGTCTTCGCATCAACTGCCGAGAGTGAATCATCCAGAATCAGAATAGCCGGATTTTTGATCATGGCACGCGCGATGGAGATCCGCTGCTTCTGACCGCCGGAAATGGCGATCCCTTTCTCACCGACCAGTGTATCAAGGCCTTGCGGCAGACGCTTCACATCTTCAGTGAAGTTTGCGAGTTCAATGGCGTGCGCAAGCTCCGCCTCCGTCGCATCCGGACGACCGAACAGAATATTCTCTCGCACGGAGCGTGAGAATAGAATGTTCTCCTGTGAGACATAACCGATCTTCTCGCGTACCTGATGTTTCGACAGCTGCTGAATATTGAGACCTCCGATCGTGATATGACCTTCCCCGACGGGATATTCCTTCAGAATCTGACGGATCAATGTCGTCTTTCCGCTTCCCGTCGGACCGACTATTCCGAGTGTCTGCCCTACACCGAGCTCAATAGTGACAGCCTTCAGATTGACCTGTTCGCTCGTCGGATATCTGAAATTGACCGCATCGAACGACACATGGTGATCCGGTGCGACGAGCGTGTCCACTGAATCCTCCATCATATCCTCTGCGTCAAGCACTTCTCTCACACGGTCAAGCGAGGCATTCCCTCGCTGCATGATATTGAACAGAAGACCGATCGCAAACATCGGCCAGACCATCATGTTCAGGTAGACATTGAACGCAATCAGTTCACCGATAGTGATCTCACCACGGTTGACCAGTATACTACCGTAACCCAGCGCAATGATAAAGCTGACCATCGTCACGATAATCGTCAGCGGCTTGAAGAGCGCATCGAGACGTTCAACGGCCATAAACTTATCAACGACATCTGTCGTCATCCGAGTGAAACGACGGTTAAGATTATCCTCCTGAGCAAACGCACGTGTCACACGGATGCCTTCAATCGATTCCAGAACATCATCATTCATATCGCCGAATGCATCCTGACTGACCGTATAGCGCTTATGTATCATCTTCCCGAGACGCTGCTCGATAATAGCGAGTAACGGCAGTGGCAGCATCGCAAGGATTGTCAGTTTCCATGACACCAGGAAACCCATCATCAGAATAATGGTTATCAGAAACGTCGTACTATCAATCAGCGTGAGTATCCCGAAGCCGACCGTCTGCCGAATAGCACTCAGGTCATTGGTGGCACGGGCCATCAAGTCACCCGTCCGGTTCTTCTCATAGTAACTCGGACTCATGGACAGGAACTTCGCCATCAGCTTACGCCGCATCAGACTCTCCAGCAGCTGTGAACCATTGAACAGCAGGTAACGCCAGGCATAATGGATGAAGTAACCAACCACAATCAGAACCCCGAAAACAGCGAGTATTTCATAAAAAACAGTCTTCGTCAGTTCTCTGTCCGTGATCAGGTCAATCGTCTTACCGATGAGCCACGGCGGCAGAACTTCAGTGACATTGGCAATCAGCAGAAGGATAACTGCTCCAATATAGCGTTTCCGCTCCTGCTTGAAGAACCAGCCTAACTTAAATAGTACATCGAACATCAAAATTCCCCCCTTGAATTCCTCATAGCGAACACAAAAAAGCACATACCTCCCCTGCTGGAAAGCATGTGCTTAACAATGGAAGAGAGACTCCCCCACGTCCATTTCAGTGTGACGAATATGAGGAGGATAGATTAACTTGTAATAAAAAATGCTGATTGCTGTTACGCATTGTAATCTCCTCCTTTTCGTATTTTCAATATTATCATAATTCAAAATATTGACCGTAGCAATACTTTTTTTCGTTTTCCGAAATACTTTACAAAAAATTTACAACAGACCTTTCTCCTTGATGCTGACAAACACGCCGTCACCGATGATGATATGATCCAGTAACTCAATGCCGAATAATGTGCCGCAGTTGATCAGCCGCTTCGTCGCCTCGACATCCTCGACAGACGGCGTCGGGTCACCTGACGGGTGGTTATGACAGACGATGATATTCGCCGCTGACCTTCTCACCGCTTCTCTGAACACTTCTCGCGGATGGACGATGGATGCATTGAGCGAACCTTTGAAGATGACCTGCTCATGAATGACAACATTTTTCGTATTCAGGTAAATTGCAATAAAATGCTCCTGGGTGAAATAACGCATCCGTTCCATCAGAAGGTCCGCCACACATTGCGGCGACTTGATTTTCACCCGGTCTTCCAGTGAATGCGTATGCATACGGACGGCGAGCTCAATCATCGCGAGCATCGTCACTGCCTTCTTTTCACCTATTCCTCTGATATCGCGCAGCTCCTGCAGCGTCAGATAACGCATGTCACGGATATTGCCCATAGATACCAGTAGCTTATTCGCTACTTCAAGCACTGATTCGTCCTTGCTGCCGGTATTGATGATAATGGCCAGAAGCTCTTGATTGGTAAGCTGCTCGGCACCATAAGTCATCAGACGTTCACGTGGCTGGTCCTGTTTTAACATTGCTAGCATCAGATAAATCCTCCAAAGTAGATAGTATAGAACTCATCGTAGAACTTGAGCACAAGAAGTGTACTGACTGTGATAAAGGGAATCAACGGCACTTTCTTCAGGTCTGTCTTGTAAGAGAGAAAGAAGATAACAGCGATACCGCCGATAAAATAAGTGAGCATAAAGATAAGCAGGAAATAAGGCGTAGGCAGAAAAAGAGCAAAAAGCGAGAACAGCTTGATATCACCGTAACCAATGCTGCGTGTCAGCAGGTAAAAAAGATGAAGCAGAATAATCATGAGAACCGCACGGAACATGTGAGAAAAGTCGAATAGCAGATTAAACTGGATGAAAAGCAGCAGACAGCCGAGAAGCAGCAGCATATGATCGGGCACTTTAAAATGGTGAATATCATAGATGGCGAGTGGAATCAGGAAAGAAATAAAAGCCGCTGATAAAGCGACCGCCTGCCCTGTAGAGATAAAAACCAAAAAGAGTGTGGCGAATAGCAGTTCAGTGAGCACGATAAAAAAAGGGATTGAAGCGTGACAATGATTACAGCGGCCCCGCTGAACGAGATAGCTGATAACGGGCACCAGTTCAAACCACCGGAGATCATGCCGGCAACTCTCGCAGCAGGAACGCCTGAACAGAGAATCCTGGCTATAGGTCAGACAGAGCATAAAAGAACCGATAAAACTTCCGACAATGGCAGCAAGCATATTTCACCTCTCTTCTCATACTTTCACTATAAAAGAGAAAGAAAAAATTGTAAAAAAGCAGAAAAAGACCAAATGAAGATAAAACGGCTGCAGATTCTGATGAAAAAGAGAACGTTTATCAGAATCTGCTTGAAAATAGTGAAATTTGAAGAAAAACAGGAGATGAGATGATGTTCGAGATAATATAAGGGGGTATGGACATTAAACGCTCTTTATCAGCCATAAAAAAACTGAGCTGCTCGCTCAGTTCAAATATATCGGTTGATGATCGTCTGCGTACCGTCATTCTTTTTCTGTTCATCGGACAGGTCATTATAAAGTTCATAGGCAAGCTGAAGACCAGGCAGCTGAATTCCCATTTTCTCTGCTTCACCAAGCACTATCTTCATATCCTTCAGGAAATGATGGGTATAGAACCCCGGCTTAAAATCACCAGACAGCATACGCGGCGCTAAGTTCGATAACGACCAGCTGCCGGCAGCGCCTTTTGAAATTGTTTCAAGCACACGTTCGACATCCAGTCCAGCAGACTTCGCATAATAAAGACTCTCAGCCACCCCGATCATACCAGAAGCAATCGCTATCTGATTGGCCATCTTAGTATGTTGTCCACTGCCTGCAGGTCCAAAGTAAGAAACACTGTTACTGAAGCTCTGAAGAAGCGGTTCAACCCGGTAAAAAACTTCCTGCGCACCACCGACCATTGTCGACAGTGTGCCGTTCTGCGCTCCGACATCTCCACCGCTGACCGGCGCATCAAGCACAAAGATCCCTTTCTCTTCAGCAGCACGTGCAATCTCAGACGCAAGCTCCGGACTTGAAGTCGTACAGTCAATCAGCACCTGCCCCTGTCGCCCGTACTCAATCAGTCCATCTTCGCCGAGATACATCTGTCGAACATCGTCCGGATAACCAAGCATGGTGAAGATCACTTCTGCCTGCTCAGCCACCTCGCGAGGATTTTCACACCAAACGGCGCCATCCTCAATCAACTCCTGCGCTTTTAATTTCGTACGATTGAATACATATAACTCGCCCTCAAGAAACTTCGCCATACTCGCACCCATCACACCCGTACCAATAAAACCGATCTTCATTTTCATTCCTCCTCTGATTACAGCTTTAAATCATCGAAATAACTCAGTCACTCATATAATCCAGCATGTACGAAATACTAGCTGTGTCCTGCTGCTCTTCTAGAATCAGGACATACGCTTCCAGCCAGTCAATCCTGTCGTCAGTTGTCGCAATATAACCATCTAAAATCATCGTTAAATATGCCATCACTTTCCAAGTGGCTATCACTCCTTTCATTTACTGTCATTATAGCATCCGATAGGCAATACATTATAGCTCAGTGAGATAAAGTGAGATAATGACAGAGGGAGAGGATATAACATGAATATTATATTTTTTGATGATAACTGTCTGATCTGCAACAGCTTCGTCAGACTACTTATTAAACTGGATAAGAAAGACCAGCTCTACTTCGCCTCCTTAAAATCAGGGACAGCAGAGGAACGATTGGATGACAGATTTTCACAGATCGACAGTGTCATCTACTCAAAGAATAACCGTGAATATCTCTACAGTGATGCAGTGATAGAAATCCTGCTGGATCTGAACGTCAAAGTGAAGTTCCTGAAACTTATACCGAAAAAAATCAGAGACGGTCTTTATCATTTCGTAGCGCGCAATCGTCACCGGCTGAAGAAACAGAAATGCGAGCTGCCGGATGCGAGGATGAGAGAGAAAATTCTGAGATGAACTCATCCAAACTTTTAGTTTCCTATTAGATCTGAAGAAATCATTCTTTTGTTTTTGCTCATTCAGTGCAGATAAATGGCAGTAACTTTAACGACAGGTTCAGCTCCATAACATAACCCCCTTACTACTGGAAATAGTAAGGGGGTCTTTATGCGGGCTAATTGTTACGATCTTTACGACTCACCCAGTACTTATAGAAAGCGGGTCAATATATCAACTATTCTTCTTATATCTCGCATAAAACGCCAGTGCGCCGACTAATGCCAGTACGGTCAATATCAGCGTGATTGCTGTTGAGACGTTGATGTATTCCTTGCTTCCCGGTGCTGCATCTGTCATCGTATTCGCAAATAAGTCAGGCAGCACAAGGTAGACAAGTACACCGATATAGAACCACTGATAGAAATAGAGGCAGACGAGGATGAAGACGACGGACAGTATGACACCCAACCAGAATATGGTACTCGCCTCCATGACAATCACTGACTCGCCATCATATTCTCTGAGCAGAAATTCACCGGCCAGAATAATCAGGAATCCGCCCAGGGCGACAAGGATAGGCGCGATATACCCTTTTTTCGAATTGCCGTATTTCTTCAGCATCTCAATCAGCACCCACAGCTCAAGTGGTAACAATACGAAGGTCAGTAAACCATAAAAAATAATACGATACATCGACAGGTCCAGCTGGCCTGATACCATCCTCGGGATCAGGAAAAAGGCAACTATCGCGAATAATGCCCCGATAACCATCTTGATTATCCTTTTATCAAAAGCCATCTCTTTTGAAATTGTCTTGATGTAGTGATTGACTGAACCACCTGTCACGTCATCGACATTCTCGCCCCGTTGTTCAGCCTCATGCAGATGGTCCCTCAATTCGTCAACCACTTCTTCAATTTCGTCCTCTTTCTTACCACGCTTTAATAATTCCAGTCTCAGGCTCATCAGAAACTGTTCTGATTTCTCACTCAGCATCTCCAACACTCCTCATTAAATTGTTCATTCCGAGATTCAGTTCCACCCATTTTTTCTTGAAAACTGTTAGCTCTGACATTCCCACTTCAGTTATGGTGTAATACTTCCGTTTCGGTCCACCGTTGTCTGACTTCACCATCCGGGTACTGACATAACCTTTCTTATCCAGCCTGAGCAGCACGGGATAAATACTGCCGTCACTGACCTCAGGAAACTCATTGTGCTTCAGCCGTTCAATGATTTCGTAACCGTAAGTCTCTCCCTGTGATATCAGACCCAGGATAGCTCCGTCCAGAAGACCTTTCATCATCTGATCATGCACCGCCACAGTTCAGCACCTCCTACTCATTTATAACGAAAGATAGTAGCGCAAAAAATAGCAGATGACTATCTTGTCATATACTATAGTATAATGAAAGATAAAGTACAACTATCTTTTAAACGTTAGTATAAATTTTAATCTCATTGGTTGAACCGAATGGGATGCTTTAAAAGAAAGCAAGTGCCGACATCTGCTTCTCTCTTTGATGTCTGATTCATTTCTTCGGCTGATAAACGCAGTAAGGTTCTGATTCCATGTAATCTCCGGTCGCGGCGCGAAGCGAACACAATGCCGTCAACACCTTTGTACGGCCGAGACTGTGGCCATCAATACTGAATAGTCACAACACATCAGTGGATCCCTACCTGTCAACACTAACATCGGGCCGTTCCACCGGATCCTATCCCTACTCCAACGACAAAAAAATCAGAGACTACATCCAGTCTCTGATTCATCTATATATTCATATAAATAATCATCGCCACCATGCAGATGACTGCCCATAGTACAATGATCTTCCAGACGAACTTAATCCACGTGGTATAAGGAATGCGGGCCACGGCGAGTGCGCCCATCAGTGATGCGGATGTCGGGATAATATTATTGCTGATGGCATCACCATACTGGAAGGCGAGGACAGCAAGTTGGCGATTAATACCGAGTAAATCTGATATCGGTACCATAATCGGCATGGTGGTCATCGCCTGACCTGAACCTGATGGAATAAAGAAGTTCAGGAACAGCTGTGTCACAAACATGGCAATAACTGAAAATGCTGCCGGCAGATGATCAATGACTGCTGTCATATGATAGACGATCGTATCAATAATCTTGCCTGATTCCAGAACCAGTACGATAGCGCGGGCAAATCCGACAATAATCGCACCATACAGGATATCTTTCATCCCCTCTATCAAGGCATCAAATGTACCGTTGCCACCCAAGCCGCCGATGAAGCCGGCGATAATACCCATGATCAGAAAGTTCGCGCTCATCTGCATAAGGAACCATTCATATTTAAAAATACCGTAAACATTTACGATGACAGCAAGGGTAAGACATAATAAAATCAGTGCATGTCTTGCTGTAAAAGCACTCATATCCTTGATCTGTTCCTCAAATCGTTCGTCATTGGCCGCTCTCATCTCAGGCGTAATCAGGCTATACTTTTTATCAGCCTTAACCTTCTTACCATAATAAAGTACGTAGGCAATCCCTGATGCCAGTACAAGCAGATAAACAATCGTTCGGAAGAAGATACCTGAGAACAGCGGAATTTCAGCAATCTTCTGCGCAACACCGACCGTAAATGGATTAATCATGCCTCCTAGGAAACCGATACCGCTGCCCAGTATAATCATTGCTGTTCCGACCATCGCATCATATCCTAGTGCTTTGGCAAGCAGAATACCGATCGGCACAAAGACAATTGCTTCTTCACTTAATCCGATTGAGAATCCCAGTATGCTGAAGACAATCATCGTGACCGGTATCAGCATATTCCCCTGCCTGCCGACTTTCTTCATCATCGCATTGACACCGGCATTGATGGCATCGGTCCTATGGATGATACCGAACGCACCTCCGACGATAAAGATATAGAAGACAATTTCAGCCGCTTCCACGAGGCCTGTCGGCACCGCTCTGAATATTTCTATCGGGCTGACTGGCTGCTGCGCTACGTTATGAAACGAATCACTGATGACCTGCTGCCTGCCGTCCACTTTCTCCCGGTCGTATTCACCGGCCGGTATCAGATATGTCATGACACAGGCAAGAGTTACTAAAAACAGCAATAACGCATACGTATGTGGCATCTTCAGATTTTTCCCCATCAATCTAACAACCCCTCTGATTTTGTATACATTTTCATTTCCCTATTTCTGCGATTCTAAGTAAATGACAGCAAAAAAAATAACGAGTAGCTGGATGCTACTCGTTGTTTTCATTCAATTTAACTTTTCAGATAGGCTTTCACTGCACTGATGAAGTACAGACTGCCTGTGACAAGCAGCAGGTCTCCCTCATACTGTCTGATGAATTCACCGTAGTCCTTGACCTGCGTCTTACAGTCATGTTCAACAGCCTCATAGATCGTATCGACTGGCAGTGCTTTCGGGAAATCAAATTCCGTCACATAGAACTTGTCAGCAATCTCTTCAAGTGAATACAGCATACTGCCGATTGGTTTACCGTCTATTGCTGAGAACAGCACATCGATTTTCCGGTCACTGTAATACTGCTTCATTGTATCAACCAGTACGTCAATCGATTCACGGTTATGCGCACCATCCAGGATGATGGTCGGTTCTGTCTGAATGATTTCAATACGGCCCGTCCATGTTGTCTCCTCGATTGCTGCAATCATCTTATTGAAATCAAGCTGAATCATTTTCTGCTCATACATATCAATCAATGCCGCAATAGCGAGCGAAGCGTTCTCCTGCTGGTGTGTGCCCAGCATTTTCAGTCGGATGTCTTCCAGTTCATAGTCCTTATAACGGAACGTGAATTCCTCGTCGGCCGTTACACACTGAATATCCCGGCCAAGCTTGATGCCTCTAGCACCTTCTTCCTTGACAGCATCGTTGATATAGTGCTTCGCATCTTCATTCTTCACTGCATAGACAAGCGGTATACCCGGCTTGATAACGCCCGCTTTTTCCCGGGCGATGTCCACATATGTGTCTCCCATGATATTGGTATGGTCAAGACCGATACTTGTAAGCAGCGTCATCACCGGCTTAAACACATTGGTTGAATCATGTTTTGCACCGAGTCCTGCTTCAATCACCGCGAAATCAACCGGATGCACCTCACCGAAATAGACGAACATCATCATGGTCATCACTTCGAATTCTGTTGCCGGCCCGAGATCTGTCTCCTCAGCCAGCGCTTCACTGACCGGCTTCACTTTCTCGACCAATATCACAATCTCATCATCTGTAATCGGCATACCGTTCAGACTGATACGCTCATTGAACGTCTCAATATAAGGAGAAGTGAATGTCCCGACTTCGTAACCATTCGCCATCAGTGCATTCTTCAGGTAACTGACAGTCGATCCTTTGCCGTTTGTGCCGACCACATGGATACCCTGAATGTTCTTCTCAGGGTTCCCCGTCCGGTCAAGCATCCATTCCATCCGTCTGACACCCGGTTTAATGCCGAACTTCGTCCGCTCGTGTATCCAATATAAACTCTCTAAATAATCCATAGCTGATCCCTACGCTTTCAACTGCTCAAGTCTTTCTTTCACTGCTCGATATCGTTCAGTATAAAGTACCTGTTTCTCTTTCTCTTCGTTGATCACTTTCTCAGGTGCTTTCGAGACAAACTTCTCATTTGCAAGTTTGCCATTTACACGGTCCAGTTCTTTCTGCCATTTTTCCAGTTCTTTATTCAGACGCTCACGTTCCTTATCCATATCGATGAGACCTTCAAGCGGCAGAATGACTTCTGCACCGAAGACAGCTGTTGTCATCGCTTTCTCAGGCACTTCCGGTGACAATGAAACTACAAGTTCAGATGGATTACAGAAACGGTCGATATAGTGGCGGTTGCTTTCAATGTTGTTGAGATGCATATCATTGTGCGCTTTGATCAGCACCGGAATCTCTTTTGACATCGGTGTGTTCACTTCTGTACGTGACGTACGGACAGCGCGAATGATCTCCATCAGCTGTTCCATCTCGTGCTTGGATGCATCATCAGTTAACTCAGGACGGACAACCGGCCAGCTTGCACGGACGATGGATTCACCTTCGTGCGGCAGGTTCTGCCAGATGGCCTCAGTGACGAACGGCATGAACGGATGCATCATACGCATGATCTGATCAAGCGTGTAAGCCAAGATTGAACGCGTCATCTGTTTCGCTTCCTCGTCGTCACTATTCATCGGAATCTTGCTCATCTCGATGTACCAGTCACAGAAGTCATCCCAGATAAAGTTATACAGGCTGCGTCCGACTTCACCGAATTCATATTTATCAGCAAGACGTGTCACTTCTTCAATCGTCTCATTCAGACGTGTCAGAATCCATTTATCAGCAACTGACTTCTTACCGTCAAGCTTGATATCCTCTACACTGAAGTCCTCACCGATATTCATCAGGCTGAAACGGGATGCATTCCAGATCTTATTGATGAAGTTCCAGCTTGCTTCCACTTTCTCTGTCGAATAACGTAAATCCTGTCCAGGTGTTGAACCTGTCGCCAGGAAATAACGCAGTGCATCTGCACCGTACTCATCGATGACATCCATCGGGTCCACACCATTGCCGAGCGATTTACTCATCTTGCGGCCGTCTTCCGCACGGACAAGACCGTGGATCAGTACTTCATTGAACGGACGACGGTCAGTGAACTCAAGTCCCTGGAAGATCATACGGGCAACCCAGAAGAAGATGATATCATAACCAGTCACAAGGACGTTAGTCGGATAGAAGCGCTTGAAGTCAGCTGCATCTTCGTCCGGCCAGCCGAGTGTTGAGAACGGCCATAATGCGCTTGAGAACCATGTATCAAGAACATCTTCGTCCTGCGTCCAGTTATCAGCATCCTCAGGTGCCTGTTCACCTACATATACTTCACCTGTCTCCTTATGATACCAGGCTGGAATCTGATGGCCCCACCAGAGCTGACGGGAGATACACCAGTCATGGATCCCTTCCATCCAGCGGTTGAAGGTATTCTCGAAGCGCGGCGGTACAAAATCGATGCGGTCATCCGTCTGTTGATTGTCAAGTGACTGCTCAGCTAATGGTTCCATCTTGACGAACCACTGAGTGGACAGGTAAGGTTCAACGACTGCACCGCTGCGCTCAGAGTGCCCCACCTGATGGACGTGCTTCTCAACTTTGACGAGTTCACCAGATGCTTCGAGGTCCTGCACCAGCTGTTTACGGCAGTCAAAGCGGTCCATACCAGCATACTTACCTGCTTTGTCGTTCATCGTGCCGTCCTCATTCATGACATTGATGCGGGGCAGATCATGACGGTTACCGATTTCGAAGTCATTCGGGTCATGAGCCGGTGTTACCTTCATTGCGCCCGTACCGAATTCCATCTCAACGTAGTCATCCCCGATAATCGGTATCTCACGGTTCATGATCGGCAGCATGACTGTCTTACCGATCATCTCCTTGTAGCGTTCGTCTTCCGGATGGACGACGACTGCTGTATCCCCGAGCATCGTCTCAGGACGCGTTGTCGCGATTTCAATGACCCCTGAACCATCAGCAAGAGGATAGTTCATATGATAGAATGCGCCTTCCACTTCTTCGTGGATAACCTCGATATCACTGAGCGCTGTACGTGCTGCAGGATCCCAGTTAATGATGCGCTCACCACGGTAGATCAGTCCCTTGTTATACATCTCGACAAATACACGCTTAACGGCGTCACTTAAGCCGGCGTCCAATGTAAAGCGCTCACGGGAATAATCAAGACCGAGACCCATCTTCGCCCACTGCTCACGAATGGTCGCAGCATATTCCTCTTTCCATTCCATCGTATGTTCCAGGAACTTCACACGTCCGATATCATGACGGCTTATCCCCTCTTCGCGTAGCTTCGCTTCTACTTTGGCCTGTGTGGCAATTCCTGCATGGTCCATACCCGGCAAGTACAATGTATTGTAGCCCTGCATGCGTTTCATACGCGTGATGATATCCTGCAAGGTCGTATCCCAGGCATGACCGATATGCAGTTTACCTGTTACATTCGGTGGTGGTATCACAATCGTGAACGGCTGCTTATCATCATGATCTTCAGCCTTAAAGAGCTCAGCATCAAGCCATTTCTTGTAACGTCCTTCTTCAACTAACTTGGGATTATACTTCGTATCCATATCATTTTCCTCCAGTCGTATTATCAGCAAAATAAAAACCGCCCTATAGAAATAGGACGGGAATAATCTCGTGGTACCACCTAAATTCAGCCGAGGCTGCACTTAAAACGATTAACGCTCGAACACGCTTCAGCCTACTTGATTTCAGCAGAAGAACAGCTGCGGGCTACCTTCCGTCATAAATGCTGCATAGTTTCACCGGCCCTATGCTCTCTTGAAAGACATTTAAGTACGTACTCTTCCCGAAATTATATTAATTTATTTCATCTTAGCTGATTTGACCACCCTTGTCAAATCGCTTCAGAACAACCTGCAGCAGGGGGGCAATCACCAGCAGAATAAAGAATATACGAAAGATATGGTAGCTTGAGATCATTGCAATATTGCCCCCAGATTCCAGTGCAACGATAATGATCTGGGCCATCCCACCTGGAGCCAGACTTAAAAACAGATCATTGAAATCATGGGCACTGAAAAGAAATGCAAGAATGAATGTCACTACAATCAGCAGGGTATTCTGCACTGCTATTCCGATGAACAGTCTGGCTGAGAGCTGGCTTGACAGGTCTACAACCTGAAGTCCTATTCTCACACCGAACATCAGCTGTGCCGCAGCAATCAGTGCATAAGGTACGGAAAATACCTCTCCTGTCATCAGGTTCCAGACAGTCACTGCAAAAATAGGCGCCAGAAGCTGGGGTACTGGAAAATGTATCCGACGTAGCAGCAGAAAGACGGCTGTGATCATCGCTGCCATGAACCCGACTTCATCCCAGTTCAGCACGTCAAATACCGACTGTGCACGCTGTGTCTGACCTGTCACGTCTCCTCCACTGAATGATGCGATAAAAGGGACGCTCATCACAACGAACAGCAGGCGTGACGTCTGTGACAAAGTCACAGCAAGCAGATCCGCCCGTTTATTTTCTTCCGCCATGACAATCATCTGACTAAGTGCTCCAGGAATGGCACTTAACACTGCCGTTTCATAGGTACAGTCTGTAATTCTTCTGAAAATCAGTGATAGAATAACCGCCGCGCCAATGATCATGATATTCAGCAGAATAATACTGAACAGATCGTTTCGTATATCCTTCAGTACATGCATAGTGAAAGTCGCACCAATCTGTGTCCCTAATATAAACAGTCCGAGGTCCCCGAGAAATCTAGGCCATCTAATGGTTTTACTGCTTGTTCTACTGACTGAGACAGCTGCCAGTATAGGACCGAACAGCCAGGGCAGGAACATTCCTATTTTCATCAGTACATAGCCGGATATAACTGCGACAATTACTACAATAGTTGTCATTTGAACACTTCCAGTCGTTTAAAAGATGGTAATCAGGTTATATAACATTATAACCTTATAAGGAGGCTACGCCTATGATCAGATACGCAGGAGGTACAACGGGTTGTTTATTCTCGATTATCATTTCAGTTGTTCTGTCGATCATTCTTACATTATTACTTAATTTCATCTTTTAATAGAAAAACAGATTTAATCGTGAATCTGTTTTTTTATGTCTATTTTTAGGAATATAAAAAAACCGTGAACTTAAGTTCACGGTTAGCAGCTGTTATTATGCAGCTAAGTCAAAGTTAACGATTGATGCTAAATCAAATCCACCAGCGTTTGCTTCTTCAGTTGTCGCTTCTTCAGTTGTCGCTTCTTCTGTAGTTGCTTCTTCAGTCGTTGCATTTTCTGTAGTTGTTTCTTCAGTTGAAGTCTCTTCTTTTTTATCATCTTCTTCGTTGTTACACATGTTTAATAAGAACGGGATAGCTAAGAGAAGTAATAATAAAGGAATCAACCAAGGCCATGGACTTTTCTTTTTAGGTTCTTCATGAGCCACGTGACGAGTTTCACGAGTTGTAGTTGTTTCTTTAACTCGGTCCCCAGCAGCACGGTTAGTGTTGTCCGCTGTGTGAGTGACGTGACGATCACGCTCTGAGTTGTAGATTACATCTTTGTCATTTCTGTTGTTGTTATTGTTGTTAGCCATTTGACTTACCTCCACTTGGATTTAGTTTTGTTTGTAAAATTTTATTTACATGAATAATATTGCCTGTATCCAGAGAATTAAACATAAATTTTTCAAAAAATTTTTTAATTTTATGTTTTTAAGTTATTTCATTGCTCAAAAGCCTTATTTGACGGCATTCAGAGCTTTGTCAAATGCATCTAAAGTTTTTTCGATATCTTCTGAAGTATGCTGTGTAGAAAGGAACATCCCTTCGAATTGTGACGGTGGAAGGAAGATTCCGTTCGCTGCCATCTCCTTGTACATCGCTGCAAATAACTTCAGATTCGACTGCGAAGCGACCTCAAAATCAGTCACATCCCGGTCATTTAGGAAATAGCCGATCATGCTGCCGGCGCGATTGATCGTGATCGGCACATCATGCTTAGCAAAGACTTCCTTCAGTCCTGCTTCCAGCTGGTCGCCGAGTTGATTGAAGTGTTCATAACTTTCAGGTGTCAGCTGACTGAGTGTATAGTAGCCCCCTGTCATCGCAAGTGGATTACCGCTCAGAGTACCTGCCTGATAAATATCCCCTGCAGGTGCAATGCGCTCCATAATCTCTTTACGGCCACCGAAAGCACCGACCGGCAGTCCGCCGCCGATTACTTTCCCGAGACAAGTCAAGTCAGGCATGACATTGAAATAGCCCTGTGCACAGTTGTAGCCGACGCGGAATCCTGTCATCACTTCATCGAATATCAGCAGTGCACCGTATTCTGTCGTAATGTCGCGCAGACCCTGCAGAAAGCCTTCTACCGGCGGTACGACCCCCATATTACCGGCAACAGGTTCAACGATGATACAGGCAATATCGTCACCAAACTTCTCAAAGGCCGTCTTAACTGATTCTAAGTCATTGTAATGAACGGTAATCGTGTTCTCTGCTGTGCCTTTCGGTACACCTGGAGAGTCCGGCAGTCCAAGAGTCGCGACACCTGAACCCGCTTTGATCAGCAGGCTGTCACTATGCCCGTGATAGCAGCCAATGAACTTAAGGATCTTGTTACGTCCAGTGAAACCACGTGCTAACCGCAGTGCAGCGAGCGTCGCCTCAGTCCCGCTTGATACCATACGGACCATCTCTATAGAAGGCACACGTTCGATGACCAGCTCAGCCATCTTCGTCTCAAGTTCAGTCGGTGCACCGAAACTTGTCCCTTGCATGACAGCCTTCGTCAGCTCTTCAGTCACCTTGTTATCCGCATGACCTAAAATAAGCGGACCCCAGCTCAGGACATAATCGATATATTCATTGCCATCAATATCATAGATTTTTGAGCCTTTTCCTTTTTCCATGAAGATCGGATCCATGTCGACACTTTTGAATGCACGGACCGGGCTGTTAACACCACCCGGCATCACTTTGACTGCTTCCTGGAATGCTTGTTCTGATCGATTCATTAGTAGACTCCTCTATCTAAGTATTTACAGATATCTTTTGAGAAATAAGTGATGATCATATCTGCACCGGCCCGTTTCATTGAAATCATCTGTTCCATGACGATGCGTTCCTCATCAATCCAGCCGTTCTGTGCAGCTGCCTTTGTCATAGCATATTCGCCGCTGACGTTATAGGCGACAACCGGGATATTGCTGTTATTGCGGACATCGCGGATGATGTCAAGATAGCTTAACGCCGGCTTCACAATCATCATATCGCAGCCTTCAGCGAGATCACTTTCAAGTTCACGCATCGCTTCAAGACGATTGGCAGGGTCCATCTGGTAACCTTTACGATCACCCTGTCCCGGTGTGCTCTCAGCCGCATCACGGAACGGTCCGTAGAATGCCGATGCATATTTGATGCCGTAGCTCATGATCGGAATATGGTAAAAGCCTGCTTCGTCGAGACCTGCACGGATGGCCTGCACGAAGCCGTCCATCATGTTGCTCGGCGCGATAATGTCAGCGCCTGCTTTCGCCTGTGATACAGCGGTCTTGACGAGCAGTGGGAGCGTGTCGTCATTGATGACGTGTCCATGGTCATCAATAACGCCGCAGTGTCCATGGTCCGTATATTCACAGAGACAGGTATCTGCCAGCACCAGCATATCGGGATACAGTTCTTTTGACAGGCGCGTTGCACGCTGGATAATCCCGTTGTCGATAAATGCACCCGTGCCGCAGCCATCTTTTTCATTCGGAATACCGAAGAACATCACGGCGCGGATACCCGCGTCGTAAGCTTCTTTCAGTTCTTCGTGCAGCATATTCAGGCTGAGCTGATAGACCCCTGGCATAGAAGGCACTTCATTTCTGATGTCATCCTTTTCGATGACGAAGATCGGATAGATCAGATCCTTCTTGGAAAGTGTCGTCTCTCTTACCATATCCCGCATCACTGCTGAACTTCTTAAACGTCTGTGTCGGTCAAAATTCATTCCATTCCCTCATTTCAGTTATTTTAGCTATCATCTGTTCTTTTGTGGCAGTTTCCGGCATGACGCATGGCTGCCGGTACCGGTCGAGTGCAGCTTTTGTCACAGGACCGATAGCTACAACCGGTATGACTACCGGCTGATAATGCTTAAAATAAGCATCTACAGCTGACGGACTCATAAAAGTCAGTGCGTCCACCTCTCCGTCTACAATCATATCATGAATCCTCAGAGCCGCCGACTGAGATGCAACAGGCCTGTATAACTCAATGCGATCGACCTGCCCTCTCGCTGCAAGAAAGCGGTGTAAAGGCGGTCTTGCTTTCACACTTACCGGCAGGCAGCAGCTGCAGCCATCAAAGCGACTTCCCGCTTCAGCTATAAACGTCTCCTGATCGAAGACAGAAGGCATAAAATCTGCTGTCAGTCCTTTTGCCTCTAAAGACTTTCTGGTCTTCGTACCGATGACCGCCAGCCGGTCGAATGTGACATCGCTGTAATTGTCGAAGAATATCTCCACGGCATTTTTGCTCGTCAAAATAAGCCAGTCATAGTGACGATGCAGATAGTCACTTTGAACGGGGAGCTTTTCAATACCGATCAACGGTATGTGAACAACTTCAACATCGTCTGTCTGTGTTTTTTCACTATCAGTCATCACTACAACTGGCTTCATTTTATCGACTTCCTTCTGCATTAAGTGCTTCAATGATATCGTACGCACCGTTCTCTTTCATCTCCCGGGCGACCTTTGCCCCCATCTCAGCTGCATCAGTCCCTCGTACCTCACTTTCGTAGCGGTGTCTGCCGTCAGGTGACATGATCAGGCCGCGGAAATAGAGTTCGTCGCCTTCTACAACCGCATGTCCGGCAATCGGGACCTTGCAGCTGCCGTCCATCAGTCTGAGGAATTCCCGCTCCACTGCTGTACAGCGTTCGACATCCTCATTATGAACTGCTCTTAATATGTTCAGAACTTCCTTATCATCTGCCCGGCATTCAATACCTAGGGCCCCCTGTCCGATAGCAGGTAACATCACATCATCTTCCAGGTATTCAGTAACTGTCTCTTCGCTCCAGCCCATACGTTTCAAACCTGCTGCTGCCAGGATGATCGCATCGTATGCATCGTTATGAAGTTTGTTAAGTCGTGTATCGATATTACCGCGGATCCATTCGATTTTAAGATGCGGATATTGACTCAACAGCTGTGCACCTCTTCTAAGGGAACTGGTGCCAACGACACTGCCTGCCGGTAGATCTTTCAGCTTCACATGATTGTTCGAGATGAACGCATCACGTGGATCTTCACGGTCTGGAATACAGCCGAGCGTCAGCCCTTCAGGCAGGACACTTGGCACATCCTTCAGCGAGTGTATCGCGATATCGATTTCTTTATTGAAGAGTGCCTGCTCGATCTCTTTGACAAACAGACCTTTTCCGCCCACTTTGGAAAGCTGGACGTCAACAATCTGATCACCTTTTGTCACAATCTCCTTGAATTCAACTTCCAGGTCCGGGAATCTGGCCTGCAGTGAATCCGTGAACTGCTTACTTTGTGTAAGTGCAAGCTGACTTCTTCTCGTACCGACAATAATCTTCACTATGATAATCCTCCTAATTGATCAGTTGATGGAAATCTGAATATCTGCTGATGACCAGATAATTGACCATGCAGATCAGAAAAAAGATGATATTGATCTCCATCATAATATTCATTTT
Organism: Macrococcus carouselicus; assembly: GCF_004359515.1. Lineage (GTDB taxonomy): Bacteria > Bacillota > Bacilli > Staphylococcales > Staphylococcaceae > Macrococcus > Macrococcus carouselicus. Next base: position 918,451 of record NZ_SCWD01000001.1, read on the forward strand.
CTGTTTCTGCTGTGTAGATAGATAGATATAGCTGGCATAGATCAACAGGACAAGAGTCGAACCGACCACCTTGCTATCCAGCCAGATGGAAGGACCGATCAGTATCAGTCCCCATTGAATCCCCAGCACAAGTGAGATGAGCAGGAGACCGAATCCGACCATGCTGAACAAATTGACCGAACGGCTGAGAGATGCGAGATCACTCAGGCGGAAGAACTTCTGAGAGAACTTCTTCTGTTTAAGGTTACGCATCTGATACAGGTAGAGTACCGCCTGAATAGCCGCGATCAGAAACGTGACATACGCTGTAATCGCCAGAGTCACATGCACCATCAGCAGCTCATTCATCATATGAGAGACCGTCGTATGAGACTGATAGTCAACCGGCTGGAACGTATGGATCGCCATGAAGATAAAGCCGATGAGATTCATGATAAAGGCGAGAAACTCCATGCGCGTGGTCTGCGCCATCACAATTGATGCAATGATGATCAGCCAGGTGAAGAAGTAAAAACCTTCTGTAATGGTCTGGACCGGAAATCTGCCTATCGTGAAATAGAACTGAGCGATCATCAGGGTCTGTGACACGAATACGGCGACCAGAATGATAAAACCGATTTTCCTGATACGATTGTTCTTGTCAATAAAGTCTATGAAATAACAGGCAATACTTATCATATAAATGAAAAGTATTGCCTCGTTGATTCGGACAGTCAGTAATTCAGACATCTACTCACCCATTTCTTGGTTCAAGCTGTCCCTGCATCTGCTTATCGTCATTTAATTTCAGTGTCTCCACTTCATTCGTGATATTAAATATTTCCTGGAAGAACTGCAGCTGCTCCTCACGGTTACTGCTGCCGCTCAGTTCCTTCGCCTGCTGAATCGGATCTTTCAGCATCTGATTGATGACACTCTTCATATGTTTGGAGATCACTTTGCGGTCGCGGTCAGATAAATCAGGCATCTTGCGGTCGATGCTGTCCATCGTTGTCTCCTGAATACGCAGCGCTTTATCACGAAGAGCTGTAATAACCGGCACAACACCGAGCATATTGACCCAGTCAAGAAACTGGATGATCGCCAGCTCTATCATACCGGTGATTTTACCCGCTGCTTTCTCGCGTTCAGCTAGGTTAGCATCGACAAGACCTTTTAAATCGTCCACATCGTAGTTGAAGACAAGGTCAACATCACCTACAGCGGGATCAACATCCCGAGGTACCGCGATATCGATGAGCACTAAAGGATGCGCCGGTCTTAACCTCATAACCTGGTCCATCATCTCTCTCGTGATGATGTAGTCCCGTGCACTGGTTGAAGAGATGACGATATCATGCTCAAGCAGTGCACACTGAAGTTCCTCCATAAGCACATGCTGACCACCGAAACGGCCGGCAAGTGTACGCGCTTTTTCTGCCGTACGGTTCATCACCGTGATATCCTGTGCACCGCTGCCTGCCAGATTCTCAAGCGCGAGCTCAGCCATTTCACCGGCACCGATGATCAGGATGCGCTTTCCTTTAAGTGAACCGAGAATCTTCTTTGACAGTTCAACCGCTGCATATGACACAGACACTGCTTTTGATGAGATATCCGTCTCTGAATGCGCACGTTTGGCGAGCGTGATTGCCTCTTTGAATAATTTGTTGAAGATGGTTCCTGTTGCACCCTCACTCTGTGCCAGCAGGAAGCTGTCACGGATCTGGCCAAGAATCTGCGTCTCACCGAGAACGATGGAGTCAAGACCAGCTGTTACCCTATAGAGATGTCTGACTGCTTCGTCGTCCACTTTGACAGTCGTCACGCTTTTGACTGTATCAAGTGGCAGGTCGAACCAATCAGCAAGGAATGCTTTAATATAATAACGTCCTGTATGGACCTGATCGACTACCGCATAAACTTCAGTCCGGTTACAAGTCGACACAATAACCCCTTCCAGTACTGATTTCTGATTGATCAGTGCTGAATGGGCTTTTTCAATATTCATTTCCGAAAAAGTCAGCTGCTCTCTTAAGCTGACGTCTGCTGTTCTGTGATTGACACTCACAACAACAATATGCATTTCTGTCGCCCCCAAAATATAGCCATTGCTCCTATTATAGCACTAAATGCCCCCGCTGTAACAGGATGTGTTTACAAATATGATTCAATCGCCTGCCAGATCAGTGGGTTCTTTTCCTTCGACAATGACGAATAGCTGATCAATGTATCATGGCTGTCGATTTCCAGAGTCTGTCTGATTGCTTTCAGATGTTTCTGCACCTTGCCCTTCGGAATTTTGTCCTCTTTCGTCGCGATGATGATGGCCGGAATCTCATAGTGCTTCAGGAAATCATACATCAGGACGTCATCCTGCGTCGGTTCATGGCGGATATCGATGAGCTGAATGACGACTGCCAGATCTTCACGTGTCGTGAGATAGGTCTCAATCATCTTGCCCCAGCGTTCACGTTCAGTCTTGGAGACTTTGGCGTAGCCGTAGCCCGGTACATCGACAAAGACGAGCTGCTCGTCAATATTGAAGAAGTTCAGGGTCTGGGTCTTACCGGGTTTCGATGAAATTCTGGCCATACTTTTTCTTTTGATCATCGTGTTGATAAATGATGACTTACCGACATTCGAACGCCCGGCCAGTGCGACTTCCTTCAGTCCGGTATCGGGATACTGCTCAGGCTTGACCGCACTGATGATGATCTCTACATTATTCGGATTAATATCCATGGTGCTCCTCCTTTAAAAAAGCCTCATAGGTATAAACCTATGAGGCTCATGCATTAAGCTGTTTTAATACGTTCACTGTTCTCGTCATAAAGTTCCGGCTTGACGGATTCACGAATCGTCTCTTCTGTGATGACGACTTTCTTTACTTTATCTTCTGATGGGATATCGAACATGATATCCATCATGCTCTCCTCGATAATGGAACGAAGTCCTCGAGCCCCTGTCTTACGTTCAATCGCCAGTTCACTGATCGCTGTCAGCGCTGCATCAGTGAATTCCAGTTCGACACCGTCCAGTTCAAGCATTTTCTTGAACTGTTTGACGAGCGCGTTCTTCGGCTGAACAAGTATACGCTTCAGCGCATCCACATCCAGCTGCTCAAGATTCGCAACGACTGGAATACGGCCGATGAATTCCGGGATCAGACCATAAGCCTGTAAGTCTTCCGGTTTGATCTGCGACAGTAACGTCGATTCGTCGAAGTCTCGTTCCTTAATACCTGTGAAACCGATGACTTTCTCACCGAGACGACGCTTGATCACTTCATCAATGCCATCAAAGGCCCCGCCTAATATAAAGAGGATATTCGTCGTATCAATCTGAATGAACTCCTGGTTCGGATGTTTACGCCCACCTTGTGGCGGCACAGATGCTACAGTACCTTCCAGAATCTTCAGGAGTGCCTGCTGCACACCTTCACCTGAAACGTCACGTGTAATAGAAGTGTTCTCTGATTTGCGGGCGATCTTATCGATTTCATCGACATAGATGATCCCTTTTTCAGCACGTTCGATATCGAAGTCCGCTGCCTGAATCAGACGGAGAAGAATATTCTCGACGTCTTCACCGACATAACCTGCTTCAGTCAGACTCGTTGCATCCGCAATCGCAAATGGCACATTGAGTGAGCGTGCCAGTGTCTGCGCAAGTAAGGTCTTACCACTACCTGTCGGTCCGATCAGCGCGATATTACTTTTCTGCAGTTCAACTTCATCCTCTTCAGATGGCGCCGGCTGCACGACACGTTTGTAGTGATTATAGACTGCCACAGCGAGTGCTTTCTTCGCTTTGGTCTGACCGATGACATATTCGTCTAATCGTTCAAGCAGTTCTTTCGGCTTAGGTACTTCTGTCAGTTCCTCTGTGTCAGTGGTGCGCAGTTCTTCCTCCACTATCTCTGAACACAGCTCGATACATTCGTTACATATATAAACACCGCTTCCTGCCACCAGTTTCTTGACCTGATCCTGGTCTTTTCCGCAGAAAGAGCATTTTAAATTACTGTCATCTTCGTCAAATTTAAACATAGTTACACCCCTGTCTTAAGAAAAATATACTAAAGTCACTAATTGAATGCAAATGATTAAACTGAAAGAGAATCCACAGACTTAAGCTGCAGATTCTCTTCCGAATATTCATCTATCATTCAGTCAGAAACTTACTTAGTTTTTGATTCTGAAACTAATACGTCGATTGCTTTCTGAATACGAAGGTCGTCTTTTAATACTTCCGCACTACCTAAAGCGGCACGGATATCATCAACTGATAAACCGAACTGTTCGCTCATCTTAGAAAGTTCAGCTTCAACATCTTCGTCTGAAACTTCAATATTTTCAGCATTGGCGATAGCAGCAAGTGTCAAGTTTGTTTTAACACGTTTTTCTGCATCTTCAGACATGCTTTCTTTTAACTGCTCTTCAGTCTGTCCTGAGAACTGGTAGTAAAGATCTAAGTTAAGACCTTGCTGAGAGATACGTTGTTCGAATTCCTGCATCATGCGTCCCAGTTCTGTTTCCACCATTGACTGAGGAATGTCGATTTCAGCGTTATCTGTCGCTAAGTTGATAAGCGCTTCTTTTGTCATATTCTCAGCCTGAACTTTCTTCTGTTCAGCTAAGTCACTGCGGAACTTTTCTTTGTATGCATCTGCAGATTCTGCTGACTCATCAAGCTCTTTCGCTAACTCATCGTCAAGTTCAGGGACTTCTTTGGATTTGATCTCGTTGATTTTCACTTTGAATACTGCCTCTTTACCTGCTAATTCTTCTGCATGGTATTCTTCAGGGAATGTCACGTTGACGTCTTTCTCTTCGCCGGCTTTAGTACCGACCAACTGTTCTTCGAATCCTGGAATGAACTGGCCTGAACCGATTTCAAGATCATATCCTTCAGCTTTTCCGCCTTCGAACTGCTCGTCGTTCACATAGCCGTCGAAGTCTAAGTTAACGACATCGCCTTCAGCGACTTCGCCGTCTTCTTTGACAGTCAGTTCAGCTTTACGAGAAAGTTCAGCATCTAAAGCACTCTGGAATTCTTCGTCAGTGAGTTCAGATTCCTGAGCTTCAATTTCAAGACCTTTATAGTCGCCAAGTCTCACTTCTGGTTCAACTGTCACTTTAGCCGTGAAGATCAGTTCCTGACCTTTTTCCATCTGCTCGATGTCAATCTCAGGGCGGTCAACCGGATTGATACCCGCTTCTTCTACTGCGTTTGCATATGCATCCGGTAAGATGAAGTCAAGCGCATCCTGATATAAAGATTCAACACCGAAACGTTGTTCGAATAATGGACGCGGCATTTTACCTTTACGGAATCCCGGTACATTGACTTGTTTCACTACTTTTTTGAATGCTTTATCTAATCCTGAATTTACTTCTTCAGCAGGAACAGTAACCGTAAGTACGCCTACATTTCCTTCTTGTTTTTCCCATTTTGCTGTCATGTGTGATAACCTCCAGATTTTTTTCAACTCATTTATTATAGCATAATCTTACCCTTGTTCAACCATACTGAACCTTAAAGTTCATAATTAACCGCCTGCTGAATCAAATCAAGTATCAGCTGATGTTCAGCGGTGTCCGGAACCGGATATATCTCCTCCAGACTGAACATGGACAGTGCGTAGTAGATATAGCAGTCGGCGATGATGTCAGTCGCGATTTCTGTTGCCTCCGTATGAAAGGTCAGCGGATAGAGGATGACAGCCTGCTGCTCAAGCCAGGTGGTAACGGCAGGGGTCATATCCGGCATATTGCTGTCAAACCAGTCCGCAACGATAAGACGTACATCCTGCATCAGTGTGTGCTGGTCGATTGCCGCCACTTCACCGATATTGAAGGTGATGGTCCGCCCCAGCTTACTGAGTGTCACAATCTCCTGCCGTCCGGTCAGCTGAACATATTGTACCAGGAGCGACTGGACAACAGGATGGAGTTGTTCTTTCAGCAGCTCTATAAATGTCGATGCGTAGCTCAGATTCTTATCGCTTATCAGCCTGAGGATAAACTGTTTCTGGCGGTCCGCAGACCAGCTCAGAAAATCAGCGAGCTCAGTCGTCGCCTGACGATCCCGTTCATTCTTCTTATGACGCGCCTGATCATAAAGGGGCAGTAACTTCATCTTCAGGCGGTGATCGATTTCTTCAGCTCTCAGCGCATCAATCAGTTCGATGACCGTCTGATACTGGGTGAGCTCCAGCAGGCTAAGTAAAAAGTAATAGACAGTCTCCTCATAGTCAGGATGGCCCTGGTTCAGCATGATGCTTGCTTCTTCCCGGAGTTCAAGATAAGACTCAAGTTCATACAGAACTCTCAGTTTCTGCAGCTGCTGGCGGTCCGTGAGTTCCGCGTGGCGTTCCAGTTCAGTGATGATGTCATAGGCCTTCTTGAAATCCTCAGCAGCCATATGCTGCTGAAGCTGTCTGTTCAGTCCGTCTGACAATCCCGGGAAAGGAATAATCTCAGACATTAATACCCCGTCATATAGACCGCTTCAATGATGAGCCGGCTCCACGTTTCATATGAAGGGATTTCCATCAGACGATTTCGATCCATCCACTGAATAGAAAGAGTATCCGTCTCAACTGCCCTGATATCATCACGGTTCACTTTGATCCTGAACACCAGGCCGATATGCACGCGGCCGACTTCATCTCCGTCATCATTGATAAAGCCAATGAGCTCAAGGTCCATTTCTGGAATATCAGTCAGCCCGACTTCCTCTGCCAGTTCACGACGCGCATTCTCAATCAGCACGCGCTCAATATCATCGCCCTCAAGCTGATTCATATGGCCACCGACGCCGATGGAGCTGAGACCATGAAGACGGGATTCACCGCCGCCTGTCAGACGCTCATAGACCAGCACCTCATTATCAGCGTTTTCAAGAATGCAGTAGGAGATCAGCTGCTTGTAACCCGGGTCTTCTTCCATATCGCCACGACGTTTCACTTCATATTTTGTCAGAGTCTCAAAAATTTCGAGCGCACGCTGATCTTCTATCGTAATGAAACCATTGAAGGCATTTTTTTCATGGCTGAATATCGACTCACGGTCAACCACTATGATCTGTTCATCAAATTTATTCATCGTTCTGCCCCTTATCTATTAGTTTATTATTTAAAGTTTAAACGAAATGGTGTCGCCAGACAAATAAAAAAGGAAATGTGAAGTATCACATTTCCTTATGTTAGCGTCCTGGGAGGGATTCGAACCCCCGACCGACGGCTTAGAAGGCCGTTGCTCTATCCAGCTGAGCTACCAGGACTCAATTTCAAGACAAGATTAATTATAATCAAGTTTGAACTGGAAAGTCAACAACCTTTTCTAGTGTTATTACACATTTAAGCGCGATTAGTTACAGCATGAGCGGCTCTTTCGCATAAATTCTGTGCTGCTGATCGTAAAAATGGATCTCTTCATCTAATAGAACAGCGTAGGTCTCACGTTCCCCACTTCTGGACTGTGCGATACTGCCTGGATTGATGCAGAGGACACCGTCAATCGTCTCAACCCTGCGGATATGAGTATGGCCATAGAGGGCAAGACGGCACCCGGCCTCCTTCGCTGCTGCCGCCAGCCGCTCTCTGCCCTGATTGACTGAATACAGATGACCGTGCGTCAGAAATGCCGGTGTGTCACTGTTCACAATCGTCTTCTTATCGAAGGCCGGACCATCGCAGTTGCCCATCACCTTGATATAATCTCTCAGTTCAATATTCTCTGCGCTGAACTCTGAATCTCCCAGATGAATGAAGAGATCTGCATCCGCATGCAGTGTCCTGATATCCGTCAGAATATTCTCCATACCGTGATTGTCACTGACTACTATCCATTTCATATAAAAGCTCCCTACTTGAGATAATCTTTCAGTTTATCGATGGCTCTTCTGCGGTGACTGATTTCAGCTTTCTCTGCCGTATTCAGTTCTGCCATCGTCCGCTGTCTGTCAGGCAGATAGAAGACAGGATCGTAGCCAAAGCCATTTAATCCTCGGCGTGCCTCTGCCACAACGCCTTCTACTTCTCCGCGGAAGACCTGCGTCTCCTGTCCCGGTTCACTGAGTGCAATCACACAGACAAAGCGTGCGGTGCGGTCTGTCTTACCTGCCATATTCTCCAGCAGCAGATCAATATTCGCCTCATCATCTTTAGCGGTTCCGGCATAACGTGCAGAACAGATGCCAGGAGCGCCGTCCAGCGCATCGACTGCAAGACCGGAATCATCGGCAATCACTGTCTTACCGAGTATGTGACTCGCCGCTTCTGCTTTCAGTGCCGCATTCTCTTCGAAGGTTGATCCCGTCTCCTCCACATCGAAGTCCGGTAATAAACTCGTGATGCCGATGACGTGATGGTCCGGGAAGATCGCCTTGAAGTCATTGATCTTACCCAGGTTACCTGTTGCTATAACGATATCTGTCATTTCAGTTCCTCCTCTAAATTGATGGACTGGACGACCAGCTCGGGGTCATTCAGCCATTCTCTTGCTACTCTTGTGAATTTCTCCGCATCACCGTTGACATAGAACTGATGCTTTTTGTGTTTCGTATACGGTGCATGTTCCTGACTGAAGGTCAGAAGTGCACTTACTTCCCGCGCAGTCTCAAGCCCTGATGAAATCACTGTCTTCTGACGGTTGAAGTAATCTTCAATGTAACCTTTTATGAGCGGATAATGCGTGCAGCCGAGAATCACGGTATCAGCAGTATTTCTGCGCCATTCCTTCAGCGTCTGATGGATGATGATATTGGTGACGACAGGATCCTTATAGCGGATCTGCTCAACTAAAGGGACGAAGTCGGGACAGGCGACACTCTCCACAGCCACTTCGGGACTGATGGACTGAATCGTCTTCCGGTAAGCATCTGACTTCACAGTGCCTTCAGTGCCAAGCACAAGCACCTGCTGATTCGTCGTGGTCATCAGCGCGGTTCTTGCACCCGGCTCTATAACACCGAGCACTGGTATCGACAGCATCTGCTGCAGAGGCTTCAGTGCGACCGCTGTAGCTGTATTGCAGGCGATGACCAGCATCTTGATGTCCTTATTGACGAGAAACCGGGCGAGTTCTATCGTGAACTGCTTCACCTGCTCACCGCTTCTCGGTCCGTACGGACAGCGGGCGACATCACCCAGATAGCAGATGGTTTCATTCGGCAGCTGACGCATGATCTCTTTTGCTACGGTCAGTCCGCCCATTCCGGAATCAATGACACCGATTGGCTTCATGAGGTCGCCTCCATCTTATGGAAGAGTTTATTGACACTTTCAGCCAGCAGCCTCTTTTCGTCCAGAGGCATATCCGCCATCAACTCATCCAGATAGTTCTGACGCTTCGAAATGACTTCATTGATGATATCAATGCTCTTCTGCTCGGGATACAGATTGACCTTTCTTTTATCCGTCTCATCCTTCTCACGTCTGACGCAACCTTTCTTGATCAGCTGGTCCACCATCTCAGAAGTGGTCGAGACTGCGATGCCCATATTCGCCGCCAGCTGACCGACCGTCAGCGGCTGCTCATAGATCCACTGCACAGCGATGAACTGTGTACTGGACAGCTGATGCGCCTGCAGCTGACTTCTGCCATATGTCTTGATTTTATCTGCGATTCTCCGCAGCTGATACTCAAGGGGAACAATCATCTCTTCATTCATCATGTTTTCCTCACTTCCTGTTCCTTACTATCATATCAAAAAAAAAGACAGGCGAGAACGCTCACCTGTCTGAATCATTAATTGACCTGATAATCTGAACCGAAGAATGATTTGAATAACTGGAAGTTCGTCTGACGGTTCATCGCTGCGATACTCGTCGTGAGCGGAATCCCTTTAGGGCATGCTTTGACACAGTTCTGAGAGTTACCGCATTCAGCAAGGCCGCCGTCGCCCATCAGTGCATGGAGACGCTCGTCTTTGTTCATCTTACCTGTCGGATGCAGGTTGAACAGACGAACCTGTGAAATAGGCTGAGCGCCCATGAAGCTGGAGTTCTGATTGACGTTCGGACAGACTTCGAGACAGACCCCGCAGGTCATACATTTGGATAACTCGTATGCCGTCTGACGCTGTTTCTCAGGCATACGCGGCCCTGGACCTAAGTCGTAAGTGCCATCGATCGGTACCCATGCTTTGACACGTTTAAGGTTATCAAACATCTTAGAACGGTCAACCTGTAAGTCGCGCATCACCGGGAATGTCGCCATCGGTTCCAGTCTGATCGGCTGTTCCAGTGTATCGATGATTGCAGAACATGACTGTCTCGCTTTACCATTGATCACCATAGAACAGGCCCCGCATACTTCTTCCAGACAGTTCATATCCCATGTGACCGGTGTCGTCTTCTGTCCTTGTGCGTTGACCGGATTACGCTGAATCTCCATCAGTGCAGCAATCACGTTCATGTTCGGACGATAAGAAATGACGAATTTCTCGTCGTATGGTGCAGACTCAGGGTTAACCTGACGTCTGATGACAAGTTCAATCGTTTTTTCTGCCATTAATGTTTCCCTCCTGATTTTGAATAATCACGGACACGCGGTGGAATCAGGCTGACATCAACATCAGCGTAGTTGAAGATCGGTGGATTGGTCGCACCGTCAAATGTCGCCATCGTCGTCTTCAGCCATTCTTCATCGTTACGTTTCGGGAACTCCGGCTTGTAGTGTGCGCCGCGGGATTCATTACGATTATAGGCCCCGATGGTCATGACGCGTGCTAAAACGAGCATGTTCCATAACTGACGGGTGAAGAAGACCGCCTGATTACTCCATGTGGCAGTGTCTTCCATATCGATATTCTGATAACGCTGCATCAGTTCCACGATTTTCTTGTCTGTTTCAACAAGCTTATCATTATGACGGACAACCGTGACGTTCGCTGTCATGATTTCTCCGAGTTCTTTATGAAGTTTATAGGCATTTTCTGTACCGCGCATATTGAGCAGAGCCTCAAAACGGCGCTTCTCTTCTTCTACTTTACGTACAAAGATATCTTCCGGGATGTCTTCGTAAGACTTCTCTAAATCGCCGATATATTTGATGGCATTAGGTCCTGCAACCATCCCGCCGTAAATTGCTGATAGCAACGAGTTGGCACCGAGACGGTTCCCCCCGTGCTGAGAATAATCACATTCACCGGCAGCAAATAGACCCGGGATATTGGTCTGCTGATCATAATCAACCCATAGTCCACCCATTGAATAGTGAACGGCCGGGAAGATTTTCATCGGTACTTTACGTGGATCATCACCCGTGAATTTCTCATAGATCTCAATGATACCGCCCAGCTTGACATCCAGCTCATGAGGATCTTTATGGCTTAAGTCCAGATAGACCATGTTCTCGCCGTTGATACCCAGTTTCTGGTTGACACAGACATCGAAGATTTCACGCGTCGCGATGTCACGCGGTACCAAGTTACCGTAATCTGGATATTTCTCCTCAAGGAAGTACCAGGGCTTACCGTCTTTATAGGTCCAGACACGCCCCCCTTCACCCCGTGCTGATTCACTCATCAGACGTAACTTATCATCACCAGGAATCGCTGTCGGATGAATCTGGATAAATTCGCCGTTGGCATATGTAGCCCCTTGCTGATAAACAATAGAAGCAGCTGAACCCGTGTTGATCATCGAGTTCGTTGATTTACCGAAGATGATGCCGGGTCCTCCTGTCGCCATGATGACAGCGTCCGCTGCAAATGACTGGATCTCTGAATTGACGAGGTTCTGCGCGACGATCCCACGGCAGACTCCTTCGTCATCTTTGATGATACCAAGGAATTCCCAGCCCTCATATTTAGTGACAAGGCCATCCACTTCGTGACGACGGACCTGTTCATCAAGCGCATATAATAACTGCTGACCGGTCGTTGCACCAGCGAATGCTGTACGGTGATGCAGCGTACCGCCGAAACGCCGGAAATCAAGCAGCCCTTCCGGTGTACGGTTGAACATCACACCCATGCGGTCAAGCAAATGGATGATGCTTGGTGCTGCTTCTGTCATTGCCTTCACAGGCGGCTGGTTCGCGAGGAAATCTCCACCGTATACGGTATCATCGAAGTGAATCCAAGGTGAGTCCCCTTCACCTTTCGTGTTGACAGCCCCGTTGATACCGCCCTGCGCGCACACAGAATGTGAACGCTTAACCGGCACAAGTGAAAATAAGTCAACATTTGTATTGTGTTCAGCTGCTTTAATTGTTGCCATCAGGCCGGCGAGACCGCCGCCTACAACAATAACCTTACTGTTTGCCATATATATGCCACTCCCCTAAATTAAATAAATGCAAATAACGCAATTAAACCTAATGCTGAAACGAGTACGAAGATAATCGCTGAAACGTAACTCATGATACGCTGTGATTTTTCGTTCTGAGTGATGCCCCATGTCACCGCAAATGACCATAAGCCGTTAGCGAAGTGGAAAACCGTACTCAGAACACCCAGTACGTAGAAGATGATGAAGAATGGATTGGCGAAAATATGATTCATCATATCATAGTCTACGTGAATCCCGTGCAACGCCACCTGTACACGCGTCTGCCAGACGTGCACGGCGATGAAAAGGAATGTCAGGATGCCGGTCACACGCTGCAGCATGAACATCCAGTTGCGGAATGTTGAGTAATGGCCGATATTATTTTTAGCTGTAAAAGCGATATAGATACCGTAGATAGCATGGAATAAAATCGGAATATAGATGATGACGGTCTCAAGCAGAAGCTTGAGCGGCAGGTTACCCATGAAGTCGGAAGCTCTGTTGAAGCTTTCCTCCCCGTAAACTGCAAAGTGGTTAACGAATAAATGCTGGAGTAAAAAGACACCGATCGGTAACACACCGAGTAATGAGTGAAGCCTGCGTAATGCAAATGACTGTTCTGAATTCGCCAAGCGAAGTCCCCCCTAAGTAGATTCTTGAAATCTTCACAAACTATTGTACGCCTAAAAATCAGTCAAATCAAGAAACCGATTACATTTCCCGTCTAATGGCTGTGAAAAAGTTATAGGGCTATTGTAACATTATTAATATATGAATTGTTTATGATAATAATTCTCATTTAGACAACAAAAAAACAGCCTTATGACTGTTTTTCAGCATGCTTATTCAAGATCTCTAAAATCAGACCCGCTGTTGCCTGCGGGATACCGATTGCTGTGAGTTCTTCCTGCTTCGCTTCCCGGATTCTTTTTGCGGAACCGAAATGCTTGATCAGCTGCTGCTTCCTTTTTGGACCGATACCTGGAATCGTATCAAGCTGTGACTGCAGACCGGTCTTCTGTCTTGTCTGACGGTGAAATGTGATGGCGAAGCGATGGACCTCGTCCTGAATCCGTTGCAGCAGATAGAACGCCTGGCCCTTTTTATCAAGCGGGATGATATCTGCATGATCCCCGTACAGCAGTTCAGCCGTCTGGTGCTTCGCATTCTTCTTGAGCCCGGCGACCGGAATATCCAGCCCCAGTTCATCCTGCAGCACACTCGTCACGATATTCATATGGCCTTTACCGCCATCAACAATGATGAGGTCCGGCAATGGCAGCTGCTCACGTAATACACGAGTATAGCGGCGTCGGACCACTTCTGCCATCGACTTGTAGTCGTCCGGACCCGTCACCGTTCTGATCTTATATTTACGGTAATCCTTCTTGCTCGGCTTGCCGTCCACAAAAGAGATCATCGCCGACACCGGATCGATCCCCTGAATATTCGAGTTATCGAAGGCTTCAATGCGAATCGGCGTCGGGATGCCCATCGCCGTACCGAGCTCCTCAATCGCTTTAATCGTCCGGGACTCATCGCGCTGGATGATCTCAAACTTATTGGATAATGCGATATCCGCATTCTTCACCGCAAGTTCCACCATTTCCTTCTTCCTGCCCCGCATCGGCTGCACGATTTTCGTATCGACGACTGAGCGGATGACTTCGATGTCCAGTCCTGCCTGGACATGCACTTCTCCTGGCAGAATATGCTGGTCCAGCTGGTAGAACTGACCGATAAAGTTATAGAAGGCATCCTTCGGGTCTTCCATCAGCGGTATCATCGAGACGTTGCGCTCAATCAGGTTGCCCTGTCTGACGAAGAAGACCTGCACACACATCCAGCCTTTATCGACACTGTAACCGAAGACATCCCTGACGGTCATATCAGCGGTCATCATCTTCTGCTTGAACATGAGTGACTCAATATGACTGATCAGGTCACGGTATTCCTTTGCCTGTTCAAAGTTCAGCGCTGCGCTTGCCTCCGCCATCTTCACTTTAAGGTCTTCAACAATCGTGGTGTCTTCACCGCTCAGAAACTGGCTGACGGTCTGAATCATCTCCTGATACTCCCGCTCCTGAACATCATAGACACACGGTCCGAGACATTGCCCGATATGATAGTAGAGACAGAGTCTGTCCGGCATCTTATTGCATTTACGGAACGGAATGATCCGGTCCAGCAGCTTCTTGGTCTCCTGCGCCGCATAGGCATTCGGGTAAGGACCGAAATATTTACCGCTGTTCTTTTTGACCTGCCGCGTAACAAGAAGTCTCGGATGCTTCTCCTTCGTGATCTTGATGAACGGATAACTCTTGTCGTCCTTCAGCATGATATTATATCTCGGATAATGCTTCTTGATCAGTGTCAGCTCGAGTAAGAGTGACTCTATTTCCGTACTGGTCACAATGAACTCGAAATCCCGGATCTCACCGACGAGCCGGGTCGTCTTCTCGTCATGTGCTCCAGTGAAATATGAACGGACACGGTTTCTTAAGTTCTTCGCCTTGCCGACATAAATGATTTCATTCTGTCTGTCCTTCATCAGATAACAGCCGGGTTCCATCGGCAGTACAGCGAGCTTCTGTTTGATTCTGATTTCATATTCTTCCATTTAATCACCACTATTCCAAAAAAAAAGAGCCGAGGCTCTTTTTTTCAGTTCAATTTAGAAATGTTTTTCAAGAACTGACTGTAACTGTTCTTTAGGCTGGAAACCTACCACTTTATCAACAGCCTGACCGTCTTTAAAGACGATAAGCGTCGGAATGCTCATCACTTCGAACTTAGCAGCTGTAGCCTGGTTGTCGTCCACGTTCACTTTCACGATATCCGCTTTCCCTTCCACATCTCCTGCTAAGTCTTCTAATACAGGTCCAATCATTTTACAAGGTCCGCACCAAGGTGCCCAGAAATCGACTAACGTTACGCCTTCTTTAATCTGCTCTTCAAAATTTGCATCAGTTGCTTGAATCAATGCCATGTTCATTTCCTCCTCAAAGTACTATTTTTAAGAATTATAGCATGACGCCTGCACTACGTCATTTCGTTTGCTCACGTCAGAATTAAATAGCCGACACCTGCAAGCAGCATGACCACTGCAACGATGATCAGTACAATTGCAAGTTTATACATATCAAAATTCCACATAGCATCCTCCTATTTCAGTTCAACGACTGTCACACCGAAGCCGCCTTCAGAAGGCATACCGCCCCGGAATGATTCAACGATTTTTGAGCGCTTCAGATAGTCCTGTACGCCTTTTTGCAGTGCACCGGTCCCTTTACCGTGTATGATGGTCACCTGGTTATAGTTGCTGAGGAGCGCCTGGTCAAGATAGCTTTCAAGCCGCTGTAACGCATCCTCGTAGCGCTCACCGCGGAGATCCAGTTCCATCTTGATCGTCTGGCGGTTGGCACGTGGGACGACACGGGTCTGTTTCTCTTTCTCGGGTTTTTCTTTCTTGAAGTCTGTCAGCGGCAGCTTCATCTTGATAATCCCCATCTGAACGACAGCTTCGTCCTTATCAACGGATAAGATCACGCCTTTCTGACCGTAGGACAGTACCTTGACGTTATCGCCTTCTTCAATCTTCTCCGCTTCCTGCTGCTTCGCCTGTTTCTTAAGCGCCGCTTCATGATAGAGGTCCTTGAACTTACCTTTCCGGTCGATCAGCTCATTCTCCTTGATGGACTGATGCTCACTGCGCAGATTCTTCAGGTCTTTAATGATGGCATCAGCGTCTTTTTCAGCTTTCTGCACGATTTCATTGGCTTTCATCTTTGCATTTTCCACTAATGTCTCTTTCATCTGCTGATACGCCTCGAACTGCTCTGACAGTTCCTGATGCAGCTCAGCCGACTCTTTTTTCAGGACTGCCATCTCCTCGCGGTCATTCTCGGCCAGGCGTGTATTCTTTTCAAGCGCTGAAATCATATCGTTGATCTCGATATTATCCATGTGAATCAGCTGTCTGGCATTTTTGATGATGGCGAGGTCAAGCCCCAGTTTCTTCGAGATCTCGAAGGCATTACTTTTACCAGGGACACCCATCAGCAGTTTGTAAGTCGGACTGAGTGTCTCAACATCGAACTCGACACTCGCGTTCATGACACCATCACGGTTATAGCTGTATGCTTTCAGTTCAGGATAATGCGTTGTCGCCATCGTCATGACATCCTGTTCCAGGCATCGGTCCAGAATACTCATGGCAAGAGCGGCCCCTTCTGACGGGTCAGTGCCTGCACCGAGCTCGTCAAACAGCACAAGACTGCTGCTGTCCATCGTCTTCAATATAGAGACGATATTGGTCATATGGCTGGAGAAGGTGGACAGCGACTGTTCAATCGACTGTTCATCACCGATGTCACAGAAGACCTCATTGAAGATGCTGAGTCTTGCACCGACTCCCGCCGGAATCATCATACCTGACTGATTCATAGCGATCAGCAGTCCGACCGTTTTCAAGGTGACTGTCTTACCACCTGTATTCGGCCCTGTGATGATAACGGCATCTATCTCATCACCGAAAATAATCGAGTTCCTGACGACCGTTGATTTGTCGAGCAACGGGTGCCACGCTGCCGGCAGTTCAATCGTCCGTTCTTCCGCGATGTCAGCGATCACACCATTGATCGAATGACCATACTTCGCTTTCGCCAGCTGGAAATCGAGCTCACCCATGACAGTGGTGATCCAGTCGATATCATGCTGCACTTCTGCGACATGCGACGACAGCTCGTAAAGAATGCGGCTGACCTCTTCATTTTCACGTGCAGAGATGGTATTCAGCTGTCCGCTCAGCTCGACAATACTGTTCGGTTCAATATAGAATGTCTGCCCTGAGGCTGATGTATCATGGACAATCCCTGGGAAGTCCTGCTTGTATTCACTGCGAACCGGAATGACCTGCCGGTCGTTACGGATCGTCACAATGGCATCAGATAGTTTCTTCTGGTTGGCCTGCGACCGAACGATGCTGTCCAGTTTGTCCTTGATGCGCCGGTTGATGGTCTTTTTCTGCTGACGTATATCGTAGAGTGCGGATGATGCATTGTCATAGAGCATCGTCTCATCACATTTCTCGGCTATCTCATCACTGATATGTGAGAGTACGGGCAGTGACTGAAAACGGTCACGGAGTAACGGCAGTTTGACGTCCCCCTCTTCAGTCATGTTCAGCAGATACGTCTTATAACGGTTTGTCACCCGAATATTATTTTTAATGCGGTTCAGTTCAGCGACACTGAGCATGGAGCCGATGCGCGCCCGCTTTGTCAGCGGTTTCACTTCAGTCAAGGTACTCATACCGGGCTCGCTCGCCTGCATATGGATGATGCGTGCTTCATCCAGTTTAGCCAGTTCTTTTTCAATCCAGCTGATGTCTGACTTCGGCTCAAGTGCTCTGATCAGTACGGCACTCACTTCGTTCTGGCTGTACTCAGAGACTTTATCTCTTATCTGGTTATATTCAAGAATATTCAATGCCTTCTTATTCATTTAGTTCTTTCCTTTCTTAAGCCAGTCATGGAAGTCCTCCCGTGACATCGTGTTGAGAACCTGCTCACGTCTCACATGCCCTTTGATGGCTGTGCCGACACCATACTTCATAAATTCAAGATGATTGATATGGTGGGCATCTGTATTGATGGCGAGACGGATAGCCGGATGCTGTCTGATGACTTCAGCGCTGAGATCGAGACGCATCGGGTTTGCATTGATCTCAAGCACCGTGTTCGTTTCTTCTGCCACCTGAATCAGTTCCGCCATATTGACTGCGTAACCTGCACGACGGCCGATCAGCCGACCTGTTGGATGGGCGATCTGTCTGACATAAGGGTTACGGCAGGCGTTGATGAGACGCTGCATCGTCAGTTCCTCTGTCTGATTGAAGGACTGGTGGATCGCTGCAATGACGTAATCCAGCGCCTGTAAGACCTCATTATCGTAGTCGAGCGTACCGTCCGGCAGTATATCCATCTCAGTCCCGCTGTAGATATCAATCTCACTGTAAGCTTTATTCAGTTCCTTGATCTTTCTGTTCTGTTCAAGCAGACGTTCAACAGAGAGGCCGTTCGCAACGCGGAGACTTCTTGAGTGATCGGTGATGACCATGTAGTCATAGCCTTTCTGGATGCAGGCTTCAATCATCTCCTCAAGTTCGTAAGCACCGTCACTTGCCGTCGTATGCATATGAAGGTCGCCTCTGATATCGTCCAGTGTGATCATCTCAGACTGCTCAACGTCAAACGCCGTGACGTCATCACGCATTTCAGGCGGGATATAACTGATATTGTAATGCTGATAGATCTCCGCTTCAGTCTTATACTGCTGAAGCGTACCGTCAGCAAGTGTAATGCCGTATTCATTGACTTTCTCGCCGCGTACCTTTGCCAGCTGACGCATCTTGACATTATGCGCCTTGCTGCCAGTAAAATGATTCAGCATCGCTGTGAAGCCCGCCTCGTCAGTAAAGCGGAAGTCGACTGCAGTCTCAAGCTCATCCATCTTGATATAGACGGATACTTTCTCGCGTCCACTGACTTCTATATGGTCGATAAATTCAAATGCAGCAATCTCGCGTGCGGCTTCTTCGGCATTTTCGGTCACAACGATATAATCCAGATCCTTACTGATCTCCTTCATACGACGATGGCTGCCGGCAACTGCGTAGCGCTTCACATGTTCACAAGTGTCCAGCCTCTGATTGATAAAGCCGGTCAGACGGACAGCTTCACTGATTGAAATCTGCTCTTTCTTCGTCTCAAGGTCCTGAATACCCTGCAGTACCATCTCTTCAGTCTTCTTGCCGAACCCAGGCAGACTGCTGACCTGATGACTCTCGCATGCTGCCTTCAGCTCTTCAATCGTCGTGATATCAAGCGCCTTATAGAGCTTGACGATCTTCTTCGCACCGAGATTACGGATTTTTAGCATCCTGATATGACCCGCCGGCACTTCGCTTTTCAGTTGCTTGAGCAGACTGGATTCACCTGTCTCCCGGTATTCATCCAGCACTTCAGAGACCCCTTTGCCGATGCCGGGCAGCACCGTGAAATCCGCCAGTTCCTCAATCGGTGTCTGCGACGTCTCAATCGCCCCTGCAGCTTTGCGGTAAGCGGAGACCTTGAAGCTGTTCTCACCTTTCAGTTCCATATATAAGCCGATGGTCTCAAGCAGTTTGATATAATCTTTCTTTGTCATGATATAACCTCCAAAATAAAAGCCATAGACTTATGCCTATGACTTATGGTCTAAAAAATATGAATAAGGGCAATGTGCTGAAACCAGTCGATGGCACGATTGCTTAATATAGGAGTATATTCAATGATAGCACGCGCCAGATGACTTGACTGAATACGTTCCTGAACGGCAGGTGCCGGTATCATCGCAATGAAGAAAAAGATAATGAATAGCAGCAGATAGCTTTCGATAAACCCGAGCAGTGAACCCAGGCTCTTGTTCAGCTGTTTGAGCAGTGGCAGCTGAGCGATATAATCGAAGACTGTCGCCACCATCTGCAGCATCACTTTACTGACTAAGAATAAAAAGATGAAGCTGATGATGTTATAGAATGCCTGCTCACCGTCCTGCCAGTTGATCAGGACTTCAGGTGTATCGCCCGCTGCCGGATAAGGCACAATCAGTTCCAGCTTCTCTGCAAGCGACTGGTAGAATATACGCGCGATGATCAGTGCACCCATTGTACCGATCAGATGCATGGACTGGAGAATGAAACCTCTTCTCAGACCCACAATAGAACCCAGTATTAAAAAGAATAGTAAAATAATATCAATCATGTCTTTGACCTTCTGCTTCTAGTTTATGTAATAACAGTTCGTAATCTTCCTGCAGCTTCACGTAATCATCCATAATGTTGACTGCCGTCAGCACGGCTTTCCTGGATGTATCAAGACCTGCATTGTATCTTGAGATATCACGTATACGCGCATCTACAAGTCCCGCCACATAGCGGATGTGACTCGGATCGTCTTCTCCGATAATCGTATACTGCTGATCATAGATAGAAACGGTGATTCTATTTTTAAATTCTCCCATACGATATCACTCCACTGTGCGTCATTTAATATATATGGTACCATTTTTTATAAGGATTAGACAATAAAAATACGCTTATAATGAGGGATTTACTGTGAGTACTGTCGTTAAAATGATGGCAAAAAAGGAAATAGAGGATTTACTGAAGAAAGTAAAGCATGAAACAGGGGACCTGCCACCCGGTATGGTCGCGCGGGCAAAGGTCCAGGGACATACCCTAACCGTCTACCGGTCGAATAAGGTGATGATTCAGGGCCGGGATGCAGAAAATCTTGCAGCAGGCCTGCTCGGCGTTGTTCCTGAAAAGAAGTCAGCCCCTGGAACAGCGGCACAGACGACTGATTATGATCTGTACAGCTGCATTGGTTCAGATGAAGCAGGTTCAGGCGATTACTTCGGCCCGATGACCGTTGTCGCAAGCTATGTCTCGAAGAAAAATGCGGAAATCTTAAAGCTGCTCGGCGTCATGGACTCCAAAAACCTGAAGGATTCTAAAATCGTCCAGCTCGCTGAACAGATCATCCCGATGATTCCCCACTCTTTGCTTGTACTCGACAATCCTAAATATAATGAACAGAAAGCGCGCGGCTGGAGCCAGGTCAAGATGAAAGCAGTGCTGCACAATCAGGCGATAATGAACGTCCTCAGGAAAATTGACAAACGACCGGACTATATTGTGATCGACCAGTTCGCCGTGCAGGGAGTCTATGAGAACTACGCCCTGACCCCTATCCCGGAACGCGAGATTACCCGTTTCGAGACAAAAGGTGAATCGAAATCCATCGCCATCGCCGCGAGCTCCATTATCGCAAGATACGCCTTCATCAAATGGATGGACCAGATTGAAAAGGAGACCGGACTCGCCATCTACAAGGGTGCGGGTGCGAAAGTCGACCTCCAGGCAGCGAAGATCATCGAACGGAAGTCACTGGATTACCTTGATAAAGTGACAAAGAAAGATTTTAAGAACAGAACGAAAGCACTGACTCTGATTGAAAGGAAGCGATCATAATGGAACCTATCTATCTTGGTGCAGGACTTAGTATTATCGCCTACCTGTTATGGTATATCTCACAGCAAATAGGGAAAAGGAGAAAGTGAGCTAGAATTCAGGTGCCTGGCAGTCAAGATACTCGGGAACATGAACGGCAAACCTGTATAGAAAGGACTTTTCCTCATGAATAATATCATCATTAAAGGTGCGAAACAGAACAACCTGAAAAACATCGATATAGAAATCCCTAAAAACAAGCTCACAGTCTTCACCGGACGCTCAGGCTCGGGTAAATCATCCCTTGTCTTCAGCACGATTGCAGCTGAGTCTGAACGTCTGCTAAATGAAACATATTCTTCCTATATTCAGTATCAGCTGACACAGTATGCGAAACCAGAGGTGGATAAGATAGAGAATCTCCCCGTCTCGATGGTCATCAGCCAGAAACGACTCGGCGGTAACTCACGTTCCACAGTTGGCACCATCTCAGACATCTACTCAGCAGTCCGGCTGCTCTGGTCACGGGTCGGACAGCCGTTCGTCGCCTATTCCAATGAGTTCTCCTTCAATAATCCAACCGCTATGTGCCAGACGTGTCAAGGTCTCGGTTATGTCGAGGACATTGATATCGATGAACTGCTGGATTATGACAAGTCACTGAATGAGAATGCTATCAACTTCCCGACATTCGGACCGAATCACTGGCGCGGCAAACGCTATACATTCTCAGGTCTATTTGATAATGATAAAAAGTTAAAGGATTATACGGCTGAAGAGATGGATACCCTGCTCTATACAGCACCGAAGAAACTGAAGGATGCACCAGAGAAATGGCCGAAGACCGCTAAATTCGAAGGAGTCATTCACCGCTTCCGCCGTAACTTTCTTATCAATGACGGCTTCGAGAAGAAACGGTGGATCAATGACGTCAATCGTGTCGTCACCGAACAGACATGTCCCGACTGTCACGGCAAACGACTGAACGCGCGCATCTTGAGCTGTAAGATTAACCATCTTGATATCGCTGACTTCACGAATATGACGATTTGTGAAGAGATTGACTTCCTGGACCAGATCAATGATGATAAGGCTGCCTATATCATCAGACCACTGAGAGAACAGCTGCAGTCACTTGTAGATATCGGACTCGGCTATTTGACGTTATCACGGGAGACACCTACCCTGTCAGGCGGTGAGTCGCAGCGTATCAAGCTAATCCGTCATCTTAACAGTCCACTGACCGACCTGGTCTATATCATTGATGAACCCAGTGTCGGACTACATCCGGAAGATATCAAGAATATTAACAGTATCATTAGGTCCATCCGCGATAAGGGGAATACCGTACTCGTCGTGGAGCATGATCCAGACATCATCAAGACAGCGGATCATATTGTCGATATCGGACCCGGCGCCGGAAAACACGGAGGTACCATCACTTTTGAAGGGACCTATCAAGAACTGCTGAAGTCGGATACAGCGACAGGACATGCGTTGAAGCAGCAGCATCAGCTGAAAGAACCGAAGACACCAGCGGCGTTTATACATCTCAACAATATCTCTAAGAATAACTTAAAGAATATTTCAGTCGATATCCCGAAGCGTGCCATCACGACTGTGACCGGGGTGGCAGGTTCAGGGAAAAGCACACTGATCAAGACCGGCTTCAGACATCAGGATAAGACTATCACCATCGACCAGAAAGCGGTGCATGCATCCAACCGGTCCAATCTTCTCACCTATACCGATATTTTTGATGACGTGAGAGCTTTCTTCAGCAAGGAGACCGGTCTGAAGAAAAGTCTGTTCAGCTATAACTCAGAAGGTGCCTGCCCGAACTGTAATGGTAAAGGGGTACTGAAGACCGAGCTTGCCTTTATGGCGGACTTCTCGCAGATCTGTGAAGTCTGTAACGGCACGCGGTACAAACCGGAAGTACTGGCAGCGACCGTTGACGGTTATTCCATCGCAGACGTGCTGAAACTGACAGTCGATGAAGGCATTGATTACTTCAGTGACCATGACAGAATCACTGAGACACTCCACTCCTTACAGGCCACAGGACTCGGCTATATGACGCTCGGCCAGTCACTTGATACATTATCAGGCGGTGAAGTCCAGCGCGTCAAACTGAGTAAATATCTGATTGAAAAGGTCACTGACCATATCTTTATCTTCGATGAGCCGACGACAGGTCTCCACGAGGAAGATATTCATGTGCTGGTCACACTGTTCAACCAGCTGGTTGACCAAGGTAATACGGTTATTTTGATCGAACATAATTTAACGATGATGACAGCAGCAGACTGGATCATCGATATGGGACCGGAAGCGGGACAGCACGGCGGCGAACTCCTTTATAGTGGTCTGCCGGCTGGTCTTCTGGACGTTAAAGACAGCTATACTGCTCGTCATTTAAAACGATATATTAAATAAAGGTAAGGACCATGTGGCCCTTACCTTTTGTATTTGCACAGCGCACCATTCACTTGATACTGACCTGCACTCAGTTTCCTGCGGCCGGCGATACCGAGGTATTCTTCTAGTGTGATATTGTCCTTTTTTATACGCGTCGCATGTGTCACGCCGACATAGCGGATATGCCAAGGTTCATACATAAAACCAGTGATGGCTTCTTTGCCTTTTAAATATCTGACGATGAAACCATAACGCTGACCATTCTCCCGGATGAATTTTGATGCTGCTGTATATTCAAAGGCTGTATTCAGCGTGCCGTAATTCGTGCCGTCTCTAATATCCATCGCCAGGCCAAGCTGATGTTCACTTGTACCGGGCTTAGCTGAAATCTTTGAGGCATAGCTGAAGCCGTAAAGATTGATGTAATCATTATACAGTTGTTTCTGCACCGCATAACTTCTATAACCATAGGCGCCCGGCGTACCGACAACATCCAGAACAATCCCCTTTTTCAAGGCTGCTGCCCTCATCTTCTGATAACTCCGGATCATCGTCTTGTTCGCACCAGGGTGATAGCTTTTTGCCATACCATATTGCTTGTTAGCAATAGGCAGCCCCTCAATTTTATAAAACTGCTTGTTGTAGCTGACATTTATTTTACAAGATGCTGCCTCTGCCTCGTGCCCTGTTGCCAGGACCGACAGACTGATCAGCCCCGCTAAAATACGTTTCATCTTCATCCCCCTTTTTTGTGTCATTATAGCAAATATATTGAAGAAGACCGAACACCTTTGTTGATGTTCGGCCTTCAAATTCTCACAAATATTACTGGCGATCAAGTTTGATGAACGCTGCTGATTCATGTCTCTCAATTTCAAAACTCTTAATTAACCGCGGAGTTTCGCACCTGCCTGCGTCAAGTTGTCAAGGACCTGATCGACAACCGGCTGAATATCCGCGTCTTTTAATGTCTCTTCCGGGTTCAGGAATTCCATACGGATCGCAACTGATTTCTTATCTTCAGCGATATGCTCGCCTTCATACACATCAAAGACCATTGCGCGCTGCAGATACTTGTTGTCTGCACTCATGATGATGTCAATCAGTTCGCCTGTCTCGCGTGTCCGTTCCACTTCAAGCGCGATATCACGGGAGATGCCCGGGAATTTCGGGATCATATGATACTTCACGGCACTTGTCTCTTCTAATATACGCTGTAAATTCAGTTCGAAGACATACGTCTCTTTTAAGTCATGCTCGCGTTCAATGAGTGGATGCAGCTGACCGATGAAGCCGATGACTTCGCCGTTCAGGAGAACTTGAGCACTGCGGCCGGGATGCAGTTCCGTGACATCTGCACGCTCGTAAGTGAACTGCACACTTAATTTAGCAGCTAATGCTTCGACGATCCCTTTGATGACGAAGAAATCAACCGCTTCGACTTTACCCTGCCATTCAGTCGCGCTGAACTGGCCGGTAATGATACCCGCTAATTTCTCTGTCTCAACCGGCTGCGCTGCACCGCGGCCACGGAAGACGTTGCCGATTTCGTATAACGCGACGTCTTTCAGCTGACGGGCATTGTTATACTGCACGGCATCGATTAAATGCGGCAGCAGGCTTTGACGAAGAACGGCATGATCCGCACTCATTGGCATCATCAGCTTAACTGTTTCTTCTGTCTGTTTCGTGAACTGCTGTGCTTTTTCTTCAGACACGAGCGCATAAGTGATCGCCTGGTTCAGCCCCAGTCCTTCAAGCAGTGATTTTACTGCACGGCGTTTCGCCTGGTAAGCTGTCAGACCGATACGTTTACTGGCATGCGTCACAGGTAACGTTGACGGCAATTCGTCGTAACCGTAGATACGCGCCACTTCCTCGATCAAGTCTTCCTTGATCGTGATGTCACCGCGTCTTGTCGGCACATGGACGTTGAACGCGTCACCGTCCACCTGGCTGTCGAAGCCGAGTCGTTCAAAGATAGTCTTGATTTCTGTATTGGAGAGGTCAAATCCGATCAGGCCGTTCACTTCATCAGTCGTGATCTGCACCGTCACTTCAAGGTCAGGCAGTTCTCCTGCTGAGACAATACCCGCAAGCACGTTGCCGTTCGCATGTTCCTGCAGCAGGAATGCGGCACGGTCAAGTGCCATGTTCACGCGCTCAGGTGCGACGCCTTTTTCAAAGCGGCTGGATGCTTCTGAACGCAGACCCGTCTGACGGGACGTCTTACGGACATGGACCGGGTTGAATAATGCTGATTCAATGACAACGTTCTTCGTCTCCTCTGTCACTTCAGAGAAATCACCGCCCATGACACCCGCCAGCGCAATCGGTGCAGTGCCGTTCGTCACAACGATATCTTCAGCAGTCAGCACGCGTTCCTTGTCGTCAAGCGTCGTCATCTTCTCACCTGCCTCAGCATAGCGGACAACGATTTTCTGTGAACCGATTTTGTCAGCATCGAACATATGAAGCGGCTGACCGAGCTCCATCATGACATAGTTGGAGACGTCGACGACATTGTTGATCGGACGCACGCCTGCTTTGATGAGACGCATCTGCATCCATGTCGGAGACGGCTTGATTTCCACATTTCGGACGACACGCGCTGCATAATAAGGAGAAGCATCAGCATCCTCAATCGTCACCGCAATCGCATCTGCTGCGTTCCCGGATTCCTCTAACTCTGCTTCAGGGAACTCAATCTCTTCTTCGTACAACGCACTCACTTCATAGGCAGAGCCGAGCATGCTCATCGCATCCGCACGGTTAGGCGTTAGACCGAACTCCATCACACCGTCTGCTAAGAGCAGTGCTTCAAGCGCATCAGTGCCCGGCGTCACTTCTTCAGGGAAATGGAAGATCCCTGTCTCATACTGTTCAGGTACCAGATTCTTCGGCAGACCGAGCTCGCCTAACGAACAGATCATCCCGTTTGATTCAACGCCGCGCAGTTTCGCGCGCTTGATCTTAACGCCGCCCGGCAGACGACCGCCCGGCTTGCAGACGATGACATACTGGCCCGCGTCGACATTCGGTGCACCGCAGACAATCTGCAGCGTCTCATCGCCGACATCCACAGTAGTCACATTCAGTTTATCGGCATCCGGATGTTTCTCCTTCGTCAGCACATGACCGACAACCAGGTTTTTGATATCTTTCGTATAATCGGTGATCTCTTCTACTTCAATCCCGCTTCTTGTGATCTTCTCGGCCAGCTCTTCAACCGGCACATTGACGCGGACAAATTCATTCAGCCATTCTTTACTGACTAACATGTTCACTACCTCCATCTTCTACTGCTTTGAACTGTTCAAGGAATCTAAGATCATCCGTATAGAAATGACGGATATCTTCAATACCGTATTTCAGCATCGCGATACGGTCCGGCCCCATACCGAAGGCAAAGCCTGAATACTTCTCTGAATCGAACCCCGCCATCTCTAGCACATTCGGGTGCACCATACCGGCACCGAGAATCTCGATCCAGCCTGTGCCCTTACAGACATTACATCCGGCTCCGCCGCACTTGAAGCATGAGATATCGACTTCAACAGACGGCTCCGTGAACGGGAAGAAACTCGGACGAAGACGGATCTCACGTTCAGCACCGAACATCTTCTTCGCAAATAATTCAAGCGTCCCTTTTAAATCACTCATCTTGATATTCTCATCAACAACCAGTCCTTCAATCTGTGTGAACTGATGACTATGCGTCGCGTCATCACTGTCACGGCGGTAAACTTTACCTGGACAGATAATCTTGACCGGACCTTGTCCTTTACGGCTTTCTAATGTTCTAGCCTGCACAGGAGATGTATGCGTCCGCATCAAGAGTTCTTCAGTGATATAGAAACTGTCCTGCATGTCACGTGCCGGATGCGACTTCGGCAGATTCAGTGCCTCGAAGTTATAGTAATCTGTCTCAACTTCGTAGCCTTCCACGACTTCATATCCTAGACCGATGAATAAATCCTCAAGCTCCTCGACAATCTTCGTTAAAGGATGCGCACTGCCGACATTGAACTGACGGCCCGGCAGAGAGATATCAATCGTCTCATTTGCCAGCTTATCATTGATCGCTTTGTCCTTCAGCTCCGTATCTTTCTCTGTCATCGCCGCTTCCACAGCCTGACGCGCCTCGTTCACGAGCTGACCGAACATCGGCTTCTCCTCGTTCGGCAGTGACTTCATCTCTTTCATCAATCCGGTGATAATCCCCTTCTTACCGAGATACTCCACCTTCACCTGTTGCAACGCTGCCGCATCACTCGCGTCATTCACTTTCGCCAGTGCTTCCTGCTGCAATGCACTTAACTTATCCTTAAGCTCCATCATAATCCTCCTAAAAAATTGATAAAAAAAAATAGCCCCACGTCCTACAAAGGGACGAAAGACTTCCGCGGTACCACCCAAATTTATGCCTAAGCATACACTTCATTCATGCGTAACGGGCAGGGACCGGCTTAACTTCTTATTAAGCAACCAAAAAGATGAAAAGAAACACAGCTCATGATGATCGTTGCACCATAGTCGACCACTCTCTGGACATAAACTATTAATCCCGTCTTTTTATCGGTTCAATATTCATTTCCTATTCATTATAGGAGATAATTAAAAGAGAGGCAAGTAGGGAAAATGATGGACCTACCTGAACAGTTGAAATGATGGGTGATGTGTCTAAAGTTATAAGCGATAAAGACGATTTATCGCTTATAACTATTCGATAAATTGCTGAAATCAAAAGTTATGATTGATAAACATAATTTATCGTTCATAACTCTGATGAATTTAGAGCTTGTGAAGAAGTAGCAACCTTGACTGTTTTCTGATAAATAATAAACAGCTGATAGCAGTAAAAGTCATCTCAGTTAAACGTGCAGAAGGTTATGCTCGGTAGTCATCCAGTTTAACAACCCGTGCGACATTCATGTTCTGCTTACGTTTCTTAGACTTTTTCATGATTTTCCCTTTAGTACTGAACTCTTTGAACAATCCATCCCCATTGTAAAAGTTGTGCTTAGTCATCTTATATTCCCCTACTATGTTCAGCTTCCCGATACACATCGACAATGCCATGATATTTCTTTTTGAGAGCTGAAATCGAATTCTTGTCCTGACTGACAATATCCATCACATCCGTACTCACGTAAAGCAACGAGCTTTCATTGTTAAATGTGATATATGCTTGTGGATGGCCATTTTTTATCTTCATACAATAGTTGATAAGTTCATCTTTCTTGATTCTTTCAATTTGAGCTAGTACAAATTGAAATTCATGGTCTTCTGAATCAATGGATAGTTCTTTCCAGTTAGTGATGGTAAAAATTTTTCCAATCCCCGTTTTCTCTTTAACAAAATTCAGTTCAAAAGAATAGCCTACCAGAACGGTCATCGTTAGTTGTGAATCTCTAAATATAGTGTGAATTAAATCCGTTACTACATTTTTATCTAGGTTGTCCCACAAAAACCTCACTCTCTTTTCAGAATGAACTTGAAAAAATGGAGTCATACCATCTGGATTGATATTGATTTCATTCATAATAGCTGACATATTATCCCACTCCTCTTTCCATTACTCAAATATAATAACAAGGACTATGATGAAAATAATTCTAAAATCGCTTTGATTTATTCGCCTTCAGTCGCTGCTGGACGTACTGAGCATTACTCATAAATATCAGTGTCCACATGCCTAAAAATGGTAACATGGATTGACTCTGGAGGTCTCTTGTATAACTGATGCAAAAATAAAGCAAGCTGCCGAATAGCCAGATAATCAGTACAGTGACGTACGGCCATGCGCTTTTACGCCGTTTAGCAAACATTCTCAGTTCAGATGACAATGTCAGCACCAGAAAAGGACCGATCAGTGACAGAAAGAACAGATTACTTCTAAATGAGTCCAGTGCTTCTAAATGTTTCTGCTTGTCGAGCGGTAACTGATAAAAGCTGTCTGTATAAACGTCATGGGTTAAATTGTAGATCAGCCACGCAATCATAATCAATGCGCAAGGTATCCCTACCAATGTCTTATGGGACTGATACATTGCATAACTGATCGGCGCCTTCGGTCTGAAGAAGTTCGTTATGTAGTCATGAATGATTTCTTTCCAGGTCAATTCTCTCGCCATATCAATACTCCTTCCTCAGCCGTTCAGTCTTCTCTTTTCTAAGTGCACGGTCATTACTGAAAAAATGGTTAAATGAAAAAAAGATTAATACTAAGAAATCTGTATTCATCTGTTCCATTTTATACATGCTAAATACAAATAACAAAGAGGCCACCAGTGAGCCGATCAGCACCATGAGATAGCGTGTAGGCTTCTTTTTTCTGGCATAGAACATTCTGATTTCACTCGGCAAAGAAGGTAGCTGCAGGAAAAATATCAGAATAGTTAGATAGATGCCCATCACGAACGACTCATTCACTTTAAGTTCATGATACTTCTTTAGCGGCATATCAAAATCTATGGTCGTAAATAAATCCAGTTGCTGGCCAACCAAGATGAATAGGACAACCCCTATCGTTGAGATCAGCAATGTGATCCACCGATGTTTGTCATACATCTCTTCTGTGATAGGTGCCTTCGGTCTGAAGAAGTTGTTAAAATAATCTTTGTAAGCTTCTTGCCATGTTATTTTTTTCTCCATTTACATCCTCTTCTCTATTTTAAAAAGTAGTTTCCCATTGTAGTTAAAGAAGGTATCAAGAGTAAGATTAAGACAATATCTAAACGAACTTCTTGATGTGTGACTAGACAGAGTACCAGGTAAATGAAAAGTCCTATAAATCCAAGGCCATGCAGAACATTAAAGAACAGGGGTGATCGACCTCTAGCATAAAACATCCTTACATGAACAGCATAAGTCAGAACAAAATTCACCAGAAAATAACTGATAAACACTGCAATCATCGCAGGACCTTGTCCATCAAATAACAACAAACCTATATACGTCAGTAATAAGAATGGTAATGACAGTATTCTGCCAAACTGTTCGAGCTTTATAAATTCTTCATATTGAATAGGGGCTGTTGTATTTGTAAAGTGACGACTGTATGCATACCATTTTTCCTTGAACTTCATAAAAAAACACCTCTATCGTTTATTTACAGTATAAACGATAGAGGTGGATTAAAATAACATTTTCTGCATTTTTAAGGAAAATTTAAGATGACTTCAAGTGATACATCAGAATGCCGGCACAGACCGCGACATTTAAGCTTTCTGCCTGCCCATATATCGGCACGAATAGATTCTCATCTGTTTCTTTCAAGATGAGTTCATCTACGCCCTGCCCCTCGTTCCCCAGGACCAGAATGAATGCCTTACTCAGCTCGACTTCTTTGTAGTTCTGACCGTTTTTCAGGGACGTGCCGTAAATCTTGCCGTTGAAATTTTTTCTGATATCATGGAAGTCCGCTTCAATGACGGGAATATGGAAGACACTGCCCTGACTCGAACGCAGTACTTTGTCATTATAGATATCTACTGTCCCTTTAGAGATGACGACACCGTCATATCCTGCAGCATCTGCTGTACGGATAATCGTTCCGACGTTGCCTGGATCCTGAATGCGGTCAAGGTAGATCAGCTGCTTGAAGTCAGTGAGACTGTGTTCCGGCATCTGACAGACTGCATAGATGCCCTGCGGCGATTCTGTCTGTGACAGTTTCTCTGCGATTTTGAAGGTGATCTGGAACTGTTCCTTGCTGCCTGCTGTCATCTCCTCTGAGATATCGTCCGGATTCACACTCAGGATGGTCTCGACTTCAAGTCCGCTTTTCACCGCTTCTTCAACCAGGTGATAGCCTTCCACTAAAAACTGCTGTGCTTTCTTACGGTCTTTTCTCGTGTGCAGCTTGGCAATATTCTTGATTCTCGTGTTCTGTACTGATTCAATGAGTTCCATCTTTTCACGCCTCCGATTTCTTGGTTATCTTCATTATAGCGTAATTCGCTTTTTCCTTACAGATGGATTAAGAATCCATAAAAAGGGAACAGAGAGATATGACACTTAAGGAGGTTCTATCATGAACTATGACGTTATTTTTATCGGCAGCGGCCATGCAGCATGGCACGCAGCTGTCGCTCTGACACAGGCTCAGAAGAAAGTCGCATTGATCGAGAAAGACACACTGGCAGGGACTTGTACGAACTATGGCTGTAATCCGAAAATCCTGCTGGAAGGTCCATTTGAAATACTTGAAGACATGGAACGTCTCGGTGATATATTTGAACACCAGCCGGCAGTCAACTGGGAGAATCTGATGCGCTACAAACACGAAGTCATCGATCCGCAGAAAGATGGACTCGAGAAGTTATTCAGCAAGATGGGCATTGATATCATTTCCGGTCATGGCGTCATCAAAGATAAACATACTGTATCGGTTGATGGTGTGGACTACGGGACAAAATATATCGTCATCGCGACAGGACAGCGCAGCCATTTCCTTGATGTGACAGGCAAGGAATATCTGCATGATAGTCGTGACTTTATGGATCTAGAGTCTTTTCCAGAACACATCACGTTTATCGGTGGCGGCTACATCAGTATCGAATTCGCTTCAATCGCCAGCAAGTTCGGGTCAGAGGTGCATGTCATCAGTCACTCCGACCAGATTTTAAAACCTTTCCATCAGCCGTATGTCAAAAAACTGGCTGACAAACTCACCAAAGAAAATGTGACGTTTCACTATAATGAAGAGACAGCGCGCATTGAGAAGACTGAAACCGGCTATAAGCTGACGACTGAGTCAGGCCTCGTGATTGACACGGACTATATTGTCGATGCAACAGGACGTATTCCGAATGTGGAGAACATCGGACTCGATGAATTAGGAATCGCATACAGCAAGAAAGGCATCAAAGTCAACAAACACCTGCTCACCTCTGTCGATAATATTTATGCCAGCGGGGATGTCCTCGATAAAGAAATTCCGAAGCTCACGCCGACTGCCACCTTTGAATCCAATTATATCGCCCTGCAGATCATGGCACGGGAAGCAAACTTACTTAACCCTGTCAAAGCACTGGAACTACTGCCTATCAAATATCCGGCTATTCCATCTGTCGCCTATACATTGCCCCGCATCGCACAGGTGGGCATGCCTATCGCAGAAGCAGAAGAAAAAGGTTATAAAATCAAGACCATCAAGTTCGGAGAGAATCTCCGCTTTGAATATAAGAATGAAACAGATGCTGAGATGGTCATTGCCCTGGATAACAGAAAACATGTGGCAGGAGCAGCGATTTATGGTCACGCAGCAGATGACCTCATCAATATCATGACTTTCATTGTCGAGAAGAAGATGTCGGCACGTGAACTGAACATGATGATCTTTGCCTTCCCAAGTGCCTCAAGCGGCATTTTAGATCTGCTGAAAGTACAGATGCTGGATATTGATATTGAGCTATAAAAAAAGACTGCCGCGGCAGTCTTTTATTTTTTGACGATATCCGTAAAGTTAACGGCAGTGACAAAGAGTATGATGAGCAGGCCGAACAGCACCGTCAGCATGACTGCATTCAATGCCGTGAATTCCATCAGGGCACAGTACAGTGCTGCTGCCAGCATGAGAACACCGGTCAGCCGGCAGAGTTTCTTTTCATCGTAGCGTGCCTTCTGTTCCGCTGACATCGTGTTGAAGCCGGCAATCAGAAACGAGCCACGCCCGCTCATCAGATAGCAGGCGAAGAGTGTGAAGAGCAGAACGATGACTATCATGCCAATCCCTCGTACGTCTGGTCAATGATCTGGTCAGCCAAGTCATCTGTCAGCTCTGCGAGGACAGCGTTGATGAGGCTAAGCGCATCGTTATAGTCACGGCGGTTCATCATCGAGACGTTCGAATGGATGTAACGGGTCGGCACACCGATTGTGATAGCCGGTATACCGTCGAAGCTCTGTGCGATATGGCCGGCATCTGTGTAGCCGCCTGTCAGATAATCGAACTGCACCTTGATGCCATGCTTCTCCGCAACGTCCGTCACGAACTGTCTGAACG
Organism: Macrococcus carouselicus; assembly: GCF_004359515.1. Lineage (GTDB taxonomy): Bacteria > Bacillota > Bacilli > Staphylococcales > Staphylococcaceae > Macrococcus > Macrococcus carouselicus. Next base: position 952,204 of record NZ_SCWD01000001.1, read on the forward strand.
TTGGATGCCCGATATGCCACGCATCGACAAGCACGATGATCGGCCCGTCGCCCATCTTGGCATTCCCTGTCATCCCCGGTGTCTTCGCACAGATGCCGACGTCCAGTGCGATGGCGAGTGACGGTTTCACTTTATGGGCCGCTGTCTTCGCGCCGCGTGATAGTGTCTCCTCCTGCGTCACTGCCCCTGAGTAAAGCGTGATATGGGGTTCAGGATTATCTCTCAATGCTTCAACCGCGAGCGCGCAGCCGAAACGGTTATCCCATGCTTTAGCGAGTAAGTAATCAGGATTTGTCATCACCTCAAACTCACTGTACGGCGTAATCGGGTCCCCGATACGTACACCTGCTGCAAGTGCTTCCTCTCTGCTATTCACCCCGATATCAATGAACATATTGCTGACTTCTGCCGCCAGTTCCTTTTCTTTGACCCCGAGAACATGCGGCGGCTTGCCGCCGATGACGCCGCGTACATCTCCTTTACTGCCGGTGATCGTCACTTTCTGGCTCAGCATGACGTTTGCCCACCAGTAGCCGAGATTCGTAAACTGTATAAAGCCGTCATCCGTGATCGCCGTCACCATAAAACCGATCTCGTCCAGATGACCGGCGAGCATAATGGCATGCCGGCCGCTCCCTTTACGGCCGAAAATGCTGCCGGTATTATCAGTGATCACATCGTCCGCAAGCGGCTCCAGATATTCACGCATCAGATTCGTCATCGGCCGTTCAAAGCCGGATACTGCATTGCAGTCTGTCAGTCTTTTGAATAAGTCCAGTTGTTCCATCGTCATCCCCCTTTTTGTTAATTTAAGTATAGCATGATTAAATTTTAGTTTTTAGAATATTTCGTCATAAATGGTCTGTATTTTCCTGCAGTTTATGATGAAACACCGGCAGAAAATGAAATTCTGCAGGAAAGCCCTACCTCTGCCGGTTTGTCAGAATACGAGTACGGGGCTTATAGTGGATGTGAGGTGAAGAGATGTTTCTGAAGACGCACCAGCCATCTGATTATATCCACTATTTAATGGCAGCTGATAAGCGAATCACATTAAACCGGTCCGATGACAGAGTACTTAAAAATTATTTAAAGGGTTATGAGGGTGAGCGTCATTACTACGAGCGCGCACATGGGTGCGGAGGTCTTAAGCTCTGGGATCTGTCATTGCACAGTCCTGCGCTCGCACAATTCGATTTTATTCATCTGTATAACGGAAAAGTCTATCATTTTGATATCAAGAATTATACAGGCACTGTCAGGCGGAGCGGTCGCCAGTTTGTATCGGAGGGTGAGTACTACTATCAGGATATCCTCTCTCAGTTAAACCGTGCTGACTTTTATTTAACGAGATTTCTGAGGGAACATGGTTTTCAGAATGAAGTGGTCAGTCGTATCGTTTTTATTCATCCCCAGTTAACGTTACTGGAGGACAGCGCTGATCCTCAAATCGTTAAACCGTCTCAAGTCGAGGAAGTGATCCATTTTTTCAGCCAGGATTACCAGCCGACCAGAGAGGAAGAGCGGTTGGCGCAGTTCATGCTGATGAATCATCAATCCACTCATCCGCATGAACGCATCTTCTACTATCCTTTTCAGGACATGAAAAAAGGCATCCGCTGTCCGCGATGCCGGTATATAGGATTAAAAAGTGAGAAAGGCTTGAAAAAAATTCGATGTCAGTGCGGGTTCAGTGAACATAAAAAGATTGTCCTTCAAGCGACTATTGAAGAAATGCTGTTACTGAAAAATGCGCCGGTCAGTCGCCAGGAAATTGATGAATGGACTGCGATGTGCCCAAAAGCGATTACACGCGTATTAAAGGAAAACTTTCAGATGCACTATAAGAACCGGGCCACAGTTTATAGTGCATTGAAAAACTAGTAACGTCCCGCAGATTCACTTTGCGGGACGTTATGTCACTTAAATGCTGCCTGCTCATCGGTATCGTCCCGCGGATTCTTTCTGCGGGACGTTGCGCCACTTAAATGCTGCCTGCTCATCGGTATCGTCCCGCGGATTCACTTTGCGGGACGTTGCGTACACATTACTTCTTCAGATTCTGGTGCTCAACATTCATTTTAATGATCGGACTATACCCAAGTCTATTTTCGAAATTGGTCTTGCATTCAACAAGCAGAAAGAACAGGCAGAGTACAATGGCGATGACTGCGAGCATGGCCATGATTCTTACTACGATGCGATTTTTCAGAAATTCCATCTAATCACCCTCCATTTTTTTCTATTTTACAGCACAAAGGGTGTCAAATTTCATTTTCCTCTCATTTTTAAGGAAACTTTAAGATAATCCGTTCTCTTTTGACAAGTGAAATAATAGCGACGCCACTCCTACTGTACCTGTCAGCAGGATGACCGCCCACTAATCAATAATGTGTATGAGGTATATGCGCTTAATATCATTCCGCCGAGTAAGGCGCCGAATGATATACCCAGCTGGACAGAAGACGTGCTGACCGTCTGATTGATACTTGCATATTTCCCTGAGCGTTCAATCAAGCAGGACTGCATCGGCACATTGATGGACCAGCCGACCAGTCCAAGCAGCGCTGTATTGACCAGCAGCCAGCCGACAGAACTTGACACGAGAAAACCTGCCATGACAACGGTATAGACTATGCTTAAAATCACTGACGCCTGCCTGCTACCCCATTTCTCAGTCATGAGTCCACCTAGACCACTGCCGAACGTTCTACTGACACCAAAGACTATAAAGAGCAGGCTGATGACAGTCGCACTGACTTTCTCATGTATCAAACAGGGTGAAAAATAAATATAGAAGACGTTTCGGCCCGTGAAAAAGAGAAACGAGTAGCAGTGAGCGACCATCAGATCTGTTCTGAACAGTCCTTTCATATCATGCTTAAATGATAATCTCTCTACTTCCATCTCAGCTGGGAAATACCTCACCTAGGTTCATCTTCTGTTCTTCTCCTGATATATATCTATAAAATGCAACAAGAAAAGCCGATACCTTTCGATACCGACTTTCTTATGTACACCTTTGTGATTAACGGCGGCTACGCTCGCCCGCTAAATCTTGACCCGGTCTGTTGAACACTTCACGGTCAACAAACTTATGGAAGAAGAGCCATTCTCCGCCGGTAATAGCGAGCGCTGATAAGGCTGCCGGCCAGAACATGCTGTCGTCATCACCGGTCAGTGATCTCGCCATCAGCCAGATCACTAAGAATGACAGCAGCAGGTCTGCCACTGCAGCAAGGCCGTTACGCTTCGTGAATTCATCGGGGCGTCCCGCCATCTTGAAGATACCGAGATCACCGAGCAGATAAGCAAGGATAGTTGTCGCAAGACTGATCCACAGTGTGTCCATGAAAGGTACTTTGAAGATCAGAGTAAGGACGATAAATAACACGAGTGCAATCACCACAAATTTGACAAGCAATGCTTTTAAGTGATTCATACTTTCCCTCCTCTCCTTATTGACGTCTTTAGTCAGCTATTCCCTCATCAATTGCCATCTAAACTGAAAATCAACATTTCCATTCAAATTATATTTATTTTTACAATTTCTTCACAAAAAAACACCTATACATGGCGTATAGGTGCAAAGATATTATTTGTTTAATGCTTTTTTAGCTGCTTCAACTAATTCACCGAATGCTTTTTGATCAGTGATTGCAACTTCTGATAACATTTTACGGTTGATGTCGATGCCTGCTACTTTAAGACCATTCATTAAACGGCTGTAGCTGATATCGTGCATACGTGCTGCCGCGTTGATACGTGCGATCCATAACTGACGGAAGTCACGTTTTTTCTGACGACGGTCACGGTAAGCGTAGTTACCTGATTTCATTACTTGTTGTTTTGCTACTCTGTATAATGTATGTTTTGAACCGAAATAACCTTTTGCTAATTTAATGGTTCTTTTGCGACGTGCGCGCGTCACCGTTCCACCTTTAACTCGTGGCATGATAATTCCTCCTTAAATAATTCCTGATTTTTATTTTACGTAAGTTAACATTTGAGCAACGCGTTTCTGGTCGCCTTTAGAGACTAATGATGCTTTACGAAGTCCGCGTTTCTGTTTAGTTGATTTGTTAGCGAATAAGTGAGAAGTGTATGCTCTTGAACGTTTCAATTTACCTGAACCCGTTCTTTTTACACGTTTCGCTCCTCCGCGGTGAGTTTTCATTTTAGGCATTTCGATGTCCTCCTAGTTTTGTTTTTTGTCGACGATTGGCGCAAGCATCAAGAACATTGAGCGTCCATCCATCTTCGGCTTTTGTTCAACTGTGGCGATATCTTTACACTCATCAGCAAATTTCTCAAGCACACGTTGACCAAATTCTTTATGCGTGATTGCACGTCCTCGGAATCTGATTGATACTTTAACTTTGTCCTCTTTTTCAAGGAATTTACGTGCATTTTTCAGCTTCGTGTTAAAGTCATGCTCTTCGATAGTCGGGCTAAGTCGAATTTCTTTGACAACAACCACTTTCTGCTTCTTACGTGCTTCTTTGTCTTTCTTCTGCTGTTCGAACTTGTATTTACCGTAGTCCATGATTTTAGCGACTGGCGGTTTTGCGTTCGGTGCAACAAGAACAACGTCAAGATTGACACGTTCTGCGATTTCGATTGCCTCAAATTTAGATTTGACACCTAACTGAGCTCCGTCATGTCCGATTAAACGTAATTCTCTCGCACGGATTTTGTCATTGATTTGCGTTTGATCTTTAGCTATGATTGACACCTCCTATTGGATTTACGACGAACAAAAAAGCGGGCGCAAAGCGCCCGCTAAAAATAGACATGGTAACCATGTTTATACCCGGTCACTGCTCAAATGGCGTTCTGCGGGTGAGAAGCGGGATGCTTCTACTTGTCCGTTTCGTATTCAACAGACTAAAGTATAACAGGGTTACTTCGCTGTGTCAACATCTATTTTCTCATATTCACTCATATCGACATGTGGCGATAAGTCGACTTTTTCAAGTGGTATCTTTTTCGTTTTGTATTTCAGTTTATGATAGATGAAGAAAGCAAGGAAAATCGGAATTCCCATATAAGTAATGAGGAAACCATTAAGATCAAAATCACCGTGCAGAATTAAATCTGTATCCTGACCGATGATGACGAATAAACACAGCAGAAAAGCAAATATCGGACCGAACGGAAACCACATCGCTTTATATTTAAGGACAGATAAGTCTTTATTCTGGCGATAAAAAGCACGACGGAAGCGATAATGACTGATTGCGATACCGAGCCAGGCGATGAAGCCTGTCAGACCACTTGCTGCGACGATATATTCATACGCACCGCTTGCCATCCGTTCCACGATGAAAATGATCAGCACAACGACGAATGTAGCAAGTAGACTCGGAATCGGCACCCCTTTTTCATTGGTCTCCGAAAATTTACGTGAAGCGAGACCATCTTTACCCATGGCGTACAGCATACGTGTTGATGCATACATCCCTGAGTTTCCTGCTGACAGAATAGAAGTCAGGATGACCGCGTTCATGAAGGATGCGGCAAATGCCAGACCTGCATTCTCAAAGACAAGTGTGAAAGGAGACTTTGAAATACTGTCTCCCCCCATCAAGCTCGGATTTGTATAAGGGATGATCAGACCGATCACCAATATAGAAAGAATATAAAAAATCAGGATGCGCCAGAAAACCTGTTTGATGGCTCTTGGAATCGTTTTTTCAGGTTCTTCAGATTCACCAGCTGTAATACCGACAAGCTCTGTTCCCTGGAAGCTGAAGCCGGCGACTAAGAACACACCCAGGATGGTAAGGAATGAACCTGTCAGGCCTTGACCGACAAAAGGCGCTTCACCTGTCGTAAAGTTCTTCAGCCCGATATATTCCCCGCCCAGAATTCCGAAAATAGTCAGAACCCCAATACCTAAAAACAGGATAACTGTAGCTACTTTCACAATCGCGAACCAATACTCACTTTCACCATATACTTTGACGCTCAAAGTATTGAGAAAGAAGATGATGGCCAGGAAAACGAGACTCCAGGCCCAGCCTGGCAAAAAGTCAAAGATCGACCAGTACTTGATCACACTGGATGCGATGCTCACGTCTGCGGCGACGGTAATGACCCAGTTGAACCAATAATTCCAGCCAAGTGCAAAGCCGAGTGACGGATCGACAAAACGCGTTGCATACGTCGAGAATGAACCGGATATAGGGAGATAAGTCGCCATCTCACCTAGACTCGTCATCAGGAAGAAGACCATGATACCGATAATGGCGAATCCGATTAATGCACCACCAGGTCCCGCGCTTTTAATTGCGCCGCCTGATGTCATGAATAAACCTGTTCCGATACAGCCACCGATTGCGATCATCGAAATATGACGCGGTTTCAGCAGCCGTTGTACTTCATTGTTACTACTCATTACTACACCTCTTCATTCCACAAAAAAGTGCGCATCCATAGATGCGCACTTTAGTATATCGTATAAGTAGCGCATCACGAATGTGACAGTCCGATATATATTCTATATCAGCCCAGCAGCACACAGTTATCAGCTCTGTGCCACTTCGGCGATGTCACCTTTCATCCTGCGTCATCTACGTGATACCGTATCAGCAAGGCTACTCATCTTCATCGCGACCTCTAACTCATTTGAGGATATTTTATTTGTTCTTACTATAACGTATTAAAGCCGGTTAAGCAAGATTATTTTTTCAGACGGATTTCATCAACCAGTTTCCAGATAAATGCATCGCGTTCCATTGTCTCGGAATCATTGTGACCGTATCTGCGGACGTTGACTTCATTATTTTCCACTTCTTTGTCGCCGACAACAATCTGATAAGGCACTTTGTTCATCTGAGCTTCACGGATCTTGTAGCCCATCTTTTCTTCGCGGTCATCGATATGACAACGGACTCCCTGTGATTTCAGTTCATCGTATAATGCACGGGCGTAGTCGTAGTGAACCGCATTGGATACCGGGATAATCTCCAGCTGGTTCGGTGCGAGCCATGTCGGATATGCACCTTTGTATTCTTCAGTCAGAAAGGCGACAAATCGTTCCATTGTCGAGATAACACCGCGGTGGATGACGACCGGACGGTGCTCCGCTCCATCACTGCCGATATAAGATAGATCAAATTTCTGCGGTAACAGGAAGTCGAGCTGAACTGTTGATAATGTCTCTTCTTTACCGAGCGCTGTTTTCACCTGGACGTCCAGTTTAGGACCATAGAATGCCGCTTCGCCTGGTGCTTCCTCGTAGTCAAGTCCCATCTCGTCAACCGCTTCTTTCAACATCGCCTGCGCTTTTTCCCACATCTCATCATCCTGGAAGTATTTCTCTGTGTCCTCAGGGTCACGATATGACAGACGGAATTTATAGTCTTTTAAGTTGAAATCCTCATAGACATCAATGACCAGCTGTACCACCCGCTTAAACTCATCCTTGATCTGATCAGGACGGACGAAGATATGCGCATCATTCAGAGTCATGCCGCGGACACGCTGCAGCCCTGATACTGCACCACTCGCCTCGTAACGGTGCATCGTACCGAGTTCAGCAATACGGATCGGCAGTTCACGGTAACTATGCGGCTTGTTTTTGTAGATCATCATATGGTGCGGGCAGTTCATCGGACGGAGGACGAATGACTCATTATCCAGCTCCATCACAGGGAACATATCTTCCTGGTAGTGATCCCAGTGACCTGACGTCTTGTAGAGATCCACTGAACCCATGACTGGTGTATAGACATGGTCATAGCCGAGTGCCACTTCTTTGTCGACGATATAGCGCTCGAGCTCGCGACGAATCGTTGCACCATTCGGCAGCCAGAGCGGCAGACCGGCACCGATCAGCGGATTAGTCGCGAATAAATTCAGCTCTTTACCGATCTTGCGGTGGTCGCGCTCCTTGCGTTCCTCAAGAACCTGCAGATGTGCTTTCAATGCTTTCTTGTCAAAGAAGGCAGTGCCGTAGATACGCTGCAGCATCTTGTTATCTGAGTCACCACGCCAGTAAGCCCCTGCCACTGATAATAGTTTGAACTCCTTGATCTTGCCTGTAGAAGGTACGTGAACACCGCGGCAGAGGTCAGTGAATTCACCTTGAGAATAAAGAGTCACATTCTCATCTTCAGGAATCGCATCGATCAGTTCCTGTTTGTAAGGATCATCCTTGAAGACTGCCTTCGCTTCATTACGAGAAACGACACGACGTTCAATCTTCTCGTTTTCAGCAATGATCTGACGCATCACTTTCTCGACCTGCTCAAAGTCTTCAGCTGAAACTTTGTGGTCAGTATCAAAGTCATAGTAGAACCCTTCCTCGATAACAGGACCGACACCGAAATGGACATCGCCAAAAATACGTTTTAAAGCCTGTGCCATTAAATGAGCTGTTGAATGACGAAGAACCTCAATTCCTTCCGGTGATTCCGGTGTGATGATCTCAATATCACCATCTGTCTCAAGTGCAGTCGATAGATCGACCATCTGACCGTTGAATTTTCCTGCCAGGGCTTTCTTCTTCAGACCCGGGCTGATTGAAGCTGCAATCTCTTCAGTAGAGATGCCACTCTCGAAGCTTTTTTCATTACCGTCTGGAAATTTGATTTTAATCTCACTCATTCTAAACACTCCTTTTATATTTATGAATACAAAAAGACCCCATCCCAAAAGGGACGGAGTCTATCCGCGGTACCACCCTAATCGCCTTGCGGCAACTCTGCATAAGATAACGGTCTTGAGCCGGACATGGATTAAATGTCGATTAAAAAGGGAGTAAAACGACAGCTCTTCAATCAGGCTCACACCTACCCTGACTCGCTATGTGAAGAAACGTGTGTTTCATGTCCTTTATCATTGTTTGAATTTTTTGATTATACATTCATTATACACCCAAAAACAAATTTATCAAGAGCGACGATAATTTTTTCCGTTCAGAGGATACGCATCCGTCAGTGCATCCATCCGTTCCATCATCCGGTAGGCTTTTGTCTTCTCATCTCCGACCTTCGTCTTCTGGAAATGATAACGTAATTCTTCCTTGTTGAAGTTGGAAGTGAAGAAAGTCGGCAGCTGATTCATCATTCGGTAATGCAGCAAAGGACCCAGCACCTCATCTCTGACCCACGGCGTCATATCCTCGGCACCGATATCATCAAGCATGAGCACGGGACTCTTCTTGACGCGGTCCAGCTTCGTTTCATAAGTCCGGTCGTTGAAACCGGCCTTCAGTTCACGGATGAATTCCGGCACATAGAATATCGTGGTATAGATGTGGCGTTCCTTCAGCTGATTGGCGATCGCACCCAGTATATAGGATTTCCCTGTGCCGAAGCTGCCATGGATATACATGCCTTTTGTCGGACGACCGGCTGCGATATCATTGCAGATTGCCATGGCGCGTTTAACAATTCTGATGCGTTCTGTGCCTTCAATGTCGATCGAGCTGATCTTCGCGTTCAATGTCTCATAAGGGACATGCATCGCCGTGACATATTCCTTCATCAGCTGCTCTTCGTCATGTACTTTTTTGTTTGGACAAGGTGTATAAGCAATCTTGATGCGCTCGTCTTCTATGTAAAGATGAGGGGTGTGGCCTTTAACGAAATTGATGCACTGACCATAGCTCTGACAGCGGTCGCACAGCTTCGACTGATCCTTGTATTCCTGTAGGATGGACAAGTCCTTGTCAATCATGTCCTCTGTAACTGCATGACGCTCGATAAAGGGCTTGATCTCAGGATGTTCTACCGTCTCACGCTTGACCTGCTCGATTTTCGCCATGATACCCGGATTGTTCTTCACAAATGCGTTGAATGGTTTCATCATTTACCCTCCTTCCAGAAATTCTTCAGTTCTGCTTCCAGTTTACGCTTCTCTTCTGCAAGATCCTTCGTGTCTTCAGCCATTTCAGCCGGCTGCGCCATGTTATTGATCCAGTCCGGGGTCTTTTCGTATGAATTCTCCCGCTGAGACTGCCTCGTCTGTAGTTCCTTCTTCTGCTGGTTCATCTTCTTGACATGGTTATACGCCTGTTCACTTGTCTCGAGCTTCAGTTTCTTCCAGTTGGAGGCAATCTCCTCGATATAGGCTTGCGGCAGCTTCATCTCATTCGAGAACATGACGTACTGCAGCAGGATATTCATGACACCGAAGGGCAGCTTCTCACGCTCAATGATCATCTCAATCATCCGCTTCTGCTTGACGGTCGGCTCAGACTTGCTCATAGAGGCGAGCATCTCAACGGGGCTGGTCGTATCCATCACTTCAAACCAGGACAGCTGCGTCTTAACTTCTGCCGCGGGCCCCGGTTCTTCAGCAACTGTCAGCGCCGGCAGATTCCCTTCGTGCTCGAACTGATAGAAATCCCGTGCATTCCGTCTCAAGTCCTCCTGTGAGATAGACTGATCCGAGGTCATTGACTTCAGAATGATACGCCGCATATCAGTCGGCGCGATATCATAGAGAACGGAGAGCTGCGCGATTAGTTCACGCACTTCTTTCGTCAGCTGCTCCTTCGTAATCAGGTTCTGCTTAAGCAGCATCTCCAGCATATCGAAATCAAAGGTCTGCTGATGGACCGGGATGCCGAGTGAGGGATTCGTCTTGATCAGACGTTCGTTGTCCTGATAGATTTCAGCGGAAGGTGCTTTCGGTGTCCCGTAGACATCAATATAATTCTTCGACACTTCTCTGTAACCGGTGAGGTCATAGCTCTCTGTACAGAACTGTCTTTTCAGCTGATTGAACCGTTCCTTGCCGACCGTCTGGAACAGATAGACGGAGAGCATCGGATCATTGAAGAACTGGTCAGGCATCACAGGACTGATCAGCTTATAGGCAAAGTGCTGAGAGTCATCGTTCACTTTCATGAATGTCTTGATGAGGCCGATGCCTTCCAGTCTGAAACGCAGCTGCTCGAAATGACTTAGATTCATCTTCAGCTCATTCATGACGATATAATGGGTCACTTCATCAGAAACTTGAGCGTCATCCAGAAACTGACTTAAATATTGATAGACCGCGATGCTTTCCAGGCCTATCAGCGGAATATAGAGCCGCTTCAGAATCTCCTCTGTGAACGGCGTCGCCACATAATTGGTCGTCACGACAAATCGGTCAGCGGGTCTTAATCCGGAAAAATACTGCATGTACACACCTACTTCTTATTCTTATCACTTAATATCCCCTGCATGGTCGACAGGAGCTGGTCGATATCCTTGAACTCCTTATAGACCGAGGCAAATCTTACGTAGGACACCTGGTCAAGTGTCATCAGCTGATCCATCACCCGTTCACCGATATCGACTGATGATACTTCCGTCTTACTTCCTTCACGGAGCTGATACTCCACATCATTCGCGATTCTCTCCAGGTCATCATAAGCAACGGGTCTTTTTTCGCACGCCCGCACCAGCCCATGTAGAATCTTGTCACGGTTGAAAGCCTGGCGTGTCCCGTCTTTTTTGACGACGATGAGCGGAGATAACTCAATCCGTTCAAAGGTCGTAAAGCGAGTGCCGCACTGTTCACATTCTCTGCGTCTTCTGATGGCATTCAGATCGTCTGCATGACGTGAATCAATGACTTTAGACTGATTATAGCCGCATTTCAGACATTTCATGCTATCGCCCCTTTAATTAGTATCACTTCATTATACATGATTAAAGCCCTCTTAAAAACCGTTAATGGTTTCATGAAAAGGGTATAGAGTTATCATTCAGGAGGAGATGAATCATGATTGAACTTGAACAGTTCGAAGAAGGCAACCCCGTCAATAAGGAACGCGATAAATTCAACAGAAGAAATGAGGCGATTCTCTACCACAGGGATGATATCGGTGTCATCTTCATCGGGGACTCCATCACAGCCTACTGGGATATCGACAGCTACGTGAAGCACGGTGACAATAAGCGGCTGATTAACCGCGGGGTCAGTGATGACTATTCCATGTACTGCAGACGCCGCTTTGAGGCGGATGCCCTGCAGCTGCAGCCGGACCTGATTGTGCTGTCAGTCGGTGTGAACAATACGAAGCCCTTAAGTGAAGAGACAGAGGATAAGAAGGCTGATGCTATTATCCAGCAGGTGGTCACAGATATCAGTGAGATGGTGAAATTCAGTCAGGCGCGTACAATCGACATCGCAATCACATCCGTGACCTCTCTCAACCACCCACATCTGGGTCGTGATGGCGTGAGAGCACGAGCGATCAAAGAAATCAACCGTCAGCTTGAAGTGCTGGCGCATGACGCTCAGATTCCCTTTATCAATTACTATGACAGAATGACTGAGGATAGCCGGCTGAAAGTTGAGCTGACGGTCGATGGCCTTCATCCGAATGCCCAAGGTTATGAAGTGATGGCAGATGTGTTAGCGCACAGCATTGAAAACATCGTACTGCACTAGGAAAGTGTCGCACTTTTTCATCAAACCACGACGCTTTCCAATAAAAAAGGTCTGAATCCATGATGGATTCAGACTTTTTTTATTATTTCGTTAATTTCTCACCCATTAATACAGCAAGTTCTACGACACGAGTCGAGTAGCCCCACTCGTTATCATACCAGGCAAGGACTTTCACTTTCTTGCCACCCATGACGATTGTTGACAGCCCATCAACGATTGAGGACATCGGGTTTGTATTGAAGTCGACACTGACCAATGGTTCGAAAGTGATGTCAAGGATGCCTTTTAACGGACCTTCTGCTGCTTCCTTGAACGCATTGTTCACTTCTTCAACGGTTACATCTTTATTCAGGTCGACGACTAAGTCAACAAGTGAAACGTTAGTAGTCGGCACGCGTAAAGCCATACCGTGTAACTTACCTTCCACTTCAGGTAAGACAAGTGCTAATGCTTTAGCGGCACCAGTAGACGTCGGGATGATGCTCTGTGCACACGCACGCGCGCGACGCAGGTCTTTATGTGGATTATCCAGGTTTTTCTGGTCATTTGTGTAGGCGTGTACCGTAGTCATTAAACCGTTGTCAATACCGAACTTCTCGTTCAGGACTTTCGCAACTGGCGCCAGACAGTTCGTTGTACATGAAGCATTAGAGATCACATCATATGTCTCAATATCCAGACCTTCACAGTTTACGCCGCGAACGATTGTCTGGACGTTGCCTTTACCTGGTGCAGTCAGAAGAACTTTTTTAGCTCCTGCTTTTAAGTGGCCGGCTGCTTTTTCTGAATCGTTGAATTTGCCTGTCGCTTCAATGACGATATCAATGTTCAGTTCTTTCCAAGGTAATAACTCAGGATTACGTTCAGCAACGAGCTTGATTTCTTTGCCACCGACTTTAAGACCCTTTTCGATAGGTTCAACATCCAGCTCATATTTACCGTGAGTTGTATCGTATTTGATCAGGTGTGCAAGCGTTTCCGGCGGGTAGCTTGCATTGATTGCAACTACCTCAAGCTCATCGTTAAGCATTGCTGCACGAAATACCATTCTACCAATTCTACCTAAACCATTAATTGCCACTCTTGTCGTCATGTCATTTCTCCTTATTGTGCTATACTTTTATGAGAATAGTATAACATAATGAAGTAAAAGTGGAAGCGTTTGCTTCCACTTTTTTAGTGAGATTTGTAATATTCCGTAACCACTTCTTCTAATCTTCTTTCCAGTTGCTCCATTGTGCCGCTATTATCGATGACAACATCAGCACGCTTTTTTTTCTCCTCGATGGACAGCTGGGAGCTGATTCTAGCCAGTGCTGATTCTTCAGTCATATTGTTGCGTGCCATCAGCCGTATCAGCTGCAACTCTTCAGGAATATAGACCACCCATACCTCATCCACAGTGTCTTCCAGCTTATTTTCATATAGCAGCGGAATATCCATGATGACATCCCGACCGTCTGATAGAGCCTGATTCTTCTCCTCTTCCATAATATCGCGCACTATCGGATGAATGATCGCGTTAAGGGCGAGACGTTTGGACGCATCCCGGAACACCTGCTGGCCGACATATGAGCGATTCATCTCTCCGGCTATAACCGCCTCCGGTCCGAAGACCGCTGCCACCTGTCTGAGTCCTTCCGACCCTTTCGCCACTGCCTGCCTGGACGCCAGGTCCGCATCCACAATGACAAAGCCATGTGTTCTCAGTAGATTGGAGACCGTCGACTTACCGCTGGCGATTCCGCCTGTTAATCCTATTACTGTCATCATTTACTCCTATTTCTGGCAGACCGGGCAGTAGTGCGTGTTGCGCCCTGCAATAATTGCAGTGTCGACGTCTCCACCGCATGTCCCACATGTCTTTTTGCCATATATTTTAAACCTTGTCTGCATCTGACCGCTCTGCCCTTCCACGTTCCGGTAGCTGGATATCGACGAACCACCGTACAGAATCCCTTCGTTCAGCGCTGCGGCCAGCGCTCTGAAGAGCAGGCGCTTGTCTGAAGCAGCCAGTGAGCTGACCGTGCGATGTGGACTGATTCGTGCCGCATGCAACCCTTCGCAGGCGTAAATATTGCCGCAGCCGCTGATGACGCTATGATTCATGACGGCTTCCTTGATCGGTTTCTGCTGCCATTTCTTCAGTTCAAGCTGCTCCAGAAAGTAATCCTCAGCACCCTCATCAAAGGGTTCCGGTGCGATCGACATGATCTGCTTCGCATCCTCAAGACGCTTGAGCAGGCGCATCTCCCCGAACCGTCTGATATCGCTGTATATCAGTTTCTTTCCTGACTGCAGCGCCAGCTCCACGTGCCAGTGATTGATGTAGTTCGGGATACCGATATCATCAAGATGCTCAACAACGAAATAAGCGCCGGACATTCCGAGATGACTGACGATATAGTGTTCTCCGAATTCATTTTCAAGTGTAAAAATCAGATATTTGCTTCTTCTGTCAATCAGCTTAATCGTACTGCCGATAATGTTCTCTTTAAAAGACTGCAGGTCAATTCCTTTGATGATGGTTTCCTTCCCTGCATCTTTGCCGCTATGGACCGTGTCAGAGAAAGTGACGCCTATGATCACTTGTCCCGTGATTTTAGGTGTGAGACCTCTTCTGACATGTTCGACTTCCGGTAATTCAGGCATAACTTCCTCCTATTTCGCTTCGTACCACGATGCGCCGTAATTGGATTCCACCAGTAACGGTACATTTAATTCCATTGCATTCTCCATCATATCTTTGACAAAGAGACTGAAAGCCTCGATCTCCTCTTCAGGCACCTCGAAGATCAGTTCATCATGCACCTGTAAGAGCAGTTTCGCCTTGAAATCTGTCTTACGGATTTCGCGGGCGTAATTCACCATGGCGAGCTTGATGATATCAGCGGCACTGCCCTGAATCGGTGTATTCATCGCTGTCCGTTCTGCAAAGCCGCGCGCATTGAAGTTGCGGGCATTGATATCCGGAATATAGCGTCGTCTGTTCAGCAACGTCGAAACATAGCCGTCCCGTTTCGCCTGCTGGATGACGTCATCCATATACTGCTTGACGTTCGGGAAACTCTCCAGGTAATCCTCTATGAATCGTGCAGCTGCCGGACGTGAAATCCCAAGCGACTGGCTGAGTCCGTAATCGCTGATTCCATAGACGATGCCGAAATTGACGGCTTTCGCCTGCCGTCTCATATTCGCATCGACGGCATTGTTATCAACATCGAATACTTCCATCGCCGTCTTCGTATGAATATCAATCCCGTGATTGAAGGCATCCATCATGCTCTTATCTTCAGTGATATGTGCGAGCACCCGCAGTTCAATCTGTGAATAGTCGGCTGCGAAGATCACCCAGCCCGGTTCTGAGGCCGTAAATGCCTTTCTGATCTTGCGACCTTCGTCAAGACGGATCGGTATATTCTGCAGGTTCGGCTCGACTGAGGACAGACGTCCAGTCTGAGCCAGCACCTGGTTGAAGCGCGTGTGAATCTTGCCGTCCTCATCAATCATCTTCTGCAGACCCTCGACATAAGTCGACTGAAGCTTGGCCAGCTGCCGGTAATCCAGTATCGCCGGAATGATCTCATGTTTATCCCTTAAGCCTTCAAGAACATCGACAGCGGTTGAATAACCTGTCTTGGTCTTCTTGGCTGCGGGCAGCTTCAGCTCCTCAAACAGAATAACACCCAGCTGTTTCGGGGAGTTGATGTTGAATTCGTGACCTGCAAGACCATATATCGTTGCCATCAGCTCATCGATGCGTGTCTTCAATTCGTCCTGCATCTCGATAAGTGCATTTCTGTCCACTGTGATACCCTGGTATTCCATGCCGGCGAGTACGAGTGACAGCGGCAGCTCAAGCTCATCATGCAACTTAAGCTGTTCATTCTGTCTCAGTTCGTCCTTCATCTTATCGGTGAGCTGGTAGATGGCCTGCACCTGCCGGCCAAAATAGTCTTTTAATTCCGTTTCTTCAGGAATCGCCATCTTAGCGCCTTTTCCGAATATCTGCTCGTTACTCGGTAGAATCATGCCATGCAGACCCGCTGTTTCCGCGACATCGACAATCGTTCTGGATGGGTCCAGCAGGTAACTTGCCAGCATGACATCAAAATCAATTCCCTGCATATCAATGCCGAGACGTTTCATCAGAACGACGTTTTTCTTTGCATCAAACACATACTTCTTCTTATCTGCATCTGCCAGATAAGCGGTCAGCTGTGCATGATTCTTAATCTCTTCCGCTGTGACGACAGCAGTTTTCTCACCATCCGTCATCGCGAGTGGCAGCACTTCATTCACCAGATAATTATCTTTGAAGCAGTCGATGAAGACCGCAGTGGCACCGCTCAGATCCAGCTCATCGATGCTATCTGCGATGATGAGTTCCTGCTGCTGAACAACGGGTGCTGTCTCCATCTGATCAAGCAGCTGCTTGAACTCAAGCGCCTTGAACAGTTCAATCTTCTTGTCATTTGCTGCATCCTCAAGCTTCACATCCTGGAGACCGATATCCACCGGTGCATGCACTTCAATTGTTGCAAGTTTCTTACTCATCAGTGCATCTGCCTGATGGTTGGTCAGGTTCTCATTCAGCTTCTTCGCTTTGATATCATCAAGATGACCGATTACTTCCTCCAGCGTGCCGTATTCGAGCAGCAGTTTGACCGCCGTCTTCTCACCGACACCCGGTACACCTGGAATATTATCTGACTTGTCACCCATCAGCCCTTTAAGGTCAATAATCTTCTCCGGTCCGAAACCATATTTCTCTTTGACGAAATCAGGTGTATAACGATCGATATCCGTCACACCTTTTTTCGTGTAATAGACCGACACATAGTCATTGACGAGCTGAGTCAGGTCCCGGTCACCTGTGATGATGATCGTTTCCATCCTGTTCTCAGTCGCTTCTCTGGCAAGCGTGCCGATAATGTCATCCGCCTCATAGTTCTCAAGTTCATAATGCTTAATATGATAGGCCTCAATAAGCTTGCGGATGAGCGGGAACTGCTCACTCAGCTCAGGTGGCGTCTTCTGTCTGCCTCCCTTGTAATCACCGAATGTTGAATGGCGGAACGTCGTTTTACCGGCGTCAAACGCGACCAGAAAATGTGTCGGATTTTCATCCTTCAGGATCTTTTCCAGCAGCAGCGTAAATCCGTACACTGCATTTGTATGAATCCCTGCATGATTACTGAGTAGGGGCAGCGCATAGAATGCACGGAATGCCAGACTGTTACCATCAATCAATACTAATTTATCCTTCATAATAAACCTCCGTCAGGTTGATACCTTTATTTTACCACAGCACAGAAAAAGCCATGCACTGTTGTGCATGGCTCAGCATTTTTTCAGACAGACTCTGAAAATTGATCCTTTTCCGAGAGCGCTTTCGACTTCAATCGTCCCGCCGAAGACTTCTATAATGTGCTTGACGATGGCAAGGCCAAGCCCCGTTCCACCGCTGTCTCTGCTCCGAGCTTTGTCGACGCGGTAGAAGCGTTCAAAGATACGGGCCTGTTCCTCTTTGGCAATACCCATCCCTTCATCGATGACCTCAAGAATGCCATCTTGCGCATCTTTGACGTTCACTTTGATGACCGCGCCTTCATGTGAATAATTGATGGCATTGGACAACAGATTGATAATGACCTGCTTCAGCTTGCTTGCTTCTGCCATCACCATTACATCAGGGGCAATAGACGTCTCAATCGAAATATTCTTCTTACTGGCCAGCTGATTGACGACTTCAATACAGCTCTCCGTCTTCTGACTTAAATTCACTTCACCAAGTAAAATATGACTGCTCTGTTCTATTTTCGACAGCTCCAGCAGTTCACTGACAAGTCCTTGTATCCGGTTGGACTCCTTCAGAATGATTTCAAGGAACATATCAAGGGTGTCGGGATCATTCTTAGCGCCGTCAAGCAGCGTCTCAGAGAAGCCTTTGATGGAAGTAATCGGTGTCTTCAGTTCATGTGAGACATTGGCCACAAAGTCCTTACGCATCTGTTCAAGCGACTTCAGCTTGGTGATGTCATGCAGCACGACAACGACACCTTCCAGCTTACGTCTGCGTCTTGACAATACAGGTACAACCGCTGCATCGAAATACTTCTTGTGTACATTCAGCATGATATCTATCGTTTCATTGATGGGCTTCTCTGAATATATCGCTTCTTTAATCATCCGATTGATGGACGGAAATGTGATGACATCTTCATAATGTCCTTCCAGCACCTGCAACCCTTTGTTGAACGTGTCGTTATAGGTATCATTGACAATCACCACCTGTCCCTGCTTATCGACCATCAGTATGGCTGACGGGATATTTCCGAGCGTTGTCTCCAGTCGGTTACGCTGCAGTTTCTGCTCATTGTTCAGTTTCTGCAGTGTTCTGGCCAGACGATTCGTACTGATGTAGAGGTCCTTTGTCTCTGTGACCGTGCTTTCAGGCACTCGCACTTTATAGTTGCCTTCTGTCAGCAGTTTAGAGGCATAAGTCACTTCTTTAATCGGACCGATATAACTCCGGTAAATATATCTGACGATAAAGAAGATGATCGGCACAGCGGTCACGAGCGTCAGTGTCAGATACTGCCAGATCGTGCGGATGAGACCTCTGAGATCGGTCAGCCGGTCTACGAGATAGACTGTATAGTCCTCTTGCCGATAGACCAGCACCGCTTTTGATCCGTTCTCCTGGAACCTGTAGAACTTTGATTCACCGGTATTGATCCATGGCGCCAGCACTTTTTTTATTCCGGCCTCATCAATGTCTGAACTTTTGAAAATAGTCTGTTCATCTTTCTGTATCCAGACCTGCTTCAGAGAAACTTGATCATAGCTGACTATTTCCCCTGGCGCATCAGGATCTTGTTGAATGATTTCGAGCAGCTGCTCAGCCTGACTCTTCAGTTCAGCTTCCTTCGATTTGCTGATCTGCTCACTGACGATATTGGTGAGAAAGAACCCGATCAGCAGAAAGCTCAGAATCATCAGCACGACCAGAAACGTAAAGAGCCGATTTGTGAAACCTCTCATATAGACCTTGGATTCTCCAGTTTGTAACCTAGACCACGGACAGTCTTAATATATTGAGGCTGTTTCGGATTCTCTTCGATTTTCTCACGCAGGTGACTGATATGGACGTCAACGATTCTTGAGTCGCCGGCAAATTCATAGTTCCAGACTGAATTCAGCATATGTTCACGTGTGATGACACGGCCCTGTCTTTCAATCAGATAGATCAGCAACTCAAATTCCTTCGGCGTCAGATCCAGCAGTTCATTGTTACGATAGGCTTCAAAATGCTCAGGCAGAATTTTCAATCGGCCGATATTAATCTCCTTACTCTGTCTGATATCCATCTGCTGTTCATTCACGACAGTGCGTCTCAGAATGGCTTTTACACGTGCTACAACTTCACGCGGGGAGAAGGGCTTCGTCATATAATCGTCTGCGCCTAGTTCCAGTCCCAGCACCTTATCAAACTCGTCGTCTTTTGCTGTCAGCATCAGAATGGGGATCTGGTTCTTTTCATTGCGGATTGCCTTGCAGACTTCAACGCCATCCATTTTAGGAAGCATCAGATCTAACACCAACAGGTCGGGACGTTCCGTGAAGACTTTTTCAAGCCCTTCTTCTCCGTCAAAAGCTGTTTCCACTTCATAACCGGCCTGCTGCAGGTTATATTTTAACAGTGTTACGATTGATTGTTCATCGTCAACCACTAAAATTTTCTGTGTCATGCGTTACCTCCATAGTATATGTCTCTTACATTATATATGAAGATGTTTTGTAAAGGCTATCTTTAATCAACAATTTTCAACTGCCGGTAACATCCTTTACATTAAATTCACATTCATTTTTAAAGATACGGTTATGATTGCCATAAAAATAAGCCGCATCACTGCGGCTTATCCTCATTACATATTCTTGATCAGTTCATCAGCAAATTCGGAACATTTCACTTCTGTGGCGCCGTCCATAAGACGCGCGAAGTCATAGGTCACCACTTTAGAGGCAATCGTTTTTTCCATCGATTGAGTGATGAGTTCTCCTGCTTCCTTCCAACCCAGATGATCAAGCATCAGAACACCGCTTAAGATGACAGATGACGGATTCACTTTATCAAGTCCTGCATATTTCGGTGCTGTACCATGTGTCGCTTCAAAGATGGCATGACCAGTCTCATAGTTAATATTCGCACCTGGTGCGATACCGATACCGCCGACCTGTGCCGCAAGTGCATCAGAAATGTAGTCCCCATTTAAGTTCATAGTCGCGACGACATCAAATTCAGCCGGACGTGTCAGAATCTGCTGCAGGAAGATATCTGCGATTGAATCCTTGATCAGTAATTTACCGCTGTTGACCGCTTCTTCCTGTGCTTTTTCTGCTGCCTCCTTGCCATCGGTTTCAACCATTTTATCATACTGAGCCCATGTGAAGACTTTATCGCCGAATTCACGCTCTGCTAAGTCATAACCCCATTGTTTGAAGGCACCTTCAGTGAATTTCATGATATTTCCTTTATGCACGAGTGTTAGTGACTGACGACCTTGCTCAAGCGCATAATTGATCGCTGCACGGACTAACCGCTCTGTCCCTTCTTTAGAGACAGGTTTGATACCAATGCCTGATGTTTCAGGGAAACGGATATTTTCTGCACCCATTTCATTCTGCAGGAATTCGATGACTTTTTTCACTTCATCTGATCCTTCTTTGTATTCAATACCTGCATAGATGTCTTCTGTGTTCTCACGGAAGATGACCATATCCGTATCTTCCGGACGCTTGACCGGAGACGGCACACCGTCAAAGTAACGAACTGGACGTAAGCAGACGAAGAGATCGAGTTCCTGACGTAATGCCACGTTAAGTGACCGGATACCGCCGCCGATAGGTGTTGTGAGAGGACCTTTGATTGCAATCAGATAGTCATCGATTGTATCCAGTGTTTCCTGCGGCAGCCATTCGCCGGTTGTATCGAATGCTTTCTGTCCGGCAAGAACCTCTTTCCATTCGATTTTCTTTTCACCGTTATAAGCTTTTGCTACTGCTGCATCCAGTACACGGACAGCTGCGTGCCAGATATCCGGCCCTGTGCCATCACCGATGATGTAAGGGACAACCGGATTGTTAGGTACATTTAATGCACCATTAGAGTTTGTAATTTTTTCAGCCATGATAAACCTCCATTAGTTAATTAGATTAGCGCTCTGAAACCGGAACATATTTGCGACCGATTTCACCGACATATTCTGCGCGCGGACGGATGATACGATTGTTTTCATATTGTTCAAGGATGTGAGCGAGCCAGCCTGAAACACGTGAAATTGCGAAGATAGGTGTGAATAAGTCGTGCTCAATGCCCATTGAATGGTAGACAGTCGCTGAGTAAAAATCGACGTTAGGTAACAGGCCTTTTTTCTCTTTCAGGATTTCTGCGATACGTATAGATATTTCATACAGTTCTTTCTGACCTGTTTCATCTGTGAGACGACGGGACATCTCTTTTAAATATTTCGCACGTGGATCTCCTTCTTTATAAACCCGGTGACCGAAGCCCATGATCTTTTCCTTGTTGTCGATTTTCTTCTGGAGATGGGCATCGACATTTTCAAGTGAACCGATTTCATTCAGCATCTTCATGACCTGCTCATTGGCACCTCCGTGCAGAGGACCTTTTAAGGCGCCGGCAGCAGCTGTTACACCAGAATACATATCCGTTAATGTCGACACACAGACACGCGCGGTGAAGGTAGAGGCATTCAGTTCGTGATCCGCATGAAGAATCAGCGCTTTATTGAACGCTTCTTCCTGAACGTCAGTCGGTTCTTCGCCAAACAGCATGTAAAGAAAGTTAGCCGCGTAACTAAGCTCTTTCTTCGGTTTCAGCGGTTCTTTCCCCTGACGCACACGGGCGAAGGCAGCGACAAGTGAAGCGACTTTCGCCTGAATACGGATAGCCTTATTATGATGTGCCTCATCATCGAACTCTTCAGCACGAGGGTCAAAATGAGCCAGGTAGCTGAGTGATGTACGCAGTCCTGTCATCGGATGGACATCGTCTGCTGCATAATCCTCGAAATGCTCATAAATACGTGGATTCAGCACCATATTCTCGAGGAGCTGTTCCTTTAAATTATTAAGCTCTGATTCTGTCGGTAATCTGAAATTCCATAAGAGGAAAATGACTTCTTCAAACTGTGCATTCTCTGTTAAATCATCGATATCATAGCCAGCGTAAGTCAATTGCTGACCTACAATTGAACTTACTTTTGTTTCAGTTGCGAGGACACCTTCTAAACCTCTGATTACTTCTGTCATATTCATATCCCCTTTATATAAGTTGAGTTAAGTGACGTTTAATTCATTACATGATTTATTATACAGAATTTAGGCACAATTGTGAACGTTTTCATCCCTTAGCTATTATTTATTGCTCGTGATAAGTTTTACTTATGTATATAATGTTCAGCTGCTTCTAAGGGGGTGATTTAATCATGATGATCATAGAAAAATACCATCACAGCTGTGATGGCATTTTAATTTAGACTTTAGCATGTCCTGCATATACTTTATTGTGCTGAGCATCCACCGTTACGACAGTGTCCTGCTCGAATTTGTTATAAATATCTTCGATTCCTACGATTGTCGGTTTACCGAGTGTCAGTCCGACCACTGCAGCATGACTGGTCAGTCCACCTTCTTCAGTGACGATAGCGACTGCCTGTTCAATATAAGGAACCATATCTGCATCTGTGGAATGAGTGACAATCACTGCATCCGTGAGATCTTTATCAGCCAGTTCCTGTGCATGCTGGACTTTGACGACACGACCGACTGCTGATGTACGACCGA
The DNA here is from genome assembly GCF_004359515.1 of Macrococcus carouselicus. GTDB lineage: Bacteria > Bacillota > Bacilli > Staphylococcales > Staphylococcaceae > Macrococcus > Macrococcus carouselicus. The sequence goes on from NZ_SCWD01000001.1 coordinate 975,475, forward strand.
TCCCCTGACCTGATGCCAGCTCATCGCCCACCAGCTGGATTTTCATGAAGTTAGTCGTTCCTGCTTCACCTGTCGGAATACCGGCAGTGATGATGATCAAGTCGCCATTTTCTACGCTGTCTGCCTCGATCGCTGCTTCAGATGCCTGTTCCAGCAGCTGGTCAGTTGTTTTCTTGCCTTCTTTGACAACAGGGACAGCACCCCAGACAATGGACATATGACGTGCAGTCTGTTCATAAGGCGTCATTGCAATAATATGCGCATGGGGACGATATTTTGAGATGATCTGCGCGGTATGGCCGCTTTCAGTTGCTGCGACAATAGTCTGTACATTGAGATTCAGCGCAGTATGAGCCACTGACACGCCGATTGCATTGACCATATTCGTCTCATTCAGTTTCGTACGGTTGCTGAGCAGCTGTTTGTAATCCTGTGCCTCTTCTGCCGCATAAGCGATATTCGCCATAACTTTAACAGATTCAACCGGATACTGACCGGCTGCCGTCTCGCCAGATAACATCACGGCATCTGTTCCGTCATAGATGGCGTTCGCTACGTCACTTGCTTCTGCTCTTGTCGGACGCGGATTGCGCTGCATGGAGTCAAGCATCTGCGTTGCAGTGATGACCGGTTTGCCGAGCGCATTACATTTACGGATCAGGTCCTTCTGAACAAGCGGCACGCGTTCAGCCGGAATTTCAACACCCATATCACCCCGCGCGACCATCAGTCCGTCTGACACCTGGAGAATCTGATCGATGTTCTCGATGCCCTCCTCGTTTTCAATCTTCGGAATAATACGGATGGAGTTACATTTGCGATCTTCTAAGATCTTCCGGATTTCCAGTACATCGCTCGCACGGCGCACGAATGATGCTGCGATAAAATCAACACCCTGCTCAATACCGAACTTGATGTCTTCAGCATCCTTGTCTGTAATACCCGGCAGGTTGACTTTAACGCCGGGCAGGTTGACCCCTTTTTTATTCTTCAGTTCTCCAGCGTTGATGACGTCACAGACAATTTTGCCTTCGTCATGCTTCAGGTCTTTCACTTTAAGTTCAATCAATCCATCATCCAGAAGGATCGTTGAACCGACGTGCACATCATTGATGAGTTCAGGATAAGTCACAGAGAATTCATCAGGTGTGCCTGTCACTTCCTGCATATTGATGACAACCGTTGAGTTTCTAGCAAGTTCAATTTTGCCGTTTTCCATATTATGCGTACGGATTTCAGGTCCTTTAGTATCAAGGAGAATCGCCACTGTTTTATTCAGTTTACCGGCTACAGTACGGATGTTCTGAATACGCTCGGCGTGTTCTTCATGTGAACCATGTGAGAAGTTCAGTCGGGCAACGTTCATACCGGCAGTCATCAGCTGTTCTAATGTTTCAGGTGATTCTGAAGCAGGGCCGATTGTACATACAATTTTAGTTTTTCTCATTTTTAAATACTCCTCCATTAAGATCAATTTAATTAAATCGATAGTTCGTTCGTCAGGCGATACATATCTTCATCAATTTTATGATGGCTAGAGAAGATATCCTCAAATTCCGTTTTTGTCAGTTTATTGTTCTTAATACCGACTGCCAGACCAGATTCACCGCTCATCAGTAAATCGACTGCATAGGCACCGAACCGTGAAGCAAGTACTCTATCGATACCGGATGGAGATCCCCCGCGCTGGATATGACCGAGGACCGAGACACGTGTATCCACATTGATGTATTTCTTCAGTTCTTCACCACATTCATGGCCGGACATCACGCCTTCAGCAACGATGATGATGGAATGTTTCTTGCCTCTTTCAATACCCTGCTGAATCTTATCCGCAATCTCCTGAATGTCTTTCTTATGCTCAGGAATAAGAACGGTCTCTGCTCCACCTGCCAGTGCTGACCAAAGTGCCAGATCACCCGCATCGCGTCCCATCACTTCAATGATAAATGTCCGCTCATGACTTGATGCCGTATCCCTGATCTTGTCGATCACTTCAATGATTGTGTTAAGAGCTGTATCAAATCCAATCGTGAAGTCTGTACCATTGATATCATTATCGATTGTACCGGGAATACCGATCGTCATGATTCCTTCCTCATTCAGTCGCTGCGCTCCGCGGTAACTGCCGTCACCACCGACAACTACCAGTCCTTCAATACCCAGGTTCTGCAGATTTTCAATCCCCTTTTTCCGCACTTCCTGATCTTTGAACTCCGGACAGCGGGCCGACTGAAGAAATGTCCCCCCGCGCTGAATCTTATCACCTACTGCACCGCGGTCCAGCTGCTTGATATTATTGTTTAACAGGCCCTGGTAGCCCTGATAAACACCGTACACTTCGATATCATGGTAAATCGCTTTTCTGACCACTGCACGTACTGCTGCGTTCATCCCCGGTGAATCTCCACCGCTCGTTAATACTGCAATCTTTTTCATAATGGCTTCCTCACTTTATTATCGATATTAACTATAACGTACCATAAAAAAATGTTGGTTACCATCAATTACAAGTGTCGGTATCAATGAAAACGTTTCACTATCAGACAGCTGCTTTTTTTATTGCCCTGCCCCGATATTCCGGTATTTTTCGTAGCGCTGATTGACAAGTTCTTCACTGGATAAAGCTCTCAATCCGCTTAATGTCCGCTCAATCGCCTCACCAATCCATTCACTCTGCTTCTCGACATTCTGCTGTGCCCCGCCCAGTACTTCCTGAATGACTTCATCTGCTACGCCTAGTTCAAGCAGATCGGGTGCCGTGATACGCATCGATTCAGCTGCCCGTCTGGCCTGCGTGCTATCCTTCCAGAGCAGGGCTGCTGCGCCTTCAGGTGAGATAACGGAATAAGTCGAGTTCTCGAGCATCAGAAGCTTGTTGCAGATACCGATTCCAAGCGCGCCGCCGCTTCCGCCTTCACCGATTACAATCGAAATGACCGGCACCTTCAATCCTGCCATCTCTACCAAGTTGCGTGCAATCGATTCACTCTGCCCACGTTCTTCAGCCGCTTTTCCCGGGTAGGCCCCTTTCGTGTCGATGAAGCAGATGACCGGACGGCCGAACTTTTCGGCCTGTTTCATCAGGCGGAGTGCCTTGCGGTATCCTTCAGGATGCGCCATACCGAAATTGCGGTGAATGTTGTCCTTCGTATCTTTGCCGCGCTGATGACCGATCACTGTCACCGGCTGACCTTTCAGCATTGCAAGTCCACCGATCATTGCTGCATCATCCCCGTATGTACGGTCACCATGCAGTTCAATGAAGTCATCAAAGATCGCATAGATATAATCAAGTGTCGTCGGACGTTCTCCCATTCTGGCAATCTGGACACGGTCCCACGGCTCAAGTGCACGATAGATCTCTTCATATAAATTCTGACGTTCTTCCTTCAGCTTCAGAAGTTCTTCGTCCTTATGTTTTTTCTCCAGTTCCTTGATTCGTTCGTCAAGCGCTGCAAGTGGTTTCTCAAATTCCAGTTTCATCAGTTTCTACCTCCGTGCATTAAGATCAGATTACTGAGCGTTGAACGCATATCCTTGCGATGAACCACTTTATCAAGCTGACCGTGTTCCAGCAGGAACTCGGCAGTCTGAAAGTCATCCGGCAGTTTCTCATTGATGGTCTGTTCGATAATGCGTCGTCCGGCGAAACCGATCAGACTCTCCGGCTCTGCAAGGTTGATGTCGCCGACAGATGCGAAACTCGCACTGACTCCACCTGTCGTCGGATGCGTCATATAGGCGATATAGAGCTGGCCGGCATCGCTATGGCGTTTAATTGCTACGCTCGTCTTTGCCATCTGCATGAGTGAAATAATGCCTTCCTGCATGCGCGCACCTCCACTGGCTGTAAAGATAACAAATGGCATCTTCTGCTCCGTACAGTGATCGATGACACGGCAGATTTTCTCACCAACAACAGCGCCCATCGAGCCCATGCGGAATCTTGAATCCATGACACAGATACCCAGCGGCATCCCGTCGATCTTGATGGTACCTGTCACCACTGCTTCATTAAGACCGGTTTTCTTTCTGTCTTTTTCTACTTTCGGTATATAGTCAGGAAAGTCGAGTATATTCTCAGAGATCATGTCACTGTCGAACTCGACGAAGCTGTCCTTATCTGCCAGATGATTGATCCGCTCATGCGCAGTCATCGTCAGGTGAAAATTGCACTCCACACAGACGTTCAGATTTTTATTGAGTTCTTTCGTGTACATGATTTTGCCGCATTTCGGACATTTCACCATAATGCCTTCCGGTACATCTGTTGCTTTTATTTTAGGGACTGCCACATATTTCTTATTTTTATTGTTGCGTTTGAAAATATCTTTAAACATCCTTTTTCTCCTTCCCGCTGAACACTCTCTCATAATGAGTGATCAGTCTATAGACACGGAATATAATGCGGTTGCTGTCACCTTTTCGATCGATAAACTGTTCCAGCAGTTCCTTGAATTCCGTTATTTCTTTTTTCTGCTTGTCTGAATAGATCAGAAATCGGCCGATTATCTCAAAAAGCTGATGGTCATCCACGTTCGAGAGGAATGTCCCTTCTCCCCTTTTAGTGGTGATGATGCCGATCAGCTCCATCGCTCTTAACGCCTCACGGATGCTTGAACGGCTGAGATTCATTTTCTCACTCAGATCCCGTTCGGAAGGAAGCTTATCACCTGCTGCTAGATCATGCTCAATCATATAAGTCTCCAGTTCTTTAACGACAGAAATAAAACCTTTTTGCTTTATGCTGTTCATTGAATGACTCCTATTAATAAATTAAAAAACCGAAGTGGTCTGACCACTACGGTTTAATATATCATAATCAATCACCTTTATAAAGATTAAATCAGTCGGATGAGCTCAGGCGGATAATGCTCAAGAAGCGTTGTCATTGTCTGTCTGCTGACTGACCCCTTCTTCACTGAGTCACCCGTTGTATAGTTGAACAGATAAAGCGCAATCGGCCCTGACTCCAGTTCAACTGCCGGTTCCTTCAGAATATAGATCTCCTTGACCCGGTTCATAAACTCATCTTTAAAGGCAGAGAAACTCTGCATCTCGGTCAGGATAATCTTACCACCGGTGTCCTTTTTCCCTTTGATCACCACTTCTTTTCCACCAAGCAGTGACTCCACCTTGCTGAATACATCGGGGAAGATAACCAGCTCTATTTCAGTGGCGCCATCAGTCGCTGTCGCAAACGCCATGGGCTGTCCTTTTTTGGTACGGATTTTTCTGACCGCAGTCAGACCAACGAGCAGCCAGCTGCTCTCAGTCATACCTTTTACCTTAAAGAGCGGCAGGTAAAGGTGTGCATTGAAGAGCTCTTCTACCGGGTGAGGGGACAGATAAAAACCGAGGTACTCAGCTTCATAGGCGGTCAGTTTCTCAGCAGGCATCTCTTCTTTCTCCTGATAACTTTTCTTCAGACTGAGGCCCAGCTCCTCAAGAAAATGATCACCTTCCTGGGCCTTCTCCATATCCATGATGCTGTCCATCGAAGCGAGAAGTGTGGCCCTGTTCCGGCCGAACTCATCAAACACACCGGTGACAATCATGGCTTCCAGTGCGGCCTTGTTCACGGACCGCTTCGGCAGACGCTGCATAAAGTCATAGATATCGTCGAACGGTCTTTTTTTTCGCTCCTCTATAATATCCATGACCGTTCTGTAACCCACACCTTTGATCATGCCGAGTGACAGAATCACTTTGTGTCCGTCCGCTCTGAAGAACCAGTGAGACTGGTTGATTGCAGGCGGTACAAATGGAATCTGCTTCGCCTTCATCTCACTGATCAGTTCAGAGAGTTTCTCTTCGCTGCCAATCACATTACTCATTGTCGCCGCGTAGAAGTAAGTGGGATAGTGAACCTTCAGATAGAGCATCATATAGGCGATCTGTGCATAGGCGACGGCATGTGCTCTAGGAAACCCATAGTCCGCGAACTTCATGATCAGTTCATATATCGCTTCAGCTGTCTGCCCGTCATAGCCCTTCTGCCTGCTGCCTTCAATGAAATGCTGTCGCTCTGCTTCCAGTACATCCCGTTTCTTCTTACTCATCGCACGGCGCAGATTATCAGCTTCACCGAGTGAGAAGCCAGCAAACTGACTGGCGATCTGCATGATCTGTTCCTGATAGATGATAACGCCGTAAGTTGACTTCAGAATCCGCTCGAGGTCCGGATGAAGATATTCAAAAGGCTGGCCATGGCGTCTTTCAATATAGACAGGTATCTGTTCCATGGGACCGGGTCTGTACAGACTGAGAACGGCGACAATATCTTCGAAGTGCTGGGGCTGCAGCTGGCGGAGTACCTGTCTGATTCCAGAGGACTCGAGCTGGAATATTCCCGTTGTATCAGCCCGACTGAACGCCTCAAAGACCGCAGGGTCATGATAGTCAATCGTTTTGGTCGTAAAATTCTGCCTGATCTGATTGAGAACCCGCTGAATGGTCGTCAGATTGCGGAGTCCTAGAAAATCGATCTTGAGCAGACCAAGATGCTCGACTTCTGTCATCGTCCATTGTGTCAGATTAAGGGCATCCCCTTTGATCAGTGGTACATAATCAGTCAGGAGCTGGTCATGAATGATTATTCCTGCGGCATGGGTGGACGTATGGCGTGGTAATCCTTCAAGTCTCGTTGCGATTTCAAACCATTGCCGGTGTCGTGCGTCTTTATCGACAAAGGTCCTGAATTCATCCACCGCATAAGCACTGTTCAGTGTGATGCCTAATTTACGTGGAATCAAGTGAGAGATCAGTTTGAGGTCTGCATCTGAGAACTGCAGTACCCGACCGACATCCCGCATAACAGCCCGTGCCGTCAGATGACCGAATGTCACGATACCGCTGACATTGAACGGCCCGTATTTATCGACACAGTAATCAATCACTTCATGGCGCCTCGTATCCTCAAAATCGATATCGATGTCCGGCATGGTGACGCGTTCCGGATTCAGAAAACGTTCGAACAGCAGATGATGTTCAAGCGGGTCGATCATCGTGATATCGAGCAGATAACTGATCAGAGAACCGCCTGAAGAGCCCCGTCCCGGTCCGACAAGAATTCCTCTACTTTTTGCATAGCGGACAAGATCGCTGACAATCAGGAAATAATCACTGAATTCCATCCGTCTGATGATATCGTATTCCCTTGTCAGCCGTTCCTGATAATCCTCTCCGTAGTCTCGTGCCGCTTCCTCCAGCAGTTGCCATAAATAATCATCACTGGATTCCCCGTTCGGCGTCTCGAACTTCGGCAGATGCTTGAGACGTGGGATCTCAACCTCGCACATAGCTGCCAGTCGCTCAGTCGCTTCAATATATGCAGGCTCAACATGTTCAAATTCTGATTTTCTCCGGAAGTAATCCTCCCCTGTGACGCGCTGCAGAGACAGTCTGGTATTGCTGTCGATGGCCTGCAGCACATTCAGGTCAGTAAGTCCGGATGGCTCCAGATATTTCACACTTGAGAGATAGACCTTTCTCTCCTCAGCAACAGCTGACAGATGACAGCCATAACTGCCCTCAAACTTTGATAAAAGGCTCTCAGAAGCCTGCTTGAATATAAGAATCAGCCCCTTGGAATACTGTGCCAGCATACTTTCAGAAACGACTGTCAGCTCCTTCAGATGAATGCGTGAAGACAGGCGCATCAGATTATGATAGCCCTCAAGATCCTTTGCAAGCAGGACCGTCTCTGTCTTATCAATCCCATTCGTCAGATAGACCGTCATACCGATGATCGGTTTCAGCCCTGCCGCCAGACATTGGGAGTAGAAGGTCTGTACACCGTACATAACGTTCGTGTCTGTGATGGCGAGTGCTGTCTGGCCGTCCTCTTTAGCCCGACTGATCAGTTCATCGATTCTCACGGTAGAAGCCAGCAGGTCATAAGCTGTATGGATATTTAAATGAACAACCATCACACTCACCTCATTATTTTACGATTGATTTCAGTTCCTCTATCAGCTGATCCAGTTCCTCTGGACTATAGACCGTCGCTCCGCTTGCCAGCGGATGACCTCCACCATTGTAACGTGCCGCCAGCTCATTGATTGTGACACGCTTACTTCTGATGCGGACACGGATCTGATCACCTTCATCCACAGCGAATACCCATGCCTCTATTCCCTCCACATCACTCATGCTGTTGACGAAAAGTGAGGCTTCATTGGCACTGATGTCAAACTGCTCCAACAGCTCAGGCGTGATGAAGATAGAGCCGACATGGTCCTCATAGTTGAAGTTCTGCAGCACATAGCCCTGAAAATGTATGCTCTTCAGTGAACGTTGCTGCATCTGATTGATCATCGCCGTATGGTCAAAATCATATTCACGCAGCAGACCCGCAATCTGCATGGTCCTGACCGTTGTATTATTGAAGAGAAAACGCCCCGTATCTCCGACAATGCCGATGTAGAGACATCTGGCGATAGCCTTGTTCAGATAGTCCTTACCGTAACCGAAGTTCATCACCAGTTCAGCGATGATCTCACTCGTTGAGGACGCTTTTATATCCACGAGATTGATATCTCCGTAGTCATCTACAGGGGGATGATGATCGATTTTGACCAGCTTCTCCCCTGATCTGAAGCGTTGATCATCAATACGCGGCGCATTCGCTGTATCAAGCACGATGACCAGTGCACCGTTATAGTCGCTGTCCGAAACATGATCCATCTCTCCTATAAAAGCGAGATTATCAACCGTTTCCCCTGCCGCCAGTATCTTCTTGCTGGGATACATCTTCTTCAGCAGCATCTTCAGTCCGAGCTGTGAGCCGAGCGCATCAGGGTCGGGTCTGACATGACGGTGCAGGATAATAGTCTCATAAGTGTTAAGCCAGTTCAGCAATAATTTGATACTGTTTTTAGTCATAGTTTCTCCTTTTAGCTGTTCACCTCTGCTATAATGCAGTTGGAGGTTGTTCATTATGTGGAATACAATATTACCTTATATCGTGTCACTCACAGTGGCCATCATGATCTTCTCGCTTGTTCTGACGTTATACCAGATTGCGCGCTACTTCAGAACAAACCGTGAAGTGCGTAAAGCCTGGTACCGTGCGCGCGGTAGAATGATGTTCGGCATCTTCCTTATCGCGTTCGCTTTCAATCAGATCCTGCTGTTCACGACACTCGTGGCCTATCTGATCTGCGCCGTACTGATCGTCTTTGCGGTTGCGAATATCAGTTACGGCGTCCGTGCGGGCCGTTATTTTGAGCAGTATTTCGATGAAGAGGACCGTGCGTGGGCTGAACTCGAGAACGACAAGAAAGCTTAGGCTTTCTTTTTTTATGCCTCAATCAGCTGACACATCATCATCGCTTTAGAGACGATCTCCTGCTCCGAATAAATAGTGACTTCCATCTTGGCGAATTTACGACCAAGGTCCAGCATATCGAATGAAATAGTGAGCACTGAATCAATCGGCACGGTCTTCAGGAAGTAGATGTTCATGCTCTCAATCAGTGCTTCTCCCCGACGTTCACGTTTCAGCAGGTGTTTCGTCGCCTCTTCTATCATAGCAATGAACACTGATTTACTCATCGTACCGAGCTGATTGGACATCTGCGGTGTAACCCGGACCGTGACCTTGTCATCAAAACGCATCTGTTTCAGCACCTGGTCGTTCAGCGTATGGCCGATCTGCGGCTGTCTCTCGATTGACTGCATCGCACGAAGGACATCTTCCCTTGTGACAATACCGATCAGGCGATGATGCTTATTGACAACGGGCAGGAGTTCAATCCCTTCCCAGATCATCACATGGGCACACGTCGCTATCGTCGAACTGATATTGACGGTAATCGGATTTTTAGTCATCACTTTCTTGATCTTCGTACTGTTATCAAGATCGATAACATCTTTGTTCGTGACAATCCCGTATGCGCGCCTCTGTTCATCCAGCACCGGGAATCGGGTATGCCCGGAACTGTGCGACAGCTGTTTCCAGTCACCGACCGTATCATTTTCATACAGTACAGAAGTGACATCTGCCGGAATCAGAATCTCAGCAACCGTCAGCACTTCCTGCTTGATAAGCTGGTCATAGAGTGCACGGTTGATGATATTCGCCACTGCAAACGTATCATGGCTCGTCGACAGAATAGGGAGTCCTTTCTGATCCGCCAGCTGTCTGACTGAATCACTGATAGAGAAGCCGCCTGTCACGAGCACCGCACTGCCTTTTTCCAGGGCCAGCTGCTGAATATCCTGTCTGTTACCGACAATCAGCAGCGTGTTATCGCCGAGATATTTGACGACATCCTCTTTCTCCATCGCACCGATTGCAAAACGTGACAGTGATTTATGCAGGCCGGTGCGTCCGCCGAGCATCTGACCGTCAATAATCTTGACGATTTCAGCAAATGTCAGATTTTCAATCGCTTCACGTGTCTTCTTCTCGATACGAATCGTACCGATACGTTCCATCGTTGAGACGATGCCCCGGTTTTCCGCATCCTTGATTGCGCGGTATGCCGTTCCCTCAGAAACAGACAGATCCTTTGCGATCTGTCTGACTGAAATCTTACTGCCTACCTTCAGGCTTTCTATATGGTTGATTATCTGTTCATGTTTCGTCATGCTGCACCTCAATTATAGTGTGATGGATTCTCCCGGCTGAATGATTTCGACCCTGCCGTCCACCTTACTTCTGAACTCTTCTGGATCCTGCTTGATAATGTCGAATGTATTGTAATGAATCGGCACTGCAATCTTCGGCTTGATGAAGGTGTTGACTGCATAGCTCGCATCGTCAATACCCATTGTGAAGTTGTCGCCGATCGGAATGAAACAGAGGTCGACCGGGTGTCTTTCTGCAATCAGCTGCATATCAGAGAACAGGCCCGTGTCGCCGGTATGATAGATGACCTTTCCTTCAATCGTGAAGATGAGACCGCAGGGCATGCCGAGATAAATGATTCTACCCTCTTCTTCCGTGAAGGAACTGCTGTGGAAAGCCTGCACGAATTTCACTTTACCGAAACCGAATTCGACATTGCCGCCGATATTCATCGGATGACCATTTTCCACCCCTTTTGCCGACAGATAATCTATCGTCTCAGGCAGCGCGATCACCATCGCACCTGTCCGTTCTGCGATTGCTACGGTATCACCTAGATGATCGCCGTGTCCATGCGATAAAATGATAAAATCAGCTTCCACCTCATCTGCTGACAGGTCAGTCAGCGGATTACCTGAAATAAAGGGATCAACGATGACCTTTTTGCCGTTCGCTTCAAAAGAAATACAGGATTGTCCGTGAAAAGTTACTTCCATCTGTCTTCACTCCTTATTATTTGTATACTGTTATTATACCTCATCAATCCGTCTTTTGATATGATAGGACATATGAAGGAGTGAAGAGAAATGAACAACCAAAAGCTAGAAACGCTTAAGCAGCTCATCGCCTCAGCAGAGCTGAATGGCATCTGGATTTCTAATCCAGAGAACATCAACTATCTGACAGGTTTCCTGTCCAATCCGCATGAACGTCTGCTTGCTTTACTGGTGACTGAAGATGAATGTACGCTCTTCGTACCTAAAATGGAAGTGGCAGCAGCGAAGGCAGTATTCAAGGGCACGATCATCGGCTATCTGGATACGGACAACCCTTACCTGCTCAGAGAATTCGGACTCAGCCGGCTCGGTATCGAAAGCGGGCACCTGACAGTTGCCCGTCTGGAACAGCTCAAGCAGTATTTCTCAGTCAAGGAAACCATCGCTATCGACCAGTCCATCAAAGATATGCGTAATATCAAGACTGCAGAGGAAATCAGTATACTGAAGGAAGCCGCGCGATATGCCGATGAAGCGGTCAGACTGGGTGCCGCCAACTTGAGAGCAGGCATCAGTGAAATCGAGGTTGTCAGAAGCATCGAGAACAAGATGCTTGCAATCGATGGAATCACTGCGATGAGCTTCGATACGATGGTCCTATTCGGTGATCATGCAGCAAGTCCGCATGGCACCCCCGGCAGCCGTACACTGAAGGAAGGTGACTACGTTCTCTTTGATTTAGGTGTCGTCTACAAAGGCTACTGCTCGGATATCACAAGAACCCTCGCATTCGGCGAGACAAGTGAACTGCATAATCAGGTTCACGCGATTGTGACAGAAGCAAACCGACGGGCAATCGAACTTGTGAAACCGGGCGTCAGAATCGCTGATATCGATGCAGCTGCCCGTGACTATATCAAAGAACAGGGATACGGTGAGGAATTCCCGCATCGCCTCGGTCATGGTCTCGGTATCAGTGTCCATGAGTTTCCCGATATCTCATCAGCGAATGAGGACGTGCTGAAAGAAGGCATGGTTTTCACGATTGAACCAGGTGTCTATGTAGCTGGAGAAGTCGGTGTGCGCGTTGAAGATGATATTTTAGTGACCAAAGAGGGTTATGAAGTACTGACTCACTATCCAAAATCATGACAAAATAAAAAGAAGACATGAAACATTTCATGTCTTCTTTTTGATTCTTACATTTCAGCAAGTAATTCACTTGCATCTTTATATTCCAGTCCTTGATCATCAGCAACAGCTTTGAATGTCACATAACCGTTTAAAGTATTGATACCTTTATGAAGTGCTTTATTATTTTTCACAGCTTCAACATAACCTTTGTTAGCGATTTGTAATGCATAAGGGATCGTCGCATTGTTCAAGGCCATTGTAGAAGTACGCGGAACTGCTCCCGGCATATTCGCTACTGCATAGTGAACGATATCATGTTTAACATAAGTTGGATCATCATGTGTAGTGATGCGGTCAGTCGTTTCGAAGATACCGCCTTGATCGATCGCGATATCGATGACCACTGAACCCGGATTCATGGATTTGATCATTTCCTCAGTCACAAGTTTAGGCGCTTTTGCACCCGGAATGAGGACTGCACCGATAACTAGATCACTGTTTTTAACGCTCTCAGCGATATTGAATGGTGTAGACATCAATGTCTGCACTTTGCTGCCGAACAGATCGTCAAGTTGGGCAAGACGAGCGGGATTTAAATCGAGGATAGTCACGTCAGCGCCAAGTCCTACTGCCATTTTTGCTGCGTTTGTGCCGGCCTGTCCACCACCGATGATTGTTACCTTACCTTTTTCAACCCCTGGTACACCCGCAAGTAAGATACCTTTACCGCCGCCTGTACGTTGTAAGTACTGGGCACCGATCTGAGTAGCCATACGTCCAGCTACTTCACTCATCGGTGACAGAAGCGGTAATGAACCATTGTCAGCCTGCACTGTTTCGTAAGCGATACCGACTACTTTGTTGTCAAGCAATGCTTGAGTCAGTTCTGGTTCAGGAGCTAAATGAAGATAAGTGAAAAGAATCAGATCTTCTCTGAAATACTGATATTCTGCTGCGAGTGGTTCTTTGACTTTCATCACCATCTCAGCCTGCCATGCTTCTGCAGCTGAAGGGACAATTTTACCGCCCGCTTCTGTGTAATCTTCATCCGTGAAGTATGAACCTTCTCCAGCAGTTGTTTCTACAAGAACTTCGTGGCCGAACTGAACCAATGAATAGACGCCCGCTGGTGTCAGAGCGACACGGTTTTCATTGTTTTTAATCTCCTTAGGTACACCGATAATCATTTAAAATTCCTCCCTATAATTGATTGCGTTTTCAGTTTAACACTTTAAAATGAAAACGCAAACATTTCCTGCTCAAAAGTGGTATAATAAGGGTGTAAAAAATAATGGGAGGGATTTGTATGTTGTTCTATCAAAATATTCTGATTGCTGTCGATGGTTCAAGTGAAGCGGAGTGGGCTTTCAATAAAGCGGTCGAAGTTGCGAAACGTAATGACGCAACGCTTTCTATCGTCAATGTCATCGATACCAGAAGCTATGCCAGTGTTGAAGCCTATGATCGTTCGATATCCGAACGCGCTGCACACTATAGCAGCAAGCTGCTTGAAGGTTACAAAGAAGCAGCGATCAACCGCGGTGTAAGCCATGTAGAAGTCTACACTGAATACGGTTCCCCTAAAACAATCATCCCGAGAAAACTTGCCGCTAAGCTGAACGTGGATCTCATCATGTGCGGTTCTACAGGTCTGAACGCAGTGGAACGATTCATCATCGGTTCTGTCTCAGAAGCGATTGTCCGTCATGCAGAATGTGACGTCCTCGTTGTCCGCACTGAAACACTGCCAGAAAGCTTCGAGCCTGAGGTCGCGACTGAACAGTTCAAACAGGATCACCAGTAAAAGAGAAGAAGCCCGAAGTCACAGCTGTGACTTCGGGCTTCTTTTCATTGCATTATGCTTCAATGTGACCAAAGACCATTGTGTCACGAGCAATCATGACTTCTTCTTCAGTAGGGATGACCATTACTTTTACTTTAGAATCTTCTGTATTGATGAATGCTTCTTTACCGCGTAAGCCGTTGTTGAGCTCCGGTGAATATTCAACACCTAAGAATTTGAAGTCTTCCAGGATTCTAGCGCGGATAACGTCAGAGTTCTCACCCACACCTGCTGTGAAGACAATCGCATCTAATCCTTGAAGAACTGTTGTATAGGCACCGATATATTTCTGGATGCGGTCAACATAGATATCCAACGCAAGTTGTGCACGCTCGTTGCCTTCTTCTGCTGCAATTTCAACGTCACGCAGGTCACTTGAAATACCTGTGATCCCTAAAATACCGGACTGTTTATTGAAGACATTCAGAATAATCTCTTCAGCTGATTTGCCTGTTTTCTCCATCGCAAAAGGAACGACTGCAGGATCGATGTCACCTGTACGTGTCCCCATCGTTACACCGGCAAGTGGCGTGAAGCCCATAGAAGTATCGACTGATCTACCACCGTCCACAGCAGTGATAGAAGCACCATTACCGATATGACAAGTGATGATCTTAAGCTCTTCTGCTGGACGATCCATTAATTCAGCTGCACGCTGTGATACATATTTGTGGCTTGTACCGTGTGCGCCGTATTTACGGATACCATATTCTGTATAGTATTCATAAGGAGTACTATATAAGAATGCGGATTCAGGCATCGTTGAATGGAATGACGTATCGAACACGGCAACGTGAGGAATATTCGGTAACATCTTACGGAATGCACGAATACCCATCAGGTTCGGACCGTTATGAAGCGGCGCCAGCTCAATCAGGTCTTCAATCTGTTTTTCTACTTCTTCAGTGACGAGCGCTGAAGTCGGGAACAGGTCGCCCCCTTGAACAACACGGTGGCCAGTGCCATCAAGATCATTGATGTCGTTGATGATACCGTGTTTTTTCATTTCATCCAGCATCATGTTGACCGCTTGTTCATGGCCTTTGATGTCCAGAGTCTGTGTTACTTTTTCGCCGTTCACTGTTATAGTGAAGATAGAATCTTTCATGCCGATTCTTTCCACAAGACCTTTAGTCAGTACTTTTTCTTCCGGCATTTCGAATAACTGGAATTTTAATGAAGAACTACCGGCGTTGATCGCCATAATCTTTTTCATAAATATCCTCCTAGTAAATGATATACATATGCTATTTAACCATTATTACAGCAATTAATCAATGAATATAACAGTTATTTATTTTTTCTGTTTATTTGATACCATTCATTGAATTCATCTAGGAATTTCTTCATGGCTGTGCCATCTTTGAAGTCCGGTATATTTGCGAGTAAAACTTCTACAGGCGCTACTTTCTGTTCAGGTTTTTTCTGCAGAACTAAGATAGATTTCTGAGCACTTTCTGTCTTGAAGAGACTTTTAGGCAGATTAAGAAATGCCTGCATAATCGATTCTGTAGCAATGAAATGCTGCAGCTGTTCCACTCTATCATGCTCGAATAACTGGCTCGGCACGACAAGAAAGCTGAATCCACCAGGCTTAAGTGCCTTGATGCTCTGTTCAATCATCAGATGATGGGAGAAGCTGTGGCCTTCAGTGAAACCTAGCTTCATGTCATGACTGCGTTCATCGACAGGATAATAGCCGACCGGCAGATCACCGACAACAATATCAGCCTCTTCTACAGCAAGCGGCATAATCGCATCCTGCGGGTAAATATCAAACGGCACTTCCAGAAAGTTAGCCAGATGAACACTGACACGTGCGAGCACCGGGTCCACTTCCACTAATGAATGCTGGAACATTTTTTCAGGATTCTGTTCATTGATAGTGGCTGACAGGTGCCCTGTGCCACTGCCGATATCCACTACTGATAGGTTCTGCTGTTCTTCTGTGAACATCTTCACCATATAGCTCACAAAATAACCGATGCTGTCGGGTGTGATCTGGTGGTTCGGCTGTATCATCTCTTCTTTCAGCATGCTTAAATAGGCAAACTGAAAGGCCTTTCTTCTATCTGAGAGTGTACTGCGCTCTAACAGCTCACGGTCATGCATGTAGATAGCTTCAAGACTCAGGCCTAAGTTCTCAATATAACTATGACCATTCTCCTGCTGAAGTTCCTTCGCTTTCCCATCTAGCTTCTTGAATAATGTCTCAATCATCGTTTCCATATTATTTCCTTTCAAATAAAAACTGCCCATTAAGGGCAGTTCAGATTGTTAAAGTGATTTTAAAGCTTCA
Organism: Macrococcus carouselicus; assembly: GCF_004359515.1. Taxonomy (GTDB): domain Bacteria; phylum Bacillota; class Bacilli; order Staphylococcales; family Staphylococcaceae; genus Macrococcus; species Macrococcus carouselicus. The sequence goes on from NZ_SCWD01000001.1 coordinate 992,046, forward strand.
ACTGCTTTGTCGTAGTCCGGATGATCTGTTCCTTCTGGTACGATTTCCATATAAACGACTTTATTATCCGTATCCAGTACGAATACTGAACGTGCGAGTAATCTCAATTCCTCCATTACAACACCGTAGCCTGAACCGAAAGATAATTCTTTATGGTCGCTGAGTGTTACAACATTGTCAAGCCCATTAGCTGCACACCACTTAGACTGGGCAAATGGCAGGTCACATGAAATGGTGATAACAACTGCATTGTCAACGCCAGATGCCTCTTCGTTGAAACGGCGTGTCTGCTGGCTGCACACACCTGTATCGATCGATGGTACCACGCTGATCAGTTTCTTCTTGCCTTCAAAGTCAGCTAAAGTACGAACGCTTAAATCGTTGGCAAGCACTGAGAAGTCAGGTGCTACTGTACCTTCTTTAACTTGTTCGCCAAGTAAAGTAACAGGTGAATTTTTAAATGTAACTTGTGTCATTGATAATTCCTCCTTATGAATAAGTTCCTCTTTAATTTATCACGAATTGAAGTTAAAGCGAATTATTTTGTTTCATACCGGATTCCAGTCTGTCGCGCAGTCGTTCCTGTCTCTCATGAATAACGACCGTGTCGCTGAGCATATCATGTATGCCCTGCTTTTTCGGGTTGAACAGGACAACCAGGTATAGCAGGCTCCACAGAAAGCCGCTGATATAACGTCCGAACCACTCACGTGTCAGCACCTGCAGAAATGTCAGCTTCGCACCAGTAGTCGATACGACTTTAAGTCCCATCAGCATCTTGCCGAGTGTGGCACGGAAGAACCAGGTCATCAGTATGAAATACAGGAAGTAAATCAGTGCGGTCGCCATATTACCGATGCTGAAAATCGGTGCGAGAAAATACTGGCTGAGATCCCAGTTGAATAGGTTTGCCAGCGGATTTAACAGAATGTTCTTCAAGCTGCCGATCACGATGCCATCCACTAAATAAGCGACAAGTCTGGAACCGAAACCTGCATGCGTACTGTTGATGACATCTCGCTCATAACCTTCTAACGACGGGTATATCACTCTTTCATTCATCATCACACCTACTCTCCGTACAGGTACATTGGTGTTGTACCCTGACGTTTAGCTAAAAGCTCCTGAATAGCTGTCAAGTCATCATTCCCCATCATTTTCTGTACGAATGACTGCGCTGCAAATGGATTAGTACTGAAAATAGAATCAGCCGGCGCAAACTCAATGACTTCTGCGTTTTCTGCTTTGATTGCTTTCTTCAGTGCTTTCAGCGCGTCTTCTTCAAGTCCCAGTTCATCAACAAGACCATTTTTCTGTGCCTGTAAGCCTGAATACACACGTCCGTCTGCCAGTTTTCTCACTTTAGCTTCCGGCATATTACGCCCTTCTGAAATCACGTTGACGAACGCATTATAACTCTCATCAACAAGTGACTGCAGAATCCTGCGTTCCTCTGCATCCATCTCTTTTGTCGGACTCATGATATCTTTATGGGCACCACTTTTGATTGTATTGAACTTGACACCGTATTTATCCGCCAGTTCCTTGTAGTTCATGGACTGCATGATGACACCCAGCGAACCTGTCAGCGTTTCTCTTGAGGCGAAGATTTTATCTGCCGGCGCTGAGATATAGTAACCGCCTGACGCCGCAACATTCTTCATATCCACATAGACTTTCTTGCCTGACTTTTTAATCTCTTCTATTTTGTCATGGATCTCTGCACTTTCATAGACGCCACCGCCAGGAGAGTTGACGACCATCAGCATACCTTTGATTGATTGGTCTGCCTTGATCTCTTCAAGTTCCCTCATCATACGTTCATGATTATAAGTCTCGGCCGCGAACATGGTTGGACTGCCAGTATCCTGGATAACCCCATCCACTTCGACACGGGCAATGCGGTTGCTGGCATCGCTGCCTTCAATCGTATTCTGCGAAAGCCTATCCATGTTCATCTGTCCTTCAAGTTCCTTCGTGAAGCTCTCAGTGACATTCGATGTAAATAGAGACGAAGCAACTCCGAGGATCAGCAGTGCAGCTGCAACTAATAAAGCAATAATACGTTTACTCATCTAATCTCCCTTTCCAACATTTAGTATTCTCTTATAATATACCAGAAATGGCGCCCAAGGATAAGCAATAACAGAAGATTATATGAAATGCGTCATGATATAGTCATAGGCATTCTTGCCGATCAGTAGAATCGTCACCGTCATAAAGAGCAGCCTGACATATGATACACCTTTTTTCAGCGCGAACTGACTGCCGGCATAACTCCCTGCTATCATCGATAGTCCCATGACTATACCGACGAAGTAATCCACCTTCCCCATATACATGAAAAGCAGTAAGGCACCGATATTCGAAGCAAAGTTCAGAAACTTCGCATTGCCGGCTGCGCGGAGAAAATCAAAACCGACGAACAATAGGGTAAATAAGAGGAAGCTGCCTGTGCCCCCGCCGATAAAGCCATCATAGAAACCGATCAGCACGAGTATCGTACAGAAGAAGAACATGTGGACGGGTGATAGTTTCTTATATGTCGTCTCTGTTCCCCAGTCTTTTTTTACGAGCGTATAAATCAGCACCACCGATAAGGCAATAATGATGATGGGTTTTAAGAGGGCAGGTGGCAGCACTGTCGCTGTCAGTGCCCCGAATATGGAGGCGATGAAAGACAGTGGAAAGAGCTTGCCCACTATGTTGAAATCAACCTTACCTGAACGGATGAACGAGATTGTTGAGGTGAGCGAGCCGAAGGAGCTTGCGAGCTTATTCGTACCAAGCGCAATCGCCGGATGCATGCCCGTCGCTAGAAGAGCAGGTGTCGAAATCAATCCGCCTCCTCCTACCACTGCATCAATAAAAGCGGCCAGAAAACCGAAGAAGATGATTATCATCAGCATTTGTATATCCATCGCTATCCCCCTTTTCTTCAACTATAGTGGAAGACAAATCAACTGTCTATCATCCTCAGGCATTTAAGTATAACAAAACGAGATGAAATATCATTTCATCCCGCTTAATTTCTTAGAGCAGCTCGCTGAAGCCCTGTACCGCTTCCCGTTCTTTTGTGAGGGTCATAACCTCTGTATTTGCTATCGCTTCCTGGATCATCGTATCGAAATTGTACTTGCTTTCAAATTTCTCCACTTTCTCTAACTTAGGATTGGTCTTCGGATTCTTAGGTGTGAAGATGGTACAGCAATCTTCAAACGGCTTGATCGAGGTCTCAAATGTACCGATGTCTTTCGCCTTCAGGATGATTTCGTCTTTATCCAGTGTCAGGAGGGGTCTGAGGATTGGCATGGATGTCACCGCATTGATGGCATGCATACTGCCGAGCGTCTGACTTGCGACCTGACCGAGGTTCTCGCCGTTGACAATCGCCTGTGCACCGATCTGGTTCGCCACTTGCTCTGCTATTGCCAGCATCATACGCCGTGTTGATGTCATCGTCATATTTTCAGGAATCACTTTGTGGATGGTCTTCTGGATATCAGTGAACGGCACAAGATGAAGTTTGATCTCGCCTGCTGTCTCCGCCATGATACGGGTCAGATCAATCACTTTCTGTTTCGCTTCATCGCTTGTAAAGGGCGGTGAATGAAAATGAATCGCTTCAATCGTCACACCGCGCTTCATCACTTCAATGCCCGCGACCGGTGAATCAATACCCCCTGACAGCATAAGGAGTGTCTTGCCGCCAGTGCCGACAGGAAGCCCCCCTGCCCCTTTAATGACGCGGGAGTAAAGATAGGCGGCATCCCTTCTGATCTCCACCTGGATTCTGTAGTCCGGCTGTCTGACATTGACCTTAAGATGGTCGATGCCGTTCAGTACAGCTCCACCGAGGACCTGCTGCAGTTCAAACGTCTCCATTGGATAGCTCTTATCGGAACGCTTGACATCAATCTTGAATGTCTTTCCTTCTTCGTCTACATCTTGTGCGACGACCACTGCAGCTTCTCTCACTGTCTCGATTTCTTTATCGACACGCATAACCGGGCTGACCGAATGGACACCGAATACCCTGGATACGCGTCTGATCACTTCTTCCACATCAATCTCGTCACTCAGATGGATATACATCCGGTCGCGGTTCGCATGCACCTCATAGCCGATAAGCGGGATGAGCGCATGTTTGATGTTTCCTTTCAGTTTATTCACAAATGTATGACGGTTGCCACTTTTTAACGTCAGTTCACCGTATCTGACTAATAACTGATCATATCTCATTTTTCCAGTAGCTCCTCTACTTCTTCATATATTTCTCTGAATACTTCGTTGAATCTATGAACTTCTTCCGCTGTATTATGTTTTGACAATGAAATTCTGATGCTGCCTGTTATCGCCTTGTCCGGTACATGCAGCGCAGTCAATGTCTCGTTCAATTTCGCACGCTTTGATGAGCAGGCACTCGTTGTAGAGACCATGATATCACGTTTGGAGAATGCGTTGACAATGACTTCACCTTTGACGCCTGTGAATGACAGATTGACGATATGCGGAGCACCGTCATGGTGAGAATTCAGCCGGATGCCCGGAAACTGTTTGACGTAGCGCTCGATCTCTCCTTTCATCTGGTAGAGTCGCGCGCGCTGCATCTCGTAGTCATCAAGCGTCAGACGCATCGCCCGGCTCAAAGCGACGTCTGACGGCACATTGACTGTACCGCTTCTGAAGCCATACTCCTGTCCGCCGCCGAAGACCGTATGCGTAATTGTCTTCAGCTGACTGAAGACGAGAAGGCCCTGTCCTTTCAGGCCGTTGAATTTATGACCGCTTAAACTGAAGCTGTGGACCCCTTCTGTCTGAAGCGGGACTTTACCGAACGACTGCACACAGTCGACATGGAAATGAATCTTCGGATAACCTGCTATTCTCTCTGCCACTTCTGCGACAGGCAGTATCGCGCCCATCACATTATTGACATGCATCATGGCAATAAGAATGACATCAGACGTCAGCAGGCCTTCCAGATGTTCCATATCGAGCTTGCCGTCGTCCTTGAAGCGCATGTACTGTATGATAAAGCCTTCGCCCTCAAGTGCACGCACTGTCTCAAGCACAGAAGGATGTTCAAGTTTTGTCGTGATGATCGTGCGGCCGAACTGTTTTTTGGCACGCGCCATACCTGTCAGAATCAGATTGTTTGATTCTGTCGCACCGCTCGTAAAGACAACGGACTGTTTCTCAAGCTTCAGCAGTTTCCTGATCTGCTCGCGCGCGGATTCCAGCAGTTTGTCTGCTTCAATTCCTTTAGCATGCGGACTCGCTGGGTTGAAGAAATAATTCTCGCTTACTTTATTAAAGGTCTCAAGGACTTCCTTATCAGGCTTTGTTGTTGCGCTGTTATCAAAATAAATCATTATTTCACCTCTCTAAGTCATAAAAAAGAAAAAAGACTTCATAAAGTCTTTTCTCCGGCCTTAATTCATCTGGTTCATTCTTTTTTCAATCTGAGCTGGCGCACCCGGGCTGACCCGTTCAATAGCTGCCTCAGCAATTTCCACGGCACGTTTGTAACGGTTGTTGCTGAAAAGACGTTCTGCTTCGTTCAGATCTTTATTCAGTTCAGCATGATCTTTACGGTAACGGTTGCCGTACTGAATCAGAGCTTCAGCATAAGCCGCCTGGTCAAGCATTGTCAATGCTTCCTGCTCGAAATTATTCATCATTGACAGCACTTTTCTCACTTTATCTCTGACGTGCTCCACATGCATCGGACGCTTATTGAAGAGCTCATGTGCCTCGCGTGTCTCAATATCGATTTCATTCTTCATAATGATGAAGCGTTCAGGGATGCTCGAGAGGTTGGATGCCATCAGCTTACGGAAGACCTCTTCCTTACGGCTCTGAATCTTCAGTGTGTGTGACTGAGCCTCACGCTCATAATCACGCAGCGATGTCAGATGGTGCTGAATCTTCTCCTGATTCATATTGATGACACTGACGTGATCTTTGATATAAGTGAGATTATCCTCAACTTCAGAATATCGTACAGCCGACTTCGACATCTCGCTTAAAATCTCATCATAGACCGCTATCAGACTCTGAATCTCATTGTCATACTGACGGACATTCTGGATGTCCTCTTCATCGATATAATAGTTCTCACGCACATATTCAATCTCAGTACGGAGCGTGTAGTTCATATCCTTCGCATAGAAGAGTTCATCTGTGATCAGTTCCTTCGACTTCTCGACATTGTTCTTCGCTCTGACTTCGATCTCGACCAGTTCAAGCATCTCGTCAAGTGTTCCGTTGATACTGCCGATGATCTCTTCAGCTTCGTCCAGCTGCAGTCTCGCAATCAATGGTTCTACGAGGTTGAGCTTTCCTTTTAGTGTCTGGAGATTGCTGTCGACCTTCACATGGTCCAGATTATAGCCTTCCACTTTTAAATCACGGCAGCCGAAACGGATCTCCTGGAACTGACCTGGCAGCTCCTTCTGGACATCACGAATCAGCAGCGGAATCTCGTCCATATCTGATTTAAGACGCGTCATCTGCTCGTGCACCTCGTTGACTTTATAGTGCGCAGATTCATAGTTTCCCTCACGCGTGAACTGTTCATATTCCTGCAGAGCCGGAAGGAAGCGTTCAATATTCTCTTCAAGCGGACGGGCCGCATCGCCGTACTGATGACGGTTAGCCAGCACATCCCGTTTAGCTTCGCGGTAGATGGTGCGGCATTCCTCGTACTTCACGCGGTCATCCTTCGCCCGTCTGACGTAGTCATCAATCTGAGCCGACAGCTGCTGGTACCTGCTCTCAGCATCATCAAGTACGTGATGACTCTGATCAATATGTTCGCTGCTTTCCTTGAACCTGAAGCGGTCCAGTGCCTCGTCCGCTTCATTGATATGGACCTCACTCGTCTCCAGGTCCTCCTTCAGGATTTTCTGCCAGCTGTATCTCCAGTCCTCAAACTTCATCTTTGCTTCACCTTTAAGCTGGAGATCCTTCACTTTAACAAGTTCATCCTGAAAAGGCAGTGCTTTGATTTCATCTTTCCGTAGTTCCACTTGCTCAACAGCCGTACGTCTTTGATTTCTTAAATAGAACATGACGCCGACAGCTATCAGAATCAATACGATTATTAATACGGTCACATATATTATCAACGTTATTCCCTCCAACTTATTCTTTAATAGTATAACGTAAAAAAGGAGGGTAAAAAACTATTTTATTGTGAAAACTTGAGCGAATGCTTAAAATATAGTACAGTACTTATTTTCAGATAATACGATATGAGGTGATCCTATGTTTCAACCTGGACAGATAAAAGATTACAATGCCCTGAATACAGCGCTTGACCACCTGCTTGCAGGCGAGAACGACCGTATCAGCCACCTGGCTAACGCTTCAAGTCTACTGAACTACTTCCTGGACGACGTCAACTGGGTGGGATTCTATACAATGAAGAACGACCAGTTACAGCTCGGCCCCTTTCAGGGACTGCCGGCATGTGTCACTATACCAGTCGGACGCGGCGTCTGCGGGACTGCGGTCAGCGAGAATAAGACCATGGTTGTTGCTGATGTCCATGCCTTTCCGGGGCATATTGCGTGCGATGCCAACTCAAAATCTGAAATAGTCGTCCCCCTCACGGTGAACGGTGAGATCTACGGTGTACTGGATATCGACGCTCCGATCACAGAACGTTTCAATACCGATGACCAGGCTGGCCTGGAAGCATTTGCTGCGATTCTGGAGAAACATCTGGAGATGGCTGAGTAAGTTGTTCGAAAAACGTTGACATCGTGATTTATTCTCTATATAATGAATGAATGTGAATAAACGAGAGTAGCAGATAAATATTAAGGTGCTCTATGGTATCCCCTTAGTTGGCGTGCTGTGTAACCAAAGCTAACAGGCGAAGGCACGGAAAGATACTATATCTCACTTAAGCATTTATCATATTTTTGTTTTTCGCGAAAAAAACAAAAAGGAGGAGTCAACTTATGGCTCGATTTACAGGTTCAACTTGGAAAAAATCTCGTCGTTTAGGTATCTCATTAAGCGGCACTGGTAAGGAACTCGAAAGACGTCCTTACGCACCAGGACAACACGGTCCTAACCAACGTAAAAAAATGTCTGAATACGGTCTTCAGTTACAGGAGAAACAAAAATTACGTTACATGTACGGTATCAACGAACGTCAGTTCCGTACTACATTTGACCGCGCAGCAAAAATCAAAGGTATCCACGGTGCTAACTTTATGGCACTCCTTGCATCACGTTTAGATGCAGTTGTTTACCAATTAGGTTTAGCTCGTACACGTCGTCAAGCACGTCAGTTAGTTAACCACGGACATATCTTAGTAGACGGTAAACGTGTAGATATCCCTTCATACTCTTTAAAAGCAGGTCAAGTGATTTCAGTGCGTGAAAAATCACAGAAATTAGATATCATCGCTGAATCAGTTGAATTATCTAACCACGTACCAGAATACTTGACATTCGATGCCGACAAATTAGAAGGTACATTCGTACGTACACCAGAACGTTCAGAATTATCTGCTGAAATCAATGAACAGTTAATCGTTGAGTATTACTCAAGATAACAATATTGACAACCTTAAGTGCGCTTAAGGTTGTTTTTTTATGCCACTTTTGTTTTGATTAGAGAATAGGGAGTGATCAATATGAAACATCATTTTACAGGTGAAGCTTCGTTCAAAGGCGGCTACGGAGATTTCGGCACCTTAAGAACCCAAAATATGCAGACAGATATTTCTATCCCTGCTTCCATGGGGGGCGTTGAAATGGGGACGAATCCGGATGAGATGCTACTCGGTGCCGCGACGACCTGTTTTATCATCTCACTGTCAGTGTTATGTGAGCGAAGCGGCATTCCGCTGACTGACCTGAAAGTGAATTCCAGCGCGATTGTCGACAGAACGGACGGCATCCTGACCTACGAGGCGATTGACTATATCGTCCATATTCAGACCGATGCCCCAGATAGTAAGCATAAGCTCATTAACCGTCTTGTCCATAAGGCTGAAGAGAGCTGTATGATCACACGTGCATTAAAAGGCAATGTGACTGTCGTAGTCAAAGAGGTTCATATCAATGAATAGAAAGAAGCCCATATCTCATGATACGGGCTTCTTTCTATTGATACGCCTGCTCTTTTAAGTAGTCAGCGACGTTCTTGATATCGATATGGAACTGTCTGTCCTCGGTGATTGAAGGAACGATCTGTCGCAGTTCGTCATATTTCTCCCTTGTCTTCGGCGATAGTTTGTCTATACCTTTATATTCAGCTGCCTGCAGCGCGATGACCGCTTCTATTGCGATGACGTTACGTACATTCTCGAGTATCTGGTAACCGTGTCTTGATGCGATGGTGCCCATTGAGACATGGTCTTCCTGGTTGGCTGATGACGGGATGGAATCCACACTCGCCGGATGCGCGAGTGTCTTGTTCTCAGATACAAGACTCGCTGCAGCATACTGCATGATCATCGCCCCGCTCTGGAGTCCCGGTTCCGGACTCAGGAAGGGTGGCAGATCACCGTTCAGCTGCGGGTTCACGAGGCGTTCTATGCGTCGTTCCGCAACGTTCGCCAGTTCGCTCATCCCGATCTTCAGGAAATCGAGTGCAAAGGCAATCGGCTGTCCGTGGAAGTTCCCCCCTGAGATGACGAGTGTCTCGTCCCCTTCCTCGAAGATCAGCGGATTATCGGTCGCTGCATTCATCTCGAACTCAAGCTTTTCACGCACATAGTTGAAGACCTGGAAGCTCGCGCCGTGTATCTGCGGGATACAGCGCAGCGAATACGCATCCTGGACACGAATCTCACCCTGTCTCGTCGTCAGCTGCGAGCCATCCAGCCAGTCAAGCATACGTGCTGCGACTTCCACCTGCTCCTTGAAGTTACGCGCTTCGTGCACGTGACGGTCATAAGCATCCGTGATTCCGTTCAGTGACTGATGCGTGAGTGCTGCGACCCATTCCGCGGCGTAGCCGATACTCTCCGCTTCGATATAGCTGATGATCCCCTGTGCTGTCATCGGCTGTGTACCATTGATCAGTGCCAGTCCTTCTTTCGCCTGCAGCTGCACAGCCGGACGGTTCAGTTCCTTAAGGACATCCTGACTGTCCCGTTCCTCGTCCTTATAGTATACACGTCCTTCTCCGATCAATGCGAGTGCCAGATGTGATAACGGTGCGAGGTCTCCTGATGCGCCGAGTGACCCCTGGGACGGTACGACCGGTATAATGCGTTCATTGATGAAGAACTCAAGCTGCCTTACCAGTTCTTCTGTGGCCCCGGAATGGCCTTTCAGCAGTGTATTCAGTCTTAAGATCATCATCACTAAAGCCACATTCTGCTCAAAAGGTCTTCCCATACCACATGCATGCGAACGGATCAGATTGACCTGCAGCTGATTATACTGATTCTTCTCGATCAGCACATCGCTGAAAAGACCGAACCCGGTCGTAATCCCATAGACTGTCTCCTGATTACTGATGATACGCTCGACGATAGCCCGACTTTTCCTCACACGCACCATCGCTTCTTCAGCTATCTCCACTTCCCCTTGCTGCGCTAAGAAATATTTAATATCCTCAATCGTCAGTTGCTGACCCGTCAGTAAAATTTTCATTGATTATTTCCCCTTTTTATTCTTATTCTATAAAAAGTATACGCTTTCATCTTTATTTTAACAATGAATTATCAGAAAATTCTATCCTATTATCAGTGTAATTCATTAACGGATTGCAGTATTCTTTTAATCTGTTTCTTCCTATTTAAAGAGAAGCATATCAGTTATAATGACAGCGTTCTATTATTCCATTGACTTTAAAGCATAAAAGCACTAAAATTTATTAATATTATTGAAATGAGGGATTCACTTGGAACCTATCAAGAAAAAGAGAATAGGCATCAGCCTGCCTACACAGATTCTACTGGCACTAGTGCTGGGTATCATCGTTGGTGTTCTTCTCTATGGTCATGATGATTTAAAGAACTATATACAGCCTTTCGGTGATGTCTTCCTGCACTTGATCAAGATGATCGTTGTGCCCATTGTCTTCTGTTCACTCGCTATCTCTATCGCTGGTGCCGGCGATATGAAGACGGTGGGTCGATATGGCTGGAAAACATTGCTTTACTTCGAAATCATCACAACGATTGCCATCGGACTCGGCATTATTTTTGCCAACGTGTTCAAACCGGGTACAGGTATTGATCCTACTAGACTGCCGAAAGGTGATGTGTCGAAATATACGACAAATGCTGAAGCAGCAACGCATTCTACTTACGGTAACCATATGATCGATACCATCGTCGGCATTATTCCAACGAACATCATTGATTCTATGGCGCAAGGTCAGCTGCTGCCCGTCATCTTCTTCTCCGTCTTCTTCGGACTCGGGATTGCAGCAGTCGGCAAACGTGCAGAACCTGTTAAGCTTGTGCTGGAAGGTGTACTGGATGTCATCTTCTGGATGACGAACCAGATCATGAAATATGCGCCGATCGGTGTATTCGCTTTTATGGCTGTCACTGTCATGACCTTTGGTGTCAGCGCCCTCGTGCCTCTGCTTAAACTGGCGCTGGTCGTCATCGGCTCCATGATCTTCTTTATCCTGGTTGTTTTAGGCGGCGTTGCAGCTATCTGTAAGATCAATATCTTCCATCTGCTACGCATCCTGAAAGATGAATTAGTGCTTGCATTCTCTACTTCAAGTTCAGAGACCGTTCTACCGGTCATCATGGATAAAATGGAGAAATTCGGTGCACCGAAGGAAATCGTCTCATTTGTCGTTCCGACGGGCTATACGTTCAACCTCGATGGTTCAGCACTCTATCAGTCTATCGCTGCCCTGTTCATCGCACAGATGTATGGTGTTCATCTTTCGCTGACCGAGCAGCTGATTCTGCTGGTCACACTGATGCTGACGTCCAAAGGGATGGCAGCAGTACCTGGTACTTCAATCGTCGTACTGATCACGACCCTCTCAGCAATGGGTCTTCATCCTGAAGGTCTCGCACTTATCATTGGTATCGACCGTATCCTTGATATGTCCCGTACAGTCGTCAACGTGGTCGGCAATGCTTTATCCACGCTTGTCATAGCCAGATGGGAAAACCGCCTTGATTACGACAAGGGACGCCGATATTATGAGTCATATGTAAAATAAAAATTGACAAAAACATCGATGTTAACAAATAATAGTATATTTTATCCCTTATATGCTATATAATGAACTTACTATATTAATTAAGGGTGATAAAATTTGAGACACCTTCATAATCTATTCAACGGCAAGTTAACTGCATATCAGATTGCCACTGCCACTGATATCGATATTCATCATATAGAATCAGTTATGGAGGGTTCGATGGCATTGGATGCTATGGCTGAAGAAGACTTCAGAAAACTCGCAGAGCTTGAAGAAGATCTGTTCACATCGATAGCAAATAAAAATGAGACAAGCGCTTAGGCGCTTGTCTTATTTTTTTAACTGTATGTTAATATATTCACGAAAAAGGTTTATTGTTAACTTATAACGGCTATAATAAATTACCATCAAAATTACGGATAAGGAGGTCCTTCTGATGCCAGCCATACTACTGAAAGCATCATTGCCTACTTTGTTGAATCAGAGTATCCAATTTCAACTTTTACAAGATGAATCGGAAAAAGAAACGTTCATCGCTCACTATAGAACACATTCAAAAAAAGCAGCCAAACAGACCAATCGTCCGCACGTGTGTACCTTGGAATTTATTTATCCGGATGAATATACTGAAACGATCGTCATGAAAGCAGAATAAAACGACGGATGAGCGCACTCATTCGCCGTTTTATTTTTCTGTTATTTTCTTTTCCAGCGCTTCACTCATCATTTTCATTCTCGCATCGACATCGCGTGTAATAGCGGCAATCGCCTCTGCTTTTGACATGTCGTAATCGTTCGGGTCAATGGAGGGACTGAACTGAATAACGGCCTTCTCTTTCCCGAAGAGAAGGGAGCTGAAGGACAGAGGACCCTGATAGACTGCCGGTACAATCTGTTTCTTACTCAGTACCGCGATCGTGGCAGCGCCTTTCTTGATCGGTGCGCCTTCGTTGCGGGAACCGGAAGGAAACATTCCTACCGTTTTATTCTCCTTCAGAAGTTTGACTGGCGTTTTTAACGTAGAAGGTCCAGGATTCTCACGATTGACAGGAAAAGCACCGACACTTGAAAAGAACCCGTTCATAAATTTATTCTTGAACAACTCTTTCTTGGCCATATAGTTAACTTCCTGCGGATAAACTGCCAGTGCCAGAATAACGATCTCAACCATACTTCTATGTGTACACGTCAGTATATACCCTGGCTCCTTCGGCAGATATTTTTTATCAATCACTTTCAGCTTTCTTCTGATAACGACGATAATTAAATAGAGCAGTGAAGCAAAAAATTTATACATTGAAATCTCCCTTTTTCATGAAATTTTCATTATTATCTGTTATTAATATATAATAACATAATTCAGGAGGCTACTATGAATCCCCATACAGAAAATCATACCGACAATCATAGAGAAGACAGATACATTGTACATGAGAAACCAAAGTTCCTGCCTCTTCTGCTGGCAGGTGTCCTCGGTTCTGCGCTGACTCTGGGCGCTGACTATTTCATCGATTCAAATAATGATGTGAAACCAGTCCCCGATAATACACAGACTACTAACAGTACACCAGAAGCAGTTGAAACGAATAATCTGCCGGATATGCTGGAGCAGGTCTCCCCTGCTATTGTAGGCGTCGTCAATATGCAGAAGACAAAAGGCATCTTTCCGGATATAACTAACGCTGAAGAAGCTGCAGGTACCGGTTCAGGCGTCATCTATCAGGCTGACGACCAGGCTTCATACATCGTGACGAACAACCATGTCGTTGAAGGCGCAAATGATATCACAGTGCAGCTATCCACAGGCAAGAAAGTGGAGGCTGAACTGCTCGGTACAGATGCCCTGACTGATATTGCCGTGCTAAAAATTAAAGGCGACTTCAATATTGAACCCCTTAAATTCGCTGATTCCAATCAAGTACGAACGGGAGATGCCGTCTATGCAATCGGGAATCCCCTCGGCCTTGATCTGTCGAACAGTGTGACGAAGGGGATTGTCAGCGCCAAAGAACGGACGATGACCGTCTCGACCTCAGCCGGTCAGTCATCTGTCAAAGCAATCCAGACAGATGCTGCCATCAATCCAGGTAATTCCGGTGGCGCGCTCATCAATACGGCCGGTCAGCTGATTGGTATCAACTCGATGAAAATCGCAGCAGCGGAAGTGGAAGGTATCGGCTTTGCGATTCCTGCTAACGATGCTGAGACCGTGATTTCAGAGATTGTCAAGCACGGCAAAGTGATTCGTCCTTATATGGGCCTTGCTATCGTGTCCTATGATTCAATTCCTCCTCAGTACAGAGATGAACTGAACGCTGATCGGCCAGGCGTTGTAGTGGTCCAGACGGATGAATATGCAGGAAAGACTATCAGAAAAGGCGATTTGATCACAGCTGTCGATGGTAAAAAAATCACCTCTGACAGCGAACTGAAAAGTTATCTCTACCGCAATAAAAAAGCAGGAGATACATTGAAATTCACTATTATCCGCGATAAGAAAGAGATGGAAGTCTCACTTATACTGCGCGACGATGAAAATATGAGATAATATGAAATGGCTCTCTGAAGTGCACAGAGAGCTTTTTTATTTGAAAGTTTCAATTGACCGAATAATAAGTTTACATTCATTGTTTATTAACAATTTTTATTTTGACTTAAGTGTTTATTTAAAATATGCTTAGGTCATATTAAATATGTGAATTCGCTTACAAAGTCTTATCATGCATGTTAAAGTTATGTTATCATCATATAGGTCGCATGATAAGCAGACTAGTTAGTATTAATCTATTTACTTAGTATAATTAAAGAATATTCATAGACATTAAAAACTACCGGAGGTTAACATTATGGCAAGAACTGCAGACTATAGAAGTGCATTCGACGTTATCGGACCAATCATGGTGGGTCCATCAAGTTCACATACAGCGGGTGCTGTAAGAATCGGTTCAGCTGCCCGTACAGTACTAGGAGCAGAACCAGAAAAAATTCATATTTCATACTATGAATCATTTGCAGAGACTCATCTCGGTCATGGGACAGACCTTGCGATTATCGCAGGTTTACTCGATTTCGAAACTGAAGATCCACGCATCAAAAATTCTATCGAGATCGCTAAAGAAAAAGGGATTGAGATTGAATTCGTCGAAGAAACGGGTACGAGTATCGGAGATCACCCTAACACAGCACTCGTCAAACTGGACGCTGGCAGCAAACATGTAGAAGTACTCGGCAACTCGATTGGTGGCGGAACCATTAAATTACGCAGTATTCACATCAACGGCGCTTGTGTGGTGATGAACCACACACTTCCTTTACTTGTTCTATATGGTAACAGCGAAATGTCTGAATTCAATGACTGTATTGCCAGAATGTATGATCTGGGTGTTAAAATCAATGAAGAGATCAAATCCAGTCTGAATGATTATCATATTATTGCTATACAGCTTTATAAACCTATCAAGAACGAAGCATA
The DNA here is from genome assembly GCF_004359515.1 of Macrococcus carouselicus. Lineage (GTDB taxonomy): Bacteria > Bacillota > Bacilli > Staphylococcales > Staphylococcaceae > Macrococcus > Macrococcus carouselicus. The sequence goes on from NZ_SCWD01000001.1 coordinate 1,007,672, forward strand.
CGAGACAATCAGAAACGAATACCCGAATATCGAATTTTCGAATATAGTCTAGAATAATCAGGAGGATATATCAATGTTTAAATCGATTAAAGAAGTAGTCAATCACGCCAGCGAAACCAATCAGTCGTTAGCTGAGATTATGATTACAATGGAAATGGAAACCTCTGACATGACACGTGAAGAGGTCCGTACCAAAATGCTTAAAAACCTCCAGGTCATGAAGGATGCTGTTAAACGCGGTTCTACTGGTGAAGGCGTTAAATCTGTTACAGGCTTAACAGGTCAGGATGCGATCAGAATGCAGAAATACCGTGAAAAAGGTCAGTCATTATCAGGCGATGCCGTTGCACTTGCAGTTCAGGGGGCAATCGCAACGAATGAAGTCAATGCAGCGATGGGTCTGATCTGTGCAACACCGACAGCTGGCTCTTCAGGCACTATTCCCGGCGTACTGACTTCATTGGAAGATAAATTCAATCTGACAGATGACCAGCAGGTTGATTTCCTATTCGCAGCAGCACTGTGCGGTCTTGTTATTGCCAATAATGCCAGCGTATCAGGCGCTATGGGGGGTTGCCAGGCTGAGGTAGGTAGTGCCTCTGCTATCGCTGCTGCTGCTGCTGTATCTGTCTTCGGTGGTAAACCGGAACAATCAGCTCATGCCATCGCATTTGCTCTAGGCAACTTGCTCGGTCTGGTCTGTGATCCTGTTGCCGGGCTTGTGGAGATTCCATGTGTCATGCGTAACACTGTCGGCGCAGGTAATGCACTGATCGCAGCTGACCTCGCGCTTGCAGGAATTGAATGTAAAATCCCTGCGGACGAAGTCATTGAAGCGATGGATAAAGTAGGTCGCAACTTACCGCGTGAACTTCGTGAGACAGGGCTTGGCGGTATTGCCGGTACGCCTACAGGTGAAGCGATCAAAGCAAAAATCTTCGGCTCACAGCACGCTTTCGGCTAGAAAGAGTGATGAACATAAAAAACACGCTCAGCTTCTCTTAATAGAAGCTGAGCGTGTTTTTTATCGTGTGACTGTCTATTTCTTAGAATCCCCGGTCAGCGCCACCGCCGCCGAAGCCGCCGCCACCGAAGCCGCCGCCGAAACCGCCATCACCACCAAAGCCACCGCCTGATGAGAAGCCACCGCCGAAGCCGCCGCCAGTCGGAAAGAAGATGACCGGACCAATACCGCCTCTACGTCGTCGGCCACCAGGACCGCCGCCTCGTCCACCCCCACCAAAGAACATGGAGAAAATGAGGTAGAGGAAAAATAAGGTTAACAGAACATCAAAGACACTGAATCCTCCAGTGCTCTGTTCCTGTGCTACCGGCTGATCACGTGTAAACTTGCTGCCGTCATAGCCATAGGAGTCAGCGATGACATTCCAGACAGCCTTATAGAGCTTTGTCATACCGGAAGCATAGAGCTGTTTGGCCTGAGAATCCTGACCTGTTGGATCAATCGCTACCGCCCTCTGAATATCAGGCATAGCATACTGATCAATCAGTGCCCCTACTTTAGCATCGTTCAGCACCCCTTCCAGTCCATAACCGACCTGAACCGTGATGCCTCTGTTTCTGAACTCGTTGCCATTATCAAGGTTAAGCAGGATGACGATGCCGTTATCCTTATCCTTCTGACCGACACCGTACTCACGTCCTGCACGAAGTGCATAATCCGTTCTCGGCTCCTGACCGATGGAAGGCATGGTCATCATCAGAATTTCGGCTGTCGTACCTTGTTCCAGACGATTACCCAGCTCGTTCAGTTCACTCACTTGGTTCTGGTTAAAGATATCCAGATGATCCTGTGTATAAACCGGCTTTTCGAGCTGAGGTATAGGCTGAGCTGCGTTCGCCACATAGAATGGACAAAGTAAGACAAAAATCGCGAAAAGAAACGCGATTTTTTGGGTCATTATTGATTATCCTCATTGTTGAAGTCTACTTTTGGAGCATCTTTTGCAGCACTCTCTGCTTTAAAATATTCTTTCTCATGTTTGCCGACAAGACCCGCAAATAAATTCATCGGGAAGCTCTTGACCACTTTGTTGTAATCCGTGACTTTCTCGTTATAGTCACGACGTGCAACTGCGATACGATTTTCTGTACCTGCCAGTTCGTCACGTAAACCTGTAAACTGTGCATCAGCCTTCAGTTCCGGATAAGCTTCGCTGATAGCGATTAAGCGACCTAATGCTGAAGTCATCTCAGCATTGGCTTCAGCTTTTTCTCCCGCTGTGCCGTTTTCAGTAGCACCTGCCAGTTTAGAACGGGCATCCGCTACAGATTTAAAGACATCAGATTCATGTTTCGCATAACCTTTGACTGTTTCAACTAAGTTGGGAATTAAATCAAGACGACGTTGAAGCTGTGTATCAATATTTGATTCTTCTCTATTGACATCCTGTTCAAGTGAAACCAGTCTGTTATAGGGACCCATCACCATACTGCCTAATATAGCAAGCACTGCAAGGATCGCAATAATTGGAATTAATAATTTTTTCATGTCATTTCTCCTTTTTCATATGCTATCAGTTTTATACCCTGAAAAGACTGGTATTAATCAGTCTTTCTGACTATTTATAGTTGACCATAAAGTATCTCTTCTTCCCTCTTCTGATGATAGTGAATTCATCATCAATCTTGTCAGAACCCTGAATTTCATAGGCTGTATCCGTCACTTTGAGACCGTTGATGGAGATAGCGCCGTTCGCGATATCTTCACGCGACTGACGCTTACTAGGTGATACACCCGCTTCTACCAGATAATCTACCAGGTTGGTCGCTTCCGTCACTGTACTCTGTGGTACATCCTTGAAGCCTTCTCTGATTTCATCAGCAGACAACGCTGACAGGTCCCCTTTAAAGAGTGCATCAGTGATACGTATCGCATCTTCAAGCGACTCTTCGTCATGGACAAGTTTCGTCACTTCAGCCGCAAGCGCCTTCTGGGCTTTTCTTAAATGAGGTTCCGTTTCCAGAGACTGTTCCAGACTGTCAATCTCTTCCTTGGAGAGGAATGTAAAATATTTCAGGAATTTGATCGCATCGGCATCCGGTGTGTTGATCCAGAACTGATAGAACTCGTAAGGTGAAGTCTTCGTACGGTCAAGCCAGATGGCACCGGATTCTGATTTGCCGAATTTCTTGCCGTCTGCCTTTGTGACAAGCGGTACTGTGATACCGAACGCCTCCACTTCACCGTACATACGACGCATCAGGTCAAGTCCTGACGTGATATTGCCCCACTGGTCTGAACCGCCGAGCTGAATCTTGACGTTATGTTCTCTGTTCAAGTGTCCGAAGTCAATCGCCTGAAGAATCGTGTAGGTAAATTCTGTATATGAGATTCCTGTTTCCAGTCGAGTCTGTATGCTGTCTTTACCGAGCATGTAATTGACACCGACATGCTTACCGTAGTCGCGCAGGAACGTCAGGAGGTCGATCTGACCGAGCCAGTCCTTGTTGTCGACACGAATGGCTCCGTTATCACCACTGAAGTCAAAGAGCTGTTCCATCTGCTTCTTGATGCCGTCGACATTATGCTGCACCATCTCCGGCGTCTGCAGAACGCGCTCGTCTGTACGACCGGACGGGTCGCCGATCATACCTGTCGCACCGCCGATCAGGACGACCGGACGATGACCATGTGCCTGAAAACGTCGAAGCGTCAGAAATGGCAGCAGATGACCGATATGCAGACTGTCCGCTGTCGGGTCTGCGCCGCAGTAGATGCTGACACTTTCCTTATTCAGCAGCGCTTCAATCTCCTCTGGATGCGTCTCCTGGTAGATCAGTCCACGCCATTTTAAATCATTCAATAATTCGTTTGTCATTCTAAACCCTCCTTATTAAAATAAAAAAAGCACCCCTACAGAATGTAAGGGTGCTTGTATACACGGTACCACCATACTTATGATTACTCATCACTTAACCGGTGAAAAGGACACCGGAACCGCCAGATCATTCTTAAGGTGTATTCATAAATATCATTTCACCAGTTCACAGCACCACTGGCTCTCTTCTAGAAATTCATATTTATTACTTGTCCTTCAATCTGTATTATGTAATTATGTTACTAGTTTAATGAATGAATGCTTCTAAGTCAAGTCGTTACTATGCTATACTGAATATAATTCAGGAGGTCAAAAATGTCTAAATCCCATTCAAATTCTTCTCGCCGGAAGAAACAGTCAAACAACTATTTAACACGTCTGAAGTCCGTGCAGTGGACACCGTATGTCATTTTTCATTCTCTTTACAAAGTACTGGCGAATCTCGCAATTATTACGCTCATTTCAGGCTTACTCCTCTTTACATTACTCGGTGGCTTCGGCGTCGGCTACTTCGCAGCTCTCGTCAAAGATGAACCTGTTCCGTCTGAAAAAGAGCTGAAAAGTATCCTCTACTCCATGAACCAGAGTTCAACTGTCTATTTTGCGACGGGCGAATCACTGGGAAGCTTAAATGCCGATACACAGCGGACGGTCGTCAAATTCAATCAGGTGTCACCGCATGTCGTAGACGCACTGGTGTCAACAGAAGATGAAAACTTCTATCAGCATAACGGTATTGTACCGAAAGCCTTTCTGAGAGCCAGTGCGCAGGAATTTCTGGGCAGCGCCTCAAGTTCAGGTGGTAGTACACTGACTCAGCAGCTTGTCAAAAATCAGCTCCTATCAAACGAAACTTCATTTGAACGTAAAGCAAAGGAAATGCTTCTTTCGTTCCGAGTTGAAAAAACACTGACGAAGCAGCAGATTCTCGAAGCTTACCTGAATGTTGTCAGCTTCGGTCGTAATACAAACGGCCAGAATATCGCCGGGATTGAAGCAGCAGCTGAAGGGGTCTTCGGTGTAAAAGCGAAAGACCTTAATATCGCGCAGAGTGCTTATCTAGCCGGTATGCCGCAGAATCCTTATACATACACCCCATTTCTGATTACGGGGCAGGTCAAAGATGACAAGGCACTGCAATATGGTTTTGAACGTCAGAAATATGTACTTCAGCGCATGAAAGATGAAAAGAAGATCACAGATAAAGAATATCAGGAAGCCCTGAAGTTCGATCTGAAAAAATCTTTTGCAGATAGCGTCAATGTGCCTGCTAAAGAATATCCTTTCCTCACTAAGGAAATTGAAAAGCGTGCTATTGATATTCTAAAGTATGAATTAGCGAAGAAAGATAAGCTTTCTAAGCAGCAACTAGATGAAACACCGATTCTGAATGAAAAGTATAACGCGATGGCAGATGAAGAAATCAGAAATAACGGTTATTCCATTCAGACCACTATCAATAAACCGATATACGATAAGATGAATGAAATTAAGTCAAATGACAATTACTACTCATACGCCCGACCTGCTGAAGTGGATGGCAAGACTGTCAATCTGCAGCAGGAAGTCGGTGTTGTCCTGAAGGAAAATCAATCCGGCAAAATCATTGCGTTTGTAGGGGGCCGTGATTACGAGGAATCTCAGAACAACCACGTGACTCAGACCAGACGTTCACCCGGTTCAACCATGAAACCACTGGTTGCATATGCACCTGCCATTGAATACGGCATAACAACACCTGAAACGATGCTCCTCGACAGACGTTTCAAGGTCGGAGAATATTCACCAGAGAACTACGCCCGTGCAGAGTTCGGCAATGTGACGACTCGTATCGCGCTCATGAACTCATTCAACCTGAGTACGCTCCGGCTTTACTCAGATATCCAGGACAGAAGACCTTGGGAGTTCCTTGAGAAGATGCATATCAATATTCCGGAAAGTCAGCAGCCTAACCTGTCACTTCCACTCGGTGCGACAGATATGACTCTCGAGGATAATGTCAACGGCTTCTCTACTTTCGCCAATAAAGGGAAGTATCAGGAAAGCTATATGATTGAAAGCATCAAAAATAACAAAGGGAAAGTCATCTACAAACACAAAGCCGCTGCAGAACCTGTATTCAGCGAAGCAACATCTTATATTATGACTGACATGCTTCGCGGCGTCCTCGATACGGGTAGTGCCTATGAACTGAAAGGCACATTCCAGTTTAATCAGGACTGGGCCGGTAAAACAGGTACTGCTGAAAACGGTACTGACAGTCTCTTTGTGGCTTACAACCCTAAAGTCACACTTGGTATCTGGATGGGCTATGATAAACTGATTCCATTCGACGAAGAGAATCATTACCAGCTGAAACTATGGCGTGATATCAATAACAGTATCACAGCTATCGATCCGGAGCAGATGGGTGTCAATCAGACATTCAGCCAGCCGGCCAGTGTCCAGAAAACGAAGATCTGCCAGATCACGAACAGCCCAAGTGATTCATGCAGTAAAGGTGAACCGACTAAAGACAGTCTTGTCTGGAAAAACACTGACCTCTCCAATAAGACGCTGGATGATCCGAAAGTGCTGGGTCGCCTTGGAATCAAACTCGATGATAAGACGCGTTCCAAGATTAATCCTAAAGAAACAATCGCGGATGAGTACGCTAAACTGAGAGAACAGAATAAAAAGACGAAAGAACAGCTGAAAGCTGAGAAAGAAGCGTTAGAAGCAGCTCAGCAGCCTTTCGCTCAATAAAATAAAGAGCCCTTGCCATTTAAATGGCAAGGGCTCTTTCATCGAAAAAAAAGATGCATCCAGCTGGATGCACCTTTTTGATTGTTTAGAATAAGCCTACAGCATTACCGTTTTCATCGATGTCCATGTTCAGAGCTGCTGGCTGTTTCGGTAAACCAGGCATTGTCATGATATCACCTGTCAAGGCAACAATAAAGCCTGCACCTGTTTTAGGGATTAATTCACGGATTGTGATTTCGAAACCAGCTGGACGGCCTAATTTTTTAGGGTCATCAGTGAATGAATACTGAGTTTTAGCCATACATACCGGATAGTTATCCCAACCGTTGTCTTTGATCGTTTTAAGTTGTTTTTTCGCGCTGTCAGCGAATACAACATCATCACCGCCGTAGATATCCTGTACAATTTTACGGATTTTCTCTTCGACCGGTAACTCAAGTTCGTATAAAGGTTTGAAGTTCTGTTCTGTTTCCATCACTTCTTTAACGAGATTAGCAAGCTCTACGCCGCCTTCTCCGCCTTTTTCCCATACTTCTGTCAGCGCGATTTTGATGTTGCGGTCTGCACACCATTCTTTGACGAAATTCACTTCTTCTTCAGTATCAGTCACGAATGCGTTTAACGCAACAACCGGCTCTACACCAAATTGTTTTAAGTTCTCTAAGTGTTTCTCTAAGTTCACGATCCCTTTTTTAACAGCTTCAACGTTTTCAGCTTTCAGTTCATCCTTCGCTACGCCACCATGCATTTTCATCGCACGGATTGTCGCCACGACTACGATAGCACTTGGCTCAAGTCCTGCACGACGTGCTTTGATATCCATAAATTTCTCTGCACCTAAGTCAGAACCGAAGCCTGATTCAGTGACCACTATATCTGCCAGCTGACGAGCTGTGTTTGTTGCGATGATTGAGTTACAGCCATGCGCGATGTTAGCGAATGGACCACCATGGATTAAAGCAGGTGTCCCTTCGATTGTCTGTACTAAGTTAGGTTTGATAGCATCTTTCAGAATCAGTGCTAATGCACCTTGAACACCTAAATCACCGACCATAACCGGTTTGCGGTCATAAGTGAAACCGATTGTGATCTTAGCAATGTTCTCTTTTAACTCGTGAACGTCACGTGATAAGCAGAACACAGCCATGATTTCACTTGCTACTGTAATATCAAAACCATCTTCACGAGGTACGCCTTTGAAAGGTCCACCAAGTCCCACTACGACTTGCCGTAAAGTTCGGTCGTTCATATCAAGTACACGTTTCCATGAAATACGACGAGGGTCGATATTCAACTGGTTGCCTTGATAGATATGGTTATCGATAAATGCAGCTAATGCATTGTTTGCAGTCGTGATGGCGTGTAAGTCACCATTGAAGTGTAAGTTGATCTCCTCCATCGGTAATACTTGAGCGTAGCCACCACCTGTTGCGCCACCTTTCATACCAAATACAGGTCCAAGAGATGGTTCACGAAGAGCGACCATAACGTTTTCACCGATTTTTTTGAATGCATCACTTAAGCCGACCGTCACAGTAGATTTACCTTCACCAGCTGGTGTCGGACTCATCGCAGTAACCAATACCACTTTACCATTAACAGGTCTGTCGATTAACTGTGTATTGATTTTTGCTTTGTAAAAACCATAAGGTTCTACTGCTTCTGTTGGAATACCCGCTGCTTCAGCGATTTCCTGAATCGGACGAATCTCAGAGCGATTTGCAATTTCTAAATCTGATAAATATTCAGCCATTATAATATGTCTCTCCCTTAATTGATTTTACCGCCTCTTTAATCATAAGATAAAGCGGTTACAATGTCGACCTATTTGACCCAAAAAATAAAGAATCAACTCAAGTTGATTCTTTATCTTGTCGTCCCTCTATAATCGATTTTATAAGGCAGTACCACGTTCTTTTCTTCAATATTTTCATCATTCATATATTTGGTCAATAGACGCATACCGACTGCTCCGATATCATACAGCGGCTGCATGACACTGGAGAGCTTCGGACGAACCATCTGTACAAGACGCGTGTTATTGAAGCTGATGATCTGCAGGTCCTCTGGTACCTGTAACCCGGCATCCTGTGCGGCATGTACAATACCGATCGCCTGCTCATCACTGATGCAGAGAATTGCTTCAGGCTTCTGTTCCTTCAGATGACTGAATGCTTTTTCGCCGTCCCGGTATTGTTCATCACCGATATAGATAGCATGGTCACTGAGAGTAAGGTCGTTCGCTTTAAGTACCGCTTTCATACCTGCCTGTACATCTTTAAGTGCTTTCGCAGAGTAGCCGCCGCCGACAAACGCAAACCTTCTGAGACCTTGCTTGACAAGACGTTCTGTAATCTCAGAACTCGCTTTATAATAGTCGATATTCACTGCAGGCAATGTCTCATTCACATCATTTGTTCCTGAAACTACAACAGGGACAGGTGCTGATTCAATCAGCTTCAAAGTTTCACCTGATAATGTGCCACCGAGAAAAATGATCCCATCGACCTGTTTACTGAGCAGATTATTAAAGATTTCGTGCTCTTTAACCGGATCGTTGTCAGAGTTTGAGATAATCGTCTGATATTTATACATCTTTGCGACATCCTCAAGTCCACGGGCAAGCTCTGAGTAATAAATATTGGAAATGTCCGGAATAATAACACCGACTGTCGTCGTTTTTTTACTGGCAAGTCCTCTTGCTACTGCATTAGGTCGGTAATTGAGACGCTGAATCACTTCATTGACTCTGTCTCTCGTAGCAGACTTTACATTAGGGTTGCCATTAACAACCCTTGACACTGTGGCCATAGACACTTTGGCTTCACGCGCGACATCATAGATAGTAATTGTCATGATGACCTCCTGTAATCGTTTTCTTCTCCATTATATCACGCTTTTTGACAATGTTATATTATAAATATAACTGACGTGCTTTGTCAATTTCATGAAAAAAGGCATCGAATTCGACAAGGTCCATCTGCTGACCAGCATCACTGAGTGCTACAGCAGGATCAGGATGAACTTCAGCCATCACTCCATCCGCACCTACAGCAAGAGCAGCTTTAGCAACAGGCAGCATGATATCTTTACGTCCTGTTGAGTGAGTGACATCGACCAGCACAGGCAGATGTGTACCCTGCTTCAGAATAGGGACTGCAGAGATATCCAGTGTATTGCGCGTTGCTTTTTCGTAAGTTCTTATACCACGTTCACAGAGTATGATCTGACTATTACCATTTGAGTGAATATATTCAGCAGCATAAATAAATTCCTCTATAGTAGCAGATAGACCGCGTTTGAGCAGTATAGGCTTGTTGGATTTTCCTGCTTCTTTCAGCAGCTCAAAGTTCTGCATATTACGTGCACCAATCTGGAAGACATCTACATACTGGTCTGCCATCTCAAAATGATCGGGATGCACAATTTCAGATACGATATTCAAACCATATTTTTTATTCATCTCTTTGAGGATTTTAAGACCTTCCTCACCTAGTCCCTGGAAATCATAGGGAGAAGTACGAGGTTTAAAAGCGCCCCCCCGCATAAACTTCTGACCTTTAGCAGCCAGCTCTTTTGCTATAGCCTCTACCTGGTCATAAGATTCAACAGAGCAAGGACCGAAGACGAAAATCTTCTCCGTAGTCCCAATCTGAGCGCCATTACCAAAGGATACAATTGTATCTTCAGGTTTCAGTTTTCTTGAGACAAGCAGATGCTTCTCATTTTGAGCCTGCTGCAGCTCTGTCGATGCTTTAAAGATTTCCTTGAACAACTGTTTAATCACGTTATCATCATAAGGCCCATTATTACTCTCAAGCAGTTGATTCAGCATTTCTTTTTCGCGCATCGGATCATATATATCAGTGCCGGATTTCACTTTCTCCTGGCCAATTTTTTTAGCGATATGGCCTCGTTCAGAAAGCAGTTCCAATATGGCAAAATTGATTTCCTCAATTCTATTTCTTAAGTTAGCTAGTTCAGACATCAGTAGTACACCTCTTAATTTATAAATTAAAAAAATAGCAGGGCTGGAATCACCCTACTATTCTATCACAGGATTTAAGTAATCTCTTACTATTTGTTCTTACCCTGTCTGTTATTATTATTCTTTTTATTACTCTGATTTTTGTTATTTTTATTAACGTTACCGCTTACATTGTCGTTATTCTTTTTATAGTTCTCGATAGTGCTGTCTGTATTTTTATCAACGACTGCTAATGGTTCTGTTAACGAATCATCGTTTACTTCTTCTTTGATGGCACGACGTTGAGCGGCTAATGCCTCTTCATCTGCTGAATTATCCTTTAACTGAGTATCAGTTTTGACATCTGTATTATTTTTAGCTCTGTCATCCACTTCTACAACTTTGACTGTAGCATGCGGTTGAGTCGTCTGACTTTTATTTTCTTCTTTTTTCTCTTCGGCTTTTTCTTTAACTTCTTCGGCTTTTTGAGCAGCCTGATCTTTAACTTCGCCTGCTTTCTGTGCAAGCTGTTCTTTGACTTCAGGTGCTTTCTCTGCTACTTTGTTCTGAACTTCGCCCGCTTTCTGTGCAAGCTGTTCTTTGACTTCAGGTGCTTTCTCTGCTACTTTGTTCTGAACTTCGCCCGCTTTCTGTGCAAGCTGTTCTTTGACTTCAGGTGCTTTCTCTGCTACTTTTTCCTGCACGACTGCTGCTGTCTGTACAACCTGTTCCTGCACAACGCCCGCTTTCTGGGCGATCTGATCTTTTACTGCCGGCGCTTTTTCTGCAATTTTCTCCTGAACTTCTCCCGCTTTCTGAACAACCTGATCTTTGATTTCTATTGCTTTATCTTTAACTCCGCTCACTTTTTCAGTGACTTTGTTTTTGATTTCATCAGTTTTTGAAGGCTCGTCTGAATGATTATCTGTAGAATTTGCTGCACCCTCTTTTAAAGTAACGACTTTTCTGTTGATATCATTCTTAAGATCGCGTCCAGGTTTCGGAGCAAGAAGTAAACCGGCTAATGTACCAAGCGCGATCCCTGCAGTTAAGCCAAATGTGAAGTCACGGGCTATTGTATTTTTGCATTGTACTTCATATTCCTTAACTGAATGTGTATGTAAATCTCGGTTATAAGTATTGTTATTTCTGTCTTTGTAGCTGACGTTATCTTGTAAGTTTTTTACGCCTTGATAATTTCTACCGTCATTTTGAACTTGACCGCCGTTTGACTTGTATACCGTTACCGTTTCATTGTTTTTACCATTTTTAAGTTCTCTGTTGTAAGTGTTGACCATGTTAATTCTCCTCCTTAAGGTATAAAAAATAGGAATATACTTATTTAGCTAGTATATTCCCATTATTGAGTTGTTTAAACTTATTATTTGTTTAAGCCTGCATTAATTCTGTCTTCATCTACGTTTTCATAGTGCGCAGTATCTTTGCTGAAGACTTCACGGTTTGTGTTGTCTGTTACCACCTGGTTTGAGAAGTCATACGCATTGCGGCGTTCTTTTCTCATTTTCCATTTGTCCGCTACTTCCATAGCGACGTTTGACCACTGAACAACCTGTGCGATCTGATCTTTGTTGTTTGCGATGTTGTGTGTGATAGATGTTGTAACACGGTCTACTGAGCTGTTTAAATTGTTAACAGTTCCGCCGATGCCTTGTACAGCATCAACTACTGTATTTAAACGTGCTGATTTATCCTGAACATCCTCAGCCAGTCTGTTTGTTTTGTGTAATAAGTCAGTTGATTCACGTGTGATACCTTGAATCTGACCTTCAACACCGTCCAGCGTTTTTGCAACGTGGTCTAAGTTTTTCTTAACTGAAAGTAAAACGATAACGATACCGATACACAGAATCAAAAATGCGATTGCAGCGATAATACCGGCAATGGGTAAAATCCATTCCATAGTAAGTCCCTCCTAAGTGTGATTATCCTTAATTTACTCTTTAATAATACCCCTGTTAAAGGGCTTAAAACATGCTAATTATCATTATAACAAATTTTCATAGGCCTGCTGAAACTTTTGAATATCCCCTGCGCCCATAAAAAGAAGTACGGCGTTCTGATGAGCTTTAAGTTCTTGCATGTTGTCCTCTGAGATCACTGCAGCATTCGGAATCAGCTCGGCCAGATCCTGAATCGTCAGATTACCGCTTTTTTCACGTGCTGAACCAAAGATTTCACATAGATAAACCTGGTCCGCTTCTTTCAGACTATCCGCGAACGCCTGCAGGAACTTCTCCGTTCTTGAAAACGTATGAGGCTGGAAGATAGCGACCACTTTTTTATCAGGATATTTCTTGTTCGCTGACTCTATCGTCGCTTTGATTTCAGCAGGATGGTGCGCATAGTCGTCAATCAGAATCTGATCGCCTGCTTTCTTCTCACTGAAGCGACGTTTGACACCTCCGAAAAGCTCCAGAGCCTCTCTGATATTATCCATATCCAGTTTTTCCAGGTGACAGATCGTGATGACTGCAAGCGCATTAAGCACCTGATGATCACCGAACATCGGTGTTCTGAAGGTTCCATAAAATTCATTGTCAATCAGCACATCAAAAGAAGTCCCGTCAGCTGAATGCCTGATATGCTCTGCTCTGACTCTATTATCTGCATTTAATCCATAATAATAGACCGGAATATCCACCTTGAGATCATGCAGGATTCTATCATCTCCGCATGCAATAATGGCTTTCTTCACTTTAACAGCCATTTCCTGAAAGGCATCAAATACGTCGTCTAAACTTTTGAAGTAATCTGGATGGTCGAAGTCAATATTAGTGATGATGGCATAGTCCGGCGTATAGCTGAGGAAGTGTCTTCTGTATTCGCAGGCTTCAAAAGCAAAATATTCGCTCTCAAGCTGCCCCATGCCTGTGCCGTCACCGATCAGATAAGAAGTCTTCTTATCGCCGTTCATCACGTGTGACAGCAGGCCTGTCGTTGAAGTCTTACCATGTGCACCTGTTACAGCGATTGACGTATACTGGCTCATAAACTCTCCGAGGAAGTCATGATAGCGGTAATATTCAACGCCTGCTTCTTTAGCGCGTACAATCTCAGGATGTTCATCGCCGAATGCATTGCCGGCGATCACGGTCATCCCTTCTTTGATGTTCGCTGCGTCAAACGGCAGAATGTTGATTCCCTTATCTCTTAAGGCATCTTCGGTAAAAAAATGTTTGGCGATATCGGATCCCTGCACATCGTTGTCCATATCAAAAAGAATATGAGCCAGCGCACTCATCCCCGAACCTTTAATGCCGATAAAATGATATAAAGTCATAATTCCACTCCTATAATTGATTTTCATTTACTAATACCGTTCTTGGCTTAGAACCATTCGCTCCACTAATATATCCCATCGTTTCCAAACTGTCGATGATTCGAGCCGCACGGTTGTAACCGATCTGGAATCGCCTTTGCAGTTGAGAAGTTGAGATATGTCCTTCTTCCAGCATGAACTGTAACACTTCATCGAACAGTTCATCTTGCGGCACTTCATTCACTTTATCAAGTAATTCTTTCTCCTGGAAGAGATAGTCCGGTTCTGTCTGGTCCTTGATAGAGGCAACGACATCATCGATTTCTTCATCGGAAACGTAGCAGCCCTGAATACGGATCGGTTTATTCATACCGTTACCCTGATAAAGCATATCGCCGTTACCGAGCAGCTTTTCGGCACCTCCATTATCGAGAATCGTTCTTGAATCGATTGATGAAGATACCATGAAGGCGATACGGGTCGGTACATTCGCCTTGATCAGACCTGTAATGACATTGACAGACGGACGCTGCGTCGCAAGAATCATATGAATACCTGCAGCGCGGGCTTTCTGTGCGATACGGGCGATCGAATGTTCGACGTCCTGCGGTGCCATCATCATCAGATCCGCAAGTTCATCAATGACGATGACGATTTTCGGCAGGCGCTTATCATAAGGAGATTTCTGATTATATGCTGTAATATTGCGGACATGTAGATCTGAGAACACTTTGTAACGACGTTCCATCTCCTCAACCACCCATTTCAGACTCTCAGTCGCCGCCTTCACGTCTGTAATAACAGGGGCTATCAGATGAGGCAGATCATTATAGGGTGCAAGCTCAACCATCTTCGGATCAATCAGCAGCAACTTAAGTTCACTCGGATTGTTGCGGTAGAGCAGCGATAGCAATATTGCATTGATGCTCACCGACTTACCGGAGCCGGTCGCACCGGCAATCAGAGCATGCGGCATCTTCGCAATATCCATCAGCATCGGTTCATTGTTGATCTTAGCACCCAGCGCCACCATCAGTTTGGATTCAGCGAACTTGAAACGCTTGCTGAAGATGACCTCACTTAGGTTCACTTTACGGGTGTTGACATTCGGGACTTCCACCCCGACGCGTGATGTACCCGGGATAGGTGCTTCAATACGAATTTCCTTTGCGGCAAGCGCCATCTTGATATCATCCTGCAGGTTAGTGATACGGCTTACTTTAACCCCTTTTTCTACAGAGAGTTCATAACGCGTGACGGACGGACCGATCACAACCTCCTCCACTTTAGCGGGTACATTGAAATGATAGAATGCATCATCCAGCTGCTGTCTCTGTTCTGCCACCCAGTCCACATCTTCATGAGATTTTTCTTCGGGTGACAGAAGGCTGACAGGCGGCAGCAGATACTTCGGTCCTTTACGTTTCACTTTTTCAGATTCGGGTGTTTCTGCTGACTGAACCGGCTCAGTGTGAACTGATGCGGAGGATTCAGCACGGTTCATCAGCCGCTTCTTGTCAGACGGTGTCATGAGTACATTGAAGGGTGATGTTTTTCTCTTTTCCTGAGGAACGGGCTGTTCTGTTACTTCATTCTGCTGTATTTGCTGAACGTCTTCAACGACAGGCTTCGCTTCGACTGTGTCAATAACCCATTCCGGTTCTGCTTCTATTACTTCGGCAGGTTCTATTTTCTTTTGTTCAGGCTCAGTTACTTCAGCCACAGATTCAACCTGTTCAGCTTCAGCACTCTCTTCTGCTGTGCCAGCTGTGAACACCACTTTTTCAACGACTAACTGCTCCGGTTCTGATTCTGGTTCAGTCTCTATCGATCCGCCCAGTTCTTCCTGCTGTACAGTGGCCTCTTCTGTAGCAACCGTTACTTTTTCAATTGTTTCATACGGCTCGGTTGATGTTTCATTGACAATCTCTTCTACTTCGAGCGGCATATAACTTTCTTCACGATGCCCGATCGTCTCCACTTCAAGTTCTGCCGGTCCAGTTTCAGATGTCAGTTTTTTAACCAGGTTTTCCTGTTCCTTCTGCTGACGTCTTGCTTCTTCGAATGCTTTTTTAGCATACAGTTTTTTTTCGCGTTCTTTGCGTATCTCTGCCACTATCTGTGAGGCATAGATATTCTCAACGTTGACTACATTATCTTGCTGACGGTGTGTCGGAACTTCCGGTTTCTTCTGCTCAGACTTCTTACCTGTCAGTGGTGTGATGACAACTTTGGCATCACTTGGCTGCAGATTTCTGCGGCTGCCGAATATCGCTGACGGCACTTCACTTGCAGTGAAATGACTCCTTTTCTCCGGAATTCCTGGCGGCAGGTTCTCCTTATAGGGACGTTCAGGTTCTCTCTTCACTGCCTTCTCAGACTCCACCCGTCCTTTTCGTGCTCGTCGTCTTGCAAAATATTCATCGTTCACAAACTGCTGGCTGAGTCGATGATCTTCAATGTGCGACTCAGGCTCATTGTATATTTTGCTTTCTTTAGGAGCTGTCTGTCTGTCATCTCCAAGATCGATCGGAAAACGGAATTTTCCCCGAGGCCGTCTGTATATATCGATATGCTGACTTTCGGTCAGTTCTGAGACATCTGGCTGTTGTTCTGTCGGTTTACTGTCCTTTCCAAATATTTTATCGAACCAGCTCATTTTCAATCACACCTCTATACTTGTTTAAAGAAATCTGCACCTGGTGTCATCGATTCGTCCAGAACGAGTATCCCTTTTTTCTCCTCAGAGTCAGTCAGACCGAGTTCGCGTTCTGAACAGATCATCCCGCTTGACGGTACGCCGCGGAGTTCTGCATCCTTAATGATCATGCCACCCGGCATAACAGCACCGACTTTAGCGACTACTACATTCTGTCCGGCAGCAACGTTTTTAGCACCGCAGACAATCTGCAGCACTTCATCTCCTACATCAACCTGACAGACATTCAGTTTATCGGCGTCCGGGTGTTTCTCCATCGTGTCAACATGACCGACTACAAACTTAGGCGACAGATCCACCTCAAGGGGTTCAAGTCCTTTTGTTGCAAGGAAAGCATTGATTTCTTTCATGCGCGCATCGTCAAGTTCCACCTGACCGTCAGTCGCAATATTCAGTTCAGTGACGTTGAAGACATTATAGCCGACAATCTCATCGTCCTTCCTGATTGTAACGACATCACCTGATTTCTCATAAGTAAAAGGTTCATCTGCCTGGTTGAGAGTGATAAGAAGTACATCACCGATTTTCTTGTTATAAAAAATATTCATTTTGTCTACTCCTTTTTATCTTGTTCGAATTTCTTACGGTTTGCTTCAATTCTTTTGATGGCTTCAGTATCGCGTTTTGCATTATTCTTACCCAGAATAAAGACGGGTGTCAGTTTGCCGTCATCATACTGGAATGACAGTGAGGTCACAGGTACCAGGCCGTTGCTGAAGAACTGCATCATCATCTGTGCCATAACGTCATACCCGGTCTCATTGCGGATATCAGCGATGATCAGCACATCGGCATGCGGAGTTGCAACGAGCAGCTCTCCTTCTTTGTCAGCATCAAACTGAGCAAGCAGACTTTCGTTCAGCACACGACTCGCATCGTAGCCGTCATTTGAGTTGAAGAAATAGAACACGTTACCGGCCACTGTATCCGTTTTGTAAGGATTATCAAGCTTGCGCACGTTGAACAGCGCCTGTTCTCTGATATGCGCCTGTGACAGCTTCATATCTTCAAGCAGAGCCTCGTCTATTAACCGGTATGTTGTACCAAGGTCAAGCGCGTAATATATGTTGGTCTCTGCGGTATGTTCAGTGATGATGAATGATTTGCCGCCTGATTCTTTCGGGAAACTTGTCGACCGGATGACAGGCATGATCTTGATATCTTCCACTGCTCTGTCACTCTCATCTTTCATCGCTTTGATGGTTTCATCAATATAATACAGAACTTCATCAATGATTTGATCGCCTTGCGCCTTATATTTGGCAACTAAAGGTGCGAGTTTAATCGACAGTCCTTTCTGATTGTCGATGCGTTCCACTCTGAGTGTCTCTTCTTTTCTGTCGAAGTGGACATTCACCTGAGACTGATCCAGCTTTTCTTTTATCGCGTCACGTATTTCAAAGACGTTCATCTCTATACACTCCTAAGTTCATGTACTCTTCATTGTACAATAAAACCACGATGAACGGTAGCCATCGTGGTCTATGATTAAAGTGCGGCTATAAAGTCATTGATCTCTTCTTCTGTCTTGCGGTCCTTAGAGACAAAGCGGCCGATCTCTTTGCCCTCCTTGAAAGCCAAAAAGCTCGGAATGCCCATCACGTCATATTCAACTGCAAGATCCATCAGTTCATCGCGGTCAACAGACACGAACTGATAATCAGGATGTGCCGCTTCAATTTCAGGCAGTGCCGGCTTGATGTAATGACAATCCGGACACCAGCCCGCTGTAAACATTGCGATTGTCGGTGCGTCAATCATTTCCTTGAAATTCTCTATACTTGTTATGATTTTCATATTCTCTCCCCCGTCATGATCTGCTGGTCTCCCGGCTTGATGATATGCGCATTCTTCATCAGCCTATATACAATATAACTGATTACAGCTGGCAGCATAAAATGAAACACTAATATCTGAAGCCATGTCTCTACGGAACCACCCATCGTTCTGAGCGTCATAATCTGGCCGACAAAACCGCTTGTGCCCATCCCGGCACCGGCAGCCACATTCTTCATCGGCCAGAACATCGTCATGATGGGCGCGGTTATGATACTCGCAATAACCGACGGCACCAGTATGAATGGATTACGCAGATAATTCGGAATCTGAATCTTGCTCGTGCCGATACCATTAGCGATGATACCCTGGATTCCGTTATCTCCGTAACTCGTCACGGCAAAACCGATCATATGACAGCAGCAGCCGATTGTCGCAGCAGCGGCGGCCGTTCCTTCGATACCGAGCATCAGTGCAAGCGCCGCACTCGAAATCGGACTGGACAGTGTCATGCCGAATATAAGTGACACTAAAATGCCCATCAAGAGCGGCTGCTGGTCTGTGGAGAATGTAATGAAATCTCCGAGCCCTGTCATCAGCTTCGCGATAAACGGGCCGATCAGTTTAGCGATCACTGCTCCGATAATCAGTGTCAGCAGCGGTGTCAGCAGGATGTCAATCTTCGTCCGGCCGCTATATAGACGTCCGATTTCTGTTGTGACAAGCGCCACTATATAGGTACCCGCAGCACCCCCGAGCTCGTAACCGTACATACCCGTTACTGCACTTGAGAAGATGACAAGCGGTGATGCACCGAGCCCGTATGCGACACTGACACCGACTGCAGCCCCCGCATAAGTCTTCGCCATCTGACCGATTGTTATCAGTAAAGATGTGTCAAAATAAGGTTTTAACTGTGTACCGATTGTTTCGATGATAAGACCGATAATTAACGAACTGAATAATCCGAGTGCCAGATAGCTCATCCCATCTATGAACCATCGCTTCAAATGTGTTTTCATCCCCTCACCTCTTCGTTCAGTATATAATAAAATTTTCAGGATGTGTACGCAAAAAAAGACAGATAAGCATCTGCCTTAGTGTGTTTCAATTACGTTTAAGAAGCGTTTCAACGGTTCAGTCTGCGGCGACCCGAATATCTCATCAGGCGTCCCCATTTCAGCGATCTGTCCCTCATGGATAAATGCAATTCTGTTCGCCACTTTCTTCGCAAAGTTCATCTCATGCGTCACGATGACCATCGTCATGCCTTCTTTTGCCAGCTCATTCATGACGTTCAGCACATCGTTGACAAGCTCAGGGTCAAGTGCTGAAGTCGGTTCATCAAAGAGCATGACCTTAGGATTCATCGCCAGCGCGCGTGCAATACCGACCCGCTGCTGCTGGCCGCCGGATAATCCTGCTGGATACTGGTGCTGCACGTTCTGAAGCCCTACTTTCATCAGGAGGTCCTCTGCAATTCGGCGCGCTTCCTCTTTGGACATCTTTTTGACGATTGTCAGACCTTCCATCACATTCTCAAGCGCCGTCTTGTGCGGGAAGAGCTGATAGTTCTGAAACACCATGCCGGATTTCTGACGGACAGCGATCTGACTTCTCTTATTGCTACTGGAATACGTCAGACCGTCAACCGTGACAGTACCTGACGTCGGCAGCTCAAGTGCATTCATCATGCGCAGAAGTGTTGTCTTACCGGACCCGCTGCGCCCAATAAGCACCACGACTTCTCCGTCCCGCACCTCTAAATCGACACCTTTGATGACTGCCTTGTCACCGAAGCTCTTATGGATATCTCTCATTTCTATCATGCGCTATACTTCCTTTCAATACGGCGTTCGTAAATACCCTGTACAAGAGAGATCAGGAAACAGACGACCCAGTACATCAAAGCGACAAGTGTATAGATAGACAGAAACTCATAGCTGGTCGCTGCCACTTCCTGTGCTTTACGGAACATCTCAGCCACAAGGATAAAGCCAAGAAGAGACGTATCCTTGATGAGACTGAGGAATGTATTGCCGAGAGCTGGAATCGAAATGCGCAGTGCCTGCGGCAGCACAATCCGCCGCATCGTCATCCATTCTGTCATACCAATGGAATAGGCCGCTTCCCGCTGCCCTTTCGGAACCGAGATGATGCCACCGCGGATAATCTCAGAGGCGTAAGCGCCGACGTTCAGGCTGAGGCCGATGATGGCAGCCGTGACCGGCGCCAGTGTCAGCTGCTGATCCGGATTCCCTGACATCAGACGGCCGATTTCAGGAATACCGTAGAAGATAATGAAAAGCTGGACAATCATCGGTGTCCCGCGGATGATTGAGACATAGATTCTGGCAATCGTGCTCAAAAAACGGTTGTCAGAGATTCTGCTGAGAGCGGTCGCAAGCGCGATGATCAGACCTAGAATAAAGGTCACGATAGTAATAGGGATCGACCAAGTGATCAATCCCTGTAGCATAGGTCTAAACGCCTGCGTCGCTGCGTCCAGTGCATGCTGCTGTTCTGCATTAAGGCTGAGTGACATCTTCGCCAAACCATTTTTCACTGATTTTTTTGAGCTCGCCGTCTTTTTGCAGTTCATCCAATGCTTTGTTCACTTTATCAATCATTACTTTATCTGTCTTCTTAGTAAAGACAAATGCTGATTCACTTTTCTCTGCATCGCCTTCAATCACTTTGACATCTGCATTTTTCTTCTGCTTCATATAATCAAGCACTGATAATTTTTCATTGAAAGTCCCTTCAACACGGTTGGAGAGAACAAGCTCCATCGACTGATTAAAACCTTCAACCTGTGTGATGTCGGCCCCTTTATCTTTTGCCAGTTTCCCGTAGTTGGAAGTCAGCGTCTGTGCCAGCTTTTTGCCTTTTACATCATCAAATGAACTGATATCACTGTTTTTGCGCGTTACAAGAACAGCGCTTGTATAAGTGTAAGGTTCAGAGAACTGATATTTTGCTTGACGTTCGTCGTTGATACCTACCTGATTGGCTATAGTATCGAATCGACCGGCGTTCAGACCTGCAAACATTGAATCCCACTGCGTCTCAACGAACTTTGCCTCGTAACCCATTTTTTCAGCGACTGCCCGCGCGATTTCCACGTCAAACCCTGTTAATTTACCAGTCTTGTCATGGAACGTAAAGGGTGCGTAAGTACCCTCCGTACCGATTGTCAGGACTTTATCGGCAGCTTTCTTGCTTTCTGTCTTGCTGTCATCTGACTGCCCGCATGCTGCAAGAAATATGACAACTACCAGCATCATCATTAAAAACTTTCTCATTTTATTCTCTCCTATTCTTATTAAATTACTCGGAATAGCTTCATTGTAGTGGAATGGGTGCATAAGTCAACTAAAAGATTCTGAAGTCAGTGATAAACTTGTAATTTCCTCTTGAATGATGATAATAGACTTAAGGAGGATGAAAATGAAAAATAAATCCATTATCGCCGTTCTGTCTCTTTTACTGCTTGCAGGTTATTTCTTCGCTTTACGCTACCAGCTTAAAAGTCCCAATAAAGTTCTGACAGCCATAAAGGCACATTTCAATCATGTTGAAGCTGCTTTTATTGACTATACCCCGGAAAACTATAAAAAACTCGGTCTTGAGACGATGATCTATAGAGGGGGGATCACGACTGCTGACGGTGAATTTGAATTCATTGCCGACGCTTACTCCGGAGAACTGCTGGATACGACAGAAATCACTACAGCCTGGCTGTAGTGATTTCTGTTTTGTGATGGTTCGTACATATTGTACTCTGAGAACCGTTTTTCTAAAAATCTACCGTTCCTTCAGCCAGTCAAAGGCTGTCCTGATCCGTTTCATTCCTTCTTCCAGCCGTGCGTGGTCACACGCCACGTTCAGCCGGAAATGTGTGCTGTCCTCAACTGTATAGGTGCTGCCGATACCGAGCGCCACTTTGCCGACCTTCTGCAGAGCATGCTGCACATCGTCCTCACTGTAGCCGCTTTTGCTGAAATCTATCCATAATAAGAACGTCGCATCCGGTACATGAACAGTCAGAACGTCATTAAGATATGTTTTCACGTACGCTTCTACAAATCTCATATTCTGCAGTATGAAGTCATTGACTGCATCCACCCAGTCGGCACCGTGCATATAGCCCGCTTCAATAGCACTGAGCGCTAGAACGCTCGGATTACCGACACCTGCCGCCATCATCTGACGGGTCAGCTCCATTTTCATAAAGCGGTTCTTCGTCACATAGAATGCATGCGGAATACCTGAAATATTAAAAGTCTTGCCGAGACAGGTTGTCACCAGAATCTTGCTGTCCGGTTTCATCCAGTTGATAAGTGACTGATGGCCCTGCTCATTTCTGACAAAATCCATATGTATCTCATCCGCAATAATAAAGACATCATGCGCCCGGCATATATCGACCATTTCATCCAGTTCTTCTGCTGTAAAGACTTTGCCTGTCGGATTATGTGGATTACACAGCAGAAAGACTTTCATATCAGCACGCTGGCACAGCGATTCAAAAGCATCGAAGTCCATCTTATAGTCATCGCCGTCAAATACAAAAGGAGATGGAACAACAACACGTCTGTTGGCCTCAATCAGCGTCAGAAAAGCATTGTAGCTCGGAATATTAACAAGAACACCTTCACCTTCCCGGGTCAAAGCGCGTATAGCTTCTGTGATGGTATACAGTACAGTCGGCGAGTACATCAGGTCATTGTTTATGACCCGCGTGTTGAAGCGCGTCTTGTACCAGTGTTTGACCGGTTCATAAAAGGCATCGTTCTTCCATGTCGTATAGCCGAGAATCGGATGTTCCAGACGCTGACGCAGGGCGTCCAGAATCGGCTGCGGCGTCGCGAGATCCATATCTGCAATCCAGAATGGCATCATATCGGTTGTGTCGTACATGAAATCCATACCCTCATATTTGATGCTGTTCGTGTGACGACGGTCAATCGACGCATTGAAGTTATGCATGTAATCATCCCCTTTTTCTATCATTTTAGCATGTTATCACAAAAAAGACTGCTGTAATCAGCAGTCTTGGAAGGTGGCTTCCAGTCGGTTGATGCGAAAGCCTTTATTAGAGAATTTATCCTCATATTCAGTTCTGATATTATCCTGCGGTTCCTCAGTGTGAAGGTCCAGATTGATGTTTTTCAGTTTCATACCGTACTGGCTCATACTCTCAAGCGAGAATTCAAAGAGGTGCTGGTTATCCGTCTTGAAGTGGACTTCGCCGTCCTCTTTCAGGATAATCTCATAAAGTTTCAGGAAATTCTCATGTGTCAGACGTCTCTTCGCATGGCGCGTCTTTGGCCATGGATCAGAGAAGTTGAGGTAGACACGGTCGACTTCGCCTGGTGAGAAATAATCAGCCAGATGTTCTGCGTCCAGTGTCAGCAGCCGTAAGTTGCTGATCTGCTGCTCAACTGCTTTCTCGACGATGCGGATCATCACATTCTTATCACGTTCGATGCCGATATAGTTGATATCGGGATGGGCCTTAGCCATCTCAGTGATGAAGCGGCCCATTCCACTGCCTACTTCTATATGAATAGGACGGTCATTATTGAACCACTCCCGCATCTGTCCTTTTCTTGCTTCGTCAATACTGACGATTTCAGCATGAGCCAGCAGGAAGTCCTCTGCCCATGGTTTGTTTCTCATTCTCATGTCGTTTCTCCTTATATAAAACGATTTCTCGTCAGCACTTCATCCAGAAAGACGAGCCAGTGATTCATATCCTGGTAACGGTTCTTCTCTTCGTACCACTCCACCATCGCAATCGCCTGAATGATGGTATACCATTTCATGCGCTTACGGAGCGCCAGTGAATCATCAATCCCGTATAGACTGAGCCAGTTCTCCCATTCCTCAGGCTTGATATAAGTATAGAGGATCATGCCGATGTCAATGGCCGGGTCAGCAATCATCGCACCTTCCCAGTCAACGAGAAAGAGCTCATCCTGTTCAGACAGCAGCCAGTTGTTATGATTCACATCGCCGTGACAGACGGTATAGAATGCTTTGTCCAGTACCGGCATATGTTCCTCAAGATATATGAGTGCTCTACGCACGACGCTATGAGACAACACCTGCCGTGATAATGAGGAATTGATCTTAGCTAACAGCATGGAAGGGTACATCGGTTTCATCTCAAGCTTCTTCAGCATATTGAGCAGCTGTTTTGAACCGTGTATCTTCCGGAGCAGAAGTGCAACACGCCGGGCTTTCATTTCTTCCTGTTCAAGCGCTCTACCGTTCTTCCAGTGCTGTGCAGTGACCACTTCACCTGTTTCGATACGTTTCGTCCAGACCAGTTTCGGCACGATTCCTTCAGCAGACAATGCCGCGAGAAATGGACTTGAATTTCTTTTGAGGAACAGCTTATGTCCATCCTGCTCAGCCATATAGGCTTCACCTGATGCACCACCAGCAGAGTCGAGCGTCCAGCCCAGTTGATAGAAATGTTCCAACATGTTCACCTCCATTCGGAAAAAAGAAAAGGCTCGAGATAGAATCAAGAGCCTTATCCAAGTAATCAACGTCCAAAAAAGCGACTTGCTTAAATTCTATATCCTTTGAGGTATTAATTCAAGAGGAAAATAATCGTTATGTCGTCAACCGGCTTCATAACGGTCTACAGGCTGCTGATTTTTTCTTCAAAGGCAGCCTGAAGCTGACGTGTGACGGGACCGACATTAAAAGTCCGGTCATCAATCTGGATGACAGGTGTCACTTCAATGGACACGCTGGACATCAAGACTTCATCAGCCGCCAGCAGTTCATCCATGCCGAATGTTTTCTCGACAAAAGGGATGTGGTTTTCTTCTGCGCATTGCTTAATCACCTGCCGCGTAATCCCGTTCAGTATCAGGTTATCTGTCGGATGGGTATAAATCGCCCCATCCTTCACGATATACGCATTGCTTGATGCACCTTCTGTGACGATGCCGTCACGTATCTGGATTGCTTCAGCAGCACCCGCTTCATGTGCTTTCTGTTTATTCAGTACATTGCCGAGCAGATTAAGACTTTTGATATCACAGCGGAGCCAGCGGATATCGTCCGCTGTGATAACTTTGATCCCTTCTCTCATACCCTGTACCGGACGTTCTGAACCATAAGAATAGATGAACGTCACCGGTTCAGATGATTCAGGAAAAATATGATTACGGACTGCATTGCCCCGTGTGACCTGGACGTATATATTCCCAGTCTCCACTTGATTTTCTTTAACCAGCCGCTCACAGATGGCGATATAGTCTGCCACTGTCAATTTAAGTTCAATCTTTATTTCTTCAGCACTTCTCAGTAAGCGTTCAAAATGTTCCTTTGCTGTGAAAAGTTTGCCGTTATAGACGCGAATGACTTCATAAATACCGTCACCAAACTGATAGCCGCGGTCATCCGGACTGATGGTTATCTGATCTTCGACATATTCTCCGTTGAAATAGATCATATTCATTTCTATTCCTCCACGCAGACGGCGTGAATCGCCTCCAGATAGATCGCTGTCGCATCGAACAGCTGCTTCTTCGTGATATATTCATTCTTCTGGTGCATTAAATCGACTGAATCCTTGAACATGGCACCGAATGCGACCCCTTTCTCGAGGTTACGGGCATAAGTACCCCCACCGATTGTGTAAGGCTCAGTCATATCGCCTGTCTGATTGCGGTATGCAGTCAGGAGCTTCTGTACGAAAGGATCATTTTTGTCGACATAGTGAGGAACCTGATGTGTGTTGACGTCGATATCAAAATCCGCTTTGATGCGCTCTGTGAAGTCTGCAATCTGCTGATTGAAATCAAAGCCTGTAGGATAACGCAGGTTAATCCCGTAGTGACCCCCATCAACATCTGTATAGCTGATGACACCGATGTTCGTTGTCAGACGGCCCATCTCTTCAGTTTCGTAAGCCATACCCAGTTTTTCACCGAAGTGAGATTCAAACAGGTAAGTGTCACCCAGTTCAACAAACTTAGCTGCTTTCGCATCCAGATCCAGGGTGTTCAGAAAATGAACGAGGTGAAGACCGGCATTGACACCAATTGAAGGATCCATACCGTGCACAGATTTCCCTTCGACCTGAAGCAGCAGGCTGCCGTTATCCACTGAAGACTGGCCTGTCAGATGATGTTCTGTCAGGAAGTTCTCAAATGACTGGATGATATAGTCCATTTTCTCTCTCACAACGAGTTTCGCTTCTGCAAAGTCAGGGACCATATTATAGCGGGCACCTGCGTTCAGTGCTTTCAGTTCAACTTCCGGTGTCTCGCCTTCTGGTGAGGATGTCTGGATGATATCGAACGTTGTGATGCCTTTTTCGCCGTGAATCAGCGGGAAGTCGGCATCTGGTGCGATACCAAGGTCCGGCATCTCTTCAGTCTGGAAGTAACGGTCTGTGCACATCCAGCCGGACTCCTCGTCCGTCCCGATGATCATATGAATACGTTTCTTGAAGTCAACACCCATATCATTCAGAATTTTAACAGCATAGTAGGCTGCGATTGTCGGCCCCTTATCATCTAATGTGCCGCGTGCAATCACACGGTCCTCAGTGACAACCGGCTCAAACGGTTCAGTGTCCCAGCCGCTGCCTGCAGGCACCACATCAACATGACAGAGGATGCCGAATAAATCGTCGCCCTTACCCATCTCGATACGGCCTGCAACGTGATCGATATCAACTGCTTTAAAGCCGTCACGTTCAGCGATTCTGTACATATATTCAAGCGCTTCTCTTGGACCAGGGCCTACGGGCGTCTCTTTAGACATCAGACTGTCATCACGTACACTCTCGATTGCCAGTAAACCTTTCAAGTCTTCAATCATCTGATCTTCATACTGCGCTACTTTTTCTCTCCACATAGTTCATTCCTCCTCTTCATACTTTTATCTTACATGAAAAAAGTTAAAAACTGAAATAACAAAAAGCCGTCCATGAAAGGACGGCCTGGAAAGCTGCTATTATTTTAAGTTGTTTCTGTCAACAGCAGTCGGGTTGTCAGTCGTTGCATGACTGTAGTCAGTCACGATATGGATATTGCTTGTGCCACCTTCATCATCAAAAGTAGTCACCTGCTCTTTGTAATCAGCCTGATTTTTAGGGAAGTCGCCTTCTTTGCCTTTTGCTTTATCTACAACTGGAGCTGCTTTTTCTTTAACTCTATCAGTTAAGTTTGCTTTGTACGCATTTGGATCTTCTTTCGCTTTTGCTACCTCTTCTTTCGCAACCTGAGTTAAGTTAGTCGCTTTTTCAGTCAGATTCGCTTTGTAAGCGTTTGGATCCTGCTTCGCCTTGTTGATTTCATTCATCAGCATGTCACGGTTCTCTTTTTTAGAAAGAATGGCTGCGACTGCCGTACCGCCAAGCACTAATGCTGTACGTAATAAGCTCGGTTTGTTATTCATATTCATCCACCTCTATGGTCATATTTGTACTGTAAATATACCCGGCGGCTCTACTGCTAAACCTGTTGTACCAAATTAATTTCTTTCTCAGACATTTTGCGGTATTGCCCGGTCTCAAGGTCATCAGGCAGTTCAAGGCTCCCCATTCTGATGCGTTTCAGATAGACGACCGTGCGGCCGACCGCCTGGAACATCCGCTTCACCTGATGGAACTTGCCTTCCTGAATCGTCACTTCGATCTCGCCAGATCCTAAGATGCGTAAATCCGCGGGCTTACACTTGTAATCGTCGTCCAGCGTGATGCCTTCTTTAAACTGCTGGATGGCAGCAGGCGTGACCTCACCATCCAGTCTGGCAAAATAGGTCTTGTTGACATGCTTCTTCGGACTGAGGACATTGTGGCTGAACTGACCGTCTGTCGTCAGAATGAGCAGCCCTTCCGTATCCTTGTCCAGCCTGCCGACCGGATGCAGATCAAAGTGGCTGTATTCCGGCATCAGGTCAACGACAGTCGTATGCATGTTGTCCTCTGTCGCACTGATGACGCCCGCCGGCTTATTGAGAATGATATAGAGTGCCTTTTCATAGCGAATGACGTCGCCGTCAGACGCGATGACGTCACTCTCCTCTGCTATTTGATGCTCAGGTTTTTTGATGATGACATCATTTACCGTGATATTGCCTTTTTTGATCAGCTGCTTGACTTCTGTCCGGGTACCGAGACCGTGATTCGCTAAGAATTTATCCAGCCTCATGACAGATGCAGCTTTCTCGCAAGACCGCCGACACGTTTGCCGAGATAACGTTCTGCATGGCCTGTCTTCAGCGTGATCAATCCATAGACGAGACCACCGACAAGTCCGCAGATGATGACAATAATGAGCGCCTGTGCCTTCACTTCCACGCTCAGAAACTGTGTCAGAATCCAGTAGACAAAGCCGGTAGCCATGAGCATGATGGCTGTAAAAGTGGCAATCTGGACGGTTTCCTTCAGCGTTGAACGCAGCGGAAAATGTGCATATTTACGGATAACGATCATATTGCAGATGATGGCGAAAAGCAGTGCAATGGCCGTCGCGAATACAGCGCCATTGGTCTTGAAGAGAATGATCAGCGGCAGATTGAGTACGGCCTTCAGGACGATGGAGCCGAGTACAATCCATACCGTAAGCGACTGCTTATCGATTCCCTGCAGGATGGCTGCTGTCACTGACATAAGAGATAACAGGATGCCGACAGGTGCATAGAACATCAGGATATGGGTGGCTGTAGTGTCATAGCTGTAGAACACGGTATAAAGCGGCGCGGCGAGCAGCAGAATACCGAGCGAGGCCGGTACTGTCAGATACATCAGCACACCGAGTGCTGTTCGGATCTGCTGATGCATCTCACGTATGCGACCGGAAGCAAATGTTCTGGTGATTGATGGCACCACGCTGATGGCGAACCCCCCCGCCAGTGAAGTCGGAATCATCACCAGTTTATTGGTGGTCAGGTTCAGCATCGTCAGCAGCTGGTCATGCTGTGCTGCCGGTACGCCTGCGATAGCGAGTCCTTTATTATGCGTGAACTGGTCGATCATAATATAGAGCGGAACACAGAGACTGACAATGACGAACGGTATGCTGTAGAGGAGAATCTCCTTATACATCGAACGATAACCGACATCAATACCGGTCGCATCCGAATCAATCATCTGATCGATGAACGGTTTCCGTTTACGCCAGTAGTACCAGAGCGTAAGCAGCGCAAAAACAGCACCGATCGCCGCGGCGAATGTCGCCACTTCATTTGCGAGCAGCAGACCTTTATCAAAGACATGGAGGACGAGATAGGCACCGACCAGCAGAAAGATGATGCGTGCTATCTGTTCGATGACTGTTGACACGGCAGTCGGTCCCATGGAATCATAGCCCTGGAAGATACCGCGCCACGTGGCAAGGAAAGGTATGAAGATGACGGCAAAGGAGATGACGCGCATAATATGCGTGATATCATCGACGCTCCAGGCACCCTGGTGGCCGTCTCCTGCAAGTGTCGCCTCTGCTATCATCGGTGACAGCAGATATAATATAATGAAACCGAGCAGCCCCGACAGACTCATGACGAGCAGACTGGACTTGTAGAGTTTCTCACTGACCCTGTAAGCCCCGAGTGCATTATACTTCGAGACATATTTTGCAACGGCAAGTGGCACGCCCGCCCCTGCAATGGTCAGCATGACGACATACGGCTGATAGGCATACGTATAAGGCGCAAGATTGCTCTCACCCCCGATAATGGCGTAAAATGGTATGACGTAAAGGATGCCGAGTATTTTTGTAATGAAAATACTCGCCGTTAATATAAAGGTACTTCTGACTAATGAACTGCTTTCTGACATATCTTCATCCCTAACTCTCAAGTTTTAAACTATCCATATATTATCATCTTTATTTAAGGTTAACTACTTTTAAATTAATTCTCATCGTAATATCAAACAAAAAAGGAGGATACGTATGTATCAGACAATCGTCATCGGCGGCGGCCCGAGCGGACTCATGGCCGCTATCAGCGCAAGCGAACAAGGCGGCAGAGTACTGCTGATTGATAAGAAGGACCAGCTCGGCCGCAAGCTGCAGATCTCGGGCGGCGGCAGATGCAATGTCACAAACCGCCTGCCGTACGAGGAGATCATCAAACATATCCCTGGTAACGGCAAGTTTTTATATAGTGCATTCAATACGTTCGACAATGAAAGCATCATTTCATACTTCGAAGGAAAAGGTGTGAAACTGAAGGAAGAGGATAACGGACGGATGTTTCCTGTGTCAAACAACGCCAAGGACGTCGTGCAGACACTGCTCAGTCATCTGCGTGACAATCAGGTCGACATCAAGACGAATCTTAAGGTGAATCAGCTTGTGATGGAAGCGGGCAGAATTACAGGCGTTGAAACTGACCGCGGAACATTCGTATGTCGCTCTGTCATCATTGCTACGGGAGGCAAAAGCGTGCCACAGACCGGTTCAACGGGTGACGGTTACGAATTTGCGATGCAGGCAGGCCATACCATCACGGACCTCTTTCCGACGGAAGTGCCGATCACTTCGAATGAACCCTTCATCAGATCGAAAGTGCTCCAGGGCCTAAGTCTGCAGAATGTTGCTTTAAGTGTTCTCAGAAAGAACGGCAAGCCCGCTATCACCCATCAGATGGATATGCTCTTCACCCACTTCGGCATCTCGGGTCCTGCAGCGCTCAGGTGCTCGCAGTTCGTCTACAAGGAACAGCAGCGCCAGAAGAAACAGGCTATCCAAATGACCATAGACTGTTTTCCGGATGAGTCACTGCATGCACTCACTCAGCGCGTGACGAAGATACTGAAGGACAATCCGGATAAAGCTATCAAGAACAGCTTAAGAGGCCTCGTGCATGAACGATTCCTGCTTTTTTTACTGGAGCGGACCGGCATAGACGAGACGACGAACTATCATCATCTGAAGCGTGAGGACCTGACCACTTTTCTGAACAGCCTGAAGCAATTCACGTTGACAGTTAACGGCACACTGCCTATAGACAAGGCATTTGTCACAGGCGGCGGTGTCAGCATCAAGGAGATTCAGCCGGCAACGATGCAGTCGAAGCTGCATGATAATCTATTTTTCTGCGGCGAAGTACTTGATATCCATGGCTATACAGGCGGCTACAATATCACCAGTGCCCTCGTCACAGGTTACGTGGCAGGGCTGAACGCACAGAAGGCGGCTCTCTGAATGAGAACCGCCTTTTTTAGAATGCTGCCATGCCGCCTGTCACGTTATAGGCTTCAAAGTCATGGTCGCGCAGATATCCAGTTACTTTCTCGCTTCTGACGCCGTGTGCACAGATGATGTAATAAGGCTCATTCTGTCTGAACGTATGCATGTGGTCGGGAATCGTCTGCATCGGAATATGTTCAGCACCTTTCAGCATGCCTGTCTGCACTTCGTAGTCCTCGCGTATATCGATGATATGCATCGACTCATCGCTCTCCATCTTCTGCATCAGTGATTGAGGTGTAATGTCGTAAGTCATAATGCCCCCCTAATTCGCCACGATGTTGACGAGTTTATTAGGTACTGCGATGACTTTACGGACCGTCTTACCTTCCAGCGCTGTCTTGATTTCCTCTTCAGCGAGTGCAAAGGCTTCAAGTTCTTCTTTCGGCATGTCTTTAGCGATCAACGCTTTCTTCTTCAGTTTACCATTGACCTGAATAACGACCTCAATCTCGTCGTCAACGAGTTTGGATGCGTCGAATGTCGGCCAGGCTTCGTAAGTGAGGGTATCCGTATGACCGAGTTTCTGCCACAGTTCCTCAGCGATATGCGGTGCGATCGGTGACAGCATCTTCACGAAACCTTCCACGTAGGATTTGCTGATTTTATCCTGTTTATAGCCCTCGTTGATGAAGACCATCATCTGCGAGATCGCTGTATTGAAGCCTAACGCTTCGTAGTCCTCTGTCACTTTCTTCACAGTCTGATTGTAGACTTTATCAAGGGCAGGCGTTGCGTCAGTCGTCACTTTTTCAGTGAGCGTGCCCTGCTCCGTGATGAAGAGGCGGTAGATGCGGTCGAGGAAGCGACGTGCACCGTCAAGACCATTCGTGCTCCAGGCGATCGATGCCTCAAGCGGTCCCATGAACATCTCGTAAAGACGGAGAGTATCAGCCCCGTGGGATTCAACGATATCGTCAGGATTGACGACGTTCCCTTTAGACTTACTCATCTTCTCGTTACCTTCACCGAGAATCATCCCCTGGTTCAGGAGTTTCTGGAATGGTTCCTTCGTCGGCACTACACCGATATCATACAGCACCTTGTGCCAGAACCGCGCATACAGCAGGTGAAGAACAGCATGCTCGGCACCGCCGATATAGAGGTCGACCGGTAACCATTCTTTTAATTTCTCAGGGTCAGCAAGTGCTTCGTCGTTATGTGGATCGATATAGCGCAGGTAATACCAGCAGCTGCCTGCCCATTGCGGCATCGTATTTGTCTCGCGGCGTCCTTTCAAACCAGTGACAGGATCCGTGACATTGACGAAATCCTCGATATTCGCGAGCGGTGATTCACCTGTCCCGGATGGTTTAATGTGTTCAGTCTTCGGCA
Source organism: Macrococcus carouselicus (assembly GCF_004359515.1). GTDB lineage: Bacteria > Bacillota > Bacilli > Staphylococcales > Staphylococcaceae > Macrococcus > Macrococcus carouselicus. Next base: position 1,040,571 of record NZ_SCWD01000001.1, read on the forward strand.
GCATGAGCGGCAGTTCTTCTTCAGGAACCGTCGTCATCGTCCCGTCCTCCCATGTGATGACTGGGATCGGCTCACCCCAGTAGCGCTGACGGGAGAACAGCCAGTCGCGGAGCTTGTAGCTGACCTTCTTCCGACCGATGTTCTTCGCCTCCAGCATCTCGATGGCTTTTTTGATGCCGTCCTCTTTGTTCAGGCCGTCAAGCTCACCGGAGTTGATGTGAACGCCGTCACCGGTGAAGGCTTCCTGTGTGACATCGCCGCCTTCCAGCACCGGAACAACCGGTAAGTCGAACTGCTTCGCGAACTCATGGTCCCGCTCATCATGTGCAGGCACTGCCATAATCGCACCTGTACCGTAAGATGCGAGCACGTAGTCAGAGAGCCAGATCTGTATCGGCTCATTCGTGAACGGATTGATCGCATAGGCACCCGTGAAGACCCCTGACTTATCCTTCGCAAGATCGGTACGTTCAAGGTCAGACTTACGCGCAGCCTGCGCCTGATAATCTTTGACAGCCTGACGCTGCTCGTCTGTCGTGATCATATCAACGAGCGTATGCTCAGGTGACAGTACGGCATAAGTCGCACCGTAAATCGTATCCGGCCGCGTCGTGAAGACATCAAACGTATGGTCAGTATCCTGAATGGTGAAGGTCACCTCAGCCCCTTCAGAGCGTCCGATCCAGTTCCGCTGCATATCTTTCAGGGATTCCGGCCAGTCGAGTTCATCGAGATCAGTTAACAGCCGGTCTGCATATTCAGTGATTTTGAGGACCCACTGACGCATCGGTTTACGGATAACGGGATGGCCGCCACGCTCTGACTTGCCGTCGATGACCTCTTCATTCGACAGGACGGTTCCAAGTGCAGGGCACCAGTTGACAGCCACTTCATCCACATAGGCCAGTCCCTTGTTGTAGAGCTGAATGAAGATCCACTGCGTCCATTTATAGTAGGCTGGATCTGTCGTATTGACTTCGCGGTCCCAGTCATAGCTGAAGCCGAGTTCCTGAATCTGCCGTTTGAACGTCTGAATGTTTTTCAGCGTGAATTCCGCGGGATCGTTCCCCGTGTCAATCGCATACTGCTCAGCCGGCAGACCGAAGGCATCCCAGCCCATCGGATGAAGGACATTATACCCCTGCATGCGGCGGAAACGTGACATGATATCAGTCGCCGTGTAACCTTCCGGGTGACCGACGTGAAGACCGGCACCTGATGGATAAGGGAACATATCCAGTGCGTAGAATTTCGGTTTCTCTGAATGTTCCTCAGTTTTGAATGTTTTGTTGTCAGCCCAGTACTGCTGCCATTTCTTCTCAATTTCCTGATGATTGAAGTTCATGGTAATTCCTCCTTAAAAAATAAAGACAGCCATCCCTATAAGAGGGACGACTGTCTACTATAGACAACCGCGGTACCACCCGCAATTCACCGTTAAGTGCAGCTTAATGTTTGAAATTATGAACGCCGGCAAGTTCACCTCTACTCATTATCAGTTCGCACCACCACTGACTCTCTACAGAAATGATTGAAGGTTACTACTCCAGTTAATATCTACTATAAAATGATTCAGAAAATTGTGCAAGGAGTTTTTACAGGTTAAATTATTTATCAGTTATGACAGGAAGAAGAGGGGACATAAGGCGCTTCAGATTGACCGCTTAATGAAGCAATTCCGGTTCTGGATGTGCAGAAGGATAGCTCATGTCATCTTTTTTCAATATTTTTAAACGAACAGAAATGAGATAAGGTGTTTTATGTGAATGCGAACCATTTTTTCTCCAGGAAAAAGACAATACAGTTTCTGTTACCTGACTGTGTACTTTCTTAAGACTCATACTCTTCCCCAACAAAAAAGCCCGCCTCTCTCCTCCGGCGGACTTCCCTCAACTATTCTTCTGCTAAATTACGGTCATACACTTTCAGGAAGACGAAACTCAGCAATAACAAAGCGATCATCGCGTAGAACATGGTCTGCATATCATACAGGTCAACGATAATACCGCCCGCTACGGGTCCGATTGCCCGTCCTAAAGTCGCCGTCGAGTTGACGATGCCCTGATACGTCCCGACGCGGCCTTCCGGTGCCAGTATGTTGGCAATGGTCGGTACGGCCGGCCAGACGAACATCTCACCAATCGTCAGAATCACCATGCCGACAACGAACATCATGAAACTCTCGGCAAAGCTTGTCACTACAAATGACACGATGAATATCCCGATGCCGACTGCTATCTGCGTCTTGATCTTATCTTCAATCAGCCGTACAAATGGACGGATGAGCGGCTGGCCGACGACAATCAGCACACCGTTCAGCGCCCACAGCAGACTGTACTGCTGGAGACTGATGCCGATGTTCTGCGTGTAACTGGAAATCGTTGTCTGCCACTGCACATAGCCGACCCAGCAGAGACAATACGCCGCACAGACAAGCAGCAGCGCATGAAAACGGCTTTTATCGACGATTTCCTTGACCTCTTCGACTTTACGGCCCCTGTGAATATTACCCGCTTCACGGTAACCGAATAGCGCGATGAAAAAGAAGACGATGAACAGCACTAAATTCGCTATAAAGATGATATTGAAACTGATATCCGCCATAAATCCCCCTAATGCGGCACCGATCGCCACGCCTAAGTTCTGTGCCAGATAAATGGCATTGAACGTCCGACGTCCGCCTTCCGGCCATGCGACACCTGCCATCGCATAGATGGAAGGAAAGACAATCCCCGACCCGAAACCGATCAGTATCAGCCAGATCGGATACCAGGGCCATGTGTGAATGATCACCATGCCGACCAGACTCACTAAGGCAATCAGTATGCCACTCATCACTGAGATATATCCGCCTAAACGATCAAACATTTTCCCGCCGAGCAGGTTGCCGACAACAGAGGCGCCCGAATTCAGCATAAGCACAAAACCGGCCATGCTCAGACTCTTCCCTAACTCATTATGTATATAAATCGTATTCAGCGGCCATATAAAGCTGGCACCTGTCACATTGACCGCCATACCGATGACCAGCAGCCAGACTAAACGCGGCATCTTCATTTTTTCACCCCTTCCTCAATAGACTAACTTTTTTTACGACACAAGACAACGTTTTGTGTTAAAATCCTACAATAAGAAAGGTGAGTAAAAATGGAACAATTCAAATATGCACTCGATAATAAACGTTATCATACATGGAACTACCATCTGCGCCAGAAATTCGGTCAGAAGATTTTCAAGGTCGCGCTTGAAGGCGGCTTTGACTGCCCGAACCGTGACGGCACGGTGGCACACGGCGGCTGTACATTCTGTTCAGTCGCAGGTTCAGGTGACTTCGCCGGTGAGCGGGTCGACCCGATTCCGGTGCAGTTCGAGAAGATCAAGAACCGGACGCACGAAAAATGGAAGGACGGCCAGTATATCGCCTACTTCCAGGCCTATACCAATACACACGCTCCGCTTCACGTTCTGAAGGAAAAATATGAGGCGGCCCTCGCACAGGAAGGCGTTGTCGGCCTGTCCATTGCGACTCGTCCTGACTGTCTGCCGGATGATGTCGTCGAGTATCTTGCTGAACTGAACGAACGCACCTATCTCTGGGTGGAACTCGGTCTGCAGACCGTCCATCAGGAGACGTCAGACCTCATCAACCGTGCGCACGATATGCAGTGCTATTACGACGGCATTGCGAAACTCCGCAAGCACAACATCAATATCTGTTCGCATATCATCAACGGTCTTCCGGGAGAGGACTACGCAATGATGATGGAGACGGCACAGGCTGTCGCTGATATGGACGTCCAGGGCATCAAGATTCACCTGCTCCACTTACTGAAAGGCACACCGATGATCAAGCAGTACGAAAAAGGAAAGCTTGAATTCATGACGAAAGAGGATTACGTCAGTCTTGTTGCAGACCAGCTCGAAATCCTGCCGCCTGAGATGATCATTCACCGCATCACAGGTGACGGTCCGATCGAACTCATGATCGGACCGATGTGGAGTGTCAACAAATGGGAAGTCCTGAACGCCATCGACCAGGAGCTGATCCGTCGCGACAGCTGGCAGGGTAAACACTACAAGAAGGCTGTCACTGATGAAGCTTAAAGGTATACTGCCGTTCTCAAAACACTTGATTGATGAGTTCGTCGCACCAGGTGACCATGTCGTCGATGCCACCTGCGGCAACGGCAACGATACCCTTTATCTCGCTGAAAAGGTGACAGATGCCGGCCACGTCTTTGCTTTTGATATTCAGGAGACGGCCATACAGCACGCAAAGGTGAAGACGGCTGCTCACTCAAATATCACCTATATCCATGACGGCCATCAGAACGCGGCACAGTATCTCTCAGAAGCCATCAGCTGCGCTATCTTCAACCTCGGCTACCTGCCGCGTGGTGATAAGTCCATCGTGACATTACCTGAAACAACCATTCAGGCCATCAATGAACTTTTCGACCTCCTGAAAGCAGGCGGTGTCATCATTCTCGTCATCTACCCCGGGCACGCTGAAGGTCAGATTGAAAAAGAAGCAGTACTCAAATTTCTGCAGCATTACGATCAGGACAAAGCACATATCCTGAAATATGAATTCATCAACCAGAGAAACAATCCCCCCTTTATCTGTGCAATAGAAAAACGGTAAGCCGTCAGGCTTACCGTTTTTTAATAGTATCAATCTCTTCAGTTCATTTAGTGTGACCCTATCACTTATTTCATGTTGATTACGGGACATGCGGCTACCCCCTCACCATGATGTTTCTTGTACCTTCTTATTCCACTATCAACCCTATACGTCGGATTCTTTCATCCATGAAGTCCACTATTCTCCCTAAAACTTCATCGTTTTCAGGCTCCTGATGGAGTTCATGATAGTAACCCTGCCATTTATGTACTTCACAGGCCATCTCACGCTCAAATAATTTCAGCTGACTCACATCGATCAGATGATCCTCAGTCCCGTAATGCAGCTGAATCGCAACCGGATCAATCCGGTCTAAGTTCTCCATCGTTTCTTTCATCGTCTCGATAATGGAACGGTACCAGTGATAGCTGACCTGTTTCACCATGAGCGGATCGCTTTTCGCTTCATCAACAGCATCCGCGTCTCTTGTAAGCTCTCCGTAGTCAATCTTCATATCAAATTTCGCATCTTTAGACGTACCTCCGAAGCTTGAGGCGAAGAAATTCTTGCGCGTTGCTGTCGTATGCTGGAATCCGAAGAGCGGTGACAATAAAATAACGCCTTCCAGTTTCAGTGTCACATGTTCAAGCAGATTCGTGATGATCAGTCCGCCCAGCCCTGACCCGATGACGAAGACCGGCAGATAATATTCTTCCGCCACATCAATCCAGTCCAGTACTGTTTCATGGTAGTCAGCGAATGAGTTGATATGACCTTTACTGACACGGGATGTCTGCCCCTGCCCCGGCAGGTCTCCCATCACTACATGATAGCCGTGCCGTCTGAGCTGTGTGATAAGCCAGGCATAGCGACCATGATGCTCCAATATACTGTGTACAATCACAACGACGCCTTTTGCTGTTTTATCTGTTTCCCACTTCCACATATGTCTGCCTACTTTCATCATTCATGATATGATTAATTATAGCAAAAAAAGAAAGGGAGATTCATTATGCTTGTGAACTATCAAGGTCAACTGCCAGAGATTCATGATACTGCCTTTATCGCACCAAATGCTGTTGTTACAGGAGATGTCAGAATCGATGCAGGCGCGTCTGTCTGGTACGGCGCCGTCATCCGGGGTGACGTCAGCCCCGTCATCATCGGTAAGGAGAGCAATATACAGGACCTCTGCTGCCTGCATCAGTCGCCGGACAAGCCGCTCGTTATCGAGGACCGCGTCACCATCGGCCACCGTGTGACACTCCATTCCGCCACAATCAGAAATCATGCACTTGTCGGCATGGACTCAACAGTACTGGACGGTGCGGAAATCGGTGAATACGCATTTATAGGTGCAGGCTCACTGGTGACGCCCGGCACTCAAATACCACCCCGCAAGCTTGCATTCGGCCGCCCTGCCCGAGTTGTCCGCGATCTGACTGACGAAGATTACAAGGATATGGAACGCATCGTTCAGGAATACGCAGATAAAGCGCAAAGCTATAAGAAAGAGCACCAGTAAAAAAACGGTATCGCCTAAGCGATACCGAATTTTTTATGCATAACTGGCAGACCCGCAAGTAAGAAGCTGAATACGAATTCATAGAACATGGAGAAGAAGTTCGAGAAGAAGTATGCGATATTCTGAGTGACGATCGTACCGATCCCCTGATCTCCGAATAAGAAATTCACATCGATTGCATTATCGATAATATTAAGCAGAAGGATCACAAGTGCCATTGTCCATGCTTTTTTAGTGATCATTGCCACCAGGACGGCAATAATGGTAATAATAATCGGTTCAAAAATAAAAAGCTGGAAGAATGGGTCAATTTCTTGCCCGAAAATATAGTACGCCATATCTCTAAACATAGATACACCTCTTTAAATTATTCATCAATATAGCTTTATTCTATCATCCTGCTTCCTGAATAATTATTAAGATTATTTAAAGAATAGCCTTCGTACCTTTACATTAACTTAATATTTCCCCTTTGGCTGCACATGCTGCAGTTTCTTCCAGTAATAATAGCCATAGACACTGTTGATGAGGAAGACGACCCACATAGTAATAGATGATACGCCTTCAGCTGTTAGTTCCCCATTAATGATCATCAGCCTGGTCCAGAGAAAGATAGAAACTGCGTTAATCACCATCCAGAAAAACCACTGTTCCTTATATCTCAGCGTCATCAGTGTCTGGCCTACTAAACTTAGACCAACAGCAATAGCATCAACAAATGGCTGCTTAGCATCAGTATATGAATGAAGGTAGTTACCGGCCAAGAAATAAATCATGACAGCTGCCAATAACGTAAAAATCCACCCCGTCATGGTCAGACCACGGGAATCAACCTCTTGTACGGCCTCATCATCAGTCAGTTGGTCGCTATGCATATTTTTAATCCATGTATATGCCCCTATAAACTGAAAGATACCAAAGACAATCTGCAGGCCCACCTCACCATAAAGAAAACTTTTATAGCTGACATATCCATAAGTTATAACTTGTATCAGGCCATATACAAATGTGCTCAATCGCCCTTTAGCAGACATCACAACACAGGCAACACCCGCAATGCTTGAGATGGCAGATATCAAACTAATCACCGTGAAGTTTCCACCTATCGTCCAGAAATAGACGAGAATGGCCAGCTGTGCAATTAAGATAAAGCCGAACATCGCTTTTTCATAGTTCGTGAACCCCTTGAAATCCTTGATCAAGAACATCAGTTATCTTTCCCCTCTGCGAGAAGTTCATCGACCAGTCGATGTGCCTCCTCATATTTTTCCTGGAAGCTTTCACCCTGCAGCACAACCGTACGCTCCATGAGTCCCTTCTGTTCCAGTTCATCCAGGAACATCTGATGCATCTTATTACGTGAGTCCGTGTCGGCCTGTGCCATATCTCGGAAGCCGTCATCCACGTAATTCGTTGTCGGTGGCAGCAGCAGAATCAGCGCCCACGTCTGCTGGGAGATATAGAAGTCGAACACCGGTGCTATTTTTGCGTAATCCTCGTCAGACAGATAGATTCTGGCATACAGCTTTGTTGTCATCACATCTGTATCAGCGAAGAAGACTTTCCGCGTACCTGGTGAGTGAATGTGCTGACGGTTCACTTCGTACTGTCCGATACCGATGGCCTGCAGGTCCTTGATATCAAGTTCGTCATCCTTGACCTGACGCTCCGTCTGATATTCACGTGAATATTCGAGGGAGTAGGAAGTGGAATAACGGCGCGCAAGGTCGCGCGTCAGTGTCGTCTTCCCGGTACTCGCCGTACCGATGATCAGTACATTCTGCACGAAGAACCGACGGAATGGACGTGTGACATAATCCCAGTTATAGATAGGATTCTCCCTGATAGAAGTGCCGCTGATTCCTGTGATTCTGCGGTCTACGCGCACTATTCTGACGTCCTGCTCCGGCCACTTCACATCGAAATAAGTCTGCAGCGGTTCGATATATTCATCCTCTCCGACATAGAAAGTGACAGTGCTGAAGTCCACGATCTCCTCAATATGTGACTGCAGCAGCTCAAGCCAGGGCTGCCAGCCGGCCGGATACTTCGGAATAGAAGTCTCGTCCAGCTTCATCACAGTGACATTATCATCATCACGCAGGAGCTCCCGCATCGCTTTCGTCCGGTTGACCAGACTCATGCCTGCAAGGTCACCCCGGTCACCGTCATACCCAGACACAATGACCAGTGCGCGCTTGTTCTCACGTTTCGCTCTCACAATCTGTTCAAAGTGACCGACATGGCACGGGGCAAAGGTTCCAAAATAAACGCCTAAATCTCTCATCCTGATTCTCCTTATTCGTTTTCATCATTATACATGATAAAAACGCTTACTCTATTACTTACATTGAAAAAGTAAATAATTAATTTACATTCCCTTAAACTTTCCTTCATATTAAATGGTTAAACTATGGCTAAGAGATCTCAAGGGGGATATTATGCGCCTGCTTAAAAAGGTAGTCATCGTTCTATGTCTATTCACTGCTGTACCTCAGCTGATCGAAATCAGTGCTCAACCGTTATCAAGTGAAATCATCGCAGACAGAAGCGTCCAATCAGAAGATTAGGCGCTTTTTTATTGCTCACACTCCGATAATATAATATTACACAAAATTAAACCTCCATCCGGAAAGAAAACGCTTAACTTTTAGCATATTTATAGTAAAATATATTAGGTTATATGAAAACATTAGGAGGTTTCACCATGGGTTTAACAAGAGATTTCTTCATTATGTTAAGTGAGAATCAGACACTGAACGCAGCAGCAAAAAGATATGGTCTGGCACTTGGCGCAAATAAAGTGGTGGCAGGGGTAGATATTCCCTCTACGATTGAAGCCATCAAAGAACTGAACCGTAAGGGCATTTCAGCGACTGTCGATAATCTAGGAGAATTTGTCTTCTCAAAAGAAGAAGCGACAAAGGCTAAGGAAGAGATTATCGCCATGATTGAAGCGATTGACCATTCAGGCGTCAAGGCGCATATGTCAGTTAAATTAACACAGATCGGTCTCGATGTGGACCAAGAGTTCTGCTATGAGAATATCCGCGAAATCTTACTTGCAGCTCATAAGCACGGTAATATGCATATCAACATGGATACAGAGGACTACAACCATACAGTCCAGACATTCGAGATTCTCGACCGCTTAAAAGGAGAGTTCAAAAATGTGGGAACAGTCATCCAGGCTTACCTGTTCCGTGCGACAGATGAAATCGAGAAATATAAAGATGTCCGTCTTCGTCTAGTAAAAGGGGCTTACAAGGAAAGTCCTGAAGTGGCTTATCAGACGAAAGAAGATATCGATGAGAACTACATCAGATTAATCGAACAGCGTCTGCTTTCTGCTAAAGCGATGACTTCAATTGCAACGCATGACCATAACATCATTGACCACGTCAAGAAATTCATCAATCAGCACAACCTGAACAAAGATCTGATTGAATTCCAGATGCTGTACGGCTTCCGTACGGAGCTTCAGGAAGAGATTGCGAAGCAGGGCTATCAGTTCTGTGTTTACGTGCCGTTCGGTCAGGACTGGTACGGTTACTTCGTCCGTCGACTTGCAGAGCGTCCGCAGAATCTGCAGCTCGTCACTAAATCCATCTTCACCCCACAAGTGAACAGAAATATTGCTGTCGGTGCAGGGGCTCTTGCAGCTGTTACAGCAGTCGCAGCGTTTGCATCCAAGCGTCGTAAATAAGCAAAAAATAATCCTTTCTCATATGAGAAAGGATTATTTTTTATGCATCCAGCATTTTATTGAGATTTGCCATTTCAATCGCCGCTACTGCCACTTCGCCGCCCTTATTGCCTGCTTTCGTACCGGCACGTTCAATCGCCTGCTCGATTGATTCAGTTGTCAGTACACCGAAGATAACCGGTATTCCGAACTCATTGGCTTTAGACACGCCTTTTGCGACTTCGTTACAGACATAATCATAATGTGTCGTCGCCCCCCGGATGACGCATCCGAGTGTGATGATGGCATCATACTTGCCTTGCTTGGCGAGCTTCTGCGCGGCAAACGGGATTTCAAATGCCCCGGGCACGAGCAGCTGATCGATATCTGCTTCCTCGACACCATGACGGATCAGTGTGTCTAACGCACCCTCATTCAAACGGTCTGTAATAAAGTGATTAAAACGTGAAGACACAATCGCAATCTTAAGTCCTTGTCCTGTTACTTTCGCATCAAATTTCATATTAAATTCTCCTCCAGTAGATGTCCTAATTTGTCTTTTTTCGTTGATAAGTAATGACTGTTATCCGGGTTGCTCGAAAACTGATGGGGAATGCGCAGTCGTACATCGATGCCGTATTTCTTAAGTCCATCGATCTTACGCGGGTTGTTCGTGATCAGATTCACTGACGGGATATCGAGGTCACGCAGAATAGCTGCTGCGACGCCGTAATCTCTGAGATCTGCATCAAAGCCGAGCGCTTCGTTCGCCTCCACTGTATCCAGCCCCTGTTCAATTTTCTCGTAGGCTTTCAGCTTATTGATCAGCCCGATACCGCGGCCTTCCTGTCTGAGATAGATCAGCAGTCCGCCGTGTTCATCGATATGACGCAGTCCGTTCTCAAGCTGTTCGCCGCAGTCGCAGCGCTTGCTGTGGAAGACGTCACCCGTCAGACACTCTGAATGCAGGCGGATATCAGGGATTCCTTCATAAGGTTTCATATAGACGACATGTTCCTTGTCGCTATATAACTCCTGATAACCGTAGACTGTGAAATGACCGTAAGATGTCGGCATATCGACAACAGCCGCACGTTCAACAAGCGGCTCATGCGCCTTACGGTATTGGATGAGCGCTTCTATTGTGATCAGTTTAAGGTCATGCTGTTCCTTGAACTCAATCAGATCATCACGGCGTGCCATCGTACCGTCCGCCTTGATGATTTCACATATCACACCTGTCGGCTCTGCACCCGTTAACCTGGCTAAATCGATGCAGGCTTCTGTATGGCCTTGTCGCTCCAGAACACCGCCACCGCGTGCAATCAGCGGAAAGATATGGCCCGGTGAATTAAAGCAGGCAGTATCTTCATCTAAGAAGGCCCGAACAGTATCATATCGTTCATTCACGCTGATACCTGTCGTTGAATTCACATGGTCAATACTTGCCGTGAAGGCTGTACCGTGTGGATCATTGTTGCAGACCGTCATCGGTGCAAGACCGAACTTATCTGCAAGTTCCGGAGATACCGGCGCACAGACCAGACCGCGCGCCTCTGTGATCATCATGTTCAGGACCTCAGGCGGCATGAATTCTGTCACAGCGATCAGGTCACCTTCATTCTCTCTGTCTTCTGAATCGACGACGATGATAGGTTTACCGGCCTTCAGGTCAAGCAATGCTTCTTCAATGCTGTCAAACATCATGATAATGCCTCCTGTCTGACGATATATTTACCGAGCATATCGAACTCGAGATGAACGGTATCTCCTGGTTTCAGAGACAGCAGTTTCGTTTTCTCCTGTGTCTCCGGAATCAGCTGTATCTCGAAGTAATTCGCATTCAAGTCAAATATCGTCAGCGATGTCCCGTCGACTGCGATTGAACCTTTTGGGATGACATACTTCAGGTCGCTGCGTTCCAGGCTGATGTGATAGACAACTGCATTCCCTTTTGTCAGTCTGCGCAGCACTTTTCCCGTGTTATCGACATGTCCTGATACGAAGTGACCGCCCATACGCGTCGTAGGCAATAACGCCCGCTCAAGATTGACTTGATAGCCGGCTGAGAGCGATCTGAATTTCGTCCGGTCTGACGTGCCGATAATAATATCGACATCAAATGAATCTGCAGTGAAGGACGTCACCGTCAGGCAGGTGCCATCCACAGCGATGGAATCACCGATTTTCATATCGTCAAGAATCCTGCTGCAGCCGATGGTCATCTTCAATGCCCCCTGCTGCTTGATCTGTTTAATAGTACCAATTTCTTCAATAAGTCCTGTGAACATCTGTCTGCCCCTTTCGGTAGGTCAGCCGCAGATCATCATCAAATCGTCTGACATCAGTCAGTCTGAGGTTGATCATGCGACTTTCCACTGTATGATAAAAGCGATTGTTAAGCGTTCCGCCAAGTAATTTCGGGGCATAATATATGACGATCTCATCAAAACAATCCTGTTCTATAAATTCACTGATGACTGCCGAGCCGCCTTCAATCATCAGCCGGCCGATGCCGGCCTGATGCAGCAGCTCGAGCAGACGCGCCGGCCGGAAGTCATCGGTCAGAATGGTCTCTGCGTATTCAACCGGTGTCGGACTCAGCACGATGATTCTCTGGTCAGTCTCCTGATCCTGGCCATGAATCTTCAGCTGTCCTGTTTTTGTGATGATGACCTTCGCCGGCACTTTATCGCTGACGTGACGCGCATCGAGCTTCGGCTGATCGATGTCATAAGTCGCGCGACCGACAAGCACTGCGTCATAGGTGTGTCTCAGTGCATGAACATCGCGTCGCGACTTGTCATGGGTCAGCCATCTGCTGCTGTTATGGTCATCGGCCAGCTTGCCGTCAAGTGTCGATGCAAGCTTAAGCGTGACGAAAGGCCGCTTCTCTTCTTTTGAGATGAAGAACGCCTGATAGAAGTCACTGACTTCGTCACTTGGCTCATGCACCACTGCGATGCCATGCGACTCCATATAACGGACGCCTGTATCATCAAGACTTCTGTCACGTTCAGCGAAGACGACCTTCTTAACACCGGCCTGAATGATGGCTTCCGTACACGGCGGCGTCTTACCGGTGTGATTACAAGGTTCCAGTGTGCAGTACAGTGTTGCACCACGTGCGTCACCTGCCATGCGGATGGCCTGGACCTCAGCATGGGCAGTTCCTTCTTTTAAGTGCGCACCGAAACCGATGATCGCACCGTCCTTTACAATGATACAGCCGACTGCCGGATTACGTCCGGTCTGGCCCGCTGTCATCTTCACTAATTGAAATGCCTGGTCAATATACATTTGTGCCTCCTCAATATAAAAAGGCGCTCCCTGAGACAGGGGCGCCTTAAATTTAAGTATCACAAATAAGACCTTATATAAAAGGATTCATCGCTAAATAAACCATTTTACAACGGTGTCTTATTCTTTCTCCCATCCAGACTTTAACTGTCGGCTCCAGAGTTTCACTGAATCAGCCTCCATCAAAAACGACAGAGGGTCGCGGGCTATCACCGCCGGTTGGGAATTACACCCTGCCCCGAAAGAATATCATATTGAATTTTGTTAGTTTCCTAACGGTCTTATGGTACAGAACATTCACGAAAAATGCAAATATAAGAAGACGGCTATCAGTCTGAATCTATTCAGCGTCAGTTTCTGGGGCCATTAGCTTTAAACTTCAATCGACAGGTCTCTGTCCACGATGACCTTGCCGTCCTTGATCACTTTCTCAGCGTGATTGATCCCGTAGTGATACGGAATATACTCGTGGTTCGGTGCATGCCAGATAACAAGATTCGCTTTGTCACCGGCGTCAATCGTACCGGCCTCCAGACCGATCGCTTTAGCAGCGTTCACTGTCACCGCATTCCAGATTTCGTTCGGTGTCAGCTTCAGTTTAAGCGCCGCGATGGCCATGACCATCTGCAGATTATTCGTCACACAGCTGCCCGGATTGAAGTCTGTCGCGACAGCGATGGCACCATTATTGTCAAGCATACCCCGCGCATCTGCATAGTCGTTCTTACCGAGATAGAAGGTTGTGCCCGGTAATAATACCGCAACGGTATCGCTGTTCTTCAGCATCTCTTTTCCTCTGTCGCTTGCCGCCACCAAATGGTCCGCAGAAATCGCGTCTTCCTCGATGGCAAGCTCCAGTCCGCCGAGGGGATCAATTTCGTCTGCATGAATCTTGACCCGGAAGCCCGCTTCCTTGGCTTTTTGCATATAATATCTTGATTCATCAATCGTGAAGACACCTGTCTCACAGAAAATATCAGCGAAATCAGCATATTCCTTCACATCAGGCAGAATGGCAATCATTTCCTCCAGAAATGCATGGCCTTCTCGCCCTTTCGGCACCGCATGCGGCCCTAAAAATGTATGCTTCATATCCAGCTTATATTTATCTGCCAGTGCATGTGATACTCTCAGCTGCTTCAGTTCATTCTCTTTGTCGAGGCCGTAGCCGCTCTTGCTTTCAACTGCGAGCACGCCGTGGTGCATCATCGTCAGCAGATGGTACTCCGACTTTCTGAAGAGCTCCTCCTCACTTGCTTCACGCGTCGCTCTGACCGTTGAATGAATGCCGCCGCCCTGCTCCAGGATCTCAAGATAACTCGCTCCCTGGCGCTTCAATGACATCTCGTGCTCACGCGAACCCCCGTGTACAAGGTGGGTATGCGCATCGACTAAGGACGGTGACACGACCTTACCGGTCGCATCAATCGTCTGACGCGCCTCGTAGTCTTCAGTGAACGGGCCGGCATAGATAATTCTGCCGTCTTTCACCACGACAGTGCCGTCCTCAATGATCTTCAGTTCGTCAAGCTCTTTCCCTTTCAGCGGTCTGTCCGTCTTCTTCGGCAGAAGCAGCTGACCGATATGCTGAATCAGTAAATCATTCATACCTTATCACTCCCCGTAATCATCGGAATATGGATGCCGCGTTCCTTGGCAACATCTACAGCAATATCATAACCCGCATCCGCATGACGGACAACACCCATGCCCGGGTCAGTCGTCAGCACGCGCTCCAGTCTGCGGTCCGCACGTTCTGAGCCGTCAGCGACGATCACCATTCCGGCATGCAGCGAGTACCCCATCCCCACACCGCCGCCGTGATGGAATGAGATCCATGAGCCGCCCGCTGCTGTATTGATGAGCGCGTTCAGGACTGCCCAGTCACCCACTGCATCACTGCCGTCCTTCATGGACTCTGTCTCGCGGTTCGGACTTGCGACAGACCCTGAATCGAGATGGTCACGGCCGATGACAATCGGCGCGGAGATCTCACCTTCACGCACGAGACGGTTCAGCGCGAGACCCATCTTGACACGTTCACCGTAACCGAGCCATGCGATACGTGCCGGTAAGCCCTGGTATGCGATTTTTTCCTGTGCCAGATCCAGCCAGCGCAGCAGTTTCCCGTTATCCGGGAAGAGCTTTCTCATCTCTTCATCCGCACGTTCGATATCTTTCGGATCCCCGCTGAGCGCCGCAAAACGGAACGGTCCTTTACCCTCACAGAAGAGTGGTCGGATATAGGCAGGGACGAAGCCCGGAAAATCAAAGGCATTCTCGACTCCATTGTTGAACGCGACCTGACGGATGTTGTTACCGTAGTCAAATGCCACAGCTCCGTTCTGCTGGAACTGGAGCATATATTCAACGTGCCTGGCCATCGATGCTTCAGCTAACTCGACATATTTCTTCGGATCATCTTCACGTAGCTTCGCTGCTTCCTCAAGTGAATAGCCCTGCGGCACATAACCGTTCAGCGGGTCGTGAGCGCTTGTCTGGTCCGTGATGACATCAATCCTGAAGCCTTTGTCCAGTATCGCCTTATGCGTATCAACCGCGTTGCCGACAAGACCGATAGAGAGTGCCTCGCCCTTCTCGCGTGCTGCCTCAGCGAGACGCAGCGCCTCGTCCAGATCACGTGTCTTGACGTCTGTATAGCGCGTTTCAATCCGTTTATCGATACGGCTTTCGTCAACGTCGACACCGATGACGACACCGCCGTTCATCGTCACGGCAAGCGGCTGTGCACCTCCCATACCGCCGAGACCGGCAGTCAGTGTCACAGTCCCTTTCAGGCTGCCACCGAAGTGCTGGTTCGCCAGCTCAGCAAATGTCTCGTAAGTCCCCTGGACAATCCCTTGAGACCCGATATAGATCCAGCTTCCTGCTGTCATCTGGCCGTACATCATCAGGCCTTTCTTATCCAGCTCGTGGAAATGCTCCCAGTTGGCCCATTTAGGCACCAGTACTGAGTTTGACAGCAGTACGCGCGGTGCCTCGTCATGCGTCTTGAAGACCGCGACCGGTTTTCCTGACTGAATCAGCAGGGTCTCATCCGCCTCCAGATTTCTCAGCGTCTCGACAATCGCATCGAAGCTCTCCCAGTTACGCGCCGCCTTGCCGATACCCCCGTAGACCACCAGACTCTCCGGATGCTCTGCCACTTCAGGATCCAGATTGTTATAGAGCATACGGAGAACCGCTTCCTGCTCCCATCCTTTACATTCGATTTCAAGACCTTTTTTCGCCCGGATATTTCTCATCTCAAACGCCCCTTTTATTATCAGAATTTTCTTTGCACCTTTATTATAGATCCTTTATTCATAGATAACTAATATCAAAATTTTATTTATTGATAGTTAAAAGCTATAATTAAAATAAAAAGAATAGTACGGAGGCCCGTCATGAAAATCATACAGCTTGAATATTTCATCAAGGTCGTTGAGCTGAACAGCTTCACAAAAGCGGCCCAGGTGCTCCATATCAGCCAGCCGTCTCTTACGGCCGCCATCAAGAAGCTGGAAAATGAGCTCGACTACCCGCTGCTGAACCGGACGACTAAAGAAATCAAGATCACGGAAAAAGGTATTCTCTTCTATCAGTATGCTGCGGAACTTGTAAGTCACTATCAACAGACGGCAGAGAAGATGTATGACTTAAAGCGGAGCGCTGAACCGAAGATCAAGCTTTCCATTCTCGAATCCACAGCGCAGTGGATTTCATCTGTCACCCAGCAGCATCACCGGGAGTACCCCGATCAGAGCTATCAGATCACCGAAATGATGGATCATTCGCAGATCATACAGCGTCTCATCAGTTATGATGACCAGCTTGCCCTCTCCAACGAAGCCATCCATCATGCGGATATTGAATCAATCCAGCTCTATGAAGAAGACTATCTGCTCCTTGTGCCGCCGGAAGAATTCGAGGACGACGCGATTTCACTGCAAGGTCTGCCGCTCATTCTGCCGAACAAGCAGTATCAGGTCCGCAAACATCTGGATGACTATTTCACACGCCTTAACTATCGTATGAACATCGTCATGGAGGTTGACCGTTTCGAGGCGGCGACCTATTTCGTCAGAAACGGCATGGGTTACGCCGTCATTCCGCGCGTCTACTATCAGTCACTGAATGCTGATTATCTGTCAGTCATTCCGATATCACCCAGTCTCAGCCGTTCCATCTATATCAATTACGCCAAAAAAAGAAAGCACTCAGAACGAGTGCTTTCCCTGGTACGACTCTGCCAGAATTACTGGGCGATCCGGTAGAGCAGGTGGGCAGCGAGTTTCGCTGTCCGGTTATCAGCATCATATGCCGGGTTCACTTCTGCAATGCTGACTGATGGAACTTTACCCGACTGCATCACAATCTGACTCAGACGCGCCACCACCTGCGGCGTCAGACCGAAGACAGCTGAAGCGCTGACACCCGGTGCATAGGCACTGTCAATAACGTCCATACAGATGGTGAAGAGAATGACGTCATGTGCACGGATAAATTCATGCAGCTGACGTTCCACGTCCTCACTGACGTGCTCAAGGTGATCCGCCAGCACATAAGACGTTCTGTTCGCTGCCGCATAATCAAAGAGTGCCTGTGTATTGCCCGCCTCCTGGATGCCGAGCACGAAATAACGGAGCGCATCATCTTCCTCCAGCATATATCTGAAGCTCGTCCCGGATGTAGGTGACACTTCCTCACGGTTATCGAAATGCGCATCGATATTGATGACGCCAATCTTCTGCTTCTTATATACCTGCTTCATCGCCATGTACTGTGCATACGCGATATCATGGCCGCCACCGACAAGAAGGGTCAGCCGGCTGTCCTTCATCAGGCCAGCAGCTATCTCCGCATACTCCCTCTGCGTCTCAATCAAAGTGTCATGGTCATGCACGACATTGCCGTAATCACTTACATCGACACGGGCCGGAAGCCCGGCGAATGCCCGGCGGATGGCATCCGGCCCTGCTGCTGCACCCATGCGGCCTTTGTTCAGCCTGACCCCTTCATCAATAGCGTAGCCGAGCCACGCAACATCTGCCTGCCTGCTGAACTTCACCGTCTGAAACTGTCTGAAATGTGCCGGCACGTCTTCACTATCGAGACGCCCCGTCCATAATGTCTGATCTGCTTCCTGATGCATACTGATTCCCCCTTATTTAATACGCGAATAAAATGCTTTGACGACCCTTCTTGCTTCCAGCAGCAGTTCATGTACACCGTTGTTCTTAAAATTGACGCCGCCCGTCATCTGACCGAGCGCTACAAAGTTATCCAGTACGCCGTATTTCGGACTGATGATCCTGCTGTCCTCGGGCAGCACCTGGATACCACCGTCATGATGCGGTGCAATCAGCCCGTCATTCAGCAGTCCTTCTATCATGGCATCCGGCTCTGTCTGACTGAGATGTCTCGCCGGCCCTGTTGCATTGATGACGTAATGGACGCGGTCTTCCGTGCCATCCTCGTAGTGAAGTCTGAACTTGCGGTATTTATATTCAACAGCTTTCAGTCCTGCCTTGATGACCACTTCGTTATTCTCAAGCTGGTCAGTCAGCTCCTCGGCGCTCGGCTCAGGCATCGGATTGGAATAGTGGTCGATGAACGGTGCATATTCCTGCTGATACCGTTCTTTGTCCTCAAGTGTCATATACGGCCAGATCAGCGGTGCCTCCCACATCATCTGATAGATGGCTGACTGCAGGGCGCCGATTGCCGTGTGATTTTTCAGGTCAAACTGCATAGCGTTCAGCGGATTTCTGCGGGACACGCCGTAGAACCTGCTGATGTCAATCCCCTGATGCTCGCATTCCTGCTTGAACAGCTCAACTATTTTTTCAAGCGGGATGAAGTCATTGTTCTTCTTACGGACCTTACGGAACGCAGCGCCCGTGAAGTACTTGAACTTATAAGTCACCATCTTCCCCCGGACAGACTGCACTTCACCAGAATGCGAGGCAACGATCACCTGACGCGCGCCTTCCTGATGCAGATAGCGGATGCAGTCGAGTCCGCTGAGCCCGGCACCTATGATGGCATAATCCTTATCAGGTTCAACGTCAAGCGTGTAGAGCGGATATGGCCAGGCGATATAGTTCTCTGTCCCCTCAAGTTGATACGGATCTTTCGGGTACAGCTGACCGCTCGTCATAAAGACGTAATCGAACTTGTAGCTATCTTCCTGAGTGTGCAGCGTATAGCCGTCCCCTTCTTTCTTCACCGCTCTGATATGATTCGTCACAACCGTCACTTTACCTTTTCTGACGTGTCCCTCAAACTGATCCTTCATATAATGACCGAACAGCTGCCGCGAGAAGTAGATATTACCTTCCGCATTAGTGTTGTCACCTTCACGGTTCTGAATCTCTTCAAGCGAGCGGTTCTTCTCCACCCATTTGAGGAAATCATCCGGGCTGCTCCGTTTCATGGACAGCTGGTTGGCGGGATAATTCAGCAGCAGCTCCACATCCTCATACTGGAATGCGCGTCCCTTCCCCATATATTTCTGGTCGTCAAAGACCGTGATATCCATCTTCCTGCTGAGTTTGTCGTTCATTAGATATTTGAGGACATGCGTCCCAGCTACGCCGCCACCGATAATTGCGAGTTTCATTTCATTCTTCCTTTCGCATGCATTTAGTTCCATCATACCGCACTTCAGTTGCGGATGAACCGTTATTATCATTATACTAAAGACAGATGAAATTCGGAGGCCGATTATGTACAGAAAATTAACAGCTGGATTACTGGCAACAGCCCTTCTTGCCGGCTGCCAGTCAGATAAGGAAATCAAAGTGACAGACACCCCTTCTCAGATCAAGGCGGCGCAGGAGGCGAAAAAGGATGTGAAATCCTATTCCTCGTCCTATAGGAACAAGGTGCTGGAAAACGGCACAGAATCAAATACTTATCTCAGCCTGAAGAAAGACACAGATGACAACCAGGAAGTGACGGTCAGGAATCAGGAGGAGAACGGCAAGTTCTACGTCTATGACAACAAAGCAATTCTGCAGCAGAACGGTGAATGGATAGATGCGACGAAACTGGGCGGTTCGCAGCTGCTGACGATGACGGCACCGCTCCTCTACAACGAGCAGTTCAAGCTGCTGAATAAGCTGCAGGATGCGAAATATTCTGAAGGCACACTGACGGAGACCCTCTCAAGCTATGAACAGTACCTGAAAGTGTTCGGTCAGGAGAAGAATGACAGGAAGGCCATCCAGGACCTGCAGAAGCAGTTCCCGGAGATCCATAATAAGATCACCGTCAGCTTCAACAAGAACAATCAGATAGAGAAAATCACCAATGAACTGACGCTGAAGAACAGCAAGACAACCATCCAGAATGATGCCGTCACGACGTTCACTGATATCAATAACATCAAACTTGATATCCCGAACGAGGTGAAGCAGGCAGAAACCGTCGGAAAATAAAGAAAAGCTGAAGCGATTGCTTCAGCTCTTCTGCTCTTCCGGCGGAACACTGCGTGTGATGAAGAAAGACATGACCAGACCGGTAACGACCAGGAATGTCGCAAACCAGTACGAATGATGGACACCGGTTGTCAGCGCGTTATTGAGCTGGCCTGTGGTCGGCTGACTGATTCCTTTCAGCGCCTGGTTCTGCCCATGCGTCATGATACTGATGAAGATGGAGACGCCCATCGCACCCGCTAGCGGCTGCATCATATTGCTGATGGCCGTGCCGTGCGGATAGAGATGTTTCGGCAGCTGGTTCAGTGCGTTCGTGCTGCTCGGCATCATGATCATCGAGATGCTCACCATAAGGAAGATATAAGCAATGATAAAGACATACATCGGGATACCTGGATGGATCAATGAATAGAAGAGCATCACCAAGGAAAGCACCGTCAGTCCCGGAATGATCATCTTGCGCGGCCCGGTCCTGTCAAAGATCCGGCCCATGACAGGGGACAGGAGACCGTTCAGCAGAGCACCCGGCAGCAAGATCATGCCGACGACCTTCGCTGAGAATTCCATCGGCCCCTGCAGATAGATGGGCATCACAATGTTCGATGCGAACATAGCCATGACGACGACAGCAAAGATAAACATACCCCGGCTGTAGTTCGCGTACTTGAAGACAGAGAGGTCAAGCATCGGATCGGCGAGCTTCCGCTGACGCAGACCGAACGCAATAAGCGCGGCTGTCCCGAGAATAATCGTCGTAAGGACAACAGGATTCAGAAATCCGCCTGCGCTTGTACTGACAGAGCTGAAATCATAGATGACACTCGCAACACCGAGCGATGACAGGACGCCGGACAGCAGATCGATCTTCGGCTTCGTCACCTCAGTGACATTCTCAAGGTAACGGTAGGCGAGCAGGATCGATCCGATGACGAACGGCGCGACAAAGAAGAAGAGCCAGCGCCAGCCGAAGAAGTCGACGATGATACCGGATAATGTCGGACCGATAGCCGGTGCGAACATCATGACCAGTCCGAAGTTTCCCATCGCCTTCCCCCGCTCATGCGGTTCAAAGAGCAGAAGCATCGCCGTCATGATTGTCGGTATGAGCAGCCCCGTCCCAGCCGCCTGGATCATCCGACCTAAGAGCAGCATCTGGAAGTTGACCGCGAAGCCGGCAATCAGCGTACCCATGAGAAAGACCGTCATCAGACCCATGAACATTCTCCGGGTCGAAAACCACTGCACAAGAGAAGCGGACAGCGGCATCAGCATCCCCATCACCAGCATGAAGCCGGTCGCAAGCCACTGGACTGTCGGTGCATCCACCTTGAAGTAATGCATCAGCTCAGTCAGCGCAATATTGAGGAGCGTTTCGTTCAGAAATGTGAAGAACGCCCCTGTCATAAAGATATACATGATCATATAGGATTTTTTCATTGCGTTTCCTTTCATTTTTAGAGACGTCTCAATCACAGACCGAGTTTTCGTTATTATCCACTTTAACATAGTAACGAATGAATGGACCTTAAAAAAGTTCATCGTACCGTCATAAAAACCAACAGCCGTGACGCAAATATAAGAACACAGCAAAGACAGTCAGCAGGAGCTCTATGTGATCTGTCAGTCAGGCATGCGCAGCATATCAGCGAACAGCCTGATTTAATGAGGAGATCAGACACAGGAATCCCTGCCCATCATCCTGCTGACTAAAAAGAAGCGTGAGACCTCGGTCTTACGCTTCTCTCTTATTCCAGTTCCTCAGTGTAGAAACTGACTAGCTTATACGATTTTCCAGAGCGGTGGAACGTCATAAACCAGACGACCTTTTCTTTCCTGTCGCTCTCTTCAATCTCCCGGCTCACTTCAATGAACGCCAGAATCCTTTCCTGAGCATTTGTCTTATAGACAATATCGAAATCCCAGTTACAGGTCTCCATCACTTTATTCTCAATGACATGGAGCAGCGCTGGACGGTCCAGGTTACGCCGGGTGCCGTCTGATTCCACTACTGAACTGTAAATCTCATCGGCCATGATCTGATCAATAGCTGATATGTCTTTTTTCTTTACTGCAATTAAAAATTCAAAATATGGCATAACTCTCTCCTCTAGTTAATCAATACGTGCGTGACATTTACTACTGAAATATCAAGATAGACCTGCATTCTGACAGCCATTATTGATTTCTATTTTATGGTTTCATATTATTATAGCAGCATTTCAGAGAAGATATCACTTAATTTTTTATGCCATCTCAAATAATTAATTCTGCTTATTGCATACATAACGCATATAAGTGTACATCTTGTTTTCCCCTGAGAAATCATCACTTGATTCCCGGATTTCTCTTTTTGAACTAAAGCGCTTGCCCGTTCGTCTCAATCACCTTTCTGTACCAGTCAAATGAATCTTTCTTCAGCCGTTTCAGCGTCCCGTCACCGTCATTATCACGGTCCACATAAATCATCCCGTAGCGTTTCTTCATCTCACCTGTCGTGAACGATACCACATCAATGATGCCCCAGGGCGTGTAACCTAATAAATCCACCCCATCTTCAAGCACAGCTGACTTGACTGCTTCGATATGACTTCTGAAATAATCGATACGTGCATGATCATGGATGGCCCCGTCCACTACTTCATCCACTGCACCGAAACCATTTTCAACTATAAAGAGCGGCAGCTGATAACGGTTATATAAGGTATTCAGCACATATCTGAGCCCATCAGGATCAATCGTCCATCCCCAGTCCGATGCCTCAAGATAAGGGTTATCCACACCATTATCAAGACCGCCGTTGATAATGCTGTCACTGCCGGCATTCACCGCATCATGTTTGACAGCGGTTGACATGTAGTAGCTGAACGCCAGGTAATCAACTGTTCCTTCAGCGAGAATCTTCTCGTCACCCTCTTCAATCGGCAGACTGACGCCGATTCTCTCCAGCTCCTTCAGTGCGTAAGCGGGGTACTTTCCTCTGACCTGAACATCCGGGAAGAAGAAGCGTTCACGGTTCGCAATCTCTGCTGCCATAATGTCTTCAGGATGACATGAGAATGGATAGACCGGCACATGCGAGACCATCGCGCCGATCTTGAAGTCCGGATTGATTTTGTGACCGAGCTGCACGGCTCTTGCACTTGCCAGCAGCTGATGATGGGCAGACTGATACATGACAGCACGGGCGTCTTCCCCTTCCTCCACCTGAATACCGGCATTCGTCCATAAGAAGAGCGGATTACTGACATCCATCTGATTGTTGATCTCGTTGAATGTCATCCAGTATTCGACTTTATCCTTATAGCGGTTAAACACCACTTCAGCAAAACGCACGAAGAAATCAACGACTTTACGACTGCGGAAACCGCCATACTCCCGCGCCAGATGAAGCGGAATCTCGAAATGACTGAGCGTAATAACCGGCTTGATGCCATGCTTCAAGAGCTCGTCAAAGACATCATCATAGAACTGCAGACCCTCTTCGTTCGGTTCCGCTTCGTCACCCTTCGGAAAGATACGTGTCCAGCCGATTGATGTACGCAGCACTTTAAGTCCCATTTCAGCGAATAATGCAATATCTTCTTTATAATGCGTATAAAAATCAATCGCCTCATGATTCGGATAGAATTCATCCGGTTCAACCTTAGCAGTAATACGACGCGGCACACCATGCGCGCCTGCCGTCAGCACATCCACAACAGACGGCCCTTTTCCCCCTTTATTCCAGCCGCCTTCGAACTGATGAGCAGCCAGTGCGCCGCCCCATAGAAAATCCTGTGGTAATTGAGTCATATTCGTTCCTCCTTCAAAAAAATTATACATTTATATTATAATTATACCGGTATAATTAATCAAATCATGACCTGATATTTCATGTATAATAAAATCATGACAATGAGATGAGGATTTGCTTGCTATGAAGAAATATGAACAGATTGCTGAAGATATAGAACAGCACATACATGAAAATGAACTCGAACAGGGGACACGTCTCTCCAGTGTGGAAGCCTATGCCGCACACTACCAAGTCAGTAAAAGTACCATCATTAAGGCAATGGATATCCTGGAGAAAAAAGGGGCTATCTTTCAGCAGCGCGGCAGCGGTGTCTTTGTCAGACGCCAGAGAAGAAAAGGCTACGTCAGCTTATTGACGAACAGAGGATTCACTGAGGAGCTGAAAGACTTTGCCGTCACGACACAGCTGCTTAAATTAGAACTGATGAAACCGACAGAGGAAGTCATGCTGAACCTGAAACTCAGCGAGGAGGATGAAGTCTATTATGTAGAACGATTGAGAAATATTGATGGTAATCGTTTATGTATAGAAGAATCCTACTTCCCTAAAAAGATCGTCACCTATCTGAACAGTGAAATAGCGGAAGGCTCCATCTTCAAGTATCTAGCAGAAGGACTTAAGCTCAATATCAGTTTTGCCGATATCTATCTCCATGTGGATACATTAAATGAAGAGCAGGGAGAGAAACTGCAGCTACAGGCAGGGGCTCCCGCCCTCTTTGTCGATCAGGTGGTTTATCTCGGAACCGGCGAACCCTTTGACTATTCCAAACTGACCTACCATTATCAGCACTCCAGATTCTTCGTCCAGGCGATCAACTTCTAAGTACGTAAAGACCTGAATCAAAAAACAAGATCTCTGTCTCTGACAGAAATCTTGTTTTTTTTACTTATATCAATTCTTCCGCATACAGCCGTACAAGCTTGTATCCGTCGCCTCGCTTATAAAACGTCATAAACCAGACCACTTTCTCACGTTTCCCGCCTTTGCCGTCCTTCTCACGGTGCACTTCGATAAAGGCAATTATTCGGTCACGTACATTGGTCTTGTAGACGATATCGAAATCCCAGTGATCGGTGATATTGATTTTATTCTCAATTAAATCCAGAACAGCTGCTCTATCCAGATTACGACGTCCACCTTCCACGCTGACAATCGAACTATGAAGTTCTGTATCCAGAATTTCATCAATCATTTTCATATCTTTCTTTTTGAATGCAATTAAAAATTCAAAATACGGCATATCCGTTCCCCTATCATTGTAATGATACTCATCTCTATCTGTACTTCTCATCTGTCCGTATGAGTGAGATTATTATATCAAGAACATGATTCATTCTATATTATATTTGTGTGACAGAAAGGGTAATAGCATATTGTCTTTTGCATTTATATCGCATATAAAAAGGTGCAGGTCTATCGTTACTTGAATCACTAAATCTTTTTTCACAATTTATTATGATAAAATATTATATCAATAAAATTTTAATCAGAAATTCTGATGTCAGCCTTACCACTGTCCTCACGACACTCGTTGCGCGATTCATGGCATTAAAATGATTCAACTACACCTCCTATCATAGATGATTAATTTCATAGTCTTGACCATGAATGATGATAGATTGAACATCATCATTAACTCCAGTGGAAAGAATCTCTACATGATAACCATTCGTTTTATCCATATCATAGACAGTGTAGTCACCATCCTCACTATCAATAATTAGGCAAAATCTTCACTTAAAATAGTTTCCTTACTCAAAATGTCATTATCGGGCTGTCCCACCTCAGGGCCTTGATAATTTTCGCCAATTATGGCTATAGAATCAATGCCACCAACTGGTCCCATGTCAGGATTGACTTCTACATAAAATCCATTGGTCTTATTACCATCGAAACGTGCTAGTTCACTCTGTGTATCCTCAGATGTCACTTGCCAGATAGATTGGAGATCTGGATCAAGCGGTTCTTCTTTAACATTTAATAAATATCGGTAGATTCTGTCGTCTTTAACTGTCACTGCAAAGTTATCATACTGATAAGTAGTACCGAGATCGTCATCAAAAGTTTTATCAGGTTGTCCTAATTTACTGATTAAGTCACCTACAGGGTCTCCAGCATGAAAGCCGTAGATGTTGAATGAATTCGTCAATATTACTTGTCCATACTCATAAGTATCAATCTTAGGATATATGAGATGTGTTTTCCCATTATTAAATCTGACTTCTGCTGATTCGTTTTTTCCATTAGTAATTTTCTGAATATCATGTTTCGTCACCATAATGACTTGGCCGTTAGCGACCATTGCATTGATGCGTTTTCCATCAACATCATAGTAATTAATCGAAGCTACACCACTTGGCGGAAGACTCGCATAATCGCTTTTTTCTCCCCAGACTTCAGAAAATACAGCTAAGTCCTTCTGTTGATCCGGCGTAATGTAAACATATTCAACCTTAGAACGATCAGTGAGTTCATTTTCAGTTGTCACTCCATCAAATATAAGTGCGTAACTACCAAAATTAAAATTCAGACCTCCTGCGAAATCGTTAGTACCGTTATATTGACCGAGTTTATTTTTAACTTCAGCATATGTCAGACCCGGTTCGATACCTTGGTAGCCTTCACCGGATGCCTGAACGAAGCTGTTTTTAAAGGCTGCTGAATTGATATCAATCGTTTTTTCGATACTTTTTAAATCTTCTGTCATCGGTTTTTCAGTCGTTATTTCCGTTGTCAGCCTTTCCTTTTCAGCTTTATCGGATACCTTTACATCACTCTCATTTTTCTTTGACTCAGTGTCATCACTATTGCATGCACTGAGTAATAATCCAGTTGCAATGATAAATCCTAGTTGTCTTTTCATCCCCATTCCCCTTATCACCTTATTTAAAAATAAGCCAACCTGTCAGTATGATAATAAGCAGCAATAAAATAACGATTCCCAGCTGCCCGGTATTCATACCACCCGTCAGCTGATGCAGCTGATTATCCTCCACACCATTCCGCAGACTGTTACCTGCATTGAGCTCTTTCTGCACTAAACGTTCTCTTTCATCCTCAGGTTTAACCATATTCATCCCCCTTATTATCATCATCCCTTTAATTGTAATATAACAATATTGGTTTAGCTATAAAATAATGGAAAAATACAAACCCATACTTCTCGCAAGAAGTGCGGATTGGATAAGCAGCCTGTGTCCTCACTTCAGCCATTCTTCCTCAGATATGACAGGGAGACCATCAAATTCAGTGACTCTCTGAGCAAAGCAATGTTTAAGTTCATCAATAAGATCAATATCATCAGAAATAATATCCAGATAGATAGGACTCAGTCTCATGACAGTCTGATCATTATAAAAGTACATGAGAAGCGGCATAGACCTCTTCCGTCTATATGCCTTGAATAGCTGTATGATGTCCTCTCTATCAATATGCTGCACCTTCACAAAATAAAGCCGGTCAATTGCACAAGGCAGTACCTGCCAGTTAGAGATTTTGATATAACGATGTAAATAAAACGTCTTCATCGGACCATAAGATTCCAGCTTTTTTGTAAAGACGAGCGTCGATAAATCTGAAGATAATTGCTCAAGTAACGCCTTAAAAGCACCTATAGAAAGTGTCTCAATTCTGAATCTGATCCGGTGCCTATCCTCAACTTGAACAAAGGGTGACAGCTTAGTGTTCAGAAAATCAATACCTGCAATATAAGACATCTCATAAACTCCTTTCACTCAACATACTAAAAAACGACAGATGCGAAGATCTGTCGTGAAATAACACTTACAGCACATGTCTAGAAATCAGCTGCTGCAGTGCAGTGATATCTGTCTTACTGTCAAATAATTTAACAAGCGGTGCCGGCATCCCTGCAACGTAGAGCTTGAGCTCGGCATTAATATCGAATCTGCCTGCATTCTCCACGCTGAATGCACGGATGAACTTATAAGGCACCGTGATGAATTCAATCTTCTTACCCGATAATCCTTGCTTATCCACAATCAGAATACGTTTGTTCGTAAAGACAAATAGATCACGGATCAGAACGAAACTTGCCTCCACCACTTCATCAGGCAGCAAATAACCTTCAAACTCGTTCTGTACATCCTGTGGATTCTGTTCGCTGGAATTTCCCATTAACTGATCAAATAAACCCATTGACAACGCCTCCTTATACTTACAATTATTGTATCTAAAATAAATGGATGAGTAAAATGATAACCTGAAAAATACTGATGCTCTTTCTAATGCAACAGTCTATAGATGGAATCAGACACATACTCTTCTGTGAAGGCAGCAGTGATGATTAGAGGCAGTACCAGCAGGAAGTAATTTTTAAACAGATTCATCAGTTCTTCCTTAAAGCAGTACTCGGGCTGACGCTTCAATAACTTCTGCCAGCAGAACTGACAGATACTTGTATTCAGACGATACAGTAAGCTCGCGAATAGACATAAGCCGCTGAGTTCCAGAACAGCATGAGGTAACGAAGAAGCGATGATAGCAAAGGCTTCATGACTATCATATCTGAGGATCAGTCCGAATAGAACACCCGGCAGAGCAGCAGTGGCTGTAATCTGGATTATATAGAGAAATGGAACTGGGATACAGGCGAAGAGCAGCATCTGGAGAGGCACTACGAAACCATTATTGATTACATACTCGCGAACCTTGACGAGACCCGTGACGTCTTCCAGCCGTTCGCTTCTTCTAGCAGAGACCCCGTCCAGTACAGATTTCAAGTCCGGATTAATCAAATAAGTGATGGTCGTCGCAAGAATCAATACTGTCAAAGCATAAAGTACGAACCGTTTCGTCATTATTATTCATCCCCCTCATCGCTCTCATACTATTATTATAGAGTGAACAACTGCACATTTCAGGAAAATGAGGAACTTTTAAGAAAACTTTAAGGTGAAATATCCATCGTAGCGGGTATAACAACATGAATATCTGAGAAAGAACCCATGTTATCTATCATCGAATTCGTATCATTTGCTATAGGAGAAGACCAATGTATAGAGCAGGCATTCAAATCATAAGCTGACGGGGCGTGTCATGAGTGGCACTATGATGATTATCGGACTGAGCGTCATTCCACTCATAATAGTATTCAGCAATACTGACTTCAACAACAAGCATAAGTGATAAGAGCACCCAGGTGGATTGACCTGGGTGCTCTTCACGTCACTGTCACACTTAGAGCAGAGACAACGGACTTATCGATTCTTCTTCGACGGGATACGAATCAGTTCATCAACCTTCATACCGAATAGATGGGCAATCTTTACAGCCTCTACCAGGGTGATATACTGATGCCCATTTTCGAGTCTTGAATATTTAGAAACATCATAACCTATCGCTGTTGCTACTTCAGTTGATGAGAAACCTAAATTCTCCCGATGATATTTAATAGCAGCCATCATTTCCTCATTATTCATTACAATAACCTCGCTTTTTATTTGCGAGATTATCAATTGCTAAAACAAAAAAGAGAATTCCTGCAAAGTCTGCAAGAATTCTCATAAAGTAATAAAATTATATTATAATAAATAGTTAAGAAACTTTATTAAAGGGTGTTATTATGAAAAAGTATATTAAAGTCGTTGGAGCTATTATATTAAAAAATGATAAAATTCTTTGTGCACAGCGTAGCGAATCTATGTCTTTACCTCTGTTATGGGAATTCCCGGGTGGGAAGATAGAGTTAGATGAATCACCTGAAGATGCTCTAGTGCGAGAGTTAAAAGAAGAAATGAATTGTGATATAGAGGTATTAGATAAAGTAGTAACAACAGTTCATGAATACGACTTTGCTACCATTGAACTTACTACCTTTTATTCAAGGCTTATTTCAGACAGTATTAACTTAGCAGAACACAAACAAATTAAATGGTTGTCTGCTCATGAATTACATTTATTAGAATGGGCGCCTGCAGACATCCCTGCTGTCAAAAAAATTATGGAGAATGCTTAGCATTCTCCTTTATTGATCCAAATATTCTTCAAGTACAAATTTTGATACTGGTTCCTTCAGGTTCCATATGACATTTATCGGTTGATCCCCTAATACAGAATCAACTGTTACTTCTCCGTGATATTTATAAGGCTGTGTAAAAAGGTCTTTAGCACTTTTTCTAACTAGTAAATGAAAGTGATCATTCACATTTCCTTTTTGAAGTAACTTTTTAACTTTGTTTGTTTCACTTGCACTACTTGATGACTCCCAGTGAAATTTATGATTATTAATAAAATAATCATGGTAGTCGTGATTAACCTTTTTCTTTGATTCATCTTTATTAATCGTCACTAATATAAAATGATGGTTCCCTTTTGATTCAAATCCTCTCATCCATGGCCCACTTGCTGAATTTTCTCGCATCATATCAGCAAGATCTAATGTTGAATATTCTTTACCTAATTCAAATGGTATGTCTTTTTTAAGATATTCAATATGCATTGTTTTTCGATATTGATTAAGGCCAAATGTTTGATACATGATTAGTTCGTTTCTGACCGCTTCTTCAAATTTATAGATTGATACTAAACTATCATTGTTTATTTTTATTAATTTGTCGTATTTCTTGCCTACTCTTAGTAATGACAATTTAAGTTTGTTTTTAGCCGTTTCATTTAACTTAATATCAAAATGTTTTTCAATAAAGTTAGTTTGATTTTCTAAAGTAGCTACACCTTCAATGAATGTATTGGTTATAACAATAAAATCAAATAGGCGTCTTAATGGTAAGAAATAACTGAGTGCAGTAAAAATATATGATAAATATTCTTTACTATTTATAAGTCGATCAACTTCTCTTTCCATTTTGATCATACGATTGATTTGTGACATATTAGAAAAACCTTTAATTTTAGAAATATAATTCAAGTTAGGCGCATCTTCATTTTCAAAATCAAGTATATTTAGTTTCCTTTCAGCGTCATTTTCTTTAATATCTTGATAATACTCTAATATCTCTCTAATAATATTCTTTTTAGCAAAGGGTTTGAATGATTCTAATGATTTAAGGATTTTTTCTTTTGACTTTCTATCTAGTTCAATATGCATGTGTTTGGATAAATCTTTTAGATTGCGTTTAATATGTGTCTTTATTTCGTTTTTATTCTTAAAGTTCTTTTCTCCTATAAGTGCTATTGGGATCATATAGTTATTAGTATCATTAATGACAAAGTCCAGTACTACTAAAACTTCTTTTTGTGGATGTTTACGTAGTCCTCTTCCTAATTGTTGCGTAAATATAATTGGAGATTTAGTGGGTCGTAGAAATAAGATTAAATTAATGTCTGGTATATCGACACCCTCATTAAACAAATCTACCGTAAAAATAATTTCGAGTTTATCTTCATCATTTTGTAATCTCTTTATAGCTGCTGTACGTTCAGCAGAATTGTTACTGCCTGTTAATACGGTAGTGACAAAACCATTTTGATTAAATTCTTTTGACATCAATTTAGCATGTTCAATACTTTGACAGAAACCAATACACTTTCGTTTACCTTCAACGGCATACTTCATTATATTAGCAATAATAAAATCTACACGTTCATTATTGTGTTTTACGAGTGCTTTTAGAATCTCTTCTTCTGAATAATGTTTATTTTCTAGTTCTACAAAATCATCATTGATTCCGTAGTATTGAAACGGTACAAGTAATTCATGTTCTAAGGCCTCTCTTAATCTTATGTTTATAATGACGTTATTATCTACAAGGTTATAGATATTATTACCATCCGTGCGTTCTGGTGTCGCTGTAAGGCCAAGTAAAAACTTAGGTTGAAAATACTTCGTTATCTTTGTATAAGTGGGTGAAGCAGCATGATGAAATTCATCAATAATCACCAGATCATACTCTTTTTTGTCAAACTGTTGCCAATGATTATTAAGGGTTTGTATTGAAGCAAAGGTAAAGGGTTTATTTTCTTTTATCCTACCTATGAATTTCCCAAAATTATTTTCATTAAGTTCATTAAATACTTTTTTAAAAGTTTTTAATGCACCATTTAGTAATTCCTCTTGATGCGCTATAAACAATACTTTTTCCGGTTGTAATTGTTTTGCACACCATGCTGCAAGAAAAGTTTTTCCTGTTCCTGTTGCAGCTATAGCAAGTGCTTTATTTTCACCTGATTGAACTAATAGCTCTAAGTTTTTTAGCGCTTCTTTTTGCATCGAATTAGGAACTAAAAATTCACCATTTTGATTTGAAGTTTTATTTTGAGAATTAAACGTATAGAAATATGGTCTATAGATATTTTTATCTTTTATGAATTTCTCATATTGTGTGATATAGCTATCAGTAACTTGATGCGTTTGTTCATTATTCCATACTTCTTCAAATCTTTGACAAGTTGCATTAAAAATATTATCACTTTGTCGTTTATACGTTCGTATATTCCATTCTTCAGCAGTCTTAAGGGCTACTGCTGATATATTAGATGATCCAATAATCACTGAACTCAAGTCATCTTGAATACTTCCATTGGTTTGATGACGATGAAAGATATATCCTTTTGTATGGAAGCTGTCTGATTGATTTGAACTTTCATAAATTTTTACTTCTAGATTATCATACTTAATTAGATTACGAAGAGCTGCTGGATCAGTAACACTCATATATGTAGTTGCAATAATACGTCCCTTAATTCCCCGTCTGTTCAACTGTTCTAAAGTACTGACCAAAATGTTTAAACCAGAATTTTTTATAAAGCTTACTATAATATCAAAACTATCACATGTATTAAGTTCTGATATTAGGTGATCTAATAAATTTTCTGATGTATCAAAATTATTGGTTATAAGTTTACTTTCTAACAACTGAAAATCTTGATCTACTTCAATATCTTGATTACCAATTAATTTAATATTAAAAGGAATTTCATTCAAATGTGTTGACTGCTCTTGATTAATATAATTCAATATATCTTCATAATTATTCTTCATGAGTAATTCTTTAGCTATTTTAAATTCATTATTATTAATAAAATATTTGATCGTTTTTTCAATATCTAAAGATTTTTGATTTAACTGAAATTCGCCATTATGAACTTGATATGGACCATAAGTTTCAAAAACATAAGATTCCTTCTCATTATGATTAAAATTATTCATTTAATCCCTCATCACTCATCAACAAAATATTTTATTTACACTTTCAGTATACAAAAAAACTGATGCCCTTTGATACCAGTTTAACTGCAAAATACTTATTCGGCTTTTCCCCTCAGATCATCCTTCCACACTGTCTCACTAATTGACAGCACATTTCCTCGCCACAGATGAAACTGATAATAATACCCCTTATCCACCAGATGCGTGACTTTCATCTTGATCTGCTTATTGAAATACAGCTGGTAATGCTTCTCCAGATAACGTTCTATCTCTCTATGTATCGACATATTCATCTCCGTTTTTAAATCGAACATAGCAGATAAACCCCCTTTTAAATTTTTTATTTCAAAATTAGCAATAATTCACTTTTAACCATTAAAATACACTATAATTAATAATTACGGCATTAACTTACAAAGAAACAGCACCCTCTCAGATGCTGTTCTATAATTTATCTACTTGGTTCACACGCATAGCCATCATGATCACGGTCCATCTTATCCTGATAAGCTGGATGCCCTTGTGATACGCCACCCGGATAGACTGCTTTCAGTTCAGTACAGTTCGCAAATACTTCTGCTGCACCTTGCGCCGGTGGTGTTGTGAAGTTCTGCGGCTCTTGTACTGTGGGCTCTTCTGTGATGACAGGTGATTCTGTTACGACAGGTGCTTCTGTTGTCGCTTCGTCAAATGGTATGGCCAGTGACCAGATACCGATTTGTTCTGCTTTCGCCTGGTTCTCCGCTTCTTTCAGCTGACTCAGGTGACGGGTATTCGGTGGATAGACGTAGTTCACCTGTGCCAGTCCTTCTCTTACCAGAATCTTATTCAGCATCTGTCCATCGACGTAGACATAGACGAGCTGGCGGCCGTAGTGGTCTGCTTTCTCCCCTATATCATATTCCACTTCAATGTTTGATGCATTGGCCAGCAGTTCATGTGTACGCTGCGATGCTTCTGGTCCGAATGGCTGTACGCCTGTTCTTGGATGCTTCGTTTCTGGTGTGTCGATCAGCAGGAATCTGAACTTCTTCTCCTCACCGTCGATATTGAAATAAGCCGTATCTCCGTCAACATGTTTGGCGAAAGTGACCGGGATATGATCAGTTGTCCCTTTTTTGATTGGTGCTTCTGTCGTCGGTTTCTCCGTCGTCAGCTTTTCCGTCGTCGGCTTCTCCGTCGTCGGCTTTTCCGTTGTCGGTTTCTCCGTCGTCGGCTTTTCCGTCGTCGGTTTCTCTGTCGTCGGTTTCTCCGTTGTCGGCTTTTCCGTTGTCGGTTTCTCTGTTGTCGGCTTTTCCGTTGTCGGTTTTTCCTTTACCGGTACCGTTGCGACTTCCGCTTTTTCGTCTTTAGATCCCGCTTCACTGCTTGCACTATCCACAGGCAATGCTGATCCTAATACGAAGAATAACACGATTGAACCGAGCAGACTGAGACTGAGTCTTTTAACCGGTTTCCTTTTTATCAAACTGACCATTATTGCGATGATTAAGCCGAGGCTGACTGGAATCAGTAGAAGTAACAATAAGCTCATCAATATTTCCAAGATATTTCCCCCTTGTGCATAAATATGTTATTTACATGGTTATATACAAGTTTATATTAATTTATAAACGGATTCAATGCTTATAAGGAAAATATTCTCAAATCTTTTCAAAAAAAATTAATTACTTTATTAAGTTCAAGATATCCGGGTATAGTTCTCTATATCATAAATAAAAGGAGATGAATCCATTGAATATCCAGATGATTATTGACTACCTGAAAGAAAAGCATTGGAGAACAAACGATATTGTCTACGTCGGATCGTACATGTTGATCGCCAGTATATTCACGACCCCTGTCCTAGGTATACCGATTGGTCTTGCCGCTTTCCTGTACTTCAATGACAAAGAGAATCTTGATGCCTATAAACGCGAATATAACCGCCATAACAAATAAACCGGCCGCTCATGAAGAGCAGCCGGTTTTATAAGTTATAGTAGATATTTGCGTCCTCTTGCCAAGCATCGAATCCATTCTAATTTCAGTCAGTTCATGGACTTTGATTGTCTCTTTACTTGTTGTGACGCAGGACTTTCACTACCCAGTCCGTCTGGAAAGGATATCGGTTATCATGTTCCAGTCCTTCATATGATCGCCGTATTCAGAGAGTGCAAGTGGTAATTCAAAAGCAGCTGATAGATATAGATCATAATCAGGCTTAGTAAGTATCATGGTAGTAGTAACGCTCATCCCTCTTCGGGTCGTCACCATATTTATTCGGTCTTGGATTGCCATCCAGAACAGTGAAGACAAAGAAAATGATCCAAATCAGTGCAAGAGCTAATAAGCCAAGTATAAGAATCATACCGAGCGTTCCAAAATCCCCTGACGCAAGTGAAAAAACCAGCGCTATAATGATCCCTAAAGCGATAATAGTTCCACCCAGATGCGATACAAGTGCCCACCAGCCATTGATGTTGATGTCCTGCAGTCTTCTCGCCAATACCGTGAAACTTGGAATCAGGATGATGAGTGACCAGATGTAGCTTGCAATGTCTGAAGGTTTCATGAGATCCGGTACTGCTGCAGGGTCTGCTGTGAATACATCTGACTTGTAGCCCATTGCACTGTCTACGAAAGAGAAGACGATGGCAATGGCGAATGCGATCAAGACATTGAACAGTACAGGCGCCCAGTATTCCTTCCTCCTTGCACGTCCTTTCATCACAAATGCTTTCTTCCAGAATCGTTTGTATGCTTCCATAAATGTCATGTTAAATGCCTCCTCTATAATAGTAACGTTCGTCTTGCTTCGGGTCTTCTCCGTACTTGTTCGGTCTTGGATTGCTGTCCAGCACAAATAAAATGAAGAAGACGATAGCATTCAGCACATTGAGAATACTGCCAAATGTAGCAACAATCGTTAGCTCATCCCCGTTGTGATTCTCAAGCAGTCCGGTTTTGTCCGCTAACAGAATAAAGAGTAAAATACCTAAAATAAGGAGCAGCCAGCCAAAGTTCGGCAGGATCGCCCACCAGCCGTTGATGTTGATATCCTGCAGTCTTCTCGCCGCAACGGTAAATGACGGTATCAGTATGATAAACAGCCATACAACTGAAGCCGTGTCTGATAACAGCCATTCTTCCGTATCAGGTAAGTAGCTCTGCTGACCATCAATGATATCAAATATGATTCTGATTATAAGACCGATGGTTGCGTTGATTAAATGTGGAATCCAGTATTCCTTCCGTCTCGCTCGCCCTTTCATCACAAAGGCTTTACGCCAGAAATTGAGATAGGCTTCTTTAATTGTCATCTTCAACCTCCTTATTACTATCTTATCACACTGAAATTTCCATTTACCTTAAAGTTTCCTTAAAAATGGACATATAAAAAGTGACCGAGTGGTAAGTTCCTCAGCCCCTTCATCCTTATTTCTTAGTGTTCTTTTCCATCTCTCTGAACTGCCGGTCGAGGAGACCATCGGGTTCTTCTACCATTTTCATAGTCAGTGGCATTAAAAATACAATTAAGCCAAGTATCAGCAGGAGAACAATAAAAAATTCAGCCATCCCATAATCGAATAGGTTGGCAGTCAACATTAAGAAGAATTCCAGCATCAACAGAAGTCCATATGTGAGGCCCATTCTTTTACTTGAAAAGTAATAAGTCTTACCACAATTTGGACAATAAATCTTATGATTGAAGTTCGGGCGCCAGGTCATTTTGAATTTATCCTGTACTGTGAAATGATGGCCGCAATTATTACAGTTCTTCATCTCATCTCTCCTCTGACTTTTAATATTATTATAACACTTATGGATAAATTAACCACATAATCAAATATTTCACCTTAGTAAAGCTATGGCTTCCGTCGTATAAAGAGGATTTATATGACTTCTTTCAACCAAACAAAAAAAGCACAGAATAACCTGTGCCCTACTTCTTATAATGATGACGGGTATAGAACTTTCCTTCAATCCCCATCTGCTTGTAATACTTTGCCATGGTTCTTGCATTATGATGGGCCCATCTGACATCAGTCGCATACTGATGCTTACCAGGATTCGCCGGATTGAAGCGCATCGTATATAATGTATATTGATTTTTACGCAACAGATACTCCTTCGCTATAAACGCAGCGCCTCCGCGGATCGCTTTCTCAGGGCTATCCCACTTGTGCTGCTGAGCGAACCTGGCCCCCTCACCTAATGCATCCGCATCAAAGGCACCAACACCGAAGAAGTTGTAGTAAGTCTTTCCTTTCGGATCCAGCTGTCCTTTATCATTGACTTTGACGCCTTTAGCAAGCTGACTGCGTCCTTTACCCGTTTCAAGGAACGCATGGCTGATCAGATAGATCTCATTGATATCAGATTCTCCAGCTGCTCTATGGAAAGCGACACCCTGACCTTCCAGTATCCCCTTGCCCTTCAATATCTCGTTCAGTTTCTTCGCACTGATCCCCTGTGATTTCCGCAGATTCAGGAACTGATATTTCTGCTCCGAATGATGATAGAACGGCTCCGGTCTCAGATAACGTTCAATCTCAGCCTGCGAGGCCTCATGCCACTGCCTGCCATCAGACGCAACCGCATCCGCGTTCAACTGACGATTCAACGCTTCTTTATATGTATAGCTGACAGTAACCGACTGATCTTTCAGCTTCTCATCCTTAGCAGCTTCCGACATCTGAAACAGCAGATAAATCGCAAAACCGATGAGCAGAAGAATCCCCGTCAAAATCAGTTTATTACGCATTTCAAGCTTTTGAATCGAAGTTCTTTTAGTCGCCAAAGTAATCCTCCCAAAATTGAGTCCTTCCTATCATACCCAAAAAAGAGAATAAAAAAAACCGGACCCTCGTTAAAGAGTCCGGTTGGGGCAATAAATTAATTAGTGAACGTCTATATCAACCTTAATTGCATGTAATGGTTCTCCACCATTATAAGATACTCCACCAAAACCTAGAAGCATTGCAAGTGTTGAGAAAGTTAAAATAGCTTTAGTAAAATTTTTCTTCATGATTTTCCTCCATTTATGTTAATTGATATTCTTTTAATTCCTGTTCATATAAATCAATTAAAACAGTATTATTTTTCATTTTTGCAAGACCATATCCGACACAACATAATTCATGGTCTTTCTGAGAAATCATATCTAACTCCTGCTTAGAACCACAAGCAAGATAAATTAGATTATCCAGCAAGAATAGAATGTTGTGTTTAATGCAGATATCAATTCCTTCGTTTGAAAGATCTAAACAGTCTTCATACTTTTCTTCTGTCATAAGAAAGGTTGCATACTGATAATAAATCTTCGCTGCAGTTTCGTTAAACAAGTGATTCTCATTAATAATATGTCTTGCTTTACGAATTTGCTGCTCTGCTTTTTCAGATTCTCTTGATTTTCTATAGAAGATAGAAAGTGAACTATGAATACTCGCCTCCAGCTCATAATCCTGATGTTTAATCGGATTTTCAAGTAGGGCTTCCAATGTTTTGATTGCAATTCTGAGGTCTGGTTTCGTGTATCCTGAACAGACTGCCTTGACCCATGTCAGGTAGCGGTGTTCATATTCCGTCAGAACGGTCTGGAGCTGGGCGTCCACAAAGACTTCCAGTGTTTCGAATTCCTTGGATTCCAGATAATCCTCACATATTTTCTTGCCTCGTATCGTATGGTTGACAGGTTCGACGCCAAAGAAATAATCCATGCTGACGTTCAGACGACATGCTATCTGATAGAGTGTGTCCGAGCTGGGCATAATTTCATTTTTCTCGATTCTACTGACCTGACTTTGTGTACAGATATTTTTGGCAAGATCGGCTTGTGTCATTTTAAGTTCTTTTCTTCTGCCGAGAACTTTGTCCCCGATCTTTGATGCCACAAGACTCCCCCTTCCCCTTTTTTCCATTACTGTCATTAATATAACGCACTCATAAACAATATGCAATACTTCATAATCAGAAAATTAAATTTTTTCAAAAAAAATTCCTCATTTCTGAGGAAGTCCAAAATTTTATTGAATTACAGAATAGCAAGTCCACTTGATTGGATATCTTTAGCGAAGCCCTTGACTGTGTTTACTGATAATTCGTTGATGTCGCGTCCGATGTTCGGCAGCTTCTTCACGACGTCGCCCGGGCATGTGATGATATCACAGCCGATTTCGTCTGCCTGAATCACGTTGTAGAGTTCACGGCAGCTGGCCCATAATAACTTCACGCCTTCTTTGCTGTGGCACACGTCCACTGCTTCTCTCATCAGCGGCATCGGGTCAACACCTGTGTCAGCGATACGTCCTGCGAATACGGATACGTAAGTCGGCACGCCTTCTTTCACTGCGTCCACGATTTCTTTCACTTGTTCAATTGTATACACAGCTGTCACGTTCAACTGAACGTTTTCAGCTGATAGTTCCTTGATAAGCGGGATAAGTGATTCGCCTTTAGTATTCACTACCGGAATCTTGACGAAGACATTCTTGCCGTAGTTCATCAGAATTTCTGCTTCTTTACGCATCGTATCCAT
Source organism: Macrococcus carouselicus (assembly GCF_004359515.1). GTDB lineage: Bacteria > Bacillota > Bacilli > Staphylococcales > Staphylococcaceae > Macrococcus > Macrococcus carouselicus. The sequence goes on from NZ_SCWD01000001.1 coordinate 1,080,596, forward strand.
ATCATCTGCGAATACTTCGAATGAGATCGATGCGTCCGGTATCGCTTTAACCGCATCTTCAGCGAACTGCTTGTAGTCCTTGATGCCGGCTTTCGCCATCAGTGAAGGGTTCGTCGTGAAGCCGTCCACTTCTTTATTGTTATAAGCTGATTTCATCTGTTCGATATCTGCACCATCAGCAAATACTTCTACGTTTAAGTCTTTCATCATTTGTTTCCTCCTAAGTGAGTGATATTCAATCTCACTATATCGGTTAGCAAATACAAATACAAGTAAGATGCTGTGTGATAGAATAGCTTTATACTATGACTCTGGAGGATTTCATGAATCAATCACGTCGCTATTTCTTTATCTCAGTTATCCTTGTTGTTCTCAGCATGCTGCTCAGTGTGCGGAATCCGCTGCTCAGTCAGATGTTCGGTTCTGTGACTTCTATTATTCTGTTCTCAGGTCTTGTCAATGCTGTTCTCTTGATCATCAGCGTGCTGATGCTCGACCGCTCGATGAACGATCGGGATGGTGAGTTTTATAGTGCAGCCAGACTGTGGCAGTTCGTCATCCTGGCCGTTATTATCTATCATCTGATTTCAGGTATGCGTTTATTCGGTATTCTTTAGGATTGTACAGCGGTACAGTCTTTTTTATATGGAGGTTCTAGGATGAAGTATTTATCTGTCTGTCTGTTTGCATTTATCGGTGGGATCCTGCGCTATAGCGTCAGTTTGATGACAGGCGATCTGTCATTCATCGGGACATTCGCAGTCAATCTGATCGGTGCTTTCGTGCTGGGTTTCTTATCTACGGTCAGTTTTAAGAATGCTGACCTGAAGGCAGGTCTGACATCGGGTCTTGTCGGCAGCTTCACGACTTTCTCGACGTTCAGCATGGACAGCATCCATCTGCTTGAGACGAGTCCGGTGGTCGGCGTCTCCTATATTGCCGGGACGATGATAGTCGGGCTTATGCTTAGCTACATGGGTATCCAGGCAGGTGAACGCTTATGCTGATGGTGGGATTGGGTGCGATGATCGGTGCCTGCGTGCGGGTCTTCTTAAGTCAGTTCAACGGTAAGTTTCCATGGATGACGCTTCTGATCAACATGGCAGGCTCGTTCTTACTCGGCGTCTTCAGTCATCTTGAATCAGGCCTCCTCTTCTTCGGCACCGGCATGATGGGCGGCTTCACGACTTTTTCGACATTCGCACTTGAGAGTGTGACGTTGTTCAGTCAGGATAAACGGATGTCGCTGCTCTATATCGCGCTGTCCATCGTCCTGCCGATACTCGCTTTTCTGACGGGTATGTTGATTTTGTAAAGTTTATTTGTTTTTTCTCATATGCCTTAATTTCAGAGTGCTTTTGCTTTATGATTAAGTAGTTATTAATCAGGAGGACTTATTTGTGAAAAGACTGAACCAGGCCGTGTCATCGGTACGGGAACGTCATGCAAGATGAGTTTCCTTGACGAAGTCAGCGACTGCTAAACTGAAGAAAGTCAGATGAACACTGAAGAATTTGCACAAGACAAACGCAGATAAACAATTTGTTTATCTGCGTTTTTATTATTTTTTCATTTTATAAAGTCTATAGAACAACGGACGCAGCGGTTTTTCAAAATCTCCTACATATTCCTCAACTACCGCGTTGAAGCCTTTTTTAAATTTAAGGACCCCGTAATCTTCTGCATCTTCCGTGAACACACCACTCACGCCGTAAAAATTATAAGTCTTCAGATTTAAGGATTTCGCATATTTGATCATTTCCCACATCATATTGTAGGGACCCATAAACTGGTTATACTTCGGGTTGGAGCCGCTTGATAAATAGTAAAGCTCATGTTCATTATGGATATAAAGTGCGCTCGCAAGTTCCAGAATTTCGCCGTCTGTCTCTTTCAGCTGCTTAGCGTCGTCAATCTTCTTCTGAACTGAACTTACCGCTTTTTCCAGCTCCTGTGTCTTGTTCTTCAGTTTTCGGTAATCCGGGTTCTCAGCCAGTTTATCCCTGGACGCCTGAAGTTCCGCAGCCTTTACTCGATGCTCTTCTTCCAACCTTCCGATGTAATCGTTCAGGTCAATGTAGCTGAGTACGAGTCTGCACTGATCACCGTAAGTCTTCTGCATTCTCACGAAATAATCGTAATCTCTGAAAGTGAAGCCATGTTTATCTTCAGCCATCTGAAATAATCTGAAGAACTTGTCGGTCTCTTCAATAGAAAGATCTCTCACTTTAACGCCCATCTCTTCTGTCTTCTTGATGTTTCTGCGGGTCTTATACTCCATTTCCTTCAGCAGCTGGTCCTCAGTTTTGCCGTCTATATGCAGTACTGACAGCCATCTCGCCTGTGAAGACATAGAATAACCGACCGTGAAACCTTTATGATGATAGCCCAGACGGTCCATCTGAGCGATCAAAGGCTCGAGATTATTTGATTGAATGACCTCGCCCTCATGATTACGGTAATTGACGATGATATGCGGATCGACTAAGACAAACAGACCTTTTCTTTTTCTCAGATAACGCGACAGCTCTGTGAAGAAGAAATCTACGAGCGCCCGATTATCATAATCCATGACAGGACCACGATGCGAATAGAAGTAATTGAACATTTTGAATGCCCGTGCACTTGTCAGCAAGCAGGAGGCAATGACTCTGCCATTCTCTTTCACCCCTAATAAGTAGACAGGTTCGTGATGACTTCTCTTATAGTTATAGTGAACACGTGATTGCGTATAGTGACTGAAATTTTCATTTACATGTTGCTCGAATTCCTCCGCTGTTAACTCACAGAATAACATTAACCCTACCCCTTATCCCTTTATTTTACTTTCTATTATGCTTTTCCCTTTAATGCTAATACTTAATTGATATGATTGCAAACAGAATATCATTTGTCACGTGATACTGCGTCTAGAAGTCAGCGATAAGGGGTAGAGAATACAAATAAGCTGAAAGGATGAGTAAAATGACTGAAGATCGCAAAGAACAGACATTACGTGAACTTGATGAACATATCAAGACAGAAGGTATTGAGTATCAGGAGGGTTTCAAGCTGACGAAGCAAGCACCTGAAAATGTCGTGCAGGATGGTCAGGACAGCATCAAGCAGGAACCGCCTGTCGACGGCAATAAATAAATCAAAAGCGAGATATCCATCAGGCTATCTCGCTTTTGATTTGTATCGCTGGAATCGAGCGTCACGCTAACCGGGTTTCCTTGACGAAAGTCTTCTCAGAAATCAGTCCGGATTGTCTGCCATGACTTCCCCTTCCAAATTTAGTGTCCGTTATATTCAGCCGGGTCCGGGCCGACGCGGCGGTCTTCGTTCAGCTGGTCGAGTTCGTAGTGGTCCTCTTGTGTGAGTTCGAAGTCATAGACGTCCAGATTTTCTTCAATACGGCTTGGCGTCACTGATTTCGGAATGATCACGACATCATTCTCGATGTTCCAGCGGACGATGATCTGTGCCGGTGACTTGCCATGTTTCTCTGCGATGTTCATCACGACTTCGTTCGTCAGGATTTCACCGTTCATCAGAGGTGACCATGATTCTGCGATAATGAATTTATCTGCCATATAGTCACGCAGTTCTTTCTGATTCAGGTAAGGTGTGAATTCCACCTGGTTGATGACCGGCTTGACCGATGCCACCTGCAGCAGACGCTCGAAGTGCTGGATAGCGAAGTTACTGACCCCGATATTGCGGACTTTGCCGTCATTGTATAACTTCTCTAAAGCCTGCCAGCTATCAAGATATAACTGTTCGTCCTGTCCTGGCCAGTGCAGCAGATATAAATCCACATAGTCAAGTCCAAGTCTGTCAAGCGATGCCTGGTATGCTTCAAGTGCTGAGTCATAGCCGAAATCGTCCAGCCAGAGTTTAGTCGTAATGAATAACTCACTGCGGTCGATGCCTGCCGCTTCTATCCCCTGACGAATCCCTTCACCGACTGACTGCTCGTTGTCATAGATACGCGCTGTATCGATGCTTCTGTATCCTGAGACAATTGCATGTTTGACCGCCTGTACAAGTTCTTCTCCCTCAGGACATCTGAAAGTCCCTAAACCGACTTTCGGCATTGTATTACCATTATGAAATGTGACTTGCTGTTCCATTTCTCATCACTCCTTCTGTTAGATAATTCAATTATACCCTTTCTGACGTTATATATGATTCCAATAAGGTCATTAAAAAAAGGAAGGTCCTCATGACCTTCCTCTTCTTATGGATTTAAATGTTCAATTTCATCCAGCATTGTCGCCAGCTCTTCCACTGAATACTGGAAGCGGCCATGGAACACGTATTTCTCGAAGAATGTTTCAAGTTCTTCTTCTCCGACGATCACTTTGACGTTCTTATCACGTGAGTAGTTATCCATTGTGCCGGCATCATGACCTTCTTTGTTGAAGTACATGATCGGTGTCACTGGATACTGCAGGTGCAGTTTCTCCTGCAGGAGCTCCGCACGACGTTTCAGATCCTCAATATTATGCTTCAGTGATCTGAAGTAGACAATATCGCGTTCTTCATCACGTTCCATTGCAATCGTCTGTTCGATATACTGATCGAGCGCCAGCAGGCTGAAGACATGTTCAAACATCGGGTCAACTGAGAACTGGGTCTGATCCACACCGTGGTAGATATGCCCTTTCCAGTAATGTGATTCAAGCAGATAGACACCTGTCCGTGTCATCACCAAATGCGCGAGACGTTCCGTGCGTTTCAGGTCACGGCCTGGCAGGAAGATGTTCGCTAACACATGCATATCCTCCGGACGGATGCGTTCATTGCGGACTAAGCGGTCTTTCAGCTGAATCAGCGTGAAGTCAGTCAGGTATTCCCCGCCGTCTTTTGACAATAGCTTCAGACTGTCAATCTGTGTGGAACGGTCTGCAATCTCATTATTCAGGGCCTGACGTTCCTTGGAGAACTGTTCAGCCTGTGCGCGCCGTTCCTGCTCCGCCTTCTCTTCCAGCGTTGTCGTCAATGACTGACGGTCCGACTCATGGCGCGCAAGCAGCTCTTCCTGTTCGCGTCTGCGCTTAGAAGCTGACAGCAGCCAGAGAATGAGAAACAGCAGTGCCAGTGCAGTTAAGGCAATCAAGCCGTAATGAAGTGGTGTGAGTTGTGAAAAATCCATATGTATTCTCCTTCTTAAGTGTCTTATCCATATTATAAAGAAGTTTAGACGGAACTTCAGTAAATTTTATAAATTTTGTTCTGTAATACCTTCTTAATAATGATTGACAAGCTTTTAAGTTTACTTTTACACGTCCAGGGAATAAGTATTTTAACCTCATTCCGAGGAATTGAATGAAAGGAGTCAATTATATGACAAACTTCAAGAAATTCTTATTAACAGGTGCATTCGCTTCCGTATTATTACTGGGTGCATGCGATAATGCAGCAGAAGAGAACGCAGAGCAGACTGAAGATTCAGCTGAAGAAGTCGAAGATAACACTGAAAATGATTCAATAGAAGATTCAGCAGAATCAGTAGAAGATGCAGCTGACGAACAGGAATAAAAAGGAGCATAATATGACTCAATATAAAAAGTGTTTATTAACAGGTGCATTCGCTTCTACTTTACTCCTGGGTGCTTGTGATCACTCAGAACATGATGAGCCGAAATCAGCCGAAGAAGTTCAGAATAACACTGAAAGCGAATCAATCGAAGATTCAGCAGAAGAGGCACAGGAAAATACAGAGGATGATTCCACTGAAGAAGAATAAAAAAGAGGCGGGTCCTCCTTTTTGATTTGAGCTATGATCTGTGCCAGGTGTTTTGACCGGGCTTGATTTTTCTGATGAAACAAAATAAGACAGGGAGCAGAAGCTCTCTGTCTTGTTCTTTATTTATTAAGTGCCGCTTTGAGGGCGTCTGCTTTATCAACCTGTTCCCAAGGCAGCTGGACGTCTGTACGACCGAAGTGACCGTATGCCGCTGTCTGTTTGTAGATCGGACGACGCAGGTCAAGCATCTTGATGATACCTGCTGGACGTAAGTCGAATGTGTTACGGACTGCTTCCACAAGTTCTACTTCTGTGTAGTCGCTGGTACCGAACGTATCAACTGAGATGGATACCGGGTGCGCCACACCGATTGCGTAGGCAAGCTGTACTTCTGCTTTATCAGCAAGACCCGCTGCTACGATGTTTTTCGCCACGTAACGTGCTGCATAAGCGCCTGAACGGTCAACTTTTGTCGCATCTTTACCCGAGAACGCACCACCACCGTGGCGTGCGTAGCCGCCGTAAGTGTCAACGATGATCTTACGACCTGTTAAGCCTGCATCACCTTGAGGTCCGCCGATTACGAAGCGGCCTGTCGGGTTGATGAAGTATTTTGTTTCGTCGTCAATCAGAATTTCAGGTACGACCGGTTTAATGACATGTTCTTTGATGTCAGCCTGAATCTGCTCGAGTTCAATTTTCTCGTGGTGCTGAGATGAGATAACAATTGTGTCGACACGTTTAGGAATATTATTCTCATCATACTCAATCGTCACCTGCGTTTTACCATCAGGGCGTAAGTAGTCAAGTGTACCATTTTTACGAACTTCAGTCAGACGACGTGCAAGCTCATGTGCAAGTGAGATCGGCAGCGGCATAAGGCTTTCAGTTTCGTTACAAGCATAACCGAACATCAGTCCCTGGTCCCCTGCACCGATTGATTCGATATCAGAATCTGATAAGTCTTCACGGTCCTCAAGCGCACGGTCAACACCTTGCGCGATATCAGGTGACTGCTCGTCAATTGCTGTTAAGACTGCCATAGTCTGATAGTCATAACCGAATTTCGCACGTGTATAGCCGATTTCCTTAACCGTCTCACGAACTACTTTAGGGATATCCACATAAGTAGAAGTCGTGATCTCCCCGGCGATTAACGCCATCCCTGTTGTGACAGATGTCTCACAGGCAACACGTGCTTTCGGGTCTCCTGTAAGAATTGCGTCTAAAATTGCGTCAGAGATCTGGTCTGCAATCTTATCCGGATGCCCTTCTGTTACTGATTCAGAGGTAAATAATTTACGATCTGCCATTGTTTATTCTCCTTTATTGATATGAAATTACGGTTCAATCCATAGAAAAAAGCCTTTCCCTGCAATTAAGAGAGAAAGGCTCGTTAAACCAAGTCCATTCACTCTTATCGTTCAGAATCACATCTGCAAACGGTTTGGCACCTTACTTAAAAGGTTGCTGGGCTTCAAAGGGTCCATGTCCCTCCACCACTCTGGATAAGAGAATCCGCAAGTAAGATAATACTAAACTTTATGTAAGACGTCAACATGTTGAACTTAAATATGATAAGAAAAATTTTTATGAATTTTCTAACATTATATATGTGTGATGGCATCTTATTTTCATTGTGCTATACTAGTTAGTGAAAATGCTTACACAAGCATCAATCATCATTAAATGGGGGATTATTTCATGAGTGAAAATTACACGGAGCAAGTCGATCAGCTGTTAGAAAAACCTTCGACACTGAAGCAGTTATCTCGTACTCAGCTGATCAGTGAAATTCTTAACAACGGCGAAGGGGAGTTGACTGAATCAGGGGCAGTCCGTACTGAAACAGGCAAATACACAGGTCGTTCACCTCAAGACCGCTTCATCGTCCGTGAGGCAGACACCGCAGACAGAATTGACTGGGGTAAGATCAACCAGCCGATTGAAGAGGAAGTCTTCTTAAAATTAACAGATAAAGTGCTGAACTACTTGAATGATAAAGAGAAAGTCTATGTCTTCAATGGTTATGCCGGTGCCAGCAAAGCATCACAGTTGAAACTACGTGTGATCAATGAACTTGCATGGCATAATATGTTCGCGCATACCATGTTCATTCGTCCAGAAACGAAAGAAGAAGGACTGGCGATTGACCCTGAGTTCACCATCATCTCTGCCCCTCACTTCAAAGCAGACCCTGCTGTGGACGGCACTAAATCAGAAACATTCATCATCACAAGCTTCAAACATAAGATCATCCTGATCGGTGGTACGGAATATGCCGGTGAAATGAAAAAAGGTATCTTCGGTGTGATGAACTACTACTTACCTGTACAAGGCATCATGAGCATGCACTGTTCAGCGAACGTAGGTGAAAATAAGGACGTCGCGTTATTCTTCGGCCTATCAGGCACAGGTAAAACGACATTATCAGCAGACCCGCAGCGTAAACTGATCGGTGACGATGAGCACGGCTGGAACGATGACGGTGTCTTTAATATCGAAGGCGGCTGCTACGCTAAGACGATTGACTTAACACGTGAGAAAGAACCTCAGATCTATGATGCTATCCGTTACGGTGCTATCCTGGAAAACGTCAAGATCGAAGAAGACGGTACACCTGATTACTCTGACAAATCACTCACAGAGAACACACGTGCAGCGTATCCGATTGAAAATATCGACAACATCGTCTTACCGTCATACGCAGGACATGCAAAAACAATCATCTTCTTAACAGCAGATGCATTCGGTGTACTTCCTCCGATCTCTAAACTGACAAAAGACCAGGCGATGTATCACTTCTTAAGCGGCTTCACTTCAAAGCTCGCCGGAACAGAACGCGGCGTCACAAGCCCGCAGCCTGTCTTCTCTACATGCTTCGGCTCACCATTTCTGCCGATGCATGCGACAGTCTATTCGAACATGCTCGGTGAACTGATCGACAAGCACGGCGTCAAAGTATTCTTGGTGAATACTGGCTGGACAGGCGGCGAATACGGCGTCGGCAGCCGTATGAACTTAAAATACACACGCTCAATGGTCCGCCGTGCCATCAGCGGCGCTTTAGAAGAGGTTGAATATGTACAGGACGATGTCTTCGGTCTGAACATCCCGACATCAGTACCGGGCGTACCGGCAGAACTCCTGATGCCACGTAACACATGGGTATCAGACGATGCCTACGACGAAACAGCGCATCAATTAGCCTTGATGTTCCAGGAAAACTTCAAACAGTTCGACGCACCAGAACTAGAAGCAAAAGGCGGCTTCAAATACCGCGGATAATAGAGAGAACGCCCCTGCCACTCAAGTGGCAGGGGCGTTCTGGTATGCGATAAGCACGGATTGCCTCATCTTGACGTGCGACTTGAGGCAATCATCTAAATTCCCTTGCTTCCACCTGATTCATCCACTGCTGAATCTTCTCAAGCACCTCGCGCTCTTTCGGCGGCGTGAAGACATGTCCTTCGCCCTCATATATATGGACTTCATAGGGTACATCTAATTCTTGCAGACGTTTCTCAAGTATCTCAGCATGCCGAAGTCCTACCTGCACATCGTCAGTGCCATGAATGATCATCACAGGCGGACTGTCAGCCGTCACATGCATATAGCCATTTCTTCTATCGTATTCCGAATCGTCCACACCCGGCTTGCCGATCAGCCGCTTCAGCATGCCGCGTAAGTCTGCTCGTTCTTCGTACATATAATAAATATCACTCACGCCGCCCCATATGATAAACGAAGCCGCACCGACATCCTGATAAGTGAGGAGTCCCTGAATACCGCCCCGTGAAAAGCCGACTAGATGAATGGGCAGCTTACCATAATGTCCTCTCAGCTCCCGTACGAGTGCACGGACATCTTCCAGGTCAGCCCCGCCGAATTCATCATGACCATTGCCATTTGTACCGCGGTAATAAGGTCCCACAACTAGCGTATCTGCATTCGCAAACTGCATCAGTCTGACCGGTCTCACCATGCCGACGCCGCCTTTACCGCCGCGTAGATAGATGACCATCCGCTTCGGGTCAGGGGTATCTAAGAGCATCGCCTTCACTTCCAGCTCATCCGACTTGTACGTCACCTCGTAGAACTCATGGTCAAAATAATCCGCTGCTATCCGTGTTTTACTGAGCCACATTCAATCATCTCCCGTACGATATAGCGAATACAGTCATCCTGCAGTAACCTGCTTCGCTTACTCTGTTCCACCTCATCCAGCTCACCGACAATCACCGGCCCAGCTGTCTCATGGTAATGTGACTGCTCTGAGATTTCTGTAATCTCTGCCTTGAATACATCCTTTGTGAAAGGCGTCTCAGTCATCACTGTATAGCTGGTCACGTACTCGAGATCACCTGTCGCACCCGTCTCTTCAAACAGTTCACGAGCGGCCGCTTCAAAAGCCGTCTCCCCTTGTTCACGCTTGCCGCCAGGGAACTCCGTACCTCGGACTTTGTGTTGTGTCAGCAGATACTGCCCGGCAATAAACGGGATGATCAGCACATGATGATGAACCGGTTTGTCTGTCTTCAGTATCACTCTATTACCTTCAACATCTCTGAATTCCATACGCTACCTCACTCTATGTCTTTCTATTAGTTTATCATAACTAGGCATCAGAACTGAAAAGTCTCTTCAACTGCACTATAATAGATGCAATACCATTTGAAGGAGCCTGACATGACAACAATCTTACTCTCAATCATCCGATTCTACCGGAATTATCTATCGCCGATGACACCGCCGACATGCAGATTCCATCCGACATGCTCGCAGTACGGCATGGAAGCCATTGAAACACATGGTGCACTGAAAGGCAGCTACCTGACCACTGTCCGCATCCTAAAATGCCATCCCTTCCATTCAGGCGGCTTCGATCCCGTGCCACCGAAACATGAACATAAACACTAAAAAGCCTCAATCTTTTCATTGATTGAGGCTTTCTCCTTTTAATTCAGCTCTTGCAGTCTGCTTATATCCACTTCCGGGAATGTCATCGTGAGCTTGCCGTCTACGATCTTCTCATCGTAACTCGCATAATCTTCCTCAAAGTACGTCCCGCGCGGCGTTACGTCAGGTATCGTTCCGCATTCACCCGCAAGTGCCGCCGTGAAGTATTTGCTGAGACCATATTCATACATCCCGCCGGCAATGATTCGCAAGTCCGGTATCGCTTCTTTGATGGCCAAGAGAGGATAGCCGCCGCCGAGTCGTGCATACTTAGCGATGACAGTCTTCACCCCTGCTCCGTAATACTTGATGATGTTATCGATGCTCGATGCCGATTCATCGATGGCGAGCGGCAGATGACGATTCTCTGAGTACAGCTTGAAATCACTGAACGGCTCCTCAAAGTAGTCGACTCCATACTCCATGCAGTCTTCAAGGAGAGGTATGTCCTGTGCTGTCAGACTGCCGTTCGCATCGACCGCTATTCTGATAGCCGGATACTGCTCTCTGACTTCCTTTACCCGTGCCACGATATCATCAGACCACTTGAGCTTGACCCTGTTCTGAGGCACGACTTCCTGTCCGGGATGTAGTGTAAATCCGAGCGGCACTGTGACCGGACCCCGCCTGTTCAGACTCTGCCAGCCGATATAATCAAAAAGTGCCATCGCATGCGGCATGCTGCGGTACGGGGCAAGTACGGCGCCTAAAGTGGCATAGTCCTCCCATGCTGCTGACTGAATCTTATCGAATAGCCGCTGCACGGATTCATGCACGGATTCTATCGTCTCGTAGTGATACCAGTCTGTCTCAAAGGCATTGGACTCAGCGAAGAAGGTGCTGCCGTCGACATCCAGTGACACCACAAGGACTTTCCGCTCAATCATCTCTGTCTTCACTGTTCTGACAGGTGTCTTGAAGTCAGCCGTAAATGTATAAAACTTCAGATTACTGAATTTCATCGAGCAGCCATTCCCTGACGCGATGTCGTGAGATCTTACCATTACGAGTCCGCTGCAGTTCAGCTATACGCTTATAAAGTACGGGGCGTTTATACTTCGCCATCACCTTAAGTGTCTCGTCAATTTTATCATCCAGCTCACTGTCACTCTCGTAGACAAGAGCGGGTACTTCGCCCCATTTATCGTCCGGCAGACCGACAACTGAACACGCACTGATGTCCGGGATGCTGAGAATAAGTTGTTCGATCTCACTCGGATAGATATTTTCACCGCCTGAGATGATCAGGTCTTTTCGACGGTCAAGTACGTAGAGGTAGCCGTTCTTAATCATCCCGACGTCTCCTGTCATAAAGAAATCCTCACTGAAAGCACTTCGGTTCGCCTCTTCAGGATAGAGATAACCGCTCATCACATTAGCTCCCCGTACCAGGATTTCACCCGCTCCGTTCAGCGGTGCTGCAACCTTGATATCGTCTGTCACGGGTCCGACTGAGTTCGGATGGTTGACCATATCCAGAGGTGAAGCTGTGATGAACTGGGACGTTGTCTCGGTCATACCGAATGACGTATAGACCGGCAGCTGTCTCTTCTGACATTCCTCAAGTGTACGGGCATCCAGTCTCGCCCCGCCGATCAAGAGACCCTGCAGCTGGTGACGCTTGAGACCCGCATCAAGCAGCCATTCAAGCGTCTGCGGTACAAGTGAGATATGCGTCACGCCTTCTTCTGCAATCGCTCTGACAATAGCTTCTCGATCAAACTTATCGAACAGAATGACGGTGAACCCTACCATCACACTTCTTACCAGGACGCTGAGACCTGAGATATGATAGAGCGGCAGCACCAGCAGCCACTTCGTCTGTTCGTCAAACGGGAAACTCTCTTTGCAGCGTTCGGCACTTGCGACGTGATTTTCGAATGTATGCGGCACTGCTTTTTGCACGCCGGTCGTTCCTGAGGTGAACATAATGGAAAGAATGTCTTCCGGGTTGTAAGTCGTTATTGCCGTTCTGTCAGCTGTTCCGGTGAACAGCGTCTCCGGCATGATGCAGCTGAGAGCTGTATAGTGATTCTCCGTGATGATGAGGGAGACGCCGATCGAGTTCAGCTGACGGCTCACTTCACTCTCAGTCAGATGTGCATTCACCATCACCATCTCGATATGCGCAAGTATCAGGCCATGAATGATAATCACATACTTCAGCTCATTAGCAGGCTGAACTGCGATTCTCGGCGGCAGCTCCATCTCGAGCAGCTGGTCTCTGACGGCACTCGCCCGGTCATATAGTTCGGCAAAGGTCAGCGTGCTGTCTTTATATTTCACGGCAATATCATGTGGACGTTTCTCTGCCTGCACGGCTAAATTATGTTGCACTGACCTCTCTCCTTTGATTTAAAATACGCGTATGCTTATCAAGCAGACGCGTATTTTTTCTTATGGGAATTTAGGGAACTGATCGAAATCCGGCTGGCGTTTTTCTTTGAACGCGTCACGGCCTTCTTTCGCTTCGTCTGATGTGTAGTAAAGTAACGTCGCGTCACCCGCAAACTGCTGCAGACCTGCTAAGCCGTCTGTATCTGCGTTCATCGCAGCTTTCAGGAAGCGCAGTGCAGTCGGTGAGTGCTGAAGAATCTCTTTACACCATTTCACTGTCTCATCTTCAATATCAGCGAGCGGCACCACTGTGTTGACTAAGCCCATATCCAGTGCTTCCTGTGCGTTATACTGACGGCATAAGTACCAGATTTCACGCGCTTTTTTATGGCCGACGATACGTGCCAGGTAACCTGAACCGTAACCTGCATCGAATGAGCCGACTTTAGGACCCGTCTGACCGAAACGCGCGTTGTCAGCAGCAATTGTCAGGTCACAGACAACGTGCAGGACGTGTCCACCGCCGATTGCATAACCGCGGACCATCGCGATGACCGGTTTAGGGATGACACGGATTAAACGTTGTAAATCAAGTACATTTAAACGTGGAATGTTATCATCACCGACATAACCGCCGTGGCCACGGACTTTCTGGTCACCACCTGAACAGAATGCCATATCGCCTTCACCTGTTAAGATGATCACGCCGATACGCTGATCGTCACGTGCACGAGAGAAAGCATCGATCATTTCCATTACAGTGTTCGGTGTGAATGCATTACGAACATGTGGACGGTTGATCGTGATTTTACCGATTCCTTCAAAATATTCGTATTTTATCTCTTTATATTCTTTGACTGTTTCCCAGACTCTAGACATGATATGCCTCCTTAATGAATTCTAATACTATTGTATCAAATATTTCAGGATGTTCCACATGAATTGAATGGCCGGCTGAAACTTCGATATGCCGGCTGTGTCTGATGGACTGAGCCATCCGCTGATTGATCATCTTGAATTTATAGTCCTGTGTACCTGTCAGCAGCAGGACAGGCGCATCCAGTTCTTTTAATCGCGGCCAGAGATTCGGCTGACTGCCCGTCCCGTAATCCCGTAATGCTTTGGCAAGTCGTGACGGCCGCTGACTTGAGCGCATCTGGTGCTGACACTCAGCGGCAGCAGATGATAAAGGTGCTGCCGGTGTGAAGAGCGGCAGACGTTCCCAGCGAGAAACAAATGCTTCATAATCCTGGACGAGTGCGTCACCGCGTTCAGTATCGACCTGCTGCCTCGCCTGACGTTCCTCCGCCGATTCAAGCCCTGGAGAAGCGCTCTCCAGAATCAGTGCGTCGACCGTGTAATGAAGGGCATAATAAAGTGCGACACGGCCGCCCATCGAGTAACCGTACAGTGCGATATGCTGATAAGATCCCTTTAAGCCAGTGATAATGACGGCCAGCTGCTGGATAAGCCAGTCGAAGGACCAGTCGGTGTCCATGTCGCTCTCGTCCTGGCCATGTCCTGGTAGATCGATGCGTAGTATATCCATTTCGTCTGTCAGTCGCGTGAATGCCCGGCTGTCACCCATAAAACCATGGAGCATGACAAGGACATCATCACGACCGTTCTTAGTCCAGTGACAGTGCATCGAGTGCTGCCTGCGCTTTCTGTATAAGGTCCTGATGCGCCCGATAGTTCTCTTCCCGGTCCGTGATCACCTCGTACAGCGCATGTATGCTGGCAGGCAGCGTGATATTCTCATGATCACTGGTCGAATAATCCAGGTCATAGAGGGCCGCCGCATGCCTGAAGTCGAGACCGAGCGGTGTACCATAGAGCCGTTCGAACAATGCCGCCTCTTTTCTCTGCGGCAGATAGCTGAAGATACCGCCGCCGTCGTTGTTCAGGACGATAAAGCGGATATTGAACCGCTCCAGCTTATGCATGATCAGTCCGTTCATATCATGGAACATCGAGATATCACCGATAAAGAGATTGACCGTCTTGTGCGCTGCCATGCCGAGTGCGGTCGACACAACACCATCAATGCCGTTCGCGCCGCGGTTACAGTAAGCGAGTGCACCGCTATGAACCATAAAGGTATCGCCATCACGGATCGGCATACTGTTGCCGAAGAAGATGACTTCGTCCTCCGGAATCTGCTCGAGCAGTTTTGCGACGGCAGTTCCTTCGTCGTTCACTGTCTTCACGTGGTCATCAATCACCTGAACGAGACAGCTGTCGAACTGACGGAAGCGTTCCACCTGACCGGACTCGACTCTGACCGGTAAATTCTGCATAGAACTGAAGAAGGCATCCGGTGTCATATTGAAGTGATAATCCGGTACGGAGGGAAATGTATCGGGCTCACTTTTCTCCTGGACCAGAATCTGTGTGCAGGTCTGTCGGGTCAGCCATTGGTTCAGCTGCTTCGAGACGACCGGCTTACCGACCCGGATGATAAAGTCGGCGGTGATAGCCGTCTGACATTTGAAGAGTGTATCTGCCGTTCTGATGATATGCGGATGGTCATGCTGTCTCAGGTGGCTCAGTACGTCCGCAATAACAGGCAGCTGGTACTGTTCTGCGACGTCCAGTACCGGACCGAGCTGCTCATGCTGGCAGTCTCCGACAACCATCACACCGTTCCCACGCTCAAACAAGGGCTGCAGTGCTGACAGGTCGACCGTTTCAGTGATATTGAACGTCACGACTGGATCAGGTGTCAGCAGTTCCAGTGCCGTCAGGTCCGGTACAAGTGGTTCACGGAACGGCACATTGAAATGAACAGGCCCGCGGTCCGCACCTGTAAAATAATGACTCGCCTGCAGCAGCGTCGCTTCAATCAAGTCATGCGGTGACTCATAAAGGTCCGCCAGCGGAAAGTCTGTCTCATACTTCACAAAGTTCGTAAACATTCTCACCTGGTCGATGGCCTGCGGAGCGCCGACATTTCTCAGTTCATGCGGACGGTCGCCTGTCAGTACGACGAGCGGCAGCTGACTGATGAATGCCTCTGATATAGCAGGCGTAAAGTTGCTGGCCGCCGTCCCTGACGTGCAGATAAGAGCGACCGGGCGACCACCCGCTTTGATCAGACCCAGCGCAAAGAACGCCGCCCCGCGCTCATCGGGATGGACATAGGTCTTCAGTTCAGGATGGACTTCGCAGGCCATGGCAAGCGGCGTGGAGCGTGAGCCTGGTGCAATGACTACTTCCCTCACACCGTAATCGTAGAGTCTTCTGACCAGGTGAAAAACTTGTTTCGTTAATGCCTCATTTTTCATTGTGTCACTCCTAACAGCTGCAGCATCGGCTTGAATTTGATTTCTGTCTCAAAGAGCTCAGACTCCGGCACACTGTCCTTCACAACGCCGCAGCCAGCGAACAGGACAGCTGTCTCCCGGTGAATGAGCATCGAGCGGATTGCGACGATAAATTCACCGTCAAAGTCAGGCGTGATATAACCTATAGGAGCGCCGTAGAATCCCCGGTCGCCTTCAACTTCCTTGATAAACCGAGCCGCTTTCTCTTTAGGAAAACCGCCTAAAGCAGGCGTTGGATGCAGGGCATGACTGACCGCCAGTATATCACCTTCACTGATTCTTGCTTCTATCGGCGTATAGAGATGATAGAAGAAATTATTGACCATGATCTGCGGAGAAGCAGGCATCTTGACCTCAGAGGTGAAGTCATCAATATCCGCTTCTATACTTCTGACTACGATAGCGTGCTCACCGAGATTCTTTGCGTCACCCAGCAGCTTCTCCTCAGCATGCACCACACTCCGTGACATGGTACCTGCAATCGCATTGGTCGATAGAACCTGATTCTCCACCTTCACCAGCTGTTCCGGTGTACGGGAGACGAAGATCTTATCATTCTGCTCTATCAGAACAAGGTAACTGTTCTCATGATTCTTCAGCCCGTTCTGAAGCAGCCAGGCGCTGTCGATCTCATTCTCAGCCGTGACTTTCTTCTGCCGTGACAGCACGACCTTGTCAAACAGATGGTTATTCATTGCTGCCACTGCTGTTCTGACGTTGGACAGAAACTTCTCTTCGTCCAGATTGTCTATAGCCGTGATGTTCGGTGCTGCTGTCTCCGCAGACTGACGCCAGTCGATGATCTCTTCCTCGGTCATATCCGTATAAGTATACGTCAGTTCATGCCCTCTGCAGATGACCTGGATCTTCGGCCAGACGAAATGACTGTGGCCGAAATCACTGAATAATGCACTGTCCCCGTCATCAAACTGAAAACCTCCGAACAAACGGACGCTGTGCGGTCCTTCGACTCGCTCCAGAAGCGCCTGATACTGTTCAGTGATTCGTCCGGGTGAACGTCTCTTTTCTTTAATGACAAAAGCATGTCCAAGGCCCATCAGCCATTCACTTCTATCTTTATTCATATAGAAATAGCGTTCACCTTTATAACGGGCGGCCGCTCCGAACAGTTCAGCGGGAGATTCAGGTAATCCTGCCCGTTCTATTACTTGTATTTTTTCCTTCGACATACGTTCAGCTTCCTTCAATTCTTATAGTCTCCACCATTTTACCATTTTTCATCAGACTACGTCAGATTACCGCTCCTCCATTGACTAAGATTTCAATAAAGCATAGAATTTAAGCAGATAATCAGGAATAGGAGATTAAAAATGTCAGAACATCTTGCCACACAAACAGGCTTTAAAAAATATTATCACCTTATGCGGCCGCATACACTTACTGCCTCATTTGTACCGGTCCTTGTCGGTACGGCAGCAGCTAAAGTGTTCGGCGATATTCGTATCGATCTGCTGATTGTCATGCTGATCGCATGTCTATTGATTCAGGCGGCGACCAATATGTTCAATGAATATTTTGATTATAAGCGCGGGCTGGATGATCATACTTCAGTCGGTATCGGCGGCGCCATTGTCCGTAACGGCATGACACCGAAATCTGTCTTCAATCTGGCAGTGGCCTTCTATATCATCGCAGCTGTTCTCGGTCTTTATATCTGTTCTCAGTCATCGTGGTTGATCTTACTTGTCGGTATCGTCTGTATGGCAGTGGGCTATTTTTATACAGGTGGGCCTATACCGATTTCGTGGACACCATTCGGCGAGATTTTCGCAGGACTCTTTATGGGATTCGTCATCATCATGATCACCTTCTATATCCATACCGGTCATCTAAGTGTCTATCCCGCCATTATGAGCATCCCGGTCTCAATCAATATCGGGATGATCAATATGGCGAACAATATCCGCGACCGCGTGAAGGACAAAGTGAGCGGACGTAAGACATTTGTCATTCTTGTCGGTAAGCACAGCGCTATTATCACGATGGGCATTCTCTATCTCATCAGCTTTCTCGTCATTCTCTATGTGACCTTCACGCAGGATTACGGTTCTCTTTTCCTGCTGATTGTCCTGCTCAGTGCCAATCTACCGGTCAAAGCGGTCAGACGCTTCTTCAGAGGGGATAAGCCGCTCGAGCTGATGCCTGCCATGAAAGTAACGGGACAGTTCAATACAATCTTCGGTTTTCTGCTTGCTATCGGCATCTATCTCTCAGCAATCACCGGCATATAAAAAAAGTACCGAATCAGTGAGGATTCGGTACTTTTTTAGCTGTAACGATAGAATTCGTTCATACGGTCAGCGACAATCTGTGCATCTTCCGCTGTCACTTCACCTGCGAGACCTGACTGAGTCAGATCAATGCGATATGATTTCGTATCATAATCAAGAATAACTGAAGTACCCTGGGCTGAAATATTTCGAGGTGCGACTTCAGCTACGTCGTCTTCCTCATGATGCTCACGGTAATCCACACCAAACTGGCCGGCTTTCAGTTCTGCATACTGCACTAACTTATCGATATTCATTTTATCATTTCTCATTTAAATGCCTCCTCTACTATGATGACATCTTCATTTTAATGAATTCTGTCAGTTCAGGCAAATCCTTCTTGAGAATGCCACGAATATTATAGTTCTTAGCCCCCATATTCTTACGCTCCACTTTCAGGAAGAGAGAGCCATACTCCTCATTATTGAACTCATCATCATCCGCACGCTCAAAATCAATGGCATTGATCATATTGAATTTGATCTGATCAAAATGAATGACTTTCGCACGTTCCTTACTATGAATAAGCAGCAGACGGTTGTCCAGCAGTATAATCAGACCGTGCTGATTCAGATTGAGCTTGCTGGCTGATGCATAATGAACCTTCTCGTGCGTATTGATTTCAGTGCAGTATACTTTCAGCAGCTTGATAAAGAATCGACGCTCGCTTTTCTTGATCTTCTTGAAAGTCTTTGAGAACTTCTTATAGTTGATAGGATATTCAATCTGCTGCAGCGCTTGACGAATTGTCATTTTCTTTTTCTTCATATCAGACACCATTCTCCGTGATATATTTTCATTTATTATAGCTAAATCCTGAATTAATTACTACGCCAAAATAAAAAAAGCTTCCATGACAATGAAAGCTTTCAAATAACGGAGGGCAAGGGATTCGAACCCTCGAAACGCTTGTGACGTTTACACACTTTCCAGGCGTGCTCCTTCGGCCAGCTCGGACAACCCTCCATAATATAAAAAAATCAGAAGCGATATTTCACCTCTGATATATGACCCCTACGGGATTCGAACCCGTGTTACCGCCGTGAAAGGGCGGTGTCTTAACCGCTTGACCAAGGGGCCTGGCTCCACAGGTAGGACTCGAACCTACGACCGATCGGTTAACAGCCGATAGCTCTACCACTGAGCTACTGTGGATCAACATTGGAGCGGGTGATCGGAATCGAACCGACGACATCAGCTTGGAAGGCTGAGGTTTTACCATTAAACTACACCCGCGTCTTAAGGGCGACTGATGGGAATCGAACCCACGAGTGCCGGAACCACAATCCGGTGCGTTAACCACTTCGCCACAATCGCCAAAAAATGGTGGCTCAGGACGGAATCGAACCGCCGACACATGGATTTTCAATCCATTGCTCTACCGACTGAGCTACTGAGCCATACATGGCGGTCCCGACCGGGATCGAACCGGCGATCTCCTGCGTGACAGGCAGGCATGTTAACCGCTACACCACGGGACCTTAGTTGCGGGAGGCGGATTTGAACCACCGACCTTCGGGTTATGAGCCCGACGAGCTACCAGACTGCTCCATCCCGCGTTAATAAAAAATGTTACTCAGCTAATATATCATTTACCCTGCTTGATAGTCAACATCAAAAAAGTGTAAATGGTTATACGCTCTATGTCGTAACTTGCGTTGTTTTTAAAGGACTTATTAAGTATATAAAGAATCTGTAAAGTCGTCAACAGTTAAATTTACGCATTGAAACACAAATAAAAAAACCATCACATACGTGATGGTTTACATAGCGGAGATGGAGAGATTTGAACTCTCGCGCCGGTTACCCGACCTACACCCTTAGCAGGGGCGCCTCTTCAGCCACTTGAGTACATCTCCATGGCTCCACAGGTAGGACTCGAACCTACGACCGATCGGTTAACAGCCGATAGCTCTACCACTGAGCTACTGTGGATTAATTTTTCAGGACAAATACTATTATAACAACTACAGTATTATTTACAAGGCTTTTAGTAAATTTTTTTATGGAAGAATTACACCTGAGATTCCAGGAGCGCATACATCGCAAGCACTTCGTAGATACTCATGGATGATTTCCTGTAATCGACTTCGCTGCTCAGTTTATCGTTCTTAAGCGACTTCGTACGGAGACAGTATTCCAGCTTGAGCGTATGGAGATATTGTGTGTTGATGATATGATGACTGACCGGGAAAATTTCCACGCTGGCATCATCAAACTCAATCCTGCTGTCGTTGAACTTGCCTTTACCATATGTCTTGATCAATGAGAGATTGAACCAGTAACATTCAGCTACTCTGTCGCTATGGCTTGGAAAGAAATAAGTAGACGTCTCGGGTTTGATGACAATCGGCGGCTTATGGCAGATATCAGCGATAATACGGGTCGTCTCCTTGCGTGCAGTGTAAGTGGTGTTGTAGAAATGACAGGACTGTTCGATGATTGTCAGTGGCTTCTGGTCAATCACTATAGGGGCTTTACCGAGTTCCTTTACCTCCGATTTCAGTTTATGACCCACTACCAGCGGACGAATAAACATCGTTGTCTCTCTTATAATATATCGATAAGTCGCCATCCTGTCCTCCTGCAAGCGTTTTATTAATTATACTTACTTTTCCACTAAAAGTGTAAAATTTTTTTCTGTTTTTACAATTTTTACAGTGATTTCAAAGTTGTAAAAAATAAATTTAATTAAATTTTCTGAATATTCTTGTTTTAAGTTTGAATTTCCGCTATACTGGGAACAATTATTTAGAAGGAGGCGTTATCTATGCAACAGTTAAATCAGAATGGACTTGAGATGTTTATCGGGAATCTGAACAACCTCTATATAGAGCTGCTTATCGAGGATGCGCTGCGTGAGAATCAGAAGAGAAAGTATGAACAGCTGATTGAAGAAGCGCTGCTGGACCATAACGAGACGGCCTTCAATGAGTATACGACAGCACTTAAACAGCTGGAGGCTATATAAATGTCAGTCCGATATCATGAATAAAAGATAAGAGATTAACCACCTCAGTGATTAACCTCTTATTTTTTATGCCAGTAAACCGAGAAATTCCTCGCGTTCGACGCGGCCGAAGTAATGGGCGAAGTCGATATCTCTGATCGCTTCAGCTACTGCCTCTGTCGTATGCGGCACACCGCGCAGGTGGTCTTCAATCTCCTTGATCTCCCCGACCCCGAAGAAATCGCCGAAAATCCGCGCCTCTGTGATATGGCCTTTCTCAACATTCAGTTTCAGTTCAACAAGTCCGCCCGGGAACTTCTGCTTTGACTCATAGTTGTAGTCCGGGTTCTTTCCGTAGTTCCAGTCGAATGTCTGGTACTTCTCCCTGCTCAGCTGCTGGATAGCCTGCCAGTCATCTTCAGACAGAACATACTCCTCAACATTGCCTTCAAAGATATGGTCCAGCAGTTTCTGCTTGAAATCCTCCATGGAAATCGGTGCATCAAGAAATTCCGTGATGTTCGCAACGCGGGAACGGATGGAACGGATACCTTTAGTGATCAGTTTCTCCTCACTGACAGACAGGCTCCGGACCACCTCATCGATATTGCTGTCCAGCATTAGCGTGCCATGAGAGAACATACGGTCCTTCGCCTGGAACATCGCGTTGCCTGAGATTTTACGGCTGCCGACCTGCAGATCGTTACGTCCTGACAGCTCTGCTTTGACCCCTATTTCGTTCAGTGCTTCAACAATCGGCATCGTGAACTTCCTGAAATTATGGAAGCTATCTGCGTCCGCATGTGTGACAAAACTGAAATTCAGATTGCCGAGGTCATGATAGACTGCACCACCACCTGATATTCTGCGTACGATATGGATATTGTGTTCGTCCACATACTTCTGGTTGACCTCCGCATATGTGTTCTGGTTCTTGCCGATGATGATAGAGGGTTCGTTGACATAGAACAGGAAATACGAATCATCTGTGAGGTTATTAAGGACATACTCCTCCATCGCCAGGTTGATTCGAGGATCCGTGATCTTATTGTTACTGATAAATTTCATGCGGTCACTCCCCTTTTTAATTTGACAGTATCAGAAAAAAGACAATCACGCAAAGTAATTGTCTTGTGCACTATCCATTAAGTTGTTCGGCTGCTTTTTTCGCTTGCGCGATACAGTCTGGCAGACCCACTGCCTCAAACGAGGAACCTGTCAGCATAAGGCCGGGATAGTTCTCCGTCATATACCGCTGTATCTGATGGACGCGGTCGATGTGACCCACTTCATACTGCGGCATACTGTTCATCAGACGTGTGACAATCGAGAACTCAGGCTCGCCTTTAATATCCATCATCTTGTCAAGGTCGCGCCGCGCAAGCTTGACAAGCGCCTCATCATCATTGTCCTTGACGACTGTATCTCCAGGACGACCGACATACGCACGGAGCAGGACTTTGCCCGCGGGCGTGGAATGTGTCCATTTCTTGCTTGTCCATGTACAGGCGGTGATGACGGTATCTGAATTGCGGGCAATGACGAAGCCCGTGCCATTCTCCTCGTTATTGACCTGTGACTCATCAAAGGCCATGACGACAGTCGCGACACTGGTCGTTTCCATATAATTGAAGTACCTGAGCGGCGCATCATCGAACCACTTACTGAAGACGGTATGTGGCACTGTCACAATGACATTATCGTAGAACGTCCGTTCATCGTTCACAGTGACTTCGTAGCCATTCGTCACCTTCTGAATAGCTGATACCGTGCTATTATAACGGATGTGTGCACCCTGCTCTGTCACTACTTCCGCAAGACGGTCGATGAAGCTCTGCAGCCCGTTCCTGAATAAGCGGAACTGACCTGCTGGTTTCTCGCCCGGCTGTTCTTTAGGCGCTCTTTTCTTCTGGTCACGCATCCCTTTGATCAGGCTGCCGTGTGTCTCTTCCTGTTCCTTGAAGTTAGGGAATGTTGACTTCAGACTCAGTTTATCGATATCAGCCCCGTATATCCCTGACAGCAGAGGCTCAATCAGATTTTCAAGTGCTTCATCACCTAGACGTCTACGGAAAAAAGCGCCGACCGAGACATCCGTTGTCATCGGCTTCGGTTTGATGAAGTAATCAAGACCGGCACGGACCTTGCCCGCTTTAGACAATAGCTTCGTCTCCAGAAACGGCTTGATTTCAGTCGGTATCCCCATAATAGAGCCGCCTGGCATCGGAAAGAGCTTATTCTTCGCGTAGATATAGGCCTGTCCCGTCTGATTGGCAACAATGTCGTCACCGAGTCCTATGGCAGTCGCAAGCTCGGTCATAATCGTCTTACGGGCGATATAGGACTCTGGGCCCAGTTCAATCGTATAGCCGTCCTTCTGGTATGTCTTGATCTTACCGCCTGCACGGTCTGACTGCTCGAGAATGTCAATGTCCGCATCTTTCAGATAGTAGGCAGCTGACAGACCGGTAATACCTGCGCCAATTATTGCGACTTTCTTCATCACTATCCACTTCTTTTCTTAAGAATTTAATACTTTTCTGATCTCATCGACCATTGCACCGATAAAGAGAGGGTGCGTCCCAGGCATGTCAGGGCGGTAATAATTGACGCCAAGTTCATCACAGATGACCTTACACTCCACGTCGTTATCGTACAGCACCTCTAGATGTTCACAGACGAAGCCAACAGGTGTATAGATATAGTTTTTATAGCCTTTCTCTTGGTAAAGTTCGCGTGTTAAGTCCTGCACATCCGGTCCGAGCCAGGGATCCGGTGTATTTCCTTCAGATTGCCAGCCGCGTTCAACGTGGATGATGTTTGAGTTGTCGGCAATCAGCTCTGCTGTTTCTATGAGCTGATCCGGATAAGGATCACCCGCTTCTTTGATTTTCTCAGGCAGACTGTGCGCGCTGACAATCAGCACTGTATCCTGCCAGTCCGGTTCCGTGATACGCTCAAGCGTTGTATTGACCTGCTCAGTCCAGTACTGAATAAATTTATCCTGACGATAGAAGTCAGTGACGTGTTTCAGTTTAATCCCATATTTTTCTGCTTCTTCAGCGGCACGTTTATTATATGAACCGACTGAGAAGTTGGAAAAGTGCGGCGCCAGTACGATCGTCACTGCTTCAGTGATACCTTCTTCCGCCATCTGCTTCACGGCGTCCTCAATGAAAGGTGCGATGTGTTTCAGACCGATATAGAGGGTGTAATCTTCACCTGTCTCTTTATTCAGTGCGTCACGCAGCTCTTCTGCCTGACGTTCTGTCATCCCCGCGAGTGGTGAGATACCGCCGATTGCTTTATACCGGTCTTTCAGATCCTGTAATGCTTCTTCAGATGGTTTCCGACCATGCCGGATATGCGTATAATATGGTTCGATGTCTTCTTCTTTGTACGGCGTGCCATACGCCATAACAAGTAACCCTTTTTTGCCCATTATATGACCCCTTTATTTTTTATATTGTGCTGAATACTCGTGTACAAACTCTGAGACGCGGCGCAGTGTATCCGGCTGTACTTCCGGGAAGACACCGTGTCCTAAATTGAATATATAGCTGTCAGTCTGTAATCCCTGATCTAAAATACGTGTTAACTGTTCTTCAATCACTGTCCAAGGTGCAAGCAGAATCGCCGGATCCAGGTTGCCCTGCAGCGTCTTGGTGATGCCTTTTGCACGGGCTTCGGCAATCTGCAGACGCCAGTCAAGACCGAGCACATCAACCGGCAGTGCATTCCATTCCTCGATCAGATGGCTTGCTCCGACACCGAACGTCGTCACAGGCACATTCTTTTCTTTGATACCGGTGAAGATACGGTGCATATGCGGCGCGATAAACTGATGATAATCTGCTTTATTCAGGGCACCTACCCATGAGTCAAAGACCTGGATCATCTTACAGCCCGCATCAATCTGCGCGTGCGTATAGGTGATGCACATCGTGCTGAGCTTCTCCATCAGCAGATGCCACGCTTCAGGCTGCTCGTACATCATCGCTTTTGTCTTATTGTAGTTTTTAGAAGGGCCACCCTCGATCATATAGCTCGCGAGTGTGAACGGCGCACCTGTGAACCCGATCAACGGCACATTCAGCTGTTCAGTCGTCAGTAGCTTGATCGTATCAAGAATATACGGTACATCCTGTTCCGGATGGATTTCACCAAGTCTTTCAACATCTTTGATTGAACGGACCGGATTACTGATCACCGGACCAATACCAGACTTGATCTCAACATCGACACCAATCGCGCCGAGTGGTGACATAATATCTTTATACAGGATAGCTGCATCTGTATCGTACTGATCAACCGGCAGTTTGGTCACATAAGCACAGAGCTCGGGATCATGTGTAATCTCGAACAGTGAGTGTGTTTCTTTGATCTTTCTGTATTCCGGCTGACTCCTCCCAGCCTGACGCATGAACCATACGGGTGTATGCGTTGTCTTCTCCCCGTATGCCGCCTTTAAAATTGTATCGTTGAATGGCATTTAACCAGTCCTCCTCATGTATGATGAATACTAACTATTT
Source organism: Macrococcus carouselicus (assembly GCF_004359515.1). GTDB lineage: Bacteria > Bacillota > Bacilli > Staphylococcales > Staphylococcaceae > Macrococcus > Macrococcus carouselicus. The sequence goes on from NZ_SCWD01000001.1 coordinate 1,106,725, forward strand.
TACCATAATCGAGGTAAGGCCGTATTTAATTAAGTATTTGTCATAAAGATGACATAATCGGGTAAAGAGAATAAAGAAGAAAAAGGAGCTGAAAAGGTTATGAACGTCTATTTTACACATGGGTCAGATTATTATATGGAACGACTGACCGAGAAACATCCAGACAGGCAGCTGCTGAAGTTTGCAGGTCCTGAGGATATCGTGCTTTACGAGTCGACTGACGATAAATCAGTCTTCAGTTCAGGTGAAGCATATGAAGCTGTTGAACACGACGGATCCGTCACGCAGGATGCACCGATACTGCTGCGTTACTTCCAGGTCAGTGACGAAAAACAAAAAATCGCTGAGAGTACGCTCACGGACCATGGTGACTTCAGTCAGTACAGCGGCTATCAAAGCTATCAGCTCTTACGCCCTCATCGCGGTCAGACTTATATCGCGCTGTTCCAGTTCAGTGACCTCCAGTCGCTTGAAGATTTCCAGAAGAGCTCAGCCTATCGCAATCAGTACGACGAATCACTGAAGCAGTACCAATCCGCTGACTTCATCTCAAATGTGCAGTTCACAAAATTACTGCGGCCGTACACAACGGAAAATACAGCAGAACATTAAAAGCCGGCAGCTGCCGGCTTTTGTTGTCTGTATGAAAATGAGGAGATTAAACTCTATCAGTCCTTCAGCAGCACCATTCTTCGTTTCAGTTTCGACATGACCTGCTGGTTTGTCCACCACATAACAGCGAAGAAGAGTAAGGCATAGTAGAAATGCTGCGGATAGATGAAGCAGTAAATCACGGCGACAGTTATGGTCACAGCAAATGACAGCTGCCACAGGAATTTCCGGAAGCCTTCCACCACCTTGTCTTCAGTGACCGGCCATACCTGCGGCCAGAGCTGATAAGCCTGCTGTTTGTAGAACTGTGATGACTGAAGCACAACGATATAGATCATGAAGAGGCCGATAATGGCTGCGATGACCGGCTGATGAACGAACCAGATGATAAGACCGCCGATCACCACAAGACGGATGATGATCCAGAAGGCATCTTTACTGCGCAGAAAATTGCGTTTGAACAGAAAGAGGAACATGCCATCGTGATTGTACTGACGGTCCTGCAGCAGAAGATCAAGATAAGGTCTTCTTCTGACGTTATCCTTCAGTCCTCTGACATCTGTGAACATATTGATGAGCTTATACTGACGCTGCGTCAGTTCCTGCTCGTATTCAATCAGTGACTGCCACGGGTAGACGCGTTTCGCTGCCATGTTCTGTATGAGCAGCAGCAGACCGATCAGCATGATAAGTGTCACACTGCCTGAGAACAGACTGCCGTCAAGCGACATATAGATGCCTGACAGCAGTATGATGAAAAGAATCAGATTGACGCTTAAATTCGATAGGCCAAGCTTCATCATAGGGAACCTGAGGGTCAGTCCGATGACGATTCCAAGTACACCTGTCAAAAAAGCCATGACTGCGCCGTTCACAGAGAAATATTCTCCGGCATGATACAGCGGCAGCAGGACCGCGCATAAGACCGTAAACATCGTGATCCGTCGCACGCTCGAGCGGATGACACTCTGCTTCACATAATCACCGAGCTGGCGTTCATAAGGCAGCAGGAAGACCTGGTCTGCTTGCCTGAAATGGGTTCTTAAAGGGGCAAGTGTGACAAGCGTCAGCAATATTGCGATGATGAGATGATAGTCGATGCCCTGCGGCAGATTTTTCAGCAGCTGACTGTACTGCAGCATGAGCGCGCCGAACGCGATGGTCAGAAATATCACAAAGTGACCGTTGAAAATAAATCTGCTGTAGCGGGCGACTTCCCTGCTGTTCGCCTCCGCTCTTTTATTGTAGAGCGTTCTTGCATTATACATGTCCTTCACCCTGCGTCAGTCTGATATAGATGGCATCCAGTGATTCCCCCGGCATATCGAGCTGCTGCTGCAGGTCCTGAAGGTTGCCCTTTGCCACAAGATGGCCCTGGTGCATGATCAGAAAGTAATCACAGTACTTCTCAGCGGTCGCCAGAATATGCGTGCTCATCAGCACAGTCCGTCCGGCATCTCTCGCCTCCACCATCAGTTCAAGCATCGACTGGATACCAAGCGGGTCGAGTCCCAGGAAGGGTTCGTCAATGATATGGAGCTCCGGCTGACTGATAAAGGCACAGATGATCATCACTTTCTGCTTCATCCCTTTTGAGAAGTTCTGCGGGAACTGCTTCATCTTATCCTCAAGGCGGAAAATGCCAAGAAGCGGCCGTGCACGTGTCATTGCCTCTTCTTTCGTCAGACCATAAGCCATCGCCGTCATATCGATATGTTCTTCGAGTGTCAGCTCATCATAGAGAACGGGCGTCTCCGGGATATAGCTGATCAGCTGCCGGTAGTCATAAGGCGATTCATTTAACGTCATACCGTTGATAGCGATGTCGCCTTTCATCGGCTGAAGCAGTCCGAGCATATTCTTGATGGTCGTACTTTTACCGGCACCGTTCAGACCGATCAGGCCGACAATCTCCCCTTCCTGTAATGTGAAATCAATATCATGAATGACAGGCTGATTACCATAACCGCCCGTTAAGTGTTTTACTTCGACTGCCACATCTGCACCTCCGCTAAAGTTTATTTCATATTGTATCAAATATTCTTTGAATTCACCTATAGATATGGCTAGAATATGAATATATGGACCAATAAGGAGGGGCAACATGACAGACTGTATTTTCTGCAAAATCGTAAAGGGTGACATCCCGTCGTACAAAGTATATGAAGACGACTATACATTCGCTTTCCTTGATATCTCGCAGGTCTCTAAAGGGCATACACTGGTCGTACCGAAGACGCATAGCCGGGACCTGCTCGGGACTGACAGCGAAGTTCTCACGCATGTGATTAAGTCCGTTCAGAAGGTCGCACAGATGATAGATGATACGCTGCAGCCGGACGGGATCAATATCGTTCAGAATAACCGGGCATTCGCCGATCAGAGTGTCTTCCATCTGCATTTCCACATCATGCCCCGCTACGAGAATGAGCTTGATGGCTTCGGCTACAGATGGGAGACACATATGGAGGTATTCAGTCAGGATGAGATGGCTGCACTCGCCGAACAAATTAAGCATGCTTGATTGCAGTCATTAAGGGGTATAACTAAGGAAAACAAATTTGGAGGAATCTTCTTATGAAAATCACACACATCGCCGCTGGTTTCACAGTGGGTATCATCGCTGGTGCAGCTACTGCTCTTATGAATGCCGCAAAACCAGGCACAGAAATGCAGAGAAATTTCGCTGCGAATTCTACTGACGTCAAAGCACAGGCTGAGCAGATTAAATCTGAAGTAGCGGACCTGAAGAACTATGCAGTACAGACTAAAGAAGAGAGCCAGAAACTGGTCAAGGAAATGGGTGCTGAGGTCAAGCAAATGATCGCCAATTATCAATCAGATATTCAGCCTAATGTTCAGCACCTTAAGTCAAATGTAGAAAATGTCAAAAATCGTGCAGACGAAGTAAAAGAAACATTTTCCAAAAAATAATGATATGTTAAAATGAATCAAACTGGAACGGGGAAAGCATGATGTCTCAGCATCATGCTTTCTCTATGAATTTTAGGAGGTTATTCGTTGAAAAGAGACTGTGAAATCATCGAAAAAATGTTGTTTACCCATCATGTGGCTCAGCTGAGCAAAGCCTTATGGAAAACGGCAGAAAAAGACTGGCAGACCTGGATAAAACCCTATGACCTTAATATCAATGAGCATCATATCCTGGTTATCATCCGCAATCTCGAGAGAGCCACTATCTCTCAAGTATCTCAGTACGGGGTGATGCATGTCTCGACCGTCTTTAACTTTGCCAAAAACCTGGAGAAGCGTGGCTACCTCCGGATGCCAAAAAGCGACCTGGACAAACGGAATACATATCTTGAGCTGACGGACATGGGAAAAGAACTGCTTTATGAGACTTACAAGAACTATGAAAATATCGATGACCGGATTCACGATGCAGCTCAGGAATATCAGAGCGTCATGATGGCGATGCCTGTCTTCAGCGATCTGAAATATATTGTCGCACAGATATATGGTAAGGACTTCATAGAACAGCTCGATAAAAGTCATAAGGACCTGCTGGAAATACTGCTTGACGAAAATAAGGGCGATAAGGCATAATGCATAAGATAATATGACCGATAAGGAGCATCTTTTATGTATTCTTGTACAAAGAAACTCAATTTAAAGCACGCATACGGGCGTCAGCGATTGATTTTCACCTCATTTCTTATCACTGTCGTCACATTTCTGATTTCTTTCGAAGTATTCAGCTCATTTGTGAACGACCGTTTCAGCGACCATTATTTCCTTTTATTTCTGCTGAGCTGCTTTGCGGTCTATCCGCTTCATAAGTTATGTCATGTGCTCATGTTTCTGGATGACCTCAGTTCCATCATCATTCAGAAAGTGATGGCGATGGGATTTCTGCCGATCTTGAATATCCGGCTGAATCATCCGATCAGTAAAGGCCGTTTTCTGGTCACTCTGGCCCTGCCTTTTTTAATCATCAGTGGCTTGACGCTGTCAGCTGCCATGATGTATCCCGTTTATGCGCATTATTTTTTATTTATGTTTTCAATGAACATCGGCATTTCATTCATTGATTTCATCTACTTCAGATACTTGATCAATTCACGCGGCTGTTCGTTTGTCGAGGAACGGAAACACGGGCTGGAATTACTGACGAAATTCGATATGTAATTTAATGTTATTTTCATAATTGAATGATATGCTAATAGCAGCACAGAAAAGGAGAATTACAATGAAGAACTTAAAAAAAGCAGTAGTACCCGCTCTGCTATCTGTATCAGTCCTCGGACTTGCAGCATGTGGGAATGGTGAAGAAGGAAAGACACTCATCACTTCTAAAGCAGGCGATGTAACAACAACCAACGTCATGGACCAGATCGGCAAGGAAGAAATCGCTCAGAATGCATTCCAGATTCTGCTGAAAGATATCCTGAAAGATAAATACGGTAAAGCGGTCGATGATAAGAAAATCCAGGAACAGGTCGATGCTGACATCAAAAAATATGGCGGCAAAGAACAGTTCGAAGCATTATTACAGCAGCAGCAGCCGGGTATGACTATCGAAAAATATAAAGAGTCACGCGTGACTGAAGCCTATCAGAAAGAGCTGATGAAGGACACTATCAAGGTGTCTGATAAAGAAGTAAAAGATAGCGCTAAAAAAGCGTCTCATATTCTGATCAAAGTGAAATCTGAAAGTGATCCTTCAGGCTTGTCCGATGCGAAAGCAAAGGTAAAAGCAGAGAAAGTCCTTGCTGAAGTGAAGAAAAATCCTGAGAAATTCGCTGAGATCGCTAAAAAAGAATCAGGCGATACCGGCTCTAAAGCAGAAGGCGGTTCCCTCGGCTATGTCCTGAAAGGTGACACTGTCCCTGAATTTGAAAAAGCGCTCTTCAAATTAAAAGAAGGCGAAATGTCCGACCTTGTGAAAACTGATTTTGGTTACCACATCATTAAGGCTGAGAAACAGGATGATTTCGACAAACAGAAAGAGAGCTTAAAAGAAAAAGTGCGTCAGTCTAAAGTTCAGGAGAACTCTGAAGTCATGATGGATGCTTATAAAAAACTGTTGAAAGATTACGATGTTGAATATAAAGATGAGGCCCTTAAGAAGATCATCGACGAAAAAATTCTGAATGCCAGTGCAGCAGGCCAACAGCAGTAATGCAGTCCGTCTCCAACATAAAAAAGCAGTCGTATCAGAAATACTGATACGACTGCTTTTTATTTATTCAAGTGTCTCCGGTTTATAGAACTGGCGACCCTCTAATGCAAAGATGCGCTCAGAGAACTGGCCTTTCTCTACTTTCTTCAGATGCTTATCAAACATCTGCATACGGGCATCAATATTGTCGATGAAGTGAAGAATCTCTGCTTCTTTCACCATCGGCAGCTTCGGCGATCCATATTCCAGTTTCCCGTGATGCGCGAGAATCAGATGTCTGAGGAGCATGATCTCCTCCCCTTCAATACCATGCTCACGTGCCATCTCAGCGACTTCATCACTCATAATCGAGATATGACCAAGCAGGTTACCCTCAACTGTATAGCTCGTCGCAACAGGTCCTGACAGCTCTTTGACTTTCCCCATGTCGTGAAGGATGATGCCCGCATATAACAGGCTCTTATTCAGCGATGGATAGATAGTACAGAGCGCTTCTGCCTGCTTCAGCATCGTCATGACATGATACAGGAGCCCTGAGACAAAGTTATGATGGTTGGAGCTTGCTGCAGGATAGACCATAAATTCCTGCTGATACTTTTTCAGTAGCAGACGTGTGATGCGCTGCAGGTTTGCATTCTCAATATCCATCACATATGTCATCAGCTGGTCAGTCATCTCAGTGGCAGATACAGGTGCTGCCTCCAGAAAATGGTCAAGTTTGACGCCATCCTCATCAGTCGCAGGACGGAACTGATTGATCTTCATCTGTTTGCGGCCGCGGTAATCGATGACGTCGCCTTTCACTTTAATCAGCTTTTCAGGCTGGAGCATCTTGATATCATTTTCAGTGACAGTCCAGACTTTTGCCTCTATATCTCCACTTTTATCCTTCAGATACAGTGTCAGATAGGGTTTCCCCTGATTGGTCACTCCCTGTACAGCGCGGTGAATCAGAAAGAATGCCTCCACTGCTTCACCGGGTTTCAACGTTTCAATCGTTCTCATTATTTTAACTCCTTCTCATGACGCTCAAGTATTAATGTGTTTTTAGTCGGAATATTCATCGAACGGTTACATGTAAAGTATAGATACTGGTTATCCTGCTGCTTCATCAGATAATCGATGATCATTTCCTTGCGATGCTTATCAAAATGAACGAATGCATCATCTATGATCACGGGGAAAGGATACAGATATCTCAGATGATCAACCAGACTTAATCTCATCGTAATATAAAGGAGCTCTTTCGTCGACTGAGACAGTTCAGTTGGATGGAAAATCTGCCCGTTCTTATGTTTGACAAGTAAAGCATCCTGATAGATGACGTCCACGTAACGGCCTTCTGTCATCTGACCGAAGATTTCAGATGCCTTTCTGATGATACTCGGAATCCGTTCAGCCTTGACCTTCTGACGATGCGCTTCTATCAGCACTTCAATGTAGCGCAATGCGCTGTAGTCGACTGCGAGCTGGTTCACGATATTACGTTCTATCGCATAGCGATGATTCAGTTCCGACAAAGTCGAATCCTCTTCAAGCGTCTTCATATGCTGCTCGATATTGTACAGCTCGAATTCGTGTTCTTTCAGTTCGCTGCGGTAGTCGTTCAGCTGATCGGTAATACGACCTTCTATCAGTCGCAGGTCTTCTGATGTCTGCTCCGCAAGAATTGAACTCATTTCATATGTGAAGTTCTCTTCTTCAAGTTTATGACTCAGATGATGATGTCTGCTCAGGTTTTCATGATATTCAGTATAGGCCTCAAACTGGCTGTAGTAATCAGATTCATTGTCCACACCTGCTTCAGCAAAAAGAGCTGCGAGTTCTGCAGCCATCTCCTGATAAGCGTCCTGCAGCACACTCAGTTCTTTCGTAGCGAGCTCAAGCTGATCGGTCACCCGTTTATATTCCTTACGGTTGCGTTCCTCAGTTCTGACGAGACGCCCGAGTTCAGTGAAGGTGACCGGTAATGGTTCATCATTCGTGACCAGACTGAATGCATTGACCTTTTCCTTGAAATCACTGATATGGCTCTGTTCTTCTGTATAGTCTTTCCTCAGCTGCTGCAACTGCTGATAAGTCTGCTGAATCCGGTAGATGGTACGATATGCATCAGGCAGGAGACTATCTTCATAACTCAGTTTCAGCTTCAGCATGGTCTTTGTTCTGCTGAGAGACTCATTCACTGATCTCAAAGCGGTCTCTTCGGCGTCATAAAGTGCTGTGAGCTGCTCTTTCTTGCGGCTCAGTGCTGCTTTTTCATCTTCAAGACGCAGTTTTTTATCACGTAATGAACGCTGCTGATTCAAATCGAACTGCGCATCAAGCATCGAGGACAGCTCACTGATCGATGTCTCAAGATGATGGATTTCGTCCTGCATAATATGATTCTGATTGTTTTCAACCGGCTTATTCTGCATCGTCAGAACCAGCATGATAATCGGGATGATCAGCAGAAGCGCTGCCGGTATAAAGAGCTGCAGATAGAAGAAATACGCTGCAATCAGTAATCCCACCAGACCACCAGCCAGGTAGATATAGTTCAGTTTCTTTCTCTTCTGCTCCTCGATCTCTGCTGTACGCAGCTGTTCTGATTCCAGCTTGTGATAAAGTTCGGTCTTCTGACTCAGTTCAAGGCGCTGTTCAGCAAGCTGGATACCTGTCGTAAAGAGTTCATCTGTCACGATATAAGGTGTTATATCATTCAGTTTGCTGCTATTCAGCGTATCCTCGCGTTCCAGCTGTTCCATTTCCCGCTTCAGCTGTGCGATCTTCAGGCTATGCTGCTCCTTGTCTGACAATGAATAGATCAGGTGATCCTTCAGCGGCGCGTCCACTTTGATAGCATGATATTCCTGCCAGCCGATATCATGCTGCAGTCGTTCGATTGTCGCTTCTTTATCGGCTATTTCCCGTGCCAGTGCCTCACTTGTTTGCTCATGTAACTTCTGCTGCGGCTCTTCCTGCAGCAGACGCACTGCCTGCTCATAGTCAGCGGCGTCAAGGCGGTCAGTTCCTGCCTTTTCGCGTTGCAGCTGTTCAGCTTTCTCCTCGCGCAGCGCGATATCCCGTCTCGCTGACTGCAGCTGACGCTTCAGTCCCTCGTAACGTTCAATTCCGTGGTCCGGGAAGACAAGGGGTTCGATATTCAGCTTGAGCTCAAGCTGCTTCCACTCCTTCGCATCACTGTGGAACATCATCTCTTTCTGCTTATTCTGCTGGAGTTTCGTCAGCTCTTCGATATGTCCTCTCACCTCAGACAACTGACGCGTCAGCTCATACTGTGCCGCTTCAAGGTCCTGATAACGTTCTATCTTCACTTCTGCATCCCGAATCTGCAACTGCAGATTCAGCATTTCTGTGATATGTTCACTGAGCATACCTTCTGAATGGTCAGGGGTGAGCAGGCGCAGTTTCTCTGTCTCAAGCTTCATCTCCAGACTGGAGAATTCAGTGGACCCGAAGATACCCGCCTGCATCAGATAGTTCTGCAGCTTATCCTCTGTCAGATGGTGGACCTGCTGCAGCCCAAGCACATCAAAGGAAAAGATCTTCTCGTAGCCCGTGTAAGTCATAAAACTGAACTTCTGGTTCAGCCAGTCAGTATCCTTCGGCACATTGTTATAGAGAATCGTCGTTCTCTCCTTGCCCTGTTCATAGACACGCTCAATATAAATATCAGCCGTCCCGTCATTCATGACCATGTTGCCGCCATACGTATTCGTGAAGCGGGGAACATAGAGCGGTTGATCAGAATGATTGAATCCGAACAGCAGGGCATGAATAAAGGTCTGCATCGTCGATTTACCGGTCTCGTTCTCCCCGTATATCTGGGTAAACGTGTCGTTCAGCTTGAACTGCTGCTGCTCAAGTCTGCCGTATCCATATATTTCTAGATGTTTAATTCTCATCAGGCTTCAGCCTCGCTTTCAGCTTGATCTCACCAGTCTCAATCAGTGTTCTGCCGTCCAGATTCTCATAGTCATCCAGGAAACGGTTCATCTCTGCATCATGAAAGAGCGGCTGCATTGCGCGTTCGAACAATGTCCGGTCCTTGAGCATCGACTCATCAAATTCACGGTGCAGAGTAGTCCTATCATTCTGCTGGACGGTCAGCGCATCTATCCAGACGAACTCATTCTCATAAACCTCTTGCTGCTGAACCAGCTTAAGGACATCCGCTAAGAGCCCGGGATTGACCGGATGTTCATTCTCGTTGATCAGCTGCAGCTGATAGATCCCTTTTCCATCAACTCGTTTACGCGCCTTGAACTCACTGATCAGCTGCAGGATGCCATTCTTACTGATATCTGCTACCGGCAGCTGATAGTGCCGGAAGATGATGTGCTGCGTCGGTACAAAGATGACCTTCATCTCTATATGGTCACCTTCAATCATCAAGTAGCCTTTCTGGCCGGTCTGGTGGAGGAGATAACTCTGGATGTTACCTGGATAGTGAATATGCGGCAGCTCGCTGACCCGCTGTCTTTGATGGCTGCCTCCGAGCGCCCAGTAATGATAGAGCTTCTGATTCAAGTCTTCCTGCTGGAATCCAGATTCACCGATTCTGCCATACAGCATGCCGATATGAATGCTCGTATCCACCTGATTGGTCGGAAAGTACTGAAGGTCGTGCCCCAGACTAAGACCATGAAGATAGACGGTATCTCCCTCTTTCGTGATGAACTGATAGCTCTCCACCTGATCACCGAAAATAATGATATTATCCGGCCATCTGACCGTCCGTAAGTGATCATCTGTCTTCCCCAGCACAATATAAACATAAATTCCCGCATCTTTCAGTCGCTGGAATTGTTTTTTCAAGTAAACGGTGGTCTTCAAGGTCTGGTTATCAGACAGCAAATCCCCTGTAATCAGCACAAAATCAACCTGCTGAACAATGGCATCCTTGATGAGTGTATTAAAGCTTTCGAAGCTTGCCCGGTATATATCAGCCATGATGGATTCTGATACATAGCCATTTAACTGAAAAGGCGCATCTAAATGTAGATCTGCACAGTGAATAAATTTTATCATCGCTCTACCTCGTTTAGTGACTTCACTTCATTTTACAATAAATAAGGTGCTAATTGGGAATCAGACGAAAAAAAGCCGAAGATTAGTCTTCGGCTTTAAAAAGATGATTGAGCTTTTTGATTTTTTCTGCTGTATAGTGTTCGTAACTTTTGTTGTAGCTCTTCGGATCCTTTGGATTCAGATAGTTCTCAATCTTACCCGTCTCAGGATGTATGAACTTACTGGACGCGCCGCAGCCGATGCCGAGAATAGTCTGCATTTCTTCCATGATAAGAATATTATAGAGCGAGTATTCCTTGTCGATGGAGTAACCGATATTCTCCAGATTGCCGAGAATATTCTTCTGCCGGTAGAGATAATACGGTTTGTAGCCTTCTTCAGCGGCAAATGCTCGCGTCATCTCCATCATCTGCATGATCTCTTCGCGCGGTGCGACGGGATACTGTTCCTTATTACGCGTCATCTCACTCGCACGTTTGAAGCTGAGCGTATGAACGGTCAGCGATTCAGGTCGCAGTCTTCTCGTCTCTTCCAGTGAATGCCGGACGTTCGTCCGGTCTTCGTTCGGCAGACCGATGATCAGATCCATATTGATATTGTTCATATTGAAATCACGGGCGAGCCTGAACTTATCCACCGTCTCCTTGACAGAATGATGCCGGCCGATCGCCTTTAAGGTCTCATCCGTGAAACTCTGGGGATTGATGCTGATCCGGTCGATATCGAAGTCGTTCAGTACTGTCAGCGTCTCGCCGTCAATCGTATCTGGTCGTCCAGCTTCCACCGTCACTTCTCTGACAGCCGACATATCAAATGAAGCGTAGCACTGGTCGAGCAGTATCTTCAGGTCTTCTGGCGTGATGGATGTCGGTGTCCCCCCGCCGAAATAGATGGAGGTGACCTTGATGTCATTGTCCTTCAGCCATTTACCTGTCACCGCAATCTCGTGCAGCAGACCCACCAGGAATTCCGGCACATCATTCTTATGGACGAGTATACTGTAAGCGGGAAACGTACAGTAAGCACATTTTGTCGGACAGAACGGGATACCGATGTAGATACTGACCTCGCGTCCTAATTCATATAGATCCGGTATCGCCTCGTTCTGTGTATGGACGATCTCCCGCATGAGGTCCAGCTTCTCCTGACTGATGAGATAGTCTTGCTTCAGCTGTCCGCTTATTGCTTCGTGCGACAGACCCTGACGGTAGAGACGGTGATACAGTTTTGTCGGTCTGATACCCGTCAGTGTGCCCCAGCTCTGCGTGATGCCGGTGCAATCAGTCAGCATAGTCACCAGTGTCTCAGCGATCGCCTGTTTGACGTGCTTCTTATCTGTCTCCGTGCGCGTCGCTGTCGCCGTGTATGACTGACCGTCAAGTGTCAGATATCCCGTCACCCTGACCGCTTCTTCATTCTTGATATCAAACGACAGCGTGTTGGCTCCTTCACCAAGGAGTACAAAGGAATCTTCAAAATATAGATTAATGATGTTCTGCAGGAACAGCAGATTGTTCTCCAGCTCCTGATTCTTTAGAAATATTTTCATTGTTTATCCTCTTTAAAAAAAATAAACGAAAACTACGTTTCGTTTATTTTTAACGTTCTTATTGATTGTCCTGGCCATATAAATCCTGAAGTGGTTTCAAAATGATGCGGTTCAAATCTTCGATGACCTGACCCATGCGCTGTTCAGCCTGCATCAGTTTTGAGATATTTTCATCCTGCTCGATCTTCGCCGCAAGTTCGTTCGCCTTTGCGATGTCTTCTTCAGTGATTTCCTGACCGCTCATCTGTTTTTCCTGCAGTGTCATCTGGATCTCACGGAACTGTGAGAAGACTGCTTTTGATTCTTCATTGCTTTCCACTGCTTCTAACTGTGCTTTAACAGCCTGATATTCGTCACTCTGGCGCAAAGCACTTTCTAACCTGTTTGCTTCATCATAAATATTCACTGTCATAAAAATTCTCCTTTAAATATGTGTTTTCTCTAATTTAACATACTTGAACGTGTTTATCACTTGTTTAGGGTCAGATAAACAGAGCGATGACACCCTGTAACAGGCCGATAATGCCTCCCAGCAGAAAGCCAAGCAGTGTGATCAGTTTCAGTTCTTTGTTCGATATCTCGATGATCAGCTTCTCGATGAAAGACAGCTCAAAACGGTCAATCTGTTCCTTGATCAGTTCAGAGAGATGAATTTTCTCCAGTATGACAGGAATATTGTCAGCGAGATGCATAAGCCCTGTATCGAGCAGTCTATCTATCCCCTTCGCCTCCACATAAGCGAACGCTTCCGGCAACAGCCTGATGAGCGGTGTGCGTGTATAATGCTGCACGTTCAGGCGCTTTGTAATAGTCGCAGCCGTCTGACTGATCAGCTGCTGGATCTTACTTTCTTCTATATAATCTATCGGTGCTGTCGTCATCAGCCGGCCATATTCCTTATCCACTTCACTCTGGATGATGTTCTTGATTTTATCCTCATCTGTCAGCTTCAGCATTTCACGTTGCACGCGGTCAGCGATCGCCTCAGCGGTCATAAACATCTGCAGCATGCTGATCAGCTTCCCCTTCTGCATGAAGAAGGTCTCGACCATGTTCAGAATATCCTGATAGCCTTTGTCAGAGCGAACATAGTCCTGAAACTTATCGAGTAATAGTACAGATGCGCCGCCTACTTTTTTAGTCAGGGTATCCTGTGCCGCTGCAGGCAGCAGTTCGTTGAAGGACTGCGTAAGTGCAAGCTGACTGAGCACCGTCCGGACTTTCTCTTCAATCTGAGCACTCACCTGCTCTTCAATGCTGTAGTTCCATTGATCTGCAAAGTATTTGATTGTATAGCGCTCTTCTTTCAGGGTCTCAACCTGCTGTCTCAGCAGCCGCTCCAGAAAGTGTCGTGTGTCAGGGGTCAGAACCTTCTGTTTGAAGACGTCAGGCGTCAGCAGGTGATTTGTCACCATCTCGCCGATTTTGACGGACAGTTCGTCACGACGTTTCGGGATCAGGCCGGGGGTGAACGGCAGCTGTCTGCCGAACAGATAGACCGGATGATAAGGTCTGAACAGCATCTTGATTGCGATATAGTTCGTGAATCCACCGATCAGTGCACCGATCAGCCCCATGAATAATACAAGTAAAACCGGCTGCATACTACTCCTCCTTTATATGAAAAAAGCAAACGTCATGACGTTTGCTTAAGCATTAACAAGTTGTTCCGCTGTCTTTTTTGAGAAGAACATCTCAGCTTCACGTTCTTTATTTGAGCCGTATAATGGCTGGTTTGATTCATCAATTACGCGGTAGAGGTTTGAGATTTTGTTGAACTGTAAAGTGAATCCTGCTTCCTCGCGTTTTGTTTCCCACCACAGTTCGTCCAGATTATCATTCTGCGGATAAGCACATGCGCCGCGTGAGATGACCTGTACCACTTCAAGAGGATCACCGCCGAGTGTCGTCTGTAATACTTCTGAATCTCTGAATAATGCACAAAGAGAGACACATGTTGTCCAGTTGGGAAGTACACGTTCTTTTTCAATCTGAACCAATGTCTTTTTTGAAAGACCGATTGTCTGAGCCATTGTATCCTGCGTATAACCCGCTTCAATTCTGACCATTTTGAATTTCGTCTGCAGTAAGTCTGTAAAAGTTTGTTTATCCATTCTATTCGACCTTTCATTTATCAATTTACTCATCATTAAATGTAGTTAGCATTAAATTGAAATAATACACATCTAAATAAGTCACATTTATCATCTTAATATAATTTACAAAAAATTAAAAGAGAAAAATCCTGAGATTTTTCTCTTTTAAAGAGATGTGTCTATTCTCTGTTAATTAACTGATAATTTGCGCTTTTCTGCTTCCGATATAATCACTGCACATGCTGCATCCCCAGAGATATTGACAGCTGTACGGGACATATCAAGCAGACGATCGATGCCGAGAATGATACCGATTGCAGCTGGATTCAGACCGACGGCCGTCAGCACCATCGCGAGCATGACGAGTCCGACACCCGGTACGCCTGCAGTACCGATTGAAGCGATGACTGCGACAGCCACCACTGTGACCAGCTGTCCGATCGACAGGTCCACCCCCGATATCTGGGCGATGAAGATGGTCGCCACGCCCTGCATGATAGCCGTGCCGTCCATATTGATTGTTGCACCGAGCGGCTGGACAAATGAAGAAATCTCTTTACGGACACCGAGATTGTCCTGCGCACATTCCAGTGAGATCGGTAAGGTCGCATTACTGCTTGAAGAGCTGAAACCGACTGTCATCGCGGGTGCGAATCCTCGGAAGAACCATAGCGGGCTCTTACGTGCCAGCAGTCTGATAGCGCCGCCGTAGACTACAACCATATGGAGCAGGAGCGCCAGCAGGACGACGAAGAAATACATGAAGAGCTGCTGTATGGCACCGAAGCCGGCATTAGTGAACGCTGTCGCGACTAAGCCGAACGTACCGAGCGGTGCGAAATATTTCATGATCATCATGACGATATACATCAGTATTTCGTTCGCCTGCTCAAATAAGTTCCGTATCCCTGCTACTTTGTCACCGAGTGCAATCATACCGATCCCTATGAATAGAGAGAATGTGATGATCTGAAGCATGTTAGTGTCAGCCATTGCCTGCACCGGGTTCTTCGGGAAGAGATTGATGAGCGTCTGATCGAAGGTCTGCTCAGCTGCCATGCCCTGGGCTTCTGCTTCCTCCGCCTTCTGTTTCTGCTGCTGTTCATACTTTTTGACGTCATCACTTGCCAGTAAATTGGTCTTACCTTCCCCTGGTTTGAAGACAAGTGCCAAGGCCATGGCGAGCATGATTGCCAGTGCCGTAGTAGTCAGGAAGAACAGAACGGTCTTGATGCCGATGCTGCCGAGAAGCTTCGGATCTCCGACTCCGACGACTCCCAGGACAATGGAGACGAATACAACCGGTACAACCAGCATAAAGATAAGATTAAGAAAGATCTGTCCGAGGACATTGAATACATACTGATTGATGCCTGTCACCCATGCTTCACCTGTAAAGAGATTCATGATAGAACCTATCGTGATACCCAGGATCAGCGCTATAATAATGCGAGTAGTCATATTATTTTTAATTTTCATTTAATTTCACCTCAGTTATTAATTATACATTTTTCCTCTTAATATACAATTGTATTTTTGAAATATACCATTTCAGTTAGTAGAGTTCAGCTGTCTTTTAAGTCATAATAAACAGGTAAACCATTTAAAAGGCGGGATCTTATGCATATTAAAGATAAACTTGAACAGGCGAAAAAAGGGGCTCGCGTCAGCATACTGATGTATCTCCTGCTGACCGTCGCGAAAGTTGCGTTCGGCTGGATGAATGAATCACATGCCCTGGTCGCTGATGGTCTGAACAACGCGACGGATGTCATCTCTTCATTCGCGCTGCTGATCGGGCTGTCTATCTCGATGAAACCAGCAGACTCCAATCATAATTATGGCCACTACCGCTCAGAATTCATTTCGTCCTTGATCGCTTCGTTCATCATGTTCGCCGTCTCCGTCCAGGTTATCATTCAGGGCGTCACTCACTTCATCAAAGGGGAATACTCTTCTCCGACATCTGAAGCAGCCATTGTTGCGCTTATCTCTGCACTGGTGATGCTCGGTGTCTATTTCTATAACAGCAAGCTCGCCAAGAAAGTCGGTTCAAGTGCACTGAAAGCAGCGGCCTACGATAACTTATCGGACGCACTCGTCAGCTTCGGGACTTTAGCCGGTATTATCGGTGTTATGTCCGGCTTTCATACATTGGATACTATCGCGGCGATTGTCGTCGGTCTGATCATCATGAAGACCTCTATCGATATCTTCCGTGACACGGCTATCACGCTGACAGACGGCTTTGACGTTGAGACCCTCTATACGATGAAACGTCACGTCGCGGCGATTCCGGGTGTCGTTCATGTCGTCGACTTAAAGGGGCGTAACCATGGTGTCATCACTTTCGCTGATGTGACTGTTACTGTCGATTCCTCGCTCACCGTCAAGGAAAGCCATGATATCGCTGAAGAGATTGAAGGCCGTATGAAAGCAGAATTCGGCTCCATAGAGACCATCGTCCATATTGAGCCTGACGACAAGAAGAAAGCTGATGAAAAACAATAAAAAGAAGCTGTCGTATCCATCACGTTGATACGACAGCTTCTTTTATTTGTTCACCAGATTATACGTCATCGCATAGATGGCGGCCTGTGTCCGGTCTGTTACTTCCAGTTTAGCGAAGATATGACTGACATGCGTCTTCACGGTCTTCTCAGAGACAAAGAGTATATCAGCGATCTCCCTGTTCGTCTGACCCTTCGTCATCTCCTCCAGTACTTCAAGCTCACGTTTTGACAGCTTGTTCTTCAGATGAGGCAGTGATTCAGCGCTTTCAGCTGCAATCATCACCGAAGGATGGAAATGACGTTCACCACGGGCGACCTGATGAATGGTCTCAATCAGCTGGCTTGGTTCAGCATCCTTCACCTCATAGCCGTCCGCTCCTGCTTCCATCACGCCGATGACATGCTCCTCATCAACATAACTGGACAGAATCAGCACTTTGATAGCCGGGTAGTGCTGCTTGATGTATTTCGTGGTCTCGATACCGTCCATCTTCGGCATCACGAGGTCCATGAGTATACAGTCAGGTGGCTCGTTCGTCGTTAAGTAATCCAGCAGCTCTGTGCCGTCACTGAAGTCCGCTTTCACTTTGTAATCAGTCATAGAGGCAATCAGAAATTTCAGGCCCTGTCTGACAATATGATGATCATCCACCAGTATTAAAGAAGTCATGCGTTCACCCTTTCAGCTGCAGCGTGATCTTTGTCCCTTGGGTGCTGCTCGTTATCTCCAGTGTACCACCGATTGACTCAGCACGCTGCTGCATATTGCCGAGCCCGTGCGTCGGCAGCTGACTCGCTGAAGTGACGATGAAACCTTTGCCGTTATCTTCAATGATTATACGTTCTGCACTGATGATGATGACCGCTTCAGCTGTCTCCGCATGCTTTTTGATGTTATTCAGCGCTTCCTGAATAATACGGAAGATGGTGATCTCCTCTTCATTGTCAAACTGAATAAGCCCTTCCACATGAACAGTGAGCGCCAGACTGAGCACCTGGGCATACTGTCTGATCGCCTGACTGAGACCTTCTTCAAGGCCGATCGGTTTCAGCTGCCAGATCAGCGCCCGCATTTCGTTGACGGCATTCTGGCTCGTCTTCTCAATAAGGGAGAACGCAAGCCTGGAGCGGTCATCTTCGGTCTGTGCACCTGCAGCGTGGGCGGTCAGTTTAAGTGAGAACAGCATCTGATTGACCGAATCATGCAGGTCACGGGCCAGCCTGTTCCGCTCATTGGTGAGCGCGATCTCCCGTTCCTTCTCCGTGAGCGCGATCCGTTTGATGGCACTGCCGATCTGGAATGCGACTGATTCCAGCAGCTCCAGCTCCTCAGCACTATAAGTCTCCTTATTCGGCGTTGCAACATTGAGCAGGCCGAATTTCTCCTGTCCTGACTGCAGCGGTACTGTCGCATGATGCGTGATGCCTTCTGTTTCCTCAGGAAACTTACGGTTCGCCTTGACAATGCGTGAGCAGGTGATGATGTTCGAAGCTTTCGTCAGCTTCCCCTGATGATATCTCGAGACACACCAGCAAGGACCTTCCGTCATATACTGACAGTCGTTCCTCTCCAGTGCTTTAGGTAATTTGTAGTCAGAGACCAGCTGATGATTTCCCTCTGAATCGATAAAGAAAATCCAGCCGGTTGAAAACTCACTGCCTTCAACCAGCCGTTTCAGAGCGCCGGACATCATTGACTGTCTTTCAGTCTCCTCGTTCAGGAATTCTGCAATTTCTTTGAGCAGTGCGGTCTTCGACTTCACGCTTTCACCTTATCTCTTATATTGAATGTTGTAGAGGTCATGACGACGGTCTCGCAACTGACGCACTGTTCCATCCTCACGGCCACGACGTAGCACTTCCAGATCCACATCACCGATCATGACCATCTCCAGATTCTCACCTGTCTCGCCCATGATGCCATCACGCGCAAAGCCGAAGTCACTTGGTGTGTAGATGCCTGACGCTGAATACTGGATGTCCATATTCTCCGTCTGCGGCAGGTTACCACAGGTCCCGCTTGTCACTGTATAGATCTGATTCTCAATCGCACGTGCCATCGAACAGTATTTCACGCGCAGATAGCTCTGACGGTCTTCAGTGGAGAATGGGGTGAAGATGATCTTCGCCCCTTTTTCAGTCGCAATACGCGCCATCTCAGGAAATTCACTGTCATAACAGATCTGTATCGCGATCTTACCGCAGTCAGTATCGAAGACCTCCACTTTGTTTCCGGGTGAAATCCCCCACCAGCGACGTTCATTCGGCGTCACGTGAATCTTATACTGCTTCTCAATGGAGCCGTCACGACGGAAAAGATACGAGATGTTATAAATCTCATCGTCTTCTTCAACGAAATGAGAACCGCCGATGATGTTGATGTTATAGCGCATCGCAAAGCTGTTGAACATCTCGATATACTGCTCGGTATAAGACGTCAGGTGACGGATAGATTCCGCCGGGTTACGTCTTTCATCGAAGCTCATCAGCTGAGTGGTCAGCAGTTCCGGGAAGACGACAAAGTCACTGCCGGCATCATAAGCAACATCCACGAAGTATTCAATCTGGTTCGCGAATTCTTCGAAGGAATCAATCTTACGCATCATATAATTGACGGTACAGATACGAACCGGGTAGCTCGTCTTGAAATGCAGATTTGATTTCGCGACGAAATCCGGATTGTTCCATTCCATCAGAGTGGCATATTTGTTGCTTTTCACGTCATCCGGCAGGTAGCCCGGATTAATACGCATCAGCGTGAACCCGTTCATGAACTGAAATGTCAGAACAGGGTCCTTGATCTTGCGCTTCATCACGTCATTCACGTACTCACGTGGTGACAGATCATCTTTATACAGATGATAGTTCGGGATACGGCCACCGATGATAATACTCTTCAAATTCAGTTCGTAAGCAATCTCACGACGTGCCTCATACAGACGCTGACCGACACGCATACCGCGGAAATCAGGATGAACCATGACCTCAATACCATATAAGTTATGACCGTTCTCGTTGTGGTTCGTGATATAGCCCTTGTCAGTGATATCATCCCACGTATGGCGGTCATCATATTCGTCAAAGTTAATGATCAGACTGGACGAAGAACCGATCAATGTCCCTTCGTATTCAATCACAACCTGTCCACGAGGGAACAGGTGCAGGTGCGATTCCAGCTGTTCTCTTTTCCAGGGCTCCATACCTGGAAAACAGACTTCCTGCAATTTGATCACATCATCGATATCATCGAAAGTCATCACTCTTGATTCAATGGATTTATTGAAATTCTCTAAGTTTAATTCTTCAGTCATGTTCATACTCCTCTATTTCATCTATAATAAATATTATACACGACTGAGAGAGTCGCTAAACATTAAATGGAGGCTACAATGAATATTACAATTAACGAAGCATTTGACGGTATGACCATCGAACAGCTCCTGAAGCACTGGGTACTGCCGAAGAAAATGATACATGAACTCCGTATGTCGAAAGAACTGACTGTGAACGACGGACCCGCAGTCTTCAGCACCGTGCTGCACACAGATGATATCCTGACATTGCCCCTTTCAGAAGAGAAAAGTCAGTACAAGTCCTCATACCGGCTATGTGAAGTCGTCTACGAAGATGAGTTCCTGGCCATCCTCGTCAAACCGAAGGGCGTCAAGACCCATCCTAACGACATGATGGAGACTAATACACTCCTCAATCACGCCATCTACACACTGAAATCAGATTACGTCGAGCCGGTCCACCGACTGGACCAGGAGACAGTCGGTCTTGTTCTCGTCGCCAAGAACCCACTTGTCAAAAAGATTCTGGACCGCATGCTTGAAGAACGTGACATCACCCGTACTTATAAGGCGAAAGTCCGCAGTCTGCTGCCCATCAAGAATCAGACGATTGAACTGCCCATCGGCAAGGATAAGTTTCATCCGAATAAACGCCGTGTGTCTGACAGCGGGCAGCATGCTGTGACGCATATCATCAGCTCCAAGGTGCTGGGTGACGGTGTCACTGAAGTTGAACTTAAGCTTGATACAGGACGTACACACCAGATCCGTGTGCATCTGGCTGCTATCGGCTACCCGGTGCTCGGGGACCCGCTCTACAGCGACTCCAGACTGCGTCAGCTGCAGTTGACAGGTTATAAGCTCACCTTTACCCACCCTATTACGAATAAGCTCGTGGAAGCGGAACTCAAACAGTAAAATTGCAATATGTGTGACATTCCCTTATCCTTATCTACGTATAAGGAGGATGAACATGTCAGAATTCAATATATTCACCGATAGAAAATCTGTGAAAGAATACGACGCCGCTTTTAAATTAACACAGGACGAACTGTCAGCTTTACTTGAGCAGGCAAACCGTGCGCCTTCAGCATGGAATCTGCAGCACTGGAAATATATCGTAGTCCACAGCGATGCAGCGAAAGAAAGATTATTGCCGCTTGCCTTCAATCAGAAACAGATTGTTGACGCCAGTGCCACATTGATCGTACTTGCAGATAAAGAAGCTGAGAAGAACATCGATGCAGTGTTTGATCCTGACATCGCAGCAGGGCGTATGACCCATGAACTGAAAGAGCGGCTCGCAGGGCAGGTCCACGGCGCCCATTCCAGACCGGAATATGCCTTTGAGGCTGGTGTACTGAACGCCTCTCTCGCAGCGATGCAGTTCATGAACGCAGCAACGCTTGCTGGCCTTGCGACATGTCCGATCGGCGGATTCAACCGTACAAAACTGATTGAGACATTCAATATTGAGGACCGCTACTTACCGATCATGCTTATCCCGGTCGGCAAAGCAGCGCAGGAACCTCGTGCGACGACGCGTTTATCTGTCGATCAGACAGCGACTTTCATCTAACTGAAAAAGGCCGTCCCTGAAAAATTCAGGGACGGCCTTTTTGTTAGTTTCTTCTGATGCGGGCTCTTACACGGTCGAATAATCGGGACCGTTTAGACATCATCGGTCTAGGCGGCTCCACTTCTTTTTTCACGAGGCTGCGTTTGTACTGTTCTGCTTCCTGTACTAATTTCTCCTGTGAATTCGTCGGTTCCTGCCCATTCTTCACGTAATGATAGACGCCTCTGCTATCCTGTTCACGCGCTTTCAGATTATCGTTCAGCTGCAGTGCAATGATATCTTTCAGCCGGGCCACTATAGCCGGATCAAGCACCGGGAAGAGAATCTCCACACGCTTGATCATATTACGCGTCATCATATCTGCTGAAGATAAGTACATTCTTTCTTTACCGTTATGATAAAAGTAATAGATGCGTGAATGTTCGAGAAAACGTCCGACGATACTGATGACACGAATATTCTCGCTGACGCCTGGAATACCTGGCTTCAGACAGCAGATACCTCGGATAATCAGATTGACTTTGACGCCGGCCTGACTTGCTTCAAATAGTTTCTTGATCACTGCTTTATCTGTCAATGAGTTCATCTTCGCGATAATCAGTCCATTACCATTGGCCTGATGAGAGGCGATCTCCTGGTCGATATGATCCAGGAACTCATCACGGATTTCAAAAGGTGCCACGTGCAGCCGTTTATATTCAGGTTTCTCTGAATAACCGCTTAAGTAGTTGAAGAAATTCATCGCATCATGTCCGATATCTTTGTTGGTCGTGATGATGCCCATATCTGTATAAATCTTCGCTGTCTTATCATTGTAGTTACCTGTCCCTAAATGCACATAAGGAACGAGCTCATCATCTTCACGTTTAATGACGAGTGTAATCTTGCTGTGTGTTTTCAGGTGAGTCATGCCGTAAATCACATGACAGCCCGCTTCTTCCAGCATTTTCGCCCAGTGAACGTTGTTCTCTTCATCGAAACGCGCCTTCAGCTCAACAAGCACCGTAACCTGCTTGCCGGATTCCGCCGCATTTTTCAGCGCTTCAATGATCGGTGAATCGCTTGATACGCGGTACAACGTCTGCTTGATAGCCAGTGTATCAGGGTCTTCAGAGGCTTCCTTGATGAAGTCAACGATCGGCTGGAATGATTCATACGGATGATGGAAGAACACGTCACGCTCTTTTGCTGCCGCGTAGATATCCTGTTTGTTCAGACCCATGGGTGGTGCTGCAGTGAATGTCTTGTATGCCAGCTGCGGATATTTCTTTCCGACTTTACCGGCAAGCTGGAATAACATCGTCAAATCAAGCGGACCATCAAGCTTATAGATATCCCGCTCTTCAATATCCAGTTCCTTTGTCAGAAATGAGCCGTTGATTGACGAATCATGACCGGTATCGATTTCGAGACGGACAGCTGCGCCGCTCTTTCTCTTCTTCAGGAACTTCTCGATTTCGATGAGCAGGTCCTCAGCACCCTCCTCATGAATCGTCAGATCGGCATTGCGTGTAATTCTGAATGTGAATGTACGCAGAATTTCAAAGCCGCTGAATAAACGGTCGATGAAATGGGCGATGACATCTTCAAGAAGCACATACACCAGACGCTGTTCATCCCTGATTTCAATCAGACGGTTAAGCAGTGCCGGAATCTGAACGATGGCAGATTTCTTAGCCCCTGATGCATCCTTGACATCGACAAAAATATTCAGTGATTTATTCGACAGTTTCGGAAACGGCCGGTAAGCATCGATGCCGAGCGGTGTTAATGTCGGCAGGATCTCGAACTCGAACTTGCGTCTGATGACCTCATAATTCTCAGGAGACAGCTCTTCAGGAGTCTTAAAGAAGACCTGGAAGCTCTCCAGCTCCTTCAGGAGTTTATGATACTGTTCATACTGAATACGGACGTTTTCACGGTTGTTCTTATCGATTTCAATCAGCTGCTCAGTCGGTGTCATCTGTGTCTTGTTCTCACGTTCGTTGAAATTCAGTTTCACCTGGTCTTTAAGACCTGCGACACGGACCATAAAGAATTCATCCAAGTTAGATGACGCAATCGCGAGAAATTTGAGACGTTCAAGTAATGGATTCTTCAGGTCCATTGATTCTTCTATTACACGATAATTGAAAGCGACCCAGCTGACTTCACGGTTGTTATAGTATGCTTTATTATTCAAATCTATTAAATTGTTCGTCTCCATTATAGTCACCTCAACTAAGTCATAATTACTCTACCTATTCAGTTATAACGAACTAATGTAAATTTTCTCTAAAGATGATGTGAATTTTTGACTTCGTTATCTTTTCCAGGTGCTTCTTCTGACGATCGGCCTGGTACTCCTCAGCAATCGGGTCGCCTGTGTAATTAATGACTAAATCATAATGATCCTTCTGCTGGTCAAAATATAAAGAATTGACAACCTGCGTGTTGCTGACATTCAGCGCATGCGCAAATTTCAGTATACTGCCGAGCATCTGAATCTCTGCTCTTTCCTTATCGGAAAACCACTTTGTCTCATCCATGAAGAACTTGAGCAGTGATTTGCTCTTATAGCTGGCAAGAAGCGCCAGTTTCACACGTTCGCGGTGGCCGACACCGTTCAGGCTGGAGTTGGAGATAATATAATACGTATGCTGACTTGATGCATCTGAGTCGATATAGCTGCCTAAATAAAAGAGATAAGCCGCCTGCAGCATCAGTTTCT
Organism: Macrococcus carouselicus; assembly: GCF_004359515.1. GTDB lineage: Bacteria > Bacillota > Bacilli > Staphylococcales > Staphylococcaceae > Macrococcus > Macrococcus carouselicus. The sequence continues at coordinate 1,131,257 of NZ_SCWD01000001.1, forward strand.
TCTGATGCTTGTTACCTTCGATCAGTCCGAGCTTCTCCAGTTCAAAGTAGAGCAGGTCTGCCAGTTTCTGGCGCTGCATCGCATCCTCGTGGTGGATATTATAATTATGAGCCAGATTGCGCAGACTCTCGTTGAATACTTCATTCTTATCAAAGGGATGTTTGTAGTCCTCCTCAAGAATGGACATCGTGATACCTTCACGAAGTCCTTTACGTGAGAAGATGAATTCAGTTGCCATCACTTCTTCGTATAAGGCTGTGAAGACAATACCCGACGGCACGATGATATCCTGACGGTCTTTACTCAGACCATCCAGGTCCTCAAGCTGATCCATCGAAGAATTAATCAGCGTTCTGAAGACATATTCAAGATCGGCTTTCGTCATCGAGTAGCCATGAACACCAGCGATCGGATATTCACTTAAATTCTGATGGATGCGGGCAAAGTTACGGGCTGACCCGCCGATTGCAATAATCGGTACCCTGCGCATGCCCAGCCATTTCAGTGTCTGAAGCTTCTCTCTGACAAATGCACGAGCCGCTTCTATGGCATCAGGATTGTTATGGGCTTTATCATTGAAGAATAGTTTCTGAAGAGTGACGACGCCGAACGGGAAACTGTGAGAGAACTTCAGCTCCTTATCTTCATAGTAGGTGACTTCTGTGCTGCCCCCGCCGATATCGACCGTGACCCCATCTTCATAGTCAAGCGTGTTGACAACGGCGTAGAAGCCGAAATAGGCCTCCTCTTTTTCTGAGATGATACGCATGGTAATACCGGTACGTGACTCTACCTTGTCGATGATGTCCGTAATATTCTGAGACTGACGCACGGCAGCTGTCGCAACCGGATAAAGTGCACTGACTTCGAATTTGTCCGCCACTTTCTGGAAGCTGTCCAATGTCTCACACAGCACCTCGATTCCTTCTTCTGCCATCACTTTATCCGCATCAAGATACTGATAAAGACGAGCAGGCGTTTTGATATTCTGAAGCTCGATCAGCCCTGCCCTTTCAGAGTACTCGAATATCACAAGACGTATCGTGTTTGAGCCGATATCCACTAATCCTATTCTTTTCATAACAAACCTCTTCCTTAATGCGTTTTATTTCGGATGAATCATATCCTCCGGTTTAATCCATTCGTTGAACTGTTCTTCCGTCAGATAGCCACTTTTCAGTGCAGATTCTTTGAGTGTCAGACCTTCTTTATGGGCAGTCTTCGCGATATAGGCCGCTTTTTCGTAACCGATATGCGGGTTCAGGGCTGTCACCAGCATCAGTGACTGACTTAAATAGTCGCTGATATTCTCTTCAATCGGTTCGATACCCACTGCACAGTTATCATTGAATGCGTTCATCCCGTCAGCAAGGAGATAGATAGACTGCAGTGTATTGTACATGATCACCGGTTTGAAGACGTTCAGCTCAAAGTTACCCTGGCTCGCTGCGATGCCGATCACCGTATCGTTACCCATCACCTGAACCGCCACCATCGTCAGCATCTCACTCTGTGTCGGGTTGACTTTACCTGGCATGATGGATGAACCCGGCTCGTTTTCAGGGATAGAGAGTTCACCGAGTCCAGCGCGCGGACCTGAAGCAAGCCAGCGGACATCGTTCGCGATCTTCATCAGATCAGCGGCGAGCGCTTTCAGTGCACCGTGGACGAATGTCACTTCATCATGCGCAGTCAGTGCATGGAACTTGTTTTTGGATGACACGAAGTTGAAGCCCGTCTGCTTCTTGATCTGAGCGGCAACACGGTCACCGAATTCAGGATGAGCGTTGATTCCTGTACCCACTGCAGTTCCGCCGATCGCCAGATTCAGCAGCTCCTTTTTAGAGGTATTGAGGAGCTCCTCGCATTTATCGAGCATGTAGCGCCAGCCGGAGATTTCCTGACCCAATGTCAGCGGCGTTGCATCCTGAAGATGTGTACGGCCGATTTTGATGATATCAGCGAACTTCTCTTCCTTTTCTTTCAGCGTATTGCGGAGCTTATCAAGCGCCGGTAACAACAGCACTTCGATTTCGTTGTATAACGCGACATGCATCGCTGTCGGATAGGTATCGTTTGAACTCTGTGATTGATTGACATCATCATTCGGATGCACCGTTTCGTCTGAACCCGCTTCTTTTAAGTACTGATTCGCAGCAAACGCTACAACTTCATTGACATTCATATTACTCTGCGTACCGCTACCCGTCTGCCAGACAACAAGCGGAAAATGATCGTCGAGTTTTCCGGCCAGGACGTCATCGCATGCTTTGATAATGGCATCTGCTTTCGCATCAGATAATTTACCGAGTCCATTATTGACGACTGCTGCCGCACGTTTCAGATGCGCGAAACCATAGATGACTTCAAGCGGCATCTGTTCCTTACCCACCGGAAAGTTCTGTTTGCTGCGCTGAGTCTGAGCACCCCAGTATTTATCAGCAGGTACTTCAATTTCACCAAATGTATCATGTTCAATTCTTACAGACATTGTTTTCTCCCCTTATACGTATGATACTTCTATTCTACATTAAAAAGGGCTTACATTCATTATAAAAAGACAGCTGCACATCAGCTGTCTTCACGTTCATCTTGTTGTCCGCCGTAATGATGTTCCTCAGCATTCTGTTCTGAAATCTGTTCCATCTCCTTGCCAAGTTCTACGACATCATCAAAATCTTCAACCATTTCGTTGTCAGGATCTGAGTAGTGTTCAGTCATGTTTTTGTTCCTCCTTCAAATGGGTGAGGTCAGCGCTCGTGGTATAGACTGGAATAATCCATTACTTCAAGGGACCTCTCCTGTTCCTCTACTCCTCACGTACCCTCCTTCACCAGCTGTTAAGCGGCCAGATACAAGAAAACCGCCAAGAATTTGATCCTTATATCACAGGCAGGATAGGCCGCGTGTCCATTTAGGGTTTAAGATTCAATATTGACTGACGCGGGTTGACCCATTCTTCTTCACATAAGCCGTAAAAAAGCACCAGCTCTCAAACGAGCTGATGCGTTTTAACTTCTTAAGAGAACACTGTGTAATAATAGTCACGGACATCAGCGGGCAGGCCTTGAGCTGCCTGCCAGTCAAGAATCACTGTTGTCATACGATGTGATTTCAGGTTAGCCGCTTCAAAATTGGTGTTTGTTTCATTCGTACCATACAGACGCGCAATGACGTCTGCTTTATCCGCGCCGGTCACAAGCAGAATGATCTCGCGTGCCGTCAAGAGGCCTTTATCTGAATCTGAATTGACTTCACGGTAACCGACTGAACCGTCCGCATTGATTGTTCCGACAAACATCGTCAGTTTACCTTTGTTTTCCTTTGTTTTAGCTTTATCATCGACTTCACTTTTGATATCAACAGTTTTCTTGACGCTATGCAGCTGCTGTTTGACGATGCCCATGTCAAGGAATTCTGCACCCGCGTTATCATAATCAAAGACGTGGAGCTGACTTGCATCGACCGGATGCGCCATCATTTCCTCATGCAGTTCACGGTAGAAATGCCCCTGTTCGTCGTTCAGTGCAAATACAACGATTGATGTAGGGTTGTTGTTAAATTGCTTTCTTACGATATCCGCTGCATATTGCGCGGCGATACCTTCAGTTTCAAAAATCTTAAAATTCATTGCCATGATGTTTTCCTCCTGAACCCACTATTTTAATAATTTACTTATACCCTTAATAGTATATCATTGAAACATAAGGTTTCACTCTTAATTGTTATGGTATATAATGAGAGTAATTACTATTGAGGAGGGCATTCATTTATGAACACTTTATTGCTCTGTATGGTCGGCTTATCTTTCATCGTAGCGATGTTGACAGCGGGACGTGAATCAGCTTACGGTATCCGTGACGAAGAACTTAATAAATTAAAATAAAAAATGATTGGCGATCAGCCAATCATTTTTTATTGCTTCAGGAAGCCCTGTTTCTTAACGACATCGTCTACATCTAGCCGTGTCTTCTGGCTCAGCATGCCGATGACCTGCTCGCTCCATTTATCCGCTCGTTTCCCGTCCGTACGCTCACGGTAGTAGGCCATGATAGCGGCATCATAAGCTGCAATCTCTTCTTGATAATCACTGCTGTCATAACCATTCTCATGATAAATATGTTCAAAGGGCAGTCTTTCCTTCTGACTCCCCTTATCTGCCGGGTGGCCGACTACCATGCCGTATAACGGATAGACATGTTCCGGCAGTTCCAGAATCTCAATCACCTGCTGCATATCATTCCGCAGGCTGCCGATATAGCAGATCCCAAAGCCCATGCTTTCAGCTGCCACTGCCATGTTCTGCGCAGCGAGACTCGCATCCACTGTCCCGACCAGAAAGCTTTCAGTCGCTCCGAGATAATCATCTATCTTCTCACCGAGCCTCTCACTCATCAGCTGATGACGATAGAAGTCCGCTACAAAGACAAACAGATGACCGTTCTCCTCTACATAGGCCTGCCCGCTGATTTCTCTCAGTGCCTTCTTCTTCTCACCATCTGTCACGCCGATAATCGAATAAGCCTGCAGATAACTCGACGTTGCAGCCATCTGTGCCGCCTCAATAAGCACCTTCACTTCATCAGCTGTCAGTTTCTCATCTGTAAACTTGCGAATGGACCGATGATTCATTAATTGTCTGATGATGTCATTCATTTTATACACCTCTTATTTCAGATTTGGATAATTCTGCTGTCTCAGGGCTTCATACACCAAGATAGCTGCTGTGTTGGACAGATTCAGTGAACGGACATTGTCGTTCATCGGAATTCTGAGCGCTGTATCCATATACTTCTCTTTTACCCAGTCAGGGAGACCTGTTGTCTCACGACCGAAAATAAAGTAGTGTTCAGCTGATGGATCTGAATAATCGAATGTCGTATGCGGTTTCTTGCCGAACTTTGTCAGCAAGTAGTAGTTGCCGCCCGCTGTCTTCTCAAAAAACTCTTCAATACTATCATGATAGATGATATTGACAAATTTCCAGTAATCAAGTCCCGCACGGCGCAGCATCTTGTCATCCGTTGAAAAGCCGAGCGGACGGATCAGATGTAAGGTAGTATCTGTTGCCGCGCAGGTTCTGGCGATATTTCCTGTGTTAGCCGGAATTTCCGGCTGATAAAGTACGACGTTAATTGACATGTGTAATCTCCTCTAATCCTTTTAATATTTCACTCTTCACTTCTGTTTCTTCTTCTAAATGATATCTTTCCTCTAAAAATGGGCGCTCGGCTTCACCGGCAATGTGACCGATTGCCCAGTAAGCTGTGCCTTTGATGACGGGCCGCTCGTCCTTCACAGCCACTTCTTTCAGCGTCGGCACAGCCGTTTCTTCCTTAAAATGTGCTAAAGCGATAATTGCATTACGCTGAATCGGCTTTTTGCCCCGCCAGCTGCCGGCCAGGTGACCGTATTCGTTCTTGAACATCTTATTGCTCATCGTCAGGAGCGGCTCGAGTAACGGCTTCAACTTAAGAGGCTCCAGTATGATGTCGTCATGAGTCGTATTGATGCCGCGGTTCTTCGGACAGACCTGCTGACACGTATCACAGCCGTACAGCCTGTTACCGATCTTCGTTCTGTATTCGTCCGGCAAAAAGCCTTTTGTCTGCGTCAGAAAACTGATACACTTCTGTGAATTGAGCTGACCATTACCTACTAAAGCACCAGTCGGACAGCGGTCGATACAGATGGTACAGTCAAGGCAGCTATCCAGAACAGGCGCATCCGGCGGCAGCTTGATGGAGGTGAGCAGTTCACCGAGATACGTCCATGTGCCAAGTTCCTTGTTCAGGATAAAGCCATTCTTCGCTGCATAACCAAGCCCCGCGCGTTCAGCGACAGCCCGGTCGCTTAGAACGCCTGTATCCACCATGGACAGGCACTCCGCTTCTGGAACACGAGATCTGATGAACGCTTCAAGTCGCTGCAGCCGTTTTCTGAGCAGTGAATGGTAATCCATTCCCCACGACGACCGGGCGAACATGCCGCGTCTCTCCCCCCGTAAACTCTTCGGTGCATCAGGCAGTTTATTAGGATAACCCACCGCTATAGCGATAATTGTTTCAGCAGCGTTCATTGACTTCCTTGGATCGATTCTCAGCTCGATATCTGACTCCTCAAAGCCAGATGCATAACCCTTTGCATAATAAGCTTCAAGCTTCGGTCTCAGCTCTTCGAACGGCTCCGCTGTCGTAAATCCGATGGCGTCTATCCCTATCGTCTTACTGTATGCAATGATTTCTTCTTTCAGTGCCTGAGACATCTTGCCACCTCCAAATCAATGCAACTATTTTACCATAAAAAAACACAACGCCGGAGCGTTGTGCCTGAATTTATAATACTTTGGACAGGAAGCTCTGTGTCCGTTCATTCTGAGGACTGCCGAAAATCTGGGCAGGTGGACCTTCTTCCTGGACAATCCCTTTATCCATGAAGATCACACGGTCGGCCACTTCTCTTGCAAAACCCATCTCATGGGTCACGACGACCATTGTCATCCCTTCCCGTGCAAGGTTCTTCATGACCTGCAGAACATCCCCGACCACCTCAGGGTCGAGCGCTGACGTCGGTTCATCAAACAGCATGACGTCAGGATTCATCGCGAGAGCACGTGCGATAGCGACTCGCTGCTTCTGACCCCCTGACAACTGAGACGGATAGCGGTCCGCTTTGTCTTTCAGACCCACTTTATCCAGCAGCTCGAGACCGACCGCTTCAAGGTCCGTCTTATTGCCTTTTTTCAGCAGCAACGGGGTCATCGTCAGATTGTCGAGTACCGTCTTATGCGGAAATAAGTTGAAGCTCTGAAACACCATCCCCATCTTCTGCCGGTGCAGGTTGATATTTGTTTTCTTGTCATTCAGCACATTGCCCTCGAAAACAATCTCGCCGCTAGTCGGCGTCTCAAGCAGATTAAGGCAGCGGAGCAGCGTTGACTTCCCGCTGCCGGAAGGTCCGATGATTGCGACCACTTCCCCTTCTTTTACTTCCAGATTAATTCCTTTCAGCACTTCCACCTGTCCAAAATTTTTATGAAGATCATTCACATTAATCACTGACGCTCATTCTCCTTTCGACTAAGTTCATCACTCGTGATAAAACAAATGTCAGCACGAAGTAGACAATTGCAGCAATAACGAGGGGTGTAAATGGATCAAACGATGCGCCTTGTACAACCTGCGCATTGAACATCAGTTCACTGACGCCGATGACTGACACGATGGAAGATTCCTTGATGACGGTGATAAATTCATTGCCGAGTGCCGGCAGGATGTTCTTGATCGCTTGCGGCATAATGACTTTATTCATCGCCTGTGCATGACTGAGACCGAGCGAACGGGCTGCTTCCATCTGCCCTTTATCCACTGCCTTGATCCCTGCACGGATAATTTCAGCGATATAGGCACCACAGTTCAGGATAAGCGCAATCGCGCCGCACATAAAGGCAGAGAGGTCGAGTCCGAGCACTGCCGTCGTACCGAAATAGACCAGGAATACTTGAACCAGAAGCGGGGTGCCACGAATAAATTCGATATACACCCAGGCGATAGCTTTAAGGAGCTTATTCGTGCTGAGCTTCATAAAGGCGAAGATACCGCCGAAGAGTGAACCGAATACCACACCAAGAATAGAAATCAGTATAGTTGCACCGATTCCTCTCAGAAAATAAGAACCGTATTTACTTAAAAACGTCCCATCATTGAACATGTCTTCATTCGCCTGTTTCTGATACTCTTCAATTAATCCTTTATCCTGAGCGTCCTTGATAGACTGATTGATGGCTGCAAGTAACTTAGGATTGCCTTTAGGAATAGCGACCGCTGTCTCTTTCTTACTATCTCCGAATTCAAGGTCAGCATAAGCCAGATCCTTATTCTGTGACAGGTAAGCATCACCCACGATACTATCGATGATCGATGCCTCAGCTTTACCCGTTTTAACTGCCATTACAACGTCCGGTGTACGCGTAAGTGAAGTCAGTGATGCATCGGGAATTTCTTTCTTAGCAAGCTCTTCCTGCGTTGTCTGCTTCTGGACCGCGACGGTCTTGTCCTTGAAATCAGCAAATGACTTGTATTTAGCTTGGTCTTTTTTCTTGACGATCACTTTCTGGTCGACATCCATATAGTTGTCCGAGAAATCCACCTGTTTCTCACGTTCAGGTGTCGGCGTCATACCGGATGCAATCATATCGATTTTTCCGGTCTTCATCGCTCCGAGCAGACTGTCAAATGACATATTGACAATCCTTATTTTTAAGCCGTTATCTTTTCCGATTTTGTTGATGAGCGCGATATCAATACCGGCATATTCATTTTTACCGTCAATATTTCGCTCGAATTCAAATGGTGCAAAGTCTGCTGACAGACCGACCCGCAGTTCTCCCCTTTTCTTCGCTGTATCCAGCAGATCCTCCTTTGCACTTACACCTGCAACAGGAATAAGTGTCATCAATAGTACAACAAGCATAAACAAACTGAATAGCTTTTTTCTTCGCAACCTGTTTCCCCTCCCCTTTGTCATTGATTTATTATACATTTTGTAAAATTTATATACAATACTAAATTTTCAGATAATTTAATATCCAGAATAAAAAACCAGCCGCAGCTGGTTTTAAATCTCTGGTGTAAACTTATAAATGTCATTCTTATACTGAGGTATCAGTTTCTTAAGTACATAGTGGAAGAGAATAGCCATCGGAAGCGGCACAATCAAGTACGCAAGCAGCAGCTTGATTAATGCGTTGCCTTCCATCGTCGGCAGTGCATTAAGCGGTCCAACTAAACCGGTATAACCGAAGCCGGCAGACATCGGTGTCCCCTGAATACCCATATAATAGGCCATCAGACCACCGACAATCCCATTAAGAATAAGCGGAATCATAATGACCGGATTTCTGAAATAGACGGGCATCATCATCTTGGCAGCACCGATAACGAGTGTCGTATTGACCCCTTTATTATTGACGAACCAGGAACCGATAATGAACGTGTAACAGCAAGCCACAATACCGAGATTAGCAGCCCCACTGCCCAGTCCCGACAGCCCGATGACTGTCGCAATTGCCACCACTGAAACAGGTGTAGCCATCATCACCGAATAGAAGATACAGATGAGAATACACATCAGGAGCGGGTTCAGCGTTGTAAAGTGGTCGATCAACTGACCAAGTGAACCTGTAATCATTCTGACGTACGGCAGTGTCAATGTACCGATGATGCCAGGAATAATACCCGCAAGTATCGGCAGAAAGACCAGATTAAGTGTGCCAAGACGGCCTCCGATCAACTGGATGACCAGAACAGACAGAGTGATAGTGATCAGAATATTGATCAGGTCACCCATACCGGTCAGTGCTGCACCCTGCTCAGTGAACTTGACAGCGCCAGAACCAATAAATGCAGCTCCGCCGATAATGGCACTCTGCGGTCCGTTCATCTTGAACTGATGACCGACTAATGTACCGATCATGATTGACGCGCAGAACTGAAAAATCAATAGAAACTGCAGCAAGACACTGAAAACATCATGATCATGTGCTAAATACTTAAATAACTCGCCGAGCATGGCATTCGGTATCAGTGCGACAACAATACCTGTCGCCATGCCGTTTAATATTTTAAAGAAAAACGATTTAGTTTCTTTCAATCAGGCCACTCCTTCTCACTTTTAAAGCCCTATCATAGCTTATCAAAATGCAATCCGCAATGACCTTTTACAAACGTTCAATAAAAAGTGCAGCAAGAGACCGGACGGAATCATATTCCTCAATCATCGGGTTATGCCCGGCACCGGCAAGGACTGTGACTGTGGCGTTCGGCAGCGGGCCGAAGAAAGCGAGCTGGTCCTTGTAACCGACGACATTATCCTCCTTGCTGAGGACGACCTGCAGACGCGTCTTATCCCCCACATCGATCACCTCTTCACAGCGGAACTGATAGTAAAGACTCTCAGCGCGGCGCAGCATCTTCATGAACTGCCTGTCCGCCAGTTTAACACCCGGCACAATCAGTTCACGGTAACGCTGCCACGTCTCATGACTGATCACAGCTGTCGTATCTGTATACTCATCATAATAATCAGCATCCGCATCCACCTTCACTGCTTCCAGCATGCGCGGCGACAGCTTCTCGCGTGTCCGCTCCGCAAACTGGCCCTCTACAACCGGACAAGTCAGAAAGGCATCCGTGATCCGGTTCTTCCAGCGGTCCATCAGTCCGAGACACATATAGGCACCGTAGGAGTGACCGACAAGAATTAAATCCTGCTTCGGCGTCAGCGTATTGATGAACGCCATAATAATGTCCAGCATATCATTGGTCGTCGCAACTGAATAATCGACCTCTGATTCACCCATGCCTGGCAGATCGAAGTAGATTCTTCTATAAGCGCTATCATCGAACAGATCATCGTAGAGCTTATAATGACTGTTCAGTTCAAGTGCGTTGCCATGGATGAAATAAACCGGCTGATCACTGCCGACTTCCTTATAGTTGATGGAGACATTCTTAATATTGATTTTCATAATGACACGTCCTTAAATAAGAGAATAGGAAGTTATACCCACGTGAGTCATCCTATAACCTCAGCAAGCTGGTCCTCACAGTCATTTTGTTCATTATACCGGGCTTTATTTACTGTTCAGCGATGCCTGACCATCCCGTCATGGCAATTCCAGCTTCTATTAACACCGATCACTTATGCGGATGAATGTGCCCGGTATTATAAGAACAACTTCAGTCTTGCCCTCGTCTATAAATGGCAGAAGCGCTCAAGTCTATCAGTTTTTGTGCTGTCACTTCACTGGCCAAGGAACAGTAAGACAGAATATAATAATTCGATAAGCTAATAAATTTTAGTTTAAAAAATATTATTTAATTGACATCTACTCCCATAATTTCTATACTATATTTAACTACTTTGCATTACAAAGTAGTTTTTTTACCCACTACTATCTTGTATTACAAACTAGAGAGGTGAAGCGATGAGCATCAGAACTCAGCTCCTTAAAGGACTACTGGACGCCTGTGTCCTTTCAATCATTAAAGAAAAAGAAATTTATGGCTACGAACTGTCACAGAAGCTGCTGGATTCAGGTCTCGGAAATATCAGTGAAGGTACAATCTATCCTGTACTTCTACGCCTGCAGAAAAAAGAACTCATCACCAGCGAAATGCGTGAAAGCGAGATCGGACCTAAACGTAAATATTATTTCATCACTGAGTCAGGTATTCAGGCACTGGAGGAAATGACAGATGAATGGAATGAGATTCAAGGTCCCATTACTAAGCTATTGAACCATATTAAATTTAATTGAGGTGATTTTATGCACACAGCAGAACGACTATTAAACGAACTACATTATAAAGAACAGCAGATGAATCCTGATTTCCAGAGTGGCTTCTCACAGATCAGCCGTTATATCACGACAGATTTCTCTTTATCTCACCATCAATCGTTAGAACTGCTGAATGACTTAGCTGATCATATCTTGGAAAGCCAGGCTAGCAGTACAACAGCGCTACAGTTTTTTGGTGATGACTTAGCGTCATTTGCTGATGAACTTGTCGAAGAGTTACCTAAAGAAAAGAATAAATTCAAACTATCTCTCATTAGTGGTGCTATTCTCAACTCACTCACTCTACTTTCTATCTGTATGATGATCGTTGAATTATTCGTGACGTTTACGAGCAGTGGACATTATGAGTTTTATCTTATGGCAGTTATTATTGCATCTATCACTTTCATGTTTGGAATGTTAGGAAGTCTGTTTACCCTTCTGAAACTTTCACATCTAGAAGAATTCAAAAACAGTCGTTTCACATTCCTGAAAGAACTGCCGATTTACTTAGCAGGAGGCATCACTATCTTCGGTGCTCAGATGATTTATAAAAATATGAAGTTGGGTCCGAAAATACATCTCGACTGGTATGTTTATTTAATACTTGCTGTCATCGCTACAATTATCGCCTATATGTGTTCAAAAAAAGTGGATTAGGAGGCTTACAATGAAAACAAATGAACTGATAGAACTCAATAATGAAAAAAGAGAATTACTAACTGAGGAAAACAAGAGAGAATATGAAAAAGTGCTGCTGTACTTGCGGTTAGAATGGCGTCTAAGTAATCACGCTACTGAGGAACTGCTCAACGACCTGCTTGATCATCTGCTGGAAGCGCAGCAGAATGGAATCACGGCTGAAGAATTCTTCGGTCATGATACAGAAGGATTTGTAAAAGATTTAATAGCAGAACTACCGACAGAAAGCAGACGTAATACAACTGCACTGCTGAGCATACTGACTATCATGCCTTTGGGCTTTATCTTAGTTGTTAATGGTCTAGCAAATTTAATTACTTCATTTTTCATCGAACCAAAACCCGTTGATGTCGGTGCGTTTGTTGTCAGCTATATCTTATTGATCACTTCATTCCTGATTATGCTCAAATACGTCATCCGCTATCTCAAGAAAGATGAAATGGCTGCAACTGGCAAATCTTCTATGAAGAAGCGGGTGTTACAGTTTATTAAGCTCTATTTATTGAGTGCCATTGTCTTTACACTATTCATCTTGCCACTGGTCTTCCTCCATACTCCTTTCGTCTATGACATCCCCTGGTATGTCAGTATGATCACAGGCGGAATCATACTGATTGTTATGTATGTCATCTCAAAAAGAATTTAAATAAAACCCGGTACAGCGATAACCTCCCTATAAAGTAAACACTTAAAAAGTGAAACTTATAGGGAGGTTATCAACTGCTATTCTTTTATTGCTACTTGGTTAAGTGATAGTTCATTTCGAAGACTCTCCAATTACCTTGAGAGTTTTTGTGATAAGTCAGTTCAAAGAGATTGTTATAGTAATGCTTAATTTCATTTTTATTGACTAGCTGGCTAGTTGATGGTTTACCGTAAACCTTTTGTACGGCGGTTGGTGAATATTTGAGAAGGTACCAGAATCTATAGCCGTCTACTTTAGCTGGCTCAAAGTTATAAACAAATTGATCTGTACTACCATATACAGCAGCAGTTGGGTATTTGCCATAACCTGCTTCAAAGCTTGAATTACCCGATATACTATAAGTAGAAAAATATGATGGTCTTCCCCATTGATATTTTACTGTCTTGAACGTATCTCCGATTTTAATCGTTTTTCCTTGTTCACTTTTATAAGTAAACGATTTTGCTTTCAATTGTTTGGCAACAGTAGTGTTTAATAAGTCAGGCGCTTTAAACGTTTGACGAGTAGCGGCAGAAGCATCATTATCACTGATAAGTGGTGTAACAAAAAGAGCAGAAGTCAGCGCAACAGCAGCAAATTTTTTCATTTGATTGCCTCCTTGAATCTATTTTATTACAGTTACATTATACACATAAAACGCCTTTTAAACTTTAAATATTTTAAATTTTTACATAATTTACTTAGGATTTATATTACGGGTAATATATTCATTAAAATAGATCATCGAACTGTTACTTCAAAGTTCGTTGAAGGAGGAAAACTATGTCGAAAAGTGACGCTATCTCTTTTCTTGCTCAAAGTCTGATTGTCATCGTGGCGCTCTGCAGCTTACCTGGTATAGTCAGAGAAGGATTAAACAAAGATAATTACTTTACGCTCATTATGTTATTCGGTGCGCTTTCTCTTGTAGCCAGTTATTTTACCGGCATTTATACTAATACGCTGGACCGGGAAGATCCAGCAAAAGATTATCCGGCGGCTGTCAGTATTAAATGGTCTTGGATCAACACAGCCATCCAATCTGTATGCCTTATCGCTTTCATCGGCTGCCTGATATTTACGCTCACTTACTTCCCCGGGCAAAAGCTATGGCCCCTCTTCTGTGTCTTGTGGATAGGTATGTGTATCACAGTGATTTATAGAGAAGCGAAGCGGCGGAAGTATTTGAAGGAGTCACGCTTCTAGGAAATAGAAAAGTCACTTTCCATACTTATTCAAGCGCAAGTGGACATATTTATTCGTTAAAATTAATAGCTAGGATAACTCGATAATTAGAAAGGACATGTCCATGATACCCTCACTATTAGCAATTAGAGATGAAGACCGAAAGTTTTTGTTAAAATATAGCTATGATCTTGTAGACAGTTTGGAAGAAGAAATGGATTATGTACTAAACATGGTTGATCACGCAGTCGAAGAGACTTTGATTGAACAGTTCGGCTATGACTATGACCTTGAACAAATAATGACGAATACCTGGGTCAAAGATTTATATGAACGTAAAGCATTGATTCAGCAGCATTTATCTGATGATAATGGTTACACTAACTATCAGCCTTATCAGCTATGGATATACGGAGACAGTGAAGTCAGACTGACACTGCATAACAACCAAGTACTGATTGGGCGTATGGAAAGTCTGGATGAAGAAGATATAAACCATGCCTGGCTAGAATTCCGCCTCACTGCAACTGCTGAGTTGAAACTGATAGCATTCAATGACATTAAAAGTGTCCATAAAATATAAAACCCCCGGCTGTTAGACTGGATCCTAACTGTCGGGGTATCTTTAACCCTTCTACGCTTATCTGATTTTATTACGCTTAATGAACTCAGCCTTTTAAAGGCAGTGCCATGTTAGATAGAGTCTCTAATGTTCCGGATTGCTCTGCTTGTGAGTTTGGATTGATGCCAAAAAGAACCTATCGTTTAAGAGTCCGGTTAATTACAATAAAGCCTCCAAAATTATTCGTTGGAGGCTTTGTTGATAACTTCAAAATCTGTTAAATTATTCTCTTGATGCGGTATTCTATATTTTTTTATCACTTTCCATTGCTCTATATCAATGATGTTCATTGTATATTCAAGCTTTTTATCTTCATCAATATCTATGGCATATAATTTATTTCCAACTACTTTGCTATCATAGTATCTAAATGGCATAGAACGATCTAACTTAACGTTTCCTTGCTCACTCACTTTCATAACACCAAGTTGACCTTCTTCTGCATAAGTAATGTACATTTCTTTATTAATATCACTGATATTTAATAATAGTTGATGATTTTTTAAAGGATAATACTTAACATCCTTTGTTGTCGTATTAATCACCGTAAGTTCATTTTCTGTAGTTAAAACTAACTTATCGTTCACTAACTTCATCTCAGATGCATTGATATGATGCAATGTGATCTCTTCAAAATTTTCTTTTTCCCTGTCATAAACGTATACAGCAGCTAAATTATTAATCATATTATCAGAGTACAAGTATATCTTTTTATCAGTAATTAAACTTTTGACAACTAGTGGTGGGAAATTCTTAGTTATCTTTTGGTTACCATCTTTAATTTCTACTGTGGTTTTTGTAGTATCAATATTATAGGCGATTACTTCTATATCTTCTTTCTTATCAAAGAATAGAATATCATCTTTTTTGTTAGTCTTTTCTTTAAGGTTAAGACTAGAATCAATCTCAACTAACTTCTTATTGTGACCACTCCATAAGTAATGTCGATTTCCACGGGACTTCAAAGCATTAAGATTCTCTCTGTAAAGCTTTGATTCTTTCACTACCTTATCATCGTCCATCCTAACGATCTTCCCGGATTTATTAAAGCCATGGCCAAACACATAAAGGATTGTCTCTTTATCTGGGTTAATTTTAACAGTTTCATCTTTATCATTTTGAAAGAAAATAAATAATAGCAGAATTAAAATACTTATCAGCAATGATATATAGGTTATAATTTTAGGCATCTATTTTCTTGAACTAACTACATAAACATCAGAATCTTGAACTAAATCACGTGGTGTTACATGAGTTCCACTCAAGCTTCTGTCAGTAGAGTTTTTCTGTTCTTTATTGCTTGGTTCTAAATGATTTGTATTGGCAAATACTTGGTAACTAAAAAAAGATACAACAATTATTACTACAATTCCTAATTGATATTTCCGCATTTTTTATCCACTTTTCTTTTTTGTTATATTTTAATTTTAATGTATGATTAACATTTTACAACATTTATTTACAATTTATTTTAATTTTTATAATTCAAATATTAATGATATAGACAAATGTTTTAGATCAGCTAAACAGAGAAGCTGATGGAGATTCCATGGATTAAAGAACTGTTTCACCAGAAAGAATTGATACAGCAGCATTTATTAGACGATAACGGCTATACACACTACCAGCCTTATCAGTTATGGATATACGGAGACAGTGAATTCCGCCTCACTGCAACTGCTGAGTTAAAACCGATAGCATTCAATGACATTAAAAGTGTCCATAAGATATAAAACACCCCGGCTGTTAGATTGAATCCTAACTGTCGGGGTGTTCTCTGCTTATCTGATTTTATGACCTCTAATGAACTTAGCCTTTTAAAGGCAGCTCCATGTCCTTCAGTTTATCAAAGAAAAGCACTTCATCCTGGCCATAGTGAAAACGCCCGTCCTCGTCTATATGGTACTGATCGGTGTCAATCGTCTTCTCGATGAAGGCCAGGAAATCATTCAATGACTCGGCGACGACATACATCGTCTCGAGATCGCTGCCATAGGTGATGACCTGTCCCTTTGTTCCCGTCTCACCCGGATCTGTATCAACAGCCAGGAAGTTACCGAAACCGTCAGTCGCAAAAGGCAGCCAGAGCTCATGATAGTACTCTTCCTTAATGGCACCTTCAGGCACAACAGAAACAGCAATCTCTTCCGCTTCATCCTGATTGAACTCGACTTCCCTGATCACTTCCTCCAGCGGCAGCCACTCAAGACCGAAGAACAGACCGACACTGTCATAACTCTCACCATCCGCTTCCCGGTACAGCGCCACGAACTGTTCATCAAGCGGTGCCTTAAATACTTCAACAAGGGCCTCAATCTCCTCATCCGTCGCACCTGGATTCAATGTAGCTGCGAAATAAACCTTGTCATTCTCAAACAATCGTTTAATATCCATACAATACCTCCCCCGTGTAATAGTTGATTATTCCCTTTGCGGTAGATATTTACACATTGTTAGGTCTATAATATAATGGTTAAAATTACTCTTGATTAGTAAAGGAGACGAATATGAACAGATATGACACTATTCTTCTTTTCAGTCAGATCGGCATGCTTATCCTCGGCTTGCTGTATCTACCTGACATCATCAGATCAGGCCTGACACCAGATAATCTATATGCCCTCTTTATGCTACTCGGTGCACTGACACTCGTCGCAGGCTTCGGCACAAACATTTTCACTAATACCCTAAACCGCGAAGATTACAGCAGACACTATCCGCTGATAGTCCGGCTGCGCTGGTCATGGATCAATACAATCATTCAGGGACTCTGCATCATAGCCTTCGCCGCCATCTGTTATTACCTTACCGTTTTTCTGAGTGACGAGTGGTTATGGCGTATACTGAGTCTTCTCTGGATTCTAGTGTGCCTCTATGACATTTACCGGGAATGGCGGCAAAGAAGAATATGGATGGGAGGAGAAAGTAAAACAGGCTTTAGAATTTAAGATGCCTTATTACAAATTCCCCAGATAAAACACCGTTGCAGAAACAAGAGTATGAACCATGAGAAACAGCAGAATAGCATTAATGGACGGCGGCTCATATTCCTCCTCCAGGACGACAAAGTACTCAAACAGCATCTTCTTGAATTTATCCATGTGCAAATGACCTCCTTTTTATAGGAGTATATGACATGGTTGTGACAAGAAATGACGTAGTTGTTAGGGGATTGGGTAAAGTAAAAAAATCTCCTCTGAGAATGTTTCAGAGGAGATTTTGCATTTTTAATATCTATCCTAATATCTTCATCAGCTTGCCTTGCCAATCCGGGTTCAGTAAGTCCACGTAACACACTTCCACGACCGCTTCTTCTGTCATATTATGCCCCCTACTCACATACTGCCGTTCCTTGAATAATGGGCTGTATGGATAAAGGAGCACGACTTTCTTCACATTCTGCTGGTGATGATGATATCTCGTATAGTAGGCATACATCTGATAGAGATCGGCCTGGGAGGGGCCCGTTGAATCGAGGCGTTTCCATTTCGTATCTATGATGATGACTTCATGAGCTTCATTATTCTTTCTCACTACGATATCCGGTCTGAGCCTGTAATTCCCTCTTTCTTTGCCATCCTTAAAGAGATAATAACGGCTTTCCTGTGCTTGCACGGTATCACTGCCCAGCATCTTTTTCAAGTGATGCGCAATATAAGACTCAAACACTTTCTCCATCGGGAACAGAAGGGCAAAGGCAAGCGAGTTTCCTCGGAACGATGTGAATGACTTCTTCAGCAGAAATATCTCTGCCCACTGCAGAGCCTGATCATAATATACATATTGCCGGCTTGTCTTCACCTTGCTGAAGAGCTGCTCTGGGTGACGTGACAGACTCACCTGTTCAAAATAGTTAAGCAGTTCTCTGATGATTCTGTTGTTACGGTGATCTGAAGTTTCCTTCAGTAAATAGAGTAATGTCGCCTTAAGTATCTGATTCTCAGGAATATTGAGATGATATTCATCGAAACGGTTATAGAAACGGGCTTTATTGACTGTATTATATTGAATCTGCTTATTCATGAGGAGCTTCCCCTTCAGGAAAGGCTCATTCCGTTCATGTATCACATAACCTGAATTCATACCATTTTTGACAATTAAGCTGACTTCATGCAGAAACATGGAGATAAAGAGCTCTAACAGATAATGATGACTGACATCCAGATTCGTCATATCAAAGACCTTCCCGTTCACGTCCTTAACAGTCCTTAACAGTCCTTAACATGTCAAAGAAGAGCTGCTTCACCTGATTGATTTGTTCAGTCTTACTAGAAATCTTCGGTAGTACTTCAATAGTGAGGCCTGACTTCGTCTTCAGTACACCGACATAGTTGTTGACCTGCACCCCATTTCTGATGGGCTTCAAGAAATCAGCGATTGAAGCATCTGAGCTGTTGCTGTCATCAATGAACTGCCGCAAGTCCATCATATCCTGCTGTGAGATTACGACATCACCGAAGACATCTCCCGTATGAATACGCCCATACTCAACCACAGTGATATATCTGTTCCTACTCATTCACGACCTCCTGTCTTGAGATGACATTACGGATGAACTGCTCAAAGTCACCGATGGACACATCATGATTCAGTTCAAAGACTTCAGTTGATTCATCGTACCAATCAACAATCAATTGAGGATCAAACAAATCATTTAAGTTCTCCTGACGCTGCTGAATATAGATACCCTCCACATCATTCAACACGGCTTTGATTTTCTGATAGTCATCAAAGAAATATTCCTGCAAGAGCGGGATAATCTTATTCTCAAAACGATGCTTGAGTTCTTCAAGCGATTCTACTTCAAGAAACAAAGCATGGCCTAGTGTGTGCTCCCTGTCATAGAGGAACTGGATGCGCTGATTCATCACTTCCATAATACCTGCGACGTCAACATCACCGATCATACCCTCTTCACCGACCTCACGCCGAACAACCTCACTGTCAGGCATCATCTCGACAAAGTCGAAGCGGCGTCTGAGTGCCGTATCAATCGTTGCAATCGAACGGTCAGCCGTATTCATGGTACCGAGAATATAGACATTGTCAGGCACAACGAACGATTCTCCGGAATAAGGAAGCGTTGCCTGCATGCCGGACCATCTGCCATCCACATAGCTGATGCGTTTATTGCCTTCAATAAGCGTGATCAGCTCGCCGAATATCTTACTGATATTGCCCCGGTTAATTTCATCAATAACGAATAAGAAGTTATTATCATTTCCATTTTCGATATCTTTCATCGCCTTGCGACAGAAGCGGAGAAAGACGCCTTCCTGCACTTCATAGCTGACTTCTTTTTCGTTGACCACAGCTCTGATCCCTTCAATAAAATCCTCATAGCCGAAAGACTGGTGGAACGTGATAAAGTCATAGAAATAATCGATTGAATTACCAGCAACCTTTGGAAGCATCACTTCCTCGGCTTCATTTCTGCCTTGTTCAGTGAGCTGCCATTTGTTGTTCTTTTTAGTGAACAAGTCGGTCCCTTTGCGATTAGCTATTGTCGTACTCTCTGCAGTTAAATGTTCAAGTATAGCGGTCGAAATCGTGCCGTAAGGGGTTTTACTTTTTTTAGTAGCTGCGAATTTCTGGACAACTTCAGTTGCTTCTATTTCCTTTACTGTCATCGGCTTATAGTTATTCTCTTTGAAAGCTAAGTAAATCACATGGCGCCAGCCTAGACCTTCGAAATGATATTCGTCATCATTTGTAGCTTGATCAACAATCAAGTTCTTTTTATAGCTTTCCACCTCGTGTGTCTTACCTGTACCAGGAGGCCCAAAAAGAATCGTATTAAGGTGACGGCGCTCGGTTACTTTCTCTTCCTTAAAAATTTCTTCTACTTCTTTTTCTGTATCCTCAGAGATTTTACGTTCTACTTTATCAGTATAATAAAGGATAATTGAATCTTCTTCATTACCGAATTTGTTGAGTATTCCTTGTATCAAGTAAATCGCATCATTGCCTGCAATAGAACCAAACCATAGACTCGCTTCACCAAAATCAATTTCAGTTGTCTTACAGACAGGATTTGATTTTCTCACTACTTTTTTATTCTCTACTTCTTCGGCTGTCCGATAAAAACCGATAGAGTTAAAAACTATATTCTTTAAAAGAAACTCCTTATCAATAACTGATGCGGGGAATACATCTTCAGGCTTAATCTCAATATCTGATTGCTCAACAAGATTAAAATGGATAGCTATCTTTTTTACAAAGTCTTTCCATGTAAACTTATTTAGGTTGCCAGTAGGCTCGTATCGCTTACCTCTAAATTCATAAGCAATCAAATTTTTAGATTTTAGATCTTCATAAGAAAGTTTTAAAGGTACATTCTTTTGAAGGATGCTCACAAATGGACTACCTTCAGGTAACACAAAATGAGACCAGCCAGGAGTATTGAGAGCCTGAGAATAATCCTGTTCTTTTTGATTTAAAGCGAACTCAATCAACTCTACAGCAAATCTACCTGTTTTTAAATCAGGCTCCCATAGTGCATTACGTTCAGTATAGAAATACCAATCTTTTCAATCATCAGTGTAATCCTTGAACCAATCAACTAGAACAGTATGTCCATCTGCTTCAACTGATTTAATAATTCCAGCTGCTAATATGCGCATGACAGATGCAGATCTGTTATTAACATTTTGAAAGGGAAGGTTATTCTTCTGAGTGAAAGTTGATTTCAGAAAAATAAAATCTCCCGCTCTCATATTCTTAAGATGTTTTAGCGCAGTTTTATAAGCTTTATTATCTTCATCATCAAACCAACCAAGGCGCCATTTACCAGTTGTTAAAAAGTCCTTCGGTTCATCTACCCGGTTTTGAGAGCCGACAAAAAAATAACGCTTAGAGGTGTTAATTGTCATAGGAATACTCCTTTAGAAAAGATATAGTTGTTCGCCTCAAACTAGTACTACCATAAATATATTGATTATCTATTTTAGCCATTTCTAACTACCTATACTAACGTCGCTAATTCTTTTCAAATAAATCAGATAAGACTTCTTCAACATTTCCAGTTTTAGTATGTGGAACAATATCAAAATGCTTAAAGTTTTTTCTACTTATTTCTTTATCAAGATTGCCGAATATAAAATTAGTAGCAATATTATAGATGATTTCACTTGGTGCTAATCCATAGACTTGATTTTCAAGAATATGCTTTAATCTTTCATGGTCATCAGGTATTTTATTTTTAATTATATCACTATTAAAGAGCCTTTTTACAATTTCAGTGATATATAAACCTGACTTCATATATAAATCAGAAAAAGTTTTAGAAGAATCATCGTATATACCAGGATTTTCATTTTCTAAGTCATCGACCATCTTAATGACTACTTTTTTTGGTGTAAAAATCTGGTTTGTTTTTTGAGGAGGTATATAATCAAATATATCTTCTTTATTGTCTTCAAAATAATTAGCAAGTTGAACTTTTTTATTAAGAAACTCTTTTATTGATTCATTAAAAACTACTTCATCAAATAAGCCGCCTTTAAATTGTTTGATTACTCCTTCCTCGGTATAAGTTCCACCATCTCGTAGAAACTTAAATTCCTCTAAAGTAATACCTGTAACTTCTTCGAATACATTCTCAGGTGTATATTGGTCAAAATTATTTAAAGTCAGATTGTCGTCACCATATGCCATGATAAAACTTGGAATCGTACGAGAAAAACCTCTTAATCTACTACGAATCTCATCTTGTATAGTATTTTTTTTCTTCTCTTCAATCTTTCTTTCTTCTTCATAAACGATATCTTTTTTAAGCTCTTCTACTTTAGTATTAACCTGAGTTGCTAAGTCTGATGTATGCTGTTTTAATAATTGTTCAAGATTGTCTGTAAATGAATCTTTAACATCAATTCTTTCTTTAGTTGTTACAGCTTCCTCTAAACTTTTCTTATATTCATTTTCCAAGTGAGCTTTTTTGATATTAGTTTCCGTGTTAAGTCGCTTAACTTCATACTCAATTTCTTGCTGAATTTGATTAACAACTCTATTCGTCGTTTTATTAGACAGTTGATACTCTGCTTGTACTTCAGTTATGTGAGGTTTTAATAATTGACTTACATTCTTTGCAATTAATTTAGTTTCTCTATCAGTCGATAGATCTATCTCTGATTCTTCAAAATGATTGTTAAAATCAAAAACCTTTTCTCCAAAAATAGCATCCGTTTTTGATATCACAAGTTCATTAGAAACCTTAACTTCTCCTTGGTCGTCTACTTCAACTTCATTAGTATCAATTATTGATTCTACTTTCTCACTTTTCCCTTGCTTCTCTTCTGGTAAACGGTTCAGAATATCTAGTGCAGCGCTAGGAGCGGAAAATATATTACTAATATTGGAAAATAGTAAGTTACTCATGAAACCACGTTTTACTACCTCTGTTGCTTTTATTGTTTTGGGAATGCTCATTACTTGCTCGGCACTTAACTCTATCATCTTTCCGTCTTGGTCTTCACCAATCACCGGAAAAAAATTTAAAAGTCTTTTTATATTTACTTTACGCTCTTCTAGCGTCCCTTTGCCATTGTTTGTCTTAGTTGATAAATTATTTGCGAATTCATCAAATATAATAAGGGTTCTTTCAGGGGCAAAATCAAAAACATAAGCATCTTCTTTTTTGTATCTAATTTCGTTTTGTCCATCATTAATTGTCCATTCATATGGGTTTTGTGCTCTAAAAGCTGCTTGCATATAAAGAGCCGGTGATTTCATATTGCTGAGCATTAATACAGCTGTCCATTCAGGAATGGTTATACCTGTTGTCAATTGACCGACAGATAAAGTAATAGTTTTATCATGTTTTTTTATAGCATTTTTCACTTTATTTAGTGAAGTATCAGTAGTTACTACATAATCTCCCTCAGCCTTACCATCACCAGCAGCCAATATAATTTCATAATTTTCAAATGTCGGATGCTGTTTTAATAAACTTTGGAGCGCACGTGCACTAGCGACTCGATCTAGCAACCATAATGTATGTTTGAGTTCATTTCTTTGTTTATGAGTACTAAATGGATATTTCTCACCCTTAGTTAAAGTATCTAGCCATTTTTCAACGTCCGCTTTATGGATAAACTGTCCTTTATCATTTGTCGCAAAGAATTCGTTTAAATCAAACGCATAATCCATGTTTTCTTTGTCTATTTGAGCGCCTTCATTAATACGGTCAGAAATCATTGATGACATTTGATAAGTATACATGTTTAACTTAGGTAGAGTTTCATAAGGGTTATTTTCAAGTCTATTCCAATTTTTTTTAGCAAGCTGTTCATCTTCATATGTCCAGTTGAAAATCTGGTTTTCATTAAATTTCCCACTTGCTAAAGCTTTAAATGGAGTTCCCGAAAGGTGCAAAGTAAATTTCCTTTTAATTTTATCAAAAGCAATATCAGTCTTAAAAGTGTCTATAGCCTCATGAGCTTCATCAATAATTAGCATATCCCATTCTAAATGAGCTATCCATTCTAGCTTATCAAGATTACCACCAAAATATTTAGATCCCTTTAAATCTTGTAAACTAACAAATTCAATACATTTAGCATCAATATCAGCATCTAATTTTTCTTTAAACTCTTGCCTTGTTAATGTTACTCTATCTTTCAGAGAACTTGACTCACTAACAAAATAGAAGCTTGTCTGCCAAGAAATATATTTCTCATAATCATCAAACCAAGAATTTGCAATAGAAGGCCGATTAGTCACTATTAAAACTTTTTGTAAATCCATCTTTCTCACAAGATCATACGTTGTTAAGGTTTTTCCAAATCGTGGTTTTGCATTCCATAAAAATTCATCTTGATAATGAGTGAAATATTCCATGGTTTGCTCAACAGCATTTTTTTGTTCATCACGTAAGATATACTCTGAAGCACTTTTCTTATTGATACCCTTATAATTTTTATGTTTAAAATTATAAAAATAGTTTAGAGCTTCATCTTGTCCACCATTAAACAGAAACCATTCAGTACCTTTCTCTCGTTTGACACCATTTTTGGTCAAGTATGAATGAAAATCATAATCTTTAAAATAACCTCCACCGTCAAATCGAGCTTCATGCTCCCATAAAATTATAGGCTTAATTCCGGCCGTATGGGTCTGTTGTTTGATTCGTGTTTCTGTATCATTTTCGGTATATCCAATTTTAATCCAACCTTGTTTCTTAATATTATCAGGTGTTATATACGCATAAATTTTAGGTTCTATTTGTTGTGAAGTTTGAATGTTAAGTGACATCATTTCATCTCCTTCACATTTTTTTCAATAAAATCAATTTCACGTTGGTTTAAATTATATTTTTTATATAACTGACGATTAATTTCACAGATTGTTCCCTCCCAATTTATATCAGATTTTGAACTGAAATTTTGAATAGGAACTTTTCCCCAAACTGCTTTAGTATTATCCTGTGTAATCTTAAGAATCCCTAACATAGCCCTAGCAAACTTAGTCTTAATGTATTTATTCAAAGCATTTGCTTCATATTCATCAGAAAAATTACCTATAGAAATAAATGTTTCTGTATACCCGATTAGGGGGGCCCCGATTAGGGGTGTAGATAAGACTTCACCAATTGCTCCTGATCCATTTGCTTTAGGTAATATAACTTTATACGAATTAAAATTTTCTGGTTCATTCATATAATCTTTTCTAAACCATAGTGTAATTCTATTATTATTTTCTCTACCAATTATTTGTATATATTCATGGTTATCTTTAGGCTTAGTCTTATAAAATAATTCTGGTAAATTTTTAAAAGCATTCGATGCTATTCTTCTGTCAGAAATTCTATTCATCTTTTCAGGATGATCTTTATAAATTAAATTAGAATATCTATAAATCCCACGGTTATATACTATATTAGACAATGGGGAATAACCATAGTGTTCGACCTTATTCAAAACTGAATTCAATTCTGGGTAAGCAGAAAAAACGCCTATTGGTTCAAAATATTTATTTTTATCATATAATGTTATTGCAATACCACCTTTAATATCAGTATTCTCAAAAATTTTTGAGCTATTTTGTTCATAATCAATAACTTTAAGATGATTATTGTTTAACATTTTTTTATTCCAGTTTTTAGGGGTACCTCCTGCATTAAAGAGAAATCTTGCAGGGGTAATAAGAATACAAATATCAGCCAACTGTATCGCTTCATCATAAAACTTGTGGTAAATAGGCATATCTTTTGAACTACTACCTTTAGCTTCTTCTTGATATGGGGGATTACCAATAATAACATCAAACTTCATAGCTAATTCACCCTTACCTTTATTATTTGTTGTCAATACATTTAATGGACGATTTTCTTTATACACAATTTGGTTTTTGACATTGTTTTCATTAAATAAATCTGCCTCAAAAAAAACAAGTTGCTCAATCTCTTTACTCTTTTCAATAAAAGGTTTTGATAACAATAAACCATCCATTTGAAAAATATTAAAACTTATAATATTAGCTATTTCTTTTTTTAAAACTTTAGAAGGAGCAGCTTTAAATTGAAAAATGTAATAATCAACGAATGTATAGAATAAATTTTCTCTTGCTAATAAAAGAGAATCCCCTTGATATTCATATCCGTAGCTATTTTTATAGGCACACTTAACAGCTTGATACCATTCATCGTGACTTTTGATATTTTGACATATTTTTTGTAACTTCCTATCGAGAAATCCTGCTCTCTCTGATATTTGAATAGTCTTTCCTGTCACAGTGTCATATCTATTTACTATATAGGGGGCCTCACCACATGTAAGCTCCATTATAGTTTTCGATAAATATTTGTCGAGAGGTAAGTGTTTGAATGTTTCCTCAATTAATTCAGTTTGTTTTTTAACTATCGACATAGGGGTAAAGACTTCCGCATTACCCTTTGTTCGCAATTTTTGCTCATATTTCAATTTTTCTACTCTAGGTCTTATAACCCCTTCTCTATTTCCAGTGATAAGAGGAACTTTAATGTGGGAGTTTTCTTCAAATCCTTTCCCTAATAATTCATAGCTTTTTGTGGCCCAGATTATATTTTTTTTAGTTGTACGATCCTTTAATAATATTCTTAGTATTTCTGGATCTTTTTTAAGTAATATATTTTCATTAATATCTACTAACTCTTCAATGATTTCTTTTGTCATGAATAATTCTCCTATATAAAACTTTTCTGTAAAAGAATCTTTTATGCTATTATTATTTTTTCGTTTTTTCGTTTGTCAAAATAAGCTAGACAACTTCTCATCTTCGATGAAACTCATAAATACTTCCAATGGTGTCCTATAACCAAGAGATTTTCTAGGTCGATTATTTAGGGAATGTGCAACTTGAATAATATAGTCGTCTGTAACTGTGTTGAAATCCATATCTTTGTCCAGACCGTTTCTTCTAAGCATTCCATTTGAATGTTCATTAAGACCACGCTGCGAAGGTGTGCCTAGATCAGCAAAAAAGATAGATATATCGTGTTGGTTACTGATTGACTTCCAGCTGGAAAACTCTTTAACGCAGTCGAATGTAATGGATTTAAAGAGACGATAAGGTAAAGCCGAAAACATACTGTTTAATGCTTTTTCAATGTCGGATGCCTTGCGACCTTCCGGTCGTAGGGTGATGATCATCTTAGAAACACGTTCAATAAGGGTGATGACTGCGCTGCCATGACGACGACCGACAATCGTATCTCCTTCAAGATGACCGAACTCTCTATCAAAGTCAGGAAATTCAACTGTTCTTTCTGAAATGTGGCGTTTGAAAGTCTGACGACCTCTTTTCTCATGATAACCGTTAGGTTTTCTTTTCCCTTTCATTGGAAGTGATTGAACAGGAAGAATATATTCCCTAAACATTCTGTACAGAGTTTTAACAGAGCAGCTGATAGATTCTTCATTCCTGCCTATGATAGTGTCAGGTGTCCAGCCGTCGGCTATTCTTTCTCGAATATAACTGGTCTGATGCTTAGGAAGGACGATTCTACGTCTTCCACAACGGGATTTTCTTTTCTTATAGTTCTGATAGAATTCCAGTGCAGATATACCTGCTTTGAATGCATTAATTACATTATAGACGGTCTGTCTTGAACGCTTAATTCTCCGGCAGATCTCACTGACCGAAATTTTCTGGTGGTAATATGATTCTATGAACGCAAGTTCATCCGTGGTAAGATGTGTATAGGCCATTTGTGCTAACTCCTTATGTTTTCTTTGGTCGGAAATACATATTGAGTTTAGCACAGAAGGCTTTTTTAGTTGTCTAGCTTATTTTGACAAACGAAATAATCATTTTTCTGCTTCAAGAAAAGGAGAATTAAATTTCATTTTCACTCCATATGTCCCAGAAACAATATTCTTATTATAAATAAGATCTGCGTTCTTGTTCATTACTATATTATTAATGATTTTATTTATATTTTCTTCTCCAATTTTTTTAATAAGTCTTTCATCTTCCATAAGATATTCAATGAGCTTCTTTTTATTTAAACTTTTATTTTGTGATTTTATATCTGTTTTATTTTCCTCGTATGAAGAATAATTGATACTAAATTTATCGCAAAAATTCTTATTTACTTTATAGTGATTTATGAGGTCAGTGAAATTACTAAAATTCTCTATATTTTCCAAAATTTTTCCATCAAATTCAATTTTTATGTCATTATGTATATCATTTAAATCCGTATGCTTATTATTTTGAAAATATTGTTTGAAAATATTGTAATTGTTGAATCTTTTTTCTGTAAAAATATCTGGATATATAAAACTCAGTTCTTTGAAAAGCTCATATTTCATAACAAATAGTTTTAATTTAGATTTTTCTACTTTAGAAAAATCTAAATTAAATTCCGGATCTACAATTTTAAATATTGATGACTTTGTACTACTTTCATATCTTATAAAACTACTCATTACGAGCTTTTCTTTGATTATACTTTCTGGATCAACTATTCCTTGGATTTGCAACTTGCCATCTTTTATTTGTTTGTTTTGTGATGTAATAGAGTTTTGTGTGCCTTTACATTCTATTAAATAAAATTCATCGTTAGAATCCATTACTAAGAAGTCTGGAGATTTATAGTTCCCTCTATACCCATTATTTACCGGATTCAGAAAAGGATAATATTTTAAAAAGAATTTTGTATCTACCCATCCATTTATTCCTACAGTAGCATCCATAAAGCAATATGCCATGCCCATACCGATATCATCACTAAGAATCGTTTTTTGATGTGCATCAACATCCTTAAAAATATCACTAAGTTTAAAGTCTATATCGCTACTAAAACAATAAAAATATCTTAATAATGCCCAATAATCATTCAATAGCATTTTATTTAGATGCGGATATTTAGTAGAATATACGACACTTTTCATCAATTCTTCCATCTTGAATTTGAACAGATTATTTGAATATATCACAAAGGGCATTGGAGGAAATCCATTTGACCAACTGGTTAAATCAATTGATACTCTTATCTGCTTCAAGGTTATCCATCTCCTAGTTAATTAAACTTTACTCGATAAACTCATCAATACTCATTTGATTGTTTTCTGGATTTGAGAATGGGTTATTAATATATTCTAAATAGTTACGTCTCGCAATTTTTACATCATTTAATTTTATTGTTTTCAAAGGATGCCATTGTCGATTTTCCCATTTCATTAATTTGGTATAACCAACTCTACCCATAAGATCCAACATTTTTTTCACTTTTTTATTCCCGAAGGATCTTACATCTGCACCTATAACTGTAGCCATATCTGGTATTGAACAATATGCTCGGCTAACTATCTCATCTATAGTAAAACTACATTGATTCATTAATAAAGCATCTACTTCACTACAAATTTCATTTGCTATATCTTTATCTTCTGTTTCTTTATCGAAATGAATTATGCGTTGAATATTCTCTATATCAGTAGTCTCCATGGCTTCATTTATCAACTTAAACAACTCAGTTTCACATTCAAATATTATTTTATTATTTCTAAATGTAAAACCACTATATATTAAATTTTCCATATAATTATCTATAGTATTATTTAATTGAATATTAAAAATAATATGTACACTAAAGTTATTTTGATTAATATGACTTAGAGTTTCATTTCTTAAATATTGTGTACGCTCAAAATTATTATATTTCTCAATTTGGCTTATATCATTATCGAATCTTCCACCTTTTAATTCTAATCCATAAAAAGCTGCATTATCTTTCTTAAAACAAATATCAAATTTTATTGTTCCTTGCTCAGTCCTTACATTTTTCTCAATACTAAATAAAGTATAATTGTTTAAACACAAAATATTTATAACACCCACATGGGCATTTTCTTTTAATAAGTTGAGAAAAAAGTTTAATAATTCTAGTTCACTTAACTTTTCAGTATCGGAAATATTCATGTTGTTTATCACCTACTGTCAAATTTGCACTAGCGTCCACAAATAAATTAATATTAGTAATAAGTCTTGCAATAGAATTGCCACATGATTCTGGTAACAACTCAATTATTAAGGTTTTTTTACTGGTGTTTATATTGATGTTCAACCTTTTTGAATAATTTCCCATATGTGTATCAATCGCTTTGATCCTTACAACATTTTCTCTTATTTTATAAGGAGTGGCCCATAATCTAAAAGGCTTAGTGCCATCACACATTTTTTCAATAAATTTATCTATATTCACTTCACTTGCAAGTTTTATCACAAGAAAATTTCCATCAATTTTTTTTCCTTTTAATTGTAAGGGGTAATCATTTTCAAGCACGCTAATTTTTCCCATATAATTATCAAGAATATTATTCACATTGTTAATGTGCATAGAAAAAGAATTTCCCCTGGCAGTAAATTTTCCATTATATTTTAGTGTATCTACAATAAATTCGTCATTTTCATCACTAGTTAATAATCCGATAGTCTTAATTGAAAGTTCTCTCTTAAAGTTTTCATTCAATAAACTTTTGATAATTGGTTTAGCCATTTTTTTTGATAGGTGCAGATTTAAATCATTCGTTTCATTTAAGAAACGTTCAATATTTGAGTTTTTTTCTTCCTTTAAAATATCTTTAAATGAAATACCTAGACTATACAACTCACCCAAACGATTCTCAGTAGAATACATAAATGCACTAGGAAGCCAAATGTTATCCATTTCTCTTTGTTGCAATAAAGTATTTTGTACCCTATCAGTATTTTTAGCATAATCTAAAGAATGCATCTTCCAAAATCGAGAATTACTTATGTCAAAGTAATATTCAACACCAAATATTGTAAGTATAACCATATTTTCATCGATTGTCTCGATTATCTGCGTAGATGTATTTTTTTCGAACTCTATGCCTCTTAATATCTTGGTAATTTCATCCTTTTTGTTAGCTTCATTTTGAACACTATGATTTTCAAATATATATGTTTTAATTAGTGGATTTTCATTTTTTTTATCTTTAACAAAAGTTTTATAGTTTTTGTTTAAGACATCATCTAATGAATCTTGCATCTGTTTAAGATTTTTAAACATATAATCCCTCCTCCTTTCTTAATACTCTTATTAATTTAGAACAACATTATGCTTTGATTTGTGATTTTGAATAACCTATTCTCTTAATTAAAATTATATAGTAATTTATTTGAGTCAACAATTTCTTTTTACACTTTAAAGTTTTTTACAACCTCCCCTATCTCCTCAGGCCCCACCTGACAGCAGCCTCCGATGATCTTCACACCCTGCTCCTTCCATCTGACAGCCGCTTCCACGAGCGAACTATCTTCCTGATCAATCCAGATTTTCTTCTCTGCGTCATATGTTCTGCCGCCGTTCGGATAGAGGATAAGTGGATGCTTACTGTGCTGCAGAAGGCCTTCAACCGCGGCATCGATGACTTTGGCGCTCGTACAGTTGACGCCGAATGCATGAATGTTCTTAATGGTGCTAACGATTTCACAAACGTCTTTCAGGGATGTGCCGTCTGAGAGGTGGTTCTTATCCCTCAAGGTGACGGACAGCCAGCATTCGATATTGTCATAGTTACTGAGCAATGTCTTGATCGCCTTGATTTCTTCCACATTAGGCACTGTCTCAAAGGCAAAGACCGTGATGCCTGCTGCTATCAATATATCCAGCCGTTCTTGATGATAATGAATATAGTCTTCCGCTGTCACTTCGTAATCACCTGTATACTCTGCACCGTTGCCGAGCATGGCGCCGTATGGTCCGAGCGAGCCGGCGACGATTGTCTGGTCTGTCGCGGCACGTCTTGCAAGTGTCACTGCTTGCTGCAGGTAGTACACTGCATCATCTCTTGTCAGTCCGCTGTTCAGAAATGACGGCACGGCTGCCTGGTAAGTATTGGTCAGGATGATGTCTGCGCCGCTGTCGACAAAAGCCTTATGGACTTGATACACCGCTTCCGGCTGATGCTTGATCAAGTTCGATGACCAGAGCGGGTGCTTGACGTCATAGCCGAATTGTTCGACGGTCGTGCCGAAGCCGCCGTCGAGGAGTGTGATGTCCTGCTTCAGTTTATCTTGCAGCTTCATGGATCTCACGTCCTTTCCTGTATTTGACGTAGTAATGAATCAGGCCGACGATGATGCAGAACGGCAGGCCGATGAGTGTTGCGAGGCGCTGGTTCGGATCGAAGAGCACGCCGATGCATGAGACGAGGCATAAAGTGAAGCCTGTCACCGGTAAGATGTATGATGAGCGGTTTGCCACGCCTGTTTTTTTAAGCTGGTTGATGCGCGACAGGCAGATGCTCATCCAGACGACGACCACCGCGAAGCCTGCGACTGAGACGAGGACGAGATAGACAGTTGTCGGCGCGATGACGCTCGATAACAGACTCAACAGCGCGCCTACTAAGCTGATCACTGTGGCGTTGACCGGCATACTGTTCTTGCTCAGTTTCTTCGCGACCGGCAGGATATTGTCCTGTTCTGCCAGACTCCACAGCATTCTGCTCGCAGCATAAAGTCCTGAGTTCGCGGCGGACAGGAGTGCCGTCAGGATGATGAAGTTCATCATATCGCCTGCGTACGGGATGCCGACGCTATCCAGAATCGAGACAAACGGGCTTTCCAGGAGACTTGCTTGATCCGTCGGTAATAACAGCACCATGATGACGATGGTACCGATGAAGAGTAAGGCGAGCCGCCAGACGGTCGCACGAATGGTCTTCGGGATGACATGTTCAGGATTTTTCGTCTCGCCTGCTGCAATCGCAATCAGCTCCGTGCCGCTGAACGCATAGTTGACAGCGAGCATCGTGATGAAGATACCGAACAGACCATTCGGTACATCGAATAACTGCTCGCCTGCTGTTACAGGCTCGAGCGATGACGGCAGCACGTTGAACAGAATAAGCAGGCCGATCAGCATGAAGGCGATGATCGCAAGCACTTTGATGAGCGACAGCCAGAACTCCGCTTCGCCGTAGATCCGGCTCGACGTCATGTTGACCGCGATAATGATGACGATGAATATGAGACTGAACAGCCAGACCGGAAAATCCGGGAACCATTTCTGAAACAGAATACCGCCTGCCGTGACCTCGGAACCGATTGCAATGGTCCAGCACAGCCAGTAGCTCCAGGCGACGACGTGACCGACAGACGGATGGATATAAATGTTCGCATATGTATGAAACCCGCCGACATCCGGGTGCTTGACCGCCAGTGCCCCGAGACACTTCATCACGATATAAACCAGTAAGGCCCCGACGATATAACTGATGACCATGCCGATCGGTCCTGCCTGCTGCAGCGTATAGCCGGTGCTGAGGAACAGTCCCGTGCCGATCACCCCACCGAAACTGAGCATCATGACGTGCCGCTGCTCTAAACCTCTTCTGAACTCATTAGACATTGCAATTTCCTCCCATAAAAAAATACCCCTCTGAAAAAGAGGAGTACT
Source organism: Macrococcus carouselicus (assembly GCF_004359515.1). Taxonomy (GTDB): domain Bacteria; phylum Bacillota; class Bacilli; order Staphylococcales; family Staphylococcaceae; genus Macrococcus; species Macrococcus carouselicus. The sequence continues at coordinate 1,164,702 of NZ_SCWD01000001.1, forward strand.
AAAGTATACACTCATATTTCAGGCGAACCTGTTGGAGTTAGCACCGTGCAGCTGCCGGTTGCTGAGACTTCATAGGGCCAATTCCCTCCGTCTGCTCTTTATAAGTTATTTAATTGTAATACAGCATATCATCTATAGATGAAGTGGTCAATGTGATTTTGTCAGTTACTTATCGTGCTCTGCTCCTCAAATAAGCAATTTTTATCTTATAGATAAGAGTCTTAACAGCAGTCAATAAATCACTGCTGTTTTATCTCGTTATTTTATTATGATGTGCGCGATCTACGGCATGTTCAACTTTTTTGATGATAAGGAGCATAGCACATCATGGTGACATACATGGCTGTACAAAACAAAATCCTCTCCATTTAAGATGGAGAGGATTTCTAAGATACCACCGGTCGGGGTCGAACCGACACTCCGTGAGGAACCGGATTTTGAGTCCGGCGCGTCTGCCAATTCCGCCACGGTGGCAGAATATTAAATTAAGACAGTATGCTTATTATATAGTAACTGTCTGGATCAGTCAAGCCATGAAAAAGGGAATCAGCTGACTGATTCCCTCATTGTTATTGATATGTCACAGTCGCAACAAGCCATAAACCGTTATGTTTTTCTGCGGTTACTTTCACATTTTTACCATACTGCCTTGTTGTCGTATAGATTTTCGACTGCTTACCTGTATCTGTCTCCTCCATGTAACTGCCGTTTTTGACTGAAGTGGCTGTGCCTAAATATTTTTCTGCTGTTGTCAGCTTCTGCGGATGGTCATAGAGATCATATGAGAAGGTGATCTGCTTCAATATATTACCTGCCGGCACATTGTAGTTGAACAGGATATTCATTTCGCTGCCATATGTTGCCACTACTTCTTTCACTTGGCCCTTTTTGCGGGTGATGTCATCTGAAGAGGATTCACCGACTTTGGCAACGATCTGAGCATTGGTCATCCCGGGTTTGACTCCGAATAAGGTATAATCCCCTTTTTTCATCGCCTTATATTCACTGCCTTTTAACGCTGTGAAATCAGCATTTTTCAGTTTTGAGGAATCGACTGTCTCCCTGACTTCATTATTGATGTAACCGCCTGTAAGGACCCATTCACCTTGAGGTCGCTCAAAGAACAAGGTTAAGTGCCCGTATTCTCTATCTAGTGTGTCGTCTTTGATATCTTTCGTATCATTATCAAATGTCTCTGAATACTTATATTTACCGAGTACAGCACTGATATCTTTTAGTTTGTAGTTTTTACCGGCGTAATCAAAGTAGATGTTATCTACTTTCATATCAGCGACCTTCGCTTTACGACTATCTGCTTCTGAGCTGATATTTACTTGATTATAGTCAGCTGACAAATAAGTCCAGTCATCACTTCTGCTCTCATACTCTGTACCGGGCACACCCAGCTTTTTATAGATTTGTTCATATGAACTGCCAAGCTGAATGCCTTGCAACGAATAAGTACCCTTCTTTAACTGATCAACTGTCTTTTTGTCTTTAAGATCAGGTACGGCAATCTTGGATGCTGCTTCAGTCACTTGAACAGTACCGGTCGTGAGTACTGATGCAGCAAGTGCAGCTGCTAATAGTTTCTTCATTTTATTGTCCCCTTTTCAATTTATTGTAATATAATTTATTATATAGGAAATCTCTTCAATTGAATATCACTTTTCTTATTTTTAAGAAAACTTTAAGGTAAAAAAAAGACTCACTACATATGTAGTGAGTCTGGAATATAAAAAAACAGGATTACTCCTGCATCAGAATTAATTAAATTAAGATGGAGGCGCCAACCGGATTTGAACCGATGATAGAGGTGTTGCAGACCTCGGCCTTACCACTTGGCTATGGCGCCTAATGAAAAGCTGGGGTAGCTGGATTCGAACCAACGAGTGACGGAGTCAAAGTCCGTTGCCTTACCGCTTGGCTATACCCCAATAATAAAGGGCGACTGATGGGAATCGAACCCACGAATGCCGGAACCACAATCCGGTGCGTTAACCACTTCGCCACAATCGCCATGGCAGGGGCAGTAGGAATCGAACCCACATCAAAGGTTTTGGAGACCTCTATTCTACCGTTAAACTATGCCCCTATTATGGTGGAGGGGGGCAGATTCGAACTGCCGAACCCGAAGGAGCGGATTTACAGTCCGCCGCGTTTAGCCACTTCGCTACCCCTCCATGCATGGTGCCGGAAAAAGGACTTGAACCCTCAACCTACTGATTACAAGTCAGTTGCTCTACCAGTTGAGCTATTCCGGCATAACATAATAAAAAGATGGCTCAGGACGGAATCGAACCGCCGACACATGGATTTTCAATCCATTGCTCTACCGACTGAGCTACTGAGCCATACATGGCGGTCCCGACCGGGATCGAACCGGCGATCTCCTGCGTGACAGGCAGGCATGTTAACCGCTACACCACGGGACCTTAGTTGCGGGAGGCGGATTTGAACCACCGACCTTCGGGTTATGAGCCCGACGAGCTACCAGACTGCTCCATCCCGCGTTAATAATAAATAGGTATTCATTCTTGCTGTTTGCTGAAGTAAAAAATAATGGCGGAGGAAGAGGGATTCGAACCCCCGCGAGCCGTAAAGCCCCTGTCGGTTTTCAAGACCGATCCCTTCAGCCGGACTTGGGTATTCCTCCATTATATAAGTGGACCTTGCAGGACTCGAACCTGCGACCCAACGGTTATGAGCCGTTTGCTCTAACCAACTGAGCTAAAGGTCCTAAATCCAAGGTTTCACTATTAAAAAAGATAAATGGCGGCAGAGGGGATCGAACCCCCGACCTCACGGGTATGAACCGTACGCTCTAGCCAGCTGAGCTACGCCGCCGAAATGATATTAATTTTAAATGGTGGAGACTAGCGGGATCGAACCGCTGACCTCCTGCGTGCAAAGCAGGCGCTCTCCCAGCTGAGCTAAGCCCCCATATATATCACTCAAGAAGTAAGTCGGGAAGACAGGATTCGAACCTGCGACCCCTTGGTCCCAAACCAAGTGCTCTACCAAGCTGAGCTACTTCCCGTAGCATAAAATGGCGCGCCCGAGAGGAGTCGAACCCCTAACCTTTTGATCCGTAGTCAAACGCTCTATCCAATTGAGCTACGGGCGCATAAATGGTGCCGAGGACCGGAATCGAACCGGTACGGTAATCACTTACCGCAGGATTTTAAGTCCTGTGCGTCTGCCAGTTCCGCCACCCCGGCAACTTTATATTATAAGTTGTCAGTTATATTGAAAATAATGGAGCGGAAGACGGGATTCGAACCCGCGACCCCAACCTTGGCAAGGTTGTATTCTACCACTGAACTACTTCCGCATATATGGTGCGAGTGAAGGGAGTCGAACCCCCACGCCGTAGGCGCTAGATCCTAAGTCTAGTGCGTCTGCCAGTTCCGCCACACTCGCAATTAATTTTAAAAAGAAATGGTGAGCCATAGAGGATTCGAACCTCTGACCCTTTGATTAAAAGTCAAATGCTCTACCAACTGAGCTAATGGCTCTACATGGTGCCGGAAAAAGGACTTGAACCCTCAACCTACTGATTACAAGTCAGTTGCTCTACCAGTTGAGCTATTCCGGCATAATAGAAATGGTGGAGGATGACGGGATCGAACCGCCGACCCTCTGCTTGTAAGGCAGATGCTCTCCCAGCTGAGCTAATCCTCCATTTATAAATTGCCCGGCAACGTCCTACTCTCGCGGAACGTAAGTCCAACTACCATCGGCGCTAGAGAGCTTAACTTCTGTGTTCGGTATGGGAACAGGTGTGACCTCTCTGCCATCGTCACCAGACAGATTGAGAATATACTCTCAAAACTAGATAAGTAAGAAGAAGTGATTGACAAGCGAGACCGATAAAAAATCTTTTTTGATTAAGTCTTCGATCGATTAGTATTCGTCAGCTCCACACATTACTGTGCTTCCACCTCGAACCTATTGACCTCATCATCTCTGAGGGATCTTATAACCGAAGTTGGGAAATCTCATCTTGAG